>CAVRSU010000001.1:0-53755 GCA_963723955.1 uncultured delta proteobacterium
GGCCGAGAACCGCATCCTCAAGGAGAAGCTTGGGGACCGGAAACTGGATCTCACGAATGCCGATCGACGACGCCTCGCGGTTCTTGGCAAGGAATTGGGCCGCAAGCTGTTGGCCAAGGTGGCCACGCTCGCTACGGCCGATACGATCTTGCGATGGTATCGGGAACAGGTGGCGAACAAGTACGATGGAAGCAAGCACCGTGGACCCGGGCGGCCACGGAAAGCCGAGGAGATCGTCGAGTTGGTGCTCAGGATGGTGCGTGAAAACGAGAGCTGGGGATACACGCGGGTGAAAGGCGCATTGAAGAACCTCGGCTATACGATCGGATGCAGCACGATCAAACGAATTCTGCGGGAGCCGGCATCAATCCTGCGCCGATTCGAGGGAAGCGGATGCCATGGTCGAAATTCATCAAGGCACACCTGGGTGCCATCGTAGGAATGGACTTTTTCACCGTCGAGGTGATGACCCTGTTTGGACTTGCCCGGTACCACGTGCTCTTCGCGATCGACATCGGGAGCCGGGCGGTGGAGATCGTTGGGATGGGCCGAGATCCAGACGGGCGGTGGATGGAGCAAATGGCACGAAATCTGTTGGACGTTGAGGAGGGCTTTCTGCGAGGGAAGCGGTATCTGATCCTCGACCGGGATCCGCTGTACACGGCAGCGTTCCGAAGGATGATGATGGCAGCCGGCGTGAACGTAGTGCGCTTGCCAGCGCGAAGCCCAAATCTAAACGCCTACGCCGAGAGATTTGTTCTTTCCATAAAGACTGAGTGTTTGGAGCGCATCGTTCTACTGGGAGAGCGGCACCTGCGATGGGCGCTCCCCGAGTATCTGAGGCATTACCATAGAGAGCGGAACCATCAAGGGCTGGACAACACCCTGATTGATGGCATTTCCCCGGACACGGACGGGCTTGGCCCTGTTGCTCGTCGAGAGACACTCGGTGGATTGCTCAATTTCTATTATAGAGAAGCTGCTTGAACGGGCTCAATCGCGTTTTGGTACCGGACGCGCAGAAGGCGGCGAGAAGATAATGGTGTCCGACAGCCTATCACCGGGTGGAGCCTGCCGCAGTCTGGCGCGCTGTGACGCCGGCTAGGTCCCGCACTTCGCGACTCTCGGTGCCCCACGGAATCAGGGTGACACTCCCCCTGCGATTGTTGAGTGGGCGCTCGGCGCCTTACCGGGTTTGACCGGCAGGTTTCCGAGCGCCCCTCACCGAACCCGGCGTGCGCCTTTCGATACGCACCGGGCTCTCCATAGGTGGTTCCACGAAGTTCGGGGGTCGCATCCATGCCAGCTTGTACTGCTGCACCGGGACGCTGCCCAGATTGAAGCAGGTCAAACTGCCGTCCTGCCAGCCGCTGGGCTTCGTCCGGCCATACCTGGCAAACAGACGCCGGACTGCGACGCGGTGGTGCCGCTTCTTAACACTACTGTGTCAGGGGTGCATAAGGAGGGGCGCGACGTTCGCGGGGGGAAGACTCCCCCACCAGGCGGTCGATGCGCGAGCGCCCGTCGTAGCCAGGCTACGATTGGCCGGATAATCTGTCCAAAAACTTGCTTCGCTCGGCCAGGGCTCGCGGAATGTTGGACATGGACTACCCACTGGAAGACGAAGGGCTGCATCGGCTTGAGGAGTACTTCGAACGAATCGGGAATGTTCTTGGCGATGAGAAACGACGCGCATCGTTTGCGACCTACGCGATCGGGTTGCTCAGCGACGGTGAACGCAAGAGCATGGAGCCCATTGCCGCGCGAGCGTGCGCAGACCCAGCTCGCATCGATGCCGAGCACCAGAGGCTGGCTCATTTCCTGAGCAATTCGAACTGGCGAGACAAGGACGTCCGTCGAGAGGCAGCTGCGTACGCATTGGAAGTCCTCACCAAGCGCGAGCCGGTCGTGGCCTGGATCTTCGACGACACTGGCTTCCTCAAGCAGGGTAACCACTCGGTCGGCGTGCAGCGCCAGTACACGGGGTCGGCCGGCAAGATTACCAATTGCCAGATTGGCGTAAGTCTCACGGTGGCCACCCCGACGGAACACTTGCCGATCGACTTCGAGCTCTACCTACCGCAGTCGTGGACAGAAGACCCTGTCCGCCGTCTGGAAGCGCGCATACCCGACGAGGTCCAGTTCCAAACCAAGCCCGAGCTTGCAATTGCGATGTTGCGACGAGCGGTTGTTGCTGGCGTTCCACGGGGCACGGTGCTGGGCGACGCTTGCTACGGCCATAGCAGTCTCCTGCGCCGGGTCTGTCGCGAGCTCGAGTTTTCGTACGCTGTCGCGGTCATGCCGACGGACCGCGTGTGGCGCCTCGATACGCGAGGCCGGAAGGTCGACGATAACCCGGTCGCGATCGAAGACTTCGCCGTCGGCCTTGGGCGTGGGGCCTTCCGCAAAACAACTTGGCGCCAAGGCACCAAGGCCCCGTTGTCGTCGCATTTTGCGATAGAGCGCGTACGCATGGTCCAAGGCGATGGCGTCGATGCGGGCGAACCTGAGGTGGTCTGGCTACTGATGGAGTGGGAACACGGCGAAACGGCGCCGACGAAGCATCACGTCCTGTGGTTTCCGGACCAGTCGGGCCGTCGGCTCACGCACAAGGAGGCTGTACGCATCGTCAAACAGCGCTGGCGAACCGAGCGCGCATACGAAGACCTCAAGGGCGAGCTGGGTCTTGATCACTTCGAAGGCCGTCGTTTCCGCGGGTGGCATCATCACGTGTCCGTTGCGCTCACATGTTTCGCCTTCGTCGTCGCCGAGCGCGCCCGCGCTTTTCCCCCCTCGGGAGGAAGCGCCGGTCCAGTTGGTCCGCAGCCAAGCGCGTCCAGAACGGCACTTCCAGGATTCCTTCATCACCGCACGCATCGCGATCGCACACTTCCTCGCCCGATGGCTCCCTCGCTGCCCCTTCTGCCACCATCTGCGCAGCCCGACGCCTGCTTCGAAAGCCCGATCAGCTGGTGCTCATGCTCGCAAATTTCGCCCGACCCGAGGCAGGTGACACAGTAGTGTTAGGTCGGTCAGGGTTCGGGTCAGGGTTCAAAGAATTACCGTCGGTCTGGGTTCGAATTACCGTCGGTCAGGGTTCGACCCCAGACGATCCCGGTCCCGCGCGGTCCGAACAACCACTTGTGACAACCTGCGACCAGAAAGTCGCAGCCGAGCTCTGCCATGGATTCATGCTCGACGCCGAAGGCGTGGACGCCGTCGACACACAGAAGCACCCGGTCGGCCTCGGTGCGCTTGCGGTTGATGTCAGCGAGCGCGTCGGCCATGCGCCGGATGGGCAGCTTCACGCCCGTCGACGAATGCACCCAGGTCACCGCCACGGCGCGGGTGCGCGGGCCGACACCTTTCACGAGATTCGAGACAATCTCGTCCTCGGAGGCCCTTTCCGGCACGGTGTAAAGCGGAATCTTCCGCACCTTGGCACCGGTGTGCAAGGCACGCAAACGCAGCGATTCGTAGGTCACGTAGTGATCGTGCGTGGTGGTCAGGATCTCTTGTTGTGGGCGCAGCGGCAGGCCGCCGTAGAGCATAGCAAGCCCGGTCGTGGTGTTCCCGGTGAGGGCTATCTCCTCGGGCCTGCCACCGACGTACTCGGCAGCCGCCACCCGCACCTCCGCCTCGATCGGAAAGTTCGCGTGCAGATAGAGCACAGGGTTCTCGTCGAGACCGCGGCGATGCCGCTCGATGGCCTCGCGCACCGGTCGCGGGTGCGAGGCGAACAGCATCAGCGCCATGTGCACGTAGTCGTGACCGAGCAGGAATTGCTGGCGCACGCCGGCCCAGGTCGCGAGCGATTCATCACTCCCCGCGGTCTTGGACGGTGGCAATGCTGCCGCCGGGGCCGCGAGGGCCCTCCGTCCCACGACGGCCGCCGTGAGAGATCCCGTGATGAAGCTCCGACGACCAATCTCCAACGCTTGCCTCCATAGTCCTTGCCCCTCCTACCCCATGTTCATGGGATGCCGTGGAGCCGGACAAGGATTCAGCGCAAGGACCGTTCGCCTTCGATGGCGACCTTCGCTAACCGAGGAAATCGTCTTGCCATGACAGGCGTTTCAGATCGTTCGGCGCACTAAAACCCGCGCGGCGAGCGGGCGGCGTAGTGGGTGTGCAGAAGGTGGTGGGCCTTCTCGCCGCAGGGCTGGCCCAGGAACTCGTCGTACACGGTGCGAATGGCCGGGTTCTTGTGCGATTGCCGGATGGGCATGCCGCGATCCTCGGCGTACATGGCTTCGATGCGCCGGCGCCGGGTTTCTTCGTCGGTGGGCAGGGGCTGCCCGCCGCCGCCGATGCAGCCTCCTGGGCAGGCCATGACTTCCAGAAAATGGACTTCCTCGCGGCCCGCGCGGATGTCTTCGAGGATCTTGCGCGCGTTGGACAGGCCGTGCACAGCACACAGCTTGATTTCGCGATCGCCGATGAGCACGGAGCCGCGCTTGATGCCGCCAGTTCCGCGCAGCACCGAGTACTCCATGCGCGGCTCGGTCGTCGGATCCATGACCGCGGCCACGGTGCGCAGCGAGGCCTCCATCATGCCGCCGGTCACGCCAAACATCAGGCCTGCGCCGGTGGCGTCGCCCAGGATGGGATCGAAGGCCGATTCGGGCAGCGCAGGCAGGTCGATGTCGTGCATCTTGAGCAAATCGCCGAACTCGCGCGTGGTCAGAACCGCGTCCACCTCGGGCGTGCCGTCGTCGAGGCGGTGCTCGGGACGCTGAATCTCGAACTTCTTCGCCGAGCACGGCATGATCGAGACATTGAACAGCTTCTTCCGGTCGATGCCAGTTGCGTTCGGCGAAAAAGGTCTTGGTCAGCACGCCGACGATCTGCTGCGGCGATTTGACCGACGACATGTTGGGAATGAACTCGGGGAAGAAGTGCTCCATGAACTTCACCCAGCCCGGCGAGCAGCTGGTGATGAGCGGAAACGGTCCGCCGCTTTGCAAGCGACCGACGAGCTCGTGGCCTTCTTCCATCACCGCCATGTCGGCGCCGAAATCGGTGTCGAAGACGTAGTCGAAGCCAATGCGGCGAAGCGCGGTCGGCAGCTTGCGGGTCAGCGAAACGCCCGGCGGCAGGCCGTACAGCTCGCCCACGGTCGCCCGCACCGACGGCGCGATCTGCACGGTGACGATCTTCTCCGGATCTTCGAGCGCATCGGCAACCGTCCTGATGTAGCTCTTGTCGCGGATGGCGGCGACCGGGCACTTGAGCAGGCACTGCCCGCACAGCACGCAGACCGTTTCGGCCAAGTCGCGATCGAAGGGCGGCAGCACCGTGGTCGAGAAGCCGCGATTCACGAAATCGAGCGCGTACACGCCCTGCACTTCCTTGCAAACCTTCACGCACTTGCCGCACAGGATGCAGTAGTCGGGGTGGCGTGTGATGGCCACCGACGAGGTGTCGATGGCGTGGTGGCGCTTTTCGCCTTCGTAGCGGATCTTGTCGAGCGAGTATTCGCGGCAAAGAGACTGCAGGTTGCAGCGCTCGTTGCGGATGCAGGTCTGGCAAGCCCGCGGATGGTTGGCCAGGATCAGCTCGATGATGGTGCGCCGGGCATCGCGCAGCTCGCGCGTGTTGGTGCGCACCGACATGCCCTCTTGCGCGGGGAACGAACAGGCCGGCTCAAGGCGCGTGGAGCCCGTGGGATTGGCCACTTCCACCACGCACATACGGCAAGCGCCCGACACCGTGAGCTGCTTGTCGTAGCACAGGGTGGGAATGCGAATGCTGAGCGCTTGCGCGGCTTCGAGCAGGGTCGAGCCAGCGGGAACGCGGACCGGAAGGCCATTGATGGTCAGATTGACGGTTGGATTGACGTCGGTCATAGCCAAGACTCCGTTCCTCTAGGTGCGCGCCACGGCGCCGAAGGGACAAACCCGGTTGCACTCGCCGCACTTGATACAGCGGGCGTTGTCGATGACGTAGATTTCGCCTTTGTCGCCGCTGATGCACTGGACGGGACAGCCGCGCGCGCACAAGCCGCAGCCGCGGCAATTGGCCAGGATGTGGTAGGTGAGCAGCGAGCGGCACACGCCGGCCAGGCAACGCGTGTCCCTGATGTGCGAGACGTACTCGTGCTCGAAGTAGCGCAGGGTCGACACCACTGGGCTTGGCGCCGAGGCCCCAAGGCCGCAGGCCGAGGTGCGCGAGATGACGATGGCCAGGTGGCGCAGCTCGGTGATGTCCTCCATCTTGCCCTTGCCGTCCGTGATCCGTTCCAGGATCTCGAGCATGCGCTTGGTGCCTTCACGGCACGGGATGCACTTGCCGCACGATTCGTGCTGGGTGAATCCCAGGAAGAACTTGGCGAAGTTGACCATGCAGGTGCCCGAGTCGGTGACCACCAAGCCGCCCGAGCCCATCATGCCGCCAAGGCGCTGCAGGCTTTCGTAGTCGACGGTGGCATCCATCCGGTCGGCCGGGATGCAGCCGCCCGATGGACCGCCGGTCTGCGCGCCCTTGATGGTCGAGCCTTCGGGCGCGCCGCCGCCGATGTCGTGCAAGAGCTCGCGCAAGGTGATGCCCATGGGCACCTCGACGAGGCCCGTGTTCCTGATCTTGCCCGACAGCGAGAAGATCTTGGTGCCGGCGTTTTTCTCGGTCCCACGCTGCGGAACCATTCGACGCCCTTGGCCAGAATGAGCGGCACGTTGGCAAAGGTCTCGACGTTGTTCACGCAGGTCGGGTGGCCGGAGAAACCGTGCTGGGCCGGGTACGGCGGCTTGTTGCGGGCCATGCCGCGCTTGCCTTCGATGCTGGAGATCATCGCGGTCTCTTCGCCGCACACGAAGGCGCCCGCGCCCTGCACGATCTCGACATGCAGGCTCTTGCCCGTGCCGAGGATGTTGGGACCGATCAAACCGTACAGGCGTGCCTGGGCCATGGCGATTTCCAGGCGGCGAATGGCCAGCGGATATTCGGCCCGGCAGTAGATGAAGGCGTGCTCGGCGCCGATGGCGTAGGCCGCGATGAGAATGCCTTCGAGCACGCGGTGCGGATCGCCTTCGAGAAGGCTGCGATCCATGAACGCGCCGGGATCGCCCTCGTCGGCGTTGCACACGATGTAGCGGGTGCCGTCGGCCTGGGCGCGCGCGATCTCCCATTTCTTGCCGGTGGGGAAGCCGCCGCCGCCGCGCCCGCGCAGGCCGGCCGCGATCACATCGGCGATCACCTGCTCGGGCGTCATTTCCTTGAGCGCCTTGTACAGCGCCTTGTACCCGTCGCGTGCGATGTACTCGTCGATGTTTTCGGGATCGATCTTGCCGGTGTTGGAAAGCACGCGGCGCACTTGCTTGCTGTAAAACGGGATCGACGCCTCGGTCACGTGGCCGGGGGCGTAGAGCAGGCGCTCGACGATCTGGCCGCCCACGATGTGCTTCTCGACGATCTCGGCCACGTCGGCGGCCTTCACCCGGCAGTAGAAGGCTTCGAGCGGCTTGAGCTGCACGATGGGGCCGACCTCGCACAGCCCCTGGCAGCCGGTCTCGATGAAATTGACCTTGCCGGTAAGTCCGCGCTTCTTCAGTTCCGAAAGGAACGTCTTGTACACGCCGGGTTCGTCGCTGGCATCGCAGGTCAGGCCCTTGCACAGAAAGGCCGTGGCCATGTACTGGGGCGCATTGTGCTCGGCCAGCTGGCGCAATTCCTCGCGGAATTTCCCGCACTGTTCGTCGTCGTGGCACGAGAGGCCTTCCATGCGGCAGAGCAGGAAATTCGGACACGGCGTTCCCGGTCGTGTCTGGCACTTGTCGCAGCAACGTTCGAGGAAGGTGCGGCCGCGAATTTTCTCGGCAGCGCCGGATTTGCGCAAGAGCGCCACTGGCTTGGGTGACGTCAGTAGTTTGCGCGCCAGTTTCCCGACCGCCTTGGCGGTCACGCGGCCGTGCACTTCGCCATTGACGACGATGGCCGGCGCCACGCCGCAGGCGCCCACGCAGTTCACCTTTTCGAGCGTCACCTTGCCGTCGGGGGTGGTGTCGCCGGGATGGATACCGAGCACCGCCATAAGCTCGCCAAGCAGGTCTTCCGATCCCTTGACGTTGCAGGCGGTGCCGTTGCACACCTGGATGACGTGCTCGCCCTGCGGTTTCAGACGAAATTGCGAATAGAACGTGGCCACGCCGTACACGCGCGCCTCGGCGATGTGCATGGTGTCGGCGATGGCGTCCAGCGCCTCCATGGGCAGGTAGCCGTAGACTTCCTGCGTGCGTTGCAGGACAGCGATGAGGTTGCGTGGTTTGAGATCTGGCCAGCCGGCCAGCAAGTCACGAAGCGGGGCCAGATCGGGGCCAGTGGTTTCGGGAGTGATTTGAGTCATGGTTGCACGAACGATGAAGAGAGCGAGCAGCGTCTATCGCAACGACAGAATCGTCGCAAGACTGTATTCAAATGCTCCGCCTCTATCTGCTGTGAAATTTTAGACGGTGCAAAGAGAAATTCTGAAAATCGACCCAACACCGACGGTACTCTCCACGTCGACGCGGCCACCCGCGCGCTCGACGAGTCGCTTAACGATGGCAAGGCCAAGTCCGTTGCCGTCGATGTCACGCGTTTCGGAGCGCTTTTCGCGAAAGAATTCCTGGAACAGTTGGGGAAGATTCTCGGTGCGAATGCCAATCCCAGAATCGGCTACCTCGATCACGAGCTTGCCCGCGCGAAGGTCGGCGCGCAGGCGCAAAGAACCATCGTCCCGACCGTATTTGACGGCATTGCCCACCAGGTTGGAAAGAATGGTCTTGAGATCGTCGTCGCTGATGCGCGCACGCGGCAGGCTGGGCGCGAGGTCCACACTGGCTGTGATCCTCCGCGCTGCAAGCTTTTCCCGGTACAAGTCCAGGGTGGCGCCCACGGCCGCTGAAACCTCCGCCGGCGGATCCGAGGCGTTCGCGGTGCGCTCCAAATCGATGCGCGAGAGCGAGAGCAATTCGCCGATGAGCTCGACCATTCTGTCGATGCGCTTGTCCGCACGTTCGAGAAAGGGCAGATACGGTGCAAGGTCGGCGCCTAGGCTCTTCTCGGTGGCAACCTCGATGAGGCTGCGAATAGCGCCAAGCGGAGAACGGAATTCGTGCACCATGGTGCGGATGAAGCGCGGCTTCTCCATGGCCATGCGGCGCATATCGGTCACGTCGGCAAGGGTCAAGATGAGCCCCAGGGCTGTTCCTTGCTCGCCGTGAAAGGCAACCACGCTGGCGAAAAAAATTCGGTCGCCGATGGTCAACTCGGCGAGCTTGCGCTCTTCATCGCCCTGTTCGGAAAGCAAATCGGCCAGCCCGGACAGGGGCGCGGCGCCCAGGACCTCGTCGACCGGCGCGCGCAACAAATCCTTGGGCTCGCGCCCGAGCAAGGCGGACATGGCATGGTTGGCCAGGACCACCTCGCGTTCGCGATTGATGACCAAGACCGCATCGCGCAGCGATGCCACCAGCGAGCTGGTTTGGCTTTTCTCGGTGGCGAGAGCGAGCAGGTTGGCCTCGTTCTCTCTGCGCAGCTCTTCGGCTTCTTCCTTGAGCCGCTTGTGGCGCGAGAGCGTATCGATGACGCCGAGAAGATCGTCGGGGGAAAACGGCTTGGGCAGGAAGAAATCAATCCCCTGTCGGGTAGCCGCGATGGCGGTGTCGATGTTGGCGTAAGCCGTAATCATGCACGTCATGGTGCCGAGCTTGCGGCTGCGCATGGACGCCAGCAGGGTCAGCCCGTCGAGATCGGGCAATTGGTAGTCGATGAGCGCGATATCGAATGGGCGCTTGTCGAGGAGCTCTAGGGCCTCGCGCCCGGTCTCCGCGACTTCCACGGCGTAGCCTTCCAGTTCGAGAATCTGGCGAATCCCCGAACGCACGCCGTATTCGTCGTCGATGACCAGGATGCTGGTCACGGCTACCCCACTGCGGCGGCCGAGGCAGCTTTGGACTCTTTCGCCCAGTTTCTCCTCGACTGCTTTGAGGAGTTGTCGACCGGTGACCGGCTTGTCGAGGAAAGCGTCGAGCTTGATCCAATCCTTGAGCGCCGCAGCCTCGGCGCCAAACTTGTGCCCTGTCGCCGCCGCCACGCCCGACAGCATGAGGATGGGAACGTCGATCATGGCGGGGTCCTGCCGGATGCGCCGCCCGAGCAGGAAGCCCGAATCGTAGTGCTCCATCATGAGGTCGAGCACGATGACATCGGGCCGCTCCTGGCTGATGCGCTCTAGGGCGCCTTCCACGCGATCGAGGGTGACGACCTCGTAGCCGCGCCCGCCGAAGAACGCGACCTGCGCGGCCAGAAAATCGCGGTCATCATCGACAAACAGGATCTTGGGGCTTTTCGCCATACAGGTGACTCCTTCGCAGCGACTGGGTTTTGGGTAATTCCATGGTGAACGTGGTGCCGCACCCGGGATCCGAATCGAACCAGATGCGTCCGCCGTGCATCTTGACGATGCCGTAGGCGATGGGCAGGCCAAGCCCGGTGCCACGTCCAAGGCTCTTGGTGGTGAAGAACGGTTGAAAGACCTTGTCGCGCGCCTCGGGCGCGATGCCGCGGCCTTCGTCGCTGACCGCCATGCGCACGCGGCCCGTGGCCGGCTCGTCAACGGCCACCAGGCGCACCGTGCCCGGCTTGCCTTCCATGGCCTCGATGCCGTTCTTGACCAGGTTGATGAGCACCTGGCCGATTTGATCCTTGTCGAGATCGACGTGCAAATCGGGTGGCGCCTCGCAAGTGATGCGCAGGTCAGGCCCGGTGTCGCGCAAGGTGAACAGCGAATCCTCGACCACGCGCTGGAACAGCTCGGCCACGTTGGTGCGTTCCAGTTGCACGCGGTTCTGCCGGGCGAAATCCAGCAAGTTGCCGATGATCTTCTTGCAGCGGTTGGCCTCGTCGACGAGCAGCTTGAGGTCGTGATCGAGCTCGGGCCGATCCTTGAGCTTGCGCGCGAGCAGGCCGGTGTAGAGCAAGATGGTGCCGAGGGGATTGTTCAGCTCGTGCGCCACGCCCGCCGCCATCTGGCCCATGGAAGCCAGCTTCTCGGTGTTGATGAGATGGCGGTGGATGTCCTTGAGGTTGGGCCAGGGCACGTTCAGCTCGTGGCACACGCGCTCGGCCTGCTCGATCATGAAGGGCAGGCACATGGCCTCCTCGGCGAAGCCGCGATAGACCGCCACGGCCTTGGCCCGGCAGGTTGGGTAACCACACGCCCCGCAGTTCAGCTCGTCCTCGACGGTGAACTTGTTGGTGCGCGCCAGGATGACCCGAATCTCCTGCTCGGTCGGCTCCTTGAGGCGCTGATCATCCACGGTGAAGGTCCGGTGCAGGTCGAGCCTAGGCAGCTCCGTGGCGACCGCCGTCGGCTCCTCCATGCGCGCCTTCACGTAGTCCGCCACGCGCCGCTTGCGCTGCGGACGGCGATTGTCCCCACGCATGGCCGGCCCGTTGTAGCAGCCGCGGCACATGAGCGGCTCGATGAAGAGCGGCTGCGGATCGTCCGGGCTCAAATCCGCGAACACGTCAAGAATTTCGGACGCGCCGGAGATGGCCATGACCTCGGTGTTGAGCGAGCTGCGTTCGAGGCCGGCGCCCTTGAGCAAACCGCCGATCAAGGGATACAGCCGCCCGGTTCCAGCCCGCGGCGGATCGAAATCGCTGGGCGTTGCACTGTCGACGCGAACCTGCCGCTCGACCAGCAGCCGCCGAAGCTCGTCGAAAGTCAGCACCGCATCCACCAGTCCCTGCGCCTGCGGATCGCGCATTTCCAGCTTCTTCGACACGCAAGGCCCGATGAAGACGCAGGCGTGGTCCTGGCCGTGAAGCGCCTTCACGGCCTTCGCGGTGGCAATCATGGGCGACACGATGGGGACCAGGCAGCTCACCAGATCGGGCGCGTATTTGCGCACGTACTCGACCACAGCCGGGCACGCGGTGGCCAGGCGCGTACCCGTGGGGTGCTCCTTGATGTCCTCCCGGTAGGCGCGATTGGTCAGATCCGCGCCGTAGGCAACCTCGACAACGTGGGAGAACCCGAGCGCGCGCAGGGCGCCCACCAGACGTTCCGGATCCTGGCCGCAATCATCCGCCGGAAAAGACGGCGCCACCATGGCCACCACCGAACCGCCACCTGCCAGAAGCTCGCTGACGCGCTCGACGCCGCTGGCGTAGGCCTTAGCGCTCTGCGAGCAGACCACCGTGCAGTTGCCGCAGGCGATGCAGCGTTCGGTCACCACCGAAGCCTGCCCGTCGACGATCTTGATTGCCTTGGCCGGACACTCGCGCACGCACGAGTAGCAGCGACGGCAATTCTGCAAGATGGTCTGGATCACGCTCATGGGTGCTGACTGGGCTACCTCTCTTCGGCGCGGCGATCGATGTAGCTGCGGTGAAGCAGGTGGTGGCTGATTTCGCCCAAGGGTTTACCGAGCATCTCGGCGTAGAGCTCCTGGACTTCGTCATTGTCGTGCGAGGTCTTGAGCGTCGAGCGCCGATCGGCGTCGTAGAGACGTTCGAGGCGCACGCGGATGTCCTCCGGATCCGAGTCGTAAGGCTGGCCGCCACCGCCGATGCATCCGCCGGGGCAGGTCATGACCTCAATGAAGTGCAGATTGGAGGCGCCTTTGCTCAAGGGATCGAGGATTGGCTTGAGGCGGCCAAGGCCGTTGACGATACCAAAGTTGAGCGTGGTGCCGCCCACATCGAGCGAGAAGATCTTGATGCCTTCCAGCCCGCGCGCTTCCTCGACCTTGAAGCCGCCTTTGAGCTCGCTGCCCGTGAGCATCTTGTGCGCGGTGCGGATGGCCGCTTCCATGACGCCACCGGTACCACCGAACAACCGTCCGGCGCCGCTTGCCGACGAGAACGGCGCATCCAGGGTGCCGAGCTCGGTGACCTTGTTGAGATCGATGCCGTAGCGAACCAGCAGCTCGTCGATCTCGCGCGTGGTGAGCACGAAGTCGACGTCGCCAAGCTCGCTGGCTTCGACCTTCTTCGCCGTGCACGGCATGAGCGAGACGCACACCAATCGCTTGCCGCCCAAATCGCGGTGCTTGGGATAGACGTCCTTGATGAGCGCCGCCGCCATCTGCTGCGGCGACTTGCACGTCGAGAGGTTCGGAATGAGGTCGGGCCGGTACTTCTCGACGTACTGGATCCAGCCCGGCGAGCAGCTGGTGAACATAGGCAACGGCCCCCCCGTCTGCACCCGCCGAATCAGCTCGGAGACTTCCTCCATGATTGTCAGGTCGGCGGCGAAGCCCGTGTCGAACACGGCGCCAAAACCGACGCGCTTGAGCGCCGCCGCCAGTCGCAGCAGCATGGTGCGCACCGAGGATGCTTGGGCCGTTTCCATCAAGGTGGCGGGGACCGCCGGCGCGATCTGGGCCACCACGATGGCGTTGGGATCGGCCAGCGCCGCCACCACAGCATCGACCTGGCTCTTCTCCATCAGGGCCGCGGTCGGGCACACGCGTGTGCACTGTCCGCAGAAGATGCAGTTCGAGACGTTGATGCCGTCGTGGAAACCTGGCCCAACGCGGGTCTTGATACCGCGATCGATGAAGTCGATGGCGCCCACGCCTTGCACCTGGTGGCACACCGCCACGCAACGCCCGCACAGGATGCACTTGTTGGGATCGCGCACCAGGGCCGGCGAAGACAGGTCGAGCGCGTGGTTCTTCTTCAAGCCGCGGTAGCGTCGCTCGCGCACGCCGAGCTCGCTGGCCACCTGGGCCAGCTCGCAGTTCTGGTTGCGTGCACAGGTCAGGCAGTCGCCGGGGTGGTTGGCGATGAGCAGCTCGACGATGTTGCGGCGAACCGCCTGCACGCGCGGCGAGCGCGTACGCACCTTCTGGCCGTCCTTGGCTTCCAACGTGCAGCTGGTCTGCAGTCTTGGCATGCCTTCCAGCTCGACCAGGCACATGCGGCACGCCGCCTCGGGCTTGCACGCCCAATCCATGGCACACAGGTGCGGGATCTCGATGCCCGCGCGCGAGGCCGCCGAGAGCACTGTCTCGCCAGATGTGAACTGAACTTCTTTCCCATCTATCGACAGGGAGTTGACGAGGCTCATACGCAGGCCCTTTCTTCGCTAACAAGATGAATGGAGTGTTTCGGACAGGCGGTCACGCAAGAACCGCAGCCGACGCACTTGTCGACCAGGATGTAGTGCGCTTGCTTGCGTTCGCCAACGATGGCGCCCGAGGGGCAGGCCTTCTTGCACAAAAGGCAGCCAAGGCAGGTGGCGTTGTCGACGTCGTACACCGCCAGTCCCTGGCACTCGCCCGAGGGACAGCGCTGGTCGATGACGTGACGTTCGTATTCGTCGCGGAAGAAGCGCAGGGTGGACAGCACCGGGTTGCCTGCCGATTGGCCGAGCCCGCACAGCGAGGCTTCCTTGACGGTGCTGGCCAGCTCTTGTAGGTGGAGCACGCCGCGGAAACGCTCCAGGCGCCGTTCTTCGTCACCCACCGGCCGCTCCGTGATCGATGTTAGGATCTCCAGCATGCGCGTGGTGCCTTCGCGGCATGGCGTGCACTTGCCGCAGGATTCGTTGCGGATGAACTCCATGAAGTAGCGAGCGACGTCCACCATGCAGGTGCGTTCGTCCATCACCACCATGCCGCCCGAGCCCATCATGGCGCCGAGCTGGATCAAGTCCGCGTAGTCGGTCACGGTGTCGAGGTGCTGCTCTGGGATGCAGCCACCCGACGGGCCGCCGATCTGCACCGCCTTGAACTTGTGGCCGGGCAAGGCGCCCCCGCCGATGTCCTCGATGATGGTGCGCAACTTGATTCCCACCGGCACTTCCACGAGGCCGGTGTTGCGAATGGCGCCGGAGAGCGCGAACACCTTGGTGCCCGCTGCCTTGCCCAGGCCGAGGTTCTGAAAGTACTCGGCGCCCTTGTTGATGATGACCGGCACGTTGGCCAGGGTCTCGACGTTGTTGAGCACGGTGGGCTTGCCGAACAGGCCGCTCACCGCAGGGTACGGCGGGCGCGGTCTGGGCATGCCGCGGCCACCCTCGATGCTGGCCAGGATGGCGGTTTCCTCGCCGCACACGAAGGCGCCCGCGCCTTGCTTGATGGTGATGTCGAAGGCGAACAGGCTGCCCAGGATGTTGTTGCCGAGCAGGCCCACGCGCCGGCATTGCTCGATGGCGGAGGTCAGGCGCTCGACGGCCAGGGGATACTCGGCCCGGCAATAAATGTAGCCCTTGCTGGCGCCGATGGCGTAGGCCGCGATGAGCATGCCTTCGATGACGAAGAAGGGATCGCTTTCCAGCACGGCTCGGTCCATGAACGCGCCGGGGTCGCCTTCGTCGGCGTTGCAGATGAGGTACTTCTGCGCGCGCGGCGTTTGCCGGGCAATGTTCCACTTCTGCCCGGTGGGGAAACCCGCGCCGCCACGACCGCGCAGCCCGGCCGCCAGCACTTCGTTGCACACCTCTTCCGGGGTCATGGTGCAAACCGCCTTGGCCGCGGCGGCAAACGCCCCGGCCGCCAGCGCCGCATCGAGAATGCGCGGATCGACGATACCGGCGTTGCGCAACACCACCTTCACTTGCTTCTTGAAGAAGTCGGTGGTGTTGATTTCCGGAACATCGGCCCACGCGGCTCCAACATCACCATGCCGTCCGTAGAGGAAGCCGTTGCGCATTTCTGCCCGTACGAACACGGCTTCGAGCAACTGGTCGATGTTGCCGAGGTTGATGTCAGCGTAGGCCAGCCTGGGCTCGCCCGGCTTCTGAATGTCGACGAACAGCTCGCGCTGGCAATAGCCGACGCAGCCAACCTCGACGATCTCGGCCGCGATCTTGTGTTCTTGCAAGAACGCGCCGATACGGGCGATGACCTTGGTGGAGCCGTTGGCGCGGCCGCAGGTGCCGGCACCCACGAAGATCAAGGTTCCCTGGCCACCCCGCTTGGCGCTTGCCATGCGCGCTTGTCGCGTTTTCGCGCAGGCGTCATCGCTGTGGCAGATCGGACCTTCAGACAGACAGCGAATCAAATCCCGGCAAGGGTTGCCCGGCCGGTGCGTGCAGCGACTGCAGCAAGCCGCAATCAGATTACTTGCTTGCATGGCTCTCCCCTTTCACGGCCTCGTCGAGCAGGCGATCGAGCTTTTCCACGTCGAGATGGCCGTAGAATTCGCCATCCAGCTTGATCACCGGCGCGATGGAGCAGGCCCCGAGGCAAGCCACCGTGATGATGGTGAACTTGTTGTCGGGCGAGTTGCCGTTGGGCTTGAGATTCAGCTTTCTCGTCAGGTGCTGTGCCAGCTTCAGGCTCTGCTTCACGTGACAGGCCGTGCCCCGACACACCTCGATGACGTGCGTTCCCTTGGGGGCGAAGCGAAACTGGTTGTAGAAGGTCGCGACGCCGTAAACGCGGCTTTGCGGGACACCGGTGGCGTCCGCTACCTTGTTCATGGCGGCCTGGGACAGGTAACCCTCCTTGGCCTGAATCTCCTGCAAAATCGGGATGAGGTGCTCTTTGCCGAGCTCCTCATGGCCCGCGATGATCTGATCGACCTGACACATACTGCTTACCTCGGGTGCTGCGATGCTGCTGGGTTATGGATAGGACGAACTAGGCGACGGCGCTGGCGACGGCCTCCGCCTCGGCGAGAAGCTGGCGAACGGCTGCCACCAACTCAGCGACGACCATGGGCTTCTTCATCAGCTTCGCAGCCGGCCAATCGCGCCCGGTGATGAAGTCGAAGGACTCGCGCTTCTCGGCCATGTGGTCCATGAAGCCGGTCAGAAGCACGATGGGAATGTGGCGGGTGGCGGGATCGCCTTCCAGCTTGTAGGCCACGCCAAAGCCCTCTGTGTCGGTATCCATCATGACGTCGAGAACGATGGCGTCAGGACGCTGCGCGGCGACCTGCGCCAGCCCATCGCTTCCGTTGTGGGCGGTCACGACCTCGAAGCCGTTGGCTTCGAGAACGACCTTGAGCGACCCCACGAGATCCTTGTCATCGTCGACGAGCAGAACGCGTTTCTTCATGGCTTTTCTCCTTGGTCCTTGGACGGCGGTGCATTGCGGAACAGATGCTTATCGGTTACTTAGTTCACAGTGAAATGTTTCACAGTTTTAACAAGACACTTCATTACTTGGTGCGCGGCTTGGCCATCCCGACCTACTTCTTCTGGCTAAGGAACGAGAGCTTTTCGAGCTTGGCAGCGATATCGATGCTCTCGACGTAGCCTCCTGGTGCGGGGGTGATGCGCTTGGGGACAAAGTTCAAAATGGAGAGGATCCCGAGCTTGGCCAGCCGATCTACGAGCTGCTGTAGACCGGGCGGGCGGCAGGCCAAGACGGCGATGCGGACGTTGAACTCGGGCAGTACCTTTTCCATGTCGTCGAGGGCGTAGCAGCGACGGCCAGCAAAGACCTTGCCCGACTTCTCGGAATCCAGATCGAAGATCAGACCGATGTGAAACCCGCGCTCCTCGAAGCCACGGTAGGCGAGCAGCGAGCGGCCCAAGTCGCCCGCTCCGAACAGGGCCACAGTCTGCGGCGAGTCGGTGCCCAGGATGCGACTGATGGTGCGGGTGAGCTGGTACACGTTGTAGCCGCGGCTGATGTTGCCGAACGAGCCGAAGCTAGCCAGGTCGCGCCGTAGCTGGGCCGGCGTCACCCCCACCATCTCGGCCAATTGCTGCGAGTAGACATACTCCACCCCGTCGTAGTGCAGCTCCTCCAGAAGCTTGCGGTAGACGGAGAGCCGCTCGACCGTCGAAACCGAGACGTGGCGCTCGGTTTTCTTGCCCGTGTCCCCGACTTGGGGTGCGGTCTCTGGGGTTACTGCGGGCACGCTCACGATGTTGTGATTATGTTCACAGTATGGAGCAAAGGTCAAGTGCCTTGTGGGTGGGCGTAGAAAAGCGCTTCGCCGCTGCCAGTTGTGCCGCGGTCGCCGATGGCGCCGCGCCGCTGCCTTCCCCAGTGGATCCTCCCCCATCGCCCCCACCCGCGTGCTCGGTCGTCGCTGCCCCATCGCAGGGCGTGCGTCGGCGCGAACTTCTTGTCACGTGCACCGGGTTGGTGCCAAGGTCCCGCATTCGAGGTAGCAGTTTCATGTCACAACAGCAGAAACCTGATCGACGACTGGCGAGTGGCAACGAAGCCGTGGCACTGGCCGCGCTCCAGGCAGGAGTCAAGCTGGGCACCGGTTATCCAGGCACGCCGTCGACGGAGATTCTGGAGTTTTTCGACGGCCTGGGTGGTCCGGCCCAGTGGGCGCCCAACGAAAAGGTAGCGCTGGAGGTGGGCATCGGCGCAGCCTTCGCGGGTGCGCGCGCTCTCGTCACCATGAAGCACGTGGGCCTGAACGTGGCTGCGGATCCGCTTTTCACCGTGGCCTACACCGGCGTGTCGGGCGGGCTGGTGATCGTATCGGCCGACGATCCGGGCATGGCCTCCAGCCAGAACGAGCAGGACAACCGGCGCTTCGCCGTGGCCGCCGGCCTGCCCATGCTGGAGCCGGTGGATTCGCAGGAAGCCTACGATTTCACCCTGCGCGCCTTCGAGCTGTCCGAGCACTGGCACGTGCCGGTCCTTTTGCGCATGACCACGCGCGTGTGCCACTCGGCCACCGTGCTGCAGACACCCGGCTATCCCGTCCCGCTGGCCAAACCGGCCGATTTCGTGCGCGACGTTCCCGGTCGCGTGATGATTCCCGCTTATGCGCGGCCGGCGCACAAACGACTGCGCAAAAAGCTGGCCGAGATAGCGGCCTGGAACGACAGCGACGGGCCGAATCAAGTGGTCGAGGCTGAGCCCGATGAGCGCACCTTGGGTGTCATCACCTCGGGCATTTCCTTCCAGCACGTGCGCGAGGCCGCGCCCGCATGCGCGCGTGCTGAAGATCGGCCTCACCTACCCGCTGCCCATCGAGACCATGCGCCGCTTCGCCGCCTCGGTCGATCGCTGCCTCGTCGTGGAAGAAGGCGATCCCTTCCTCTACGAAGCCGCGCGCACAGCCGGCATCGCGGTGGAGAACAAGCCCGAGATGTACCGCTTCGGCGAGCTCAACGTCGAGCGCGTCCGCCGCATCGTCGCTGGCGACACTTCGCCCGAGGCCGCGCCCGCGCCAGGCAAGCCGCCCGAGCTGTGCCCCGGCTGCCCGCACCGCAATGTCTTCGAGGTGCTGCACGACCTCGACTGCATCGTGTCCGGCGACATCGGTTGCTACACGCTCGGCGTGCTTGCCGCCGTTTTCCGCCATGGACACCTGCGTGTGCATGGGCGCTTCCATCGGCGTGGGCCTGGGCTTGCGCCACGCCCTGCCGCCCGAGCAGGCGCGCCGGGTGGTGAGCGTGATCGGCGACTCGACCTTCGTCCACAGCGGCATCACCGGCCTGGTCGAGATGGTCTACAATCCGCCGCCCACCGGCCACGTGCTGGTCATCCTGGACAACGGCACCACGGCCATGACCGGCCTGCAAGAGCACCCGGGCACGGGCCGCCGCTTGAATCACGAGGCGACGAACAAGCTGAGCTTCGAGGACTTGGCGCGCGCCATCGGTATCAAGAACGTACAGACCGTCGACCCCATCCTCGACTCCGCCGGCATCGAGCGTGTGCTGAGCGAGGCCCTAGCAAAGAGCGAGCTCACCCTCATCATCGCTCGCCGCCCCTGCCTGCTCGCCGCGGGTGCAATCAAGGTCCGTGAGAAAACCAATGCCCCAAAGTGATACCACCAACATCGTCGTCGCCGGCCTGGGCGGCCAGGGCGTGCTCAAGGCGTCCGATATCCTGGCCAGCACCGCCTTTCGCGCCGGTTTCGACGTGAAGAAGAGCGAAATCCACGGCATGAGCCAGCGGGGCGGCTCGGTGTCGAGCGACGTGCGCTTTGGCAAGAAGGTCTTTTCGCCCATGGTGCCGCCGGGCGCTGCCGACTGTCTGGTGGTACTGTCGCAAAGCCAGGTCGAGGTCGCGCGCCCCATGCTGAAAGCAGGCGGCGTGCTCATCGAGCCCGGCATGATCGACGAGGCCCGCCTCGCCAACAAGAAGAGCCTGAACGTTGCCCTGCTCGGAGCCCTTGCGCGCCACCTCGATCTTGCCGACAATCTGTGGCACGCGGCCATCGTGGCCGCCCTTCCCGAGAAGCTCCACGCGGCCAACCTGCAAGCCTTTGCCTTGGGCAAGGGAACCTAGGGAGACGCCATGACAGCGACAGAACAGAAGCCGATCTTCCATTCCGCCAGCGCGCCCGACTTTGTACCCGCGCCTCTGCTGCGCAAGCTGCAGCTCGACCGGCTGCAAGCCATCGTGGGCCACGCCTACGACAAGGTCGCCCTGTTCCGCGAACGTCTGCAAGGCCGCAAGGTCGCACCCGCCGACATCCAGTCGCTCGACGATGTGGCAAAGCTGCCTTTCACCACCAAGGCCGATCTGCGCGACACCTATCCCTTTGGCCTTTTCGCCAGCTCGCTCAAAGACGTGGTGCGCGTGCACGCCTCAAGTGGCACCACTGGCAAGCCCATCGTGGTGGCCTACACCAAGGACGACGTGGCGGTGTGGACCTCGGTCATGGTGCGCAGCTTCGCCGCCTGCGGCCTGCACGAGGGCGACATCATCCAGAACGCCTACGGCTATGGCCTGTTCACCGGCGGCCTGGGCGCGCACTACGGCGCCGAGGGCATCGGCGCCACGGTCATTCCCATCTCGGGCGGCAACACCGACCGCCAGATCATGGTGATGAAGGACTTCGGCGTCACCGCCATCTGCTGCACGCCGACCTACTTCCTGCACTTGATCGATCGTGCCGGCCAGCTCGGTGTCGACTTGAAAGCCCTGCCCCTGCGCGCGGGCGTGTTCGGCGCCGAGCCGTGGACGCAATCCATGCGCAAGCACATCGAAAGCGTGACCAACATCGCCGCCTTCGACATCTACGGTCTCTCCGAGATCATCGGCCCCGGCGTGGCCATCGAGTGCCCGCACCACGACGGCCTACACATCTTCGAGGACCACTTCTATCCCGAGATCATCGATCCCGAGACCGGCAGGGTGATGCCCGACGGTGAGGAAGGCGAATTGGTGCTCACCACGTTGTCCAAGTGGGCCATGCCCATGATCCGCTACCGCACGCGCGACATCACGGCTCTCTTGCCCGGGGCTTGCCCGTGCGGGCGTAGCTTGCGGCGCATGCGGCGCATCGGCCGACGCAGCGACGACATGCTCATCATCCGCGGCGTGAACGTGTACCCGTCGCAAATCGAAGCCGTGTTGCTGGAAGTGGAAGGCACCTTGCCCCACTACCAGATCATCCTCACGCGCGAGCACGGCCTGGATCAAATCGAGGTCCAGGTCGAGGTCACGCCCCAGGTCTTCAGCGATCGGGTGGGCGCCCTGGAAGCACTGTCCGAAAGGATCATGGACACCATCGAGCGCGTGGTCGGCATTCGCATCAAGGTCACCTTGGTCGAGCCACAAACCATCCAACGCAGCGAAGGCAAGGCCAAGCGGGTCTTCGACAAGCGAGGGCAATCATGAAAATCCAGCAACTCTCCATCTTCGCGGAAAACAAGCCCGGACACCTCGCGGGCCCCTGTCGCCTGCTGGCCGAGCACGGCGTAGACATCCGGGCGCTTTCCGTGGCCGACACCCAGCGTTTCGGCATCCTGCGCCTTATCGTCTCGGACGCCGCCAAGGCCACCAAGCTTCTCGAAGGCGCCGGCCATGTCGTCAAAACCACCGAGGTGCTGGCCGTGCAAGTGGCCGACGAGCCGGGCGGCCTGGCCCAGGTGCTCACCGCCCTGGAGGGCTCGCCGGTCAACATCGAGTACATGTACGCATTTCCCTTCGGGCACCAGGGCAAGGCCGTGCTCGATCTTCCGCTTCGCCGATCCCGACGCGGCCATCACCGTCTTGCAAGCCAAGGGCGTGCCCGTGCTGGCCGGCGACGTGATCCTCAAGGGTTGATGCCGGTCGCACGCACCATCGCCCAGCAACTCGAACGCGCCTCCTGGATCCGGCGCATGTTCGAGGAGGGCGCACGCCTCAAGAAAGAGCGCGGCGAGGCCAACATCTTCGATTTCACCCTCGGCAATCCCGAGGTGGAGCCGCCTGCCCAAACCCTCGCGGCCCTGCGCCGGGTCGTAGGGCGCGAGCTTCCCGGCCGCCACGGCTACATGCCGAACCCCGGATTTCCCGAGGTGCGTGTGGCCATGGCCGAGCGGTTGTCACGCGAGAGCGGCCTCGACTATCGGGCCGAGCACATCTGCATGACCACGGGTGCGGCGGCAGCCTGCAACGTCATCCTGAAGGCCATCCTCGATCCGGGCGAAGAGGTCATCCTGCTCGCGCCCTACTTCGCCGAATACCCGTTCTACGTGGGCAACCACGGCGGCCGGACTATCGTTGTCGACACCGACGCCGACTTCCTGCCGGATGTCGAGAAGATCGCCGCCGTCATCACCAAGCACACGCGCGCCATCCTGCTCAACACGCCCAACAATCCATCCGGCCGTGTCTATCCGGCATCGGTACTGCGCGATCTCGACGCGCTGCTGTCGCACCTACCCAATCCCCCGCTGGTCATCAGCGACGAGCCCTACAAGCAGCTCGTCTACGACGGCAAGAAACAGCCCGAGGTGGCGGCGCTGATCGCCAACACCGCCATTTGCTACTCGTGGTCCAAGGCCCAGGCCCTGGCCGGCGAGCGCATCGGATTTCTCGCCTTGTCCCCGCGCCTGCCCGATGTGGCCCAGATGGCCGCGGCTTGCGCCTTCGCCAATCGCACCCTTGGCTTTGTGAACGCGCCCGCCATCTGGCAGTTGGTCATGGCCGAGTCCGCGGACGCGTGCGTGGACGTGACCGCCTACCAGCACAAGCGCGACGTGCTGTGCGACGGCCTCGCGTCCGTGGGCTACGACGTGCGCAAGCCCGAAGGTGGCTACTACGTGTTCCTCAAGACGCCCATTCCCGACGACGTGGCTTTCGTGCAGCTTCTACTCAAGCAGGGTGTGCTGGCCGTGCCCGGCACCGGTTTTGGCCGCGGTGGATACATCCGGCTTTCCCTTACCGTGCCCATGGACACCATCGAACGCTCGCTGCCCGCTTTTGGGCGCGCGTTTGGCGAAGCAAGAAAGATCTCAGGGCTCCTTCTCTTTCGGATCTTCCTGCAGAACGGCTTGCACGGCATCGCAGAGTTGTTTCGCATTGTAGGGCTTGGGTATTACGGCGCAGAAACCATGACTGCGAAACTCGGACATGAGCGAGTCCTCCGAATAGCCGCTCGACACCATCAGGCGCGCGCGCGGATCGATGGCCAGGATCTGCTCGGCCGCTTCTCGTCCGCCCATTCCACCCGGCACCGTTAGGTCGAGGATCACCACATCGAAGCGCTGACCTTGGCGCAGGGCCGCGCGGTAGGCCTCAACCGCGGCGTCGCCATTGGGCGCGCCCTGGGTTTGGTATCCGGCGTTCTTCAAAGTCCGTTCAGCAATGCGCACGACCATGGCGTCGTCGTCCATGACCAGGACACGGCCGGACCCGAGCTGACTCGACCGCGAAGGCGATGGCTGGGATTTCCGACCTTTCGTGGCCGGCAGGCTCACACGAAAGACCGTTCCTGCTCCGGGCTTCGACGACACCTGGATACGTCCGCCGTGGTTCTGGACGATGGAGAACGCCACCGCCAGGCCGAGCCCGCTGCCCTTGTCCTTGGTGGTGAAAAACGGGGTGAAGATCTTCTCGATCTTCTCGGGCGCGATGCCGGGCCCGTGATCGGCGACCTCGATGCAAACCTCGTCGCCGCGCTTGCTCTTCTGGCACGACATCTGAACGCGAACCGTTCCGCCGCCCGGCATGGCTTCGACCGCGTTGCGCACCAGGTTCTGAAAAACCTGCGCAAGCTGTCCTTCGTCGCCGGTGACCGCGCAGTCCTCGCTCGGCAGATCGAACTGACATTGGACGTTGCTGCCGCTTGTCGCGAGATTGGACGAGTCGCGTACGACCTGCACGATGTTGGTGTGGGTTCGCACGGGTGCGCCGCCCTTGGCGAAGGTGAGAAGCTGCCGCGTGAGTGCGGTGCCGCGAGTCGCGGCCCGCTGGGCCTCGTCGAGCAACTCCCAGGCCTGCTGCTCTTTGTCGAGTTGCAATTGCGCCAGGCTGATGTTGCCGATGAGCCCGGTCAAAAGGTTGTTGAAGTCGTGGGCGATACCGGCGGCCAGAGTGCGAATCGATTCCAGCTTTTGCACTTGCAGCTGTTCGTCTTCGCGCTGACGGCGCTCGGTTGCATCGCGGAACACGCCGACCACGCAGCGCCTGTTCGAGATCAGGGTTCGTCTCGCGCTCACGTCGGCGAGTACGACGCCGCCATTCTTGTGCAACATGGGGATTTCCATGGCATGGTCCTGCTCGCCACGAACCATGGCTTCGAAGATCTGAACGACAGCCTCGACTCGATCTTTGGGGTGGATGTCGTTCACGCTGAGGGCGAGCATTTCGCGCAGAGAATACTCAAGCATGGCGCAGATGGCGGAATTGGCCATCACCAGCTTTCGATTGGAAACATCGGCCACGATGATACCGTCGCCCACGGTATCGAACACGTCGCGGAAGCGGGCCTCGCTCTCGGCCAGGGCACCGAGCGCGATGCCCATGGCCAGAGCATAGGCCAGCCTGGGTGCGAGGAGCTCGATCACCGTGCGCGTTGCCGCATCAATGCCGTCAACGCTCTTGACGGCGATGCCCAGGCTTCCCATACAACGACCGCCGGAAAGCAGCGGCACGCTCAGGCTGCTCAGAAACCCGTGGGCAAGCAGGGCATCATCGACCGCGTTTTGGGTCGGCCAATCGCGGATGTCGGCGCGGTAGATCGAGCGTTGCTGCTCGACAGATTCGCTCAGCGTCGCGGAGCCAGGCGGAACAACCGTACCCGATTCGATGCCCTGAACATCGAGGGTGGTGTCGAACAGGCGGAAGCTCACGCCGTCCTCGTGCAAGAGCGCCACCGTGGCTCGTCCGATGTGCAGACGCTCGGTTATGAACCGTAGCGCGCCCTTGGTGATTTCGGCGAAGGTCAGGTGTGAGGTCTGCTTGTCGAATTCGGCAACCAGTCGAATGACGTCGAGATCGCTTGCGCGTTCTTTCGGTTGGTCTTTGACGGCAGCCATGGGCACCCCACCGATGAAGTGGCATGAGCGTAGGCCCACTTTCAAAACAACAACAGGGGAGAATTACGTGAATGCGGAGAGGGCGTGAATTGTCCCGCCGAGCCACAAAGACCGTCAACTATTTGGCACGCAGGCCAGGCGCCTCGTGTCCGCTGCGGGCGACGTATTCCAGATAACCGCCGCCGTAGGTGGTGGTCGCGCCGCCATCCAGCTCGAGCACGCGATTGGACAGCCCGGCAAGAAATCGCCGGTCGTGCGAAACGAAGAGCATGGTGCCTTCAAAGTCGTGCAGGGCCGACAGCAACATCTCCTTGGTGGCCAAATCGAGGTGGTTGGTGGGTTCGTCGAGGATGAGCAGATTGGGACGGTCGTAGAGCAAGCGGGCCATGACCACGCGTGCCTTCTCGCCGCCCGAAAGCACGCGGCACACCTTATCGATGTCGCTGCCTGAAAAGCCGAAACAGCCGCCCAGCGATTTCAGGGTGCCCACCGAAGCAAGGGGAAAGGCCTCTTCCAGCGTCTCGTAGACCGTCTTGCCCGGATCGAGAAGCTCCATCGCGTGCTGGGCGAAGTAGCCCATGCGCACGCCCGCCCCCAGCGTCACCGACCCTGCGTCGGCCTCAATCTCGCCCGCCACCAGCTTGAGCAAGGTCGACTTGCCCGCGCCGTTCACGCCCATCACGCTCCAGCGCTCCTTGCGCCGGATCATCAGGCTGAAGTTGTCGTAGATGACGTGGTCGCCGTAGTGCTTGCACAACCCGTCGATTTTCACCACGTCCTCGCCCGAGCGCGGGGATTCGGGGAACTCGAAGGTGATGGTGCGCCGTCGGCGCGGCGGCTCCAGCTTCTCGATCTTGTCCAGCTTCTTCACGCGCGACTGCACCTGCGCCGCGTGCGAGGCCTGCGCCTTGAAGCGCTCGATGAAGCGGATCTCCTTGGCCAGCATGGCCTGCTGGCGCGCGTACGCAGCCTCGGCCTGCACGGTGTGAAGGGCGCGCTGCTTTTCGTAGAAGTCGTAGTTGCCCGAGTAGGTGGTGAGCACGCCGCCGTCGATCTCGATGATTTTGGATACCACGCGGTTCATGAACTCGCGGTCGTGCGTGGTCATCAACAGGGCGCCGTCGAAATCCCTAAGAAACCCTTCCAGCCAGATGATGGATTCGATATCGAGGTGATTCGAGGGTTCGTCGAGCAGCATGACGTTGGGACGCATCAGCAGGATGCGCGCCAGGGCCACGCGCATCTTCCACCCGCCCGACAGGTTGCCCACGTCGCCATCCATCTGCTCTTGCGAAAACCCGAGGCCCGCCATGATCTCGCGCGCCCTCGCCTCCAGCGCGTAGCCGCCCAGCTCGTCGAAGCGGGCCTGCACGTGACCGAAGCGGTCGACCAATTTGTCGATCTCATAAGCTCGTGCGGGATCGGCCATGGCGTGCTCGAGCTCATGCAGCTCGCCGGCCAGCGCCGACACCGGGCCGGCGCCGTCCATGGTCGCCGCCAAGGCGGACATGCCCTTCATCTCGCCCACGTCCTGGCTGAAGTGCCCGATGGTCACGTTGCGGTCGATGGAGATCTGCCCGTCGTCTACCGACTCTTCGCCCATGATCAGTCGAAAGACGGTCGACTTGCCCGCGCCGTTCGGTCCCACCAACCCAACCTTCTCGCCACGCAAGAGCGCGGCGCTCGCGTCCACGAATAGGATCTGCGGGCCGTGCTGCTTGCTGATGTTGTCGAGGCGAACCACGAGGGTGCCGGGGTGTACTACGCGGAGAAGTGGTTGTCCACCCGGGAGGTGGTTCGGGGCGGTCTATGGGTACCCACAGATCGTGTAACCAGGGCCCTTGTAGCAGCTGCCCCCACCAGCGGGCGGACACACGCACGAACAAGGATCCGAGCACCCGTCTGCGAGACCCACGCATTTCGGGACGGGAGTCGGGTCGGCGCACCCCGGCCGATACTGCGTTCCACCGGGGCTGCCGCATGCATTGACGGGGACAAGTCCAAAGCCGCACGCACCGCCATCGTCCTGCCCCTGGCAGCGCGGGGCTGGACCACCGCTCGACAAGACGCAGGCCTGGCCAGAACCGCACGCGCCAGCGTCCCCGCATGACTGGGCCACAAGATCCACGGCCGCGTCCACGACCGGCGCAACATCCCGACCCGCATCTTGTACGTCCACCACGTCGGTCGTGCACAACTGATTCCGACAGTGCACGGCAACGAAATCGATCGGCGAAGTCGTGCTGCCCGCTGGCGTCGTCCGCCCCGTGTCCGTCGAGTAGCCGATGAACTTCGCGCACCCGAGCCCCATGCAAGCTCCGGGTGGGAGCGCAAGACAACTCGCATAGGTGCTGGATTGCGACTTGGCCTCTCCAAGGGCTTGGTCCGCGCCACAACATTTCGCCGCAATCACGATGGTGCAGTCCGAGTCCTGCGTGCAGCGACGTGCAACGGCCGGCAAGCCCGCCCCGCCATCATCGGTGCATGCAACCTGCGAACCCGCGTCCGGCGAAACACCGCCCGTCCCAGGGCTGCCGCCGCTGCCCACGCTGCCACCCGCTCCTGGCGAGCCGCCGCCGCCCAAGCCGCCGCCTGTTCCCGGATGACCGCCACTTCCAACGACGCCACCCGTCCCGAGATTGCCGCCGCTGCCGGCTGTCTGCGTCGCTCCAGCCGCGCCACCCGTTCCTGGCGCGTCCCTCAGGCCCGGCTTCGTGCCGCAGGCGAGCGTGAGCAGGTAAACCATAGCCAGCAAGGAAGATGATCGATCGCAGCGTTGCTTCATCATGGCCAGCATCTTCAGCAAAGCTCGTGCCGTCAAGATCGGGCGCAAATGCCGCGAGGAATGCACCAGGCGGGTGCGAATCCTCAAAAAACTGATTCGGCGGCGCCAGTCCCGTCGCGCTTCAGATCGAGCTCGACGCGCATCAAAACACCGCGGACGCTGGGCCAGAACCGGCGAGGAATCGGGGAAAACGCCATGACGTGCGCCTGGCGCCGAGCCGAGGTTCGAACAGTGATCAGCGCGAAACGACGGTGGCCCATCCGTTGCCGGGCATCGCGAACTGCAGCTTCTTGTTCGCGATGGCCACAGTCATCGTCTTCGCAGATCCGGAGTTGTACGCTATTGCGACGATGCTGCCGTCGGGGTTCTTGAACGCCACCGCGTCGCCGCCGGTCGTCCCCACGACCGTCGCCCCCGGCGCGACGAATTGCGAGAAGTGACGGAAGACGTAGTAGGCCGGCGTGATGTTCAGCTTCTTCGTCGACGTGTCCTGGTACACGCGCTGTTCGCACAGTGCTGCGTCACTCCGCACATGTGTCCGCACGCGCCGCAGTTGGTGTCGCTGGCGCTCGTATCCACGCAGGTGGCCCCACACTGCATCTGTCCGTTTGCGCAGCTTGAGCCCCCCGTGCCGCCCGTGCCGCCCGCCCCATTCTTCGTGCAGGCCGCAGCAAGGAGCGCAAAAGCGAGTCGGACGATCAATGCCCATGCCGGCGCTGCCGTCACGGCCGTCTCGATTCCGGTGCGAGCCAGGGCGGGCGTCGGACGGGTGCGACGAGCGCTGCGGAGAATTTCTGATTTCAGTACGTCAAGACCGGATTGCGTCTTCATGGGGATGAAGTCCCATTGTGCCCTCTTGGTCGTCGGTTTAAAGTGTCGGAGCAGCCCGCTTGCCTCTCGCCAGCGGCCCTCGCGTGCGCGGGCGAACAGAAGGTTCCGTTCACCGCTCGAACGGTCCAAGATCCACGGGCGCATGGCGGATCACGCCGGCGCGGTCGATGGGGACCTCGGGCAAGAGGTTGCCGAAATCGAGCCACGGCGTAGTGGCAGTCGGAGCGAAGGCCGCCGGGTCGTGGTCGACCGTCGTCGGAAAGGCCGCAAACCAAGTCGGGTCGACATTGGGGATGATGCGCTCGGTGGCGGTGGGGCTGTAGGCCGGCGCGGTGTCGTCCGAACCGAAGAACCCTGAGACCCAGGCATTGTGCTCGAAGGTGTTGGCATTCACCGTGGTGGTGTCGGTGGCCAGAAGTTGGCCGCTTGCATTGGCGGTGACGGTGGTGCCACTGATACTGACCGCCATGACGACATTGTTTTTGAACTGGTTGCCGGTAGAGCTGTTGGTGACGCCGATGGCTTGTCGGTTCGCCACCTGGGTGATGAACAGATTGTGCGCCACCAGGTTGGTCGAAGAGCCGAGCTTAGGATTGTCCGTCTCTTGCCAGAAGCTCGCCCCGTGCTTCGCGGGCAGGGCGAAGATGTTGTTCTTGATGGTGCTGTTTCTGACCGAGGTGAAGTTGGGCCCTTGTGCCAGACTGTGGTGGAAGAAGTTGCTGTCGATCAGCATGAAGTCGGAGGCACCGCGGCCCCCGGTCGGGCTGCTGCCCGCAATCGCATCGCACTCGGGATCGTCGTAGGCCACGCCGTCGTCGGAGCATGTGGATATGGGATCCGCATTGATTTGGAAGTCCGACGAATACGTGTTGTAGGTCTCGTTGTAGCGGGCGATGTTCCAGTCGCTGCCGTTGCTCAGGTAGATGCCGTGCCCGTCGCCGCTGCCCGAGTCGTGGCCGATGCAGCTTTCGATCACCAACCAATCGGACTCTCCGGTGAAGAAGGGATCTTTGTTTTGCCCGTGGCCGACGTTGTTCAGAACCGCGATGCCTTTTTGGTGTTGGTTCGCGGGATAGCCGGCGCCGACTGCGCGCACGCCATAGTCCCCACCTACCAGCTCGAACCCGTCGACCGCGACATAGTCGGAAGCTTCCAGGTTGATGCAGGTCTTGCGTCCAGTGGTGCAACAATTGATGGTCACCGCCGGCGAGCCATCGGCCTTGCGCTCGCCAACGAGCACGACGGGACTGTCGTAGCTGCCGCCGTGATCCGAGTCGAGCTCCTAGCAGCCGGAGTAGGTGCCTGCGGTGAAGACGACCATCACGCCGGGCACGACGGCCGCGAGGGTTGTTGCGACACTTGCTGGAGTCGAACGCGAGCTGCCGTTGCCTGTGCCGTTCGGGCTGACGTAGGTGGTGCTCGACGGCTGCCAAGCGCAGTCCGTGTAGTAGCGGTTGAGCTTCTCGGAGAATCCGAAATATTGTCCGCCGCGCGCGACGGCGGGCGCCGTCCCCTGGGACGCGCAACCGCCATCGATGCCAACGAGGCCGCCGTCGATAGTGGCCCCGCCACCTCCGCCGGCGCCACCCCGGCCGCTGTCGATACCGCTCCCGCCCGCCGCGTCCCGGCCACCCGCGCCCGCCATGCTCGCATCGGAGCCTCCGGTACTGGTGCCGCCTGTGCCAACGCCATCGAGCCCGCCGTCCCGGCCTCCGCTGGCGATGCCGCCTGCACCGCCACCTGCACCCGTATGAATGCCGCCACTGCCCACGCCGCCCGTGGCAACGCCGCCCGTGGCAACGCCACCCGCACCGAGCCCGCCGCTGCCCGAACCGCCTGTGGCATTCCGGCCGCCGGTACCGCCGGCACCGCCCTCCTGACTTGGTCCATCTTTTCCGACTGCTCCGTCGCGGCCGGCCGGGGTCGAGCTACTACAGCCCTCCGACAGCAGCACACTCAGGACTAGACCCAATGCCCATGCCAGCTTGGTAGCCACCTTGATGTTCATGGCTCTTATGGTAACGCGCTTTCCGGTTTGTGGCGCAGGCTAGAGCAGCGACAACTGGCGCGGGCGGCGCGCGCGGGCGGCCACGTGCTGGTCGACGAGCAATCCCGGCGGCACCCCGTCGAGAAATGGGCAGGAACGATTCTCGACGGTGCGACCGAGAAGGTTTCGCCGTCGGGCGGCCACCAGGATCAGACGCCGCTTGGCGCGGGTCATGCCCACGTAGAAGAGTCGTCGCTCTTCGTCGAGGTCGACGGGCGGAAGCCAGGGCAGACGCAAGGGCAGGATGCCGTCCTCGCAGCCGGCGATGAAGACCAGCGGGAACTCCAGGCCCTTCGAGGCGTGTAGGGTCAAAAGCGAAACCTTTTGCGGCGCTTGCGCAAGCTCGGTCTCGCGCCAGACCGCAATGGCCTCGCGAAAAGCGACGAGGTCGTGACCGAAGGGCACGGCGAGTGTACACAGAAGCTCGACCGCGCGCTGGCGGCGCGCATCGAGAGCCGCGTCGGGATCGAGGGTGGCGAGGGCGTCGGCCAGAAGGGGGCTGCCGTCGCGTTCGAGTTTGCGTTCCAAGCGGGCGAGCAAATCCGCGATGTGCGGTCGGGAGGTCAGCGCTTCGACGCCGGCACGCTGGCAGGGAATCGAGGCGCGCCTGAGCGCCTCCTCGATGGCGTCGGCCTGGGCCGAAAGCCGGGTCAGAACCGCAATGTCGTGGAAAGCCAGGTTTCCCTCGTCGCCGTCGGCAGCGCGCGCGGCGCCGGATGAAAGCAGATTGGTTCCACCCACAGCACGTTCGATCTCGGCGGCGATCAGATCCGCTTCGGCCCGCTCGTCGGCCACGATGTGGCGTAGAGTCACGGGACCTTGCGTGCTGGGCAAGGGCGCGGCGCGAGCTGGGCGCGTGGGCGCTTTCTCGATCACCGCCGTGGCCAAGCCCACGACGTATGCCGTCGAGCGGTAGTTGCGAGCCAACGTGACCACGCGACTTGACGGGTAGTCTTCTGCGAAACGCGCGAAGTAGGCGGGATCCGATCCGCGAAAACCATAAATGGCCTGATCGGGATCGCCGACTGCGCACAGGCTGACCGGTCCGCCTGGCGGGGCGAGGAGGCGCACTAGTCGGTACTGACCGTGGTTGACGTCTTGATACTCGTCGACGAGCAGGTGCAGGCAGCGTGTCTGTGCGGCCACCAACACCGCCGGGTTTTCTTCCAGCAAGTTGACAGCCCGCACGACCAAATCGTCGAAGTCCACCGCACCGACGTCGACAAGCGCGCGCTCGTAGGACGCGAAGATCTTGCCGACCTCAGCCGGCAGCGCGTCCGTCCGTCCGTCCGTCTTGGCACGAGCGATGGCATTCGCCAGCTTGCTGGCGTCGCCGTCGAGCCCCGCCGGCGCAGCGACTTGCCTGACCAGGGCCTGCCGCCCAGCTTCATCGAGCACGCGGAATCCTGCTGGCAGTCCAGCCGCCGCCGCGTGTTCGCGCAGCAGAGACAGACCGAGGGCGTGGAAGGTAAGCGCCGAAACGGATTCGGAGCGCGGGCCGACCGCGGCGGCAAGACGCTCGCGCAGCTCGGCCGCAGCCTTGCGCGTGAAGGTGATGGCAGTGATGGTCGCGGGATCTGCGCCGTCTTGTTCGATCAGACGGGCGATGCGCGCCACCAGCGTGCGCGTCTTGCCCGCGCCGGGCCCCGCAATCACGAGCAGTGGTCCGCGGTGGTACGCGATGGCTGCGGCTTGATCGAGATCCTCCCCGACGGCTGCCGCGGTCTGATTTTTCTTCGTACGCTGCGGAGCTGCCACGGGCCGCGCCTTCCTCGCCAGCTCGCGCTTGGGCTCCGCGCCGGCGAAGGCGAAACCCGTCTGCGCCAGCAATCGCTTGCGCTCTTCCTCGTCGAAGACGCGCACGATCCCGTACTCGCCGTCGAAGCCGGCGACGCGCTTCACCTCGCCCGCACGCATGCGACGCAAGGCCTCGCCGAGCAGCGGAGGTCCCTCGTGCTCGGCGTCCTGCACCGGCCATTCCGTCAGCAGCGAAAGCTCGCTGCCCACGCGGGCGAGCAATTTGTCGTAGCAGCTGCGCACGCGGCCCGACGACGGACCCACGTCGAGAATCTCGCCCAGAAGCTCGACTAGCGGCACCAGGTTGATGAAGGGCTTGGCGCCAGCGGGACGAAAGCCCTCGGGCCGATCGGCCAGTGCGGCCACGCGGCTGGCCACACCAGCGGTCAACGGCTTGTCACAGCGGGGACACAGGTGGCCGACGGCCGCGGCCTCGGCGGGCGCCAGGTTCACGGCGCAGGCGCGATGCCCTTCGTGGTGGTACTTGCCCTCCTCAGGGAAGAACTCGACGGTGCCCAGGAACTTGGGGCTGCGCTCGCGAAGCGCGTCGCGCATGGCGAAGTAGGATAGCTCGCAATCGAAGCGGTTGGCTTCGCGTCCAAGTTTTTCCGGCGAGTGGGCGTCCGAGCTCGACACCAAGCTCAGCCGGTCGAGCGCCGACAGCCGCCAGTTCATGGCCGGATCCGATGACAACCCGGTTTCCGCCGCGAAAATGTGGCCCGCCAGATCGCCGAAGCATTCGTCCAGGGAATCGAAGCCCGACTTTTCGCCCAGCGCGGAGAACCACGGCGTCCACACGTGCGCCGGGATCAGAAATGCATCGGGCGACGATTCGAGGGTGATTTCGAGCAGGTCGCGCGAATCGAGGCCCAGGATGGGCCGGCCGTCGGATTCGATGTTCCCGATGCGAGCCAGGCGCGAGGCGATACGCGCGGCGGTTTCGAAATCGGGCGCGTAGAGTAGGTTGTGGACTTTGCGCACCCGCTCGCCGCGCTTGTAGATGCTGCTGACCTCGACCGACAAGAGGAAGCGCACCGGGGCGCGGGCCGCCGCGTGCACGCCCTCGTCGACCGCGGCGGCCAGGTCGTCGCGCAGACGAAACAGCCCCGCGCCCGCCGGCACCAGCTTGTCGCGCAATTCGGCGAACCAGCGCGGGTGGGTGAAGTCGCCGGTGGCGACCACCGCGATGCCCTTGCGCTGGGCCCAGGCGTGCAGGTGCTCCAAGTCGAGCGCGCGGCTGGTGGCGCGCGACAGGTAGGAATGGATGTGAAGATCCGCCACGAAGGGCACAGCGGGAATCTAGCAAAGACTGGTTATGGGCGGGGCGTCCGGATTTGAACCGACGACATCCGCTCCCGCGCTCTCGCTGCCACCGCACGGCCAATTCAGCAAGTCCATTTTCGCTCAAGACGGAAATGCAATGCCCGCGCCACTGCCACAGGGTTTGGGAGATGAGATTGCGTCGATAGACAGGCCGCCGCCTGCCGAATCCGTCGCGGTTGGTTCATCCGAGCAATTAGGAGGCAAGACAATGCGTTCATCGTCCAAGTGGATGACGGGCATCACAACGGTTGCGGTCAGCGTGGGCTGGCTGGCCTGTTCAAGTTCGCAACCGACCAACTCTGCTGCGAAAAGTGGGACAGGCGGCGCGCCTGGCTCCGGTGGCAAACCTGGAACAGGCGGCGCGCCCGGAACGGGCGGCTCACCCGGAACAGGCGGCGCACGCGAAACGGGTGGCACGCCTGGCTCCGGTGGTGCGATCGGGACGGGCGGCACACTGGCGATGGGCGGTGTGCCCGGCGTCGGGGGCACGCCCGGATCCGGCGGCGCGCCCGGATCCGGTGGAACCATCGGTGCCGATGCGGCGGCCGCAGATGGCAGGTTGGGCGTGGGCGAAAGGCCCGGCATGGAGCTCGGCACGGGTGGAACATCTCCGTCCGGCACCGGAGGGGTGAGCGGCGTGGATGGCTCGTCTGGGACGCCCTCCGCGGTCAAGAAGTACTTCGGCAACATCGATACCGCCGGCCAAATCCGGTCGGATTTCAAAACCATGTGGGATCAGTTCAGCCCGGAGAATGCCGGAAAATGGGGCTCGGTACAGGGTGGTGGGCAGAGCTCCTTCAATTGGAGTTCTCTCGACGCAATGTACAAATACACCCAGGACAACGGCATACTCTTCAAGGAGCACTGCTTCTGCTGGGGCGCTCAGCAACCGAGCTGGGTGAACAACACCAATGGGGAGACCGCTGTGAAGGCCTGGATGAAAGCACTCTGCGATCGCTACCCCAAGGTCGCAATGATCGATGTCTTCAACGAGTCGTTGCACAACTCGCCAGCGTATAAGGATGCCCTAGGCGGGACAGGCACGAGTGGCTATGACTGGATCGCCAATGCCTTCAAATGGGCGAGAGAAGCGTGTCCGAACGCTATCCTGCTCTACAACGACTACAACACCATCGAGTACGCGAACGAAAACGGCGGCGTCATCAAATTGGTCAATGCGATCAAAGGCGTCGGCGCGCCCATCGACGGGGTTGGTTGCCAGGGACACGACGTGGCGAAGGTTTCGGCAAGCACGGTGACAACCTACACCCAGAACATCATCACCCAAACTGGCCTGCCGGTGTACATCACGGAAATGGACATCGGCGTGGCCGACGATACCCAGCAAGCCCAGATCATGAAGGATATCGTCACCCCGTTGTGGGCCAACGACAACGTGAAGGGCTTCACGTACTGGGGTTACATTGTCGGAAACACCTGGAGAGCCAACACTGGTCTCATGACAAGCAGTGGCACGAAGCGTCCGGCGTTGACCTGGCTCATGAGCTTCCTCGGCCGGTAGCCTCCCAAACCTGGAATGGTCGGGGCGGCCGGATTTGAACCGACGACATCCTGCTCCCAAATTCGCGCCGCGTGTGTCGTAGACAATCACAGCCGTTCACAACCGCTTGCAATCATTCAGGATCGAGATCGCGCTATTTTCCAAACGTCACATCTATCCACAGGCTTTTCCAAGATTTTTGCTACCCGCGTGCTACCCGACAAGCGAGAGGAGCGATCGACAGAAGATGTGGCCCCTGCCCCATCCATGCGCCGGAAGGACCTTCTGACAGCGAAAGAGGTCGCGGCCAGACTGCGGGTCTGCACGGCAACGGTCTACAAATTGTGTGCTTCCGGGGCGCTTGCGCATGTGCGTGTGCTGAATGCCGTGCGCGTGGCGACGGAGGATCTGGACCTCTTCGTCGCGAGCCGAAGTCGCCCCTAAGGCCGCAGACCGCCGCGGTTCCGGCAAGGCAGAGCCCCAGCAATGACGAGAGAGATGTGAAGGATGCGAAAGGTGGCGGTGGTGCCGTGAAGAAATCGACCCCGGTCCGTTCCACGATTTGCATGATCTCGGCGCGAAACTCCTTGTCACCTTCTGTGAGTGGGCCGGAGACCTCAAAGGCACCCACTTGCTGATCACCGACGACCACTGGCAAGTAGGTAAGCAGCGTCTCATTTCCAGCCACCTTCTCCACGAAGATCCGCTCGTCGTCGGCAAGCAGCCTTGCGAGCTGATCGGGGCGAACAAACGGCGCGCCCCCCGGCCCGTTTCCATCGGACGTACGCACAAAACGCAAATCGAGCTGCTGCGTTCGCCGCACGCGATCTGCGGCATAGGAAAGCATTTCCAGGGCAAGCGCTGTCCCCTCCCGGCGCCAGATCTCGATCAGGGCCGGCCGCAAGGCGCGCCCGAGCAAAAGCGAGTTCTCGCGTGCCCTGGTCTCGGCGATGACCATCTGCCGGTACGCGGCCTGGTAGCCGCGAACGGCGAAAACCAAAAGCATCGCAGCCAGGACGAACGCTGTCAGCTTGGCTGCGAGTTTCATGGTTCGCCAATGCTACCCCCATTCATCGGGGCCACCAGGCGGACTCAACCTATTCCCTCGAAGAGTACCGTGGAGATGTAGCGCTCTCCGGAGTCGGGAAGGATCACGACAATGGTCTTGCCTTCAAACTCATCGAGCTTGGCCAGGCGCAGCGCCACAGCCGTGGCAGCTCCGCATGAGATGCCGGAGAGGATTCCCTCCTCGCGCGCCAAACGACGAGCGGTTTCGATGGATTCTTCGTCCGTGACCAATTCCACGCGGTCGACGACGGACATGTCGAGCGTATCGGGAATGAAGCCAGCCCCGAGGCCTGCAATCTTGTGGGGCCCGGGCTTGAGCGGCTCGCCGTTTCGCTTTTGCGAGATGACCGGGCTCGTGGACGGCTCGACCGCCACGGATAGCAATGGTTGCTTTCTCACCTTCTCGAAGTAGCGCGAGATTCCCGTGATGGTGCCCCCCGTGCCAACACCCGACACCAGCACGTCGACCTTTCCGCCTGTGTCCTTCCAGATCTCCGGTCCGGTGGTCTTCTCGTGAATCAGCGGATTGGCTGGGTTCTTGAATTGCTGGGGAAAGAAGTATCGCGTGGGCTCGTTCGCAACCAGGGTTGCCGCGCGCTGAATCGCTCCGGGCATGCCTTCCGGCCCGGGCGTTAGCAAAAGGTTGGCACCGAAGGCAGCCAATACGCGCTTGCGCTCGCTGCTCATGGTCTCCGGCATGGCCAGCGTCAGCTTGTACCCACGCGCCGAAGCCACGAATGCCAGAGCGATGCCAGTGTTGCCGCTGGTGGCCTCCACGATCTCCACTCCTGCACGGAGCACGCCCCGTGCCTCGGCATCGTGGATCATGGCAGCGCCGATGCGGCACTTGACTGAGTAGGCTGGGTTTCGCCCCTCGATCTTCGCGAGCACGGTTGCCTTCGCTCCAGCGTTGATGCGACCGAGCTTGATGAGAGGAGTTCCACCAATAGATTGGGAGTTGTCTTGAAATAGCATTCTGCCAGCTGAAGCAAATGGGGAGCCATCCCTGCGTGGCGATCCTGCCCAGGAAAGGCGCCGATTGGGCCGAGGCAGTTTGTCACGCGTGGCAGGTTGCCACGTGGCAAGCAGGACAATGTTCAGCGCGTCTCTTTGGTCTTCAGAGCGGCGCGGCCAGCCGCGATAGCTCTATGTCACGAGGTCCTGACTCGGCGGACAATCAAGAACACGATAGTGGCGAAGACGATCGCGATGAATACCGCCAGTTGATAGTGGTGGGTGTGGGGTAGAACAACCCCAACCGCTTGGCCGAACAGGTAGCCCATCGTGCTGACGGCCACCGCCCAGACGCCAGCGCCCACGGCATTCAGCACAACGAACCTTCTCGGAGAGAATCCGCCAATGGCCATCGCCAACGGCGTCGCGTTCCGCAAGCCGTAGAAGAAGCGGAAGATGAGCGCGAACGCAGTGCCAAAGCGGGCGAGAAGCGGACGTACACGATCGATGCGACGTTCGAGGCCAGGCCACCTTTTCACGAGACGCTTGCCGTACCTGTGTCCGATCCAGAACATCGTCTGGTCACCAAGAAGGCTTCCTGCAAAGGCCACGACCATCACGAGGGGAAGGCTCAGATGTCCACGGTGGGCCGCGTAGCCGCCGACAAGAAGGATCGTCTCGCCCTCAAAGAGGGTTCCGACGAAAACGGCCAGGTAACCGTAGGTTGCCATGAAGTGGGCAAGCACGCTGGACACTCTGGCACACGGGTGGAAGGCATCAAAGGCAATCGCGGCCGCTTGCGAGGGAAGGTCGCGGCATCGTGGGTTGTGATGATGGTGGCCCCTTCCTGGCAAACGCGGCAAGTACGTCGACGATACTTGGGAACGCCCCTTGAGCTGATGGATACGAAACATAGATTGGATGCCATCGGTTCGGGCGCAGTTTGGCCTTGAAGCGGCGAAGCCCCTCGAAGTCGTATAGGAAAGCCATCTGTTTGCGAGCAACCCGAAGCAGCAGCGGAACATCGCCGGATAGAGGCGCCACCCCAAGCGTCAGCCAGGAACTGCCTTGGTCGCTCGCCCAGCGCATGACAGCGTCGACCAGAAGCTCGATCGTGCCGTTCTGTGCATGAGGAGCCCGCACCATTTGTTCGATGAACCAACCCTTGCGTACTGGGACTGGAACAACGTAGACGAGCCCGACAAGTCGGCCACAACATTCGGCAAGGAAACACTGTCGCTGCTCTTGAATTGTGTCGGGTTCCACGCGGAGTAGGAATTCCATGGGCGGCATCCGTCGCGTGGAGAGCCAGTTCGAGGTCAAGTCGGCGGTGGCGACACGTAGTCCCTCGTTGGCGGCCAGCTCGCATTGCAAGAGATGACGAACGCGCACGCCTTTGTGGTACGGGCGCCGGAGCGCGTAGCGCAACCCCGCATGACGTTCGAGCGTGCAGGCCCAGCCTCGGGGATCCCAAACTGGTTGCTCGCCGATCGGCAACGCGGAGAGAGCTTCCCCGGCCGCCGACACGAACCGCCTTTCGCTCCCAAAGAAACAGCATCGTCGTCCCGCTTGCCGAGCAGCCTCGACGAAAGCGACAGCGACCTCGCGCAGGCGCGCGCTGGGGCTGATCGGCGCGCCTGCCGCGACCCAAGCCGCTCCTGTATCCACGTATGCCACGCAGCCATCGCCGCAAAAGAAATATTGGTACCCCGTGCCCAAAGTCTGAAAGGCGGTCGCGTTCCAGCCGTATTGACAAACAAGATCGAAGACCCGCCGGCGCCCGTCCTCTGGGAATGCAAGTGCTCCATTCATCGTGGGTCGAAGCATGCCACATCGAACGTGTCCCTACGGTGCGCCCCATATGCCTATCCTCATTCCCGGGTTGCCATCTCAAGAAAAGCCGTTGCCTCGCGCCGGTCCTGAGTCATCATATCGTTCCACGATATGATTTCCTCGGTTGACTACCAATCCCTGGCCGAGTTCCGGCATCAGATCCGGCGCTTTCTCACCTTCAGCGAACGAGAAGCGCGGGCCGCTGGTCTCGAATCTCAGCAGCACCAGCTCTTGCTTGCCATCAAAGGCCTTCCCAAAGGACAGCGGCCGACAATTGGGACGCTCGCCGATCGGCTCCAGGTCCGGCATCACACCGCGGTGGAATTGGTAGACCGGTTGGTCGACAAGCGACTCGCGACACGACGCCGAAGCGATGTCGACGGCCGCGAAGTGCTGATTCAGGTGACTACCCGTGGCGAGCAGTTGCTTCGGCGCCTTTCTTTGGCCCACAGGGACGAACTGCGCAGCGTGGCGCCTTCGCTCGTGCGAGCGCTGGAGGCAATCATCGCCGCGCCCATCGCGACTGGCACCCGCGCCCACGCAGAAAGCCTCCAGTGAGTTCTCCGATCAGCAGCAAGAAATTGTCAGACGACCTCAGTGATTTCACGGCCACCCGACGCCTGATTCCCATTGCCTTTTTGGCCATCGCCATCGGCGCCCTCGGGGCTTTGGTTGCGCTGGCGCTGCTCAAACTCATCGCTCTCTTCACCAATCTGTTCTTCTTTCAAAGGTGGGGAACCGCGTTCCTTTCGCCCACCTCCAACACCCTGGGGCCGCTTGCGATCCTCGTGCCGGTGGTCGGCGCGCTCATCATCGGTTTCTTGGCGCGCTACGGCTCGGAGCGTATCAGGGGGCACGGGATTCCCGAGGCTCTGGAAGCCATCCTGATCCACGGCAGCCGCGTTCAACCTCGTGTCGCCATCCTGAAACCCATCTCGGCGGCCATCTCCATCGGATCCGGAGGGCCCTTTGGCGCCGAGGGCCCAATCATCATGACTGGCGGTGCCGTTGGCTCCATCATCAGCCAGCTGTTCCACCTCACCAGCGCCGAGCGAAAGACCTTGCTTGTCGCGGGTGCCGCCGCGGGAATGTCCGCTACCTTCGCCGCCCCACTTGCGTCTGTCCTTCTCGCGGTTGAACTACTCCTTTTCGAGCTCAGGCCAAGAAGCCTCATCCCGGTGTCGCTTGCCAGTGCAACCGCGATGGCGATGCGCTACGTCCTCCTGGGACCTGGACCGATCTTTTCCGTGCCAATCCATGCCGCCTTCATGGGACCCAAGGGTCTTGCTGGCTGTGTCTTGCTTGGGCTTGTTGCAGGATTGGTGGCTGCGCTCATGACGCTGTCCGTGTATGCGGCGGAGGATTTGTTCAAGAAGTTGCCCGTTCACTGGATGTGGTGGCCGGCCATCGGTGGCCTCGCTGTTGGGCTTGGTGGCTTCATCTGCCCACGGGCGCTTGGGGTTGGTTACGAAACCATCGACGGCCTTCTACGCGGGGCGCTGCCGGTCAGGGAGATACTTCTTCTGATAGTGGTGAAGTGGATCATCTGGTCTATCGCCCTTGGTTCGGGAACTTCGGGTGGCGTCTTGGCGCCCCTCCTCATGATCGGCTGCGCGCTGGGCAGCCTGGTTGGAATCATCCTTCCTGGAGAAGGTGCTGGTTATTGGGCCCTCATCTCGATGGGCGCCATTCTCGGCGGCATGATGCGCTCTCCCCTCACCGGCGTGATCTTTGCCGTCGAGCTGACCGGCGATCACAGGATGTTGCTTCCACTCCTGATTGCCGCCTCCGTCGCCCACGGCTTTTCCGTTCTCACCATGAAGCGATCGATCCTGACCGAGAAAGTGGCCCGTCGTGGTTACCACCTGACGAGAGAATACTGCGTTGACCCAATGGAGGTTGCCTTCGTTCGCGATGTGATGGACACGAGGGTGGTCGGGCTCCCCGCGGGATCCTCGATGGATGAGGCCGCTGGGTTTCTTGAGCAGGAGGACGGCGCAAGGAGTACGTTGTACCCGATTGTGGATCCAGACGGCCGACTCTCAGGCGTCGTCACTCGTCGGCGGCTGGAGAGTTGGGTGAAAGAGATGAGGACAAGTGAAGGCGTGCACACGGTGAGACAGATTGCGACTTTGACGCCCGTGACAGCCCATCCAGACGAACCCTTGCACATCGCCGTCCGCCGGATGTCCGAGACGGGAAGAACGCGCTTGCCCGTGGTGAATCGTGACAACCATCGGCACGTCGTTGGGATGATTTCCCTGGCTCACACACTCAAGGCGAAACGACGGCACGTCGAGGAAGAGCGGCAGCGCGAACGTGTGTTGCCAATCAGTGCGCTACTACCCGCCGTCCTGCGCGCGTCATGGTTGCGGGCGACCCGCGTGCGGAATCGAAAACCCCAGACCGCCAAGGACGGAAGTGGATCGTGAACAACAACCCCAACGCAGCGCAGGCGTTACTCAATCAGGTGCCACTTTCTCCCTGGTGGCGCCAAGCCGTCATTCTGGTCATGGCGTTCGGCTTCACCCTGCTCACCGTGGTCACGGTGAAGACCTACAAGGGGGCGCCGCCCATCCCCGAACGGGTGTTCAATTCCTCGGGGCAGGTTCTGTTCACAGCAGCAGACGTCCATGGCGGACAGGACGTCTTCTTCAAGTACGGCCTCATGGAGCATGGGACGCTTTGGGGACATGGCGCCTACCTGGGCCCCGACTACACCGCCGAGTATTTGCACCGCCAGGCCGAGATCGCGCGCGCTACGGAGGCGAAAGCTCGCTATGGCAAGCCCTTGGCCGACCTCACGGTGGAGCAAGCGTATTCCGTCGGCGAATCGGTCAAGCGCTCCTTCAAGCAGAACCGCTACGACGAGAAAAGTCAGACCCTGATCTTCACGCCAGGCGAGGAGGCCTCTTTTCTTGTGCAACAGCAAGAATGGAGAGACTACTTCGCCGGCAGGATCCCGGCACCAGGACTTCCTTCTGGTTTCATTCACGACGAGAGCGAGCTCCGCTCCCTGAATGCTTATTTTGCCTGGGCGACCTGGGCCACCGTGGCCCTGCGACCCGGAACGCAGGACTCGTATACCAACAATTGGCCGTTTGAACCGCTGGCGGGAAACACGCCGACCTCGTCCACCTACCTGTGGAGCGCCCTGAGTCTGGTTTGTCTCTTCGGTGGGCTCGGTCTGGTGCTGTTTGTCTTCGGACGTTTCGACTACCTCGGGTGGGGTGGGGCTTCGGGACACGTGCATGTGTCCGAAGGGCCCATTCACCGCTGGAAGGTCACGCCGAGCCAGCATGTGCTGGGCTTGTACTTCGCTGTGGTTGCCGTCTTGTTTCTCCTGCAAGCGGCAATGGGCGGCGTGCTTGCCCATTATCGCGTGGAGCCTGGTGCCTTCTACGGCTTCGACCTGGCCAGATTTTTGCCCTACAACCTGGCCCGCACATGGCACCTGCAATTGGCCATCTTCTGGATCGCCACGTCCTGGGTTGCTGGCGGCCTGTTCTTGGCTCCGCTGGTTGGCGGCGCAGAACCGAAGGGACAACGGCTGGGCGTACTTGTCCTTCTGGTCGCTTTGGCCGTGGTCGTGTTTGGCAGCCTGACCGGCGAGGCTTTGGGGATCAACAACAAGCTCGGAACGCTGTGGTTTTGGCTGGGCCATCAGGGCAGTGAGTATCTGGATTTGGGGCGCTTGTGGCAGCTGCTCTTGGCCGCTGGGTTGGTGTTCTGGCTATTCTTGATGTTCCGCGCCCTACGACCCGCCATGAAATCCGGCGAAAAGGGAGAATTGCCTTCGCTCTTCCTGTATGCGGCCGTGGCCATCCCACTCTTCTATCTACCGGCGCTGTTTTACGGGTCGCACACCAATTTCGCGATCATCGACAATTGGCGCTTCTGGATTATTCACCTGTGGGTCGAGGGTTTCTTCGAGCTATTTGCGACGGTGCTGGTGGCGGTCATGTTCGTGCAAATGGGACTCGTGACTACCCACACCGCTACTCGCTTGGTCTATCTGGACGCGATCCTCTATCTCGCGGGAGGCATCGTTGGCACCGGCCATCACTGGTACTTCACGGGCCAGGGCACGCTGAACATGGGGCTGGCCTCATGCTTTAGCGCGCTCGAGGTCATCCCCCTGACCCTCTTGACACTCGATGCGTGGGACTTCATTCGTCTCAAGGACCAGAACTGCGAGGACTGCCACCAGCCGCTTGCCGCCCACCAAGAGTGGCCGATCTATTTCCTCATTGCGGTCGGCGTTTGGAATTTCGTGGGCGCTGGGATTTTCGGGTTCCTCATCAATCTGCCTATTGTCTCGTACTTCGAGATCGGCACCAGCCTCACGGCCAATCACGGCCACGCCGCCATGTTTGGCGTCTTCGGCATGTTGGCACTCGGGGTCGTCTTCTTCTGTTTGCGAGCCATCCGCAGCGACGCAATCTGGAAGCGGGCGGAACGATGGGTTCGAATTGGATTCTGGGGCGTCAATATCGGGCTCGGACTCATGATCGTGCTCGACCTGTTTCCCGGTGGTGTTCTTCAGTTATGGGATGCGATCCAGAACGGTTACTGGCATGCGCGCCGCCTGACGTTCCTCATGGGCGGTCTTTACCACACCCTTGAATGGATCCGGATGGCCGCGGATCTGACTTTCCTGCTGGTGGGTGCCGTGCCCCTTGCGTGGGCCATCGTTCTCCTGGTCTTCGGCGAAAGGGCGCCCGAGCACGTCGGGGAGATCGGCCCGGGCGCTAGGGATCAGCTCAGCGATGGGACCTGATCTGGAGCACCGGCCGGAACCGACGGTTCAATTTCACTTCCTTGCGTCTACCCTGTACTTTGTCCTGAGGGCGAGCACTGGCCAGCCTCTCCACCAGGGTTTTCGCTGCCCTCTACCTCCGTCGGGAAGAGAGCAGCCCACCTGCGTTCATGCTTCTACGAAGATGTCAGGAGAGCCCACGCATTTCGGGTGGCGTGAAAGGTTTCCCGGCACCATCCACCATTGTCCGGTCCGCGCAGACGCCTTTACTCTGTTCGGCCGACCGCGACTGAGTAGTTCCTGCCTTCCCAGCGCCGAGGCCCTTTCCAAAAGAAGGTAAACTCGACGCAAGAGCCCTCCAAGCAGTTCTCGGTGGGAAGGTCAGCGAACCATAGACAGAGCTCTCCGAGCGGGGTCACGTCCATCGTGTTCGTGCTGCCCCAATCATCGGCGGACCACACGATGGCTGAATCTGCCGCAGCGATGATGCGCAGGATCCGTCCGCGCGGCATGCGGCGGATGGGATGGCGGACGCTCCACATTTCGTGCGAATTCCTTGTTCGATTGGCGACGTAGCGCTGGAAGGCCGGCTCGATTCGATCGAAACAGACGCCGTCGTGAGCACTGCGTACGAGCGAGACGTATTCCGCATGCGACCAGCAAAGTGGCATGGCCGCCCCGTGGGCATCCCGCGCCTCATCCCTTCTCCGGTAAGTCGCAGAGTCCCACAGCTGTTCACTGAGCATACCGCCTTCGTTGGCGAAACTCTCCATCGCGGCAATGAATGGCTTGGGATCGCGCCCGGCTGCGAGCTCGTAGTGACCACGCTCTCCGGTCAAGATTGGCCAAGAGCGGCCGATGCCAGTGCTGTCGAATGCACCGCCGTCATCTTTCTGCCATAGCCATCGTGATTGTAGCGACGCCAACACGGACCTTGCGGCAGCTCGCACCTGAGCAGACGGTCCGCGACCGCGATGGAGTCGCACACGATAGGATCGTTCGCTGCCAGAATGCCCAATCGCACCAGGTGAAGGAAGTCGCCTCCGACGATGTTTTTGGCCGGATGGCGACGCCGCCGTTATTGACGACGAGTATGGTGGTGTTCGGATCAGCATGTGGATCGGGCGTCTGTGGATCTGTGGGATTGATACGAACGTAGTGCCGCGGAAAACCTTCGACCGTCTCGCCAGCCGTGGTGACCGTCCATTCTTCGACGTGCGCCGCCAGCCAGTCCGCATACTGCAGGATGAAAAGAGCGATGGTCGTGTGATCGCGCTCTTTAGCGAACTCCGCGGCGCAAACCAAGCCGGCGATCACCACGGCGAGGGTGGACGGGGAGTAGCCGGCGCTTTCCTCCCAGCGCTCTTGTGCGGTCACGGGCCCCTGCCGAATGAGATAGGCCGCGGCACGCAGAATCATGACCCAAGGATCGAAGCGACCCAGCGGAACGCCTTCGCGACGCAAACGCCAAGCCAGGAGAATGGGGGCCGCGATTTCATCGAGTTGCACGCCGGGCCAGTAGGCGTTGCCATCGATCCAGCTATTTTGCGGGAATGAACCATCCGCCCCCTGAATGGCCGCCAGCCAGATCAATGCGCCGAGTGGAGTTCCGGTTTGTCCCCCTGCCAGGAGGGCGGTCGCGCTTTGCACCAGGTCGCGTGTCCAGACCAGATGATAGCCGCCGAGGTCATCGTCGCCTTTTGTCTCGCCCCACGGGATGCTCATCGACGCGACCAAGGCGCCTTGGAAGGTCTTGTCCTCATGGGCGAGCAGGATGCAACGGCTCAGCCGATACAGGTGACCGCCGTCCAGCGTGTTTGCGCTGAAATCGTACTTGGGTTTGATCACCGTGCGCTGCCACTGGCGCACGTAGGCCTCGCGATGAACCTCGAACGGTTCCGCCAGCGATTGCAACAGCTTGGCCACGGTGCTTTGACAGCTGTTTCCAAGAGCAATCGCGATAGTAAAGGGTTCCTCGCCCTGCGCCACGATCTCCCCGGTCAGTGCGATGTTGCCAGGTCCGGCGGCGCGGAATTCCCAGCCCATCTGGAAGTTCTTCATTAGATCTTGCCAGCCGTCACTGGCGCCGACGTATCCGATGGATCGCCGCGAGAACCCTCGGCTGCATCCCATGACCAGGTGCACACCCTTACGCTCGGCATGGAGCAGGCTGTTGCCGCCGATTTCAGAACACCATCCGAGGTTACCCGCGCCCTCGCGCGCCAGGTGTGGCGCCAGCAGCGCATAGAGTCGCAATCTGCCAATCAACGACTTGTCCACCACTTCGAGTTGCGTGTGCATGAGCACCACCGAGCGATGCGGATCGGCAAGGACGTGCTTGACCAAGCGGTAGCGTCCATTGGGTTCTGAATTGATAATTCGATAGAAGACGCAATCGCGCTCCGGGTACTCGATTTTGTGCACAAGATCGCGCTTCTCTTCGTGGCAAAAAGTCCGCCCATCGCTGATGAGGAACTGCAAATCGCGTGTATTGGGTTGGTCGACGGTTGGATAATAGATTTCGTTTACGATGCCGTGGCTGAGTGTGAACCAAACCCGACAGCTGGTGTGGTAGGCAGTGCCCAAGCCTTCCTTGGCGCTGGAGGTCCAGCGTGGCTCGATGCCCGGGGCTCCGAATGCGACCGAGTCTTCATTTGGATTCATGCTTGGCTTTCCTTCTCCGCCGTGAGGAACTCCTCATTCGCCGATTGGAAAGTTTCGCGTTCGTGCTACAATAAGTCGCCAATACGGTCGATGCTGACGTCAGCGTTGGGATTGCTTGCCAAGATCCTTTGATCCAAGGCGTAGTGTCCCTGGCGCACGAAGATGGTCGTCACCCTCGACTTCCAGATCTTCTTGATGGCTGTCAGATATAAACAGCTTGTCGTCCACGACGACGTAGTGTTCGGCCGGATACCGGGCTTCCACATCGGCCAGCTCGCGCTCTTTGTGCACATAGATGAGGGCGTTCCCGTGGACTGCTCGAAGAGGCCAGAGCGGTCAACCTTGCGGGGCTGGAACACGACGTCGCCATCGGTGAGAAGAACCACCGATCCCCAACGTCAGACGCTGCCGATGCCGGCGAGGGACTGGGAGAAGAGCCGTTTGGCAAACGGATACTCTATGAGATACCTGGAAAGCGCCAACAGGCTCAGGTCGTGCGGATAGTCGCGGCGGAATCGCTGCAAAGCTCCCAAATAGTCGGCGTAGCCAAGCTGCGTTCGCAGCTCGTTGAAGATCGACCAGTAGCAGCGCGCACGCTTGGGTCCGACTTCACGCTTTAGAAAGATATTCAGGTCGGCGATGACGCGATCATTGTCGAGCAGGGTGTTGTCGATGTCGAACAGAAAGACGAGTCGGGCGCGGCCAGTATGTCGGCGAAGTCCGCGTTTCACTGGGCTAGTGGACAAAGCGTTCCTTCGCGGGGCGTGTATGGGTCTTTTGCCAAAGGCGATACCCGCCGAGAAATGCGTTCGCGTTGTTTCCCAGGCGCGAGCCGGGCGGAAGCTTCTTGAGCAGTCGGGCGTTGCCACCTCCCAGAACAACGTAGTCCACCTCCAGCGCGGTCTTGAGCAGTTTGACGATTTCGTCCACCCGTCGCCGCCATTTTCTTTTTCCAAGCCGCTTGAGTCCGGCAAGTCCAATGTAGTCCTCGTAGGTCCGGCCCTTCTTGTAGGGCAAGTGCGCCAGCTCCATCGGCTCGAGGACACCGTCAACGACAAGCGCCGAGCCAAGACCAGTCCCCAAACCGAGGAAGAGCATTCGTTTCCCTTTGTAGCTTGCAAGCGCTTGCATTGCGGCGTCGTTGATGATCTTGACGGGTCGCTCTCCAAAGGCTTTCTTGAAGTCGAAGCCAACCCATCCGTGGGCGAGATTGTGTGGCTCTGCCAAGATACGGCCATGGACGACCGGTCCAGGATAGCCTATGGATACCGCATCGTATTTCCAGGCGACGGTAGCAGCTCGTACCTTTGTCACCATTTGCGCAGGGGTCATTTTCGGTCCGGAGGGAAACTCAACCCGCTGCTCGTGGCCGGTGGCCAGCACCTTCACATGCGTCCCGCCGATATCGATGACCAGAACCCTCATTCGATGGGCCTCCAGGCGTGCCCGGCGCGCGCGAGCAATTCGTCGGCCGCCTTGGGTCCCCATGTGCCCGCGGCGTAGTTGGGAAAATTGCGCGGGGTCGACTCGGCCCAGGCCTCCAGCACCGGCATCAGAACCTGCCATGCCGCCTCGATTTGGTCGGCGCGCATGAACAGGGTTGCATCGTCGTTCATCACATCCCAAAGTAGCGTCTCGTAGGCATCGGGCGAGGGAACCGAAAAGGCGTCGCGATAGGCAAACCGCATCTCCACTGGCCGCAAGAGCATCTTGGGACCTGGGTACTTGGCCTGAAATCCCATCACAATGCCTTCCTCTGGCTGAATGGACAGAATCAGTCGAGAAGGTGACCAATCGCGGTTGGCACTCGGCCGGGAAAGGACTGATGCGGTACTGCACGGAATTGGATGGCCACCTCGGAAAGCTGTCGAGATAGGCACTTGCCGGTGCGGAGATAGAAGGGCACGTCTTGCCACCGCCAGTTATCGACGAACAACTTCAGAGCCGTGAAGGTTTCCGTTCTGGAATGACGGGATACCCCCTCTTCTCGGCGGTATTCGCGTACCGCCTTGCCGTGGAGCTTGCCCCGACCATATTGCCCGCGTACCGCGTATTGCTCGATCCCGGTTGGCGGGATGGGGCGCAGAGCGTGTAGAACGTCGACCTTCTTGTTGCGGATCTCGTCGGCGTCGAAGGAGACCATGGGCTCCATGGCCACCAGGCAGAGGAGCTGCATGAGGTGGTTTTGTGCCATGTCGCGCAGGGCGCCCGCGTGCTCGTAATAGCCCCCGCGGTGGCCAATGCCCACTTCCTCGGCCACGGTGATGGTGACATAATCCACATAGCGCCTATTCCAAATCGGCTCGAAGAGAGGATTGGCGAAGCGGAAGGCCAGGATGTTTTGCACGGTTTCCTTGCCCAGGTAGTGATCGATGCGGAAGATCTGGGCTTCGTCAAAGCTTTGCCTGAGCGTGCGGCTCATCTCCCGTGCCGAATCCAGGTCGTGACCTAGCGGCTTCTCCACGACGATACGATCACGCTCCCGATTTCGATTCTTTCCCGCATCGGCCAGCAGCTTGGGTATGACCCGAACCATTTCAGGCGGGGTTGCCAGGTGGAAGATACGTTCCGCCTCGGCCTTCCAAGCTTTGTCCAGCTGTGCGCATGTCGTCTCCAGTTGGGAATAGGTCGCTGGGTCTTGAAAGTCGCCTTGGTGATAGGTCACGTGCCGGGCGAAGGCTATCCAGTCTGCCTTCTTCACCTTCTTGTTTCGCGCGAACTGTGTGGCCCCGCCAAGAAAACGTTCACGCAGATCCTCGTCGCGGAAGGGGAGCCGATCCACAGCGAGAATGGCGAATTTCTTGGGCATCCGCCCCTCCCGGTGCAGATCGAACAAGGACGGTATGAGCTTGCGCCAGACCAAATCGCCTGCGCCGCCGAAAAGCACAATGATGGTTGGGTTAAGAGACATGTTGACCTACCTTGATGTCTCACTCGCGGTCACGTTACAAGGTAACGTGGAGGAAACGTCGTGGCAGACTGCGGCAATGCTGCCTTCATGAGACGCCTTTGACCTTCGAGTTAAGTCGCGAACTTGTAGCGGTAGATTGGTCGGGGCGGCCGGATTTGAACCGACGACATCCTGCTCCCAAAGCAGGCGCGCTACCAACTGCGCTACGCCCCGTTTCCCGCCGGAGACCGGCGAGAGGGCGCAGATACTAGCAGAACCTTGCGTCTTTGCCGCCGCCGGCGCGAAGCTCGCCCCGAGGCGTTGTACCAATTTGCACTGCTGACTGGAGCTGGTCAAGCCCGCCAGCGCCGAGCCGGCCAGCAAGTAGGACCTGCGCACGAAGCAACTTCTGTAACCCGCTGACCGACATCCTCCTTCATGGAGGCAGCGGCGCGTGCGCAACCCGCGTCTGCAGGACCGGTCTATTCACGCCGGGAGCCCGAGAAGACTGCCTTGTACAAGGTGATGCAGGAGCACCTGCTGACCTTCGAGCAGCAGTGGTCCGACCAAGCCAGCGGGCGCACGCTGCCCAAGTTCGTGACGGAAGAGCTACACAAATACATGGACTGCGGAATCTTGGGCCGAGGCTTCGCCCACCTTTTCTGCAAGATTTGCCACGAGCACCATGCTGTAGCGTTCTCGTGCAAAGGGCGGGCGGTGTGCCCCAGTTGTCTCGGCAGGAGAATGAACGAGGGCGCGTTGAACCTCACCGATTACGTCCTGCCCAATGTGCCGCTACGACAATTCGTTCTGACCATGCCCTTCCCGCTCCGCTTTCCGCTCGCCTTCGACGGGAAATTGCTGGGGCAAGTGGTCCGTATCTTCACGGACACGGTTGCTGGATGGTACCGCAAGCGACACGTTGAACGCGGTTTGCCTCCCGGCGAAACCGGTGCCGTGACGGTCATCCAGCGCGCCAATAGTGATTTGCGGCTCAACCCGCATCTGCACACCATTTTTCTTGACGGTGTGTACTCGCCCGACCCCGATGGTAAGGGGCAGATGTTCCACCCTGCAAAAGCGCCCACGCAGGACGAGATCGAGACCCTCGTCTGTCGCGCTAGCAAGCGCATCCTCCGCTTTCTCCAGCGTCGCGGCGTCATCACCCTCGTGACCGCTCCAGGCCACGGTGAGGTCTCCGTCGTCACCGACGAGACCATCGGCGAGAAGATCCACTCCTGGCCAAGCTGCTCGCAGCCGCCACCGCCGGTGCATCGCCTGCCGGCCCTGCGCGCAAGCGCTCTCCCGTCCGCATCGTGCTCGACCCCGGCGCCCATCCCGTCGCCAAGGGCAAGCTGTGCAGCCAGGCTCACGCCTTCAATCTTCACGCTGCTACCAAGGTCGCCGCTAACGACAAACAAGGCCGACTCACCCTCTGCAAATACATCCTGCGCCCGACTCTCGCCAACGACCGCCTCAAGATCCTCGACGACGAAACCGTCAGGCTCGACTTCAAGAAGCCCTGGTCGGACGGCGACGGGCGCGGCGAAGCCGCGTGGGGCAGGGGCTGGGTGGGCAGGCCAGAGGCACTGCCTGCGTCGACCTTGAGCCGCTCGCCCTCATCGCGCGTCTCACAGCTCTCGTCCCTCCCCCGAAAAGGCACCACCGTCAGATATTTTGGCGTACTCTCGTCACACGCTACCTCACGCAGCGCAGTCGTCCCCGAGCCCACCGAGCCCGCACCCGCCGAAGACAAGGGCAAGCCCAAGAACACCTCAAAGTATATTTCTTGGTCCGAACTTTTGCGCCGTACATTCGGGATCAGATTCTCTGCACCAAGTGCAAGTCCCAGCTCCGCTTGATCGCCCTCATAAAGACCGAAGACCTCGCCAAGAAAATTCTCAAGGCGATGCATCTGCCGTCGGTCGTTCCTCAGCTACGCCCCGCGCGCCCTCCGCGCCCGCCCACCGGCGGCACCGGCCGCAGCGATGACTGGCTCAACTGATCAAGGCGGTTTCGGCGAGAACCCGATGGGGTAGACTGCCCCTCCTCGTCCAGCCTGGCCTTTCGCCACGCGAATCATGCGATCAAACCCGCCCCGCAGTGCCCTTCAGCCGCGCCCCAGAATGCGGTGGCGCAGGGAGGCACGGGTTCTCGGACCGGAATTACCCCCTTCGATTTGCTTATGCGCCTTGAGTCGCTCGATCGCGGTTTGCTATCCCGGTGACAACGTATCTGCTCGACACCAACGTTGTGGTGCGGCTGATGGAGCCGTCAGCTCCCGAGCACGCCTGGTTCGATGGGCGGCCAGATGGACGAATCACACAGTGGTCGGTCTACGGCAGCGACTGGGTCTTGAGCTTGTTCCAGGCCATGTCGGTCCACTTCGCCGACGCGTTCGAGTAGACGGCGAGGTGACCTCCACTGGTGGTCGAGCATAGAGAAACCGTTGTATTGCTCCCACACGTTGACCACGTCTTGCACAGCGAGTTGTCCGGGTCGGTGGCCGGCGAACCGGTACAGGTACTGAAGTCCGCCCAGGTCTGGGCATTGACCTGCGCACTCGTAAAGCCGATTCCCACGCAACTCCCGCTTGCCGGGCAGTCCGTGGCGAGTTGTGGCGTCTGGCCACCAGCGTAGGGAACTATCGAGGTATCCGCCGACTCATCCCACGCGACCACGGTGATCGGCCGCTTGAGGTTGGGGCAGCTGCACGCCGTGTTGTTCGAGGCCGTTACCGATCCAGCGCTCGCCAGCGGGTCCTTTCCCGTGACGCAGCGGAAGTCGACGGGTGCCACCGCGGCTATCACGTCGGAGGCGTCGCAGGCCATCCGGTAGGTCATGCCGCCGCCGTTAGAACCTCCGCTCGCGTAGATGCGTTTCGCATCGACGCAAGTATTGCCCTCGAGCCACTTGATGATGTCCCGTGCGAATTGAACATCGTCGATCTGATCCTTCTCGGAGTTGTCGCAGCAGTACCCGGCGTTCCAGGAGCTGTCGCCGGCCTTCTTGGACGAGTCCGGATAAACGGAGATGCAGCCCACGCTGTCGCACTTCGCCTTCCAGCCCGACGAGCCCTCCTGCCCGCTGCCGCTGCCGCCGAGCGGATGGAAATCGATAATGGCCGGGGTGGGCGAGGTTCCCGTGTAACCCGTGGGGAGGCGGACGATGAACGTGCGGGACTCCCCGCCCGAGGTGATGCTCTCATTATTGTCGCCCACCTTCAGGGTATTCGCTGGACAGGTTCCTGTGCTGCCGCCCGCGGATCCGCTATCGGCCGGCGGAATGGCCGCGTCGACCCTGCTGCCACCTGCCCCTGCTCGGCCGCTCTCCACCGGTCGCATTTCCACCCGAGCCGGCGCCACCGCTGCCCGGCGTCCCGCCGGTTGATCCGGGGCCACCGCCAGATCCAGGCTGACCGCCCGCCGCCTTTCCACCGGAGCCAACCACGCCACCGCCGGACATGCTGCCGCCGCTGCCACTGGTGGTTCCGCCAGCGCCAACGGTCCCGCCTAAGCCCAGTTTCCCGCCGGTGCCGGCGACGCCGCCACTTCCGCTGGCACCGCCCGAACTACTCGTGCCGCCTGCGTTGGTCGTGCCGCCCATGCCGACGTGTCCGCCGGATCCGGGTTGACTGACCCCCGTCGACCCGTTGCACCCGAGGAATAGGAGCGCTGCCACGCAGGCAGGTGTGATGAAGCCGTTGATGGTCTGCAAGTGTCTCATCGATAGTCCTCTCGTGGTGGTCTCGAAGGACAATGGGCAGCGAATCGCCCGAATCGATCACGAAATGCGCCGCCATCCCGACCGCTTTGCACTTTTCGTGATCGATTTGTCCTTCATCCCGCCCTAGAGGGGTTAGGTCATCCTCGGAAGTGGCCGATGTTTGAGAGTGCAATGATTGCCATGCCCGAAGCTCCGGTTGCGCATCCAATCGCGGATCAGGCACGGCTCGAACGGATGTTCGCGTCACACCACGCTAGCATTTGGCGGATCCTGCGTCGGCGCGGCTTGGGACAGAGACGCGGCGGCCGACGCCACCCAGGAGGCCTTTGCCATTGCCGTGGAGCGCTTGCACGAGATCCAGTCGGACGGCGAACGTTCCTTTCTGATTCGCACCGCCCTGCAGGTGGCGCGCACGCAGGGGCGGAGGGAACCAAAGGTGGCAGCTGGAGGACGACATGGA
>CAVRSU010000002.1:0-84674 GCA_963723955.1 uncultured delta proteobacterium
TCGCCGTTATCGAGAATGAAGTAGTTCACGCCTGGGGTGTCACAGGCGTCGCCGTTGCGGTGGAATTTCCAGTGGATGCAGACCTTGCCATTCCCTGACAGGATCGCGGTTGGCGGGGTTGGAAATGGCGCGGCGGCGTACACGGCGCTGATGGCGGCGGCATCGAAGCCGGTGATCCCCATGTACGCACCATCGCGATTTTTCCACGTGCCTTCCCCATCCAAGACGATTTCCAATTTCGCCACCAATCTTAGGTCGTTAATTGGGCTGTCCCGAAACGACGCGTCCATTTGGGTGAGAAATCCAAACGCCCATTTCTCGTGGATTTGCCGATGCATGCGCGCGATAAATTGGGCAAAGGGGGCGGCTGGGTATTTAGCTCGGTTTGGTTGCCCGGTGTGACCTCATTGATGAAATTCTCCAAAGCAGACAACACACGCTCATTCCGCTCCGTAAATCTGCCTTTGCGTTTAGAATTTTCCTGTTTGGCACCACCGCTGCCATTTCGGCGTCGTCGCCAAAAGTCGAGGCGTAACCTTGCTTGGTCAAATGGGGTGGGGTCGGCCATGGTGGAGGAACGACGAGGCCCTTCTGTCCCGCGTCGGCCATCTTCCGCCTTGGAAAATATTCCGTCGGAATCTTCCCTAGCGGCTCCCCCCGCGCGCCCGCCTCTTGCTGGCCGGGCACGCGCATGGACAAAGTGGGGCGAGGCTCGGTCGTGGGCTTCGCCTCTTCGGCCATGGCTTCCCGCGCGCGCTGGCCGGGCTTTGCTTCCCGGTCTTCCAGTTGAGCGATTTGTCCCTGTCGTCGGATGGCTCGGCTAATCTTCCTTGCTGATCCTTGTCCAGGTTGGTTTGCCGGGCGCGGGACTCATGTTCGGCTCGGTTGTTTCGCTGGGCCAGGTACTTGGCGTCCTTGGGCGCTCCACCTTTTTGCCCATATCCAGGTCGACTATCTTCGGCCCAGGAACTCTCCGGCTGCGCACGGGTTTCTCTGCGGGCTTCGGCATCACCGGCTCGGGCGGCTGCGGTTCGGGCTCACGTGACGCTCGGCCGTGGCTTCGGGCTTGGGCGGGTGGCGGTGGACGGCTTCTCGGTCCTTTCGGGCAGCTTCGCTGCTTTCGTCGCCTTGCCGGGCTCCGCCGGTTTTTCAACGGCTGGCAGGTTGGGCGGCAGCTCGTCGTCCTTGATGGACTGAAGCTTAGTCCGACCTCGTCCGCTGCAGGCTTTCCCCACCAGAACACCCACGCCACGAGTGGCACCAGCACTTGCGCGTGCAGAAAAATGGACAGCAGCAGCCCACGGCCAATCCGGCCGCGATCTCGCCGCGTTTGCTGCCCCGCCATATGCGGAGCGGAGGTTACCCGAACACGACGATGGATTCACGGGGATTGCGGATCTTGGTCCTCGCGTACGCGCTACCGCCTCGAAAATCGTTCGGCCCATCAAGGAATATCGGGCGCGATTGACGAACAAGCGCCCGGAGAGAATACTCGCGGATGAGAAATGCCGCGTCTGCAGTCATCGTCCGAGGAATCTTCGCGTTCTCACTCTCCGCTGCTGCCGCGTGCGGGAGCTCGACGGGGGCGCCGCCCCAAGGCGGGAGCGGCGGCGGCACAGGCGGTACCACCGGTACCGGTGGTGGTAGCGGCGGCAGCGGTACGGGCGGAGCCACCATTCCCGCTCCTGGAAGCGGTGGCAGCCGCGCGGGCGGAGCCGGCGGCCCGGGCGGCGGCTTGGGTGGAACCGTCAGCACCGGCGGCACGACGAGTCCCCTGGGTACCAGCGGCGGAGCAACCGGCAGCGGCGGAAACACCGGCACCGGCGGTTCCATCAACGCCGGAGGCAGCGGCAGCGGGGGCAAGAGCAGTCCCGGCGGCAGCAGCGGGAACACCGGCACTGGCGGGGGCAGTGGCGGAGTTGGCGGTCATGGCGGAGGCGTGTCAGCCCGACCGAGTATCCGGCACCGGTTCTCACGGGGACGCCCAAGCTGCTCTACAAGCCCTCTGGCAGCAGCAGCGGCACCTACGAGGGTCCGGTCTGGGTCCAGGCCAGCGGCGTGTTGCTGTTTTCCGACATAACATTCACGACTCCCGTCGATCCGTCCCAGATCCTCAAGCTTACACCGCCCAGCACAGAATCATCCTTCTTACAGGATTCCGGAACCAACGGCATGGCCATCGACAGCGGCGGAACCGTCTATGCCTGTTCCCACAAGGTGCAGGGCATCGTGAAGCTCGACTTCGCCGCCGCGACACTGAGCACGGTCGTCGACAACTACGGCGGGAAGAAATTCAACTCGCCCAACGATATTGCCCTGCGCTCGGACGGCACCATCTACTTCACCGATCCCGACTTCCAGCTCGAGCCGCACCTCGGAAACCGGCAAGAAAGGGATCTATCGCGTGAGACCCACGGCGCAGGTGTCGCTCATCGACGACACCTTTGCCGAGCCCAACGGAATCTCCCTCTCGCCCGACGAGACCGTGCTCTACGTGGCCGACTACAACGCCAACGTGGTTCGCACCTTCGCCGTGGCGTCCGACGGCAGCACCAGCAGTCGCAAGGATTTCGCAACCGTCACGACTCCGGACGGCTTCGCGGTGGATGTGCCGGCAATCTCTACGTCGCGTCCGGAACGCCGGGAGCGATCCAGGTCATTCGCCGTCCGGAACCAAGCTGGGCAGCGTGACCGTCGCCGCCAGCCTGAGCAACATGGCATTCGGCGGAAGCGACGGGAAGACCTTGTACATCACGGCCGGCAAGGCGCTGTACAGCCTCGACATGAACCTGCCGGGCTATCCGTATAGTTCCACGATTCCCTCGCTCTTGGATTTCGACCACTGTCGACCGCCATCATTCCAAGATCGCGAGCGTCAAACCAGTCCGTCGTGTGCTGGGCCGGGCTATCGGTCGCCGTGGGTCACGACGCTGGTCTCAGTCCGACTTGGCCGCATCCTCGGCTGAGTGACGCTGAGGATCGTTGCTCGCACGACCGTCTCGAAATCGAGCTTCATCGGATTGTAGACCCGCATTTCAATCTGCACCGGCCCCGTCCCCTTGCAGTAGGTGGTGCGCGTGACCCGGCTGGGCTGGCCGCGAACTTCTTCGATGACGGCGCAGTCGCGATAGGTGCCCGACGGCAGAGGACATCTCGTCCAACCTCGACCACGGTGGCCTGGCCGCTCGACACGGGCCAGGCGGCGCCGACCGACATGGGGAGCTTCACGAGATAGTCGCCGGGCAGGCTGCCCTCGCGGCGGGCGATTCCGTCGGGCTCGACGAGGATTCGATGCGATCGTCGCCGTTCTTGATGACCGCTACGTTTTGCCGTCGCTCGACCACTGAATAGAGCGCGAGGACCTTCCGACCATCGTTTTCGACGTCGTAGGCCCAGCCCCATCCAAGCAAAAGCGGGTAGTAGTCGAGCGCGGGATTGCCGGTAAGGCTGGCCGAGGTGGTCGCATGCGAGGTCGCGCAACCTGGCGCGGCCGTCGCCAGCAGCAGAATCATTGCGAGGATCCATTCCGGAGAGGAGAAGCGCATCGTCTAAGTAGACAGCAGAAGTCCGTCCTTGGAAAGCCACCGTGTCCTGGATATTCGTCGACAGACACGGTCCTGGCGGGAGTCGTCTCAGAAAACTGAGACGGCGACCCGCTCCATGCATTTTTGGGGGCCAGACCGATTGGCTCGGGCCTTGCTACAATTGGAACCACATGCGGCATGTCCCCAAATCCCTCGGCGCGGCTGTCCTGGCCGTGCTGCTGGCCACCTGGCCGGGACGAGCCGCGGCGCAAGGCAACGATTCGCCTGCGCTTCGCCGTGCGATTTCGGATTTCTCCCGCCTGCGCGCCGACCTCGACCGCATCAACGCCGAGGTCGCGCAGCTCAAGCAAGCCGATCGAACGGTTCGCAATGACTACCGCTTGCGCGACCGCATGGCCGATGCGGAAGCCATGGCGCAAAAAGTGACCCAGGCCGAGGCTCGGCTGCGCGCCTTCGGCTGGAAGGAGGTCTTGTCTCCGACGCTGGTGCGCTCGTGGTGCCACCGCAGGCGCTGCCACAGGACGGCAGCGTTGAGCTCGAAGCCAAGGCGGGGCTGTTCGCGGATCAGGCGAGAAAACTCGATGGCGAAGCAAACCTTTTGACCAAGGCTGCGGACGAGCTGCGCAGCCGAAGGGCTTTACGCCGCCGAGCGGGTGCCTGGGATCGGGATCCTTTCTCTGGACTGGAAACCTCGAAACGCAGCCTCGCGGTTGCGGCGCCTACTCAGAAGGCGAGTGTCAATAGCCCGACGGGCACAGATTCCACCGCTGAAGCGGTCCCGGAACCACAGCCATTCCAACCGTGTCGGGAGGAAGTACCGTCAGCGCGCCAGCGGGTGGCCCCGCGACCATGCAGCCGACTGCAGGCCTAGGCCCGGCCGCGACGACCGACAGCACGACCAAGGAAGCCACCGTCGCTCCCGAAGCCGCCACGGCCTCGAAGACGTCGCCCTTGGCCCAAACTGCCGCTTTGGATCGCCAGTTGTTCGAGCAGCACCTCTATCTCGATCCCGCCACGGCCGCGGAACTGCGCCACGTTCTCGGCGCGGCGGGCGCCACATCCGATCCTGATGCGCTCGATCATGCGGCCGCGACGCTGAGGGGACGGGCCCGCGCCTGAACGCCCAAGCCCAAGCCCTGCTCGCCAAGAGCCGGGCACCGTGACCGTGCAGAGTGACCGTGCGTAGAAGAACTGTCCAGAAATTGGACGGTCTTCTGGAGCCGAGCCAAAGGCTCGGCCGCAGGTGGGGTGAAGTCCGCGAATTCACTTCGCGGACGAGGGGAGGGCAGCAGCCCTCCCCATGATCGACGGTTCAGCAGACAATTCGACCACCAAGATGCGCCTTGGCGCGTGAGTTCGGGCTAGTATCCGCGAGATGCGTCTGCGCATCGTCGCCATATTCGGATTCTGCATTTGCGGTCTTGGCACGCGGGCTCGCGCCGAGCAGACGCGCTACGATTGGCGTATCGAGGACGGCCTCGAATACGACACGAACCCCGCCCGCACCGAGCACATCGCGGGTGGCGATTTGCAGCCGGCTTCGCCCGCATCCCTGTTGGCTCGTCTCGTAGCATCGGGCAGCCTCTCGGCTCCGCTCGGCGAGAGCAACGTCCTGGCCGTTTCGGGCGCTCTTGGCGGCAAGTGGTTCGCCGACAGTGGCGCGCGGGCCGACAATGTGCTCGTGGTACAAGGCACGGCCGCCGATAGCTTGCGCCTTGGCCAGCGCACACAGGCGGTACTCACCGGCGCGTACTACGATGTCTACCAGCGGCGCTCTTTCGACTTGCCCGACTTCCGCTCGACCGCACCGTCGCTGCGACTCGACCAGAGCCTGGGCAAATACCTTCTTGCCTCCCTCGGCGGCGGCTACCGCTGGTTCACCTTCAAGCCCGACAACGCCTACAGCTTCGCGGCCCCCACCGCCTTCGTCGCGATTCGGCACACGCTGCCTGGCGATCTGCTGGCTGGCGACGCGGATTGGGAATGGAGCGCGGGAGGCAGCTTGGAAGTTCGCGACTTCGACGGGCCGGCGTGCACGTCCACGGGCTGCGGCGATGAGGCCGGCGTCCCGCGCCACCGCGATCGATTTTGGATCGGGCACGCGGAATGGAGTCGCACGGGAAGTTGGCTGCTCGGCGCGGGCGCGGCCCTGCACATCAACCAGTCGAATAGCTACGGGGAAGCGATGGTGCGCGGTCTGTTTCACGTACGTGCCGTCATCCCCCTGCCCTGGGATCTGTCGCTCTCGGTCCGCGGCGAAATCGTCGCGACCCGCTACACCGATCCCTTGACCTTCGCGCAACCCGTCGCGGGGTTGCCCAGCGCCAGCATCGAAGACGAAAGCCGCAGCACCTTCCGCATCGATCTGGCACGCCTTGTCGAGGGGCGATTCGAGCTGGGCGCACGCTATGTCTACTACACCAGCGCACCGGCCTCGGGAGCGCTGGAATTCCGCCGCCAGACTCTGCTTCTTTACCTCGCATTTCTCGATGAAAGTTAGGTTTTTCCACGCAGCAAGGATTTCGACCTTCGTCGTTGACTTCCTGGGTTCGGAGGCAAAGAATGGCTGCCCGAGTTGAGGTACGAACGAATGATCGCAACTCGGGTACTTGAGCAGGCATGCTGCCTGTCCAGCGGGCCCGAAGGAGGCAACGACTAATGGCCGGCGGGACAAGGGCTCTCCCCAAACGAACGAAGTTCATCTTCGTATCCGGGGGTGTTGTGTCATCCCTCGGAAAGGGATTGGCATCGGCTTCGATCGGATCTCTCCTCGAGGCGCGGGGCCTCAAGATCACGATCCAGAAATTGGATCCGTATCTGAACGTCGATCCAGGAACGATGAATCCCACCCAGCACGGCGAGGTCTTTGTCACCGACGACGGTGCCGAGACCGATCTGGATCTGGGGCATTACGAACGCTTTCTGTCGCAACGGATGAGTCGCCTCAACAACGCGACCTCGGGACAGATCTACCAGACCGTCATCCAGAAGGAACGGCGCGGGGAGTACCTGGGCGGCACCGTGCAGGTCATCCCGCACGTCACGGACGAAATCAAATCGCGCATCCTCGAGTGCGCTGGCGACGTGGACGTCCTCATCGTCGAGATCGGCGGCACCGTCGGCGACATCGAGTCCCTACCCTTCCTCGAAGCGGTTCGTCAGCTCAGGTTCGAGATGGGCCACCAGAACGCCATCTCGGTCCACGTGACGCTGATCCCGTATCTTGGCGCCGCGGGCGAGATGAAGACCAAGCCCACGCAGCACTCGGTGATGAAGCTGCGCGAGATCGGCATTCAACCCGACATCCTACTGTGCCGGTCGAGCCGCCCCGTGGGCACCGCTCTCAAGCAGAAGATCGCCCTGTTCACCAACGTCGCCCCCGATGCGGTGTTTTCCGCCGAGGACGTTGACTGCATCTACGAAGTCCCGGCTAAGTTCCACAAACAAGGCGTGGACGAAAAGATCGCCGAGCTGCTCAACATCTGGTCGCGCGCGCCCGAGCTGACGGGCTGGGAGCAGGTGGTCGAAAGGGTGCGCAGTCCGCAGTCCGAGGTGGAGATCGCGCTCGTCGGCAAATACGTCGATTTGCTCGAATCGTACAAGAGTCTGAACGAGGCCATCACGCACGGTGGAATCGCCAACGACTGCCGTGTGCACCTGCGCCACGTCGATTCGGAAGAGATCGAACGCAAAGGCTCGAGCTGCCTCGACACCGCCGACGGTATCCTGGTCGCGCCAGGCTTTGGCACCCGTGGCAGCGAAGGCAAGATCGAGGCGGCTCGCTACGCACGCGAAAAGGGAGTGCCTTATTTTGGTATTTGCCTAGGGCTCCAGATCGCGACCATCGAATTCGCGCGCAACGTGGCCGGCCTGCGCGGTGCGAACTCGACGGAATTCGAGCCCAAGCCAGAGCATCCGGTCATCGATTTCATGCCCGAGCAACGCAACCTCACGGAAAAGGGCGCGACCATGCGCCTCGGCGCCTATCCCTGCTTGCTCAGTCCCGGTACGCGAGCCGAAGCGGCCTATGGCGTGCGCGAGATCTCCGAGCGGCACCGACACCGCTACGAAGTCAACAACGACTACCGCGAACGCCTGGTGGCGGCCGGTTTGGTGATCTCGGGCATCTCCCCCGACAGCCAACTGGTCGAGATGATCGAGCTGCGCAACCATCCCTACTTCGTGGGCTGCCAGTTTCACCCCGAATTCAAATCGCGACCGCAGAATCCGCATCCGCTGTTCCGCTCCTTCATCGGCGCGGCGTTGCGTGCGAGGTTGGAAAAGCGGCGCAAGATGCCTGCCGTCGTCGAAGCGCAGCCAGTGGTCTAGCTCCGCCGGGCCGGGCCGGAAGCAGACACAGAGGTCACAGAGACCGGACAGGGAAGGCGTTCCGGATCCTCTGTTCCGCGTCCTCTGTGTTCTCTGGGTCCTCTGTTTTTCAACAGGCGATTCACATCTTTTTTCTTGACCCTAGCAATCTGCGTACCACAGGAGGCTTTTGCTTTTCCCAATCAGTACACGGTGCTATCAAATAGTAAGGAATCCGCCGATGGTGTGATCGTCCGAACACGGTGACGCAATGTCCATGGAGATCAAACAGCATCTGAAGCTTTCGCAGCAGCTCGTCATGACGCCTCAGCTGCAGCAGGCGATCAAGCTGTTACAGCTATCGCGCGTCGAGCTAGTGGACATGGTGCGTGACGAGCTCCTCGAAAACCCTGTCCTTGAGGACTCGATTGATGCCTCGGCCGAGCAGTCCAAGCCTGGCAGCACTGAGGAGCAAGGCGCCGGGGCTGTGCGCGAGGCCGAGACCGAACGCATCGGCGAGACCGAGACCCCAGTAACCCAGGTCTCCGGGGACAAAATCGAGACCACGTCCGAGGTCAAAGCCGATTCCCGCTCGGACGAGGCGGTGGCCGATTTCGACTGGGACACCTATCTCGAAAATCAGTCCAACGCAGCACCCATGCCGTCGTTCCGCTCGAATTCGGAAGAGATGCCTTCCATCGAGGCGACGCTGACGCGTGGGACGTCGCTGTTCGACCACTTGGAATGGCAGCTCAAGCTGACACGTGGGTTTTCCAAGGAGGAAGAAGGCGTCGCCCTGCTCATCATTGGCAACCTGACACCCGATGGCTACCTCGACCTGCCGGTCGAAGAGCTGGCCGAAGAGGCGGGCGTTGAGGTTTCGTTCGTGGAGCAGGTGCTTAGGCGCGTGCAGGAATTCGATCCGCAGGGAGTGGCGGCGCGCGACCTGCAAGAGTGCCTGCTCATCCAGGCGCGCTACGTGGGTGCCGACGACGAACTGGTCATCGGTATCATCAGCAAGCACCTGCACAACCTGGAGAAGCGCAACTACGCAGCCATCGCCAAGGATCTCAACCAGCCGATCGAGGAAGTCTACGAGGCGACCAAGGTCGTGCTGGCCTTCGATCCCAAACCGGGACGCGCCTACTCCGACGAGGAATCCAACTACATCACACCCGACGTTCACATCCAAAAGGTGGGCGACAAGTACTTCGTGGTGGCCAACGACGACGGCCTGCCCAAGCTGAAGATCTCGGACTTCTACCGGATCGCCCTCTCGAAAGGTCCCAAAGCGCGCGAGTACATCCAGGAGCGCCTGCGCAGCGCCCAGTGGCTTATCCGGTCCATCCAGCAGCGCCAGCGCACCATCGTGCGCGTCACCGAATCGATCCTGCGCTTTCAGCGCGAGTTCTTCGAGAAGGGCTCCGCCTACCTCAAGCCGCTCATCCTGCGTGACGTGGCCGACGACATCGGCATGCACGAATCGACGGTGTCGCGCGTAACCACCAACAAGTACGTCCACACCCCGCAGGGTATTTTCGAGCTGAAGTACTTCTTCAACTCGGGAATCACACGCAGCGACGGCGACGACCTGGCCTCCGAAGCAGTCAAGTTGAAGATCAAGCAAATCGTCGCCAACGAAGACCCCAAGCATCCGCATTCCGACCAACGCATCGTCGAGCTGCTCCTTGAACAGAACATCGAAATAGCCCGACGAACCGTGGCCAAGTACCGAGAGCAACTGCGGATCCAACCCAGCAGCAAACGTAAACAAGTGTTCTAGCCCCGCCCTATTTTCACAACGTCCCCTGGAGGCCCATTCGATGCAGCTTTCAACAACCTTCCGCCATATGGAAGCTTCCCCCGCCGTCAAAGATTACGCCGAGGAGCGCCTGGAGAAGATCAAGAAGTACTTCAGCCGAGATCCCATCGCCGCGCACGGGACGTTCTCGGTGGAACGCAACCACAACCACACCGCCGAGTTCTCGTTGACCTTGCCCAACGGCATCGTCATCCAGGCGCGCGATACGACGGAGGACATGTACTCGTCCATCGACCTATCGGTAGCGCGCATCGAACGTCAGGTGCGCAAATGGAAAGAAAAGATACGCACCCACAAACCGCACGGCGGGCCGCGCTTGCAAGTCCGACAGACGGTTCTCGCCGCGGAAAACCTGGAGCCGCAGCCTGGTGCCGCGGCCGAGACCAAACCCGCGATGGGAGAAATCCCGGTCATCCGCGACGCCACCGAGGAGGTGCGCACCCTGCACCTGCGCGACGCCGCCATGCAACTCAACCTGGTCGAGCGCGACGTGCTCGTATTCGTGGACGCCGAGAAGAATTCGCTCTCGGTCATCTACCGCCGCAAAGACGGCAACTACGGCCTTATCGAGACCGGCGTGGCCGCGCCGTCGGCCTAGCCCGCGGGTCGGGACCGAGCAGTACAGGTCATGCCATGAAGGTCGTCGATTTCCTTTCTTCCGACGCCATCATCCCCGCGCTGGCGGGTGTAACCAAGAGCGCGGTATTGGCTGAAATGGCGGCCTTTCTCTGCGCCCATCAAACGGCCTCGGCCGGCCAAAGCGGCATCGAGGCGCAGGCGCTTTGCCGCGTGCTCGAGGAACGCGAGCTCTTGGCCTCGACGGCCATCGGCGATGGCATTGCCATCCCGCACGGCAAGGTCGACACCATCGACCGCTTGGTGGGCTTGCTCGGGCGATCGGTGTCCGGGCTCGCCTTCGACTCCATCGACGGCAAGCCGACCCACATCGTGTTCATGCTGGTGGCGCCGTCGAACTCGGCCGGTGCGCACCTCAAGGCCCTAGCGCGCCTTTCGCGCCTGTTTCGCGACGCCAGTTTCCGGCAGCGGCTGCTCGACGCTCCCGACGGCCCCGCCATGTACCAAATCATCGCCGAGGAGGATGGCAAATATTGAGTGACAACGGCGGCCTAGCGACAACCCTCACGGTTCGTTCCCTTTTGAGCGAGGCCGCTGGCCTGCGGCTTGTTCTCTTGGCGGGCGAATCGGGCCTTGGCCGCCGCGTGACCTTTCACCGTGTGCAGAAACCGGGTTTGGCGCTGGCCGGTTTCGTGCGCCAGGTTCAGCCTGAACGTGTGCAGATCCTGGGCGCCACCGAGCTCGCCTACCTGGCCAGCCTGCCCGTCGAGGAAGCACGACACGGCATCGAAACCTTCATGGCACTGGAGCCGGCTTGCATCGTGGTGACCAAGGGCCTGGACGTTCCCGCCGAGCTGTTCGAGGCCGCGGATCGACTGGGCGTACCATTGTTGCGCACGCCGCTGCGCTCGTCGGTCGCCATCCAGTCGATTCAGAACTACATCGAGCGCGAGCTCGCGCCCACGGCCAGCATCCACGGCGTGCTCATGGACGTGCTCGGCGTCGGTATCCTTCTGCTCGGCAAGAGCGGCATCGGAAAATCCGAGGCCGCCCTCGAATTGGTCATGCGTGGGCACCGCATGGTCGCCGACGATCTGGTCGAGGTCCGGCGCAGTGCCCACGACCTGCTGGTGGGTTGGTCGGCCGAGCTCATCAAGCACCACATGGAGGTGCGCGGCATCGGCATCATCAACATCAAGGACATGTTCGGCGTGGCCTCCGTGCGCGACGAGAAGCGCATCGAATTGGTCATGGAGCTCGTACGCTGGGAGGAATCCGAGGCCGCAGACCGCGTGGGACTCGACGACCAGATCTATCCAATTCTCGACGTTCCCGTGCCCATGTTGCGCATTCCCGTCAGCCCCGGCCGCAACGTCAGCTCGCTGGTCGAGGTGGCGGCGCGCAACCGACTGCTACAGGTGCGCGGCCACCATGCCGCTCGTGAGTTTCAGGAACGCTTGGACCAAGCTCTGGCCGAAGCCCGGCAGCGTCGATTTCGCGGTGACGTGGAATAACCATGAAGTTGGTCGTGATCACCGGCGTTTCAGGGGCGGGCAAGACCACCGTCAAGAGCGCTCTCGAGGATCTCGGCTTCTATTGCGTCGACAACCTGCCCATTGCGCTTCTGCCCAAGTTCATCGAGCTTCTGGCCGGGCGCGACGAAGTCATGCGGGCCGGGCTGGTGGTGGACGCACGCAGCGGCGATTTTCTCACCGACACCTCGCGTGTGCTCTCCGATCTGCGAGCGGCCGGCCATTCCATCGATGTGCTCTTCCTCGATGCGCCAAGTGAAATCATTCTGCGGCGGTTCTCGGAGACACGCCGCCGCCACCCGTTGCTGGGCAAGGACATCCGGTCGGACATCGAGGCCGAACGCACGCGCCTTGCTGCCTTGCGCGCTGAGGCCACCGCCGTCATCGACACCGGCGAGCTCAATGTTCACAGCCTGCGCGCCATCGTGCTCGGACGCTACGGGCGAGCCGAAGGCAACCTTGCCGTGACCGTGATGTCCTTCGGGTTCAAGTATGGCCTGCCCACCGAGGCCGACATCGTTCTCGACGTCCGCTTTCTGCCCAACCCCTTCTTCGTCAGCACCCTGTCGGCCCTGTCGGGTGAAGCTGAAGCCGTGCGCGGCTATGTCATGGAAAGTCAGGAAACCAAGCTTTTCCTGGAAAAGGCCGAGGAACTGCTCACCCTGTGCGTGGCGGCCTTCGAGCGTGAGGGCAAGACCTACGCCACCATTGCCATCGGATGCACCGGCGGCCGACACCGCTCGGTGGTCATCGCCAACGAGCTCGGCCAGCGGCTGGGCGCCTTCCAGGTCGAGGTCAAGCATCGTGACATCACGCGCGGGCGAACGGTGCCAGGAATCGAGGTCCAGAAGTGAATTCGAAACAGCAGACAACCTCGCTATCTTGGTCGAAAGATGTAAGCTATCCGCCGTATCGCTCTGCAAGCCTAACCGGTTGAAATACGATGTCTCCCACAGGGAATAGAACGATTGAGCCTATGGTAGGCGTCGTCGTCGTATCTCACGAGCAGGTTGCCTTCGCGCTCATCGAGGCCGCGCGACGGGTGGTGGGAACCATCCCCAACATCGCGGCCGCTTGCGTGTCAGCCGGCGAGGACAGTGCTTCGATAATGCACAAGGTCGCACAAGCGTGCGGACAAGTAGACGATGGCGCCGGCGTGCTCTTGCTCGTGGATGTCTTCGGATCGACGCCCTTCAATGTGTCCATGACCATGGCCGATGGCACGCGCGCAGCGGAGGTTGTGTGTGGTGTGAACCTTCCCATGCTGCTCAAGCTGGCGACACTCGACCGGTGCAGGCTTGCCCCGGTGACCCTTGCCATGGAGATGCAGGAATGTGGCAGGCGCTCGATTCGTATCGGTTCGGAATTGACCGGCAAGGTGACTGTGGGGGGGAAACTCTGACGTGGCGGAGTCCGGAGAGCACGTCGCACGCCAAGAACGCAAAATACGCAATCGCGCTGGAATGCACGCGAGAGCGGCGGTGAAGTTCGTCCAGCTCGCCGCCCACTTCAAATCCGAGATCCGGGTCATCAAGGACGGCAGCAGCGTCAACGGCAAGAGCATCATGGGCCTTCTGACCTTGGTGGCTGCCCTGGGCCTGAGCATCGTCATCGAGGCCGAGGGCCCCGACGCCGAGGACGCGGTGGCCGCCCTGGGCGCCCTGGTCGACAACGGCTTCGGCGAGGGCGTGGTCGATGATTAGGCTGGCGGGCGTCGGCGCATCGCCCGGCATCGCCATGGGCGTGGCGCACTTTCTCGGCGGGCGGGTCGAGGTGCAAGAGCGACGCATCTTCACCGACGAGGTGGAACAAGAGCTGCGCCGCTTCGAGGACGCACTAGCACGTAGTGACGCCCAACTGCGCCGCATCCAGCAGCAGATCGCCGAGCAAGTGGGCGACGGCCAGGAGTATCGCATCCTGGAAGCCCACCGGATGATGCTCGCCGATGTCCACCTGGTAGAGGAAACCAGCAAGATCATCCGCAACGATCAGGTGTCGGCGGAATGGGCCCTGCGCCGCGCCCTGGACCAGATCCAGGTTGTCTTCGCCAGCATCGAGGATCCCTACTTCCGCGAACGCCGCAGCGACATCGACATGATCGGCGAACGCATCCTGCGCAACCTGCTCGGCATGACGCCGCCCGGACACGAAGGCGTGCCCAAGGGCGCGGTGGTTTTCGCCCATGATCTTTCTCCGGCGGACATCACCCAGCTCGGCCGCGCCGGCGTCAGCGGCTTCTTTACCGAGGGTGGGGGCAAGACCTCGCACGCGGCGCTGGTTGCACGCGCCCTCGGACTGCCGCTCGTGGCCGGGGTGAAGGATTTCATCAAGCACATCCGCACCGGCATGACGGTCATCGTCGATGGCGGCCGCGGTGAAGTTATTCTCGAACCCGATTTTGGCATCCAGGAGCGCTTCGCGGATCGGGCGGCACGCGATCTCGTGCAAGCCGAGCGCCTGGCCAAGGCGCGCGAAGCTCCAGCGACCACGCTCGACAGCACGCGCGTTCAGCTCGCCGCCAACGTCGAGCTGCTCGAGGAGATTCCGGTTTCCGTCGAGCTCGGCGCCGACGCCGTGGGGTTGTTTCGCACCGAGTTCCTCTACCTGGAGCGCTCGACCCTGCCCACCGAGGAAGAGCAGTACCAGCACGCGGTGGCGGCGCTCAAGGCGATGGAAGGCCGTAGCGTGATCTTCCGAACCCTGGACCTGGGCGGCGACAAGTTGCCCATGTCGGTGCGCATCCCCGCGGGCAACAACCCGGCCCTGGGCCTGCGTTCGATCCGATATTCACTGTGGCGGCGCGATCTCTTCCGCTCGCAGTTGCGCGCTTTCTATCGGGCGGCGGCGGTGGGTCCGCTGCGCATCATGTTCCCCCTCATTTCAGGAGTGGGCGAGTGGCGCATCGTGCGCGAGGTCTGCGCCGAGGTGTGCGACGAACTGGCCAAGGACGGTCTCGAACACGATCGCAATGTTCCCCTCGGCGCCATGATCGAAACCCCCAGCGCCGCCATCATCGCCGACTTCCTCGCAGATGAAAGCGAGTTCCTATCGATCGGGACCAACGACCTTATTCAGTACGCCCTGGCCGCCGATCGCCAGGACGAACACGTGGGCTACCTATACCACCCGCTGCATCCGGCCATCTTGCGCTCGATCCAGACCGTGGTCGCGGCGTCGAATAGCCGTGGCAAGCCCGTCGCCATGTGCGGCGACATGGCTGGCGATCCGCGATTCTGCTGGGTGCTCCTGGGGCTGGGTTTGCGTTCGTTGTCGATGGCGCCGCGCCAGATCCCAATGGTCAAGTCCATCATCCGCTCGACCCGTCTCGGCGAGGCGCAAAAGCTGACCGAGGAAATCATGGCCCTGAGAACCGAGGACGAAATCGAAGAGGTCGTAAACCGCACCATGCAGCAGCGATTCCCGCTGGAATTCAGCGAAGAAGCCTAGCCTCTGCCACGACCACTGGACGCTTTGCTTGCCAAGCGATGCCCCGATTGGGATAGTATCGCGCGGAACGGAGCCGTCTCGGTGACTCCTTGGCGATCTCGACGGCGCGGCAATTACGCGGAGCGCGAACAAGATTTTGAGAAATTGGGGCTATCGCCCTGACGATTCGATAGGCCTACATGCCCTTATATGCGGAAGTCAAACGGCATTCTCACCACCAATGCCCATCCTGAAGTCTTTGCCGCACCCAACCCATCTGCAATCCGTAGGAACAAAACATGCGTAGAAACCAGCTCGCCCTCCTCGCAATCCTAGTCGGAACCCTCAGCGCATGCGGAGGCCGCAGCACCCTCAAAGTCACTCAAGACGGCGGAAACGCCAATGGCGATCACAGTCTCGCCGACGTCTCGAACGATGGCAACGTCGACAGCCCGATCATTGCAGATGTCACCAATCTCGCCGATGCGCCTGCGGATGCGGCCACGCGCGATGGCGCGAGAGATGGCGCGACGGCAGACATCGTCGTCACTGATTCTGCGCGGACCGACCTTGCGACCGACGTGCCTCGAACCGACGCGCCCCGAACCGACACGCCCATCGCTGTAGACACGCGCGATGGCAGCATCCTCGAAGTCGGCCGTGTCGACGTCGGTGGCGATGCAGCGCCGACCTTGGCTAGCATTCAGGTCAGCTCCTCCGCCCAAACCATCGCCGTAGGCATCCCCTTCACGGGTCTGGTCGTGACCGCCCTCATGTCCGATGGCACGACTTCCAACGTGACGACCCTCTCAACCTTCACGTCGAGCGATTCGACGATCATCCAGGTCTCTGGAAGCACGTTGACCGGGTTGAAAGGTGGCGCCTCGGCAACCATCACCGCCACCTATTCGGGAAAGACCGCAACCATCACGATGGCGGTGTCCGTTGCTCCGCTGCAGAGCATCTCCATCGACAACGTCGTGCCGATCACCGTCGGGCAGTACATTCTCATCACCGCGACCGGACTGCTCAGCGATGGAACCAAGGTGGACATTACCGGACAGGCCAGCTGGACATCCTCCGACAGCACCCTGGCGACGGTTGCGCTCGACGCCGCGAGCTCCAAGGAAAAAGTGAGCGGTGTCAAAGCAGGCACGTTGACTGTCAGCGCGGCACTGCAAGGAAAGACGGGCACGGCCGCCGTGACCGTGACCGACTCGCCCATCGCGAGCATCGTCGTCACCACCGCTCAGACGATCATTCAGACAGGGGTGTCCTCGCCTTTCAACGCTACGGCGACCCGCGCTGACGGCACCACGAGCGACGTAACCCAGCAGGCAATTTGGACAAGCAGCGACCCTACGGTTGCAACGGTGACGTCCAGCAGCTCGGGTGTGATCGTGAAGGCTGTCGCTGTCGGCTCTGCGACGATTTCGGCCGCTATCGGCACTGTCACGGGCTCGCTTTCCATCACCGTGATAGCTCCCCCCCTAACCTCAATCGCCGTCACGCCAGCGAGCGTAACCCTCAACGTAAACGGCACACAGCCCTTCAAGGCCACGGGTACCTACGCCGACAACAGCACGGCGGATTTGACCGTTTCAGCAACTTGGTCATCGACCACAACTGCAGTCTCGGTCTCGAATGCCACTGGACAGAATGGTCTGAGCACGGCGCTCGCAGTCGGGACAGCTCAGGTTCAAGCAAGTTTCGGTGGCCAAGTCGGATCAGCCACCGTGACCGTAATCCAGGCGGTTCTGACCAAGATTACCGTCACTCCGAACCCCCTGGCCGTTGTGCTCAAACTCATGGCACCGCTTACGGCAACCGGGAGTTATCAAAATACTCCCGATCAGGACATCACCTCGCAGGTTGCTTGGACGGTTGCCGACGGTACCATTGCCAGCGTATCGAATGCGGCCGGGACGGCGGGACAGGTCACCGGAAATGCCATCGGCAGCACCACCGTTACGGCAACCCTCGCTGGCGTCAGCGGCACTGCGACGGTCAATGTCAGCAACCCAACCCTGACCAGCATTACCGTGGCCCCGGCGACGGCCAGCGTTTCGGCTGGCACCAAGCAGCCGTTTACAGCGACCGGCAACTACGACAACAACACCACGGTCGACCTCACGACGCAGGCAGCGTGGACGTCGAGCAAGATCAGCGTGGCTCAAGAATCCAACGCCGCCGGTAGCAATGGTGTTGCCACGACATTCGTCGCAGGCACCGCTACCATCACCGCGACTCTCAACGGGGTTTCGGGCACGGCCGCGCTGACGGTGACCGCCCCCACCATCTCGTCCATCCAGATTGCGCCCGCGACCCCGCCAGCGATTACGGTTGGCGGCACGCAAGCCTTCACGGCGAGCGCGGTGTACGCCAACGGCACGACCGCAGCGATCACGGCCGCGTGGACGTCTTCGAACACGGCGGTCGCTACCGTCGCAGCCGCTGGCGGATTTGGGGCCGGGCGTGAGGTGGCCACTGCCGTCGCAGCTGGCACCACCACCATCACGGCGACCTATCAAGGTATGACGGACTCGGTGACCCTGACGGTGAACGCAGCCGTGACCCTGGTCGGGCTGCAGGTTACACCGCAGACCGACCCGAGCATCGCCATCGGTGCAGCCCAGCCGTTTACGGCCAACGCCATCTTCAGCGACGGAACATCGACCAATGTGACGGGCGCAGCAGGCACCGTCTGGACTACCTCCAACGCCAACGTCGCCTCTGTTTCGAACCCCGGCGGGCGCGGCGGCGGAGGTGGCGTGGCCACTGGCATCGCGGCTGGTACGGTCACCATCACCGCAACCTACAGTGGATTCACGGATTCGGCCTCGCTCACCGTGAAGGCAGCCGCCACACCCGTTGGCCTGCAGATAACTTACCCCGGGAACGCCTCTATCGTGGTCAATGGAACGATCCAGTTCCAGGCCAATGAGACCTGGAGCGACGGGACCTCGACCGTCGTCACCAACACCGCCACCTGGACCACCTCGGACGGCACCATTGCCAGTATCACCAACGGTGCCCGCGGCGGTGGGCGAGGTCTCGCAACCGGGATCGCGGCTGGCACGGTCACGGTCACGGCAACCGACGCCGGACTCACTGACAGTGTCCAACTGAAGGTGACGGCGCCAACGCCGAAGAGCCTGGTAGTCACCCCGGCCACACCGTCCATCTTGGTCAACACGACGCAACCCTTCGTGGCGACCTTGGTCTACTCCGACAATACGACGGCGGTCGTCACCGGCTCGGCGGATTGGAGCTCTTCGGATCCCACGGTTGCTACCGTCACGACAACGGGCGGACGTGGCGGCGGCGCCGGAACAGCGACGTCTTATGCGATTGGGACCACAACTATCACCGCCACGTACAGTGGCCTGAGTGGCACGGCATTGCTGACAGTGACCGATCCACCACTCTCCTACGTGCAGGTGACGACGACAACGCCAAACATCCCGGTTCAGGGTGTGGCCCAGTTCGCGGCAACCGCCGTGTTCACCGACAACTCGACCCGCAATGTGACCGGGCAGGCGGTTTGGACCTCGTCGAGCACCACCATCGCCGTCGTGGGCAGCAACACGGGCCGCGCCACAGGCATGGCGGCGGGCACCAGCACCATCAGCGCGACCTACGGCGGAATGTCCGGTTCATTGACACTGACGGTGGCTCAGGGGGTGACTTCGGTTGCGGTCACACCGACCAATCCCACTACCGTGCTCGGTCTGCCGGTCGCGTTCACGGCAACCGCGACGTTGTCGAACAACGCCACGTTGATCGTGACGGGAAATGCATCATGGGTTACCTCGGATCCGACCGTGGCAACCGCCACCGGCGGCGTAGCGACACCGGAGAAATCCGGCCCTGCCACCATCACCGCCACCTACCTCGGAGTGTCAGGCGCTAGCAAGCTCACCGTAAGTCCGGCAACCCTGTCCTCCATCGCCATCACGCCCGACCCGGTCGCGCTGTCCTTGGCCAGCGGGGCCAGCCAGCAGATCACGGCAACGGGAACCTACAGTGACTCGACCAAGTACGATCTGACCAACGTGGTTACCTGGCAGTCAAGCACCATGACGGTGGCAACCGTTTCCAACGCGAACGGTTCGCGCGGGCTGGTGACCGCCCTCAGCGCCGGCACCTCTTCGCTGACGGCCGTGTTCCAAACCATCACGTCTGCGACCGACACAGCAACAGTCTCGCCGTAGCAGCACGCGACCGAGAGAGGGGTCGGCCAATCGCCGGCCCCTTTTTCTTTTCGCCTAGCTACTTGCGGCCAACTTGCACCATGGCGCTTCGCAGTTTTTCCACCTGTTCCGGGGATCCAACGAAGATATCCCGTGGGAATCGGTAGTAGCCTAGGATGCCCCTAAGAATGAGCGTGGCTTGGCTGGCGTTGAGCCCCATGCCCGCCAGGTATTGCAGGCGCAAGTTGCGGTCGGTATTGATCTGCGCTCCGTGCATCCAATCTTGTAGGTCGCTGGCCCGCCCGGCGTAGGTCGACAGCAGATCCAAGGCCACATCGTGACCGGCAGCCGCGCCAAAACCGGCCTCCACGAGAGAGCTCTTCACGTTGGGGTGAGCTTCGAGCCAGCCCTGCAGCTCGTCCACGTCGATGCGGAGCGGATCGAGTGAGCCGAACAGCACAACGTCGTAGCCTGCCCCGCCCGTATCGTTGCTCCACAGAATGCCGTTCGGGAACACCTGGAAGAAGGTTGCAATCAAGCTCTTGGCGGCATCGAGGCTGCTTTCATAAAGTGGCATCCAAAGCGCCATGACCCCGCCGGGATTGAGCCGGTCTCGGCACATGCGGTAGTACTCCACCGTGTTGAGGGCCGCACAACCCTTGACCCAAGGATCGATGGGATCGGAGGTGATGACGTCGAATTTCTCGCGCGTGGTGCGCATGAAATGTCGCCCATCATCGAGGACGATGCGGGTTCGCGGATCGCTCACGACGTCGTAGTTTTCCTTGGCAAAGCGTGGCGCGACTTGCCTCGGCACCAGCGGTTCGATGTCGCAGATAACGATCTTCCTGACGCTGTCGTAGGGCACGAAGGAACCCGCGGTCACGCCGGCCCCCAAAGCGACAACCAGGACCGACTCCGGATTCCGGGTCTTGTGGGTCAGGGCTGCCAGGTGCCCCAGCATGCGCTGCAGCCGCATGTCCTGCGGGTCGCTGGAGGCTTGCACCTTGCCCGCCCCGTGAAAGTAGCGCCAGCCCGAACGCGTCTTGGTGACCGCCACCGAGACGTTGGCACCTTCGCCCACGAAGCTGCAGGTGCGGTCAAACTTGCCGTACTCGCCAGGCGTGGCCTTTTCGGGCACCACGCCAGGCGCCATTTGCGACATGTACGCGGCAGAGTTCCGCCCGAAGGCGACGGCAAGACAGGAGGGCGGCGCTACGCTACGGGCGAGGAAGATGGCCAAGCCGACTGCCAGGGCCAACGCGGCGACAAGCCCCAGCGTCGAGCTCTGGGCGCTCGTGCGCGACGGCAGAAGTGGGCGTCCCGAGCCGAACTGGGGCAGCCACGCCACCAGCGCCGAGGCGGTGCAAAGGCCGATAAGTATCCTCTGTGCGGCCTGCGTTCCCAGGGTGGGGATCACGAGGATGCTGAAGGCGATCGCCCCGACGATGGCGCCGAGCGTGTTGGCGGCGAACAAGCTGCCGACCATTCGACCGGGGTCCTGTTCTTTGGATGCGACCGACCCAAGGGCGAGCGGGAAACTGGCGCCCCAGACAATCGCCCCGGGCATGACCGCACAGGCGCAGCGGACGATGTCGAGCTGAAAGTTGGACCAAGGAGCAAGTGCAAGCGCCGGGTTGATGGGCCAGTAGGGCATGGCCTCGGAGATCATGTAGGAAGCCCACGCGATGGAGACTGCCTGGAGCCACTGGCACACGCCGAGCGCAAAGGCGGGCCGCTGGCTGCTGCGTGCAATCAGGGAGCCCAGACCACTTCCTAGCCCGAGGCCGAACAGGAACACCGCGAGGATGATGGAGAAGGTGTAGACGGTGGCGCCGAGCGATAGCGATAGCTGCCGGGTCCAGACGACCTCTGCACCGAGTCCCGTCAGGCCGGAAACAGCGATGGCCACATAGACCATTCGCTGGCGCGCCCTGCCCGACGTCTCCGACGAAGGCGGCTTGCCATCCGGGAATTCGATATCGTCGGGCGCTGATGGGCGGTATCGGGCGATGGTCGACAACGCCAGGCTGAGCCCGGCCACGGTCAGATTGATTGCGGCCGCAGCGTAGACGGCGGTTGCCATGTCATGGCGAGGAAGCAGGTAGAAGCCGGCAAGCAAGCATCCGACCACCGCGCCGATGGTGTTCCCGCCGTAGAACAAGCCCAGCCAGGACACTCCGCGCGGGGTTGACTGCACCCAGCGCGCGACGGCGGGCAGGGTGGCGCCCATCAGGACCGTGGGAGGCAGGAGGCAGGTTGCTGCCACCAACGATCGCAACACCAGGGACGGCACGAAGCCGCCAGCCGTGACCGTGTAGAGCCTCTCGATGAGCGGCACGACGTATACCAAGGCAACCCCAAGGAGCGCGATCCCGGCCTCGAGTGCCGCATACACGCGCAGCGGATGTCTGGCCTTCGATACCAGGCGCGGCAAGGCCAGACTGCCCAGACACATGCCGCCCATGAACGTAGCCAAGAGCACGCCCATGGAAAATGCGGTCGAACCAATCACCAGCTGCAACATCTGCAGCCACACCACCTCGTAGATGAGAGCCGCGCACCCGCTTCCGATGAACAGCGGCAAGATGAGCGGAAGAATCGGCGAGGACAGGGAAACATCCTGGGGCTGCGCAAGCCGAGGGACGGCCATTTCTACCTCCGGGCGATGGGTCTCGGCATGATGAGCCCACCCGTCGGCGTCGTCCAGTGGACAAGTCTCTTCATCGCTAGCTCAGACGTGCAGGATGAACCCGACCGACTGTCCCGTCGCTCGTCCGGCGCCTCGGAAGGAATAGAAGCGCCTTTCGGCATCGCACAGGGTGCAGTCGGTGCTCGCGTCGATGTTCTCTCGCAAGACACCCGCAGCCTCGAGCTCCGACTTGTGAAAGCACCGCAAATCGATGTGTGACTTGTGCCCCGCCACAGGCACGATGACGCCGTTGTTCCGAGCAGCAGGCATGGCCGCCATGAACGCATCCACGACTTCGCCGCCCACCTCGAAACAGCACGGTCCGATGCACGGACCGAGGGCCGCGCGCAGGTCAGCCGGCCGGCAACTGAACTGGGAAACCATGGCATCCACACCCGCGCGGGCCATGCCGGCCACGGTGCCGCGCCAACCCGCGTGCAAGGCCGCACAGGCCCCAGTGCGTGGGCAGGCCAATAGAATCGGCGTGCAGTCCGCCACGTGAACGGACAGTCCCAGGCCAGGCTCGTCGCTGCACAGACCGTCGGCCTGTTCGCTAGCGACGGTCGCCGGCTCGTCGCGTCGGCGCACGCGCAGGATGCGGACGCCGTGAACCTGCGATGCCCGCAGCATGGTGAAAGCACCCGACGCAGCCAAGAGCCGGCGGTGATTCTCGTCCACGCTCGCGCTGTCGTCGCCCCATTTCCAGCCCAAGTTCAACGCATCGAAGGGTGGCGCACTCACGCCACCGGCACGCATGGTGAAGCCATGGCGAAAACCCGCGGGCATGCGCCCAGAAACCAAGATCGGAACGTCCACACCGCCAACGAGAGAGGCGACCCGCGTGTCCATCATCGTACAAGCTGCCGCAGAGCCGTAAGCGCGGCCATGAAATCTTCCGGAGGCGCGGATTCGAATTCCACCCACTTGCCAGACTTGGGGTGATGGAATCCCAGGATGCGAGCGTGCAGTGCTTGTCGGCCAAGCTGCTTTGCAATCGCGCGCAGGTTCTCGTCGCGCGGAGAGCGGCCGTAGGTTGCGTCGCCGAGCAGAGGGCACCCCATGGCGGCGAAGTGAACACGTACCTGGTGCGTGCGCCCGGTTTGAAGCTCCGCCTCCATGCGCGAGGCACCGCCCAGTGTTTCGATCAGGCGCCAATCGGTGACCGCGCGCTTTCCCGCCCTGACCTTGATGCTGAACTTCTTGCGGTCGTGCGGGTCGCGGCCGATGAGGGTGTCGATCTTCCCCGACGCATGGGCGGGCCGGCCCACGGCCAGAGCCTCGTACACGCGCTTGATGCGATGGATCTTGAAGTCGGCGCCCAGCGCGTTCATGGTCACGTCGTCCTTGGCCACCACCAGCAGGCCCGAGGTGTCTTTGTCGATGCGGTGGACGATGCCTGGCCGCAACTCGCCGCCGATGCCGCGCAGGTCGTGGCAGTGTGCCAGCAGGGCGTTGACGAGGGTGCCGTCGTCGTGACCCGCGGCCGGGTGAACGACGAGCCCGGGCGGCTTGTCCACGACCACCAGGTGCTCGTCCTCGAAAACCACGCGCAGGGGAATGTTCTCGGCGAGCAGCTCGACCTCGCGCACACGCGGGGGCGTCCACACGACCGTGTCCCCCGCGCGGACCTTTTGCGATGGCGATGCCGGCTTGCCGTTCAGGGTGACGGCGCCCTCGCCGATGTGGCGCGAGAGCTGGGTGCGCGAAACGTCCTCGATGTATTCGGCCAGCACCACATCGAGCCGTCGGCCAGCCGCGGCGGCGTTCAGCGTGAACTTGCGCGCTGGCTCGGACGCGGCCTTTGGCGCTGCAACGTCTGCCTGCCGCGCGCCCGTCACCAGATCTTGGACTTGATGTTCTGCCCGCGCTGCTTGAGCAGGATATCCACCAGGGCGCGCTCGAACAGGTTGGTGGCGGCAATCTCGGGCGTCACGCGCGACTGGAAGTGCTGGCGGCCTTCCTCGATCTCTTCCTTCATCGAATCGAACAAGGTGTCGTTCTGGATGCCCTGAACCAGCTTGGCTTCGTTGTACATGGCCAGGTCCGAAGCGATCGCACGGGCGAACTGACGCGCCCTTTCTGGCTTGTCGATCAGCGGTGGCATGACAATAAAGTAACCGATTCCTGGACAACGTGCGAATGAGTTTACAGGTCCGCCTCGCCGTTTCCGGCCGCGGTGGTGCTAGACTGAGGAAGAAGCCCATGAGTCAAATCGCGCTTTCCGCCGCCATCGCCCTTACCCTGTTTCTGGCTGGTTCGACCTGTGCCGCCGACGACAGCTACGAGGTCAGCAAGACCGACGCCAGCCTGACCGCTGGGGGAAAGGGCAAGGCCAGCGTCACCATATCGGCCAAGAAGGGCTGGCACCTCAACGCGGAGGCCCCACTCACCCTCAAGCTTGTGCCTCAGACCGGCGTGGAAGTGGACAAGGCGAAACTTGGCCGCGGCGATCTGGCCGCATCGAACGAGACATCGGCGCGCTTCGACGTGGGCGTGACGGCCGCCGAGCCGGGCAAGAAGGTGGTCGAGGCCGAGGCCGGATTCGTGCTGTGCCAGGAAGACTCGTGCCGCCCCGTCAAGGAGAAGGTCGCACTGGCCGTGGACGTGATTTCGCCCAAGCCATCGCCGGGCAAACAGCCCGCCAAGAAAAAATAGGCATCGGGCAACTTGGAGCCTAGCCGAAGCCGCGAATGATCGATTCGGTCTTGCGCACGAGCGCGGGCGTGAAGCTGCCCACGATGGTCGCCACCAGCCGCTCGGGCCGCAGGATTTCCCTAGCCACATCTTGCACCTGGGCGGCGCTGACCCGGGCCATTCGCCGGTAGCGCTCGGCCGGGCTGCGCAGCGGGCGGCCGAAGAGCATGCTGTCGCCAAACCAGGCGCACAGTCCCTCGACATCGTCGAACCCAGCCTCCAGATCGCGCGCATAGCGGCGCTTGGCCTTGTCGAGCTCGGCGGCGGAGGCGGGCTGGTCGCGCAGCTCGGAGAGAATGCCCAGGACTTCCCGAACCAGCTCGGGGAGCTTCCCCGCCCCGCATGCGGCCGAGATTTCGACCAGCGAGGTATCGCCCAGCGGATCCAGCCCGGCGTTGACCTGGTAAGCCAACCCCCTGCGGTCGCACACACGGTAGTGCAGCGGCGTCGACATTCCATCGTCGAGCAGGCGCAACAGGGCGACCAGCGCCGGGTAGTGAGCATGATTGTCGGCAAGAGCGCGAAACAGGAATTGAACCTCCACCTGCGCAGAGTCCGAGCGGACGCTGCGAAAAGTGAGCCCCGTGAGGGTTTGGGGTGCTGGACGCGAAACCTGGCGCTGCCCCGAGGGCAAGCCGCCCAATGCCCGCTCGGCCGCGTTCATGACCGCGCCGTGTTCGAGAGGACCTGCCACTGCCAGCACCAGGTTACGCGCGCCGTGAAAGCGGCGGAAGTGCGCGATCACGTCAGCGCGGGTGAAGCGCCGGATGTTCTCCTCGGGGCCGGTGATGGGAAAACCCAGGGGATGGCCGGCCCAGGCGTGGCTGCGGCCGACGTCGTCGATGTTCACACGCTGGCCCCGCTCGTCGAAGTCCTCGAGTATTTCCTCGAGAACGATGGCGCGTTCGAGCTCGATGTCCGAGAAGAGCGGCGAGGTGAAAAGGTCGCCGAGGATTTGCAAAACGTCGCGCAGCTCACGCGGGTGGAACTGCACCTGGTAGAGCGAATAGTCGCGGCCGGTTTCCCCGCACAGCATTCCGCAGCGCTCTTCGATGGCGCGGTTGAGCGCGAAGGAAGTCGGGAATCCCGCCGAACCCCGGAAAAGCATGTGCTCGACGAAATGGGAAAGCCCGCTCGTGCGCGCGGTTTCATAGCGCGAACCCGTGCGTACGTAGAGCCCCGCCGCGGCGGCGTGCAGGTGTGGGGTTTCGACGTCCACCACGTCAAGGCCGTTCGCTAGGCGCCCCTTGGATACCTGGGCTGGAAACGGGATCAAATCCGCGGGCGTAAGTTCTCGACGAGCGTGGGCTTGGGACGGCATGGGGGGTGAGGCAGTCTACACGCTGGTTTCGGCCGTGCTAGAAGGCGCCGTGGATTTGCGCGGCGCCAACATCCGACTTGTGGTCAATGCCGATGGCTTCGGGGTATCGGCCGCGCGGACGCGTGGGATCCTCGCGGCGCACAAGAACGGAATCGTCACCAGTACATCGGTGCTTGGCAACGCCACCAATCCCGAGGCCATCAAGGCCGAGCTATGCAAGCTCCCCAACCTTGGCGCGGGCGTGCTGCTCACCCTTGAGGATGGACCACCGGTGTCCAAACCCGAAGCGGTCGCGTCGCTGGTCGACGGAAACGGCAGGTTCCCGTCCCGAGAACGCGAAATCCTTCTCAATTGGGCCAAGGTTGCCATGCAGCCCGCGCACATCGAACAAGAGCTTGACGCCCAGGTGGCGCGCCTGCGCGACATCGGATTGGTCGTCGACCACCTGTGCGCGCGAGGCAGTATGGGGTTTCTGCCTGTGGTCGCGCAGGCCATGGAGAAAGTGGCGCGCCGCCATGGCATCGCAGGACTGCGCACGGCCGTCGAGAGGCCGACCCTGGCCTGGACCGCAGACATCCCGCGTGGCCTGGCCACCGCGGCCCTCGGCGCCATGGCCTGGTACAGCCGTCGCCAACTAGGAGTACGCCGCCACGGCCCACAGAGTTGGGGCTATTTCGAGCGCGGTCGCCTCGACGAGATCCGTATTCTTGAAATCCTGGGACGCCTGGGTCCGGGCAGTCACGAGATCATCTGCCATCCCGATCTCGATCCGGCCGCACAGCAGTCGCCTGGGACTGGACGGCACAGCGAAGTCAACGCCCTCACCTCCGCCCGCGTGCGCGCAGCCCTGGCCGGCCGCCACATCGAACTCTGCCGCTGGGCGGATCTCTTCTAGGTGCGTGGGGAGCCGGCCGGCCCTCGGAACCTACCAGCCCACCCAGCCTCCTCCTCGGGCTTCGCCCTCGCCCTCGCCGGCCGCGAACCATCGCGGGAAGGGATGGCGAGGCCGCGCGAAGCGCGGGGGTGGCAGGGTGGGTGGCAGGTGCCGAGTGCGCAGCCAACCCTCCGAGGGTTTCCATGTCATCGAAAGACTCTCGCGTCTTTGCGGCGCTGACCGCATAATCAGACCGGACATGGAGCAGCAGGACGATCTACGCTCGACGCAGAGCTACTACGACCGCTTTTCGCCCAGCTACGAGCGGGAGCGCCACCACGGCTACCACCGCCTCATCGACGAGCTGGAACTAGAGCTGGTCAGGCGCTACGGCACCGGTCGCGACATCCTGGAGGCCGGTTGCGGGACAGGGTTGCTGCTGGCCGAAGCCGCGCGCGTCGGAAAGTCTGCCATCGGGCTCGACCTCTCGCGCGGCATGCTGACGCATGCGCGTGGTCGCGGCCTGCACGTTGTTCAAGGATCGCTAACCACCCTGCCGCTGCCTGACGCCTCGGTGGATCTTGTGTACAGCATGAAGGTGCTGGCCCACATACCGCCCATCCGAGAAGCCATCGCGGAGATGGCCCGCGTGACTCGCCCGGGCGGTCACCTCCTTCTTGAATTCTACAATCCGCGCTCCCTGCGCTATCTGGCCAAGGTGCTGGCTGGTGCGGCGCCCATCGCCGACGGGACCACGGATCGCGATGTCTTCACTCGCTACGACACCCTGGACACCGCGCGCGGCTACTTGCCGCCCGACTTGGAATACGTCGCGATGCGCGGGGTGCGCGTGGTGACGCCCACCTCGCGTGTGTTCGACCTGCCGGTGATTTCCGGACTGTTCAATCGCGCCGAACGCATGGCTTGCGATTTGCCCTGGGTCCGTAATTTCGGCGGCTTTCTCATCCTTGTGGCGCGCAAACGTTTGCAATGACCAATCACACTGGGGACATTCTCATCGTCGACGACGAGCGCTCGATGCGCGAGTTCCTGGGAATCTATCTGCGCCGCGAGGGCTACCGCATCGAAGCAGCTTCAGGTGGCAACGAAGCCATCGCATCCCTCAAAGCCCGCGCCTTCGACGTGATCATCACCGATCTGCGCATGCCGGATGTGGACGGGCTGACCATCTTGGCCGAAGCCAAGCGCACGAGGCCCGATACGGAAGTTATCGTCGTCACCGCCTTCTCCACGACCGAGACCGCCATCGCCGCCATGAAGGCCGGCGCCCATGATTACCTGACCAAGCCGTTCAAAATCGACGAGGTCGGATTGGTCGTCGATCGCGCCATGGAGAAGCGGCGCCTGTCGCGCGAGAACGTGGCCCTGCGCGACGAGATCAAGGGGCGCTATAAACTGGATCGATTGCTGGGCAAGTCGCCGGCCATGCAGCGGGTCTTCGATCTCCTGCGCAAGGTCGCGTCGACTAGAACCAGCGTGTTGCTCATCGGTGAATCCGGCACGGGCAAAGAGCTGGCCGCGCATGCCTTGCACGAGCTGTCGCCACGCACCGGGCCCTTCGTGGCCGTGAACTGCGGCGCCATTCCGGAAACCCTGCTCGAATCGGAGCTGTTCGGACACATCCGAGGCTCGTTCACTGGCGCCAATGCGGACAAGCAAGGGTTGTTCGAGGCGGCCCACAACGGAACCCTGCTGCTCGACGAGGTCGCCGAGTTGCCAGTGGCCATGCAGGTCAAGCTCCTGCGCGTCCTGCAAGAGCGCAAGGTGAAGCCGGTCGGCGGGGTCAGCGAGCGCGAGGTGGACGTACGCATCGTGGCCGCCACCAACCGCGACCTGGAAGCCGAGGTGGAGAAATCCACCTTTCGCCAGGATCTCTACTACCGCCTGAACGTCATCCAGTTGCGCCTGCCTCCGCTGCGCGAGCGGCGCGAAGACCTGCCGTTGCTCGTCGATCACTTCATCCGCAAGTTCTCCGCCGAGCACGGGCGCAACGTGGTCGGCGCGGCGCCGGAAGTGATGTCCGCGCTCATGCTGTACCACTTCCCGGGAAACGTGCGCGAGCTCGAGAACATGATTGAACGCGCGGTCACCCTATCCACCACGGACTGGCTCGCCCTCGACGCATTTCCCAATCTCATCGGGCTGCAAGGCGCAGAGCAAAGCCCAAGCACCGTCGGTCACCTGCCCGAAAGCGGCCTCGATCTCGAACGCCATCTCGAGGAATACGAACGCTCCATCCTCATCAAGGCCTTGGAGAGGACAGGAGGCAATCGCACCGAGGCCGCACGACTGCTCGGCGTCTCGTTTCGCTCCATGCGCTATCGGCTGTCCAAACTCGGAATCACCGGTGTGGATACGGGAGTCGACTTGACCGATCCCCCTCCATCCACCGATTCCTAGTCCGCCATGACCACGCCGATACAAGAGAGAAGTCGCGGCTCTGGCGTGATCTTGGCCGTGCTGGCGGGGCTGGCGGGACTTGGCACCCTCGCCTTTGGCTGCCTCGAACGTACGACGCATCTGCGCGAAGCCTGGCCACCCGAGGCTGACACCTTCTATCTGCCCCCGTCCTCCGCCTTGCGCATCGCGGGCCTCCGCCACAACGAGCTGCTGGCGGATCTGATCCACGCCCGTGCCAACGTGTATTTCGGCACCCAGATGCACGCCAAGGTACCAACGAAGTGGCTCGCCCAGTACCTCGACGCCGCCATCGACCTGGACCCGAGATTCCAGCGACTCTATCTCGCGGGGGCGGCCATGCTGATCTACAACGGCCAGAAGATCTCGCCCGACATGGTGCTGGCGGCAATCCACGTGCTAGAGCGGGGACACAAGGCGTTTCCCTTCGAGTGGGAATTCCCATTCCAGATCGGCTTCAACTATCTATTCGAGCTTCCGCAGGATGCCGGCGAGGACGACGCGCGCGTGCCGGGCTGGCGTCAGCGGGGCGTGGAGATGCTGCGAACGGCGGCACTGTACGAAGGAATTCCGTACTACATCCCCAATCTCGTGGCGCGCATGCTGACCAAGCGTGGCGCCGATGACTTGGCCATTCGCCATCTTGAACAATCGTACGCGGTGGCCACCAATCCCGAGGCCCGCGCCCAAATCAGGAACAAGCTGTTCGCCCTGCGCGGCCAGCTCTTCTCGGCGCAACTGGAGGAAAACCTGCACACCTTCGAGCGCATGATCGACGAACGTTTCCCCGAGGCGCCGGAAGCATTCTCGCTGGTCGTAGGGCCACGCACCACCGCCCTCGGCATCCTCTCACCGCCCGTGCCAGATACCCAGTTGGCAAACCATCCATGAAACTCATCCTTCCGCCCGCGGGAACCCTCAAGCCGAACGACCAGCACGATCCACTGCCCTACTACTACCGGCCATGGGTCGGCTGGCTCTATCGCAAGCGGCTGCGCATGGGCCTCGACCTTCTCCCCTGCAATGGTGCCAGGGTTCTCGAGGTTGGCGTGGGCAGCGGCATCCTGGTTCCCACGCTGTCGGCGCACTTTTCCCGTTACACCGGCACGGACCTGGCGCTTGCGGACGGGCTCGATCGCCTCGTCGCGCCTTCCTGCCAAGCGGACTTCTTGCAAGCCGATCTCCTGCGCGAATCCACTTTGCCGGAAGCGGCGTACGATGCCGTAATTTGCCTGTCGGTCCTGGAACACATTGCGGACGCAGAGAGTGCTGCCTCCGCCCTGGCACGAACCCTGGTCAGGGGTGGCACCTTGGTCGCGGGCTATCCCATGGTGAACCGGTTGATGTCTGGTCTCTTCCGCGCCATCGGTTTTGGCAACATCGAAGATCATCATGTCACCGCGCCGGCTACCATCGACAGGGCGCTCCGGCGCGTCCTGCGCCGTGGCCGACGCAGCGCCGTGCCCGCCTTCGCTCCAGTCTCGCTGGCGCTCTACCAGTGTGCGGCGTGGGTCAAAGACTAATTCCGAACGTCAGCCAACAGGCCGGATCTTTGAAATCTCTTGTCTCCAACGCGAACGGGCGTAGTCTACTCGCGGAGCTTAGATGGCATTGCAGGCTGGCCAGGTCTTTGGCAACTACCGTATCGTTCGGCTCATCGGTGAGGGCGGCTTTGGGGAAGTCTACCTAGCGGAAAACCCGCTCATCGACCGCCGCGTGGCCGTCAAGGTTCTGCATGCGGCGCTGGCGCAGGATGCGGAGTTGGTTCGGAGGTTTCTCAATGAGGCTCGGGCTGCCAGTGCCATCCGTCATCCCAACATCGTCGAAGTCTTCGATGCTGGCGGGACGCCGGAGGGCGCGCCCTACATCCTTATGGAGTTCTTGGAAGGTGTGTCCTTGCAGAAGCGCCTGGCTGACGCTGGCCGACTGGCCCTGCCGCAGGTTCTGGACATCGCGAACCAAGCCGGTTCGGCCCTGGCTGCCGCCCACACCGCCGGAATCGTGCACCGCGATCTGAAACCCGAGAACCTGTTCCTCGTACCCGATGCCGGATCGCCTGGCGGCGAGCGGGTGAAGGTTCTGGATTTCGGCATCGCAAAGATCAAGCACAGCGGCCAGCCGGGTGGAACGGTTCGGACGCAAACCGGATTCATCATGGGCAGCCCCGCGTACATGTCACCGGAGCAATGCAAGGACAGCGCCGATGTGGATCTGCGCGCGGACATCTATTCCTTCGCGACCATCCTCTACGAGATGCTGGCGGGAAGAACGCCGTACGTGGCAGCGACTGGGACAGAGCTTTTGATCATGCACCTGACCGAGACGCCTCAACCCTTGCGCACGTTGGCGGCCGATGTGCCCGCCCATGTGGAGGCCGCCATCATGCGTGCTTTGGCCCGGGCGCGGGATGATCGCTTCGACAGCGTTTCAGCATTCTTGGGCGCGCTACGTGGGAATGGTGGAGCAAGCACGGCTATCCTGGGCCAGCCAGCGGCCTCGCCCATCTCGCCGCCGTGTGCAGCGCTGCGCACCGAGCGCATCGCCCCGGTTCTGCCCAACACAACGTTCTCACGGTCCACGGGCGAAGTCGAAGCCTCCGACAGCGACGATGCCCTTGTCGCGGCGGCGCGTTCTCGACGGCGCATGTTCTTTGCCGTCGGAACCGTCGGATGTGTGGCCCTGACCGGGCTCGTGCTTTTCCTGCTGGTGAGACCGAGCCATGACTCCTCGCCGCGAAAAGCGACAAGCGCATCCAGCGTTGTCGCCACGCCTGTTGCCGGCGCCGAGCCAGTCGTGCCGGCGCCACAAGAGCAGTTGGGAAATGCGGGTCTCGTGGGGCTTCCAACCAGAGCCGATAGCGGGGTGGGTCCATCCGCGCTGGCAGGGACGGCTATCAATCCAGAAAACGCAGCCACCGCCGCGACACCGGCCAATCGTCACCACACGAACAACCGAGCACCGAGCTCGACGCCTCATGTGGTAGCCGGGCGACCTAGCAGAACCGCGCCGGTCGCTCGGCCGAATCCGGATGACGTGACGGGTTTCTAGATGACCAAGGAAAGGGTACAGCCACACATGGATTGCAGGCTTCTTCGTGCTGCGTTGGCGCTGATGTTCGTCGCGGTTTGGTCGGGGAGGGCTCGCGCGACCGACGACACCGCCAAAGGGGCTGCACGCGATCTGGCGAACGAGGCCAAGCGTGATTTCGATGCCGGGAGTTACGAAGAGGCGGGCCAAAAATTTCAACGAGCCTACGAGGTTGCCAAGGTGCCTATGCTGGCGGTTTGGGCAGCCAGGACATTGGTCAAGCGTGGCCAACTGGTTGCGGCGTCCGAGCTGTACCGGCAGGCGACGCTGCTCACGCCGAACGATCTTTGGGTCGGCAACGCCCAGCAACAGGCCCAGGCAGATGCGGCAAGAGAGCTCGCCGGGCTGCAACCGCGAATTCCCAAGCTACGTGTTCAAATCGATGGGGCCGTGGCAAGCGACGTCGTCATCACCATCGACAACGTCACGCTCGCGACGGCGCTACTCGGGTTCGATGTCCCCAGCGATCCAGGCCTGCGGCACATTGTAGGCAAGAGGGGTGCTGAGATTGTGGAGCAGACGATCAATCTCAACGAGGGTGAACGCAAGGATGCATTGCTGACGTTCAGCACGGCGACACCCAGTTTGGCGCAGGCTGCAAACGCCAGCGCGCCATTCCCGACCGTGCAGGCGACTCAACAGCCGGCAACATTGGTCCCCGAGGCACGCCAGGATGCCTTGCCGATGGCGGCCGCGCCGACCTTGGCCGAGACGCCCCCGGCCCCACCAGCCAGCTCGGCGCAACGAACGTGGGGCTGGGTCGCGCTTGGTGTTGGGTCGGCAGGCTTGCTCACGGGAGTGGTGGCGGGAATCGATGTCCTGGCGAACTCGGGTCTGCGCAACAATTGTCCAAACGGAACCTGCAATCCCTCGAAAGTCGGGAGCGACTCCATCAGCAGCTACAATACAATGCGTAGCCTCTCGACAGCGGGCTTTATCGTTGGCGGCATCGGAACAGCGGTCGGCGTAACGCTGTTGCTCTGGACTCCGAAGCCCGGGCCAGCGCCCGGCATGGCGCTTTGGCTTGGCCCAAGTTCGGCGGGGGTCAAGGGTGCATTCTGATCGAGCGAAAGTTCTGCGGAGGCAACACTAATGCTCAGGATACCAAGATGGTTGCCGGTGCTAGTCGCAACGATGGCGATAGGCTGTCTATATCAAGATCTGAAAATGGGAACGAGCACGGGCGGTGCTGGTGGCACGGCCACGTCGGTTGGTTCCGGTGGCAGCGGAGGCGCAGTCGTGTGCGCGGCGCTTTCCCCGACAGCGCTGTGTCAAAACTTCATCGCTGCCGCCAACGGGGATGCCTGCGAGATTTGTATCTCGAATCAATGTTGCGCACAGGAGACTGCGTGCCTTAACGACACGAACTGTGGGACCAGCGGCTCGGGATCGTTCGCGGACGCGCTAGCCAAGTGTCGGACCACCTGCTGCAAAGGAGCGTGCAGCGGGCAAGGTGGGTCGTCCGGGAATACGGGTGGTACCAACAATACCGCCGGCGCCCAAAGCACAGGTGTTTTGGTGGGCTCAGGCGGCGCTACGGGCGCGGTCGATGCGCCCGCCGCAGTCGATACGTTGCGCGTAGCTGATGCACCGGCCGCAGTCGATGCTCCACGCACGCTCGACCAGTCAGCCGCAGTCGATGCTCCACGCGTAGCCGATTCGCACGGCGAAGCCGACGGCGGCGCCGGAGACACGGTTGGTGATACAACTGCCAGTTGTAACGGAATCTCGTGTCCTCAAAGCTGCTGCAACGGCAACGTGTGCGCAGCAACCCAATCGCCCTCCATGTGCGGCATCGGTGGGGCCCAGTGCGGCCCATGCGGCCCCACCGGCACGGAGGTTACCTTCAGCAACGGCAAAGCAGCGGGGGCCATGACTGGCTTTGGATGGGTTGCCCTGGGTGCACAGGACACCGTCACCAATCCAACGTGTCAAGGCGCGGCCATAACGTCTGCCACCTACTGCCTGGGCCAGGTCACTTGGAACTCCACGAATGCGCTGTGCGTGACGGGCTCGATTCCCGCCGTGGCAGCAACGAACCCAGACTATACCAACAACTGGGAATCTTGATTGGAGTGAATTCCACCATCAATCAGAGTGGGACACTAGGTAACTTCGGTCAAACCCTTGGTCAGTCGTTTACAAGCATCACGATTACCGTCACCGGATCGCCATTGACCGGGCTTCGCGTGCAGGTCCACAGGCGAGGTGATCCGGATGGGACGAACTATTGCGCCTCACTCACCTCGGGGACGGCCATACCTTTTGTCGCATTCAACACCAAATGCTGGGATTATCCGCCAGACGGAACGGCGCTCACGGCTGCCGACGTGCCCAACATAGACCAGATCAGCGTGGATGTCCCATCTGGCCCTGCGGGAATCACGGTGTCGAACCTCTGTCTCACCGGCATTACGTTTGCTACCGGTGCGCTATCTTCCTGTGCTCCGACCCCGACAGGAGGGGGGTGCATGACTGCGGGCTATCTCTATTGTGGTGCCGCGTGCTGCGCGTCCACACTCCCGTACTACTGTCCTTTGACAAATCGGTGCTTTTCGACAGAGGCGGCTGCGCTGGCAGCCTGCGGGAATACGGCCTGTTCGACCTGTGTCGCCCAGGCCAGCTGTGCCCCATCCCCAGGAGGGACGTGCAACCAAGCGGGCTACCTGTATTGCAGCGGCACCGTGTGTTGCCCTTCCACATCCCCGTACTACTGTCCCACTACGAGCGAATGCTACGCGACGGCGGCAGCGGCGGCGGCGGTCTGCGGAAGCACGGCCTGCACGGCCTGTGGCACTTGAAATAAGTGTGCGCTGCTAGGGCCGCCGCTCGACCACCACGAGGACGCGGAAGCCAAACCCGCGAAAGACCATTTCCGGCAGCAGATTCTCGACTGCGAACAGGGCGCGCCACAGAGGAACGGGCAGAAACGGGGCGTGCGAAAAACCGCCACTTGCCGGATAGGACAACCCGGCCATTCGCTCGACGCGAACCACGCCAAACTGCGGAAACATGCGGGCGAAGGCGCGGCCGTGGTCGCGACAGAAGATGAGCGTCGGGATGGCCTGGTTGGAGGCGAAGGGATCCTTGGTGGCATGGCCAGAACCTGCGCAGCCGCGACCAAGGGGTCGACCGACATGTCCACGGGCTCGGGGTGAAAATGGCGATAGACCCAGCCGGACACCGGACTGATGTAGGGTTCGCACAGCACGATGCGGCCACCTGGCCGCAGGACGCGGGCTGCCTCCGCGAAGAAAGCCGCGGGCGCGGCCACGTGGTGAAGCACATCGAAGAGCACCAGTGCTCCCACGCTGCCGTCTGCAGCGGAAAGCGCCTCGGCCGACATCCTGCGCGCGTGCCACGGCGCCTGCACCACGTCGGTCAGCTCCAACTCGGGGATGAACTCGCGCGCGAAACCCGGGCCCCGAGCCAATTTCGATCCAGGGACCGAGCGCGCGGGCGGCAGGGCTTCGCGAATGCGGCGGTACCAATGGCCGTAGCACGATGCGCAGAGCCGGGTTGGCTTGCCACGCGCGACGATGGTCCTCGAAGTGCGCCAGGGTGCGCTCGCGCAAGATCCGCGGGAAGCTCGGGGGATGCCTGGTCAGACATAGCGCAACTTGCGAGCCGCCACGCCGGACATCTTGAGCAGCAGCCAGCCGTGCTTCCAGCGCGAGATGTTGGTTTCGCCATAGACCCGCTCGCGGTAGCGAACCGGGATCTCGACGATCTTCAGGTTGAGCCTGGCCGCCCCGAAAATCAGATCGAAGTCGCCGAACGGATCGAAATCGCCGAAAAGCGCACGACCGGCCACGATGCGCTCGTAGTCGCGGCGCCAAAGAACCTTGGTGCCGCACAGGGTGTCCTTGATGGGCTGGCCCAGCAGATAGGTGAAAAGCTGGGAAAAGGCCATGTTGCCCAGCTTGTTGAGAAAGCGCATGGCGCCGGGATCCATGGGGTACACCAGCCGCGTGCCTTGCACGTAGTCGCCCAGGCCGCGCGCGATGACGTCGTAGAAGACCGGCAGATCCTCGGGCGGCACGGTCAAGTCGGCGTCGAGGATCATGAGGATGTCGCCGGTGGCCTTGGCGAACCCCAGCCTGACCGCGTCGGCCTTGCCTTTGCCCGGCTGCCGATAGGCGCTCAGCTTGAGCGGCCCGCGGTAGTCCTTGATGGCCGCCTGGATGGTTTCCCAGGTTCCGTCCGTCGAGCCACCTTCGACGAAGATCAATTCGGTTTGCGAGCCGAGCACGGGCGTGCGGTCAATCGCGGCCTGGACGTTGCCCGCCTCGTTGCGCGCTGGGGACGACGACGCTGACGCCGCCGGGCGCGGCTCGGGCAGGATCTCGCGCCTGCGCAGGGCATAGATGCGGTACATGGAGAGGCGCTGGCACACCGGGCAGTTTGCCCACGTAGCGATTGACCAGCTGGGCCAGTCCGGGCACGTCGGCGGGCAGGATCATCCGATCCTCGAAGCGCACGGTTCTCTAGCCCCGCGATCTCGAAAAGGTTCTCGAAGTCGCTGTGGGAAAGCCAGTTCGAGGTGGGCGAAGGAAGCTTGAAACCCGCGACCTCCGCCAGCCGGGTCGGCACTTCCCACAGGTAATTGTAAGTGACAAGGTAGAGTCGGCCGTGCTCGCTCACGCGCTCGCGCAGCTTCACAAGCAAGTCGCGAACGTCGGCTGACGCTGTGGCAAAGCCGGTTGCAGATGACCGCATCGAAGCGCCGCCCACGGCTGAAGACCTCGATGATCGCCGTCCACGATGGCCAGGTCGGGATGGCGGCGGCGCGCCTCCGCGGCCACCTCGGGCAACTGGGCGACACCGACGCGTTCGCGGTTGGGCAGCGAGGCCAGAGATTTCGCCAGTTCCGCACCCCACGTCGAGAACCGAAGCATCCGGCGGAATCATGCGCCCCAGGGTTTCCCGCAAATCGCGTTCGAGAAAATCACGTGCCTGGGGATGGGCCGGGTTCTCGAAGGCGGCCTTGCGGAAGTACTCTTGCCACGCCTCCGTGAGCCCGTGGCGGCCCTGATCCATTGTTGGTCCCGATTTCATCAAATATCGCCCGAGCACGACGTCGGATTCCCGCCGGCACATGCCGCGATTCTACAGTTCGTTCTCGACCAGCGAGAAGATCTTCTTGAACGGCTGCCCCGCCTTGAGCGTCACGCTCTCGTTGCGCTCGATCATCAGATCGGCGTTCTTGAAGGTCACGCGGTGTTTGCCACAGGGAATCGAATAGTTCACGAGCGGGGTGATCTTGCCCGTGGGCTTGCCATCAATGCTGACCTCGGCCCACGGCTTGGAGCTGATGGTGGCCACGCAGGTGCCACCCGAAGCAGTGCTGTCGGTCTTGCCGTGGTCTTCGAAGATGTCCTCGTCGCCGCCCGCTTTCGTCTTGGGCTTCTTCTCGCCGGGGCTCGGCTTCATGGCCTCGAAGACATCGTCGCCGTCGCTCGACGGAGACTTTCCACCGCCGCCACCTCCGTGCCGAGTCTTGCCAGCTTTGGGCTTGTCGCTGGCGGCAACGCTCGTCGGCTGTGGTTGCACGGTCGGCACGGTCAGAGGTTGCACGGGCGGAGGCTGCGCGGGCGGCGTCCCATGCGTCGGCTTGGCGGCGCCACCGACGGGCACCAAATCGGCATGCAGACGCACGGTCTTGCCGGGCTCTTGCAGGAACTCCTGACGCCAGGTCTGGTACTGGGGATTGCCCCGGATCTCGATGACGTGCGGGCCGGGGAGCAATGCGCGAGGCATGGAAGTTGGTGGTCGCTTGCTTGCCGAATTCGTCGATGGCAAGGGGCTGGCCATCAAGCCAGACCAGCCCGCCCGAAGGCTGGCTGGTCAGATCGAATCCCGTGTCCGGCGACGGCTCGAGGTCGATGTCCATGTGGCCCGACTGACCAGCACTGATCTCGACATCTTGGGTGCGGGTGACATAGCCGGCGCGCGAAACCGTCAGCCGGTAGACGCGCGGACGCTTCTCCAACTGGAAGGGCGGATCGCTGGTGATGACCACGCCATCAATGGCGAGCCGAGCGTCCTGGGGCTTGACCGCCACCTGGAGCTTTCCCGGCCGGGTCATGAACATGTAGGCGCCACCGCCGCCGGCAATCATGAAGAGGACGAAGGCCACGTAGTACTTGAGGCGCGAGGGCGTACGCAGTGAAACCGCCTCGGGGGCATACATGTCCAAGGAAGAGGCATACTGCGCGGGGGCTTGCGGGCGGAACCGGCGCACCGGGGAAGCCGGTGCCGGGGAAATTCGGAGCCGGAAGTCCCGCGCCCTGCATGCCAAGGTTGGGAAGGCTGGAAGGTCGGGTACGCGGGCCCTCGGCCCGGACGGATGGATTGGGGCTTGGCAACGTGGGCGCCTGAACGCCGCCGATCAAGGTCTGGCGGAAAACGGGCTTGGGCAAGTCGAAGGGCGAGCGCGCGGGCTCGGCAGCGCCAGCGATGGGTACAGCGCCTGATTTGCGCGGAACGCCCGCCCCTGGAGCGGCGAAGGCTGGGAAACGCACTCGGCGGGGGCAGAGGCGTCGCATCCGGATCGCCGCCCACGCCCATGTGGGTCTTGCGCAAGCTGCGGCCTGCGCGCGCGCCATGCCGCTTGCGCGGTCGGCGGGTCGGGACCGAGGACTCGAATGCTTCGCCCATCTCGGCCAGTAGCGCCTCGGAGGGCGCCATGGCCACGGTTTTGTCGCCACCTTCGGACAAGGAAGCTGGCATCGCCAGGCGCCGCATCGATTTGCGCCGGATCCTTGTCGAAGATCTGGGTCTCCCTCTCTTCCTCGTCCCAGCCGAATTCCTCGTCGTCCGAGCCGGCGACCGAAGAAGCCGACGCTGCTGGCCGATCGCCAGGACGACGCGTTCAACAACTCGACCTCCTCGATCTCCTCCACGTCGTCGTCGATTTCCGCGATCTCGCCCTCTTGCGGGATGTCGTCCGCGAACGTGCGCTTCATCCAGGCCGACAGATCCTTGCGCGAGACGAACTGCCCCACCGAGTGCATGAACATCTGCAGGTCGTCGTGCAGATCGATGGCGTTCTGGTAGCGATCCTCGACGTTCTTTTCCAGCGCCTTGAGCACGATGCGCTCGAGCTTCTCCGGGATGTCCGAATTGAACGACGAGGGCGGAATGATCTCGACGTTGCGGACCTTCTCCAGGGTGGAGAAGTCGCTCTCGCCGATGAACAGGCGCTCGCCGGTGAGCATTTCGTAAAGAACGATGCCGAGCGCGAAGATGTCGCTGCGGCGATCGATGGGCAAGCCACGCACCTGCTCGGGCGACATGTAGCCGAACTTGCCCTTGAGAATGCCGGCCTGGGTCTTGGACGCCTTGCCCGCGGCCTTGGCGATGCCGAAATCGATGAGCTTGACCTCGCCCTCGTAGCCGATGAGCACGTTTTGTGGAGAAACATCGCGATGTACCAGGTTCAGGTCACGCCCTTGGGCGTCGCGCTTGTTGTGGGCGTAGTCGAGTCCTTCGCACAGCTGCATGATGAGGTGGCAGACCTGAGGCATGGGCATGGCCTGCCCCATCTTGCGAAGGTCATCGAAGATGCCGCGCAGATCCCGGCCGTTGACGTATTCGAGGGCGATGAAGTAGCTGTCGTCGACTTTGCCGAGGTCGAAGATCTGGGCGATGTTCGCGTGCTGGAGCTGCACCGCGATCTTCGCCTCGTCGATGAACATCGTGATGAACTCTTCGTCCTCCGCGATGCTGGGCAGGATGCGCTTGAGCGCGACGATGCGCTCGAAGCCCTCGACGCCCGACGGTCTTCGCCTTGAATACCTCGGCCATGCCTCCAACATTGATGCGTTCGAGGAGGTAGTACTTGCCGAAGGGAATTGGTTTGTTCAAGCGGCTTCCGTACGCAGCGTCGAGTCCACAGCGCTCGCCTTTCCGTTATCGACTACACGGGCCATCCAAGTCAAGCAAGTGAGGCGTGGACAGACATGGGTAGAAGCCCGCTAATCTAGCTCTCTCTAGCCCCGCTATCACCCCTCTATCCAAACCCGCGTCATCTTGTCGCCCTTGCGGATCTTGTCGACCACCTCGATGCCCGAGATGACCTGGCCGAACACGGTGTGCTTGCGGTCCAGGTGCGACTGCGGACTGTGGCAGATGAAGAACTGCGAGCCGCCCGAATCAGGAGCCGCAGTCTTCGCCATCGACAACGATCCGCGCAGGTGCACCTGACGCTTCCCGGCGATCTCGTCCTTGATGGTGAACCCCGGACCACCCGTGCCGTTGCCGAGAGGACAACCGCCCTGGATCATGAAATCGTCAATCACGCGGTGGAAGACCAGCCCGTCGTAGTAGGGGCGCTTCACCTTCTGACCGCTCTTGGGATCGGTCCATTCCTTGGTTCCCTGTGCCAGTCCAACGAAATTGGCCACCGTGCCCGGAGCGTCGTCCTCAAAGAGCTCGACGACGATCTCGCCTGCGCTGGTTTCGATATGTGCTTTCTTCATGGTTACACCTTATCCTCTTGTCCGGAAAAAGGCTCCAGCTGTAGGGCCAGAGGCTTGTTTGCACGCTGGCATTGCACCCCCAGGTCGCGCAACCAAAATCGGTCGTGTTCCGATAAGAGCGCAAGGAGGCAGCATGCCAATGGGTCTCATCAATGAATTGATTCAAGGTGCCGGAAGCGGCGGCCCAAAGCTCACGTTTCGATACCTTCTGTCATCCGCGTCCCCCGGCCGCTGTGCTAGGCTGCGGTGCCGTCCATGAAGATCTCCAGAACCTCATCGCCCCATCAGCCAGGGTCGCTGGGAAAGGCGCCAAGCGTCGGCGGCGCCAGCGGCAAGGGATTCGCGGCGAAGCTGGGGGCCGTGAAGGCCGATGGCGTGTCCAAAGGAACTGTGGCCACTGGCAAGTCCGCGAAGGCACCAAAAGCGCTTCCGGTTTCGGACATCGGGGCCGATCTCAAGGCCGGCAAGCTGACGCCCCAAGCCGCCATCGACAAGGTGATAGAACGGGTCCTCGACCGTCAGGTGGGTCGCAAGGCCGGGACCGAGGTCAGGCAGAAGATTGGGACGGCCCTGCGCGAGAGCCTGGCCGACGATCCCTTTCTGGCGTCCAAAATCCGCGCCCTGGGTCAAGAAGAGTAACGATTACGATCAACACGGCTTGGTCAGGCTGGCGCGACGCTGGGCGACCATCTCGCGCACCTTGGGCGGCAAGAAGATGGCGTCCGTATCCATGGTCGCGAGCGCATCGCACAGGATCGAAGCGCGTTCGGACGGCGCGGTCTTCTTGTCGATGATCACGCACCAGTCGCCCTTGATCTTGCACAGGCCACCGCCGCCGGTTGGGCCCGATGCGACCAGTGTCTCATAGCGAACCTTGACGCCGAGCTGTTGGGCCGCGGTTTCCAGGATTTCAGTGAGTTGCTCTGCTTTCATCGCGTTTGCTTCTCTGCCTTGTTGGAGCCGGTCGATCCAGGGCTGCCGATATTGACGATGCCGCCGGTGCCGAGCGGTAGCGAGACGGTGAAGGTCGTGCCACCGCCTGGCTTGGACTCGAAGGTGATGTCCCCGCCGTGGGCGAGAACGATGTTCCTTACCACGGGAAGCCCAAGGCCTGTGCCTCTACCTGCGGGCTTGGTGGTGAAGAAGGGCTCGAACACCCGCTCGCGATCTTCCTCGCGGATGCCTTCACCGTCGTCTGACACCGCAAGCCCGACTCGCCCGGAACCATCGCTGAAGGTGCGCACCACGATACGGCCACCCTCGTCGGCGAGCGCTTGCGCGGCGTTGCTTACCAGGTTCGTCACCACCTGCATGATGTGGTCGCGCACCACGCGAACGCGCGGCAGGTCGGACGCCAACGCGCGCGTCAGGTCGGCCTTCGCTTCGTAGAGCACGTGCTCGCAGAAGGAAAGCGCGTGCTCCACGACCTCATTCAGGTTCACCTCCTCGATTTCGCGGCCAGACGGACGCGCGTAGGTGGTGAGGTCGCGCGAGAATTTGCGAATGCGTTCGGCGCCCTCGCGGATCTTCTTCAAGCGCTCCACATCGGTCGACTCGAATAGATTGGGCACCCTGCCCGCGGTTGCGAAATCCGCCTTGCGCAGCACGGCCTCGACGCACATCTGGACCGACGTCAGAGGATTGTTGATCTCGTGTGCCACGCCCGCCGCGATTTGCCCAACCGTGGCCAGTTTCTCGGCGTGAAGCACCTGGCTCTGCAAGGCACGCATGGCGGTCAGGTCGTGGCCCGCCGCCATCACGGCCACGGGTACGCCGTCTTCGCCACGCACGGGAAACACGTTGAAGGCGGCCGCGGCCATCGACCCCGTAGCGCCGGGCAGCCTCACCTCGCAGCGGAGCGGCTCACGCTGAGTCGCCACCTGCCCCATGATGTCCGCCAAATCGCGAACCCCGAATGCAGTGAGCCACTGGGACAGATTCTTGCTCACACCATCGGAACCAACACATCCGGTCAACTCGGTCAGAGCGCGATTCCAAACCACCACCCGCCCATCGAGATCGGTCATGGCAATGAGAACGTCGGCCTCGGCCATCATCTGCACCAGGCCTGTCGCAAGGTTCGGCCACGCCGGTTCTACCAGCGTCGCCTTCGTGGATGTGGCCTTCGGCTTTCGTGCTGGCATCAGGTCCGTTTTCCGCGTTTCCCAGGAGCAGGGCCCCTTGAGCCCAAGCGACTCTGCAGCGCCAATGCCGCTGCATTGGCCTCGGCAACAACCCGGCGCACGGGCACCTTGGCGCGCAGGGCGAGTTTGCGGCAATCCTCGAATTCCGGCGTTGCTCCCAGCATCACACCGGCCCGCGACGCCACCTTCACCCGCACCTCGCCGAAGGAAGTCGTGACCCTGGCCAGCGCGCGATCGAGCACCGTCCGTTGCATGACCTGGCGGCGCAGACCGATGGTGGTCGAGTTGACGAAGAAGGCCTCCTCGACCGGGGCGAGCGCATCGTGCGGGCAGAGTGCTGACACCTCCACAGCCGGGCGGCCTTTCTTCATTTGAATGGGCGAAAGCCACACGTCGAGCGCGCCCGCAGCGAACAGCGCGGCCATGAGCGGTTCGGCAAGCTGTGGATTCATATCGTCGATGTTGGCGGCGACCAGCACGACCTGGTTCTCCGAAGCAGGCAATGCCTGCCCCAGAGTCTCGCCAAGAATCACGCGCAACACGTTTGGCCGGTCCTCGTGTTCGCGCGTGCCTGCGCCGAACCCCTGCGCCAAGATCCGCATGGGCGGCGGCGGGCTGAAGGATTGCACGACCGCCGCTAGGATCGCGGCGCCTGTTGGCGTGGTCAGCTCGCCCGTGCCTTCGGCGAGAACAGGTAGCCCGCGCAAGATCGCGGCGGTCGCTGGCGCCGGCACGGGCATCAGCCCGTGGGCCGTACGAACCGTCCCCGACCCGAGCACGGGCGGGGTGGCCGTGATCGCAGTAGGCTCAAGCCAGGCCAGCGCCGCCGCGGCCCCCACGATGTCGGCGATGGAGTCCCAAGCCCCCACCTCGTGAAACGCCACCTTGTCCACCGTCACCCCGTGCAGCGCCGCCTCGGCCACCGCGATCCGCTCGAAGATCTCTTCCGCCAACTTCTTCGCCTTGGCGTCGAGCCCCGCCCGCCGAAGCAAGCGTCGTATCTCCGCATAATCCCGGTGCTCATGCACAGTCTCGTGGTCGTGTCCGTGGTCGTGCTCGTGGCCGTGGCCGTGGCCGTGGCCGGAACTGTGGCCATGGCCATCCGCCTTCCCCGGGAAATCCACGGTGAACCCCAACCCAACGAAAGCCCCCCGCTTCCTCCGCTCGAACCCGACCTTCAATCCCTTCAGTCCCACCGCGCGAATGGCATCCAGCACGACCTTCTCCGGCACTCCGGCATCGACCAGCGCCGCCACGGTCATGTCGCCCGCCACGCCCGAACAAGGATCGAAATGCAGGTGCAGTCCCTGGGCAATCCGCGCCGCCATCACGCACGCACCTGGTTGAGCAGCGAGGCCATGCGGCCGGCACCGAAGCCATTGTCGATGTTCACCACCGCCACGCCCGCGGCGCACGAATTGAGCATGGTAAGCAGGGCCGAGATACCGCCCATCGATGCGCCGTAGCCGATGCTGGTGGGCACGGCAATCACGGGTCGCGAGAACAGACCCGCCACTACGGTGGGAAGAACCCCGTCCATGCCAGCCACCACCACCAGTACTTCCGCTTTCTCGACGGTCTCGCGGTGGGCGAGCAAGCGGTGCAAACCCGCCACGCCCACGTCGAAGATGCGCGCCACGCGATTGCCGTCGAGCTCGGCCGTGACCGCGGCCTCCTCGGCGACTGGAATGTCGGCCGTGCCCGCAGAGAGAACGGCGATCGTGCCACGCCCCTTGGTGGGTTCAGGCGCTGGGCCCAGCACCACGATGCGCGCTCCTTCCAAGTAGCGAGCCGCGGGCACCGCCGCCAGCACGTCGCGCGCCACCTCGGGAGAGATCCGGGTCGCCATGACCGTGGCGCCGCCGCGGCCGAGCTCAGCGAGTAGGCTCGCGATCTGGGATGGCGTCTTACCGGTACCGAAAATCACCTCGGGGAATCCGGTACGCAAATGACGATGGGTATCGGCGTGGGCGAAACCGAGCGAACGAAAGGGCAGATCGCGCAACTCGGTCAGGGCTTGGTCCACGCCGGTTTGGCCGCTTTGCACGGCTTCGAGCAAGGCACGCAGGTGTTCTGGATTCACGGGGTCACCTTAGCAGACTTGGGGTTGCCATCCATTCGTCGCGGCTTTCAGAAACCCGTTCCCTCTTCATCGAGCACGCGGGCCTCGTAGATGACCCGCGTCCTGCCCGCGCGATCGTGCAAGGTTTGCCGGTCGCGATCCACGAGCGCGAACAAGAACCCCGCTAGCCACGGAATGGCGACGATCAAATTGGGCACCAGCATCGTTCGCAGCAGCGCGTTCACGCTGCGATCCCACAGCGGCATGGGGCTGGCGCCGAGGCCGCCCATCACCCGCTCCTTGACCTCGACCAGATTGGTCACGGCCCCGATCTGCAGGCTGATGATGGCCAGGGCCGCGAGGGGGCCCCAGAACTCGACCACGAAGCGCAAGATCAGCCCGAGCACACGCACGCGCCGGGTGGTGCCGACAACCCGGAGGCCGAGCAGTCGCTTGCCCAGGGTCTTGCCCCACAGACGGTGCGTGACGACGTAGTAGGTACCGAACAGCGCGAGCCAGATCTGGGTGGCCGCTTGCTGCGACCACGACAGTGCCGCGGCGATGATCTGCCCGAGCGGCGCAAAGATCATCAGATCGATGGCCAGCGCCACTCCGCGCGGCAGAAGGCCGCCCGCCACGCGCGGCCGGGGGCGCACCGATTCGAGCTGGGCCAGGAGCATGTCGTAGCTCTGCGGTCGTTTGTGCGGATCGGGATCCATCATCTCGGCGATGAGCTGGCGCAAGCGCCAGGGTGCGACCTCGTCGGCGATCTGCGGGCGCGGGGCCGTGCGGTGCAACTCGGCCATGGCTTCCAAGCTGTCGGCCTTGAAGGGGACTTTCCCGGTCAAAAGCTCATAGAAGGTGATGGCAAGCGTGTAGATGTCGCCGCGCAGGTCGGGCGCCGCGCCCGCGATTTGCTCGGGCGCCGCATAGTAGGGCGTGCCCACGAATCGGCCCGCGGCTTTCTCATCGGAGGTGGCCAGTCCGAAGTCGGCGACCTTGACCTCGGCCCGCTGGACGCCCGCGGGAATATCACCAAGCAAGATGTTCGAGGGCTTGATGTCACGGTGGATCATGCCGCGCGCATGGGCCGTGGCGAGGGCTCGCGCGGTTTGGATGACGTATTCGAGGGCATCTCCCCAATCGAGCGGCCCGTTCTTTTCAAGTAGCTCGGCCAGGGTCCTGCCGCGTACGTACTCCATCACGAAGTAGGAGGCGCCCTCGAAATTGCCGATGTAGTAGATGGTGACGACGTTGGGGTGTTGCAGGCGCGCCTGGGCCCTACCTTCGTCCACCAGGCGCGACATCAAGGTCGGGTTGTCGGCCAGCTCGTGGCGCAAAAGTTTGAGCGCCACCGGCCGATCAAGGGAAAGATCGTGAGCCAGGTACACGCGGCCCATGCCGCCCTCGCCCAGCAGCCCACGAACCTCGAAGTGATCGATGTGCTTGCCAATGAGGGGATCTTGGCCTTCGTCTTTGCTTACCACGGGCGGACGTTCGGCGTCGTACGCCGTGGCGGCGAAAGCGCGCCCGGAGCTCGGCGTCTCTTGCACGGTTTTGGCCTCGGACCAAGCCATCGTCCGCGAGCATATCCTCGCCGGCCGCGCGGCGCACATTCATCGTCTACGCGCCGCAGCCGAAATGCTCAGCGGCCTTGGCGAGGGTCATGAAGGTCGCGCCGGCGTTGCGTGCCTCGGACAACGTTGCGGCAAGCGCCGCGAGCTTGCGCGCGAGCGGTACGCGAAGATCGGGCTGCCGCGCGTATTTCAACTTGGGGCGAAGCCCGAGCCAAATCTCGCAGATGCGATCAAGCACCCAGCCCCGGTAGTGGCTCCCGGAAGAATGGCTGCAAGTCATCCGGCAGGTCTCCGCCACCCTTTGACGACGCCACCCCAGTGAACAAGTCCAGGCTCAGGTACCGCACGGGCGGCGCAACGGACGCTGGCGCACCCAGCCTTTCGATCTTCATCGAGGTCGAGGTGACGACGACTTTGACGTCACAATCGCCCACCGGCAAGACCGACAACACCATCTTGACGCAGGGGCAAGCAGGATTCGGGCAGCCGGTGATGCTGGCCACGAGCCCGGGTGCCGCGTCCTCCTTACCGCACCCTCACGAAGCCAGATCGCGAGCAGATTACCTTCAACCTAGCAGGGCCGACTTGGATCGAGTTTGAGTACCCGTTCTTGCACCGCGCTGCCTTTCACTTCACGAGATCGGCCGTCAGCTTTGCCTTCCGGGCCTCCAGGGCGGCCAGCTGCATCTTCAGCTGTTTCAGCTTGCGGTTGATGCCGTCCAACTCCGTTTCGGACTGCTGTACCTTCAGGTAATCGTCGCCGTGCTTGTTCTTGACCAACGCCTCCACTTCGCGCCGGAGGAGCCGCAACCACGGGTTGCCGTGCATCGAAGCCTGCCGGTAGTGGAGCATGCCGGTCCGAATGCCCTGAACGATCTGGTCCTGCGTCAGCCCAAACGCCTTCCGCGCGGTCTTGTCACTGAGGGTGGCGCCCTGGCGCCGCCACTCGGAATTCAGGTCTGTGTGGTCGCTCGTTGCCATCACCCTTCTCCGATCTCGCCGCCGACCGTCTCCTCGCCGTCCTTGCTGTTGGTCGGTCGGCCTTTCCCAAACAGCACTTCTTGAATTTCTTCCTGGAGCCGCAGGAACAAGGGGCATTCCTTCCCGGCTGAGAGACGGCGCGCACCGGCTTGGCGGCCGGGATCCACAGCTTCTCCCCGACGGCCTTGCACTCTGCTTCGAGCGCGCACTCGACGTTCGGGCAACCCGACGCGATGCAGGCGAGTCCCTCGCGTCGCCCAAGTTCGCGCCCGTCGCGCCAGAGGACGATGAGCCCATCCTCACCGAGTTGCCGGCGGGCACTCGGATCCAGGTTCATGGTGATGGCTTGGTCAGGCATCGGAACCTTCGCCCCCCGTCCTATCCACCAATGGGACCGACTAACCGCTGCTCGTCGCGTACCTCGGCCTCTGAGCTCTCCTGCTCGAACACCTGCTTGATCATCCCATCCGTCGACCGTTCGAGGGCGTCGCGCAGGGCCTGATCCAGCTCAACGAACTCCGGCCACAAGGTGTCGTCCACGAACGACTTCGGCACCCACACCATGACCGTCGTGTATCGCTGCCCCCGATAGCGGTAGGGCTTCAACCCGTATCGACGAGCCAGCGCCATGAAGAGCTTGCGCGACCAGTTGTCGCCAAGGGTGAACTTGTACTCGACCGGGGGTTGCTCCTTCTCCACGAGCCTCATGCGCGTCTGGATAGATCGCATGGCGTTCGCGGCCGCATCGCGCTCGCCCGGTGTAGTGGCCCTGGCGTGCAAAGCTTCGATCCGGCGAAGTTTCTCAAGCAGGGCTTTCTCGTCGAGAATCATCGCTTCATCTGCTTCCCGGCGGCGATGATGGTCGCTGGCGTAAGAACGATTGTCATCGACCCTCCAGCGCGCCAGCCTGCCTATGCTGCTCAACACGCGCGCGCGCAGCAGCCAGGGCACGGCTGAAACGCTGACGTAACAGCTCGCGCGGCGGCAGTTCGGTCAGGTATTCAGCCACATGAATACCTCGTTCGTCGAGGTCGAGATACTCGACGGTTTCCCGCTTCTTGCCCGCGCACAGAATGATCCCGACGGGCGCTTCTTCGCCCGGCTGGCGCTCGTGCCGGTCGAGCCAGCGCAGGTAGAGCTCGACCTGCCCCGCATCGGCGGGCTTGAACTCACCAATCTTCAGCTCGATGACCACCAGCCGGCGCATGCGCCGGTGGAAGAACAGCAGATCGATGTAGTAGTCATCGCCGTCGAGGGTGATTCGCTTCTGGCGCTCGACGAACGCGAAACCCGCGCCAAGTTGCAAGAGGAAGCGTTCGATCTCGCGCAGCAAAGCCGACTCGAGATCCTTCTCGCTGAAGGTGTCTCGCAGCCCAAGAAAATCGAGCAAGTAGGGATCCTGGAACACGAGATTGGGCGACAGGGTATCGCCTTTGCGAAGCGCCGAAAGTTCTTCTTGAATGACCCGCGCGGGCTTCTTCGAGAGTGCGGTACGCTCGAAGAGCATGCTGTCGATCTTCTGCGCAAGCATACGGGTGCTCCAACCTTCGGCGCGGCACATCTCCGCGTAGAACTCGCGCTTCAACGGATCGTCGATGTAGATGATCTGCTTGAAGTGGGTCCACGCCAATTGTCTCCGCAGTACGGAGACAATCTCGACGTCGGGGAAAACCTCCGCGAAACGGACCATGTGCCACAGGGATTTCTCGCCGAAACCGCGTCCGTAGTGGGCTTCCAATTCTCTCCCCACCGCGGAGACAATGTGCGCTCCGTACTCAGCCCGTCGAGCCTTGAGCACGTCCTGGTGTATCCGCGTGCCGATCTGCCAGTACAGCGCCGTCAGTGCGGCGTTGGCGGTCTGGGCGACATGCTGCTGCGCCGATTCGATCAGCCTGCCGATGTCGAGGGTCAGCCGCTTCACCTGCGTTCCAGGGACAAGAACCACATCGACCAGCGGTGCGCCACTCCCAGGCGAATTCTTCGGCACGCGAGCCGCTCGCGGCGATGCTGCGGTCTTCTTCGTGCGACGTGTGGTGGCAGGCGGCATGCTCATCTCCCGTGCAACCCCAGCACATCCTGCATCTTCGCCATCTCGTAGACCACGTCGCAGCACCACTTCCCGAAGCCGCCCTTGCCGTTGACCGCGTCCACCCAGGCGCGCATCGCCGCCATCTTGGCCCGGTTCTGTTCGCTGTCCTCGCCCTTGATCTCTAGCACCAGGGTCTTGCCGTTGGTCAGACGGATAAGAAAGTCGGGGATGTACCTGCGCTTGGCCCCGTTCCACAGGTAGTGAACCTGAAAGCCCAGGTGATCGTTCTTGGCGTAGGCGTCCACCAGCGGGCTCGTTTCCAGCAGGTTGGCCGCGAACTGCTCCCAAGCGCTGTCCGCCACCATGTGGCTGACCTGCGAGCGCACGGCCGGGTGGCAGGCCTTGGTTGTGTACCAAGTCCGCATGTTGCGCGTGCTACCGATGGGGTTCTCCTCGTCGAACACCGGCTCGACCAGCTCGCGGTTCTGCTCGGTCATGAAGCGCACCAGGTGCTGCACGATGCGGTCGATGCTCAGGGCGATGAGAATGCGCCGCCGCAAGGGATCGCGGTGGAAGGTGCTGGGGATGACGACCTTGTCCGAGGCGAAGAACTCCTCGGACAGGCGAATCATCTGGAACACCAGGTACTCGCGGCGGCCCTTGAAGCGATTGCCCAGCGACTCGAAGGCCTTCTGGGCCGCCATGAAGGTCAGTCTCTGTAGCCGGAAAGACTCGGGGATCTTCTCCAGGTCGATCTTCTCGGCCTTGGACGAGATCTGCAGCGCCTCCCAGGGCCGGCGCCAGCTCGGCCGCGATGGGGATGCGCGCGGGATCGAGCTGCAACGGTTCGACCTGGTCCCAATCCACCACCAACGTGGGCCGCACCACCGTTTCGATGCGCACCACGTTCGGCCAGCGGATCTCCATCGGGTTGCGCGACACCAGCGATTCGATCTGCGTGCTCGGTCGTGGCGGTGGTGGCGCGTCGCCGCCTTCGCCCACGTCCTGGAAGATCGACAGCGGCACGCCGAACACGTTGACGAACTCGGGCCGGAACAGTTCGCGCTCCACGCCGTCCGGTCCCACGACCTGCTCGGTGTCGTAGCCCACCCGGCGCAGGCCGCGCCCGATGACCTGCTCGCATAGCAACTGGCTGGTGAAGGCGCGCAGGCCCAGGATGTGGGTGACGTTCTTGGCGTCCCAGCCCTCGGACAGCATGGCCACCGAGATAACATTCTGCAGGTCTTGCCCAGGCCGGCCGCGCTTGCCCACGTTGTCCACGATGGCGCGCAGAAGCTCTTCCTTCTTCATGGCCCGCAGAGCCTCTTTGCGCTCCTCGGGAATGCGAACGGCATCCACGATGCCGCGTAACCGCGCCTCGTAGTCCTTGTCGGCCGAAGCCGTCTCGCCCAGCTCGGCCTTCTCCAGCACCTTGGAATCCACGCGCAAGGTCGCGTTCGGCGCCTGCAGCTCGGGCCAGTGGGCGTTGCCCTTCACGAAGTAGTGCTCGATGCGCGCGGCGGTCTCGGTCCGGTTGCACACCGTCAAGATGACCGGCGGCGATTCGTGGCCCGCCTCGTGCCACTGCTTGGCGGTCTCGCGCCAGTCCGCGCCCAGCAACGTGTACGCCTGCTGAACCAATGGTGGCAACGCCTCGTGCGGCTCGGCCCCGCGCCGGTTGATGTCCTCGGACACCTCGGGATCCCGGTACAGGTGGTACAGCTTGGGCCGCAGGGTCTTGGTGTCGGGAATGATCCCGTCGCGCACCACCACCCGTGGCGTCTTGACCAGCCCGGCCTCGATGGCGTCGTTGAGGCCGAAGTCCGAGACGACCCAATCGAACAAGCCTTCCTCAGTGTTGGTCCGCCCCGTGGGCGCGAAGGGCGTGGCCGACATGTCGAAGCAGCGGGTGATGCGCAGCTCGCCGTGGATGCGGTCCAGCCCCTCGATCCAGCGCGTGGCTTCCTCCACATCCAGGCCCAGCGCCTCTGCCCGCTTCTTGCCCACCTTGTCGTCCGCCGGCACGCGATATGCGTGGTGGGCCTCGTCGTTGATGACCACCAGATCCTTGGCCGCGGCCAGCTTGCCCAGCACCCGGCGCACGAAGGCCTTGTCGCTCTCGGCGCCCTTCTTGACCACGCTGCGATCCGCCTCCTTGAGCGGCATCAGCGTGTGCCAGTTCTCGACCAGCACGTCTGCCCGGTTCAGCTTCTGGCGCGTGGCCTCGGACGGGCACAGGTTGAACTCGTCGTACACGTTCGCCGGATTGCCCGGATACAGCACCTGCAAGCGCTCTTTCACCGTCAGCCCGGGCGCCACCACGAAGATCGACGGCGAGAACCGCCCGCGCTCCTTGGGATAGGTGACCGCGTTCAGCGTCTGCCACGCCACGATCATGCCCATGACCAGGGTCTTGCCCGTGCCCGTGGCCATCTTCGAGCACAGCCGCTGCCAGGCCCCGCCATCGCCCGGCACGTGGATGCCTTGCTTGAAATCCGCCGGCGCCTCCACCCACCAGATCAGGGTCTCGATGGCCTCGTGCTGGCAAAAGTAAAAGGGGAAGTCGCGCGTGCTGCGGTCGCGCCAGTGGTCGAGCAGCCCGCGCGTCACCGAGGTCACGCCCGGAAAGTCCGCCAGCCGCCAGGCATCCACCCGTTCGCGGATGCGGTTCACCAGCGCCAGCGGCTCGGTCCGGCGCGTGTTCTGGCGCGTGTCGAAGATTTCATAGCCCGCCGGCCGCCGGCCGTGCGCCAGGGACAGCGTCCCCCGCTCCTCGCGCCAGTGCAGAGTGGGCGCATCGTAGGGTGAATTCAGGATGAGCGAGCTCGCCATGGTCAATCCAACGGCAGGATCTTCACCGACTCGATGCCGCGGTCATCTACCACCTTCACCGCCACCTTTCGGTTTTCGCCTGCGGCGAAAGGCAGGGACTTCGTGCCGTGGAATTGCTTCAGATGAGATTCATCCAGCTCCGCACGAAGGTCCTTGCGGAGCTTAAACCAGCCGTCCTTGGCCCCCGCCATGGGGAAGAACACCTGGCGCGGGAACAGCGATCGCTCGTCGTAGTCCGTGTCCAGCAGCCACATCGCAATCTTGCTCTTGCCGCCCGAGATTAGATTTAACCCCGGCACGGCATTCGTCTTGTCCACCTGGACCAGCTCGCCCTTCCCTGTATCGAAGTAGTCGAATCCGAAAACCTCGACCTCGTAGAGTCCGTCCTCGCGCGGGTTCAAACGCACGTCGGGCTGGCCCATCAACCAGAAGCTCTCATTGCTCGACCGCGCCTTCTTCAAGTCCTCGGTCAGGAGGTCTGTGTTCATCTGTATCTTTAGGGCCTGGATACCCTTGGTCTGGTCGATGTCCTTGGCCGCCTCGGGATCGAACACGAAGGCAGTGAACACGATCATCCTGGGCCGCGGGAACAGATCGCCAGCCGCACGCATGGCCATCTCGACCTGGCGCTGCTCCAGCGCCCCGTGCTCGGGTCCGAAGCTGACCACCACGCGCTCATTGGTGTCGGCCAAGGTGCCCGTGGCGTGCAGGTAGCGCGTGTCGGGCAGCGTTTCGAGGGAGGCGAACCTGAGCATCTGACCCTCTGATGCCGCGAATGCCCGTCTTGAGCAGCTCGTCCCGCCACTGGTGCTGGCGGGAAGACTCGCCCGAGCGGGCAATGGCCACGTCCGCTTCCTCGGGCTGGCGGGTTTCATCCAGCGACAGTACCGATGGGAACGGCACCGCCTCGACCGAGAACGGCCCCGTGATGCGCAGCTTGTCCCGCGCTACTGCGGGCTGGTCGTAGAGCACCTCTTGATCCGCGTGCGCCGCGATGGAGGCGTCCATCTCCCGCTGCATGGCTTGCCGGGCCTCGTGGAAGGCATCGAAGGCGGGGCGAGCAGAGGCTGGCCAGTCCTTGGGAAAGTCGAACGGCACCTCCCATTCGAGGAGCGCCCCCACCGGCGCCTTTTCGCCCGAGGGCAGCTCCATGGTCTTGTTCGCGGCGGCCTTGAAATCGATGTCCTTGCCCTTGCGTCCGCCTTCGGTCACGGCGAATGGCTCGGGAGGGGACTTGCGTAGCTTCTCGTTGAGCTGGTCTAGGGCGGCCACGATTTCGGGATGGCGCTCTTGGTGGATGCCGTCGATCTCGGGGTTTTGGGCGATGGACTTCAGTGTCACGTGCGGCACCGTCTTGTAGATGAACCCGCCCTTCAAGCCTTCCAGCGGATACTTGAGCTCGAAGTACTCGTAGCTGGCGGTCATCAGGCGTTGCTTGGCCAAGGTGATCGCGACGCGAGAGGTGTCGCAGGTGATCCAGCGGCGGCCCCACTTCTCTGCCACGAAAGCCGTTGTGCCCGAGCCGCAGGTTGGATCGAGGACCAGATCGCCAGGATCGGTGGTCATGAGGAGACAGCGTTCGATTACAGTAGGCGAGGTTTGGACAACGAAGATCTTGTCTCGCGCGCCCCCGACATCGTCCCACAATTGGCCGAGCGCCTTGACCGAGAAATCGGAATGGTACTTAGCCAATCGTATTTGTTTGTTCTGCGCAACGAGACGACGAGCCCTGCCAGCGCGATCAAGCCCCTCTGTCTTCACTTTCCAGTGGCTATTCACCCCAGGATGATAGTCGCCGCCATTGAACGAGAAAGAGACGGTGGTGGTTTCCCTGAACCCATCAGACGTCAGTGGGTCAGCTGAAAAGTCATCTGCTTCCCGAGGGTCTCTATCGAGATACAACTGGCGATATTTTCCTATCGCCGAAGATCTTTGACGAGCGTACCAAATGACGATGTCCGTGTTCGGTATGATGAAGTCACCGACTTGACTTCCCGTCTTCTGTACCAAGATCTCGCATATGAAATTCTCAACTCCAAAGACGTCGTCGAGAAGGTTCCTCACCCGATGAACATTCTCGTCCGAAATCTGCACGAAGACGCTGCCTGATTCGCTCAGCAGCTCCCTTGCCAAAAGCAGTCGATCCCGCAAATAGGTCAGGAACGAGTGAATTCCAAGTTCCCAGGTGTCCCGAAACGCTTTCAGCGTCTCAGGTTCTTGCGTCAGGTCATCATCCTTGCCGTCGCGAACCTCCCGCTTGTTCGTAAACGGCTGAAAGTTCGACCCATAGGTAATCCCATACGGCGGGTCGATGTAGATCATCTGCACCTGACCGGCCATGCCCTCCTTTTGCAGGAGGGAATTCATGACCAGCAGCGAGTCGCCGGCGATCAGGCGGTTCGACCAGCCCTTGTCGTGCTTGTAGAAGTCGATGGCGTCGCGCAGGGGCAGGTTCTCGAAGGCCGCGGAAAACAGGCCCATTTGCAGCATGGGCGAGCCTGACTTGGCCGTGCCGTCCTGCTTGCCTTCGCCGCGCATGCGCTTCCGCACGGCATTGAGGATGCTGGCCGGATCGATGCGCTCGTGCACGTGCAGGGAAACCGTGTCCACCGCGAAGCTGCCGCGCTCGGCCTTGCCCGTCCAGTTGAGGTAGGGCTGCGACAGGCGGCGCAGCTCTTCCAGGGCGCCGCGCATCGTGGCCTCGTCGCCGCTCGCCAGGGCGTCGTCGATGAAGCGCTCGATGCCCGCGCGCCCCACGTCGAACTGCAAGGCCGGATCGATGTGCGGATCGTAGGCCCAGGTCGTCTTGGGCTGGTCCGGATCGGTCTCCGGATCCACCATGCCCACCTCCGGGTTGTTCTTGCGCCGATCCGCGTGCCGGTAGCTCAGCACCTGCGTGCCATCCGCGCTCTTTGCGCCAGCCGTGAACTTCACGCGCGGTTTCGCCGCCGGTGCCTTGGCCGGCTTGGGCACGGTGGGCTCGGGGCTGGTCAGGGAGAAAGGCGCCGGCTCGACCGGTTCGACCGGTGCGCCGCCATCCGCCGCCCGATGAGCCCCATCCGGCTTCGCCGCCGGTGCTCGCACTGCCACCGGACTCGGCGTCTTGTCATCACCCTCAGTCTCACCACCCGCCGCCAGGATGCGGTCGATCAGCACCTGCTTCTCCCGTCCCTCCTGCGAAATCCCCACCGCCTCGCACACCGTCTTGAGCGTGTCCCGCGAAAGCAGCGGCAGGATCTTCTCCATCATCCCGCGCTTCTTGCTGCCCGCCACGACATCCAGCAGATCGTCGTGCCGCATGTTGGTCGTCACGTCCAACTCCACCGCCCGCCCCACCTCCAGCAGTTCCAATCGTGTCAGGGCCGCAAGCACTTTCCGTTTGAACGTCATGTCTTCTCCAGAACCAGCAATGGCCTGCCTGGCGCGGCATGATACGTGGCGACGGGTGCCATGGGAAGAGTTGCGAAGAGTTGCGAAGATCTGACCTCTCTCCCCGCGTGGCAAAAGCCATTCCGAGTTTCAATGACAAAGAAGCGGCTAATGGTGTCGCCTCCTCGGTCGAGGTTCAGGCAGCACTCAAGAACATCCCTGAGCCGATATTGCCGGCCGCGCGGCGCACATTCATCGTCTACGCGCCGCAGCCGAAATGCTCAGCGGCCCTGGCGAGGGTCATGAAGGTCGCGCCGGCGTTGCGTGCCTCGGACAACGTTGCGGCGAGCGCCGCGAGCTTGCGCGCGAGCGGTACGCGAAGATCGGGCTGCCGCGCCACCAGCGCCGGCGAGATTCCATCCGTCGACGCATCGGCGAGGTCGATGCCGTGCAGCTCCAGATTGAAATGCTGGGTGGTCAGGGCCGACGCCACCAGCCGCCGACGCAACCATTCGGGCGCGATGACGATGGTCGTGCCGATGACGTGCAGACGCAGCAGGGGGGTCACGGTCACGGGCATTTCGATGATGGGCAGGTTTCCCGGGCGGTAGGGCGCCCCGGCGGCAGGCCGGTACGGCACGCATGGGGCGGCAAGAACCCGCGGACTGCCGAGGATGCTGCCCGATTTGCGACCGGCCAGACGCAGGCCCGCCATGACGGCGGCCTTGGCTAGATAGTAAGGAATCGCGGGAAACGCCGACGAGTCGTAGCGGTAGCCGCGCTGGCAAAGCACGTCGACCAGCTCGGCTGAGATCTCGTAGCCGGGCGCGCGAAACCCTACCGGAGCGACTCCGCATACCTCGGCAATGGCCGCGTGGGCACGGTCGATCTCGGCGGTGATCCTGTCCCGGCCCAGGCGAACGAGGTCGTAGGGGTGCGAATACGAGTGACTGGCGATCTCGTGCCCGGCCTTGGCCAGATCGGCAAGGATGAGCCTTCCCTCTGCATCCTCCTCCAAATCGCGCCCCACCGTGAACAAGGTGGCGGCGATGCCATGGCGAGCGAACAGCTCGCCCAGCCGTGGTAGCGCCCGCCGCAGGATCGCGAAGCGCGCCTCGCCTGACGGTCCGTCACCTAAAGCGTGAATGCGGTGGTAGCACTCGACGGCGTCGAGGTCGACGGAAACCGAAACCAGCGGAGGCGTCACGCCCAAATCGTAGTCGGCACGCAGACAAAGCTCAAGGTATGGAATGCGGCCGGTCCTGTGCGCGAGACATGGCCATGGCGGATCTGTCGCGGTTTGTGGGCGGCTATCCGGACTTGGCCTCGAGCAACTCCCCACCTGCCGAGACCTCGGCCGCTGGGACCTTGGCCACCGGCAGCAGAATCGTGAACTTCGTGCCGCCCCCGGGTGGACAGTCGACCTCGATGCGTCCGCCGTGCTCGCTGACGATTTGTTGAACGAGCGCCAGCCCAAGCCCGGTGCCCTTGGCCTTGGTGGAAAAGAACGGCTCGAAGATGTTGGCCAGGTTCTCGGGCGAGATGCCAGGACCCGCTGTCGGCTAGAACCAGCCGCACCTGCCCCTCGGCGGCCTTGCCCACCTCGAGGCGAATGCGGCCGCCGCCGGGCATCGCCTCCTTGGCGTTGCGGATGAGGTTCAGCAGGGCCTGGCGGAGCTGGCTCTCGTCCGCCACCACCTCGGGCAGGCTCGGGTTCGATGTCGATGCTCCACTTGATTCCCGCCAGCGCAAGCTCGCCGCCGGCGAACTCCAACACCGATGTCGCGAGTGGCGCCCAAATCCTCGCGTTCGAGCTTGGGCTTGGGCAGACGCACGAAGCGCAGATAGGTCTCCGTGATGTCGCTCAGCCGATCGACCTCCTTGCCGATGGACGTGACCAGCTTGCGCGCCTCCTGATTGTCGGCCCGACTTCGTCGCCCAGAAGCTCGACGTTCAGCCCGAGCGAGGCCAGCGGGTTGCGGATCTCGTGCGTGATGTGCGCCGCCATGCGCCCGACGGTGGCCAGGCGCTCGGAGCGAATCAGCTTGTGCTCGCGCTCTTCGATGGCCGCTGCCATGGCGTCGAATTCACGCGCCAGGTCGCCGATCTCGTCGCGCGAGGCGATCCCGGTGCGCCGGGCATAGTCGCCGCCGGCAATCTGCCTGGTGTGCTCGCGCAGCACATTCAAGGGCCGCAGGGTACGCACCATCACCAGCGCCGCGCCCACGGCGAGCAGCAAGCCAAATCCACTCAGCGCAAAGGCAATCTCCACGGCGCGCCGCTCGTTGTCGGACAACTGCTGGGCGATCTGCTTGCCCTGGCCGCGCAGATTGTTCTTGAGCCCATGAAACCGGCTGAGCAAGTTGGCCAGGCTGCGGTCGGCTTCGTTGCTGTCGCCCGCGGCCAATTCGCTGCTGCCCAGCGCGGCCGCGGCGCCGACCACGCGCGCATCCAGCTCGGCGATGTCGCGCTTGTAGCCGGTGAATTCCTCGCTGCCGGGATGGGTTGGCTTCCTCCTTGAAATAGCGATCGATGGCATCGAGCGCATCCCGCAGGTTCTGCCGCGCCGACGCGATGCCGTTCTGCGCGGCCACCCTGCTGGTCAGCCCCAGCGTCGAGCCCGTGCCTTCGGCGGCGCGCATCTTGGCGAAATCCTCCAGCGAGCGCAGCGAAGCGTCGACCGCCACCTGCACCTCCAGGCGGCGCTGGTTGGCCGCCAGCTCCTGCCGCCCGCGCCGCAGATAGAGCAGCGTGAACAGGCTGCTGGCCGCGAGCATTCCGAGGAGAACAGCATACGCAATGAGGATTTTGGCCGACACGCCGAGCCGCATAGGGCGGATACGCTAACACAGGCACAGCGCGCCAGGTGGGCGAGCCGCTGCGCAAAGTACTTCGCGTCTGCATTGACATTACCCAAGGGGTAGGAAAACATCGTCGGAAGTCATGAGAAACATTGCTCACCGGGTATCTTCCCTGTCCGCGCTTGGGGTTTTTGCCGGCTTGCTCTTGACGAGCCCGTCGGCACGGGCTGGCGACGTGACCCTTTCGGTCCTCGGTCTGGAGCCCGCCGCTGGCGCGCCCGAGGCGGTTGCCTCCGCGGTGACCGAGGCCCTGCGGCAGCGCGTGACTCGTCGCCGGGGTATCGTCTCGTTCCAGGTAAGGATCTCGTCGAGGTCAAGCTCGTCTTCAGCTGTCCCGACGAGGCTCCGCCGTGCATGACCCAGGCAGCACAAAGCATCGGCTCGGCCAAGATCATTTTCGGCAGCATTCAACCCGTCGGCACCGACGCCTTCATCGTCACACTCAAGCTTCTCGACGCCGAGCAAGCGGCGTGGTCGAGTCCTGGATCTCGGAGCAAATCACCAAGGCCCAGGCCGCGCCCATTGGCTTGCGCGCGCCCGTGCAGAAGTGGTTCGCGACGCTGACTGGACAGGCTCAGCCGGGAACGATCAAGGTAGCGGGCGGCGTGATTGGCGGGGCTGTGTGGCTCGATGGAGCACAGGCGGGCCTGCTCGGTGCCGATGGTTTGACCTTGGCTGGCATCGCGGCCGGGCCACACCAAATCGCCGTGAGCAAGGCCGGCTACGAGAAGTGGGAACGAACCGTGAACCTGGCCTCGGGCGCGACCGAGAAGGTTCCCGTGCAGCTCAAGGCCATCGCAGGCGCTGAAGGCGGTCCACCCGCGCCCGAGGGCGGAGCCGCGGCCATACCCGCAGCGCCGGAAGAAAACGAACCCGCGCCCGCACCCGAGCCCTTCAACCAAGGATCGCGCATCGGCGCGTGGGCGACCCTGGGTCTGGGCCTGGTCAGCCGTGGGCCTGGGCGGCTATTCGAGCTACAAGGTGAGCAGCATCAACAGCGATCTCGACAAGTACCGTCGTTACCAATGTGCGGGCAGCAGCGCGACGACCTGCAGCGCGGATGGCAAGACCGATCTCGGGGCACTTAGCCAACAGGATCTTCCGACTACATCAAGAGCCAGCAAAACACGGGGGACCGCTATACCAAAGTCCAGTGGGTCGGCTACAGCGTCGGCGGCGCCCTGCTGGTCACCTCGGGTGTACTTCTTCTACCGCGGCTACATCGCCAAGCCGACGGACCATGGCCGCGCGGAAGAACAGCACCAACCTCATCGTGCTGCCCGCCGTCGCGCCTGGAAGCGTTGGGCGCCCTCGCATACTTGGCTTTCTGATTCGAGGAAAGGCCGCCACCCCACAGTCGCGTGCTTCTAGCGCCGCATGAGAATGCGCACGACCACCGTCGCCAAAATGCCCCACACGGCGGTGGCGATGGGCCAGTAGCGCGCGGCCCGGCGGCGAACGCGCGAGAAGGTTCGCAGTCCAAGCCCCACGTTCACCGTGGAAAGAACCAGCAGGAACGCCATCCAGATCCGGCTCATGTCGCTGTGCCGCTGGGGCGCCAGGGCGTACGCCAGGGCCCCCATGAGAAAGACCGACCCCAGCGCCGACTTGCCGATGGCCCAGCGAAGCGCCCGCGCACGCAATTGGGCGGCGCGCACCTGCCGCAAGGAGCGCGGTTGCCCCGACTCGGGCAGAACCTGTCGGCCCGTCGAAGGGATCCTGGCTCATGCGCCTCGTCAAACACTAGCCTTTGTTCGCGTCTCGTGCACGGAGATACCAGTTTCCACGCTAGAATGACCCGGCGCCCATGACAGCCACGACGCACTTGGTGCTCGACATCGAAACCATTCCCGACGCCGAGCTGTACGCACCCGCGCAGCCAAGCCCGGGAACCGAGCGGACGTTTCCGCCCATCTTCGCGTGCAAGCCGGTCGTCATCGGCGTGATGTGGCTGGACGAAAATCTGGTCTGCAAGAAGACCGGCACCATCGGCGAAGGCAAGGACGAAGGCGGCATGCTGGCCGACTTCGCCGAGTTCATGGCCAAGTGGAAGCCCACCATCGTGAGCTGGAACGGTCGCGGCTTCGACCTGCCGGTGCTCATGCTGCGCAGCCTGCGCTACGGCGTCTCGGCGCCCTGGTACTACCAGAACCGGGATTACCGCTACCGCTACAGCAGCGAAGGCCACCTCGACCTGTGCGACGTGCTGGCCGACCATGGCGCCACCCGCATGACCTCCCTGCACGGCGCGGCCCGCCTGATCGGACTGCCGGGCAAGGACGGCGTCGACGGCAGCCAGGTCGAGGCCATGTATCGCACGGGCCAGATCGAAGCCCTGCGTGGCTACTGCCTGTCGGACGTGGCGCAAACCGCGTTCCTGTTCCTGCGCTACCGTCTGCTGTCCGGCCTGCTCGATAGGGCGGCGTACACCGTCGCCGCGACACAAGCTGCTAGCCGCCGATCTCCGCCGACCCGCGCCTGGCTTCGCTGGTGGCGCGCATCGAGCGCGCGCGGCTGCTCCTCGAGTAGGGGCGGCGTCCGTCGAGAAGGCGCGCTAGCATGACGGCCATTCGCCGATGCGCGTCCTGCTCGTCACTCCGCCCATGGTGCAATTCAACACGGCCTACCCCGCCGTGCCGTGCCTGGCGGCGTTCTTGCGCAACAAAGGGCACGAGGTCGCCCAAGAGGATCTCGTCGCTGGCCCTGGCCCTGCGCCTATTCTCACCGATGGGTGTGCTCGCGGTCGAGCGCGCCTTGCGCAGAAAGTTTCAGGGCAAGCGCCGTTTGGCCTCGGTCAGGCACTTCCTGGTGCATGCGGCGCGTATTCGTGCGGCCATCGCCGATGCCGTGCTTCTTCTGCAAGGTCGGGCGCCACATCTGGCGGCGCACTTCGCGACCGCCGCTAGCCTGCCCGAGGGCCCGCGCTTCGCGGCCTTGCGCGGCCTGGTCGATGGCGAAGCGCTGGACGTCATCGCACGTCACCGCGCTAGTCTATTCCTCGACGAGATCGCCGACGCAGTTCGCGAGGGCCTCGACGACCGATTCGAGTTGGCCCGTTACGCCGAACACCTGGCAGCCGATGCGGCCGGCTTCGATCCGCTGGCCCGCGCTCTCGCGCGACGGCCGACGCTTTTGGATCGCTGGATCGACGAGCTGGCCGAAGCCGCCTTCACGGCCCATCGGCCTCGCCTCGTCGGACTGACCGTGCCATTTCCCGGCGCGCTCTACGGCGCCTTCCGAATCGCCAGGCGCATGAAGGCACTTGATCCCCGCATCGCCACCGTGCTCGGCGGCGGCTACGTCAACACCGAGTTGCGCGAGCTCGGCGAGCCGCGCGTGTTCGACACCTTCGACTACGTCACCTTCGACGACGGCGAGATTCCACTTCTGCGCATCGTCGAATCGCTGGAATCCAGTGCCGATGCGAAATCGCCCCCCGCGCTGGTACGCACGCGCATCCGCCAGCTCGGGCGCGTGGTGGTGTGCACCGACGCCAGGGCACCGCACCTGCGCCATCGCGAGCGCCCGGCCCCGGATTTCTCCAAGCTGGCCACGGCCGGCTACATCGCCATGGCCGAAAGCCCAAATCCCATGCACCGCCTGTGGACCGAGCGCCCGTGGATCAAGCTGACGCTCGCCCACGGCTGCTACTGGCACCGCTGCGCCTTCTGCGATACCTCGCTCGACTACATCCGCAGCTACGATCCGGCCGATGCGGAGACCATCGTGGGCTGGATGGAGCGCACCATGGCGGACACCGGCCTTACCGGGTTCCACTTCGTCGACGAGGCCGCGCCACCCGCGTTGCTTGGCAACCTGTCGCGCCTGATCCTCGACCGCGGCCTGCGCGTCGAGTGGTGGGGCAACATCCGCTTCGAAAAGAAATTCGACGCCGAGCTCTCACAGCTCATGGCGCGCGCGGGCTGCCTGGCCATGAGCGGCGGTCTCGAATGCGCCCACGATCGCTTGCTCGGCCCTCATGGACAAAGGCATCACCACCGCCCAAGCCGCCCTGGCCATGCGCGCGCTGTCCGACGCTGGCATCCTGGTCCACGCCTATCTGATGTACGGCTACCCCACGCAGACCGCGCAGGAAACCGTGGACGCGCTCGACTTCGTTCGCAGGCCTGTTTGCCAGCGGAGCGTGCACTCGGCCTACTGGCACCGCTTCGCCCTGACCGCCCACAGCCCTGCCTTCCGCGATCAAAGCAAGCTGCGCCTGCGCATCCTCGACGCGCGTGAAGATGCATTCTCCCGCAACGAAATCCCGTTTGACGAGCCCGGACGCCCGGATCCCGGCGCCTTCGGGGAAGGACTGCGCCGCGCGGTCTACAATTTCATGCATGGGGTGGGCCTGGACAACGACGTGCGGACCTGGTTCGATTTTCTGGTTCCTCGTCCAAGCCGCCGTCGGAAAAGCCAAGCGTCTGCGACCTAGCCCGGAGCGACACTTCCGGAGTAACTTTCCAGGCTTCAAACCATGACAAGACCCTTCGCCGCCCCAGGCACCCTGACCCACTTCGCCCCTGATTGTCCCGTCTCCGTCTCGCATCTGCGCCTCGAGCTGCAGCCGGATCTGCAAGCGCGCAGCCTGCGCGGGCAGGTCACGCTCACGCTGCAAAGCCGCCGAGAGGACCTGCAGGCGGTCGAGCTGGACGCGGTGGACATGACCTTCACCACCGTCACCGTCGAGGATGCACCGGCCAAGGCCACCCACTACGATGGCAAGCGCCTGCGCATCGAGCTCGAACAAGCGCGCCGGCGCGGCGACACCTTCGCCATCGCCATCGATTATCACTGCACCCCCACGCGCGGACTCTATTTCGTAGGACCGGACGAAGCGCATCCGGGCCGCCCCCGCGAATGCTGGACACAGGGCCAGGATGAAGACTCGCGCTTCTATTTTCCGTGCGTCGATGCGCCGTTGTTGAAATCCACCAGCGAGGTGCTGTGCACGGCGCCTTCGGCTCTTTTTGTTCTGTCCAACGGAGACCTGCGCGAACGCCGCGACCTCGGCGACGGCCAAACCCAATGGCACTACGCCTTGGATTTCCCGCATTCGCCGTACCTGGTGACCCTGGTGTGCGGAGAGTTCGTCGAGATCAAAGATCGCGCCAAGGAAACCGGCGTCGACGTGTACTACTACGGGCCCAAGGGCCGAGAGGCCGACCTGCAGCGCAGCCTCGCTGCCACGCCCGAGCTTATCGACTTCTTCTCGAAGACCATCGGCGTGCCCTACCCCTTCAAGCGCTACAGCCAGATCTTCGTCTCGGATTTCATCTTCGGCGGCATGGAAAACACCTCCGCCACCACGCTCACGGTCGAGGCCCTGCTCGACGAACGCGCCGCCCTCGACCAAGACATGGACTACCTCGTCGCGCACGAGCTGGCCCACCAGTGGTGGGGCGACCTCGTGACCTGCCGCGAGTGGCCCGAGGCCTGGCTCAACGAAGGCTTCGCCACCTATTTCGAGTACATCTGGCGAACCCACTCGCGCGGTCGCGACGAGGCCGACATCGATCTACTGGGCGATCTCGACGGCTATCTCGACGAGGCGGGCGAATACCAGCGCCCCATCGTATGCCGTCAATTCGAGGAGCCCATCGATCTTTTCGACCGCCACCTCTACGAAAAGGGCGGGCGCGTCTTGCACATGCTTCGCCAGGAGCTCGGCGATGCGGATTTCTTCCGCTCCTTGCGCCTGTATGCCGAACGTCATGCGCGCGGCTCGGTGGAAACACGCGACCTGGCCCGCGCCGTCGAGGAGGCGTCGGGTCGCAACCTCGATCGCTTCTTCCATCAATGGACCGACCACCCGGGACATCCCGAGCTCGAGTGCACCTGGCAATGGGATGCCGACAAGCGCGTAGGATCGTTGCGGCTTGAGCAGAAGCAAGAGGGCGACAAGGTCTACGACCTGCAAACCGTGGTGCGCTTCGATGTGGCGGGCCAGGAGCGCGATGAGCCGCTCCACGTCCACGAGCGCTCGCACACCTTCGAGTTCAAGCTCGACGAAGCGCCCGACCAAGTCATCTTCGATCCGGGCGATGTCCTGCTCAAAACGGTCAAGTTCGACAAGCCTCGGCCGCTGTGGGTGCGCCAGCTTTCAAGCGCAAGCCTGGCAGTGGACCGCGTGCTGGCGGCCCGCGCCTTGGCCGACAAACCCGACGGCACGACCGTGGTCGCACTTCGAGCCGCCCTGGAAACCGACCCCTTCTGGGCCGTGCGCGCCGCGGCCGCCATGGCCTTGGGCAAGACCCGGCGCCAGGACGCCCTCGATGCCCTGCTCGCTTCGCGCCAGCAGAAGTTGCCCAAGGTCCGACGTGCCATCGCCCTTGCACTGGGCGAATTCCGCGTCGATTTCGATCCGGGCAACGCACGCGCCGCCGAAACCCTGGAGCGCTGGGTGAAGGGCGGAGATGTAAGCCTCTTCGTCGAGGCCAATGCGGCGCTTGCCCTCGGCCGGGTGCGCTCGCCTCGCGCTGTGGAGATCCTGACGCCCGTGCTCGACCGGCGAGTCTACATGGACAACATCCGAGCCCGCGCCCTAGAGGGCTTGGGGGCGACCTCCGACGAGACCGCCTATCCGGTAGTCGAAGCGGCGATCACGCGCAAGGCCTCGTTTCAGTCGCGTCGAGCCGCGGTCACCGCCCTCGGCCGCCTGGCCGAAGGCACGTCCAACGCCCGTCGCGGGCGCGAGCGACTGGAGGCCTGCCTCTTGGACCCGGACTTCCGCGTGCGCATGGACGCCGCCCTCGCGCTCGCCGAAATCGGCGACGTGCGCTCCATCTCCGCCATCGAACGGGCGCGCAGCTCTGAACTGGACGGCCGGGTCAAACGCCGCTATCGCAACGCCATCACGCAGCTGCGCGAAAAAGGCTCGTCTGGCGACAAGTTACGAAAGCTCAGCGAAGAGGTCGAACGTCTACGTGGAGAAGCTACGCGTCTGCGTGAGCGCGTGGAAAAGCTCGAAGCCCGGCCCGCCAGCGCCAACCCATCGACGCCACCGGGACACACGCCAATTCCGGCCAAGCGGCCCCGCCCCGGCGGTCATCGCGCCGGCCGCAAGACGCTGGCGCCGCGCCGGAGGTAGTGCCGGTTTCCGGGCCGAAGCTGGATCCGGTTCCGGATCCCAGACCGGCAGCCGGATCCGGCCGCGGTTCCACGGTACCGGGAAGTGAACGCCGTGGTCGAGAAGGACGACTCACCCACCTCGGAGCCGAACGAAAGGGTGGAGTCATGGGATTACCTTGCCTGCTTCCGTGAAGACCTTGACGATGCGCGGATCGTTGCGCAGATCGGGCGGAAGCGAGTTGAAGCTCGGCGGTGGATAGATGGGGTAGCCATCGTTGACTATTTCTTCAACCATCACCTCTGGCCCTTGAATGCCAATCGACGAGACGGAGGTCTCGAACGCGCCCAGATAGATGCGCTGGCCGTCGGCCTCGACCACGAAGGGAACGCCACGGAGGTCGACCGACGTCGCCGTGCCCTTCACCGTGCTAAGCAACGTGCTGCCGGTTGTGCGCTCCGTATCGAGTCCCACAAGCAGTGCCAAAGCCGCGATGGATGAGCTCGCACTGCCGATGGCTCGCATGCGCGAATTGTACCGCGCGATTGATTTTTGCAGTTCAGGCGCCCGTGACGGTTGTCACTCTATCGAGAACGGGAACGGCGCGTTGGTTGCTGTCTTGTGTGCTGGGGCGAACCATGCTATGGCGCCTCAAACAGAAGTGATCTCTGAAAAGGGGTGGTTTTCCGGTTTTCGGGTCGGGCTTGAGAGATCTCATTCCCGGGGTGGCTGCTCTGGTCCCTTCCGGACAGCCTGTCGATGGCATCCACGGATCCAACTGTCCTCTGGACAAGGTCCGTTGGTAGTGCCACGACGTTTCGACTGCAAGTAGCCGAGCTGGACGCCACGCCTTGAGCCCATTTCTCTAACTTGGAGGCCAACATGACCACACTCAGACCGATTGCCATACCGTTCCTGATCACCGCGCTATCTGCCTTCGTGACGGCGCCCGTGACGGCCCAGACTTGGACCTCGGCCTGGGGCGGCCGCGGTCCGCTCTCGACCACCATCACCACCGACCACACGTTTTCCGACCCCGTCCCGACTCTCTCCGGCCGCACGTTGCGTGTCATGGCGAACGTAACCGCCAGCGGCTCCCAGGTGCGGATCCGTCTAAGCCAGCGCTTTTCCGTACTCCCGCTCGTCGTCGGCGCAGCGCACGTCGCGATCAGAAGCTCGGGGAGCGGGATCGTGCGCGGTACGGACCGCGTACTCACGTTCGCCGGCACGCCCACAATCACGGTGCCTGCTGGCGGCGACGTGTGGAGCGATTCCGTTAATCTGGCGGTGAACGCCGGGCAGGACCTGGCTGTCTCTATTTATGTCCCGGGCAACCTCATACCGACCACAGAAGGCGGCCGCGGACAAATCAAGACCGCCTACTACAAAGCTGGCAACCAAGTCTCTGCGTCGTCGTTCTCGTCCGCCTCGACCACGCGTCAGGTGTTTGTGGTCTACGAGGTCCAGGTGCTCTCTCCAGGGGCGGCGGCCACCATCGTCACGCTGGGCGACTCGATCACCGAAGGGGCCTGCTCGACCGTCGATGCAAACGGCGACTGGCCAGACCTGCTCGCGACACGTCTGCATTCGCTGCCCGACGGAACCGCGGTAGCCGTGTTCAATGCCGGCATCGGCTCTGGGCGTTTCGTCTCGTCCGATGGGGCTGGATTGCGAGGTCTGACTCGGCTGGGCGAGCTTCTCGCGTTTTCCGACGTCCGCTGGGTGACTATCCTGATGGGCGTCAACGACATCTCCTACGAGCATGCCGACGCCTCGCTGCTCGAGGATGCCTACGAGGAGGCGATTTCCCAGGCTCACGCGGCCGGGAAGAAGATCATCGGCATTCCGATCCTGCCTTTCGGGCACTCAGTCAAGGACGTGGGCAGCAACAAACAGGTTGCGCAGACTGTGAACGCCTGGATTCGCGCGCACGACAAGCGACTCGGCGCCCTCGAGCCAAGCTACGACGCCGTCATCGACTTCGAGCCGGTGGTGAAGGATCCGAGTGACCCCGCCTGGGCCCTGCGCCCCGAGCTGACCTGCGACAGGGTGCACCCCAACCAGGCTGGATATAGCGCCATAGCGAACGCGATTCCGCTGGACGTGTTCAACTGATCGTTCCCCCCACCTGGGGTAGGACTACGCCACGGGCGGCGGAGGAACCACGGGCGGAGGCGTGACAGCCCCGATCATGGTGCCCCGAAGCTCGGGCATCTCCGTCAGCACGAGCGGAAGAAGCTCGTCCATGCGCTTGACGTAGATAATCTCCAGCTCTTTCTTGGGCTGCTCGGGAATGTCGATCACGTCCTTGCGATTGCGCTCGGGCATGATGACCCGCTTGATGCCCGCGCGATGGGCGGCCAGGAACTTCTCCTTGATGCCGCCGACGGGAAGAATCAAGCCACGCAGGGTGATCTCGCCGGTCATGGCCACGTCGCTGCGCACCGGTTTTCCGGTCAGCATGGAAACCATGGACGCGAACATGGTCACGCCCGCCGACGGGCCATCCTTGGGAATGGCGCCAGCGGGAATGTGCAGGTGAATGTCGCTGCGTTCGAGGAAGCTGTCTTCGAGACCGAGCCACCTCGAGTGCGCGCGAATGAACGACAACGCCGCCTGCGCGGACTCCTTCATGACATCACCCAACTGCCCGGTCAGCACCAGGTTGCCCTTGCCGTTCATGCGCGTGGCCTCGATGAAGAGGATATCTCCACCCACGGGCGTCCAGGCGAGCCCCGTGGCCACCCCCGCCTCCGCAGTGCGCTCCGCGACCTCGGGCAGGTATTTCTGCGGCCCAAGGAAGTCCGGAATGCGCGCCAGGGTGACAGTTTCCTTTTCCGCGGCCTTGCCCTCGGCAACCAGCACGGCCACCGCGCGAATGACGTTGGCGATTTCGCGTTCGAGGTTGCGCACGCCCGCCTCGCGGGTGTAGCTGTCGATGATCTCGCCCACGGCAGAGTCGTCGAACACCAGGCGCTCGTCGGTGAGGCCGTGCTCCTCCACTTGCTTCTTGATGAGGAACTGCTTGGCGATGTTGAGCTTCTCCTCGCGCGTGTAGCCCGGAATCTCGAGGACCTCCAGTCGGTCGCGCAAGGCCGGCGGCACCGGGTCGAGGATGTTGGCCGTGGCGATGAACATGACCTTCGACAGATCGAAAGGCACCTCGAGGTAGTGATCCGAAAAGGCGTGGTTCTGCTCTGGATCGAGAACTTCGAGCAAGGCCGCTGCTGGGTCGCCGCGGAAATCGTGGCCGAGCTTGTCGATCTCGTCGAGCATGAACACGGGGTTGTTCGAGCCGACCTTCTTCATGCCCTGGATGATGCGCCCAGGGAGCGAGCCGACGTAGGTGCGGCGGTGGCCGCGAATCTCGGCCTCGTCGCGCACGCCGCCCAAGGAGATGCGCATGAACTTGCGCCCCAGGGCGCGCGCGATGGACTTACCGAGCGAGGTCTTGCCCACGCCGGGCGGGCCGACGAGGCACAGGATGGGCCCCTTCTTGTCGGTCTTGAGCTTGCGCACGGCCAGGTATTCGAGGATGCGCTTCTTGACCTTCTCGAGGTCGTAGTGATCCGCGTTCAGGATGTCGCGCGCGGCCGGGATGTCCAGCTTGTCCTCGGTGACGATGGACCACGGCAGCTCGACCAACCATTCCAGGTAGGTGCGCGTGACCGTGTATTCGGCCGATGACGGCTGCATGACCTTGAGCCGTTCGAGTTGCTTGAGCGCAACCTTCTCGCTGTCGGCCGGCATCTTGGCCGCCGCGATCTTCTCGCGAAAATCGTCGAGGTCGCCGCCCGATTCGTCGATCTCGCCCAGCTCTTCCTTGATGGCCTTGAGCTGCTGGCGCAGGACGTACTCGCGCTGGTTGCGCCCCATCTCCTCCTGCACTTGCGTGTTGATCTTCTCGCGGACTTTGAGCACCTCGTGTTGTCGAGAGAGGAACTGCAGCACGCGCCGCAGACGCGCCTTGAGGTCGAAGATTTCCAGGATCTCTTGCTTCTCGTCGACCTGCACATCGAGATTCGAGGTGATGAGATCGGCGAGCTGGCCAGGTTCGGTCACGCTGTCGAGCAGTGAGGAAGCTTCCTTGGGCAGCTCGGGCATCAGCTTGATCACCCGCTTGGCCACGTCCTTGACGTTCACCACCAGGGCGTCAAGCTCGGCGGAGCTTCCGGGCGCATCCGGCAGCACCTGGATCTTGGCCACCATGTAGGGATCCTGCATGCCCAGCTCGAGCATGCGCACGCGCGAAACGCCCTGCAAGATAACGGAGAAGCTGTCCTTGGCCAGCTTGATGACCTTCAAGATGCGGGCGGCGCAACCCACGGTGTAGAGGTCGGCCGGTCCTGGCTCTTCGATGCGGGCATCGCGCTGGGTAACGATACCGATGATCGGCTTCTCCTTGGCGATTGCCTCTTCGACCAGCTTCACGGATTTCTTGCGGCCGACATCAATGGGGATGATCGAGTTCGGAAACAAGACAGAATTGCGCAGTGGCAGGATGGGCAAAAACTCGGGAATCTCGATCGGCCCCTCGGGGATGGACTTCTTCGGTGACATTGCACAAATCGTAGTACGCACCGAACCCGGCTGCGACAAGTATTCGCAGCGAAAAAGTGACTATTCAGGTGAAGGTCTGGTTCTTTTTCGCTGCCGAGGCCGCAGATAATCCGGAGAGCACGGAGTTGGACGTCACGGTCTCTCCGTGCTCTCTGCCCCCTCTGTGACCTCTCCTCTACCGTCGCTTGTCGGGCTGGCCGGGCTTGGGGACAGCGGTGCCGGACTGGTTCGATTGGCCGGGCATGCCCGCTTCGCGCTTCACGCCGTGGTGGGCCAGGATCTTGGCCTCGATCTTTCTGGCGATGTCGGCGTGGTCGCGCAGGAACTGCTTGGCGTTCTCGCGCCCCTGGCCGATGCGCTCGCCCTCGAAGGCAAACCAGGCGCCTGACTTCTCGACGGCTTCGCACTCGGAGCCCAGATCGACCAGATCGCCCTCGTGGCTCACGCCTTCGCCGTACATGATGTCGAACTCGACCTCGCGGAACGGTGGCGCCATCTTGTTCTTGACCACCTTGACGCGTGTCCGGTTGCCCACGACCTTTTCGCCGTCCTTGAGGGCGCCGACGCGCCGGATGTCGAGGCGCACGGATGCGTAGAACTTGAGCGCGTTGCCGCCCGTTGTTGTTTCGGGATTGCCGAACATCACGCCGATCTTCATGCGAATCTGGTTGATGAAGATGACCAGGGTGTTGGACTTGGAAATGGTGCCGGTCAACTTGCGCAACGCCTGGCTCATGAGGCGGGCTTGCAGGCCGACGTGGGAATCGCCCATCTCGCCCTCCAGCTCGGCCCGCGGGGTCAGGGCCGCCACCGAGTCGACGACCACCACATCAACCGCGCCCGAACGCACCAGCATCTCGGTGATTTCCAGGGCCTGCTCGCCGTGATCGGGCTGCGACACCAAAAGGTCGTCGGTCTTGACCCCGAGCTTGCGCGCGTATCCGACGTCGAGCGCGTGCTCGGCGTCGACGAAGGCACAAATGCCGCCCGAGCGCTGCGCCTGCGCCACCACGTGCAGCGCGAGCGTGGTCTTGCCCGAGGACTCAGGTCCGTAGATCTCCACGATGCGGCCGCGCGGCAGCCCGCCCAGGCCAAGTGCGATGTCCAGCCCGAGGGCACCCGTGGGAACGACGAAAACCTCGGGCGGGGCAATATCGTCGCCGAGGCGCATGATGCTGCCCTTGCCGAACTGCTTTTCGATGGTGGAAACCGCCAAATCGATGGCCCGGTCTCGACCGGCATCGCGCGCGACTGGCGCCTTGCCTGCGTCCGCTTTGCTTTCCTTGCGCTCGTTTCGATCTGAATTTGCCGTGCCTGCCGTGCTTGCGGTGTTTGCGAGATTCGCCATTTCTTCTCCCTGAATCACATGAAATACCGGCGGGCCATATCGAGCGCATGGTACGCAGCCGCTCTGCGAATGCGTTCGCGGTCGCCGGAGAAAAGTTTGCTGACGGACTTGGTCGGGCGCGGGCCCGCGATGGCAAAACACACGGAGCCAGACGGCTTGTCACCCGACGCTGCGCTGGTTGGGGCGACAGGGCGTCCATCCATCTTGCTGCCGGCGACGCCGGTGATCGACACGGCAATGGTGGCGCCAGTCAGATTGCGCGCCCCCTCGGCCATGGCACGTGCGCAGGGTTCGCTGACGGCCCCGTGTTCGGTGAGCAGCTCGGCCGGAACGCCAAGAACCTTGGTCTTGACGTCGTTGGCGTAGGCCATCACGCCGCCCAGGAAGAAATCGCTGGCCCCTGGTTCCGAGGTGAGCAGTTGCCCCGCGTAGCCCGCGGTGCACGATTCGGCCAGGGCCAAGGTGGCGCCCGCCTCGCGCAGGGTCTTGCCCACCACCATGGGAAAGGTTTCCCCGTCGATGCCGTAGATGCCTTGGCCGATTCGCTTGCGCAGCTCGTGGTCGATTTGTTCGAGCACGGCCTGGCTCTTGGCGAAATCCCCCGTGCGCACCACGATCTTGACGTGGTTCTCGGGCGAGGCCGTGCGGAAATGGACGGTCACGTCGGGGATGTTCCCAACCAGGCCAACCAGCCGATGGTCGATGTGCGATTCACCCATCCCGTAGACATGAAACGTCCGAACTGCAGCCCGCGGCACGCCATGCTCGGCCAGGCGCTGAACCAAGCGGGGCATGCACTGGGAGAGGAAAATGCCCTCCATCTCGCGGGGAATTCCCGGCAGAAAATACGCCTCGGCCTGGCCGATGCGTGCGCAAAAGCCCGGCGCAATGCCAGCCGCATTCGCGAAGGCGGTTGCGCCGGCGGGAACGCGCACCTGGCGCATATTGTTGGGGGTCAGAGCGAAACCATGGGCGGAAAACCGCTGTTTCATGGCGTCGAGCGAGGGTGCGTGCTCGGTAGTTTCCACTCCCAGCAATTCGGAGACCACGTCCACCGTCCGATCATCGTCGGTCGGACCAAGTCCTCCAGTGGCAACGATCACGGCAACCTCGCCAGCCAGACTCTCGACGGCGGCCCGAATGTCGGCTGGTGTGTCGGAAACTACGCGGTGAGCCCGCACGTCGTAGCCAGCGTCGAACAAGCGGTCGGACAGAAATGCGGCGTTGGAGTTCGCGATTTCCCCGCGCAGCACCTCGTCACCGATGGCCAGAACCGCCGCCGTTCCTGGAGGCGCCTTGGCCACCGTTGCAGGCGGCGTCTTCTCCAGTGTTTTCTGGGACGCGACGACGCGCGCCTCGCCGGCAGGCTTCGCCACCTTGCGGCTGGCGGCCCCCGCCTTGCGAGAACCGCCGGAGGCTGGCACTCGTTTGACGGCCTGCTTGCTGGGTTTGCGCGCTTGGCTGGCCATGCTCCCGCGGAACTTAGACATTTGTTCAGTACCTTAGCGAGCACCCTTGCGCCAGTCAACAACCACCGACAGAATCTCAGGAATCGTTGAACAAGGTTGACAAGGGGGCACCTCCGACGGTCAACTGTTCTCTGCTCCCCATGCGAATCCGCTACGCTGCCAAGACGGATCAAGGACTCAAGCGCAACCACAACGAGGACTACTTCTGCCTCATCGAGGAGGAGCAGCTTTTTCTCGTGGCGGACGGCATGGGCGGGCACGCCTGTGGCGAGGTCGCCTCCAAGATGGCCGCCGACGTGATCCGCGAGTTCTTCGCGCGCACGCGCGACGAGGACGTCACCTGGCCATACAAGATGGACCATACCTTGTCCGTGCTGGAAAACCGACTGAACGTCGGCATCCGCCTGGCCAACAAGAAGATCCACGAGTCGGCCTCCAAGGACGTCCGTCTCTCCGGCATGGGCACCACGGTCGTCATCGGCCAAATCGCCGACGACCGTTTCTACGTGGCGCACGTGGGAGACTCGCGCTGCTATCGCATCCGGGAAGGACAGATCAAGCAGCTGACCCGCGACCACTCGCTGCTGGAGGACTACAAGGAAGCGCGGCCCGGCATGAGCGATGAGGAGCAGCGCAAGTTCCCGCACAAGAACGTGATCACTCGCGCCCTCGGCATGCGCGACACCGTGCAGGTGGACATCACCTCCGAGGAGATCCACGACGGCGACATCTTCCTGCTGTGCTCGGACGGGCTGTCGGGCATGGTTCAGGACACCAACCTGCCCGAGCACCTGAAGGTGGGTGGAGACCTGGACGCCGCGGTGAACGAGCTGGTCGCCGCCGCCAATTCCGCTGGCGGCACCGACAACATCACGGTCCTGGTTCTGGAGTGCAGGCAGAGCTAGGAGCCCCTACTGCGGGCAGGCTTTCACTTCGACCGACTCGCTGCCGCGGGGGCCGAAGCGCTTGAGCACGCTCCACCGCGCCTTGCCGCCGAGCTTTTCGACCAGCGGCAGCACGCCCTCCGCCAGCGCCTCGGGCTCGGCTCCGCGAACAACGATGTCGGGGCGGCCTTCGAATACCTCCTCGAACCCGACGCGAACGCGCGTCCCTTGAGCCTGGGCCATTTCGCGCAATCCGTCCAGCAGGGCCGCCGTGACCGCATCGGGAATCTGCCCTGACTTGCCCCGACACTCGTGCAGGACCAAGCCGCGATCGAGATAGGACGCCTCGTGCGGATGGATGCGCTCCCACGACGGAAGCACCGCCGGCGGTTCGGGCGGCCGTTGGAACCACCCCGGTGGGATGGTGAGGAAGATGGCCCCTCGGTCCTCGAGGCCAATCACCAATCGGCCGTCTGGCGCCTCGGCCAATGCGAGCACGCGCGTGTCGGCCAGCATGGGGATCGCCGGGTGCACTTCGTCCACGTGCTTCTGATCGCGAAATACCCACAAGCCGCGGCCCCCCAGCCACAGGCGCTTGGTCCCGTCGCGCATGAACAAGCTGACCTCATCGCCGAGCCCTTCGGGCTTGAGCAACTCGCAATTGCCCCATTTGACGTTGAAGACGCAGAGCCCGTGATCCGTGGCCAGCAGCAGCTCTTCTTTTCGGTTTCCCCAAAGCGTCAGGTCGCGAATGTGCAACCGGCGGCCATCCACCTTCACCGGGACTTCATCGATAAGCGGCACGCCTCCAGCTTCGTTGCTGTCGAGGCGGACCAACGCCCAACTCGACGCCCCGGTGGGTAGGCCGTAGAACGGCGACGCGTAGGCTTCGGCGAAGTGAAGTGGCTCGCCGATGGAGGAGCCTAGGTGTCCGTGTCCCCGCTCGGTGGCCGAGCCGCGCCCGCCTGCAGCGGCACCCCCTGCATCCGTCGGCCCGGCGCGCATCACCATGTGCCAATGACCGCCGGCAAAACTCCACAGGCCTTGATCGTCCACGTTCCAAAGCTCCCTGTCTGGCGTGGCGAAGGTATCGTCGGGCTCGATGGGCAATTCTTCGCGGCCGAGCACGGTCAGGACCTTGCCATCCCAGCGCGCGGTCAGAAACACGTCGCGCAGGCCGTGGATGTGGCCGACGTAGTTGCGGGGCGGCCCGGCCTTGGCAATCACGTAGCTCACTTCCCCTTCGATGGGGATGGTGGTCATGGCCACCCACAGCCGCTCCTTTTCGCCGGACCTGGGCAAGCCCATGAGCTCGGCCGGAGGCACGATGGGATCCGGGAGAGGATGCCAGCCGCCGCCGTTGTAGAAGAGCGGGCCGCCCTCACCGTAGAACGACATGCCGCTGGTCAAGCGGACGATGGCGGAGGGTCTGAAAACGGAATCCTGTCCGTCGAGAAAATGGCGACGGGTGAATTCGGCGGTGAACTCCATGAACCCGCCGCGCGCCAACGTGACGAGCACGCGGTGGCCAGCGATGTGGGCTTGGCCCAAGGCCACGGTAGCGTCGTTTTCGCGGCGTCCTGCCACCATGGCATCCAATGGTTGCCAATGGGAGAGGTTCGCGTCGCTGACGAAAGCGCCGTCGTGGGAAACCACGAGGACGCGCGTGGGATCCGATTCTTCGAGCACGTGCGTGATCGGTGTCGCGGGCGCGGCTTGCACCGGACGCTTTCCACCCGCCCCATACAGGAGCACAGGCTTCTGCCCGGGTAGCAGGCGAACCACATAGCTCGCCATCTCGCCCGATCGATCCGACCCGCCAAAGGCCCAGATTTGCCCGTCGGACAGTTCGGCGAAGCCGCGCAGCCCAGGCCATCCGCCTTTCCACGCCACCTCTTTACGCGCGCTCGTCGCGAGATCGAGAAAGTGCACCGTGCCGCCGCTGGCGAACCAAAGCCGATCCTTGCTGTCGAGAAACAAGACGGCCCCCGCGCCGAGCGAATAGGTACGGCCCAAACCATCATCCCACACGAGCACGCCGTCGCCCGCGCCGGTCGCGGAACGGTAGGCGATGACCAGCGTGCCGTCCTTTGCTCGCTTGCCAATCCATTGCGGCTGGCCGGGAACGTCCGTGACCGCCTCGATACCAAGGTCGCTTGCGTCCACGCGGACGATGGAGCCGTTGGAAATACCGGCGAGCACGTGGGTCTTGTCAGCCGGCCCCAAACAGGTGGCGCGACGGCGCAGGACCTTCTCTTGGCGCACCTTGAATGTCTCAGCATCGAAGGCGACCAGGTTTCCCGATGCCGCCAGGCCAAGGATCTGTGCCCCTAGCAGGCGACTGTCCACGATGGCGTTGCGATCGAAGTGATACTCGATGCCCAGCTTGGGCGGTTCGGGCTTGTGCTTGAGGTGAAATACCACCCGCTGCGGATGCCCACCCTCCTCGGCCTCATCGTCCACTCCGGACGGGGGCGAAAACACGAAACTGACCGCGGCGATGGCGACGGCGCCCGCAAGCGCAATGAAGAGCCAGCGCTTGCTTCGTCGAGAGGGTTTGGCAGGCGGGCCTGGTGGAGCGTCACTCATGCGGGGGTCGGCCTAGAATACACGAGCAGCAGTTATAGGAAACGGGGGACCCGCGCCTGCTTTCGCGGTCGGATGACCTTGAGGAATTCCTCCGATCCCCAGGCCAGGCAATCCAGAGCATCGTCGTTGATTTCGCCGTCCTCGCGCAAGACGCCGTGCTGGGCATGCACCTTCACGATCTCCGCGACAAAAAGATCGTGACTTCCGAGCGGCAGGGTATGCCGGACTTGGCATTCGAGGTTGATCGGGCATTCGGCGATAAGCGGCGCCGCGACGACGGAAGGAGAGTTTTTGGCGAGCCCGAGGGCTGCGAATTTGTCGCTGTCCCGCCCCGACGTCGTGCCACACAGCTCGACCGCATGGATTTGTTTCGAGGTGGGGATGTTGACCACGAATTCCTGGGTCGCGCTGATGGCGCCGTGGCTGTGACGCGATTTGCGGAGCGAAACGGTGATCATGGGTGGTGTCGTGCACGCTACGCCGGCCCAGCTGATGGTCAGGATGTTGTCCTTCCCCTGCCCATCGCGCGTCGACACCAGCAGCACCGGTCGAGGAAAAAACCATGGTCGGGGAACGATCTTCTTCTTCATCGGAATGCGACGCTCGGCAAGGCAAACTAGGTTACCAGTCGAAGCGATGAGATTCCAATGCCCTTACCGCTTGGTCCGTTGCTGCACGAAATACGCGACGACGCCCACGCCCAAGGTTCCGAGCCCGACGAGCCCTTCAATAGGCCTCTGGATGACCGTGAAGACCGTCGAGCCCACGACGAACGCGAGAAACAACCCGGGCACCCATGGCCAGCCGGGGACGTGCAACGACAGGTCCCTCTTTGAGGCGCAGCCGGCACAGGCCGATGATGGTGGCGACCATGCTGATGCCCAGGGTGAACCCGACGTAGGTAAGGATGCGCTCGAAGGTCGCCGTCCACAGCGCCAGGAGGCCGAGCGCGAGCTGCGCCAGCAGGGCCAGACGCGGTGGTCGCCCGGCCGAGGCCGCGAAAATGCGAGGAAGCAAACCGTCGGCCGCCATGCGCGCGGCCACCTGCGGGCCGGTCATGGTCAGCGCGGACACGCAAAGGGCCAAGGCCAGCGCGACCAGGGCCGACACGGCGACGGCCAAGCGCGGACCGCCCACGGCCGCGGCCGCCACGTGCGCCACGTCGATGCGGCCGGCCAGCGCCGATGGCGGGCGCGGCGAACACGAAAAAGGCGTTCAAGGCCAGGTACAGGACGTCACGATCGACGTGCCAAGGATGAGCGAGCGCGGCAGATTGCGCTCTGGATCCTTGACCTCGCCGCCGATGTAGACGGCGCCGTTCCAGCCCAGGTAGCTGAACGACACCACTACCAGCGCCAGCCCCAGCTTGCCCACATGTCCCGGCGACGGCCGTGCTGTGAAAACCGTCCGGGTAGAGACGCCCGAGCCCGAAGGAGGCGAAAAGCGTGATGAGAACAACCTCGGCCACGACAATCGCGGCCTGGATGCGCGCTCCGAAGGACACCGAGCCGAAGTGAAGGAAGGACGCCCCCAGCATCAAGACGGTTGCGACCAGGCGCGGGCTCAGGCCGGCTGGCAGCCACGGCTTCATGTACTCGGCGAAAGCGAAAGCCAGCGCGCCCAGGGGTACCGCGAAGCCGACGATGAGCGAAAGCCAACCGGCCACGTAGGCCGCCACAGGATGAAGCGTGCGCGACAGAAAGATGTACTCGCCGCCCGATTCGGGAATTCTCTGGGCCAAGGCGCCGTAGCAAAGCGCGCCCAAGAGCGCGGTGACACCGCCGAGCAGCCAAGTGAGCAGAACCAGCCACGGCGAACCGAGAATATCCATCAGGATGCCGCTGGTGGTGAACACGCCGGTCCCCACCATGTTGGCCACCACCAGCGCGGTGGCGGCACCTGGACCCAGTCGTCTGTGACCCTCGCTCATGCGCGGCCAGTACAGCACAGCCGCTCCCCCACGGCGACAACCTTCTGCGCACGAGCTTCGAAGGCCCGATTGGGCCCTATTTACGTTCTTGGCGCTGGATGCGCGCCACGAAAGCCGCCCAGCGCGCCCGCTCGGTGTCACTGGCATTCGCGATTTCGACGCCCACGCCGAACTGGCCTCGGCTCTTATCTTCGCTTTCCTGGACGCGCGTCACGCGACCGCTCACCACCACGCTCTCTGGGCCCGATGAAAGCGCCAGGCGCAGAACATCGCCGACGGCAAGCAGAAGCGACGTCGCGAGCAACATCCCGGTCTCGCTCACATTCTCGGTCCACCCCGGCATGTCCTCTTGCCCAAGCGACGACGTTACGGAAGAGGTCACCACGCGCACCGAAACCGGCAACCTCGTCGCGGTTCGTGTGCGCCTGGAGTCCGCTCCCATTGGCGACAGCCGCTTGAGGGTCACCGTGACCGGCGGGCCCGCGGCTACGCGCAGGATATGGCCCATGGCGGTGAACTGGCCAGATTGGGTGCTGTAGCGCACGGTCGCACGGGCCTCGGATTCCAGACCCATGGGCGGCGCAAGCAACTCGGGAAAGGTCAGCAGACACGCTCGGACGCATGCTCAGCACGAATCCACTCAGGAGAATCGGGGTCTGAAGGTCTTCCATGGAAACCTCCACCCACTGTCCTGCGACGAGTTGACTCTCCATATTTCCTTTTCGTTTCCGGTAGCCGTCCGCGCTGGCCGACCGAGGTCCTGGACCGCCGGCGATTCGCCTACCCTGAGCATCGGCGCCTCGGCGGAAAACCTTGACCGGCAACTGCTCGGAATTCCAAGAGCACGCCCCCTAACACGTCGCTCCTTGCGGCCTCGATCGCGCCACGGCGCGAAACAGGTGATTCCTCGCACTTGCTCTATTTGGCCAGGCAGTGCAGTTTACCGCCTTCGATATCACTCCCAACAAAGGATCTCAGCCCGTGCACGACCTCATGGACTTGTTCCACAAGATTTACAACGTTCAGGCCATCATCACCTGGGGCGGCATGGCGGCGCTGGTCGCGGTCGTCTTCTCCGAGACCGGCCTTTTGGTGGGGTTCTTTCTGCCGGGCGATTCGCTGCTGGTGACTGCGGGCGTGTTCTGCACGTCGGCCAACCCGACGGGAAAACCGCTGCTCAACATCCTGTGGCTCAACATCGCGGTGAGTATCGCCGCCGTCATCGGCGATCAGGTGGGCTTCTACATTGGACGAAAAGCCGGGCCCAAGCTCTTCACGCGGGAAAATTCGCTGCTCTTCAACAAGAAGCACCTCGTGCGCACGCACGAGTTCTACGAACGGCACGGCGGCAAGACCATCATCATCGCGCGCTTCATGCCCATCATCCGCACCTTCGCGCCCGTGGTCGCTGGCGTGGGCGACATGAACTACCGCCGCTTCGTCAGCTACAACGTCTTCGGCGGCATCGGCTGGGTGGTCAGCATGACCGGCATCGGCTACGGGCTGGCCTCGGTGTGGCCGGACGTGACCAAGCACATCGAGAAGCTTATCATTCTGATCATCTTCCTCTCGCTGCTGCCCGGCATCATCGGGTACCTGCGCAGACTACTGGCCAAACGGAATGAAAAGCCCGCAACCTGAAAAGAAACGCGACGCCACCCCGCCCAAGGCAAGACCAAGCGCCAAAACCATCCCGCCGGCTGCCACAAAGCCGCCCAAGGTCGCCTTTCCCAAGAAGAACCAACCGCCCACCGCGGCTGCTTTTGCCGCTCGCCTGCCCCTGACCCTGGGCAAGCGGTTCGAAATGGCGCGCTCCTTTCTTCTGCGACAAGAGGACGTCCGGGAAGATGTCTATTTTTACGGCCCAAAGACCGGCTGGGCTTTGCGCTACTTGATTGGCGAGCAGCCCCTGTGCTCGCTCCTTTTGCACGAAGACTCGCCCGTCGGAATCATCGCGCTCTCGGCGGCTGCCACGGCGGCCGTGGACTGGAAAAGCCTGTCGCCCGTCGGCCAGCTCGCGCGCAAGCACGCGCACGGCAGCCCGTCGATGCTATGGCTGGACGTTCCCCTGGCCGGAAACGGCGCCGCGGATCTCAAATCCATACTTCGGGTGAAGTTGGCTACGTTGTCCGGGAACTAGACTAGTTCCGCTCGTAGAGCACGATGAAGTTGTCGGCCACCGCCTGCCAGTGCCATTCCCAATAGCTCTCGACGGAATGGTACGCGGCTGCGAACTCCGGCTGCGTGACCAGCGCGGTTTCTCCTGGCCAATAGCCTGGGTGGTACCACACGCCCGCGGTGCCCGGACGCGTACGCGTATTGAGAACCACCACGCGGGGCTTGCGTGACAAGACGTAGGCAGCGTCGAACTTGTGATGGAGTATGCCTTCGACCTCGTGGGCGATGTGGCGGTCGGCAAGTCCGGTCATGTCGAGGGCTGGGTTCAGCAAGGCATAGGGCAAGGCGCCCGCATGATTGACGGCCACCAGAGCATCCGCCGGGTATCTGGCGGCGATGAAGCGTGCGGCGGCAAGTGCCGCCGGCACCATCGTACCTTCCTGGTAGGCAACGGGCGGTAGGGGGCGACCAGCGAACGCATCCGCGAGCAAGGAGGCGCGAGGCAAGAACCCTGAAGCCACGAACGCGCAAGTCAGGGCAAGAACCAGGCGGCGGTTGCGGGGTGCACGTGCAATGGCCGAGGCCGCGAGCGCCACCAGGGAAGGAATCACCGGCAGAAGCATGCGCCCGTGCCACATCCAGTCCCCGCCCGCCGCGACCACTGTCGCAAGGACCACGGTCAGGAAGGCAAGCGCGCAGCGGATCTTGCGATCCGCGATTCCCGCGAGCCAGATCGCAAGCGTGGTCGCCGCGAGCAATCCGAGCGCCCACGCCCCATAGAGGATGCCTGATTCGAGCCGGAAGAAGAATGGGCCCGTGGCCTTCGCATAGTAGGTGTTGGGCAGCCAGTCGCCATAATAGGCTCGGCGGAAAACGAACCAAGCCACTGCCGGCCCAAGAGCAAGAGCGAGAAACTTTGGTCGAACCGCCGCCCGCCCATGGGCCAGACCGGCGACGACGGCTAAGGCGCAGGCAAGAAGCGGCCCCTCTGGCCGCGCCACGCCCAAAAACGCCGCCGCCAGCGACCAGCGCCACGCCGAGGGCGCGAGAAGCGACCAAGCCCCGAAGGTGACGAGCGCAGTGAACAGCGCCGTTTCGAGCCCTGCCGGGGCCCAGAAGTACAGCGGATACACCAGCGAAGTGGCGACGCAGGTTGCGGCGGCGGCCACGCGGCTTTGCGCGACCCGAGGGCAAACCTGTACGCAAGCACGAGGCAAAGCGCCGAGAAAAAGATGCCGAGTGCTCCCGCGAAGGTTGGCAGGGCGGCCCCAAGTATCCTGCCTACCACCAACAACCCGAGCCACAGCGGGGAGGAGTATCCCTCGACGTGCTCGCCCCGATTCCAAACCGGACCCAAACCCGCCACGATGTTGTCAGCGTAGCGAAACGCGATGAACGCGTCGTCGCAGATTTGTTGCCAGTTGTGGCGGGTCAGCACGACGAAACACAGAGCCGCCCCCCCGAGCAGGACCTGCTCGGCCACACAGTCAAGCTTCGCTGGGCGGTTCGTCGTCACAAGAAACGACAGCCCCTCGTTCCGTCCCTTACTTCCCCTTGGCCTTGGGCGGCGGGCTCATCCGCGGATGGCGCACGTTGAACGCGGGTTTTTGGTTCGGATCGCAATGGGGACCGAAGCCATCCGCTTTGAAATCGTAGCCCAGTCGGCCGCGCATGGCTCCCTTGACGGCCTCAATCTCGACGTTGTGTTGGCCAGCGCGTGCCGGCGAGCAGTAGGACAGCAGGTAGTAGCGGCGCGTGAAGCCTTCGATTCGCGCCGCGATCTCATCGAAGCCGCGACGGATGTCCTCGGGATTCTTCGAGGTGAATGTTCCGTTGCGCCCGATGGAGCGGATCTCTTGATCGTTGACCTCCGCTCCCACTGCGATGGCGTAGACCTCGAAGTCGACCTCGTTCAGCGCCGCGTGCAGGGCGTCTCGCGAAACCCGGGCGGCGTGATCGGTGCCGTCGGTGAACACCACCAGCGTGCCGAAGCGCAGGGGGACTGGCGACTGGCTCATCTGGTGGTCGAGAATCTTGATCGCCTCGACCACCGCACCATTGAGATTCGTCGAGGGATCCTTGGACTGGAAACCCGCGAAGGCGCGCAAGGTGCCCTGCGGATCTCCGCCACCAAAAGGAACGACCTGCGAAACGTGCGGACTTCCGTCGAAGGCGTAGATGCCAAGCTTCTGGTATCGGCCGACCCGTTGGGCGAATGACGCCGCCCCGGCCACGACCTTGTCGAGGTCCGGGGAGCCAACGACGCTTCCGCTCATGTCGACGAGCAGCAGGGTGTAGTGCGCGGCAGCGACTTCAGGCTGCAGGATGGTCTGTTGGCTTTCGAAGATCGATACCGGCTGGCCGTCCTCGTAGATGTGGAAGTCGGCAGGCGTCAGATCGGGGACCGGATCGCCCCGCGACGTATCCACCGTGAAGTAGACGGCGATGTTCGACGGCCGCTGCACCGAGCGGTCGACCATTTGCAGCTTCAAGCTGGCGCAGCCCATGGCCAGGGCCGCCGCTGCCACGGAAGAAAGTTGAAGGAATCTCGCACGCATGGCGCGAAGTATAGACCTGGCGCCGGCGAGAAAAACAAGGCATCTTTCGGGACATCGATCCTCCCGTCCGGCATTTCTCGGAGGAGGCCTTCCCGAAAAAATTCAAGCGTCGGAGCTGCCCATGGCTGCATTTGGAAACCTAACGCTTTTAGTCTCTTTTGTCATTGCCACGCTGGCTGGTGTCACTTCGTTCGTAGGAATCCGTCGCAACTCGGAACGACTCCTGCGTGCTGGCCGCGCCGCGGTCTACTTGCTGGCCACCACCCTCTCCATGGCCATCGCCGCCATGGCCCACGCCTTCACATCGAGTGACTTCTCAATCAAATATGTGCAGCACTACTCCGAGGCCGGTCAGCCCTTCGGCTACAAGCTGACCGCCGTATGGGGCGGCCTCGACGGATCCCTGCTCTTCTGGGTCTTCCTGCTCGCCATTTGCTCGGCCATCGCGGTCAGGAGCTTTGTGGCGACGCGAACCCGCCATCACGGCCTACGCCATCACGGTTCTGATGGCCGCGTGCGACTTCTTCATCTACCTCGTGGTCTACGAGAAGAACCCGTTCGACACCTTCCTGGTTTCGCAGCCGCCGACCGGTCAAGGCTTGAACCCCCTCCTGCAAAATCCCTACATGGTCGCGCACCCGCCCTCGCTCTACGCGGGCTTCGTCGGGCTGACCATCCCGTATGCCTTTGCCATGGGCGCGCTGATGGCGGGCAAGTTCGGCAACGTGTGGTACCCCATGGTCAAGCGCTGGTTGCTCTCGGCCTGGTTCGTGCTCTCCCTGGGACTGACCCTCGGCATGATCTGGGCCTATGAAGTTCTGGGCTGGGGCGGTTTCTGGGCCTGGGATCCCGTGGAAAACGCCGGCCTGCTTCCCTGGCTGATGGCCACGGCGCTGATCCACTCGGCCAAGGTGCAAGAGCGCCGCGGACTCTACGTGCGCTGGAATTTCACGCTGGTCATCTTTGCCTTCTTCCTGACCATCGTCGGTACCTTCATGACCCGGTCGGGAATCGTGCAGTCGGTTCACGCCTTCGGCAAGGACATCCACCTGGCCTACGTCTTCGGCGCCTTCATGGCCGTCATTCTCGTCGTTCAGCTTCGGTTTGATGTGCGTGGCGGCGCAGCGAGCTTCGCCCCTCCGAGAGCCATCGGCTCGTTCCTCTCGCGGGAATCCATGTTCGGCATCGGCAACTGGTGCTTCGTCATCGCCACGGCCATCGTGCTGGTCGCCACGCTGTTTCCGACCATCTCCGAATCCATCATGCGCGAGCGCGTGAACGTAACGGCCGCCTTCTTCA
>CAVRSU010000003.1:0-17969 GCA_963723955.1 uncultured delta proteobacterium
GACGTATTGTTCCAGGCGCGCCAGTCCGAATGCGTACATCAAGTGGTGGCGCCGCATGGGTGCGGCCAGCATGCGCTTGAGCAGCTTGCGCACGCGCATTTGCACCACGACCCAGGCTACACCCCACATCGATCCCGACATGAGGTTCATGGCGATGAGCCCCGGAACCAGGAAATCGATGTAGCGCGAACCAGGTTCGTGCACTTCCTCGTCGCGTACCAGGCGCGGCTCGGTCTGCCCGGCCGCCCGTTGCAGGATTTGGTTCACGGCCGCGCGCGCAGTACGGGCCTCGGCACGCGCCGGATCGAAGCGATAGACCAGCGCTTGCCCAGGTACAGGCGGTGGCGCCAGCAGCAGGCTCACGCGTCCAGCGCGCAACTCGGCTTCGGCGGCAGCGCCGTCCAGCTGTTTGACCGTGACCTTGGCATCCGCGAGTGCCCGATGGGCCTCCGCGGAAATTCCCGGCAAGGCCCCGACAACGACCGGCTCGGGCCCGCGTGCACGAAAGGCAATGCCCAGCGCCAGGGACATCACCACGGGAAAGCCGAAGGCCCAGAAGAGCACCCCCGGCTCGCGGCCGATCTCGCGCAGTCGCATCAGCGTCAGCTGAAGGATTGGGTTCGGGCGCTTGTTCGGGGACTCAGCCATCGCGCAAGTGCCTTCCGGTCAGCGCCACGAACACGTCTTCGAGCGAAGCCTTGCGCGTGCCCAGACGGGCCAGCGTGCAGCCCTTGCGCTCGACCAGGGCCAGCACGGCGGCGACCGCGTGCTCGGACTCGCGCACCGACAGTGACCATGCCCCCTCGGCCGACACATGCGCCTCCATCACCAGGGGCAGTCCGCGCAATTCCTCGATATCCAGTCCTCCAGCGGCGGTCTTCTCGATCTCCAGCTCGATGACATGGTCACCGGGCAGCGCCGCGATCAGCTCGACGGGCGTGCCCAGACGAACCAGCTTGCCGTGATCGACGATGGCCACCCGATCGCAAAGCCGCTCGGCCTCTTCCATGTAGTGGGTGGTCAGCACCACGGTCCCGCCGCGCGCGCGGTAGGCCGCGATCGAGCCCCCACACCTGGCGCCGCGACTGCGGATCCAGCCCCGTGGTCGGCTCGTCGAGAAAGAGCACCTCGGGCTCGCCCACCATGGCGCAGGCGATGGCCAAGCGCTGGCGCTGCCCGCCCGACAACTTGCCCACCCACGCCCGGCGCTTCTCATCGAGCTCGACCTCGGCCAGCAGATCTGCGAGCGGGCGCGGCCGGCGATAGAAACTGCGAAAGAGCGTGAGCAGCTCTTCGACCATCAACTTTTCGGGCAGGTGGGTTTCTTGCAAGGCCACGCCCACGCGCTCGCGCAACTTTTGCTCGTCGCTGTGCCAGCGTAGGCCAAGCAACTCCACGTCACCCGCGCTGGGCGGAAGCAGGCCTTCCAACATTTCGACGGTGGTGGTCTTGCCCGAGCCGTTGGGTCCAAGCAGCCCAAAGCATTCCCCGCGCTCGATGCGCAAGTCGAGCCCGTCAACGGCAACCACGGCCGGCGAAGGCTTGCGAAAAAGCCCGTGCCTGCCGTCGTAGACCTTGCGCAAGCCGCGGCAAACGACGGCCGGGCTGTCGACCTGTTGGTTCACTGCGCTCGTCTATAACGTGTCACGACGGTGCGTGCCACCCACGAATACTGCCAATGCCGAGCGGGAACATGCGGGCATGGCCATTATTGTTTCTATTAAGTATCCAAAAGAATAATTCACAGTTACTTCCGGATGTCTCTTCGGAAAATTCTTCAAGTCCTATGAAACCTGGACTTTTCTCGTTTTTTTCAAAGATGCAACCTCCTCGACATGATCAATACCGGCGATACCGCGTGGATGCTGATTTCGACTGGACTCGTGCTGCTCATGATGCCCGGCTTGGCGCTTTTCTACGGGGGCCTGGTCCGCACCAAGAACGTGCTTTCAACCTTCATGCACAGCTTCGTGGTGCTGGGCTTGGTGACCTTGCAGTGGGTGCTCTTCGGTTACTCGCTCGCCTACGGGCCGGACCACGGCGGTCTCATCGGGGGCTTGTCCTTCGCCTTCATGCGCGGGGTGGATCTGGCGCCACGGCAGGGCGACACCATCCCGCACATGTTGTTCTTCGCCTATCAGATGATGTTCGCCATCATCACGCCGGCGCTCATCTCGGGCGCCTACGCCGAACGCCTCAAGTTCTCGGCCTACGCCCTCTTCACGCTTGCTGTGGGCGACCCTGGTCTACGATCCCCTGGCCCACTGGGTCTGGGGCAGCGGCGGCTGGATGGCCAAGATGGGCGTGCTCGACTTCGCGGGCGGCATCGTGGTTCACGTCAGCTCGGGCGTGTCGGCCCTGGTCGTGGCCCTGGTGGTGGGCAAGCGCCTCGGCTATCCGCGCGAGCGCAGCCTTCCTCACAACCTGACCATGGTGCTGCTCGGCGCGGGCATTCTGTGGTTCGGATGGTTCGGTTTCAACGGCGGCAGCGCGCTTTCGGCCTCGGGCATCGCGACCTTGGCGCTCGTCAATTCTCAGCTCGCGGCGGCCGCAGGTGGGACCGCTTGGCTCATCATCGATGTGCTCCGCTATGGCAAGGCGTCCGCGCTCGGCTTCGCCTCGGGCCTGGTGGCAGGGCTGGCGACCGTGACCCCGGCCTCGGGCTTCGTCGGCCCCATGGGCGCCATCGCCATCGGCACGGCCGCAGGCCTCGCCTGCTACGGCGGCGTCATGCTCAAGAGCAAGTTCAACTACGACGACACCCTGGATGCCTTCGGCGTCCATGGCGTGGGCGGCGCGGTTGGCACGATTCTGCTCGGCGTGTTCGCGACCAAGGCCTGGAACGCCAGCGGCGCCGATGGACTCATCACCGGAGATGCTACGTTCCTCGGCAAGCAGCTCCTCGCGGTCGCCGTGACCGTCGCCTTCTCGGTGGCCGGCACGCTGGTCATTCTGAAGGTCGTGGATGCCACCGTCGGGCTGCGTGTCACCGCCGATGAAGAGCGCGAAGGCCTCGACATCAACCTGCACGGCGAAGAAGGCTATTCCATCGGCAGCTCGACCTACGGGCATGCCGACATGGCGGTCGCGACCGACTCGACCGAGCCCGCCGGCAAGACCAGCCCGGCTGTTGTGTCGTAGACGGCCGACGGGGCGCGGCCAGGGATGGACACCAGGACGGCCAGCACGGCCGGCCAACGCGGTGACCAGTCTCATGCCGCCCCGGTCAAGGGACTGGCCTCGGTCGGACCAACAAGGCGCTGGCCCAGGTTCATGGTCCAGAGGCAGCAGCTCGCATCGGCATCCTGCACGCCATCACTTGTGCAAAACCATTCCTTCTGCTCTTTTCCTTCAGAGAGGAGGGAGAGTAATTCCGGTCCGAGAACCCGTGCCTCCATGCACCACCGGATCCTGGCGCGTGCCTGAAACCCCCTTGGGGGCGGGTTTGCTGGGCGGGTTTGCTGGCGTGATTCGCGTGGAGGAAGGCCCGTGTGGACCACGAGGCGCAGTTGTTGTCTGGCCGTGCCCGACTCCATTGGCGTATGGACAAGAAAGCACTGCCGTGATGTCATCACGCGTGATTTCTTCGAGGGATTCTGATGACACAAGGACCAAGCAAGACTTTGGTGAATGGGGACACATTGCTCCGGCTCGCACCCGCGCCGGAGCCACGGGCAGGGGGAATCGAATGGGACGTATTCGTCAGCTATCGGTCGGTCAACAGAAACTGGGCCATGGCACTGTACGACAGTTTGCGCGAGGCCAAGTTCAAGGTCTTCCTCGACCAGTTCGTACTTCCGATTGGCGTCGAGATTGACGGGTTTCTGCGGCAGAACCTGCAATCGAGTGCGAGCGGGGTGGTCGTTTGGTCCGGAGATGCGGCCACTTCCCAATTCGTGAAAGGCGAACTCGCGACGATGCGTGAGCTCAAAAGGAAGCGGCCCAGCTTCCGTTACGTGCTTGCGAAGCTGGACGCGCAAGAGCTGCCGTTCCTCGAACAGAATGATCTCTACGTGGATTTCACCGCGTATCCGGAGGGGCCGCGTGGTGGTGAACTGCTGAGGCTCATGTTTGGACTGCTTGGCCGCCCCCTGAGCGACCAGGCAGCTCGCGAGATCCACGACGTCGATGTCGCAACCAGTGCCCTCATCAAGAAGATCAAGGCAGCGAAGGCAGTGGGCAATGCCACTACATTGGTTCAGCTTGGCCAACAGCCGCTCATGTCCGTTACATCGCTTCCGCCCGCTGTGCTGTCGGAAGCGTTGATCGAGCTTGGTGAGAACGATGCGGCACTGCAAGTGATTGCACAGGCGAGAGAGACGTTTTCCCGGGCACTTCGCTTGCGGCAGCTCCAGGCCTTGGCATACCGACGCACCCAGCGCATCGAGGATGCCCAACTCATCCTCAATGAGTTACACGTCGGCGGGCACCGAGATCCAGAGACACTCGGCATCTTGGGTTCGACTTGGATGCAACGCTATAGACAGGAGCGAAAACGCGTCTACCTGGAACATTCACAAGGACTGTATGCGGAAGCCTACCGTCTCTCGCCCGACAGCTACTTCAACGGGATTAACGCTGCGTCGAAGGCAGCATTTCTCGGCAAATTCGACGATGCTCGCAGGTTGGCGACAGAAGTCCTTGCGTTGGTGAAAGACCATCAGGACGGCAGCGACTACTGGGCGACAGCGACCCATGCGGAGGCGCGATTGCTTTGCGGCGAATACCCGGAATCTGCTCGGCTCTACCGGGCAGCGGTGGTAGGGCACCTCATGGAGATTGGAAGCATTGGATCGACGCGCGCCCAGGCCGAGGATCTTCTGCACGCTTTGGCTGTTGACGAGGGGACTCAGCAGATGATCTTGGCTGCCTTCTCGTTGGCGTAGAGGGCCGGTCCCCGATCCGACTGAACGTACGCGACGACGAAAGCGAAGCAACATAAGGTTGAGAACCACAGCGCAGGTCATTCTCCGAGGGTGCTCATCCCACCGAAGAAGCACGCCCAATTGAGACGTGCGACGTCGACAACCGGGGATCCCGAATGGACGGCGCAATGGTTCGGACCAAGAGATATACTTTGAGGTGTTCTTCGGGTTGCCCTTGTCGTCGGCGGGCGCGGGCTTGGTGGGCTCGGGAACGACATCGCTGCGTGAGGTAGCGTGTGACGCGAGCACGCCAACTATCTGGCGGTGTGCCCTTTCGGGGGAGGGACGAGAGCTGCGAGGCGCGCGATGAGGGCGAGCGGCTCAAGGTCGACGCAGGCAGTGCCCCTTCGGGGTCTAGGGCCCACCCAGCCCCAGCCCCACGCGGCTTCGCCGAGCCCGTCGCCGTCGGGTGAGTCGGCCTTGTTTGACTGTTACGTCAGATTGAACAGGCGCCGGATTCTTTTCGCCCAGGGCACGGTGATGCTCGGCGCCGCGCGCGGCGGCTTTTGCAGAAATCTCGCCGCCCTTGCGGGCCAGGCCTTCCTGGCGCGCGGCGAGTAGGGCCGACATCTGATCCGCGATGGCTGGCCGGGTGGTGAGGACCCTCTGCAAGGTCGCGTGGTCGAGCTCGTAGCTGAGGACATCCGTGGCCGCGAGGCAAGTCGCAGCGCGCGGCTCGCCCGTCATCAAGGACATCTCGCCGACGAAATCGCCCGCTGACAACGAAGCCAGCGTCGAGCTGATGTTGTCCTGGCCAAGCGTTACAGAGACGCTGGCCCAGGTTCATCGCGAAAAATCACGCTAGCACGAGTCGCGGCGACGGTCTTGGAAGTCGAGATTCCGAGCTTGCGAGCTTTGATTCAAACTTCCGCGACGCGTCTGGGTGCAGATTTTCTCCCAGGCCGTTCTTTTCCACCTTGGAGTAGTCTTTGCCCCATGCGGTTGCCCATTCCCCTCAAACGCCGGCCACTAGACGTCGGGCTGCTGGGCTTCTTCGTCGTCAATCTATTGTTCGTCAGCTACGTGATCAGCATCGAGCAGATCGTCATCAGCAACCCGGCGTCCTTCGTTCGCCCCTTGTGGCCCCCACGCAGCGCCGTCGCGCTGATCCACTGGTGGGAGAAATCCTTCGACCCCTTGCTGTGGGCGCGCCCGGCCTGGTATCGAGCGACCATCTGGCTCGATGTTTTGCTCTTTGGGCCGTTCTACGCCGTCGCCATCTACGCCTATGCCCGCGGGCGCGAGTGGATTCGCGTTCCCTCCATTCTGTGGGCCGGGATGATGCTCGCCAACGTGACCATCATTCTGTTCGACGAATTGCTGGGCGTGCACGCCTCGCCCCGCCCCTTCATCGTGCTGGCCGCGAACGCATCGTGGATCGTCGTGCCCATGCTGGTGGTTTGGCGGATGGCACGCAAAGAGCACCCATTCAGCGAAGAAATGGTGATGCCCGCGGAATGAGCGCGTTCCGCGAGCAGTATGGCCCATGGGCCGTGATCGCCGGAGCCTCGGTCGGGCTGGGCGAGGCTTTCGCTCGCGGGCTCGCGCGGCGCGGGCTCAACCTGCTGCTCATCGCACGCGGCCAGGCTGCCTTGGACACCTTGGCCGCCGACCTGCGCGCTGCCCACAGCATCGAGGTGCGCACCCTGGCCGCGGATCTGGCCCGTCCGGATCTGCCAACCGCTGTCCAGGAATTCAGCGCGAATCTCGAAGTCGGCATGCTGGTCTACAACGCCGCCTTCTCGACCATCGGCCCATTTCTCGACCATCCTGTCGAGGAGCACCTGCGCGTGATCGACGTGAATTGCCGGGCGCCGCTGCTGCTCGCGCATCTCTTCGGCCGCGCCATGGCGGGGCGAAAGCGCGGTGGCATCGTGCTCATGACCTCCACGGCCGGATCGCAAGGTGGACCGTGGATTGCCACGTACGCCGCGTCCAAGGCCTTCAATCTGATCTTGGCCGAAGGGCTGTGGGACGAGCTTGCCGAAAGCGGCGTGCACGTGGTCGCGTGTCGCGCGGGGGCCACGCGCACGCCTGGATACGCAGCCTCGAAGCCGCGGCCAAGCAAGGTTCCCTTGCTCGATCCGAATCGCGTCGCCGAAAAAACCCTCGCCGCCCTCGGCCGCGGACCCAGCGTGGTCCCGGGCGCGTTCTACCGTTTTTCGGCCTTGGTCATGGATCGCCTGCTGCCGCGCCGGATCTCGATTCGAATCATGGGCCGCGCCACGCGCAAGTTGTATGGCGAGCCGCAAGGCAAGTCGCAAGGATAGCCCCATGCGTGTCGTAATATCCAAACCCGCCGGACAAACCTTCGTTGCGGCGGCCTATGTCCTCGCGTTCTTGGTGGCTCTCGCGGTCGGCCGCGCGGCCGCGAACGCTCAGCCGATCTGGATCGCGGCTGTCGCCGACCTCGCCGCCACGCTGGTCGTGTTCGCTTGCAGTGTCGCGCTCGACAATTCCAGCGTCTACGATCCGTACTGGAGCGTGGCGCCCTTGCCGATTGGCATCTACTGGACCCTTGCAGCGGGCACCGACCTCGGTTTGAGACAGATCGTCATCCTCGCACTGCTGGCCATCTGGGGGGCGCGACTTACGGCCAATTGGGCCCTACGCTGGCGCGGCCCCACCGACGAGGATTTTCGCTACGTCGAAATTCGCGCCAAGGCCGGCAAGGCCTACTGGCCGGCCAGCCTGGCCTCGATCCACCTCTTGCCGACAGCCTGGGTCTTCTTGGGTTTGGTCCCCATCTTCCCGGCCCTCACTCGGCCTGGGTTTGCCCTTCTCGACGTCGCCGCCGCGATCATCGCTGGCCTGGCCATCGCCATCGAGACGGTCGCCGACCATCAGCTGCGCCGTTACCTTCGCTCGCCGCACAGCAAGGATGGAATCCTCGACAAGGGGCTCTGGTCGCGCTGTCGCCACCCCAACTACTTGGGGGAAATCCTATTCTGGTGGGGTCTCTTTCTCTTCGGGGTGGCAGCCAATCCCGGCTGGCTCTGGTCCGTCGTGGGCCCCCTTTCCATCACCTTGCTCTTCGTATTCGTCAGCGTGCCTTGGATGGATCGTCGCATGCTCTCCCGCCACCCGGCCTGGGCTGAGCACATGATGAAGACGCCAGTGTTTTTTCCTCGATGGCGGTGGCGAATTCAATCGTCGAAGTCCGCCTAGCTGGAAGGAATTCTCTTTTCCAGGTGCTGTTTGCGCCACGTGCGCCAATCATCGAGGCTGCTCTTCGAACGGGCGATTGTTTTCGGGACCAGCGCCACCACCGGCGGGCTGTCCGTGGGAAGCTCGCCTAGGGACTCCAGCAAGCCCACGGACAACGCCAAGCGCTCGATGAGCTGCGACGGCGCCAGAGCCACCACGGCCAGATCGAGCGCAACCCTGGCCTCTTGGCGAAGCTGGGCAAGCTCCTTCTGCGTATCGCCAGCGCTACTCTGCGAGACTTTGTGTAGGTTCTTCTTCATCGCTTGCGAGCTCCTCCGTCAGGAAAACCCGTCCGCGGAAAAGCCTCTCTGTTCCCCCGCGTTTGGCATTCTGGTCTGACTGTTTGGACTGATGACATCCAACCGCTCGACCTGATGAAAGCCGATGGTTCGATGGATGATGGGGACCGCCCAAAGCGTTGGGCAGTCGGTGACTACGACCGTTCCTGTTCGCGCCGCGACGAATCCATGGCGTTCCCAGGTTTCGACGGCGGCCTCCGCCGCCTGCTCGGTGAAGAACGTGATTCGCATGACCGCACCAACTCCCCAAACCGCGCAGGCCAAGAAAATATTCCCGCTGAAGAATTGAGCGCGCACCCGGGAGATTCCGCGGCGCGCATAGTTGCCGGATGCCCTTGACCGGCCCTGCGATGGTGAATATTGGCGTCGCCAATCGATTGAAATCGCGGAATGCCCCGATTCAGGGATGATCGAGCTCTCGCAGTGTTTCCACTGAAGCAGGAGAGATGGGTATGCGCATCAACCGGGTTCGCAACAGCCTCGCCACAGGTCATCGGCTCATGACAATGATTCTCGGCTCGCAAACCACTTGACCGAAAAACAGGGGTGATTATTCAGCCGCACAGTCAAAACAAAGCGTCCATTCGGACCCATTGCCCAAGGAGGTTACCATGCTCGAAAGACGGGTTTGGCCCTCGAGGCCAACGTTCGACAGCCCCTTCGCCGACCTCGACGAAATCCGGCGCAACATGCTGCGTCTGCTGGATACGGTGGCTGGGGGCACGCTCGGTGATATGGGGGCGGGGGTATTTCCCTCCCTGAACATCACCCAGGACGACAACAACTTCTATTTGCGCGCCGAGATTCCTGGAATCAAACCGAAAGAGCTCTCGATCTCTGCGGAGCGGAACCGCGTCTCGCTCGCGGGCAAACGCGAAATCAAACGTGAGCACGACCGGGTCAACTATCACCGCAAGGAGTTGCCCGAAGGTTCTTTCAACCGGATGGTGGCTCTGCCAGCAGAGGTCGACGCTGAACGCGCAGACGCGCGGTACGTCGACGGCATTCTGACCCTGAAGCTGCCCAAGGCAGAGGAAGCAAAGCCGCGACCGATCAAAGTGAGGACATGAGCGCGCTCAAGCTCGAACTGCCAAAGGTGGAGAAGGCAAGACCGCGCCAGATCAGTGTCAGGACCGACTGATGGGGTTGCAGGTCACTTTCTCCAATAGCGCTGACCGGGAGACGCCAGCTCCATGGAGAGGAAGTCGTACTATATGATCCTCGGTGTTTCGAGCACCGAGGGTGTCAGTGGAATCCGCGCGGCCTATCGCGACCTCGCCAAGAGATTCCATCCCGACGTGGCGGGGGAAGATGCCACGCGCGCGTTTCAGGAAATTACAGAGGCCTATGACGTGCTTTCCGATCCTGCGCGGCGACGCGATTACAACCACGAGCTTGGGCGAGCCGAGGACGGGGAAATTGTCGCCGTCCTTCGTGGCGCGCCAGCGCCAATGGTGCGCACGCCTGTCACGATCCTCGGCAACCCCGAGAGCATTCGACCATCGTTCGAGGCCATGCAGGACCGGTTCCTGCGCAACTTCACCGGAATCGGGGTGCCCAAGTCCGAGCGGCTGGAAGGCCTCAATTTCGAGGTACTGCTTTCGCCGGAGGAAGCCTCGCTTGGCTGCGTCGTCCCGGTCGGCGTTCCGGTCTTCAGCCGCTGTCCCGAGTGCGGCGGTTCCGGACGGGACTGGGTGTACCCGTGCACCTACTGTCAACAACAAGGGATCATCGAGCACGAAGAAGTTGTTCGTATTGAAATTCCGCCGAAGGCGCCGTCAGGGACGCTCTTCGAGATCTCGCTTCACGGTCTAGGTATCCACAACTTTTACCTTCGTCTCCACGTCCTCGTGGAGTCACGACCTGCTTGAAAGGAGGCAATCAACATGTGGTGGGAATGCAGCGAATGTGGCCATCTTGTCGAACGACCGCGGGCTCCCGCGCTCTGTCGCGAGTGCGGAACCGCAGGCATCATCTTCGTGCCCGCCGAAGTCGATGACCCGATGGTGGGCGAACCGGAGGTCGACAGCCTGCGGGCAGCCTGGCTTCAGGCCGGCATCGAAAAGGCACGGGCAACACTGGCCGCGTAGGGCGAGCTGGCGTCAGTGGCTGGATTCGATCGGGACCAAGGCGCCGGTCAAGGCAATCTTGGCCCACCCGGCTCTTCACCACCTTCACGCGTGTCTTGTTGCCGACGACCTGCTCGCCATTCTTGACCGTGCCGGTCTAGCGGATGTCGAGGCGAACGCTGGCGTAGGACTGGAGCGCGGTTTCGAATTCCTTACCACTTGAAAAATATCCAAGCTGCGGCATATTTACCACATGATCAAAAACGTGCTGCAGCGGGTGGTTCCACTGCTGGTGCTGGGCGGAGCAGGGGCTGGGCTGTGGTGGATGTCGCGCGACCCCGTGCCCGAGGCGCGGGCGCGGCTGCAAGGCGTTGTCGAGATGGACGAGACGGTCCTCAGCTTTGAAGTGGCCGGGCGGATTGCGGGGATCGCGGTCAAGAAGGGCGACCGAGTGAAGGCCGGGCAGAAGATCGCGTGGCTGGATGACACCCTGGCGCGGGAAACGACGGCGGCACGGACGGAGGAAGCCCACGCGGCGGAGCAGCAGCTGCGCCTGGTGAGCCTGGGGGCGCGTCCGTCCGAGGTGCGCGCCTTAGGGGCACGCATCCAGAGCGCACGCACGGCCGAGGCACTCCTCGAGAAGAACACCAAGCGGCAGCGCCTCCTGCTCGATGGCAATGCTGTGCCCGCGGCCAGCTTCGACGAGGTGAAGGCCCAGTGGGAGCGCGCCGTAGCCGAGCGCGAGGCGCTGGAGTTCAACCTGCGCAACCTCCAGGATGGCGCGCGGGCGCCCGAGATTGCGGTTGCTCGGGCTCGGGCCGCGGCGGCGACCAAGGCGGCGGAGTTGGAGGCGACCCGGCTGGCCAAGCACGCGATCGCGGCTCCGCGCGACGGCGAGATCGTCGAGCTACCTGTGGAACTGGGCGAGGTGGTCGGGCCAGGCGCGCAAGTCGCCACCCTGGCCGCAACCCGCGCCCCCTATGTCGATGTTTTCGTACCGCAGGCGCGGATGGGCGGCATTCACCTCGGAACGACAGCGGCCGTGCGCATCGATGCACTCGACGTCTCGCTGCCCGGGCAGGTCAGCGAGATCGGTCGCCGCACCGAATTCACACCACGCTACCTGTTCAGCGAGGCCGAGCGCAGCACCTTCGTGGTGCGTGTGCGCGTGACGGTGGCCGATCCCGACGAGAAGCTGGTGGTCGGCGTCCCAGCCTTCGTCGAGCTGGAGCGCGCAGCACGATGACCAACGCCGACGACATCGTCGTCACCAGCGGTCTTGCGCGCCGCTTTGGCCAGGTGTGGGCCGTGCGCGACGTTTCTTTGCGCGTGCACCGTGGCGAGATCTTCGGTGTCCTGGGACCGAACGGCGCAGGCAAGTCGACCACCATTCGCATGCTGTGCGGAATCCTCGATCCGACGGGCGGCGCGGGCAAAGTGGTTGGCTACGACATCGGCAAGGAGGCCGAGAAGATCAAGGCCGCCATCGGCTACATGACCCAGCGGTTCAGTCTGTACGAGGATCTCACGGTTCACGAGAACCTTGATTTCTACGCGGGGATCTACGGCCTTGGCCGGCGGCGGCGGCGTGCGCGGGTGGCGGAGGCCCTTGACCAGTCCGGGCTGGTGACTCGCCAGCACCAGCTGGCTGGCTCGCTCAGCGGCGGATGGAAGCAGCGGGTGGCTCTGGCCAGCGCAACCATTCACCAGCCGCCACTGCTTTTTCTCGACGAGCCGGCGTGGATCCCGTAAGCCGGCGCCAGTTCTGACCACCCACTACATGGATGAGGCCGAGCGCTGTCATCGCCAGGCCTTCATCTTCGATGGGTCCATTCTCGACACGCCGAGCGAGATCGTGACCCGGCGCTCGCTCGTGGCGACCGAGCTGGTCGTTGACAACGCCGTGGCCGCCGCCGAGCGGCTGCGTCGCGAACCCGATCTCGACGAGGTGGCGCACTACGGTCACGTTCTGCGCGTGGTGTTTCGCGGCCAGGGCGAAGCGGTGCAGCGATGCCGGCGCATTCTCGCGGCCGAGGGCATTGCGGTGGAAACCGCGCGGGCGTCGCGCGCCACCGTCGAAGATGCCTTTGTCAGCATGGTGCGCGACCACGACCGCCGGGAGGCAAAGTCCTGATGCGCGTCCTCGCCATTGCCAAGAAGGAATTGCTGCAGCTCCAGCGCGATCGATTGACGTTGGCGATGACCGTCGTGTTGCCGCTGGTGCAACTCCTGATCCTTGGCTTCGCCATCAACACCGACGTGCGCAACGCACCTCTCGTCGTGCTCGACCAGGATCGCTCGTCGGCCTCGCGCGATCTGGCCCGCCGGCTGGAGATCACGGGATTCTATCGCATGGTGGGCGAGGCGCGCGGCTACGACGAGATCGAGCGGGCTCTGCGCTCGGGCCGGGCTTCCTGGCGCGTGGTTTCGGCGGAACCTCGCTTCGCCAAGTCGCGCGCGAGGCCGGGACCAGCGTGGGAATGATTCACTACTACTACCGGAGCAAGGAGGAGCTGTTCCAGTCCGTGGTGGAGACGACCTACGAGCGCACCCTTGCAGATCTGGAAAAGGCGCTGGCGCCCAATGCTGCCTTTGGCGAACGGGTCGCGCGGCTTTACACCAAGCTCGGCAGCCTCAGTGACGAGGAGCGAGAGACCGTACGCATGGTCGTGCGCGAGGCCATGACTTCTCCAAACGTGCTGCAGGCGCTGCTGGAGCGATCCCTGCGCGGACACATTCCGTTGTTGCTGCGTCTGGTGGCGGATGGGCAGCGCGAGGGAAAGGTCCGCCGCGACCTGAGCCCACCCTTGGTCATGGCCTGCATTATGGGGCTCGGCGTGGTGCCGACTGTCATGCGACGAGCCGGCACGCGATTCATCGGCCCGAGCCTGGCGAAGAGCAAGCTTCCCGCGCCCCTCAAGGCCATGGCCAAGGCCGCGGTGGAGTCTCTGCCCAGCGAAGCCGAGATGACCACACTCCTTGGCCAGATCGCACTGGCTGCTGTGCGGACATCCGGGGCTTGAGGCGTGCGCGGGCTACCACAGAAGAGTTTTGTCATGGGACCCGTGAACGCGCAGCGGCGGCAACCAAGCCTGGGCTCGAAGCGCCGATCTGCTAGCCTTCGAGCCCGGCCATGACACGGCCGATGGAGGGAATGGACGTGCGACAGATTTCGGTGTTTCTGACGATTTCGCTGATTGCGCTCGGCGGCTGCGGCTCCTCGGGTGGTTCTGCGCCCGATGGTGGCTCCGGTTCGGGCGGGAGCGCAGGCATGCCCGGCGCCGAGCTCTTCTCGTGTACGGTGGCCGCCTCGGGATTCTGTACGCAGCTCCTGATTCCTTCCACGGGGTCGACGTTGAGCACGGAGCAGCAGACGTGTACGACAACCCAGAAAGGCACGAGCGGAAAGGGCTGCGCCACGGCCGGACTCGTTGGGTGTTGCCTGCCGAAACCGAGCGATCCCAGTCAGGAGGAGCAGTGCTACTACAGCGCCGATGCCGCAAGCGTCGGTCAGGCGATCTGCACGAGCCCGCACACATGGTCGACGGGGATGTGAAATCCGGGGCCATCCTCATGAACCGCATCTCCCGCTCTAAAGGAATGGTCATCGGCTTCTGGCAGTGACCACGCTCTTCTGCCTGCTAATAGGTTTCACCGCCTAAACACAACGGCGCTTGCCGGCACCGGACTTTTTCCATGAGGTTGGCTTCGCTGGCCAGGTCGACGATTTCGCCGACTGCGGAACTGCCGGCCGGATCGCGACTCATCCAGAAGCCATGGCAGGGCAGGCTTCGTGCGAAGATGGGTCTCCACCATGCTGCATCTGCCGCCCTATTCGCATCGCTACGATCTCCTGGCGAAGCTCGCGTGTTTGGGCGCTGCCATCGCGGGCATCGCGCCGGTCTCACGCGCTCTCGGCTGGGTTCGCCGGCTCGCGGGCATTGAGCCCTACATCGAGACCCACGATCTGGATTTCTTGGCCGCCACGTTGGCAGATCTCCTGGCCGTCTTCGTCGCGCTCTACATGGCGTGGCGGTTTCTGTACCGACCACTCCTCGTACCGGCGGCAACCTGGCTGTTCCTGCGCTTTGCCCGCGACACGCGAGTGTCGTGGGTGGACAGCGTGGCTTTATCCCCACTGTTTCAGTTCGACAAGGACGCCAAGTGGTTTCCAGTCCCGGAGATTCGGGGCATGCCCGAAGGCACCCGGCTGGCCTATCTCTACGCGCTGGCCGAGCGCACGCAGCGAATCGCACCAAGCACGAGCGCACAGCCTCGTTACCAGCATCTGCCCCACGAGGTCCCGTCGACGGATGCGTCCGGGCCGGTGTCCGGCATCGATCACCATCCCGCACTGACCCGCAAGGTTGCTCGGCTGTCGGATCGCATGGCGGGCTTGCTCATGGCGGGCTTGGGATCGCTGTTTGGCTATTGGGGCGTCCTCGAGCCCGTGCTGGCCCTAGCTCGCCATGCACGCCAGATCCGCTATCCCCACGAGGCCACCATCGCAGCACCGCCCGTGTTGGTGATCGGGCTGCTCTACCTCACACTCGGCCGGCGAGCTTCGCGGCTCTTCGCGCTCAAGGCCGCGCAGCGCCCGACTCAGCTCGGCTTGGTTCTGCTCGGGATTCTGGTTCTGGCCGGTTTCGTGCTGCACGGCTGGCTACAAGTGCGCATCGAAGCCGGCGGGCTTTGATGCTTCCCACCCGACAGATCGTGCTTTCATCGGTTCGTACATCTCGCGGGCGTAGGTGAAGGCAGATCCTGCCAGAGCCGCCTGAAACCAGTATTCCTGTGCGAGGGCGAAGCATGCGAACATCAGAACCATGAGAACCATGCAAATGACCGTCCCGGCAACTATGGCCTTGTCCACCGTCCGCTGCTGGTCGCTGCGACGGCGAAACGAGACAGTCCGAGCCAGGGCGTCCGGCGGCGCGGCGGTGCTGCCATGTTCCCATCGTAGCGCGCCGCCGTCTCAGGAAGGCTTGCCCTCGCGGCCGAGGACCGGCGCGTGCGCCGCCGACGCCATTGTGGCTGCGTTCGTCTCACAATCCCCGCATACGCTATGCGGCCTCGCTCTCTCCGCTCGTGGCAGGGACCGGCGCACCCAGCCGGGCGTTCTCTGCTTTGCGCAGGGCAACCAGCTTGTCGCGAAGCTCGTCGGCGAGAGCTGGGTGTTCGCCGAGGTACTGGCAAGCCTTGTCGCGTCCTTGGGCGATGCGCTCGCCGTTCCAGGCGTAGTAGGCGCCGGACTTTTCGATGAGGCCGGCCTCGCTGGCCAGGTCTACGATTTCGCCGACCGCCGAAATGCCGGTGCCGTAGGTGATCTCGAACTCGCACTCGCGGAAGGGCGGGGCGACTTTGTTCTTGACCACCTTGACCCGCGTCTTGTTGCCCACCGCCTGTTCACCGTTCTTGACCACGCCGGTTTTGCGGATGTCGAGGCGAACGCTGGCGTAGAACTTCAGGGCGTTGCCGCCGGTGGTGGTCTCGGGGTTGCCGTACACCACGCCAATCTTCTGACGAAGCTGGTTGATGAACACGACGCAGGTGTTGTTGCGGCTGGTGGCCGCGGTGAGCTTGCGCAAGGCTTGGCTCATGAGGCGGGCTTGCAGGCCCATGTGGGAATCGCCCATCTCGCCCTCGATTTCGGCCTTGGGCACCAGCGCCGCTACCGAATCGACGACGATCAGATCGACGGCGCCGGTACCAACGAGCTTGTCGGCGATCTCCAGGGCTTGCTCGCCGTGGTCGGGTTGCGACACCAGCAGATCCTCGATGCGCACACCCAGCTTGCGCGCGTAGGTGACGTCGAGAGCGTGCTCGGCGTCGATGAAGGCGCACACGCCGCCCGCCTTCTGCGCCTGCGCGATGGCGTGCAAGGTGAGCGTGGTCTTGCCCGAGGACTCGGGCCCGAAGATCTCGACCACGCGCCCACGCGGCAAGCCGCCCACCCCCAGGGCCAGGTCGAGGCCGACCGAGCCCGTGGGAATGACGTCAATGTCCTCGGCCTCGCCACCGAGGGACATGATGGCGCCCTTGCCGAATTGCTTTTCGATGGCTGCGAGAGCGCTGGAAATGGCTTTCAGCTTTTCTTTGATTGTGGACATTTCTAATCTCCTTTGTCTGATGGGGTGTTTTTCACCGCAGAGAGCGCGGAGAGCGCCGAGGGTGAAGGGTTGGAGAGGGAGTTCCTGAAGCGGCGGACGCCTTCCTTGAGGGTCGCGCAATGGAAGTTGATGAGAAGGCCAAGAGGGAGCCTTGAGAGCCGGAGATACGAGAGAATTTGCGCTTGGTGGACCGGAAGGATCCGTTCGACCGCTTTGATCTCCAGAAGCACTCGTGCTTCAACGACCATGTCGAGCCGGTACAAGCAGTCGAGCTCGAAACCTTTGTAGAGCACCGGCAGCGACATCTGTTGCTCGACGGCCAGGCCGCGTTTCGTCAGCTCGTATGCCAGGCAAGCCTCGTATGCCGATTCTAGGAGCCCTGGTCCAAGCGTCCGATGAACTTCGATGGCCGCACCGATGACAGCACCCGAGAGGCTCCTCAACCCATCTTCTTCCTTCTTCGCCCTGGCCTCTCTCCCCGGCCTCTCTGCGCCCTCGGCGCTCTCTGTCGTGAAAATCATTCTAGGTCGCCTCCTTATCAAGGAACCGGTACTGCAGCGCCTCGGCGACATGCGGGCCGCGCACATGCTCGCTGCCCTCCATGTCGGCGATGGTGCGGGCCAGCCGCCGCACGCGCTCGATGGCTCGCGCCGAAAGGGCCAGCCGCTCCACCGCGCGTTCGAGGATGCGATGTCCGTCGCTGTCGAGAACCGCGACCTTGGCAAGGTCGGGCGTGCTCAGGCGTGCGTTGGGGCGCGGGCCGCGTTCGAGCTGCCGCCTGCGCGTGTCCTCGACGCGCGCGCGCACCGTCGCTGTATTTTCCCCAGCTGCCGTGGCGGTCAGCTCGCGATAGGTCAGGGCAGGGACCTCGACGTGCATGTCGATACGGTCGAGAAGCGGTCCCGACAGCTTGGCCCGGTAGGCGCCAATGGCGAGCTGCGAGCACGTGCAGGTGCGCAGCCGATTACCGAGATGGCCGCAGGGGCAGGGATTGAGCGCCGCCACCAGCATGAAGTCCGCCGGGAAAATCGCCGTACGCCGGGCGCGCACCACCGCGATCTCGCGTTCTTCCAGAGGCTGGCGAAGGGCTTCCAAGGCCGGCCGGCCGAATTCGAGCAACTCGTCGAGAAAGAGCACGCCGTTGTGTGCGAGTGAGATCTCCCCCGGACGAACCGACGGTCCACCGCCGGCCAAGCCCGCCACGCTGACCGTGTGGTGGGGTGCGCGGAAGGGTCGCTCGGTAACAAGCGAGCGGCCCGCGAGTAGACCGGCGACCGAATACACCATGGTGGTTTCCAGTGACTCGTCGAACGACAGCGCGGGCAGAAGGCCTGGTAGTCGCCGAGCAAGCATGGTTTT
>CAVRSU010000004.1:0-24653 GCA_963723955.1 uncultured delta proteobacterium
GCAGAAGGTGGGCCCGGCTGTACAGCCTGTGCTGACTTGGTCGACCAAAATGGCGCCGCGGGCAGCGATGCCATCGCAGGCATTGATGCTGGTTGGTACGTCATCGCCGGCGCCAGGATTGCTGCCGGCCAACAGGGCAGGTAAAGACGGCGTCGAATTCTTGTCGTTTAGAATTATGCGCGCCCGTTCGAGGCCGGCCTCGGCCACCACGATGGCCTGGTTGCGCAAGTTGATGTTCGTGTTCATTTGAATGCTGGAGCTGGTGAGGAAGAGACCGGTCATGCCGAGCCCAAGCAAGGCGACCATGACAATCAGAACCACGAGGAGAACTGCCCCGACGTCCGCGCCTCGACAGTTCCTTTTCGACGGTGACTGCAAGCTCTTCACCAAACTCTTCATGGGATTCCTTTTCGAAGCCGTCAGGAGTAAATCGGCTGGTTGCATAGTTCGGCAGTTTCTGTGCCTGCAAGCATCTGGCCAGGCCAGATTCCGAGAAGTTTCAACCTCGATCATAGGGCACATATCGGCAGGGCTAAGAAAACATTTCATGGGGCGCAAGCAGCTTCGGTGGTTCAGGGTGAGCAAAGGCCTACAACGTGGGCGCTTTCTCGACAGGGGGATGCAAACCCTGAGAAGGTTCCCAAGCGTTCGCGCTGCGCGCCATCGCGATGCTAATTGGGCCGCAATCAGATGTAGTGTAGTACAGAGACCACGATAACTCGGCCATGGCTAGGGAACAGGTTCGCTCTGCCAGCAAGACGCTAGGTCCGCTTCTGCGACGGCGCGGAACCTCGCCCGCGGTCGGGTCGGCCTTGCGGCGGGCGGTGCAAGCCTTGGACAAGGCGCTGGCCGCGCCCGATGGTCAGGATTCGCCCGAGAAGATCCATCGGGCCCTGGCCGAGCTACGAGGCTGCCTCGTGCTCATCTACGAGTCCACTCGCCCGGCCGATCAAGAGCAACTCGAAGGCATGGCCAAGGCGCTGTCTTTTCTCTCCCCGCTTGAATCCGAGCTGCCGCCGCTACCCGCCGACCCAAAAGCGAGCCAGGCAGCGGTCGCCCAAGGACCCTCGGTCTTCCAAACCGTGGTGCCGTCCAGCCTGCCGACGCCGCAAGCCGCTCCTGCCCCGCCCCCAGCACGGCGCGCCCGGACCGCGAGGAAACGCCGGCCGCAAGCCGTGCCAGCGTTCGACGTCGAGGCTGTCGGGCTTGCAGTTGGCGGGGCTACACGATTGCTTCGCCGCCCTCCATGCCGTGCTCCACGGATCCGCGCAATGCCTTCCCGATCTAGATAGATTTGCCGATGTTCTAGACGCTCGTCTGCTTGCCGTCGATTGGCTGGGACGCGATCGCATTCCCGCCTTCGTCAAGGTCAGCCGGGAGGCCAAGGAGCCCGAGGATCGCCTGGTCGCCAGCGCGGCCCTGGTTCACCTACAGGCACCCGGCGGGGCAGAGCGCTCGATGACGGTGCTAGAACGCGCGGCGCACGCGGCCCCGCTTGCGCCCGTCGCCCTGACAATTCTGCGCACCCTGGTTGGCCAGCACTTCGTCGAATGCGTGCGCACCGTGTTCGAAAAGACGAAGAGCGACAGCGTGCGCGCCATGCTGCTGCCACTGCTGGTGGAGCGCGGGCAACTTCTGCCGGGACAACTGCTGCCGCTTTTGGAGCATGCCGATGACGGCGTCGCGGTCGAAGCCGCGCTGGCGCTTGCTCGGATTGGGGAAGCACAACACGCCGCCACGCTCGCGACGCTGGCGAGCCGCGCGACGGATCCGCGCCGGTCGAACGCCCTGCTTTTCGCCGCGGTCGCGCTCGGCTCGGCTCCCGCGCTCGCCGAGGTACGGGCGCGTGTGCGCAAGCGCGAGGAATTCGACCCGCAGCTGGTGGACGCGCTGGCCATCGCGGGCGACGATTCCGATGCAGCCCTGCTCATCGACCTGGCCGCGCATCCGGATGCCGATGCCGGCGCCGTGCTCTCCGCGGCCGCGAGCTTGGGCTGTGCGGCGACGGTTCGCGCGCTGCCGGTCTTCGCGGAGAGCGTGCCCAAGCGTGTGCTGGAAGAAGCCAGCCGAGCGATCTCTGGGCAAGAGCCAAGATCCGTTGTCCGATCATCCGCTGTCCGATCCGAAGGCGAAAGATCCGTCGGTCCGTCTGCTCCACGGCCAGCCTTGGTCCGTGACTGGCCTACTGGCCCGCCTCGCCGCCGATGACGAAACCGTCCGATCGCAAAGGCGTCTTGCGCTTGAGCTGCGCGTGCGCACCGGGCTTGCGCCGCCAGCCCCACTTCCCGTTTTCGCGGTGGCAAAGGCGCGCTCGCAGGCGCTTGCGCTGTGGACGGATCACTACGCCAGGTCCAGCAGCAGACTGGCCCCGGGTCAGTGGTACTACCAAGGCAAGCCCGCCAAGCTCGCACACAAGGCAGGCGCATGATCGGCGAAGTGGTCGGCGGTTACAGGCTCGTGCAAAAGCTGGGCGAAGGCAGCATGGGCGAGGTCTTCCTGGGCGACCACGAGCAGAGCCGCCAGCAGGCGGCGGTGAAGGTTCTCTTCCCCGTTTTTTCGAAGGAGGGAACCGCGCTCACCCGCTACTTCGCCGAGGTCCGCTCGACCAATCTTATCGGACACCCAGGCATCGCGCAGACCCATGACTGCGGCATGCACGCGAGCGGCCGCGCGTTCCTGTGCATGGAATATCTACCCGGCAAGTCGCTGGCCGCGGCCCTGGCCGACATGGAAGGCGTCGGCGACATCGCGACCCTGGCGGCCATCGGTGTTCAGGTGGCGGGTGCCCTGCAATTCGTGCACGGCAAGCGCATGGTCCATCGCGCGCTCAAGGCCGACAGCGTTTTTCTCACCTGCCCGGCCCCGAATCCGGTGGTCAAGCTGCTCGACTTCGGCGTCGCCAACTTCACCCAGAGCGTCCGGCAAAGCCAGACCGGCAGCCTGCTGGGCGCCCCGCTGTACATGTCGCCCGAGGTGGGGCGAGGGCTGGGCAATGTCGATCATCGCGCCGACATCTATTCCCTGGGTTGCATCCTGTTCGAGATGGCGACCGGACGGCCGCCTTTCGTGCGCGAAGGGGCCGGACAATTGATCATCGCCCACGCCACGGAGGCACCGCCCGCCGCGAGAACCCTGGAGCCTTCCCTTCCCGTGGAGCTCGACGAGCTCATCGGTCGCAGCCTACGCAAGGATCCGGTGCAGCGCCCGCAGAGCATGGGCGAGATCGCAGCCATTCTCGGACGCTTCTCGAAATCCGCCGCGCCCATTCAAGTCCCCGCCCAAATCAGCGGGCCGGCGTACGCACAGCCGCCCGCAGCGATCGCAGCGCGGGCCGCCCCGCCTTCGCAAGCTGGCGTCTCGGTTCCGTCGGCGAGTGTTTCCTCGTTTCTGCAAAAGGCAGCTGCCATGTCACGGGCAAGCATCACGCCCGTGCCAGTCGACGCATCCTCTGTCACGCCGGGCGCCGCGGCCACCGGCAGTTCGCGCGCGAGGATCCACGAGCCAACCGCTCTTCTGCAGCCGTCCGAGGCCGAGTCTCCCGCGCCGCCTGCTGCCCTGTCCTCCAACCAGCCAACCCACAGGAGCTCGACCGGGCGCCATCAGCCGACCGCTCTTCTCGATCCACCGTCGCAGCCCAGCGTGATCCGCCAGGCACCGACCAAGCGTGCGCCCCGATCCCTGATCGAGCCGATCGAAATCGAAGATGTGGCGCCCCCTTCCCGCCTGCCCCACTTGCCCCTCATCGCCATCGGTTGTGGGATCGTCCTGTGCGTGGTGACGCTCGTCGTTCTGCTGCTCGCGCGGAAGTCGCCCGCGTCCAAGGTCGACACGCCTGCCTCGACCTCGTCGCGGCCGAGCGCGCCGGCGCGCGAGGAATTCCAACCGCCTTCTCCAGAGCGAATGCCTTCCGCCGAAGAGCCCGACCATTCCGCCGACGTTCCCGCGCGGCCAGGGAGCAATCGCGTGCAAACGCCGCAGCCAGGCGCAAAGGGAAAAGCACACACGGAACATTCGAAATCACATCCAGCAAGCGAAAAACCGGCGCAGTCGAAGTCCAAGGACGCCCCGCGCTGGTGAGCCGCTGCCTATAGGCGAGAGAGGACTTCTTCGGCGGGGATCGTCTTTACGCGCCCGGTGTCCACGTCTTGAACCCGTCGCTGGACCTCGGCTTCTCCTTCTTCCCCAAGGTCGCCGTCAAGGCTGGCCCACAGCTCGTTGATGACCTTATTGGATTTTGCAAGGCCGACCGAATTCCAGCTCGGTGCTCCGCCGCAGCGTGGTCGGCCTGGTGCCTACCTTCGGGTGGCAGTAAACTCCATTCGATATGAGGTCCCGAACCTATGTGGAAACGTCGATACCCAGCTTTTTTTTCGAAGCCAGGCCGCAGCCCGAGATGCTCGCGCGTCGCGATTGGAATCGATCTTGGTGGGGCAGGGCCAAGGCAACCATGGAACTTGTGACTAGCATTGCGGTTGTCGATGAGATCAGTCGCGGGAACTTTTCTGCTCGCGCTGAGTGCCTGGAAATGGTATCGAGTCTTCCTGTAGTTGCGATCGACGCATCAGTTCTGGAAATCGTCGAGGCCTATATTCGCCACAAGGTCATGCCCGCTGATCCGACCGGCGACGCCTTGCATTTGGCCTTGGCGTCCTATCATCGCTGCGATTTTCTGGTGACGTGGAATTGCAAACATCTCGCCAACGCAAACAAGTTTGGTCACATACGCCGAGTCAATAGCTTGCTTGGTTTGCTTACCCCGGCGCTGGTAACACCACTCGAACTTCTTGGAGACGACGATGAATGATCCAGGGCTAGAAACCGTCCGGGCCGCTCGGCACGCCATATCCCGCGAATTCGAGAATGATCCGGCTCGACTGATTGCTCACTACATTGAGATGCAATCTCGGTACAAAGGCGGGCCCCTTATCCAAGGTCCAGCAGCCCTGCCGACTGAAGCTGAACCGGGCATGGCCGGAGGCACCAACCCAAATTCCGGCAGAGCTGAACAGCGATAGCCTGCGCTCGATCCAAATCCTGAGGCAGCTAACCTGTCGCCAACCTCAGCATTTCTCTCGGAATCTGATCCAAGCTCATGATGCGCTCGGCGGCGCCCAGCTCGACGGCGGCGCGGGGCATGCCGTAGACCACGCAGCTGGCCTCGTCCTGGGCCACGGTGGCGGCGCCGGCCTGGCGCATTTCGAGCAAGCCCTGCGCACCGTCGGCGCCCATGCCGGTCAGAATGACACCGACGGCGTTGGAGCCCGCCGCGCGCGACACCGAGCGGAAGAGCACCTCGACGGCGGGACGCTGCCTGTGCACCATGGGGCCGGTCTTGACCGCGACGTAGTAGCGCGCGCCCGAGCGCTTGAGCAACATGTGAAAGTCGCCGGGCGCGATGAGCGCCACGCCGGGCACCACGGAATCTCCGTCCACGGCTTCGCGCACTTCCATGGCCGACAGCTGATCCATGCGACCGGCGAACTGCTTGGTGAACATGGCCGGCATGTGCTGGGCAATCACGATCCCTGGCGCGTCCACGGGCATGCGCGACAAAATGTATTCCAGCGCCACCGTGCCGCCGGTGGAGGCGCCGATGGCGATCACCTTGTTGGTGGTGCGGCCGAGAGCGCCGGGTTTCTCGGCGTTGCCCAAGGCCTTGCGCCCGACCTTGGCGTGGGCAGCGATCTTGACCTTCTCGACCAGCTCGCTGGCCATGTCGCCGACGGTGAAGGCCGCGCCGGGCTTGCACATCACATCCACCGCGCCGGCTGACAGGGCTTCCAGCGCCAGCTTGCTGCCCTCGGGGGTCAGCGACGAGACGACAATCACCGGCATGGGGAAGTAGTGCATGAGCTTGCGCAGAAAAGTGATGCCATCCATGCGCGGCATTTCCATGTCCGAGCGTAATCACGTCCGGTTTGCGCTCGACGATGAGGTCGCGCGCGACGAACGGATCGGGAGCCGTGCCCACCACCTGGATCTCGGGATCGGCCGACAGCGCGCCCTGCAGGATCTGGCGCACCACCGCCGAGTCGTCGACCACGAGGACCTTGATCATGCGCCACCCTGGGACGACCAGTGCGACGGCGAGAGCATAGCCTTCTTCGGTAAGCAGATTCGCCCGACAGCTCGATTGGCCAGCCGAGCACTCACCGCGCGCCCGGCCTTCGACGGTGACCACGGGAATACCGATATGGCAGACCACGTCCTTGCCGAACAATTCGACCGCAAGGGCGCCGGCCAAGAATGTTGGCCAGCTCGCCCACGGCATCGGCGGCGGCGGCGCGCGCCTCGCCCGTTTCGCTTTCCGTCCCAAGCAGGTTGGCCGCCAGCATCTGCGCCCAGCTTGTCCTGCACGCACACGCACAGCTCCCAGGACTCGCCGTGCGCCATGGTCAGGCGAGCCACCAGAGGAGTTCTCAGCTGGCTGGCAAGGGCGCGGCCGTGGGCTCGGCGAAAACAAAGGCCGCGTCGGCGAGCAGCCCAATCAACGTACGCGAGAGCGATTCGGAGCTTGGCGCGCTAGCCATGGCCCGCCTCCTTCCGTTCGCGCAGGATCTCGCCGACCACCTGCTTGATCTGCTCGGGCCGGAACGGCTTGCCAAGGTAGGTATGCACGCCGAGGCCCAGCATCTCCTCCATGCGCTTCTCGCTCTTCTCCGACGAGATGATGATGACGGGCGTGACCTGCATGAAATCCCGCTTGGCCATCTCCCGCACCATTTCGGCGCCGTTCATGACCGGCATGTTGATGTCCGCCAGCACGATGTCCACCCACGACTTGGCCAGCAGATCGAGCGCCTCCTGGCCATTGCTGGCCTCCAGAATCTCGCTCACGTCGAGTCCCGACATGACGACGGCCCTGCACACCATGCGCCGGGAAACCGGCGAGTCGTCCACCACCAGAATGCGATAGCTCATGCTCCCGCGCCTTTCTTCTGCGAACGTCCGAACTGCGACAGACCCTCGATCTCGGGCAAGGCGCGGCTGGCCACGTGTTCCAGGTCGATGTGGCGCAGACCCAGCCGCGCGATGGCCGCGTCGTCCACTTGCCGGTGCATCCCGCCCACATCCGCGCCGAAACCCATGGAATGGGACAAGCAATCCGCCGCGTGCACGAGATCCACGAGAACGTCGCCCCGGCCCTCGTTGGCCACCTCGGGCGCGTGGTGAGACGCGATGACCTTCACCACCTCCTCGGGCAGATTCCACGCCAGGCCCAGCTCGGCGCCGATCTGCGCATGGTCGGCCCCCAAAAGCTTCTGTTCGCACGCGATGAGCGACATGCCACCCGACGCCAGCTCGGAACGCAAAGCCTCGATGTGCTCGGCGAGGAAACTGCTGATCACCAGCTTGCCCACGTCGTGCAGAAGGCCAGCCGTGAAGGTCAGCGTGGGCGTGGCCAGCTTGCGCTCTTTGGACAGGCGTTCGGCGATCACGGCGACGGCCACGGAATGGCTCCAGAACACGCTGGCGTCGATGCCGTAGCCGGGCAAGGTATCGGGCACGACGGCATCCACCGCCGCCATGGCGCCCAACTCGAAGACCCGGCGAACGCCAAGCAAGGTGATGGCCTCGCGCGCGCTGCCAATTCGCCGCGACAATCCGAAGTAGGCCGAGTTGGCCATGCGCAGAAGATTCGCGGTCAGCGCCATGTCGGGTTGAACCACGGCCTCGAATTCACCCGGTCCGGATTCTGGGTCATTGACCAGCGACGACAGGCGCACCACCGTCGGTGAGAAGGCGGGCAGTTTCTTGATTCCAGCAAGCATTTCGATTCGTTCAATCACAGCTCTGACTCCTCGCCTACGGAATTGATGGTGCAGCGGCCGGTGGCAATGAACAGCCGTGCCGTGCGCGACTTGGCGCCGCCCACGTCTTCGGCGGCAATCATGACCCCCGCCTTCCAGAACATCTTGCGCAAGATGGTGTAGTTGCGCTGGCCGATGGCGAAATGCCCGTGGTCGTCGTAAAGCGCGCCGCCTCCGGCGGCCTTGACGATCAGGTCGGTCTTCTTGCAGCCCATTTCGTACATGGTGTGAAAGAGCAATGGAATCCCGGTGTCGGCGAACATGGCCGGCCGCTCTTTGGCCTTTTCCGGCGATGTCTCGCTCAGCGGCAGCATATAGTGGATCATACCTCCCGCCTTGCGCACAGGATCGTAGACGATCACCGCGATACACGAACCCAAGGCATAGGTCACAAGAACAGCGTCGGGATCGGCGCTGACCTTGAGGTCGGCGATATCCACCGTCACCAGACTCACAGGGCAACCTCCATCGCCGCATCGGATTGCAGGAAAATGGACGGCCGGATCATGCGCAGCCCGGTGCGGACGCCGGAGAGAGCCTCGGCATGACCAATAAGCAAATAGCCACCGGGCCGCAGCAAGCGCTCCATGCCGGAGATCACCTTCTGGCGCACCGCCTGGTCGAAGTAGATCATGACGTTGCGGCAGAAGATGATGTCGAACGGTCCGCGCATGGGATAGGGCGGCGTGATGAGGTTGAGCCGCCGAAAGGCGATCTTGGTCCGCATCGCGGGCCGCACCGTGTGTTCGTCCTTGCCCGGCCCGCGTTCGAAAAAGCGATTCATTTCACCGCGCGCCAATCCGGTTAGTTTGCTGTCGACAAAACGTCCCGGCCTCGGCCTTGGCCAGAACCTTGGTGGAGATGTCGGTGGCAAGAATGCGCCAGTCGACGTCGGCGCCCTCCAATGCATCGGCGATGGTGAAGGCAATGGTATAGGGCTCTTCGCCCGTCGAGGAAGCCGCGGACCAAACGCGCAGCTTGCGCATTCCCTCCCGCCTCCAGTCGGCAAGAACCGCGCGCAGAAACTCGAAATGGTCGGGCTCGCGGAAGAAGGACGTATGGTTGGTCGAAATGACATCGAGGAACTGGATGATCTCTTCGCCGCTCGGATCCTTCTCGAGAAGGATCAGGTATTCCTTCTCGGTGCCAGCCCCAGCGCGCGCATGCGCTTGCCCACCCGCGCCTCGACCAGCGCCTCCTTGCTGTCTCCCAGGGTGATGCCCGCCTTTTCGTAGGCGATGGAGCAGAAGCGGCGGAAGGTCGAGGTTTCCATCTAAGCTAGTTCCCTCTCCCCACATCGGTGGGGAGAGGGTTTAAGTGAAGGCAAGAGCAACAATCGGTTTGACTCCCGTCGGGAAATCGCGGATTTGCGTCGCGGGCCTTCGTAGCTCCTCGGTCAGATACGTCGAGTATCTTCCCTCGTCGCGCCTCGGCCCGCTCGCAACTGCGCGATTTCCCTCGGTCCGTCAAACCGATTGGTGCTCTAGAAGTCCTTGAACGTAGCCGCTTCCTCGTCGAGCGGGATCACGTCCTCGGGCTTGAGCGACTTGCCGTTGCCGCCATTGTTTCCGTTTTTGCCGTTGCTGCGCTGGGGAGCGCGCGAAGCGGACGGCAGTCTCTTGTCCACCTTGGCGGCGGCCACGTGATGGCCGGCGTTGCTGGTCTGGCGGGCCAAGCTGGAACGCGCCAATCATGGCGGCCAGCTCTTCGGATTGGCTCGACAGCTCGGCGGCGGCCGAGGACGATTCCTCGGAATTGGCCGCGTTCTGCTGCGTGACCTTGTTCATTTCGGTGACCGCGCGGTTGACCTGGTCGATGCCGCCCGACTGCTCTTTCGCCGAGGCCGAGATTTCGGCCACGATGTCGGTGACCTTGGTGACGCCCGTGACGATTTCCCCCAGCTTGGTGGAAACGCCCTTGGCCGTGACCTCGCCCTCTTCGGCTTGTCGCACGGACTCCTTGATCAGCACCTCGGTCTTCATGGCCGCTTCCTTGGACCGCAGGGCCAGGCTGCGCACCTCTTCCGCGACCACGGCGAATCCGCGGCCCGCCTCGCCTGCCCGCGCCGCCTCGACCGCCGCGTTCAAGGCGAGCAAGTTGGTTTGGAAGGCGATTTCGTTGATGTCCTTGATGATCTGGGACGTCCCTTCGGCGGACGCCCGGATCTTGGTCATGGCCGTGCCCATTTGCTCCATGGCCGCCGAACCCTCGGTGGCCGCGCCCTTGGCTGTCTGGGCCAGGCCGTTGGCCTGTTGGGCGTTGTCGGCCGACCGCTTGGTCATGGCGCTCATGGACTCCAGGCTGGACGAGGTTTCTTCCAGCGCACTGGCCTGTTGCGAGGCACCGTCGGCCACGCTCTGGCTGGACGAGGCGATCTGCCCGGACGCGGACGACACCTGATCCACCGCGACCGCGACCCGCAAGAGCGCATCGTGCAAAGCCTCGCCCGTGGCATTGACCGATTCCTTGATCTTGGCGTGGTCCCCCTGGTAGTTGCCCTTCACGCGAACACGGAGATCGCGCTGGGACAGCTTTTCGAGCACCCCGGCCGCTTCGTTGATGGGTTCGAGCACGGCATCGAGGGTTTGGTTGACGCCTTGGACGATCTTCTTGAAATCGCCCGAGTGTTTGCGTGGCATCGGCGCGCGTGGTCAGTTTGCCTTCGACCGCGGCCTGGGCCAGCATCAGGGCATCGCCAACCAGCATGTTCACCGCTTCGATGCACTGGTTGAGGTTGTTCTTGATGAGGTTGAAGTCGCCATTGTAGTTGTCGGTGATCTTCGCCGGGATTTCGCCCTTCGAGATACTGTCCACGTACTTCGCCGTCACGTTGAGCGGCCCGATGACCGCGTCCAGGGTTTCGTTCACGCCCTGCACGACCTTGCGGTAGTCGCCCTTGTGCTTCGAGGCATCAGCCCGGGTGGCCAGCTTGCCATCCACCGCGGCCTTGGACAGCATGACAGCATCCGCGACCAGCACGTTCACGGCATCGATGCACTGGTTGAGGTTGTTCTTGATGGTGTTGAAGTCGCCGTTGTACGTGTCCGTGATCTTGGCAGGGATTTCGCCCTTCGAGATTTGGTCCACGTACCTCGCCGATACGTTGAGGGGTCCGATGACCGCGTCCAGGGTTTCGTTCACGCCCTGCACGATCTTGCGATAGTCGCCGAAGTGCTTGGAAGCATCGGCCCGCGTGGCCAGCTTGCCTTCGACGGCGGCCTTGGCCAGCATCCCAGCGTCCGCGACCAGGGCGTTCACGGCATCGATGCACTGGTTGAGGTTGTTCTTGATGGTGTTGAAGTCGCCGTTGTAGGTGTCCGTGATCTTCGCTGGGATGTCGCCCTTCGAGATTTGGTCCACATACCTGGCCGACACATTGAGCGGTCCAATGACCGAGTCCAGCGTGTCGTTTACGCCCTGTACGACCTTGCGATAGTCGCCGAAGTGCTTCGAGGCATCGGCGCGGGTCGCCAGCTTGCCGTCGACCGCGGCCTTGGCCAGCATGGCCGCATCCGCCACCAGCGCATTCACTGCATCGATGCACTGGTTGAGGTTGTTCTTGATGGTGTTGAAGTCGCCGTTGTACGTGTCCGTGATCTTGGCGGGGATATTGCCCTTCGAGATTTGGTCAACGTACCTGGCCGACACATTCAGTGGTCCGATGACCGAGTCCAGCGTGTCGTTCACTCCTTGTACGATCTTGCGATAATCGCCGAAGTGCTTCGAGGCGTCGGCTCTCGTGGCCAGCTTGCCCTCCACTGCGGCCTTGGCCAGCATTGCTGCATCCGCCACCAGCGCGTTGACAGCGTCAATGCACTGGTTGAGGTTGTTCTTGATGGTGTTGAAGTCGCCGTTGTAGGTGTCCGTGATCTTGGCCGGGATGTCGCCTTTCGAGATTTGGTCCACGTACTTCGCCGATACGTTGAGCGGCCCAATGACCGCGTCGAGCGTGTCGTTGACGCCCTGGACGATCTTGCGGAAGTCGCCCTGGTGCTTGGAAGCATCGGCGCGCGTAGCTAGCTTGCCTTCCACGGCCGCCCGCGAAAGCATGTTTGCGTCCGCAATGAGCGCCTTCAGGTTGGTGCGCACCTGCTCAAAGGTGTCGTTGATGAAAGCCTTCTTGCCTGGGAACTTCTCAAGCGTGGCCTCGAAGTTGCCCTTGCCGAACTCGGTGAGGCAGGCCATCGCCTTTTTCTTGACCGCGATGTGGCCCATCACCATGGTGTTCACGCCCGTGGCCATGGTCTGGTACGAACCCTGGAACTTGTCCACCGGGATGGTGACGTCGATATCGCCGCGATCGTGCTCGGTGCTCATGCGCGTCATCTCGGCGATGAAGGTCTTCAAATTGGTACGCAGCAGCTCGATGGTGTCGTTGATGAACACCTTCTTGCCCGGGAACTTTTCGAGGGTGGCTTCGAAATTGCCTTTGCCGAACTCGGCGATGCACGCCATGGCCTTCTTCTTGACCGCGATGTGGCCCATCACCATGGTATTCACACCCGTGGCCATGGTCTGGTAGGCACCATGGAACTTGTCGGCGGGGATGGTGACATCGATGTCGCCGCGATCGTGCTCGGTGCTCATGCGATTCATGTCGCGGATGAGGCTGCTCAGCTGGTCGATACAAGCATTGAGGTTGGTTTTGATGGTATTGAAGTCACCGTTGTAGGTGTCGGTGATCTTCTCGGGGATGTCGCCTTTGGAGATGCTGTCCACGTACTTGGCCGTCACGTTGAGCGGGCCTATTACCGCATCGAGAATCTTGTTGAAGCCTTCCATGATGGGCCGGCATTCCAGGTAGGCATCCGAAGTGTCGGCGCGCGTCTGCAGCTTGCCTTCCACGGCGGCCGTGGCCAGGCGCTCGGTCTCGTTGTTGAGTTGTCCGAACAGTCCGCTCATGCGGCGGTAGAGCAGAAGACCCGTGGCAAAGGCAAACAGTGCGGCAAGGCCAACCAGGACGGTGCTATTGCGAACCGCCGCATTGGCCTCGGCCGTGTTGCCCTCCGAGCGGGCTTTGGCCCGGTCGGTGAGAAGGGTCACGAATTTGTCTGTGGCCTCCCCCAGGGCCACCCGTTGTGCTTCGACGGCTCCGTTGGTCATGCCCTTGAGCACGTTGGCACTGTCGCCAGAACGAAGAGCCGCAAAAAGGCCCTTCATATCCTGACGGAACGGTTCATACGCCCGCTTGACCCCTGCAAAGGCCTCGCGTACTGCTTCAATCTTGATGGCTTTGTCGGTGGCTTCCAGTCTCTCGTCAGCCTGGCGAAGGCGGTCCTCGGCCTTGGCCAGGACGGGTGCGCGTAGGGCTGGATCAGCGATGAGCCCAGCTTGCAGCGTGTTGTTCCACGCGCGGTAGAAATAGCGCGAAAATGCCCCAACCTCGGCCAGCGGCACTGCATTCTGCTCGTAGAGAATCTGGTCCGAATCGTCTGCGTGTCGCAGCTCGCGCGAGTTGTAAATGCCTAAGGCGGCCACGGTGACCGCCATGGCGCCCAGCACCATCATCACCAACGTCGTTACCTTCGTATTCTTGAACATGGTCCTTTTCCTTTCCTAGGTCCTCGATAGCCCAAACTTTGTGAATGGCGCCGCTAGCTCGCGACTGTGGCCTCGGCCACGGCGCCCGCTTCTTCGGCATTCAAAATCCGCCCGATATCGAGCAGGAAGATCACCCGCTTCTCAGCCTTGCCAATTCCCAAAATGAAATCGCTGCGTAGCGTGCTGCTGCCAAATTCCGGCGGTGGCTCGATGGCCGCGGCTTCAATGGACAGCACCTCCAGCACCTGGTCGACGAGCAGTCCCATGGTCATGTTGCGGCCGTGCAGGCTGTACTGCACCACGATGATCACGGTCTGATCCGTCACCTGGCAGCGCTCCATGCCGAATTTGAGGCGCAGGTCGATGACCGGAATCACCTTGCCGCGCAGATTGATCACGCCACTCATGAACTCCTGCGTACAGGGCACGCGGGTGATGTCCATCAGGCCGATGATTTCCCGAACCTTCAGGATTTCCAGGCCATATTCTTCATTGGCCAGTTTGAAAGTCATGTACTTGCCGGCAAGCTGCTCGCCCACGGCAACCGCCCCCTCAATCAGTGCTCGTTCCTGGTTTTCGCTTTGGCTATTCACGCTCGTGCCTCCTTCTCGGTATCAATTCGTTCCGCTCGCAGCTCCAGCCGAAGCCAGCGACCCCTCGCCGGCAAAGCCCCGGTGCCGTCTTTCAATAATCAATGAAACGATTCCCTCCACGTTGACGATGAGTCCCACCCGCCCGTCGGACAGAATCGCCGCGCCCGACACGAAGGGGACATCGCCCACGCCTTCGCCCATGCTCTTGATGACCACCTGCTGTTGCGCGATCACCTCATCGACCAGTAGACCCACGCGGCGGCCCGAGCCTTCGATGATGACCACCAACCCCTTGCTGGGATCCTGAATCGCGTCCTTGGCGCCCAGCAGCTTGTCCATGCGCAGAAGCGGCAAGATGTTGCCGCGCATGTTGAGCATCTCGTTGCTCGCACCCTGGGTCACCAGCATCGCGGCCTCGGGCTGGATGGACTCGATGATCGACAGCGTCGGGATGATGTAGCGTTCTTTTCCGCAGGCCACCAGCATGCCGTCGATGATGGCCAGGGTGAGCGGCAGGGTGATCTTGAAGGTCGTGCCCTGCCCTGGGACGGTCTTGATGGTGACCCGTCCGCGCATGGCATCGATGTTCCGGCGAACCACGTCCATGCCCACGCCACGGCCGGAAATATCGGTGACCTTTTCCGCCGTGGAAAAGCCCGGTGCGAAGATGAGCGCGTTGATCTCGTCTTCGGGTAACGTGTCGGTGGCGCTGATCAAACCCTGGGCAATGGCCTTCTTGAGAATGGCCTCGCGGTTCAGCCCGCGGCCGTCGTCGGCGATCTCGATGACCACGTGGCCGCCCTCGTGGCAGGCCGACAAGCGGACCTTGCCCTCCTCGGGCTTTCCCACCTTGCGCCGCACATCCGGCGGCTCGATGCCGTGGTCGATGGAATTGCGGATCATGTGCACCAGCGGATCCGAGATCTGCTCGACCATGCTGCGATCCATCTCGGTCTGCTCTCCCGACAGAACCACGCGCACCTGCTTGCCCGCCTTGCGGCCCACGTCGCGCGCCATGCGCGCCATCTTTTGGAACACGCCGGACACCGGCAGCATGCGCATGCGCATGCCCACGTCCTGCAAGTCGTGCGTGACCTTTTCCAACTGCGACAGACAATTGCGCACGCGCGCCGAGGCTGAATGCGCGATCTCGGGCGCGCCCACGACCATCGCTTCCACCACCACCAGCTCGCCAATCATCTCGACCAAGCGATCCACTCGCTCCAAGTCGACTTTGATGGTTGCGCGTAACTTCGGATCCCCACCGCCCTCACCGCCCGGCGCTCGATTCGCCGCGGGGGCCGCTGTTTCAGCGGCGACATTCTGAGAGGACTCTTCGCGAACCTCTTCGACTGGCGGCGCAGGGCCATGAAGGGTCACGTTCTCCTGCACGGACTCCAGCTCTTCGCGTTCTTCGGCCTTGCGCGCGCCGCCCTCGAAAGAAGGCTCGAGCGCGGCCTGCAAACGTGCCACCAGGCTCGGAATATCCTCGGCGGTCATGAATTCCCGGCTCGCTTCCACCGCCGCGGCAAGCTCGGTCAGGATCTTGCGCATCATCGCGGTGGCATCGAAGACCAGATCCAGGCGCGCGCCGATGAGCGGGTAAAGACCCTCGCGACAACCATTGAGCAGCGATTCCGTGGTGTGTGCAAGCGACTGAATATCAAACAGCTCCAGGAATCCGGCCACGCCCTTGATGGTATGGAACACGCGGAACAGGCCATTGATGGAATCGGCGCTGGCCGCGCTATCCTCGATGGTCATCAGGATCTGGTCGGCGCGCGACAGGCCTTCCTCGCTCTCGGAAAGGAATTCGCCGATGAGCGCGATGGTGTCCGCGTCGCGCTGTTTGGCGGCGGCGAAAGACTGGGGCGGGCCGGGCGCCATGCCAAGCTGGGTGAGCTTCGCCTGGTTGAATTTGCAGGACGCTGCCCGCGCCGCATGGCACCGGGCAAGCTGCTTTTGCACTTCGTCCATGGCTTCGGCCACGTGCTGAAGATCGGCCGCGTTTGGCCGGCCAGCGAGAGAACGGCCCATGGTCAAGAGATCGCCCAAGGCTTCTGCCACCGGCTCGATGAGCTCTTGCGCCTTCGCGGCTTGCTCGGTCTCGTCCAGCAGCCGGTGCACCAAGGCCATGGATTCGGCGTCGTCGGCCTCGGCCGCCACGATGGCGCCGGCCAGCTCCTCGACGTTCAGCCTGACCTTACAACCGTCCATCACACCCACCTATTTTTCCCCGGCATCGCGTGCAGGCAGTCGAGTCGTTCGCACTGTTCGCATGCGCGCCGGGTGCGTTCGTGCTGTCGACTGCCCTGGTCCAAAGAATCAAGCGTGTCTCCCCAATTCCGCCGGGCCGTGAGCTACGACTCGGCTTTGGTGTCATCGGACCTGGCTGTGGAAAACTGTAGATCCAGATTTGGATTTTCTGCCGAACCAGCCTACAAGCCCGTGAGTCTTGGGGATTCGCACTCTTCCGCGTGCACGATGGTTGGCACTTTCGCCAATCGTGTTGGCGAAATTTCCTTCGGCTGGTACCAATTTCACGGCGTTACGGAAGCAAATCGTCGGCCTGCAACGTGCATAGGATGGGCAAGATGGCCGCCATTGCACCAGTCCCTTGCAAGCCGCTCGGCAAAAGGCGAAAGCGCGATACTCTCGGGCTCTCGATGCGTGGACTGTTCGTCTGTGTCCTTTTCTTTGGCTGTGCTGGCCGCCCCATGACCGGAAGCCCCGGCGACGCTGGCGCCGACTCGGTCGGTTCGGGGCCGGCTTCGTGGACAGTGCCCACGGATGCGGGAACTGTCGTTTACAATCTGAGATACCCCATCCGTCCGGTTCGCAAACTGGACTTGGTGTTCGTGCTCGACACCTCACCGTCCATGGCGGCCAAGCAGCAGAAGCTTGCAGCCGCGTTCCCAAAGCTCATCACCGATCTCACCAATCCTTGCACGGGGATGCCTGATCTTCGCGTGGCCATCGCTACCAGCGACATGGGCACGGGGGGGATTGGCTCCGCAGGTTCCTGCGGACCCAGGGCGGATGGATCTATCTGGGGCGACCAAGGAAGATTCCAATTCGCCAACGCCGCCGCGTGTGGAGTCACCGACACCAGCCAGCCTTGGCTTTTCGAGAATCGAAATGCGGATCCCGTGCGGAAGAATTTCGTCGGCGACTTCGCCGGCGTCTTCGGCTGTCTGGCTTCGGCGGTGGGCACCGGTGGCTGCGGCTACAGCCAACCTTTGCGAGCCTTGGAGTCCGCATTTTTCGACCCATCCAATGCGAAGCAGCAGCGCGACCTCTTCCTTCGTCCGGACGCGTACCTAGGGATCGTCATCATCACGGATCAAGACGACTGCTCGGCAGGACCCGAGAGCTGCATTTTCACCGATGTGCCCGCCGCTGCGGGTGAATCCGCGAGCCTGCGCTGCACGACGCGCGCCTCGGCGTGCGGCGGCCAGAACCTTTCGAGCTCGCCACCTGGCTATCCGACCACGGCAGCCTTCGCTGCGAGCCTAACGGCCTGCACGACCAGAACCGACTTCTGCGGTGCAGACATTGATGCTTCCCAACCAACCGACTGCAATCCGCTCGTGGACTACAGGGCGATTGCGAACGAGATGAAGCAACTTAAGGCGAGTCCGTATGACCAGATCGCGGTCGTCGGCATCCTTGGTTGGCCGCTCACTTATACGGCAGACGTGGTTACGGCCCAGGTCATCATCGATCAGAGACCCAACCCCGATGTCTCCGATACAGCGTATCCCCAAATCTTTGACGTCTGGCCGATCTGCTACGACCCGAGCCACCAGCCCGCCAACCGAGCGGCCGGATTCGATTCAGACGCGGCCGCAACGGGCGGCACCCCGGGACTACGCATTTCCGCGTTCCTCGACCAATTCGGCGCCAACGGCATGAGGTTCAGTATCTGCGACCCGGATCTCTCCTTGGCGATGGAGCCGGTTGGCTGGGACATGATGTGCCCGATGCACAGCCTGTGCATCAACTCGAAGCTCCTCGACACCGATGTCGCCCAGCCGGGCGTGCAAGCCAGTTGCAAGGTTTGGCTTTCGGTTCCACCTGTGGGCAGCCCCGGCGGTCCCTACGCCGAAACTCAGCCGTACGCTGAATGCGATGCTGCCCGTTCCGTGGTGCCCTGCTGGTACGTAATTCAGGACACAGCGAAGTGTCCAGTCAACGGGCAGTGGATCGGCACCGTTCGCAGATCCGGTGAAACCACGGTCAACCAGGGCACCATCCTGAACATTCAATGCTTGGCCTGCCCCGACGGTGTCTCGGACACATCCACGATTCCCGGCTGCGACTACAACCTTTGATTCGCGCGGCCTCAACTGTCGACCTAGAATTCTAGGTCCATATGCAGCATCAGAGAGCTTGAATTCCTGGATCCCGTCGTCGCTTCCCCTCGGGAATCTGAGAGCCGCGCCAAATAATCGAGCTCTAACCCGTTGATATCACTGACGGGACGCACGACCTCCGAGCGGGTGGCCTCCGGCATGTACCTTGCTGATAAACTCCTCTTGGTGACGCACGAACTCCGCGGCGTCCCAGCCAACAGCAAGGAGCCGTCATGCGCGAGCGAGAGATGCGAGAGCGAGTCGAGCGTTTTCTTCAGATCCGACTGCGCAACATGCTGTTGCCCGCTACTCTCGGCCTGGGTCTAGCCGTTGGCGCGTGCAACACCGATTCACTGAATACCGACGACGGCGGGGATCAGATCGCCAAGAAGGATTCTGGTTCGGATTCTGGTTCCATGGTCATGAAATACATGGCGCAGATACCGGACGCAGGCCCGGATCTTCCGGCAGCCATGCCGGACTACATGGCGCAAATGCAGGACGCCAAGATAGCGCTTCCAGATAGTGGTTTTGCCCTTCGCTATATGGCGCAGCAACCGGCCGACGCGGCTCCAGATACCTCGCGCGCGGTTGCCTTGTACATGGCGCCGCTTCCGGCGCCGAGCTCGTAAGCGCTAGAATCAGCGCATGCTCGACATCCTCAAGCAGGTCGGTTTCTCGCCCCGAGCTTGCGTCTGGGAGCTGACGCTTGCGTGCAACTTGTGCTGCAAGCATTGCGGCTCGTTCGCGGGTAGCCGGCGCGACGACGAAATGAGCTTGGAGGAAAACTTGAACGTCGCCGACCAACTGGCGGCGCTCGGTTGCCGGCGCGTGACCCTGAGCGGTGGCGAGCCGACGCTCAACCCGGATTGGGATCGCATCGGCAAGCGCCTGGCCGACCATTGCATCAAGGTCAACCTCATCTCGAACGGCTGGCACTGGACAGCGGCCCACGTCGAACGCGCGAAAGCGGCCGGCCTGGTCGGCGCCGCCTTCAGCCTGGACGGTTTTCAGCGCGAGCACGACGAGTTCCGCCAGCCCGGCTCGTTCGATCGCGTGGTCGCGGCCATCGATGCTTGCGTGGCTGGCGGCCTGCCCGTCGCGGTCAACACCACCGTGAACAAGCTCAACCAGCGCATCCTGCGCCCGCTGCGCGATTTCATGGCCGAGCGAGGCGTGTTCTCGATGCAGGTGCAGCTGGCGACAGCGTCGGGAAACATGGGCCTGCACCGTGACCTGGTGGTGGATCCCGCGGATCTGGTGTGGCTGGTCCCCGAGCTGGCCGCCATCTGCCGGCTCAACACGCGCAAGTTCTTCGCCGTCGCGGCCGACGACATCGGCTACTACGGCAAGCCCGAGCCCGGGCTGCGCGACGACGGCGGCGAGCTGCCCTTCTGGATCGGCTGCCGCGCCGGCTGCCAGGTGGTGGGCATCGAGAGCAACGGCAACGTCAAGGGTTGCCTGTCGCTGCCATCGTCCATGCACGGCGAGACTCGCTTCGTCGAAGGCAACCTGCGCGACAAACCGCTGGCCGAGATTTGGAAATCCGAAGGCGCCTTCGCCTACAACCGAAAGTGGAGCGAAAGCAAGTTGACCGGATTCTGCCGCGTGTGCCGCTACCGCGATTTCTGTCGCGGAGGCTGCACCTGGACAGTCCACTGCCACGCGGGCGAAGGCGGCGAGGGCAATCCTTTCTGCTTCTACTACCAGGCCGTGCGCCAGGGACGTTTCGATCTACTCACCGAAGAGCCAACCCAGCCCGAGCTGGAATTCTTCGGCGGCAAGGTCAGGCCAGTCGCGCCGCTGGCCGAGGAGCCGGCGGACGCCCCCACCCTGCTCGCCCAGGCACGCGAATGCACGAACGAGCGCCGTTTCGAGGAAGCGCACCGGCTTCTCCTGCGTGCGCTTGAGCTTGTGCCCGAGGATCTTGCGGTCATCGATCTGCTCGGCTTCGTGTGCTTCTCGCTGCGCGACTACGAAGGCGCCGAAGGCTACAACCGCCGAGCTCTCGCTCTGAAACCGGATCATGCATTCGCCCACAACGGATTAGGCCTCTCCCTGGCTCGCCAAGGAAAGCTCGTAGAGGGCAGCGCCGCCATCGAGCGCGCCATCGCGCTTGTGCCCAGCTGGTACGATCCCTACAACGATCTAGCCGTGGTCCTGGCCGAAGCGGGCCGGCCCGACGAGGCTTGCGCCGTGCTTGCCCGCGGCTCGGCGGCCATCCCCGAATCCGTAGCCGACTTCGCCAGGGTCGAGGCCGCCATCCGGAAACAAGCCCGTACGGCGTAGCCCGTTACCGCGTGGGGATCGGGCGCGGCGGAGGCGGCGGTGGCGGAGGCGGCGGTGGCGGCGGAGGCGGTGGCGGCGGAGGCGGCGGTGGCGGCGGCGGTGGCGGTGGTGGCGGTGGTGGCAAGCGGGGCGGCGGCGTCGGACTGCCAGCGCTGGGCGACGGTTGATTCAGTCGCGGTGGTGGTTGGCTTTCGGTCCGCGACGGCGCCCCGTCGCTGGCTTTGGTCGCGTCCGCGGCCGACGGCGAGGCGGCCCACAGGATGACGCCGACGACAACCAGGCCCAGGGACAGCCCGCCGGCCTTGCTCGCCGCGGGCCATTGCACGAGCAGCTTGGAAACGGCGGCAATGGTCAAACCAAGTGCGCCGACCACAACGAGTATGATGCCGAGGGAGTGCATGGTGTGATCCTCCTAAAAGAAGGAGGAGTCGCATCATAACCCGAGCGCGGGGATCTCGCCCGATTGCTGCGGAAGAAACGCGGGGGTTAGCGGCAGGTATCGTGCGCGTATCCCTGCCACGAAGGCTGGGCAAATTGTGCGGCCGTCGGGGCCTATCCGTCGTGCGGGCCATTGCTGGCAGCAAGGGGCACGGACAGACTTAGGTCAGCCGGCGATGACCAACAGCAATCCAGAGCCCTTCGAGATCGAGATGGCGGCACTCAGCGATGCCGGCACCGAGCGCGGCCACAATGAAGACCACTGTGGCAAGTACATCAAGAACAAGACCTGTGGTCTCGTTGCGGTGGCGGATGGCATGGCCACCCTAGAAGGGGGCGATCTCGCCAGCCAACGCGCCATCCTGGCTCTCATGCGTTCGTTCCGCGAGCTCGCGCCAGGAATGACCCAAGCACAACGACTGGTGCGAGCGACCCGCAACGCCAATTACGAGGTCTACGACATGGCCGTGGTGGTTCCCCAGTTGCGCGGTATGAGCACAACCCTGACCGCGGTGGCGGTGAGCGAGGGCGACATGACCGCCGCGCACGTGGGCAACAGCCGGGTGTACTTGATCCGCGACGGCTACATCAACCAGCTGAGCAAGGACCACACCGTCGGTGCGGAAGCCGCAGCGGAGACCGGCCACTACGAGCTCAAAGGCAGCAACACGCTCACCCGGACCCTTGGTCGAGAGCTGATCGTTTCCGTCGATCTGTTCGAGCTCGATCTCGTGCAAGGCGACGTGGTGATTCTGTGCACCGATGGCCTCAATCGCGTGTTCGAGGATCTGGAGATCGCGGCGCTTGTGAAAGGCCTCGACGCCGCCACCGCTTGCCGAAAGCTCGTCGACGAAGCGAACGCCATCGGCAGTCTCGACAACCTCAGCGTCGCGGTCGTGCGCGTGGTCGGCGAAACGCCCGGGACGCGACGATAGGCCTGCTGGTCGATCGCTCCCACCAACCTACGTTTTTCTTGTCACCACCCACGGCCCTGCGGCATCCCATAGGCAAGCTTAGCTTGGGATCCTTTTCCCGGACCAAATGGGACCACAACGGTTCCATTCAAAAAAGGGAGGCCAGCATGTCCGATCTACGAACGAGCTACATGGGAATTCCGCTCAAGAATCCCATCATGGTCGGCTCATCCCCGCTTTCGACCCGCGTCGACACCATCAAGGCCATGGAGGCTGCTGGAGCGTCCGCGGTGGTTCTCAAGTCCCTGTTCGAGGAGCAAGTGCGCATCGACGCCGAGGCCTTCGAGCGCGACCTGGCCGAGCACGACGAAACCTCGGCGGAAGCCACCTCGATGTTCCCGCACCTGGAACACGCGGGTACGCGAACGCACGTGTACTGGGTTTCCGAGGCGCGCAAGGCGATCAAGATTCCGCTTATCGCCAGCATCAACTGCGTAACCAAGATCCAATGGGCCGAGTACGCCAAGGCCCTGGAAGGTGCCGGCATCGACGGCATCGAGCTCAACCTCTACTCGCCCGTCAACGATATTGGCGTAACCGCGGCCGACATCGAGAGCCGCGAGCTGGATATTCTGAACGAGGTCCGCAACGCCGTTCGCGTCCCCATCGGCGTGAAGCTGCACCCGTTCTACACCAACCTGCTCAACGTCGTGTCCAGGTTCGAGGAGGCGGGCGCCGACGGCTTCGTGATGTTCAACCGCCTCTTCCAACCCGACATCGACGTGGATGCCGAGGTCAAGAAGGCGCGCTACCAGGAAACCGAGTCGCGCGATTCGCTCTTGCCTCTGCGCTGGGTGGCGCTGCTTGCCAATCGCATCCGGTCGGGCATCGCGGCCAGCACCGGCATCAGCAGCGGACGCGACGTGGCCAAGATGTTGCTCGCGGGCGCACGCGCCACGCAGGTGGTCGGCGTCATCATCCGCGAAAAGCCGGTGGCACATCGCCAAGATGCTGGCCGACCTCAGCGGGTGGATGGATGCCCACGGCTACAAGAACGTCGAGGATTTCCGCGGAAAGCTCGCGCGAGTCAATCCCAACGACGCCTGGGGGTTCTCAGCCAGTCAATATGTCGAAGGTCTCCTCGGTCTTGGTTGAGTGAGGTTGCCTGCACCGAATCGATCGCAACAACATCAAATCGTTCGTTCCTGTTTACTCCTGTAGCTAGGTGGAAGTGGGGGGCCCTCCGTACTCAGCATCCGTTTGGTCCACGGAAGAGAGCCTGCTGAGTACGGGGGGCCAATTTATTGTGTTCCATCTTCGCCGAAGGCGCGCAAGGGAACATCGGGACAACTATCGTTGGGACAGGGCTCGCCGGCTTTTCGCCCGCTTTCGAACTGGGCCAGGCACGAGGGGCAATAGGTTTCTGCGTGCTTGCCTTCACGCACGGGCGGGGCCAACAGGGTTTTAAGGTCGACGGTCTTCTGGGCGAGCACGCGCTCCATGCGTTGGCGAATCTCCGCGTGCCACCAGGCGAGCTCGTCGCTGTGCCGTGGTTGCATTGCCACCAAGAATGGGCGCGCGAACCTCGCCAGATCTCTCGGCGAGAGCAGGGCAGCGGCCACGGTCATGGGATCCAAGTTGGCCCACACCTCACGGGCCAGCATGTCCACGCCGCGCACGCCTGAGATGGGAGAAAGCAAGGCCACCAGGCGCTTGGAGAGCTCGGGCCAGTGCTCGCGCGGTAGCCAGCGCAACTTGCGTAGGGTGATGAAAAAGACCACGGAGCTCACCGGCCAGAGCAACAGGGACATGGCCGCTGCGACCATCAAGACCAGCGTGCTGCGCGTGAACGCCGCCACACCCAATCCGCCGAACAAAGACAACCAAAGCGCATTCGAGCAGGCGCGCAGGGCACGTACGCTCGACTGGAGCTCTCGCTGCCGGGCCAGGGGCGCATCCACGTCGAAGCGGGTATCGAGGAATCTGCGCAGATGGGCCTCGCGCTTTTTCGCGGGAAGGATGCGCGCCTTTTCCAGCGCCTCCACCAAGGCGGCCGCGCCCTTGCGCGAGGCCATGGTGGCAAGCAGGAGCGCGCCGCTTTCCACCCGGTGTCCGTGCGCCGACACCGGATCGAGCTCTTCCCAGGTCAGTCGACGCTTGTCCGATTCAATCAGCGTGATGCCAAGCGGATCGATGGCCAAGGGCAGGGGCTCGGCGAGCCAGGGCGGGGAAAGCGGAGGCCAAGGCTTGCCCAGCACCACCGAGATGGACCAACTGGCATTGGGCCGGAAAGCGGGACGCCCCCGCCAGCGTCCCGAAAGCGCGAAGAAACCCACCGCCCGGCGTGGAACCCAGGCCAGGCACTCGACGAGGTACAGGACCAGGAAAAGGACGTAGAGCTCGGCGAGTTCGCTCAATCGATTCTACTCGCCTTTGTTGGCCGTATCGGCTGGCGGAGCTTCTTCCTTCTTCTTGCCGAAGAGCAAGCCCTTGAGGCCGGCACCGAGCGCGGCAATGCCCAGAATGATGACCTTCCACAGCTTGCCCAGCACGCCCGCCAGCTTGCCCAACAAGCCGAGCTTGGCCGCCACGCCGACGGCGCCGCCCACGACCAGGGCCGACAGCCCGTATTTGGCGATCTTGTCGCCCGACTTCCATTCCGAATACTTCTGTCCCTCGGTGTAGGAGAAGCCCTTGAGAATGGTCTTGATG
>CAVRSU010000005.1:0-14002 GCA_963723955.1 uncultured delta proteobacterium
GAGGAGAGGCCCGGACGAACACATAGGTCTCCTTCTGCTCGTTCCTCCGCGCCAAGGCGCTACAACCAGCACCAGTGCAGATTGATCGCACCAGTTGACCACGCCCAAGCACGTGCTAACGTAGGGCATTCCTATGCAGCGTCGCCCTGCGTTCTTTGGCTACTTTAGCTATACCTGGTGGAAGCCAGGGCCGTGGGGACTCGCCTAAGCAGCGCTTGCATCGAAGTCATCCAAGGCCCTGAGTAACCCTCAGGGCCTTTTTCGTTTTTCGGAAAAGGAAGCTCCCATGTTGCAGACCAAGAACCTACGCATCGCCGAATTCGCTCCCCTGGTCACGCCTCGCCAGCTGGAAGAAGAAATGGCGCCGACCGAGGAGATCCGCCAGATGGTGCGCGCGAGCCGCGCTGCCATCTCGGCCATGATTCACGGACAAGACAAGCGACGGCTTGTGGTCGTGGTCGGGCCGTGCTCGATTCACGATCCCGAAGCGGCATTCGCCTACGCCCAGCGGCTCAAGAAGGTAGCCGAGGCCACACAAGAGCATCTGCTCGTCGTGATGCGAACCTACTTCGAGAAGCCGCGCACGGTGGTGGGATGGAAGGGGCTGGTCAGCGACCCGCACCTCGACGGTTCTTGCGAAATCTCCGACGGGCTGACCTTGGCGCGCAAGATCCTGCTTCGCATCGCCGGCCTTGGCCTGCCTTGCGCGACGGAGTTCCTGGACACCGTTGTCCCGCATTACCTCTCCGACATGGTTTCCTGGGCGGCGATTGGCGCGCGCACCACGGAAAGCCAGGTCCACCGGCAAATGGCCAGCGGGCTGTCCATGCCGGTCGGATTCAAGAACAGCACCGACGGCGCTCTGCAAAACGCCATCAACGCCATGCTCTCGGCCCGCCACGCGCACGCTTTTCTGGGCATCAACGCCGATGGCATCTCGTCGGTGGTCAAGACCCTGGGCAATCAGGACGCGCACATCGTCCTGCGCGGCGGCGCCTCGGGAACCAACTACCACCCCGAGGACATCGCCATCGCGGCCAAGGCAGTGGGCGACGAGGGCCTGGCGCGCGGCGTGATGGTGGATTGCTCGCACGACAATTCCGGCAAGGACCACACCAAGCAAGGGTCGGTCTTCGCCGAGGTGGTGCAGAATTTCGCCAGCGGGCAAAAGGCCATCCTGGGCGTCATGATCGAAAGCAACCTCTTCGCCGGGCAAGCAAACTTGGATGCAGGGCGTGCCGCTGAAATACGGCGTTTCCATCACGGACAGCTGCATCGGCTGGGAGGAAACCGAGCACATGCTGCTGGATGCGGCGGCTCAGCTGAGCCAACAGGTTGAAACAGGCCGGCGTTTCCTTTACTCGAATTCCATGTCCGGGGTATTTTGGTCACCCAAGCCGCCGGAGAATGAACGCCCCGTATCGTCCCATCCGCGCGGACGGAAGGAGTCCCTAGATGTTCCACAACGCCAGCACCGCAGACCGCAAGCCTCGCCCCATGGCCGAGCGACTGGGTTGGTCCGTTTCGCTCGCGTTGGCCATCGTGCTTGGCGCATCCGGGTGCGAGGACAAGGCCATCGGCCGGCCGTGCGATATCACCTTCGACGCAAGCCCACTGAGCGCATTGCAGGCGGGCTACAGCGTCGCATCGAGGGATTGCCCCAGCGGGATTTGCACCAAGCCGGCCGTGCAGCCGGGCGTATCCAGCGACCTCAACACCGGGGCGTACTGTACCGTTCGCTGCAACTCGGACAACGATTGCAATGGCCAAACCCGGGACTTCAGCAACCCGCACGACACCCGCTGCCAGAAGGGATTCACCTGCGCGATCCCCTTCGGCGTAGGCAAGTTATGCTGCGCGAAACTCTGTCTGTGCAAGGACTTCTTCTTGCCCTCCGTGGGTCCGGCCATACCCGACGCCTGCCAAGCCGACGCTGGCGCCACCTGCTCCTAGGCACCTCGATATTCGTTTTCCAGCATGCCGTAGATCCGCGAGCTGCGAAAATGGTCACGCAGCCACACGTGCTCGCGCAGGGTGCCTTCATAGGTCATGCCGAGCTTCTCCATGACTTTGGCGGAAGCGACATTTTCCGTGTGGCACTTTCCCCAGATGCGGTGAAACCCCAGACGACAGAAACCGAGATCGAGGATCGCCGCCGAGGCTTCGGTTGCAAAACCTTTGCCCCAGGCCTCTCGCAGAAACCAATACCCAAGCTCGGCTGAGCTCAGGGAGTCGTGCTCGACCATGAGGCAACAGCTCCCGAGGTAACGGCCGCTTGTCGCGTCCTCCACCGCGAAATGCCACTGGAACCTTTGCTGCGCGCTTGCCTCTGCGATCGCCAGCGACAGGAAGCCGTCGAGTTGCTCCTCGGTATCCAGAACCAGGAGCATGTGCCGGATCTGGTCGGGATCTCGAACGATGGCGAGCAGAGGCTCGCGATCGCGCGGCTCGATCTCGCGAATCACGAGTCTCTCAGTACGGATGGGGTCGATGCGCATGTTGGCGGAAATGGTTGCGCAGATGACCGACCGGTGCAAGCGTCCACCTTACGCCACTGCATCGCGCCGCTACAAGCCGGCTTCGGCGCTGGGCACGAGCGAAACGCTGGGGAATCCAGCCGCGATGGTCGTGTCCATTACGCCCGTCAGGCGCTCGAAGAGGACGCAGTCCTCGGATGCGATCTGGACGTCGTCTTTGTCCGGGAACTGTTCCTTCGCCTTCTTGAGCAGCGTACTTAGCAAGGACCAATCGGGCTGGCCATTCTTGTCGGGGAGAATCTCGCGCTCCTGGTTCACCACAAGATTGATTCCGTCCTGCCCGACCACGACCGCGATCTTGGCCATGGGTGGCGGATGGTCCGCGTCGTCGCTCTTGCCGTCGTGTTGGCTGGTCTTGAGCTGCGCCAATTGCGTCCAAACCGCCGTGATGAGCAGGAACGCAACCATGCAAGTAAGCAGGTCGATATACGGCACCAGATTCAGCTCTGCCGTCAGGGATCGCTTGCCGCCTTTGTTTCCGGGCTCGATGGCGTGCAGGTTCCCAGCTCGCGCGCTTTTCTTGAAGACACCAGGATGTCTCGCTCGATCGCGCGAATGCCGACGAGCTCGGGCGAGACACCTGGTTCGGAATCCGTCGCTACTTCTTCAGGCTGCGGCAGGCCTTGACCAGATCCTTGGCCTCTTCGGGAGTCACCTTGAACGCCGGCATGACGTTCTTGCCGTCGGCCCCCTTGACGCCTTCCAGGACGATCTTCTCCCACTGTGCGTCCGTCGAGGCCGCCTGAACCTTGGCATCGGCGAGGCTCTTGATGTTGAGCTTCTTGCCCATGGAGGTCTCGGCCTTGCCGTCCTTGCCGTGGCAGCCGGCGCACTTCTTGCCGAACATTTCGGCGCCGTCCGCGCGGACCATGCCCGCCGTCCCGGCGACGAAAACCACTGCCATCAGCATCGAAATGAGAGTCTTCATGTTGGTGTTTCTCCTTGGTCTTGGTTGAAAAAGGACTGCCTGTGTCTTGGTTGAGCCTTGACTAACACAAGGGCGTCGGATTTTCTAGCCCCCAACTAGCCCGCATTGTTCACCACAGCTGCGCGCGTTGGGTCACGGTCCTGCTCCGAGCCGCTTGCGTGGCAGGTCCCTGCATGCTCCCATTTCCCGTGGCCCGCAAGCGTTCCCGCGCGCCTCGCGGGAAAGAGATAGCAATAAATCGCCTAGCCAGCGGGACTTCCAGCATGTCAATGAACATGAAATATTTTCTTGTTTCCGCCCCTGCTGTCGTCGCTGCCTGCGGCGGTTTTCCGCCGAACTCAAGCAACCGCATAAGTATCGAGCTTGCCTCCGGCAGCCCCTATGGCGTTGCGGTCGATTCGACCAGCGTCTATTGGACGAACATGGGCGGTGGCCCGGCGGGGGCCCTCGGCAAGAACGCGGTGATGAAGCTCCCAATTGACGGAGGCACGCCCGTGACCTTAGCGGCAAGCCAGAACAATCCTTGTGGTATTGTGGTCGATTCTACCAACGTCTATTGGACGAATCGGGGCAACGATTGGACGAATGCGGTCAACGGTACCGTCGGCAATGGCACCGTAATGAGGGTTTCGCTCGATGGAGGAACCGCCGTGACCATCGCTTCCGGCCAGAACGATCCCAGGCGCATGGTGGCGGACTTGAACAGCATCTATTGGGTAAATAGTGGGGACGGTGCTGCGAATGGTGACGCCGCCGTGATGAAGGTTCCACTGAGCGGAGGGACGCCTATTATGCTCGCTTCCCCACCGTACTCTGCTTTGGGACCGAGAGAATCTTACGGCATAGCCGTCGATGCGACGAGCGTCTATTGGGCGAGTTACATTCAACAAGGTACGGTCGCAACCGGCGCGGTGATGAAGGTGACGCCCAAGTAGGTCCGTTCGCAAGCGATCTTCCAGTTTCACCTCTCATCGGTGGAGACGGTCTTCGAAAAGCGCGGGTTATGCCGAGCTCGGCATAAGGCGCCGTTTTCGAGGATCCGCTCCACTCTTGCGCCTCGCGAGCCCCGAGCGCTCGCGGCACCCAGCAATCCCGGTTTCCGGGCCGCGGGCAGACCTCGACCCTCCTTGACGTGACCATTGGACGTATTCTGGTTTCAGGGCATCATCGCGAGCGGCGCGAGGTCCACGCCCCCGAACACACGCAATATGCCGCACACATTCAGGGCTCCGATACTTCCATGGCTTGGCGTCGTCGTCCTCGCGACGTTGTTCGCGCCACCCACGCACGCCGAGCCACGAGCCGGGGCGGGCGCGGTCGTTTACTACAACGGCGCAGTGTTCACGGGCCAAGACGGGGCGGTCGATGGCTCTTGGTTCGTGGTGCGCGATGGGCGATTCGTGGACGTCGGCCGCGGCGCAGGCTTGCCCATCGGGTGGAACGGTGCCGAAACGCACGATCTCGGGGGCCGGTTCGTTGCGCCCGGGTTCATCGACGCTCACGTGCACTTGGTGGACGGCGGGCTGAGCCTGATACAGACCGATCTGGGGCTGGTGCGGACAGCGGAGGAGTTGTCGGGCGCGCTCGTGCAGGCCGACCACCAGCGTGTGGGCGGCTTCGTGGTGGCGCGCAACCTGGGGCTGGAGGCCTGCGGTGGTACCTTGCCCACGCACGATCTGTTCCACCGCCTGCTTCCGTCGCCCGACGCGCCGGCCTTCGTCGCGTTGAAGGGAGGGCACCTAGTCTACCTGAACCGACCAGCGCTGGCCCGGCTGGGCATCGATCGTGACACTCCCGATCCTCCCGGCGGACAGATCGTGCGCGACGCCGCGGGGGAGCCCACAGGAGTGCTCGTCGATCAGGCGGCCTGGAATGCCGTTCGCTTTGTGTCGTCGGAGATCGATCCGCAGACCGTCGCCCAGGCCATCCTGGCGGCGCAGCAGCGTGCGCTTCGCTATGGCGTCACCACGATCGGCGACAACACGTTTTACCCTGTGCATATGGCGCAGTACCTGAGGCTGTCGGAGGCGGGTCTGCTCAAGCTACGGGTGGCGGCGCGCTCATTCGGCAGTCTGCCCATCACGCATTTTCTCATGAAGTCGATCGGAACCACGCCGTTCGGCGGCCGCGATTCGCGGGTCCGCTACCTGGGCGCCAAGTTCTTCTTGGACACCTCTTTAAGCGAGGCGGCCGTTGAAGGGGCGACGCCGCAATCGCCTGGGAGCGCGAAGGGCGACTCGGGAGAGGCCGGGCTCACCATGACCGAGGACCAACTGCGCGAAGCCTTCCTGTTCGCTGGCCCCTACGGTCTGGCGTTTCATAACCAAAGCCGCGCCGGCACCGAACGATTGCTGGCGGTTCGGGCATCGATCGCCGGTCGCCGCGATCCCAGGGCCGTCGACATCATCGACCACTGCGGGGCTTGCGATGGCGATCTGCCGGCGCGACTGCGCGACTCGGGCTTCAAGGTCACCTTGCTGCCCGGGCAACTGCACGACCTGCCAACCATCGCGCGTCGGCTGGGCGACGATGCCACGCGACGGCTGCTCCCCATCCGCGAGTTGTTCCAGGCTGGCGTGAGGCCGGTCCACTCCAGGCCGCCTGTGGCGAGGATACCACCCGCGCCAACGCTGCCGCCGGTACGCGCAAGGCCGCCCGTGGCCAGAATGCCGCCAGAACCCACCATCCCGCCGATCGCCGCCGTGCCGCCCGTCGCGACCGGGCCGTCCTGGGCACCAATTGTCGTGCCGCCTTGCCCCCCAGCTCCGCCAATTCCGATGAGGACATCCGCGTTGCCAGTGCCTCCAGGACTTGAGGTTCCCTCCTCGGGACTCGCCACACCTAGTCCAGACTTGTCAATGGTGCAGGCAAACGGACACAAAAGTGCAACTGCCAACGAAAGCCAGCCTGTTGTCTTGCCCATTGTGCTCCGGCTACTGTCCACTGCGAGCAGCACTGATCTGGTCCATCGGAGGGCGCATCCCCGGCCGCTGGCGAACGGAAGCATTGGTTGCTACTTTGGCCGTTCAGACATGCAGATTCAAGCTGCGAATGTCCACGAATCTGTGGCAGAATTTTTGCGACAGCTTTTCGGTCACTTCGGGTGTCTAGCATCGCCAAAGTTTCATCCGTCCTGGCTCACCTGGCCAGCAAAGAGACCAATGACATTACGGGTGCCGATGTTGCGAACACGAAGTGCGAAAGATCTACACGCGCAGCTGGGCTACACCCGCAGTTCCGAGCCCCCTTGGTTTGCGGTCGGGCGTCTCGACGGAGAGCACGTCTTCGTCGACAAGCAGGCTGTGCCGCTCACTTCAAGATCGCCGAGACCTGGGCCGATATGAGCGGCGCGATCTTCGCGTCCGCGGTCGCGTTCGGGTGAAGTCCATCGACGCTCTCGGACGTGTCGAAAAATCCGGTCGTATCCACGAAATGTACGCGCGAGCTGCCTACGGTGGCGATGGCCTTTTTCCAGTTAGCGCTCTGAGCTCCGTTGAATGGGCGCAGAATGACGATGGGATCGGTCGACGCTGTGACACTGAGAATGTTGGTCAGAAATGTCTGTTCGAGGGAAGTTTCGTCGTTGGTGCCGTCGTTCGTCCCCTGATTGACGATGACGAACCCAATGTCGCTGAAGCTGCGCGGAAGAGTCGAGAATAGGTAGGGCCACGCATCGCCAAAAACCGGCACATCGCCGTTGCCGACGTGGCTAAAGCCCTGGTATCCGAATCCGACAACGCCAATCTCGCAGCTCAGCAGCCTTTTTTGCAGGTACGCCCAGCCTAATGTCGCGTCGGCCTGGTCGTTTTCGCCACCGCTCCCTGGCGTCGTGTTGATCCCTTCGGTGATGCTGTCCCCGAAGATGATCCCCTGGCACGGCAAGATGAGACCGAACACCGCAAACCCCTGGGGGCCCAGTAGATTGGCGAGCGCCGTGGCGTGCGTCTCCATATCGAGGAACTGGTACCCGCCGCCCGGAAAGACGACGAATGCAACTCCCGTCGACTTGCTCTCGTCGACCGGGACATCCTGGACGTCATACGAGTCGCGCCGAGATGACGTTGGCATGCGTTGAGACTGTCTTGGCTGCACCCTTGCCGCGGGTCGACACACGGACTCTCTCTGGCAATTTCCAGGCTGTTGCATTTGCGCATACAGGGATCTGGGTCGTACTGGCTCGTAGCTGTGCTACTGGCGCGCCATCTTCTCGCAAAGAGACATGCCCGCCACCGGCGCGCCCGCGACCAGCCGTCCGCCACTGTAGTCCCCCTCGGCGACCTCGTTTCCGGCCACATCCCACTGTTTCCACTTCCCCGCCGTCTGACCTGCCACGAACTGCCCCTGCACCCACGGCTTGCCTTCAGGATGCCACGCCGTGAATGATCCCTCTGGTTTGAGGCTTCGATAGCTGCAGCTCTGCCTGGGTTGCGTGGTTCCAGCGTGCCATTCGATCCACTGCGCGCGAACCTTGTCCTTCGATTCACACCAAACGTGCTTGCCCGGCTCCGAGCGCGACGCGACCTCATGCATGCCCTGCGGACAATAGAGCGACTTGGGATACTGATTGCATCCAGCAAGGCCCCCAAGAACTAGGATCGCAAGTGCGTGACGCAAATTCGGCATAACGTTTCCCCTGCTGTTAGCATCGGAAGCAATCGCAAGAATATCAAGTCCCATGTGGCACTGACGGCATATCCTGATGGCATGATCCCCGCGAGCACCGCCCCAACCACGGCAGCCACGCCGCGCATTTCCGTCGTGCTGATGGCGTTCAACGAAGCGGCCAGCCTTGCTGCGGTCACGACCGAGATCCACGACGAGCTAGCCCGATTGGGTACTGGCCACGAGCTGCTCATCATCAATGACGGCAGCTCGGACGGCACGGGCAAGATCGCGGACGAGATGGCGGCTGCTCTCCCGGACGTGCGGGTCCATCATCACGACACCAACCTCGGACTTGGCGCCGTCTATCGAACGGGATTCGCCCAGGCCCGGGGCGACCTAGTCACCTTCTTTCCGGCGGACGGCCAGTTTCCCGCCAGCATCATCGGCCATTATCTTGCCGCCATCGGCGACGTGGACATCATTCTCGGTACCCTGCCCGAGCGTGGCGGACCGGTTGCGGGCCGCCTCCTTTCCTTTGCCGAGCGCATACTTCTCCGCGTGCTATTCGGCCGGTTCCCGCGCTTTCAGGGAATCCTGATGTTTCGTCGCACTCTGCTCGACGGCGCCCGGCTGGTCTCGCAGGGCCGCGGCTGGACCGTGCTCATGGAATTCATCCTGCGCCAGGTGCGGGCCGGTGCGCGCATCAAGAATATTCCCATCACCATTCGTCCACGCGCAGGCGGAGTCTCCAAGGTGAACAATCTTCGCAGCGTGGTTTCGAACCTGCGCCAGGTGCTGGCCCTGCGGCTCTACTTGTGACTGGTTCTTCGCTGATCCTGCCAGGGCGAAAGCCGAACACGCTCGACCGCGATGGGCGCATGCATGATGGGCTCGCCTTGGGCGGCGAACCAGGCCGGATCGTCGGTGGTGGCATAGCGCCGGCCGGCGCTCGCGCGACAGCCGCTGCTCCATGTCTGGGTGGCGGGCCAGCCAGTCCGCCAGGCGCTCGGCCACCAGATCGCCCTGGTCGACGATCTCGACCGCGGGCGGCACCATGGCGCGGATTCCGGCCTGCAAGAGCGGATAGTGCGTGCAGCCCAGGAGCAGGCGCGATGGCGGATCGGGCCGCGCGAACAGCGGATCGAGGTACTTGTGCAGAAAGTAGTCCACGCCCGGTCCCGAGGTTTCGCCCGCCTCCACCAGCGGCACCCACAGCGGACAGGCCTGCTCGATGAGGTGCAGGCGCGGCGCCAGCTTGGCCAGTTCAAGGCCGTACGATCCCGACGCCACCGTGCCCGCGGTTCCCAGCACGGCCACGGTCCCCTCGGTCAGCGAGGGCTGGGTCACGCCTGGAATCGCGCCCGGCGGCAGCCCCGCCAAGCGCCTCCGCCGACGGCCGCACCACGCCCAGAATGCGGCGATCCGGACGGTGCGCCGGCAGGTGCCGCTGTTGCAAGGTGCGCAGCGCTTGCGCCGAGGCCGTGTTGCAGGCGAGCACCACCAGGGGACAGCCGGCGTCGAACAGAAACTCGACCGCTTCGCGCGTGAAGCTGTGCACGACCTCCAGGCTGCGGCTGCCATAGGGCGCCCGCGCGCTGTCGCCAAGGTAGAAGTAATCGTATTGCGGCAAGCGCGCAACCAGCGACCTCAGGACCGTCAGGCCGCCGAAGCCGGAATCGAAGACACCGATCACGCGACCTCGACCTTTGCCGCTAGCTGGTCACGCGCCAGGTGGTGCCCGCGGGCGTGTCCATCAGCTCCACGCCTGTTGCCTTGAGCTCGGCGCGGATCTCGTCGGCGCGCTCTGAAGTCCTTGGCCGCGCGCGCGGCGGTGCGGTCGGCGATGCGCGCCTCGACCGCGCCGCGATCGATGTTGCGCCGGACGCACAGGCGATCCCGCCGCGCCAGCAGAAACTCCGACGGCGGCCTGAGCATGATCCCAAGCGTCGCACCCACCGTGCGAGCGTCGCGCGCGATGGCGGCCAGGGTCTGCTGCCGCTCGGGCTTGGGCATGGCCTTGGGATCGTCGAGCAGCTTGTTGGCCAGCACGAAGGCGTCGTAGAGGTGCCCGATGGCGGCCGCGCTGTTGAAATCGTCGTCCATGGCCGCGCCGGCGTTCTTGGCCAGCTCCGACGGCGGCAAGTCTGCGGGCAGTTTGGCGAGCAGCGGGGCCAGGAAGGCGTCAAGGCGCTCCAGCGTGCGGTAGAAATAGTCGAGCCGCGCCTCGGCCTCGTCGAGATCGGGGTACACCGGCTGGCCATCGTCCGTACGGGCGATGGTGAAGTTGGCCGGGCTGCGGTAGTGCACGCTGATGAGCAAGAGGCGCAAGGCTTCGAGGTCGTGCGTCTCGGCCACGCGCCGAATGGTCACCACGTTGCCCAGTGACTTCGACATCTTCTCGCCGCCGAAGTTGACCATTCCCGAGTGCATCCAGTGGCGCGCGAACAATCCGAAGGCGCCCTCGGACTGGGCGATTTCATTTTCGTGGTGGGGAAAGATCAGATCCGAGCCGCCGCCATGAATGTCGAAGGCGTCGCCAAGATACTTGTGGGACATGGCCGAGCACTCGATGTGCCAGCCTGGGCGCCCGGCTCCCCACGGGCTCGGCCACTGGGGTTCGCCCGGCTTGGCGCCCTTCCACAGCGTGAAATCGAGCGGGCTGCGCTTGTGTTCGCCGACCTCGATGCGCGCGCCGGCCTGCAGATCGTCGATGCTTTGTCCGGAAAGCCCGCCATAGCCTGGGAAGCCCGCGACCGAGTAATAGACATCACCCTCGGCCGCGTAGGCCAGACCGCGCTCTTCCAAGCGCCGGATGACGTCAATCATCTCGGCGATGTGAAGGGTGGCGCGTGGCTCGATGTCCGGCGCCGCGATGCCAAGCGCGGCCATGTCCGCGGCCATGGCGTCCGCGTAGAACTTCGCCACCTCGGCGGCACTGCGCCCCTCGGCGTGCCCCTTGCGGATGATCTTGTCGTCCACGTCGGTGATGTTGCGAACCAGGCGCACCTCCAACCCGCGCTGGCGCAGGTGCGCGCACGATCACGTCGAACGCGATCAACGTGCGCGCGTGGCCCACGTGGCACAGGTCGTAGACGGTGACGCCACAGGCGTAGATGCCAACCTTGCCTGGCTCACGCAGCTGGAGGTCGACCTTCTTTCCTTCTCGGGTATCGTAGATTCTCTGCATAGGGAAACCCTATCCGCGGGCGCGCATGGCCAGCAGGTTCACCACCGCGAAGCCGAGCAAAAAGGCCGCGACGATGAGAACCTTGAGGTGATCGCGCGGCCGCTCGCCCTCGCGCACGAGCAGGGCATCGTCGGGGATCTGCACGGTGGCCTGGGTGCTGATGGCCAGGATCTGCCCGAGTGGCAGCTCTTTGCTTTCGGCCGCCGTCTGTACCCGCAAACCATCCTTGGCCGCCACCAAGCCGGATATGGGGATCGTGTGCGTGGCGCGCACGGGACGAAAGCGCACGTGCTCGTCGAGCTCGGACAGGGCGTGCATGGCCCGATCGCGCTTGTCTTCGGGAAAAGTCACGACCAGGGCGATGCTATTGGCCTCCGAGGCCTTCGCCACCTCGTCGAGAACCTTGCCGCCTTGCTGTCCGACCGCCGAGCGGGCTGCCGCCGCATCGGGAACCTTCGAGCGCGGCAGCTCGACCACCATGTCGGCGGGTCGGGCCAGGTCGATGGAAACCTCGTCGGTGGGAGCCAATGAAACCTGCTCGCCCAGCATGTCGGCCAGCACCACGGGGCCGCCGTTGGTGGTCGCCACTTTGTCGCGCACCGCGGACGGCGCAAAGAAGTGGGTGGCGCTCACACGGTTGGCGAAGTGCTTGCGAATGGCAGCCGCGAAGGAGAGGTCGCCGAATCGGACCAACCGCCCGACGAAGACGTCCTTCTCGGCCTGCTCGACTGGAATCGGGTCGGGAACGCGGCTGACGAAGACCCGGCTGCGCGTGCCCAGCACGCGGAAGAACTGGGTGAACTGCCACGAGCCGGCGGTATCGATGATGACCCCGCTCTCACGGTCGGCCATGCCGGACAAGCGGACATACTGGTTGATGGGCAAATTGTCCACCGGCGTGGATGCGACAACGCGCGCGTCGCCGATGTCGCGCACGTCAGAGTGCGAGATGGCGAAGAGTAGGTCGTCGTGAATCTGGTAGATGAGAAAAGCGGCCAGAGCCGTGGCGGCCAGGGCGATGGCGGGATGCCGCCGCCTAGACGAGGGTATATGGGCGAACTCGTCCGCAGGCGACGCGCCGCCCCCCGATTCTAGCTCGGGAAAATCCAGCGGGGGCTGCGATCCTTTTTCGCCTGTTTCGGTCACTGTCGAGAGCGAAGGAATCTAGCACATGTCGCCTGGTGCGAATGAACAACTGCTTGCACACCCACTCGGGCAGAACTAGCGTAGCGATTGCGCGGCCGCTGCTTCGGCCACTTCCCACCATGAAATCCGTCCTCCTCGCTTTTCTTGTTCTGACCTGCGTGGGTTGCGGTGCCGGCCGCGCGACGCAGCCCGGCCGAGGCGCATGCGCGGCTCGCCGCCGCCGTGGCCGCGCGCGACAGCTCGCAAACTGTGGAACGCCCTCGATCAAGACACCCACTGGTCATGGATGACCGTCGCGCGCGCATGGCGCGAGTGCTACGACATCACCCAAAGCGCGGTTCCAGAAGGGCCGGAGCGCGTCCGTTTGCTTGCGCGCTTCGAGCCCAGGCGCCACCAGCGAAAACGCGCAAACGCTGTTCGCCAAGATGCTGACGCAAGAGGATTGGACGCACGACACAAGCGCTGCTGACGGCGGCAGGCATCGCAACAACCTGCGCTGGCCCCATCGGGAGAAGCCGCCGAGATCGTCACGGCCGCGGGCACGCTCCGCTTCCACAAGGCGCACAACCGCTACTGGGGTTGGGGCTACTCCGGGCTTGCCGCACGCGCTGAGCAGCTCAGGCGCACGGCCAGCGCCGATCTCGAACGCATGCGCACCGATGCCGCGGACTACGAGCGCGCAGCCACACGAGGCGCGCGGTGAAAGCTCGGCGCGGCGGCCCTCCGCAGGCGACAGAAAAACAAGGCGCCGACGGCGAGGACAAGAGCGCGAGTTCCCAGCTTTCCTTCGAACAACATTTCGTCGCCGTCGCGCCCAGGCCCGCGCCTGCACCGCAGTCGGCCCCGCCCGCGCCCGAGGCCGCCAAGGAGGCGCGCATTCTGGCGGTTGCAGAGCTGGTGCGGGCCGCCCGGCAGACCATGGAATCGCGCTTCGGCGACGTGCGCGTCGAGGGCGAGGTGTCGGGCTGCAAGCGATCCGCGAACGGCCACTTCTACTTCACCCTGAAGGACACCGAGGCGCAGCTCGACTGCGTGATGTACGCGCGCGACGCCGGCCGCCTGAAGTTCCGCCTCGGCGATGGACAACTGGTGCGCTGCCGGGGCAAGCTGACCATCTACGAAGGCCGCGGCCGCTTTCAGCTTCAGGTCTGCATCCATCGAACCGGCGGGCGCGGGCGCCTTGGCGCTGGCGTTCGAGGCACTCAAGCAGAAGCTCCTCGACGAGGGTCTGTTCGATAGCGAGCGCAAGCGCCCCCTGCCCTTCCTTCCGCGACGGATCGGCGTGGTCACTTCGCGCCAGGGGGCCGTGATTCGCGACATCGTACGCGTCGCCCACCGCCGTTTTCCCGTGCCGATTCTGCTTTCCCCTACGCCGGTTCAGGGCGAAGGGGCGGCCGCTTCCATCGCAGCCGCGCTGGTCGCACTTTGCCAGGTTCCGGACGTGGACGTGATCATCCTGGCCCGCGGTGGTGGCTCGATGGAGGATCTGTGGGCCTTCAACGACGAGGCCTTGGCGCGCACCATCGCGGCCTGTCCGCTACCCACGATTTCCGCCATCGGCCACGAAACGGATTTCACCATCGCGGACTTCGTCGCCGA
>CAVRSU010000006.1:0-102557 GCA_963723955.1 uncultured delta proteobacterium
CCGACCCCGGCGGTCCCACAAAAAGGATGTTGTGACCGCCCGACGCCGCAATCTCGAGCGCCCTACGCGCGACCTCTTGGCCGCGGATGTCGGCCAGGTCGGCTCCCGTCGAAGGCAAGAAAGCCGGCGGCGTTGCCGGTTCGGCCCGCGTCGCCGTTCCTTGCAGGGCTTCGATGAGCTCGCCGAGATGTCCGACCGGGATGACCGAACAACCACCCACCACCGCGGCTTCGGTGGCGTTCTCCCTGGGCACGAACAGGCGGGTGATTGCGCGCTCTCGGGCATAGGCGGCCATGGGCAGCACGCCACGCACGGGACGGACGCGCCCGTCGAGGGCCAATTCGCCCACGAACATCGAGCTCTCGTTCACCTCGGGCGGGATGGCGCCCGCGGCGGCCAGGATGCCGATGGCGATGGGAACGTCGAACGCGGCCCCATCCTTGCGCAAGTCGGCTGGCGCCAGATTCACGGTGATGCGACGGAGCGGGTACTTGAATCCGCTGTTCTCGATGGCGCCGCGAATGCGGACGCGGCCTTCCTTCACGCCCACATCAGGCAGGCCCACGATGTGGCAGCCGGGCAACCCGTTCGCCACGTCCACTTCGACGTGGATGGGCGCGGCCTCAATGCCGAGAACGGTTGCGGAAAGTACGTGAGTAAGCACATGGCGGACTAAAGCGAGAACGGTGCCAAGGCTCGCCCGCGACGCTCATCGAGTTCTTTCGCGGCTTTGGGCACGGGCGTATTTCGGCGTAGCCGGATCCGTCCGGCTACCGTCAGGCCTTTGTCCGCTTCCCGGCCGCTTTCCGTGCGTCGTCCGTGGGTCGTCCGTCCGCCGTCATGGGCCGTTGGTCCAGACAAAGATGTCAGGCTCGCGGGTGCGCAGGCAACCCAGTCCGCACAGGCCGGCGGCGAATCCCAGGGTGCGCTCGGCGAAGAAGTTGAGGTGGGTCGCATCGCGCGCGTACCACCACGACGCCACCTCGTCGACCGACGGATAGCATTGCGTGCGCACGACGAGGCGCCCGCCCGGGCCAAGGCAGTCCTTGAGCGTTCGTATCTCGCCGCGCAGGTCGCGCAGGTGCTCGATGACTTCGCACACGACAACGACGTCGTAGCGGGCTCCTAGCGCCGAGTGCCCTTTGCCGTACAGCGGATCGTAGGCCGCGCAATCGAACCCGCGCCGGCGCAGAATGTCCGCGAGCACGGCGTTCTCACCGCTGCCAAAATCGAGGATGCGCGGTTGCGCGAGTCCTAGCCCCGCCACCACGTCCGCGACCTGCCCGAGGAATTTCACGTAGCCCTCGTTCGAGGGCGAGTTGTCGTGGTGGGCGTAGCGCGCCCGCTCCTCATCCTCGCTCAGCCAGAATTCGCCAGGCACGAACACCAGCCCGCAATTTGGGCAATAGACGAACGCCCTATGCTTGCTGCGCCCCGCGGGCACGCAAGCCGAGGCAAGGCACAGCTTGCAGGCATCTGGATTCGACATTCGATCTTGAATTTAAGCACAGAGGACACAGAAGACACGAAACGGCGGTACCTTCAAAGCGTCGCAAACCCGCAGTGCCTCGTTCACCTCCGCGCCTTGATCGGCGCGTGGCCAGGCGGCGCAGAACCATGCTGGGGCCCTGCGCCTCTTCCGCCTGTTCCTACTTGGCCAGGTCGGAGATCTCCGTCGCTGTCAGCGCCCGATTGTAGAGTTGCAGGTCATCGACCAAGCCATTCCAGCGCTCCGTGATGGCGCCACTGTAGTCGTTCTGGTTGCCACAGATGATCACCTTCGAGGTGTCAGCCTTGAAGACAACCGAGGTGTTCCTGCTTGCGACCTGGGCGCCGTTGACGTAGACGCGCTCTGTGCTTCCGTCGTTGGTGGCAGCCATGTGCGTCCACACACCCATCGGCACCGCGGTGGTCGAAGCGAAGGTGCCGGAAGAGCCGGAAGTCCCTGCGTAGTTTCCCGACAGGCCCAGCCAATAGTATTCACCGCCAGTGGTGCCCATCTCTTTCGATAGCACCACCGAGAATCCTGTGGTGGCATCCGATCGATAAACCCATGCCGAAATGGTCACCCCGGTCGTGATCCTTTCCAGGCTAGCCGAATCGTTGACCGAAGCGCCGCCCGAACCGTCGCACTTGAGTGCACCGCCCGTATGCCCGGTGGTCCAGGCCGAGGTCGAGCTCAGCCCGGTGAGAGTGGCGTTGTTGCCGTTGCCCGTGGCGTCCACGGCCGTGCCACTTCCCGCTGTTTCGTCCAGTTTCCACCACGCAACCAGGCCAGCCGGAGGCGTCACCGTGCCACCCGTGGCTGCTGGGCCATCCAAGCCGGCCATGCCACCCGCGCCGCCTCCGCCTGCGCCCCCAGCCCCTCCCGTATCGAATCCGCCGCCAATGTCGCCCGTGGTTGCAGCGTCGTCGACGCCAGCCGTGCCACCCGCGCCGCCTTCGCCCGCGTCCCCGGCCCCACCCGTATCGAATCCGCCGCCGGTGCCGCCCGTGGTTGCAGCGCCGTCGATGCCAGCCATGCCACCCGCGCCGCCTTCGCCCGCGTCCCCAGCCCCGCCAATGTCGATCACGCCACCCGTCCCCAAGAGCAGGTCGGCCGGCGCCTCACTGCCAGTCTCGACCAGGTCCTCGGTTCGCGCGACATCGTCCACCTCGGACATCGCGCTCGCCCCATCGACGCCATTGCCAACGAACGAATCTTCGACGCCAAGTCCACTATCCGACGGGTGATCAAGCAACGCGTCTACCTCCATCGCGTCCGCGTCATCCGCATCGGGTAACTTCGTACCGATGTCCAGTGCGTCGTCCGCCTTCGCGCTCGAATCCACAGGTGGCCGAGCGCGCAATCTGCTGAGGTCGACGGAGCATGCTGCGGCCAGCACCACGGCCATAAACGCTAGTGCGGCCGGTACGAACGCTGCAGAAGCGCTGACTTCGCCGACATGCCGCACGCGCCCAGTGGGTTTCGCAGTGGGCACACTCAGCGGTTCGGCAGCCAAATCTCGCCCGATGTTGCTCTCAGTGGGCACGCTGCTGGTCTATCGACACTTCCGGCCGCGAACATGAGTGAGGATGAGCCGGCGGGCAGGAGGCTACCTGCGATTGGACACCAGGTGATGCGTTGAGGAATGCCGGGTCGTCCGACCCCTTTCCACGCCTAGACGTTGAATTTGAAGTGGATTACCTCGCCGATACGCACGACGCACTAGGGCCCCCAAGTAGGCCTTCCCAGGCTTCGAAGGAATGACGTACGCTCCTGTCATGCCTGCAGTTCGAGGTACCGTTACGCCAGCATCGTTCGCCTGTCGCTCCGTGCGCCGCCTGGCGCTGGCCGCGTGCTCGCTCGGTCTTCTGCTTGGTGTGCAAGCCTGCGCGAAGCCCGCAGCGACGGGCGCATCGCACACAGGAGGTGCCACCGGCTCGGGTGGAAGCCCCTCTACCGGCGGCAACGATGGCAGTGGTGGCGGCGGCAGCAGTCGTGGCGGCAGCTCTGGCTCGGGAGGAACGACGGCCTCCGGTGGCTCGACTGCGAACGGTGGAAGCTCGGAGTCGGGCGGCAGCAACGCCGGAGTTGGAGGAGGCGGCGGCGCTGGCAGTGGTGGCAAAGGCAGCGGTGGCGCGGGGGGAATCGCCTCATCCGGCGGTGGAGGCTCCGTTTCCTCGGATGCGGCAGTCGATGCCCCAGCCGATACTTCGTCGTCGACGATCTATGTGCTTCCACCGCCCAATCAAGGGAGAAATCAATTCAATATCCCAGGGTGCCAGCCTGGCGTCGCGACCTCGCCGGGCGGTGGCAACTGTACGCCGGGCCAGAACGCCTGCGAGGGCACGAAGCAAGGCGCACAGGTGAACTTCATCTGTCCGCGTTTCATGTTGTTTTCCGACGAGATGATTCAGGCTGCCAGCGACGACGGACTTGCCGGATTCAACTATGCGGTCGTTGGCCACGATTTGGACAGCGGTGGTGTCGACGGCAACTACAGCAATAGTTGCTGTCAGTGCTACCAACTGGTCTTCAGCTTGCCTGAGAACACGGCGCAGGTGAATGGCAATGGCGCATCCGCAATCCCGATTCCACCACCCTTGGTAGTCCAGTCGTTCAATACCGCCGCCGGCGGGGGCCAAAATTTCGACGTGTTCATGGGCGCGGGCGGTTTCGGTGCGTTCAACGCCTGCGATCCGAGCTCTTCCAAGACCAGCCCCTCCGGGAAATACCTCTATACCCAGTTTCCCACCGAAGGCGAGCCGGGTTCGGGCGGCGTGAACGCCGCTACGCAACTCCCGGCCTGCCAAAGCAACAATCTGGTGACCACCGCGACCCTTTCGTCGACGGCCTGTCAAAGCAGCGTCGCCACCGCGTGCAGCAAGTTCGCGTCCAGCTCGACCCAGATGACCAACGAGTCGATTCGTTCGTGCACCCAATCAAACGATCCCAACAGCTACTACCACATGAACTGGAAGATCTATGCGAAACGGGTCGAGTGCCCGACCCACCTGACCGAGGTCACTGGCTGCAAGTTGGCGTCGCAGAATCAGCCTCCGGTCAACGTGGCGGTCAAGACGCCCGAGCAGGCCGCGGCGGATTCTTCATTCAAATCGGGCTACACCATCACCACGATGCAAGACTGCTGCATGCCCACGTGCGCTTGGCAGAACAATGTGTCGGGCCAGAACCTTCCCACAGTCGGGAAATACGATTCCTTCTACTCCTGCAACCAAAATGGCGTGCCCGTAACCGAGACCGCCGACGCCGGGATGTAGCAGGTCATCAACCGTGACCCGATCAGCAACATCCTCGCGCGGCTGGCGCCAGGTGCGCGAGGTCGGATCCGCGTGGGGAATGTGGATCGTCGCCTGGCTTGCCATGGGGCTGGGCCGCCGATCGGCGCAGGCCGTGTTGCGACTGGTGGTACTGTACTATTTCTTGTTCCACCCGGATGCCCGCCGGCGATCGCGGGAATTCCTCGACTGTGTGGGCGTGGCCACCGGATGGCGGCCGGTTTACCGGCACCTTCTGCGCTTTGCCGAATGCACGCTGGACCGGTTGTTCTTCCTGCGTGGCGAGGTTGGTGCGCTGGATTTCCGCCAGCACGGCCAAGAGCATCTTGCCGATCTGGCCCAGCGTGGGCGCGGCGCTATTTTGCTGGGAGCGCACCTGGGCAGCTTTGAAAGTCTGCGCTGGCTGGGCCAGGCGCAGAATCTGCCGCTGCATATCGTGGCAGATGTGCGCAACGCCGTCCGCATCCAGTCACTGCTGGCGCGTCTTGCACGACCAGAAAGCTTGCGCTTCATCGACGCTGGCGGCTCGGTGGTGCACGTGGCTCTGGAGGTGCGCGCGGCGGTGGCGCGGGGCGAGCTGGTAGCCATCCTGGCGGATCGGGTGTCAGGGACGCGCACCGTGGCGGCGCCGTTTCTAGGTCGGCAGGCCTACTTTCCAGCCGGGCCTTTCCTTATCGCCGCTGTGCTCGGGTGTCCCGTCTACCTGGCCTTCGGACTGTACTTCGCGCCACGCCGCTACGAGCTCTATTGTGAGCTCTTGGCGGCGGACATCCATCTGCCACGCGCCGGCCGGGACGCCGCCCTGGCAGAAGTGGTGGCTGCCTACGCGGCCCGGCTGGAACACTATTGCCGCCTGGCTCCCGACAACTGGTTCAACTTTTATGACTTCTTCGCCCCGCCGCCCGCACGGCCAGCGCTGCCTTCGTCGTTGCCGTGATGTCGCGCAACTCGGCCATGGTCGCCGACGTGTCCACGGAAAGAGTCGGCAGGGGCTGCAGACGAAAATCTACGGTCTGGCGAGGAACCGTGTACCACGGCAGCCCCTTCCAGAGGGTCGGCGGCTCGGCCGTGATCCGCACCGGCAAGATGGGCACGCCAGTGCGACGGGCCAGCTCGAAGGCGCCCAGGCGGAATCGCCCCAGGCCGCCCACCGGTGAACGCGTGCCTTCGGGAAACAGGATCACCACGTGTCCGGCACGCAACCGCGCTTCGGCTTGGTCGACTGCGGATTCCGTGCCGTCGCCGGGCAAGCCCACCGCGATGTGGCCGCACGCGCGCAGGAGCGGGCCGACGAGCGGGTTGGAAAAGAGCGTCTTCTTGACCACGACGCAGGCCGGTCCTACGGCCACTGTGAGGGCCACAATGTCGATGAGGGTGGGGTGGTTGGCAATGACGATGGCGGGAGCTCGCACGTCGAAGGCTTGGCTTCTTCGGTCGAAATCCACCAGGCCAGCCCAGCGGATACAGTCGTGGAACAGCACCCAACTGGCGCGCACCAGGCGCTGGCATCGCCGCTGGCGCTCCGTCAGGCCGCCTGGCCAAAGACGCACCAGCTGCAGCACCACGGACCCGAGGAGAGCCGCGCCGAAAAAGAAGCCCGTGAAGGCGACTCCGGTCAGCACCACGCGCAGCGCGTGCCGAATCAGGCCGGCGGGTGGCTGACAATCGGGCTCGCGACGGGCGGGGGGCATGGCCAAACCGGCAACCCGCCCCGATCAGTCGCCCACGTGGAGAATGTCTGGCATGGATGTTAGATGCATAAGACTTGATCTGGTTTTGCAGATCGGGGAAGTAGGGGATTCACGTTCGCATCAAGGAGCACCATGACCATTGCCTGCAAATTCGGGGGAACCTCACTCGCCGACGCGGCCCAGTTCCGCAAGGTGGCGTCCATCATCAAGGGCGACGCCAATCGGCGCGCGGTGGTGGTGTCGGCGCCGGGCAAGCGGCACAAGCAGGATCCCAAAGTCACGGACATTCTCCTGTCCATTCACGAGATGGTTTCGCGCGACATGGATCCAGGGCCGTCGCTGGCGCTCTTGCGCGGGCGCTTCCTGGAAATCGAAAGCGAGCTGGGCGTGAGCGCTGGCATTGCCACCTTGCTCGACGACTTCGAAAAGGCGGTGCGCGCGGGTGCCCACCGCGACTGGATCGCCTCGCGAGGCGAGCACTTCTCGGCGCGCATCATGGCCGCGTTCCTAGGCGGCACCTTCGTCGAGGCCGAGGGCGCCGTGTTCCTGACTTCGAACGGTTTGGTCGACGAGCGAACCTGGAAGGAATTGCCACCGCGCCTGCCCGCGCAGGGATTCTATGTGCTGCCTGGCTTCTACGGCACAGGTCCCCAAGGCAAGGTCAAGACTTTCTCGCGCGGCGGATCGGACATCTCGGGCGCCATCCTGGCCCGCGCCGCATCCGCCAGCCTGTATGAGAACTGGACCGACGTTTCGGGCCTGCTCATGACCGACCCGCGCATCGTGCCCGACGCCGCGCCCATGGAGCGCGTGACCTATCGCGAGCTTCGCGAGCTGGCCTACTCGGGCGCCAGCGTCTTTCACGAGGAGGCCATCCTGCCGTGCAAGCAGGTCGGCATTCCCATCCGCATCGCCAACACCAACGACCCGACGGCCAAGGGCACGCTCATCGTGCCGGAAAACCAGGCGGCGGATCGGCCCATCGCGGGCGTGGCCGGGCGCAGCGGCTTCTGCCTGCTTCAGATCGAAAAAACCCTGATGAACAAAGAGCGTGGCTTCGGACGCCGCGTGCTCGGCATCCTGGAAACCAAGGGCATCAGCTACGAGCTGTCGCCCTCGGGCATCGACTCGATGTGCGTGGTCATCGATCAGAAGAACTTCGAGCCGGTCGAGAACCAGGTGCTGCAAGAGATCCGCAACGCCTGCGATCCGGACGCCATCGAGGTCGAGCGCAACCTCGCGCTCATCGCCACCGTGGGCCACGGCATGTCGCGCCGGATCGGCGTGTCGTCGCGCCTGTTCACCGCGCTTGCCAACGCGGGCGTCAACGTGCGCATCATCGACCAGGGCGCATCCGAGATCTCGATCATCGTCGGCGTCGATGCCGCTGACCTGGGCAAAGGCCTGCGCGCCATCTACGACGCCTTTGTGCGTTCGTAGGCGATGCGGTGTGGACTCCAGCGAATGGAGTGGTAAGGAGATCTCTATGGCATGGGTAGGAACCAATCAAGCAAGAGTCGGCACGACTAGAGCAAGCTTCGGCACCCTCAGCGCCGAGGCATCGAGGACCTTTCTGCAGCGGGTTCACTTGTTCATGAGCCTCGGCCTCGGCGCCACGGGCCTGGTGGCGCTGGTCGTTGCATCGAGCCCCAGCGTGCTGGCCTTGATCTACGGCAACGCGCTGGTCTTTCCCGCCCTGCTCATCGCCGAGCTGCTTTTGGTATTCGCCTTTGCGCCCGTCGCGGCGCGGGTCAGCGCCAGCACGGCGGCGGCCATGTTCTTCGGATACGCGGCACTCAGCGGCGTCACCTTCTCGGTCATTTTCCTGCGCTACACCGCGGGCTCCATCGGAGGCACGTTCATCGTCACCGGCGGCATGTTCGCCGGCCTTTCGATCTACGGCGCGACCACCAAGCGCGATCTGTCCAGCATCGGCAGCTTTTGCATGATGGGTTTGTGGGGAATCATCCTCGCGTCCATCGTCAACATCTTCCTGGGCAGCCCGATGCTGTACTGGCTGACCACCTTCGCCGGGGTCATCGTGTTCACGGGGCTCACGGCCTACGACACCGCCAAGCTCAAAGAGCTGGGCGCGCAGGCCGGCGAGGGCGATGCGGCCACCAAGATGGCCCTACAAGGCGCGCTCGTTCTCTATCTCGACTTTATCAATCTCTTCCTCATGCTCCTGCGCATCTTCGGCAACCGAAGGCGCGACTGACGGGCAGCGATCGGCCGTTTGCGACAACTCGCCTGAGATTCAGGTATCCTCGTCGTGTTGTGGCCGAATGGCTGTCCATTCTTCAGGCACTGACCTTGTCGCTCGCATTCGCGGGCTGCTCGGTGCCGTACGCGTATACCTTCCATCTCGAAAATCAGGGCGCTCGCCCGGCGGCGAAGCCGAGTGACCGGGAAGTTCTGGACGACGCCGATGTGCGAGCCGAGATCGCTGTCGATCCGTCAGGCGCACGGGCCATCCTCCTGGATCTGACCAACAAGACCGACCAGGTGCTCCAGGTCGAGTGGGCTCAAATCACCATGAGACGCTCGGATGGAAGCTCGACTTCGCCGCGCCCACAGCTGGATTTGGGTTGGATTCAGCCTGGGGCAACCGTGAGCGCGCGACTGATTCCGTTCATCTTGCCTCCCTCGGGAAGCCAAGCTGCCAGCTACCAAGGTAGCCGCTTCGAGCTGACAGTGCCGATGATTGTCCGGCGGGAGCCGAAACTGTACCGCTACTCGTTCTCCGTCACCGTCCGAAAGATCTCAGGATCTTCACGCATGCGGACATGGGCTCTGATTGGATTTCTGGTTTGCGGGTGCGCCCAGCAATTCCCCTTGCCCATGACAGCGGCCCAGTCGATCCAGTACAACTCGGGGCCGGCACTGGTCGCCTACCTTGCCCAATCGGATGCCAGCCCTACCGTGTGCGACCTGCACGCGCGCAGCCCCCATCTCTCCACGATGACTGCCGACGTGCGCACCGCACTCGTCTCTGGAATGGTGGACGGAAAAATCAATCCAGTCTTGTGGCGCCGCTGTATCGATGTCCTTCTCAAGAGACTTCCGCGCGACGAGGTCTCGCCGTTGTTCGACGACGTGGGGCGCGCGTACCGAAGGATTCTGACCGACTCCGATCTTGAAAGCAGCCCGTCACTGTCCGACCGTCTGGCGACCCTGCACCGACTTTATCTTGAGCGGCCGGCCGGCCTGGACGGCGACGCGAAAGTACGCGAGTCTTTGTTCGAGGAGATCCGCCTAGCGCTGGCCAAGGGCAAGCTCGGCCCAGTGGCCGCGTACTTTGGCCAGGAGTTTGTCGCGACCATCGACCTCGAGAACGGCCGGTGGCAGGGGCGGCCCGTGGATGCAGCGATGATGGATGCGCTCACGGAAAGCGGAAACGAGATGACCCTCACGCGCTTCGAGGAGCGCTTGCCTTCCGCAGAGCTCCGGGAACAGGCGCGGCGACGGATCGTGCGCATTCATATTGCGCTATCGCCTTTTCAAGAGGTCCGCGATAGTGCGCTGGCGGTCGAGGAATCCATCATTCGCGAGGGCCACAATCGCATTGCGCTGGGCGAACACCCACTCTTGAGTGCCGCGCTCGACGGGCGGAAGACGCCAGTGCGAGGCGTCCTGGTCCGCCAGAGCGTGTGGACGCGAACCGCGACCTTACTGGGCTACGCGGAAGGTCGGCCCGATCTTTCCGTCCTTCCCGAGCTCTCCCTCCGTGGTGCCCTGTGGGCCCAATTCCAATCCATTTCACGACCGGTTAGCACTACTGTGTCACCTGCCTCGGGTCGGGCGAAATTTGCGAGCATGAGCACCAGCTGATCGGGCTTTCGAAGCAGGCGTCGGGCTGCGCAGATGGTGGCAGAAGGGGCAGCGAGGGAGCCATCGGGCGAGGAAGTGTGCGATCGCGATGCGTGCGGTGATGAAGGAATCCTGGAAGTGCCGTTCTGGACGCGCTTGGCTGCGGACCAACTGGACCGGCGCTTCCTCCCGAGGGGGAAAAGCGCGGGCGCGCTCGGCGACGACGAAGGCGAAACATGTGAGCGCAACGGACACGTGATGATGCCACCCGCGGAAACGACGGCCTTCGAAGTGATCAAGACCCAGCTCGCCCTTGAGGTCTTCGTATGCGCGCTCGGTTCGCCAGCGCTGTTTGACGATGCGTACAGCCTCCTTGTGCGTGAGCCGACGGCCCGACTGGTCCGGAAACCACAGGACGTGATGCTTCGTCGGCGCCGTTTCGCCGTGTTCCCACTCCATCAGTAGCCAGACCACCTCAGGTTCGCCCGCATCGACGCCATCGCCTTGGACCATGCGTACGCGCTCTATCGCAAAATGCGACGACAACGGGGCCTTGGTGCCTTGGCGCCAAGTTGTTTTGCGGAAGGCCCCACGCCCAAGGCCGACGGCGAAGTCTTCGATCGCGACCGGGTTATCGTCGACCTTCCGGCCTCGCGTATCGAGGCGCCACACGCGGTCCGTCGGCATGACCGCGACAGCGTACGAAAACTCGAGCTCGCGACAGACCCGGCGCAGGAGACTGCTATGGCCGTAGCAAGCGTCGCCCAGCACCGTGCCCCGTGGAACGCCAGCAACAACCGCTCGTCGCAACATCGCAATTGCAAGCTCGGGCTTGGTTTGGAACTGGACCTCGTCGGGTATGCGCGCTTCCAGACGGCGGACAGGGTCTTCTGTCCACGACTGCGGTAGGTAGAGCTCGAAGTCGATCGGCAAGTGTTCCGTCGGGGTGGCCACCGTGAGACTTACGCCAATCTGGCAATTGGTAATCTTGCCGGCCGACCCCGTGTACTGGCGCTGCACGCCGACCGAGTGGTTACCCTGCTTGAGGAAGCCAGTGTCGTCGAAGATCCAGGCCACGACCGGCTCGCGCTTGGTGAGGACTTCCAATGCGTACGCAGCTGCCTCTCGACGGACGTCCTTGTCTCGCCAGTTCGAATTGCTCAGGAAATGAGCCAGCCTCTGGTGCTCGGCATCGATGCGAGCTGGGTCTGCGCACGCTCGCGCGGCAATGGGCTCCATGCTCTTGCGTTCACCGTCGCTGAGCAACCCAATCGCGTAGGTCGCAAACGATGCGCGTCGTTTCTCATCGCCAAGAACATTCCCGATTCGTTCGAAGTACTCCTCAAGCCGATGCAGCCCTTCGTCTTCCAGTGGGTAGTCCATGTCCAACATTCCGCGAGCCCTGGCCGAGCGAAGCAAGTTTTTGGACAGATTATCCGGCCAATCGTAGCCTGGCTACGACGGGCGCTCGCGCATCGACCGCCTGGTGGGGGAGTCTGTCCCCCGAACGATGGCGCCCCTGCCTATGCACCCCTGACACAGTAGTGTTAGCTTGTGCGAGCACAAGCGAGACTTGGATCCGAGCCCGTGCATCGCCGTATCGGACGTCACACTCGACAATCCATTCGCCTACCTCGACAAAGGCGGCGCCTTTCACTTCAGGGACAACGTCGCGTTGGCTGAGATCATTGCCCTCGCCCCCAATAGCCATTTCCTGCTTCCGGTGAGGATTGGGGGACAGCCGGCCGTGTCGCTTGTGTGGGGACTCTTCTACGAGCGGCCGGAGGATCTGGTCTTTGCCGGGCGACCTCCGGGGGGCGCGGGGCCGAACCTCCACGTTCGCGTGGATCGACCGACTCCGACCCGCTTTGTTTTCACCGTGAGCACGCCTCAAGGTCCGTACGCGGCGGTCGTGGAGGCATTGAACATTCGCGACTTCCACGTCGCCAGTCGCGGGGCCCAGGGCTTCAGCGGAGCGACCGGATCGTCGGGCAGCTGGGGCATGGCTGGCTCCGACTGTAGCGACGGTGGACGCGGAGGTGATGGTGGACCGGGTGGGGACGGCGGACCGGGCGGCAATGGCGGAGATATCGTCATTGAGGTCGCGTGTGGCGGTGCTCCATGCCTCGATACGGTCGCCCTCCTCAAGCAAATCATCTTCAGCGTCGGCGGGCCGGGCGGCTCGGGCGGTTCTGGTGGCGCAGGCGGCCCCGGTGGATCCGGCGGCTCGGGCCGCTCTCCTTCCACGCACACCGACTCGGAGGGCAACACCGTCACGGACGATCCGGGATGCAGCGCGGGCTTCAGCGGCAGCTCGGGTTCGAGCGGGCCGAGCGGCTCGTCTGGCCCGCCGGGCCGCACTGGAAGGATCACGTTTAGCCTCGTGCCATGAGACCCTACCCATTGCCGATAGAGGACGCGATCCTATCGCTCGCGCAGGTGCTTTCCTGAACGACCAGCAGAGGTCAGCAAGCGCCGCGCGCGCAGCGTTGGCTATTGCCCCAGGCGTGCTGCTCGCGGGCGTGGCGGGCGGCATCGCCTTTCCCATTCTGCCCATTGTCGGCGTGCAGGCCGGACTGCCGGTGCCCTTCATCGGGGTGATTCTGGCGGCGAACCGGGCCATGCGCGTGCTATCGAGCCCCCTCGTCGGCACCATGACCGATCGCTTGGGCGGTCGGCGCACGCTCATCATCGGTCTCGTTCTGCAAATTGCGGTCATGATCCTCTACACGCTCGGCATCACGACCGGGCATCCGGGAATCCTTTTCCTCCTCGGGCGCTTGTTGCACGGACCTGGATCGGCTTGCGTCTTCGTTGCCGGCCAGGCGCTGGCGCTGCACGCCGGTGGCGCGGCTCACGGTGGGCGCACGGCGGGTACCGTGCGTGCTGCCATGGGCATCGGCGTACCCCTCGGACTGGTCGCGGGCGGACTGCTTTCGGATCGCTTCGGGAATGCAGTGACCTTCGAAAGTGCGCTGATTGGCGTTCTTGTTGCCACATTGGTCGCGTGGTGGCTCGTGCCCGATCTGCGCGTGGCGGCGCCCAGGCGTTCGGCCTGGTCCGAGATGCTCGCGGCCATGGCAGACCGACGCCTCCTGACTATCTGCGCGCTCACCTTCGCCGTGACCTTCGCCGCCCAGGGCATGGTGCTGACCACGGTGACGTTGCTGGTGCACGCGCGCGGCCTCTCTCTACTTGGCTTGGGCGACAAAGGCACGTCCAGCTTGCTCATGGGTGTCATGGTGGTTTCGTCGGTCATCTTCATGCCGCTCGCCGGACGCTTGGGCGATCGCTATCGCATCCACGCGCCTATCGCGCTCGCGGGACTCGTCGCGCTCGTGCCGGCGCTCGTGCTCACCGCCCTCTTGCCGACGGCGGCCGGTCTGCTCGTGGGGCTTGGACTCATGGGGCTTGCAGCGGGCGCGCTCAGTCCCTCGCTGCTGGCGCTCGTCGGTGACATCGTCCCGGGCGAGCGCCGCGGTGTGGCCGTGGGCATGGTGCAGCTGTGCGGCGATATCGGCGGAACCCTCGGGCCGCTCGTCGGAACGGTGCTCTTCACCGGCGGCTTGCGCGCCCCCTACTTGGCCAGCGCGGTTCTGATCGCGTGCTTCATCCCGCTCGCGGCGCGACTGCTGCCAGCGAAGCGCTGAGGTTCGCATCCGCCCAATTGGAATCGGGTATCCGTTCGAGCTGGAAGTCCGGCCAGGGGAAAATCGTGATCGGCCCTATCCCAGTCTGTTCAAGACCGCGTGAAAAGATAGCACCTCCCCTGCCGAGGGTCCGCCGTGGTTGACCGGAGATCCCGTGCGGGCCATCATGACTTGGGTAGCATGTTGGATCTCTACGACGAGTTCGCGACCCTCATCGGCGCGCTGGAAACAGCGGGGGCCGAGTACGCCGTCTGTGGCGGACTGGCCATGGCCATCCACGGTCTGCCAAGAGCAACCATCGACATCGATCTCGTCGTTCCGACGAACGCGGCCGAGCGCGTGCTCGCTTGCGCGCGCGACCTCGGCTACACGATTCCCGCCGACCCCATGAGCTTTGCCGGCGGGGCGGTCGAAATCAGACGCGTAACCAAGATCGATGCGGCTTCCGGCGATCTGCTCAGCCTGGACCTGCTTCTCGTGACCCCAGCCATCGAGCGCGTCTGGAACGAAAGAACGCGTGTTCGTTGGGAGCGGGGCGAGCTGTGGGTGGTTTCGCGCCAGGGTCTGGTGAGCCTGAAACGCTTGCGTGGTTCGGGTCAGGACCAGGACGACATCAAGCGCCTCGAAGGAGGTGGATGATGGAGGTGGACATGTCCCCCTCCGCCGTCACCCTGCGCCTCAAGCGAGTCTCACAACTCCGCCGCCTCTGCCTCGCGCTGGGAAAGGCGACGGTTGTTCCCACGACGCCCGTGCGTGAGCCGAAGCCCGACGCAAAGCCGTAGGTTCAGCCGCGGACCACTCGCCGAGATGCTGGTTGGGCCTTTCGCAGCCAGGATTTGGCCTGGCCTCTTGCGTTTGCACGTGCACGTGTGCGCGAGGCTCCTTGCGCGAGAAGAAGTAGAAGGCACTGGCAGCGGCAGGGTCATTCGCAGCCACCTTGCTGAAATCCGTTTCTGCTACGAACGGGAGCTGACCAAGAATCCGAATCTCTTGGGCCGTATTTCGGTCCAGTTCACCGTCGCCGCCTCGGGCGAGGTCATTGCATCGTTGCTGCAGAACTCGACCATGGACAATGCGAGTGTCGAGGATTGCGTGGTCCGCACCGTCAGGCAGTGGAAGTTTCCCAAGCCCCAGGGGGGCGGCATCGTGATCGTTTCCTATCCTTTCAATTTCACGTCGGACAACTCCATCCCGATTGTCGCCGGCTCGCAGGGCGCGCTTGCGGTCGATGTCACCTACTTGAACGAGCAGGTTCTCGTGCACCGCTCGACGGATGCCAATCGGATGTCATCGAACGGGCTCATCCTGGTCACCAAGAGTGGCTTGCTGCTGGTCGATACCTCGTGGACCGATTTGCAAACCGAGGCCATTCTGCGCTGGGGCAATGAGAGCTTGAAGGGACGCTGGATCGGCGCCGTCATCACCCACGATCACGTTGATCGCGCGGGCGGCATCGCCGCACTCGTGCGCAGAGGCATTCCTGTCTCGGCGCTGGACCTGACGGTGGCCAAGCTCGCGGCTCGCGGCGTGCGCAACGTGGTCACCCTGCTTACGGCCCAAGCCGGGGCGGTTCAGGATCCGCGCGGCTTCGAGGCGCTCTATCCGGGGCCTGGGCACGCATCGGACAACATCGTGGTTCGCTTCGGCTCGGTTCTTTTTGCCGGCTGCTTTTTGAAATCGAGCGAAGCCAAAGATCTCGGCTTTACGGGTGCGGCCGACTTGCGCGCCTGGCCTGTGTCCATTCGCCGCCTGCGCGACAAGTACGGCCGCATGACAATCGTGCCCGGACACGGCCCGGTGGATCGAGAAGGCACGGCCTACCAGCACACGCTCGACTTGCTGAGCGCAGCAACGAAGTAGGGCGTCCCTGCAAGAGCTCGCGTGCTGAGTGTCGCGAGGTAACCTCATGCGGCCCCGATCGTCTGCGCTACCACGGTGTCCTGCCGCTCAGGGACGGGTACCACCCGCTCCTCGGCAGTCAGCGCATCAACCTGACATTCCGCCGAGCCGGCTAACCAGATACTTGCACGGGGTCGACAACAGGCGAAGACTGCCTTGCTCTTATGGAAGCTTCGCTTGCAAAGTCCCGGACCTGGTCGCTTGGCCTGCACGGATGCACCCTCGTCGTTGCCCTGATCGGGATTGCCTGTCTCGTTGGCGCCCGCCGGTCCATGTCTGGCACGTTCGACGAAAGCAATCACCTCGCCGCGGGCCTCGAGTGGTGGCAATTCGGCACGTACACCATGTGGACCGAGAATCCGCCGCTGGCCCGACTGGCGATTGCGGCCCTGCCCTATCTTCACGGCGTTCGTCTGCCCGCGCGGGAGCAGTGGGAGCCCAAGACCCACGATTGGGATCGCAGCTGGCAAGTGGGAAGCGACCTGCTGTATGCAGGCGCGGGTTTCGAGCAGAACCTGGCCTGGGCGCGCTGGGGCACGCTGCCCTTCTTTCTCATTGCGCTCGTCTCGGCTTGGGGGCTGGCCGGGGGCAGGCGGCGTCCCTTCGCGGGTCTCGTCGCAGTGGCGCTCACCTGCACGCTTCCCGCCTTCATCGCGCACGGAGCCCTGGCCACCACCGACATGGCTTTTGCGGGCACATTCCTCCTTGCCACGCTGGCGCTGTCGCGTTGGTTCGAGCGACCGAGCACTCCGTGCGCGTTGGCACTGGGCGTTTCGCTCGGGCTTGCGTTGTTGACCAAGTTCTCGTTGCTCGTCTTCTTTCCCATCACCGTGCTCGCGTTCCTGGCGGCGCGCCGGATCGCGCGATTGCCCGCCCGCCCGGTGACCTGCGAGGCTGGCAAAGAATTGTTGCTCGCATGGTCCTTCTGCGCCCGTCAGGTCGCGCTCGCTCTGTTCGCGATGGCGCTGGTCACCTGGGCGGGCTACCGATTCTCGGTGGGTCGCATCGATAGTCTCGCGCCCGAGGTGAAGGATTGGCTACAAATTCTGCCCCCGGTTGCGAATCGGGTGGGCCTCAGCGGATGGTTTTTGCGCACGACCGTGCCCATGCCCGAGCTCTGGCACGGGCTGCGTTTTCTTGCCGCCCACGATGCCGCCGGCCACGACGCCTACCTCTTGGGGAAGAACTCCGAGCACGGATTCTTGGCCTTCTATCCCGTCGCCTTGTTGGTGAAGACGCCGCTGCCCTTCTTCGCGCTCGTGATCCTGTGCGCTCCCTTGCTTGCTCGACGGCGGCCGGAGCTTTGGCCGGCCCAGGCCGTGGCACTGGCCGCACTCGGTATATTGCTCGTGTCGTTGCGCAGTCACGTGAACCTGGGCATAAGACACGTCTTCGTGATCTTGCCCCTGCTGGCCGTGTCCATCGCGCGCGCCGCGGACCAAACACTGACGGATTGGCGCGGCCGCAAGCGCGTGGCAGCGGCGGCGCTTGTGGCGGCTCTCTTGTGCACGCAGACCGGCATCGCGGTCGCGGCGCGCTCGAAAGAGCTGGGCTATTTCAATGGGCTGGCGGGCGCCGATCCCGCCGAGATCCTCCTCGATTCGGATCTGGATTGGGGCCAGGATCTCTTCGAGCTGCGGCGTGAGGCGCGAGCGCGCAACGTCGACGTGCTCAAGATCGCCTACTTCGGAACGCTCCGTCCGTGCCAGCACGGCCTCCCTCGCCTGGAAGCCCTGGTGCCGGGACAGGAAACCACCGGTTGGATTGCGATCAGCGAGAATTTCTATCGACACCGCAACTTTTTTACCCTGCCGAAGGATCCGTGCCATCCCAAGTCGACCTACCTCGACAAGGAGATTCCACCCCAACCCTTCGCCTGGCTAAGGAAACACGAGCCGCTGGCCATCGTCGGCAGCTCCATCCGTCTCTACCATCTTCCCGCGGGCGGCCCATCGCCATGACCGGGCTGCAAATGCGAAGGCCCCCGGAAATATTTGGCGTAAACTAGGCCCATGCGCGCGGTATTCGTGTTCGTCAAAGCCGACCTTGGCCATGTGACCGATGTGGCGAATCGCATCGCCGAGGTCGAGAGTTTCTCGGAGGCCTTCAGCATCAGCGGCGAGTACGACCTGCTGGTCAAGCTCTACGTCGATGACGTCGACAACATTGGCCGCCTCATCGAAAAGCAAATCCATCCCATCCCGCACATCCGCGAGACGCACACTATCCTGACCTTCGAGGCGTTCCGAAACGGCTAACCGCCGCGACAGGCTCCTAGAAATCCTGGCCGTTCACGAAGCCCTGAACGTGGACCTGGGTGCCGTCGGTAGTGAAGTCCTTGCACGAGCTCACGGCGTTGATCGTCATCGTTCCCGAGGCTCCGGCGCCCGCCGAGCTGTAAGCCTTACCGGCGAAGTCGGGCGGGACCTTCGCCGAACATCCGTCGTTGAGCGTCGCCTAATAAAGCGCTGAGAGGGTGACCGGGTTGATACTGGAACCGGTATAGCAATAGAGGGTGCTGCTATCGGCACTTACAGCCTGAACCGAGCACCCGGTCGGCAAGGTAGCTAGTACCGTTCCATCCGAGACGCGATAGACAGTTGTGGACGAAACTGCCAAGGCGCTGTTCGGGGTGACGGAAATGATCTTATCGGTCTGGGGATAGCGAACCTCGGTGAGGCTCGTACCATTCAAGCAGTAGCCTCCGTAGTAGACGCTGGTACCGTCGGGGGTGGCCAGCACGCCTCGTGATGGCGAAGCAATAGCGTTGCCTGCAGAATACCCTGTCATCTGGGTGCAGATCTTGAATTGACCGAGAAATACAGGGGAATTGGACGGTCGACCGCGTGGCCGGTGACAAAGTATCCGGCAGCGTAATTTGTTGAAAGGGCAGAGCCTGCCGGGGTACTTCGAGATTGTCGAAACCGAAATCCTCGGAGGATGCCCCATGACAGATTCCCAGATTCCCGCACTTGTTGGCAAGCAGACAACGGCCCTCGATGAACTGCGCGCGTTCATGCGTGAACGCCAGGCCGCCCGCACCGGCGACAAGGACTTCGAGACCTTCGAGCGTGAGGCGCGCCGTCGTTTCGCCGCGGCCGAGGCGGAATTCGTAGCCGAGGAATTGGCCCGACTCGACACCGACGCACCCGCAGTCGAAGTGGACGGCGTTCCACACCGACGCGTCCTTCGCTGTTCGCAGACATACATGACGGCCGCCGGGCCTGCCAGCATCGAACGGACGCTGTACTCGACCCGACAGGACGGCGAACGCGCGGTGTGCCCGATGGAGTTGCGTGCCGGTGTTGTCGCCGGTTACTTCACGCCGCTCGCAGCCCAGAATGCGGCGTGGATGGTTGCACACCTCACACCCGGCGAGAGTGAGGAGCTGCTCGTCCGCATGGGCGGCATGTGTCCATCGAAGTCCAGCTTGGACCGGATGGCCAAGGCACTGTCGGCGCGCTGGGAAGCCGAGCGCATCGACTTCGAGAAGCGCCTACGCGACCAAGAGAGCGTGCCCGCGGTTGCCGTGGTCGTCGCCGTCTCCCTCGACGGCGTGTTGATTCCCATGAAGGACGGCCAGCGCGAAAAGAAATGCGCCGCCACCCGCGCCCGGGGCAAACTGGCCAAGGGACCCACCGGCTACAACGAGGCAAGCTGTGGAACGCTGATGTTCTATGACGGAGCTGGCGAGCTGCTGCTAACCAGGCGAATCGCTCGCATGCCAGAAGCCGGCAAGCCCACGCTCAAGGCCAGCCTCACGGCGGAGCTGATGACCATTCTCGCGCGCCGTCCCGACCTTCGCGTCGTCACCATCGCAGACGGAGCCAAAGACAATTGGGCCTTCCTGGGCACCTTGCCGGATGGCTACGCGGGCTATCAGATCGTGGATTTCTTCCATGCCGCCGAGCACCTCGCCGACGCGATGGTCGCCGTGCATGGCGAAGGCACCGTCCGCTTCACACTGGAATTCGAGAAGCATCGCCACATCTTGCGCCACGACACCGATGGCGTGGAGAAAGTCATTCGCCACTTGCGCTACCTGGCCAAGCATCACCGGCGAAATCGCAAGGTGATTTCCGCGCTCGGGTATTTTCGCCACCATCGCCATCGTATGCGCTACGCCAGCTTCGCTCGCCGACATCTCCCCATCGGCTCGGGCATCGTCGAGGCCGCGTGCAAGACGCTGGTCTCACAGAGACTCAAGCGCTCTGGCATGCGCTGGCGCCACGACGGTGGTCAAGCCATTCTCACCTTGCGCGCCTTGGAGCAAAGCGACCGTTTCGATCGTGCCTGGCGCATGCTCGCTGCAACCTACGTCCAGATCGTATCTCTACCCGACAACATCGTCGACATCGCCTCACGCCGCCACCGCTGATGAGCCGTCAGAATGAGAGCTACACCGTGTCATCTTTCCGGTCGAAACATCGACGCGAGTGAGCTTGTCGGGTGTATCGGATCCGCCGACAAACAGGGTGTTGCCATCGGCCGTCGCGCAAAGCGCACCCTCCCAGATATCCTGCCAGGAGCTGTCGACGACACCCGTGCTGATTTCAATGATGCTGGCCGTCGTCCACTGATCAAAGCTGATGCTGGCGATGCGACCATTGCCTAGAGCTGCAAGCTGGTAGTTATCCGCGGACGTATAGATGAACTTCACCCGGCTCAGCGTCGCGGCATCAATTTGCTCAATCTCCATGCCCGAATGCGCGACGAACATGGAACCGGTGGCGGCATCGAAGACCATGTCCTTGGCGCCGACTTCAATCACCTGCGAACGCAAGGTGGCGCCAGAAATACTGTCGATCGACACGACCACGTTCTTGCTCGCGTCGAGCCCATACAGACGGGGGCGCGCGGGATCCGCGACGAGCTTCGAGAAAGTGTAGCCCCCAAGAGGACCAGCATCGGATTGCGCCTGCCCAAGCGTTTTACCGGATAGGAAATCGGCTACCTTCGCATAGAGGATTTGGCTCAGGTCGGGCCGGTAGTACCATAGCTCGCTGTCGCCCGCTGTAAGCGCGGCTGAGCTGACAGTAAACGGGAACGGCGTCACCGTGGTCAGAGTTTGCGCATCGATGAAACCCTTGGTCGATACCGCGAAGGTGGTGGCGGCATCCTCGGCGAACACGGTTCCGGTATCTCCGAGCGCATGGGCCAGGTTCGTAGCGTCGAGCTGACGACCGGCATAGTAGAGGTGTTTGCCACTGGGGCCCAGGTAGGCATGGCGCACCGGACCGTCGAACCCGTAGGCATTGTCCCAATTGCTTTGGTCGATGGTTCGGGTTGGCGCGACGTCGAGATTCAGCTCGTAAACATTGCTGCCACTCAATCCCGACTCGGCAACGAAAAGCCGATTCCCGGCTGCTGACAGCTCGATATCCGGCTCGAACGCAGAGTAGAGGTTGAGCTTGAAATCGCTCGATACCCCTTGGGTCAGATCGATCTCGTGGATCTCGGTCCATTGGTCCAAGGTCGCGTAGTAGGCGATGCCGCCATTCATCACCTCGACCTGTTCTGGATCGGCTCGGGTGTCGACCGGCGTCGCGTTCCACAGCCTCTTGTCGATGACGTCGATTCGCTTCGAGCTGTCCAGCGATGCTACCAAATACTGACCGTCCGGGGACAGATCGATGTCGGTTCCGTACCCATCAAGTGTGACCGTCGTGATCTGTGACTTTGCAACCGTGTCGAAGACGAGGATGCGCCACCCGCTGAGGGCATAGAGCATGCCCGCCTGTGGATCAGCCACGAGCTTGCTGATGTCTCCTACGGCGAACCCATTAGACCCGTCCAGCGCTCCCTGGTCGGTCGTGGAGTCGATTGCTCCAGACAGGTCGAAGGAGAGCGCCTCGCGTGCGTCCGGATTAGAGCCCGCCATATCCTGCAAAGGGGCGCCATCGGTGGAATGCTCCGCGGCGAGATCGACGATCCCTGCGACACCGGTGTCTTGCAGTTCGGGAGCTGCCGCATCGACGCGCGAGGGCTCGTCACGAGCCGCATCGGGCGAGGTATCGGCGATGCCGGCGTCACCGGCCTCGGGCGCCATCGCGTCGGTGCCGGAGGTCCGCTCGCTGGCGAGATCCGAGGTGACGAAGGCTTCATCGCCGGCCAGATCCGTCGTGCCCGAGGACCCATCGCGCACGAGGTCCGAAATGTCGGACGGGCGATCGCCCACGAGATCCATACCACTGTCGCTTCCCACCGCTGATGGATGCCCCTGCGAGCTGCACCCGAGGAGCGCGAGGATTGAACCGGCTACGAAACATGAAAGCTCTGTGGCTCGGCGATTGGTGGTCATTGCATTCAATCCTTCAATCCTGCTCACGGTTCATTAGTCGCCGCACCCAGGATAGGCTGGGCCTGGGTTCTGCGTAAGCACGGCGTAGGCGCTCGACATGTATCTCAGGTAAAAACACTGGTCTACGGCTGCGTCGGTGTTGTTGTTTATTCCGGGATACGCGATCCACAACTCATTTCCCGTCATCCCCAACGTGGGGAGTGTTAGCAATGGGGTGATCAGATCGGTCAGGTAGTTGGGATGCTCGAAGACGAGCTGTGCATTGGCATTGGTGGGGAATGAGCTCTTGGGGATCAGCGTCGAATACCAAGTGCATTTGCTGTCTTGCAATTCCAGCAGCGCCTCCCGGGCGCAGCTGAGACCGGTCACGGACAAACTGTTGGGGTAAGCAGGCGGGCTGTAGCCCAGCTTGTCGTCACCACATGCCGAACCTGGATAGCCAGTCTTTGCCGGATCCGTGTAGGGCCATCGGAAATGGATTCGGACATAGTTGGCCGGGATGGGCTGCCTGGGAGGTGTCCCGATGCTGCACGCGGGGGCGATGAGAGTGCTGCTGTCAGCGGTGATGTGAAATGCCCCGGCACCGAGCGGAATGTTCGGGCGCTGGTTGAAGTCGGTCTGCAAACTGGCGCTCGACCCCGTATACTCAATCCAGAATTCCGCAGCTCCCGACATCGCCGAGATATCGACGACGCCCGAGGTTGAGCCGATGGGGCACCCACTGGTCTCAATGGGTTGTAGCTCAAGCTGGGTGATCGTGTTGGGAATACAGGCAGAGTAGTATGTGCATGTGCCGCCATTGATATCCGTCGCGGCGTCGCCACGCGCTCCGTAGACCGAGAAATTGCCTTCGTACTCGTTGAGCAGGAGCGCCATCGGTGGGGCTGTCAGTACTCCTAGGGTTGGGGTCACGCCTTTGATCTCTCTACGTCCGACAAGTGCGTGGCTGCTTGGTCTTCTTTGTCTTGCTGGCTGCGATCTTGCGCGGTGGAGTGGCAATCTGATTCAGAAGCTCGATGGCAATGCTTCGTCGTTCAGGGGCAAGGCGGTGAAGATAGTCGGGCTCACCGTGTGCCCGAAATGCATCGCGGAGGATTTCGAAAGGCGTGGCATCCGGGAGTGCATCGAGCAAGGCTAGGACCTCGGCTGGCTTCGTGAGATGTGACAAATGGATGAAGCCAGCAACCACGAATCGAAAGGTCTGCGTATCCTTGGGATGAGCCGCACACCACTTGGCCAGGGTTGGAAGAACCGACCGCAAAGTCTCGACGTCGCTACCACACAGTCCTTTGAAGCACTCTTGTCCGGCAGGGGAGCTAGGCTGCAGTTCGATTGCACGCGCCGCCTGAGTCCGAGCCTCCCTCCTAGTATCCGCGTTTCTGGCGAGCAGCAACGCGAAGTGGACTCGCAAGTATGGATCCCTTGGATTGCGACGAATGCCCTCCAGGAGGGCGGACCTGGCATTGTGGAGAGCGTCCTCCGCCTCTTTCGGTCGTCCGAGTACTCTACCGAGTAGATCAGCAAGGCTGGCCCATGCGTATGCATAGGTAGGATCAACTTCGGTGGCTTTACGGTACGCGACTTCGGCTTCCATAGGACGTTTGAGCGCATCGCCGAGTAGGCGGGCAAGATGGGTCCATACCCGTGGGTCCGTGGGAATTGCTTCGGTCGCCTTCCGGTAGACAGCTTCGGATTCTTTGAGGCGCCTGGCGTCGCAGAGGAAGTCGCCAAGGCAGAGCCACCCATAGGCATAGGTTGGATTGACTTCTGTGGCCTTTCGAAGGGCAAGTTCGGCTTCGGAGGGACGCCCAAGAACACCTTTGAGTGTGTTACCAAGGCAAGTCCAGGCATAAGCGTAGGAAGGACCGACTTCCACGGCCTTGCGGTAGGCAGCTTTGGCCTCGGGGTAGTCAAACAGGCGATCCCCAAGCAGGTTCCCTAGAAAGCACCAAGGAGCGGGATCCTGCGGATCGAGCTCGATCGCCTTGTGATAGCAAGCCTTCGCGAGCTCCCAGGCTTCCTTTTCCTCTAGGAAGTCGGTGAGCTGAACCCACCAGCTAGCGTCTGTCGGTTTGAAACCAAGCTTCTTTCGTAGCGCTGGGGGCATCTGCCCACAAAAGGTTACGATTTCGATCTCCGGCAGATCTTGCTTGGCGCGTTCGGTGTCGAACCATTGACCCAAGGATTCCAACGCCGAGCTGTCCCAGCTCTCGCGTAAGGTGGCGTGCAGGAGCCTACGCCGGGATTCGGCATTTTCCGCGCGATTGAGCGCGCTCTCGAGGATGGCGCGGGCGTCGCGCTGGCCATCGGGGCCACACTTCGCCGCGTCGCTGGCGAAGCGCGCCAGAAGATCCCCTGAATTTCCGTCCGGGAACACGAGCTGCACCATGGCCACGAACCAGTCGAACCGGTTGCGGGCCGCGCGGCCGTGGCGCATGAGATAGTGAATGTTCGAGAAGCGATCGGCGAGCAGGTAGCTCTTGCGCTTCGGTCGACCGGCGGCTTCGCTGACCATGCCGTTCTTCACCAGGGCTCGGATCTGAGCGCTGACCTGGTTGCTCGCGATGCGCGTGACGGTGGCAACGGTCGAGACCTCGACGGGATCCCAGGCCAGGGCGATGGCATCGAGAATGCGTTGCTGCTGGCCCGGCAATGCGTCGACGATGGCTTTGAAATACGGGGTGAATTCATCGAGCAGCCGTTCGAGATCTGCCCGGATTTCGCCGCGCAAACCGTCCCTCAGCAATCGGTAGAAGGTCTTGATGAGGCGGGGATTTCCGCCGGTGAGTAGATGCAGCGTGCGCAGGGTGCCGCCTCTTTCCTGCAAGGCTTGTTTGACACCCTCGTCGCCCGACAGTTGGGCCAGGGCGACTAGGCACTCCTGCATCTCCTCAATCGAGAGTGGTCGAAGGTCGAAGTAGCGGAAGAAGTCGTTGAACGGCTTGTCGACGGATGTGACCTCATCGAAATAGCGCGTGGCCGCGCCGATGACCATGACCCCGGACTCCTTCATGAGGAAGGCGCGCAGGCGATGCAGTGGTTCGGGATCGTGAATCGCGCTGAGGAGATCATTCAGGTTGTCGATGAGAAGCAAGGCGCGCCTTCGGCTGCGTTCGACCATGTCCATGAAGGTCCGCCTGGCGCGTTCTTCGATGTTGGAAGGCGCCTCCTCCAGGAGCGCTCTCGCTTTGTCGGTGGTCGCGCGGGTGGCGTGCTCCCACTGGCGGATGCATTCCAGCCAGAAGTCGGCGAGATCTCCGACGCGTCGGCTTTCCTCATCGAAGACCACCGGCTGCCACTTGCAGCCTAGCTCCGTGTTTCGCGCCACACGGTGGGCCACGGCCCATAGGGTGGTGGTCTTTCCCGCGCCTCGATCGCCGATGAGGAGGCAGTGCTGCGGGGGATGCCCGGGCTGATTCCCTCGAACGATACCGAGCAGCGTCTCGAGCAACGGGCGACGAGCCGTGAACTCTGCCAGAAGCACGTCCGCCGGCAGAAGGGCCGGATTGTAGAGCGCGAGTGGTTGGTGGGTCGTTGTCATGGCCGAGCTCATGCGGTCTTGCGCGACCAGAAATCGCGAAGAATGTTGGATGCGAACTGCGTTCGCTGTCTTCCCGTGGTCTGTTGCATCAGGTAGCCGTCGTGTTTCAAGGTGTCCAAGACGTGGTCCAATTCGTCAGCGAGCAGGCTGCGGTGGTTCGCTTCAGGAACGAGACGCTCATGGATTTTCTCGAAGTCCTCACGACCGAGCCCGTCAGGGGTCAGCGTGCAGGCTTTCAAGATTTCTCTGGCAAGACGGCATTCACCGTCAGAAAAGGTTTCCTTCATACGGGAGTACATCCCCTCGCAGTACTGGTTGCGCGACCCATGAACGAGACGTTCACGGTAGACTTGCTCCAACTCCTCGGTGCTTGGAGGCTTTGGAAATCTGGCCTCCTCCAACCCGGCCACGAACAACTGAAGCAAGATGGGCCAATGGGCTCCTAGGAGTTTGAGAATGTGGTGTCGTCCACTCAGGTCAAGCGACACGCCGTTGTCGCGTGCCAAGGTTTCGAGCAGGCCAAGCGCTTCCTCCTCGGTGAGGGGTGGTATTTCGTAGGTGTCGAATTCGTTCACTGCAGGGGCCAGGCCAAGTCCCCTCACCACGTTTTTGAGGCCGATAGAACCGGTGACTAGAAAACGGACCTGGCGATCCTTGAGCTCGTGTCGAGCTGCGCGAAACCAGTTGAGAACGGCCTCGACCTCATAGCGAGACTTCTTCTTGGCAGCTAGTTTCAGGAATGTCGGAAACTCATCGATAAGAAAGAGCACGGGCAGGTCGCAGTTGGCGAGTATTCGCAGGAATTCGTCGGCAGGTTTGCGCCAAACGGGCGGCATCTTGGACGCCTCGATCTCGATTCCTCCAATACCCGGTAGGCTGATCTTGCGAATCCCTCCCAGCAGTCCGGCGAGCTTTTCGGTGGCCCAACGAGTTTTCGCGGCTGGAAGCTCCGCGATCTTGCGCAGCTCGTCCACCATCTCGCGCAGCCATGCCTCAACGGTATCGTGCTTTTCCAGGTTGAGGAGAACCGGCAGGAACTCGCCCGGATTGGCCTTGATCTCCTCTAGGCAGGATGTCTTTCCCGTCCGGCGAGGCCCGAGAAAGGCAACATTTCCTCGGCGCAGTGCTCGTAGAAGCGCGGCGATCAGGACAGGGCGTTTATAGAAATTGGAGCCGGTCGCTGGTGGGCCGATTCGGAGTTCCATGCAACATATATTTTGCGCATTTTATAATTTGCGCAATAAAAAACATGCGCATCATAGAAGATGCATCCTCTCGCGTCGAAAACCAGCCGCTCGCCCGCGCGGTGAGGGCCAGCCGGAGCGGACGAGCAACCCTCGTGAGCTCCCACCATCACTCCTAGTACCTGTAATGATCCGGCTTGTAGGGCCCTTCGACGGGGACGCCGAGGTAATCCGCCTGCGCTTTGCTCAGCACGCTCAGCTTCACTCCCACCTTCTTGAGGTGCAGGCGGGCGACTTTCTCGTCGAGCTTCTTGGGTAGGACGTAGACCTGGCCGCTGGCGAAGGTCATGCCTGTTGTCGCGTCCTTGCCTTTGGTGGCGTTCTCCCACAGCGCCATCTGGGCGATGGTCTGGTTGGTGAACGAGTTGGACATGACGAAGCTGGGGTGGCCGGTGGCGCAGCCCAGGTTCACCAGACGGCCGCGGGCCAGCAGGGTCAAGCGCTTGCCGCCGGGGAGGATGAACTGGTCCACTTGCGGCTTGATGTTCTCTTCGCGGATCTCGGGGTTCGATTCCAGCCAGCTCACCATGATCTCGCTGTCGAAGTGGCCGATGTTGCACAGGATGGCTTCGTCCTTCATGACGGACATGTGCTCGCCGCGGATGACGTCCATGCAGCCGGTGGCGGTTACGAAGATGTCGCCTTGCGGGGCGGCCTCTTCCATGGTGACGACCTCGTAGCCTTCCATCGCCGCCTGCAAGGCGCAGATGGGATCGACCTCGGTGATAAGCACGCGCGCGCCCAGGCCGCGGCCCGCGTGTGCGCAGCCCTTGCCCACGTCGCCGTAGCCCGCCACCACCACGACTTTGCCAGCCACCATGACGTCGGTGGCGCGCTTGATGCCGTCGAAGAGCGATTCGCGACAGCCGTACAGGTTGTCGAACTTGGACTTGGTGACCGAGTCGTTGACGTTGATGGCGGGGATGAGCAGCTGCTTGTTCCTGGCCATCTCGTAAAGGCGGTGCACGCCCGTCGTGGTCTCTTCGGACACGCCCTTGATTTCTTTCGCCATCTTGGTGAAGCGCGTCTTGTCCGCCTTCAGGCACTTGTCGAGCAGGGCCAGGATGACCTTCATCTCTTCCACTTTGGTCGTGGACGGATCGGGCACCTTGCCGGCCTTTTCGAATTCAGCGCCCTTGTGCACCAGCAGCGTGAGATCGCCGCCGTCATCGAGCAAGAGGTTCGGTCCCTGGCCGCCCTTGAAGGCGCAGATCTGGGTTTCGATGTTGGCCCAGTACTCGGGCAGGGTCTCGCCCTTCCATGCGAACACCGGCACGCCGGCCTTGGCGATGGCCGCGGCGGCCTCGTCCTGGGTCGAGTAGATGTTGCACGAGGTCCAGGTGACCTCCGCGCCCAGCTCGACCAGCGTCTCGATGAGAATCGCGGTCTCGATGGTCATGTGCAGGCAGCCCGCGATGCGCGCGCCCTTGAGCGGTTTCTGCGCGCCGAACTCCTCGCGCAGGGACATGAGACCGGGCATTTCCTTTTCCGACATGCGGATCTTCTTACGGCCGAGCTCGGCCAGGGTGATGTCCTTGACCTTGTGGGCCGGAAATTCATTGCGGATATCCATGAAAGCTCCTTCGCGAACGTGAATGTGAACGGGTTATGGGTTTACGATGCTTTTTCCAACAATCAATTGCAGGGGCGGCGTGAAAGCGCTGGGCAATGGGCCGCAAGCCACGACCGCAAGTCCCGCTTCGCGGAGCCAGGCACGCAGCTTGTCGGGTTCGAAACCCAGCCACACATGCCCTTGCTCGCGCAGGCTTTCGTCCTTGTGGGGCACGTGATCCGCGACGACGAGGTGCCCGCCCGGCCGGAGAAAGCGCGCGGCGGTAGCGATGACATCGCTGGGACGGGCGATGAATTGCAGGACGCGCACGATGGTCACCAGATCCGCGCCACCGGTCTTGGCGATCTCCTGCGCCAGGTTGCTATCGTCCATCTCTGCCTCGCGTAGGCGCACGTTGGGCAATCCGCTCTGCGCCACTCGGGCGGCGGCGCTGGCCAGTCGGGCCGCGCTGCGATCCACCGCAATCACTCGATCGTAGAGCGGTGAAAGAAGAGGCAAGAGCAGGCCATCGCCGCAGCCCACGTCCACGGCGAGGTGGTGACCAGGGAGCAGGGCGGACAGCAGGGGCAGGAACGGCTCGATTGAAACATTCGGCACAGGCGAGATTTCCGCCGCGCCTTCGGCAAATAGCTTGCGCGCCGTCTCTTCCCGCTTGGCCACGATCTTGGGAATGCGCGCCAGCCGCCCTTCGGCCAGGCACAGGTCCTGTCCCGCGCGCAGCGCTGCCAGTACGATGGGATTGTCGTTGGCCTCTGCGCGCAAGAGGATTCGCGTGCCGTCCCGCCGCTCGGCCAGCAGGCCAGCATCGCGCAAGGGCTGGGTCTTGCGCGTGACCTGCGGCTGACTCTGCCGCAGCAACGTGGACAGCTCGCCCACCGTTAGCTCCTCGACGTCGCACAGGGCGAGCAGGCGCAAGCGATCTTCATCGCCGAGGAGGCGGAAGAGATCGGCGTGTCCACGAGCAGCTGTGGCGGCCATGCACTTGTTATATGTTAATATGCGTAACTATGCAAGTATTACCTCGGGCACGAGTCCGCGCGCTCATCGCCCCCGAACCCTTTGCCCTCTCTTCACCATCGAAGGCAGAGAGCAGAAGGAGGGAAGCGATGAAGATCAAACTGACCAGCGTGTACGTCAGCGACCAGGAGAAGGCGCTGCGCTTCTATACCGAAGTGCTGGGCTTCGTGAAGAAGGCCGACTTCAGCAAAGCTCCGTTTCGCTGGCTCACGGTGGCCTCGCCCGAGGACGCGGACGGCACAGAGCTGCAGCTGGCGCTCAATGACAACCCGGCGGCCAAAACCTACCAGCAGGCGATGTTCCAGCAAGGCCAGCCCGCGGCCATGTTCTTTACCGACGACGTTCAGGCCGATTACGATCGTATGAAGGCGCGCGGCGCCGAATTCACCATGCCACCAACGGACGTGACCGGCTCCAAGATCGCCAAGCTGAACGACACCTGCGGCAATCTCATTCAGGTCACGCAGCTGATACGCTGGTAGGGCGGACGCTCGGCAGCATCTGGTGAAGGTCCAGGGCGGCCGATCCAAAAGCAGCAGAGATTGCAACGGAGGACGACGATGGCTTCGAAACAAGGGACGAGCCGTGAGCAGGCGACCGAGGAACCTGCTTCCCGGCTCATCGAGCAGCGCATTCGTGAGCTTTCGGGATGGCGCGGGGAAACCCTGGCCCGCATGCGAGCGCTGATCCTGGAAGCCGACCCCGAGATGACCGAGGAGTGGAAGTGGAGCAATCCGGTCTGGTCGCACCACGGGATTGTCTGCACCGGGGAGGCGTACAAGAAGGTCGTGAAGCTCACCTTCGCCCGGGGGGCCAAGATCCCAGACCCATCGCGACTCTTCAATTCCAGCCTGGCAGGCAACACGCGAAGGGCAATCGACATCCCCGAAGGGGAGAAGGTCGAGGCGGACGCGTTCAAGGCGCTCGTGAAGGCCGCGGTGGCCCAGAATGGGCAGCCGGCGAAGAAACGGTAGACCCACTCACCGAGCGGTCAGGCGCGCACCGATGTGGCCTGCCCGAGTGACCGAGTGCAAGGCCACGCTTGAAGCCTCCCGTGAGGGCCGATGGCTCAATTGCTTGGTTGTTCGCGGGCCAATCGTGGTATCGCTATGGCACCAGCTCGTAGCGAGGGCGCGATGAGTATAGAGCACGGATCCAAGATGGCAGGAACGTCTCTGTCCGGGAGATTCCCGGAGATAGTCCTGCCGATGGGAGGCGCCAAGCTGGACTCGCCGCCCTTGAAGGTGTTTCTGCGGACGGCCCGCGGCGACGACCGGATTCCGATGCCGAACCGGGCGACCGGAACGCCGGCCCTGGTCGCGACCCATCGCTATTGTCTCGGCGAGGTGTATCGCCACCCCTGTTCCGAGGACAACGACCTGCTCTCCTGCCACCGCTGTCACTTGTCGACGGTGATCCCCAGAACGATTGGAACCTACGACAACCTTGACGCGTACTTTCGCAGTGCGCGCCAGCGGGTGGACGACTTCCGCGCTCAAGTCGGAGTGCTGGCGGCAAGCAAGACCGTTCACGAAGCGTGACTGTCGGCCCCCAGTGCGGTGCCCCAGGCTTGAAGCCGGCAGCATCGACGGGGAACCGACATTCCTGTCAGACGCACCGCAGACCACGTTCCTGGGTGAGCGGCCCGCCTACACGCATGCTCGCGTCCCGATCAAAGGTTTACCTATTAACTCGGGAGGTATTCTGGAGTACAATCGTTAGGCTTCAAAATTTCCGCCACCCTCCGCGCGGGAGAACGTTCATGGTGAGATCCAGATTCTTCAACGCCCGATGTCTAGGTGCCCTGTCGGTAGGCAGTTTTCTCCTCGGTCTCGCTCCGGGCTGCCAGAGCAGCGGGGTGGTAGGGGGCGGCGCCAACGATGCCAGCCGCCCCGACGCCCTGCTGAGCCCGACCGACACCAACCTTGGCATCAAGTTCGACGGTGGCCCGGGCATGTCCGTCGACGGCGCCTGCGTGGCGCTCACGAGTTGCAAGGCCGCGGGCGGCCAGTACTGTGGCATTGTCGGCGATGGCTGCAACGCCGACCTCAACTGCGGTGATTGCCCGGCGGGCCAGACCTGCACGGATCACGTCTGCAGCAGCGGCAGCGGATGGGACGGCGGTGTTCTCACGTCCTGCACCGTCACCGGCGGGCAGTACTGCGGCGATATCGGCAACGGCGGCGGCGGCAAACTCGCTTGCGGCGCCTGCACCGCGGCCGGCTGGACCTGCACCGACGGGCTTTGCACCGCCCCCGCGACCGTCTGCACGCCCGCGGCTTGTGTGTCCAGCGATGGCCAGTACTGCGGATCCATCGGCGACGGCTGCGGTCACGCCAAGGATTGCGGCGCCTGTGCCGCCGGCCAGGCTTGTGTGAACAACCAGTGCGTACCGGCCACAGGGTGCACCCCCGCGACCTGCAATCCGACCGGCGGGCAGTATTGTGGCGGCCTGCTCGGTGACGGCTGCGGCGGCACGATCAATTGCGGCGACTGCACCACCGCCGGCTGGACGTGCACGAGCCACCTGTGCACGGGCGGCGCGGCCTGCGCGCCCATCGCGTGCGGCTCCGGCGCTGGCAAGTACTGCGGCACCATCGGCGACACGTGCGGCGGCAGCCTGGCCTGCGGCGAGTGCATCGCGGGCGAGACCTGCAAGAACAACCAGTGCCAGCCCGCGACCTGCACGAAGCTGACGTGCAACCCGAAAGGCGGCCAGTACTGCGGCGGCCAGGTCGGAGACGGCTGCGGTGGCAGCCTCGATTGTAGCGCGGCCTGCCCGACGGGATGGGCCTGCCAGAACCACCTATGCGTCGGGGACGCGACCTGCAAAAAGCTCGCGGTGTGCACCAACGGCACGCCCTTCAACTACTGCGGCGACGTGGGCGACGGCTGTGGCGGCATCCTCCAGTGTGGGAACGACTGCGCCGCCGGACAGGTCTGCGACACCACCACCGGGCTGTGCAAGGGCGACACGACCTGTGTCCCCAACACATGCACCAACGGTACCTTGTACAACTACTGCGGCGACGTGGGCGACGGCTGCGGCGGCACCCTTCACTGTGGGAACGACTGCGACGCGGGCCAGGGCTGCGACACCACCACTGGGCTGTGCAAGGGCAACGCCAACTGTATCCCGGTGACGTGCGACAACGGCACCCCGTTCAAGTACTGCGGCGATGCAGGCGACGGCTGCGGCGGCGCCCTCCACTGCGGGAACGACTGCGGAGCGGGCCAGGTGTGCGGCGCCGATGGCGTGTGCAAGGGCGACGCGACTTGCGTGCCCAAGACCTGCGACAACGGCACCCCGTTTGCCTATTGTGGCCAGATCGGCGACGGCTGCGGCGGCAAGCTTCTGTGCAGCACCAACTGCGGAGCGGGCAAGGTGTGCGGCGTGGACGGACTGTGCAAGGGCGACGCGACTTGCGTGCCCAAGACCTGCGACAACGGCACCGAGTTCAACTACTGCGGCACCATCGGCGACGGCTGCGGCGGCGCGCTCCATTGCAGCACCGACTGCGGCACCGGCAAGACCTGCGACACCCCAAACACCGTGTGCAAGGGCAACGCCAGCTGCGTACCGCGCACGACCTGCGTGAACGGCAGCGACTACAATTACTGCGGCCAGATCGGCGATGGCTGCGGCGGCAGCCTGCTGTGCAGTACCACCTGTGCCGCCGGCCAGGTCTGCGACACCACCCGCGGCCTGTGTCACGGCGATAACAGCTGCACGGCGCTCGCGTCCTGTTCGAACGGCACCGGCTACAACTACTGCGGCAAGGTCGGCGACGGCTGCGGTGGCAGCCTCAACTGCAGCACGACCTGCGGCACGGGCAAGACTTGCGACACGACGACCGGATTGTGCAAGGGCGACAGCAGCTGCGTGAAGGCCACGACGTGCACCAACGGCACCGCCTACAACTTCTGTGGCACCGTCGGCGACGGCTGCGGCGGCAGTCTCAACTGCGGCACGAGCTGCGGCGCGGGCAAGACCTGCGACACGGTCAAGGGCCTGTGCAAGGGCGACAACAGCTGTACGCCGCTCACGGCGTGCACCAACGGCACCGCCTTCAACTACTGTGGCACCGTCGGCGACAGCTGCGGTGGCAGCCTAGCCTGCGGCAGCGACTGCTCGGCCGGACAGATTTGCGACACGACGACCGGTCTGTGCAAGGGCGACAGCACTTGCACGCCGATGACCGCTTGTACGAATGGCACTGCGTACAACTACTGCGGCACCGTCGGAAATGGCTGCGGTGGCAGCCTCGCCTGTGGCAACGACTGCGCGGCCGGCCAGGTTTGCGACACGACGACCGGCCTGTGCAAGGGCGACACAAGCTGCACGCCGATAACCGCATGCACCAATGGCACGGCCTACAACTACTGTGGCACCGTCGGCAACGGTTGCGGCGGCAGTCTTGCGTGCGGCAGCGACTGCACCGCGGGGCAGGTTTGCGATACGACAACCGGTCTTTGCAAGGGTGGCAGCAGCTGCACACCGCTCACGGCGTGCACCAACGGCACCGCCTTCAACTACTGCGGCCAGATCGGCGACGGCTGCGGTGGTAGCCTCAGCTGCAGCACCAACTGCGGCACCGGCGAGGTTTGCGACACGGTCAAGGGCGTGTGCAAGGGCGATGCGAGCTGCAAGGCACTCACCTGCACACTCTCCAATGGCGGCCAGTACTGCGGCGGCACGATTGGCGACGGTTGCGGCAGCTCCATCACCTGCAACGGCGCCTGCCCCGCGAAGACCACGTGCCAGGGCAACGTCTGCGTGTGCAACGACGGCTTGCGCTGCTCTGTCGCCACTTGCAATCCGGCGACCACGCACACCACCATCAAGGGCAAAGTCTACGACCCGGCGGGCAACAATCCCCTCTACAACGTGATGGTCTATGTGCCCAACAAGGCGGTCGATCCCATCGTCCACGCCAATCCCAGCACCGGTCCAGTATGTGGCCAATGCGCCACGCCGTCCGGCGATCCCATCGCAGCCGCACTGACAGCAACCGACGGTTCGTTCACCCTGACCGACGCGCCCTCGGGCAACAACATTCCGCTGGTCGTACAGATTGGCCAGTGGCGCCGCCAGGTCACCCTCCCGACGGTGACCACCTGCGCGGCGAACGACTTCACCGAGGGGCCGGGCGCCAGCACGCGCTTCCGCATGCCCAGGAACCAGACCGACAGCGACGGCACCGACAGTGCTGGCGGTAATCCAGCATCGCTGCCCAGGATGGCGGTCGCAGCGGGAGGCGCAACCCCGAGTGGAACCGACACCACCGTTACCGAACGACTGCAGTGTCTTCTCCTGCGCATGGGAGTTAGTGCCTCTGAGTTCACCCTGCCAAGTGGAGCTGGATCAATCCGCCTCTACGATCAGTCGATCAATCCGGACAGCTGCAGTCAGGTGAGCGGAACATCGGGAACCTACCCGGATGCCACGACAAATCTTTGGGACAGCTCGAACCATCTCGGGACTTACGACATGATCCTTCTCAACTGTGGTGGCAACCCGAATCTGGCCGACGCGAGCAGCACCAGCGACTCGTACATCGCGCACCCAGCTGCCGTCGATCGCTTGAAGGCTTACGCGGATGCTGGCGGTCGTGTCTTTGCCGAGCACTATCACTGGAACTGGATCAAGTCGGTGACGGGCTACCCCTCAAGATTTGGCGAGGTGGCGACATGGACCCCAACAAGCTCCGTCCCCATTGGCACGACTACGCGCGATACTCTGGTTGATCTTACCTTCCCGCGTGGCGTCGCCTTCGCCGACTGGCTGGTCAAGGTCGGGGCGTCGTCGAGCAATGGTCACCTGCTCCTGTCGAGCGGAGCCAAGGCCACTGCGATAGATCAGCTGCCGCCAAAGTCGCAGCGCTGGATCTACGAGCCCGCGAGCAGTTCGGCGCCGACCGGCGCGGCCCAGTACACCCACTACTTCAGCTTCGACACGCCGGTGGGAACGCCCGCGGCCAGCCAGTGCGGCCGCTTCGTATACACGGGGCTCCACGTTAGCGATTCCGCCTCCACCGGCTTCCCGGGTGACCCAACCTACCCAACCTACACAAGCGCCAACACCTTCCCCCAGTGCTGCGCCAATCGTACTCTGTCGCAGCAAGAGAAGGCGCTGGAGTTCATGATCTTCGATCTATCCTCCTGCATCAGCTCGACCGGCGTGCCCACCGTTCCGCCCGTGCCGCCGCCGCCGGCCGCCGCTCCTCCGCCGCCGCCGCCGCCCGCGCCGCCAGCCGCAGCCCCACCCGCGGCACCGCCGCCGCCTCCGCCAGCCGCGGCCCCGCCCGCGGCACCGCCGCCGCCGCCGGCTGCGGCACCACCGCCGCCTCCAGCCGTGGCTCCGCCGCCGCCACCACCAGCCTCCCCACCGGCTCCGACCGCGCCTTCGGCGCCGCCGCCGCCACCGGCGCCAGCGCCACCCGCACCGCCACCGCCGGCGACCACGCCACCCGCGCCACCGTCGCCATCGGTGCCGCCGCCGCCACCACCACCACCGCCCGTCGCGGCCCCGCCGCCACCGCCACCGCCACCGCCCGCGCAGGCGCCACCACCCCCACCGCCACCGCCGCCCACGCCACCCATCTACATTCCCTAGCAGCCACGTCGGCGAGCCATGTCGGAGTTGCGAGCTTTGGGATAGTTGCTACGGCTGTCGAGGGGCAGCATCTCAGTTTCCAAGAGGCGAATACGCCAGACCGTCTGCAGGCGCCCTCAAGCAATCCAGGCTCGAGGCAGCCATGAACGTACCAGGCCACCCTCTGGTAGTCTGTGGCCAACATGAAGACCGAGGACGATCCCGGCGCCACGTACGCCCGCTGTCTTGCCGAGGAGCAGGGGCATCTGGCGGACTTGCGGCGCTGGTTGACGTGGCTTGTGCGGGTCCGCATCGCGAACCTGGTGCTGGGTATCGTGCTTGCTGGCGAGGCGTGTTCGCGGCGTGGGCACTTCGGCTTGGCTGCTGCGGCCAGTGCTCTTGTGTTCGTCGGCCTGACCATTGCGATTGCGCTGGTGGAACATCGGAGCAAGCGGCACGAGGCGCGGGTTCGCTATTGCGAAGATGGACTGGCGCGCGTGCAGGGTCGCCCGATCAAGGGCGCGCCGGACGGACAACGCTTCGCTGATCCAGCACATCCGTACTCGGCGGACTTGGACATCTTCGGGCCAGCTTCAATCTTTTCACATCTGTGCATGGCCAGGACGGGGAGTGGACAGGCGATGCTGGCGCGCTGGTTGACCCAGGCGGCGCCGATTGGCGAGATCGCCGATCGACAGCGCGCGGTCTCCGAGCTGAGCGCGCGCTTGCCTTTGCGCCAGGATCTTTGGCTGGCCGGGGGTACCATGAACGAGCGCGTGCGCGAGGAGGCCTTGGAGGACTGGCTGTCCGGCGCCACGACGCAGATTCCGCGCTGGCAGCGCATGGTCACCGGCCTGCTCGCTGCGCTCGGCGTCGCCGTGCTGTACGCCTTCGCCAATCCCGAGGCCATCCCGGTCGCAGTAGGCATCGTGCTGGTGCAGCGGCTGTGGGTGCAACGCTACCGAGCGCTGACCAAGGCGGTGGAGGCGCAGGTCTTTCAGCGCGCCTTCGAGCTCGGCGTGATCGCGCGACTGATCGAACGCCTGTGCGTCGACCGCTTTTCCGACCCGCGCCTCGTCGCCTTGACGAGCGGCCTATCCGACGAGGGCGAGCCGGCCAGCCGCCACATCGTTCGCCTGGTGCGTCTGGTGAATTGGCTTGAGTCTCGGCGCAATCAGTTGTTCGCCATCCCCGCCGCGGTTCTGCTCTTGCCCGAGCAATTGAGTTTCGCCATTGAGTCCTGGCGCGCCCGCCACGGAGCCGCGGCATTGCGCTGGCTTTCCACCATCGCGGAAATGGAAGCGCTGGCTTCGCTCGCCACCTTCGCGTTCGAGCATCCGCGTTTCCCATTTCCACAAATTGTGGAACTAGCCGAGCCATCCCTGGTGGCAAGTGCCTTGGGACATCCTCTGATCTCGACCGATGCCCGCGTCTCCAATGACGTGCGTCTGGATGCCTGTTGCCGACTGCTGGTGGTCACGGGTTCGAACATGTCGGGCAAGAGCACGCTCTTGCGCACGGTGGGCGTGAACGCGGTGCTGGCCCAGGCAGGCGCCCCGGTGTGCGCAGTCAGCATGACCCTGACCCCGCTGCACATCGGCGCTTCGCTGCGGGCCCAGGATTCCCTGGAAGCAGGCGTGTCGCGCTTTTTCGCCGAGATCAAACGACTACACAGGATTTTGTCCATGGCCACGAGCGAGCCACCTGTGCTCTTTCTGCTCGACGAGATTCTCAACGGAACCAATTCGCAAGATCGCCGCGAAGGCGCCGAGGCCATCATTCGCCAGCTGCTCGAGTGCGGCGCCATCGGCTTGGTGACCACACACGACCTGGCCCTGAGCGAGCTGGCCAACACACACTCAGGCGCAAACGTGCACTTTCAGGACACCCTGGAAGGTGACCGCCTGCTCTTCGATTACCGACTGCGGCCCGGCGTGGTCACGCGCAGGAATGCCCTCGATCTGATGCGTCTGGTGGGGATCGAGGTGAACGCGTCCAAATCGTGAGCCAGGCTTGGTGGTCCGTCTAGCCGGGCAGCACGCGCACGAAGCCCTGGTCGTCGATGTCGACCAATCGCTCGCGCAGCAGTCTTCCCACCGCGCGCTTGAAGGCCTTCTTGCTCAGGCCGAAGAGCGCACGGATTTGCGCGGGATCGGATTTGTCGCCCAGCTTGGGCGCGCCCGGGCGCTTGAGGAATTGCAGGATCTTTTCGCCGTCGCTTTCCAGCTCTTCATGGGCGTGCGCGCGCAGCGACAGCTCGATCTTGCCGTCCGGGTGCACGTGGGTCACGCGAAAGCGCGCGGCCTCACCTCGCGCAAGCGTCTGTGGCTCGTGCCTCGGAACCAGGCCCACGAAACCGCGTTCGACGATCACGAACAGACCAATCTCGGGGTCTTGCCGCCAGGCCTCGCCCTCGACCCACTCGCCGCGCGCGAACTCTCGGCTGCCCTCGCCGAGCAGCTCGCTGATGCGCATGGTTCCCGCCAGTCGGCCGGTGTTGTCCACGTACAGGCCAATGGGATGGGCATCGCCCACGCGCAGCTCTTTCGTCTGCTGCGCGAAGGGCACCAGCAATTCCTTGGGCAAGCCCCAGTCCACGAAGGCGCCGAACTCGGTGCACGCCGTCACCGTGAGAAAGGCGACCTCGCCCAGCGCTAGCTTGGGCTCTTTGGTCGTGGCCAGAGGGCGCGATTCGGAATCCAGGGTCACGAAAACATCCAGCTCGTCGCCTTCGCGCGCGTCCGGCGGAATCTCGGGGCCAAGCAGCAGAACCACCTCGGCATCCTCGGCGGCGCCGCGCTCGGCAAGAAAGGCTCCCGGGGTGCCGAAGCGCCGGATCTCCAGCGTGGCGTAACGGCCGATGAGGTTGTGAAAGGGTTGTCGCTCGGGGGACATCGCCCGCAGTTTGCCACGGATAGCCCGTTTCGCTGATGCCATCAATGCCATCCTGGGGATACATTCGCGGCCATGACGACGCAGGACTATGTCCACGGCTACACGGAAGTGGAGGCCACGCGCCTCGGCGATCAAGCAGGCACGCTGGCCGAGTTGCTTCACCACGATACGCAGTATCCGGCGGACAGCCGCGTGCTCGAGGTAGGTTGTGGTGTGGGCGCGCAGACGCGCATCCTGGCGCGCCGAAGTCCGGCGGCCCGCTTCGTCAGCGTGGACGTGTCGGCCGAGTCGCTGGCCCTGGCGCGCGCGGCGGTGGCGAGCGAAGGGCTGATCAATGTGGAGCTCCAGCAAGCCGATCTCTTCGCGCTGCCCTTCGCAAACGCCAGTTTCGATCACATCTTCGTGTGTTTCGTGCTCGAGCACCTGCGCAGGCCCCAAGACGCCCTGCGCGCCCTTCTGCGCGTGTTGCGGCCGGGCGGCTCGCTGACCGTCATCGAGGGCGATCACGGCTCGGCCTTCTTTCATCCGAAAAGCGCGCGCGCCCAGCGCACCATCGAATGCCTGAATCAGGCGCAGGCCGCGGCGGGCGGCGACGCGCTCATCGGACGCCGGCTGTTTCCGCTCTTGCAATCGGCAGGTCTCGACAAGGTGCAGGTATCGCCGCGCTTCGTGTACGCCGACAGCAGCCGCCCGCATTGGGTCGACGGCTTCACCCGCAAGACCTTCATCGCCATGGTCGAGGGCGCGGCGGAGCCCGCCCTGCGCCTCGGGCTCATCGACCGGGTGGCTTGGGACGAAGGTATCGCCGACCTCAAGCGCAGCGCCGAAGACGACGGCACCTTTTGCTACACCTTCTTCAAGGCCGTCGCGCGCAAGGCCTAGAGCCGGAATACCGTGACCAGCACGGGCAACATCAGCGCAGTGATGAGCCCGGAAAGACCCATGGTCAGAGCGGAGAAGGCTCCGGCCTCGCTCGATTCTTGGTAGATGCTGATCGAGCGCAAGGGCGCGACCTACTACGCCGTCGCCTAGGGACTGTTGCGCATCGCCGAGGCCATCGTGCGCGACCAAAGCACGGTCCTGTCCACCACCAGCCTGCTCACCGGGCAACACGGCCAGTCCGACGTCTGCCTCAGCCTGCCCAAGGTGATCAACCGGCGCGGCGTGGCCAGGGTGCTGCAGCTCGGCCTGGACGTGGCCGAAGTCGAGAAGCTCGCGCGCTCAGCCGCGATGCTGTCGGCCAGCATCGCGGAGCTCGGGCTGTAGCGAGGTCTCTGCTCTATCGGACACTGCGTTGGGCTGGCTCCGCGGCCAATTCGAAGAATGGCGTGACAAGATATCGCCGGCCGGTCAATACTTTCAGGTGATCTACGATCTTCACAGTCTTACCAGTCAGGTGCTGTGCTACCGTCGAGACGCCGGGGGTGAGCTGGCGTGCGCGAAAACCGCCCGCTTGCTCTCTAATTGCCAGGAGGTCATTCCATGAGAAGTCGAGCAGTATTAGCAAGTTTTGTTGGTGTTCTGCTGCTCGCGGGATGCAGCAGTGGCTCGGGGGGCTCGCCGCAGACGGGTGGAACCACGAGCAGCGGCGGCCAGCTTTCGGGCGGCAGCAGTGGTGGAACCGGCGGCGCTGTTGGGTCAGGTGGAGCGCCAAGCAGCGGTGGTACGAGCGCTAGCGGCGGAACGACCAGTGTGGGGGGCGCGCCAGGCAGTGGCGGCGCGACCAGCGCCGGCGGGTCGGGCAGCGGCGGCGCATCGAGCGCCGGCGGCTCAGGCAGCGGTGGCAAATCGAGCGGCTCGGGTGGCGGCTCCGGCGGTGCAAGCACTAGTCCGACGACCAGCACCGGGGGGACTGCTGGTTCCACGAGCAGCGGTTCTGGTGGTGCGAGTGCAGGAGGGTCGACCGGCGCAGGGGGCGGTACCACTGCTGCTGGGACGCCGAGCGCGGGTTGCGGTAAGACCTCGACGCTGACCTTCGGGACAGTCCCGGGCGAAAGTGCCACTGCCACGGCGGGCGGGCCGAGCAACGGCACCGGCAAAGGCGGCTACGTAAACATTACGAGCGGCGGCTCGCAACGCGGCTTTGCTATGCGGCTTCCCGACAACTACGACAACACCCATCCGTATGGGTTGTTCTTCGCCTTCCACTGGAACGGCGGCGACTCCAAAGCGCAAGACACCGGTGGAGACAATGGGTACTTCACCGCCTATTACGGAATCCAGAGAAAGTCGAAGAATGGAATGTTCTTCGTCGCGCCGGATTCGATCGGCTCCGGGTGGGGCAATGGCAATGACTCAGACGTGAAATTCACCGACGACATGGTCAAGTTGATCACCGACAATTATTGTATCGATATGTCGAACCTCATCACCAGCGGCTTCAGCTGGGGCGGTGGAATGAGCTACGAGCTGGCGTGTGCCCGCGCGAGCACGAAGTCCAACACTGCAGGCTACGCTTTCCGGGCGGCCATCATCTTCGAAGGAGCCAACATCAGCGGTTGTGACGGCAGTGGTAAGGACCCCATCGCGCTCTGGCAAACGGTCGGCCTTACGGACAACACATGTCCCGTCAGCATGGCGACGCCGATTCGTGACCAGTTCATTACGAACAATGGATGCACGGGATGGACCTCGGAAAGCGGGAACCTAGTGGCGTCGAAGACGGGGACGACCTCTCCCGCGCAGGAGCCGCCAAGGCCACCTAGCCCAGGCCAGTACATAAACCCCGGGGGACATGTCTGTACGAATTACACCGGGTGCTCGGCCGGGCATCCTATTCGTTGGTGCGTGCACCAGTCAGGGCACGGCAACGCCATCACGGATGGGACTTCAAGCGTCTACGATGAGTGCGCGAACGTCACAACTCAAAATCCCAATGGCAACTGCTCGACCGGGTGCCCTTGTACCTGGACCCCGGATGACATCTGGACGTGGTTGAACGACCCGACCACAAACAAGTACACGTCAAACGCCACGAGCAATAATTGACGCAACAATTCCGTCCGAGGAAGGCGCGGCAGTTTTTTCCGCGCCTTCGCGCGGTTGGGTGGGCTGGATGCTCGGCCGGACATCCAGTCCGCTGGTGCGCAAGCCAGTCGGGTTTGTACTTCTGACAGCGTGTGGCCCTGGCGTTCTAGATCGGCGCTGCCCTGTCGGACACCGCGTTAGGCCGGTTCCGTGGTCAATTGGAGAATCGTCTGACAAAATATCGCCGACCGGTCAATACCTGAAGAAGTGATTTACGATCTTCACAGTTTCACCAGTCAGGTGCTGTGCTAGCGTCGAGATGCCGGGGGCGAGCTGGCGTGGGCGAAAACCGCCCTCTCGCCCCCTAACTGCCAGGAGGTCATTCCATGAGAAGCCGAGTATTATTAGCAAGTTCTGTTAGTGTTCTGCTGATCGCGGGATGCAGCAGTGGCTCGGGGGGCTCGACGCAGACGGGTGGAACCAAGAGCAGCGGCGGCCAGCTAACTGGCGGCAGCGGTAGTGGCACCGGCGGCGTCATTGGATCGGGTGGAGCCCCAAGCAGCGGTGGCAAGAGCGCTAGCGGTGGCACGGCCAGCGCAGGGGGCGCGCCAGGCAATGGCGGCACCACTGCCGGCTCCGGCGGCTCGGCCAGCGGCGGCACCTCCAGCTCGGGCAGCGGTGGCAAATCCAGCAGCGGCGGCTCAGGCAGCGGTGGCGAATCCAGCAGCGGCGGCTCAGGCAGCGGTGGCAAATCGAGCGGCTCTGGCGGCGGTTCCGGCGGGGCAAGCACTAGCCCAACGACCGGCACCGGGGGGGCTGCTGGTTCCACCGGCAGCGGTTCCGGCGGCACGAGTGCAGGAGGGTCTACCGGCGCAGGGGGCGGCTCCAGCGCGGCTGCGGTGCCGAGCGCGGGTTGCAGCAAGACCTCGACGCTGACCTTCGGGACGGTTCCGAACGAGAGTGCCAGTGCCACCCCGGGCGGGCCGAACCTCGGCACCGGCAAGGGCGGTTGGGTGACCATTTCGAGCGGCGGCCAGAACCGGAACTTCGCCCTGAGGCTTCCCGACAACTACGATAACACCCATCCCTATTGGTTGATCTTCGCCTTCCATGGGAACGGCGAGACCGCAGACGGCATGGACACCGGCGGAGCGAACGGGTACTTCACGGCCTATTGGGGACTGCAGAGAGAGTCGAAGAACGGTGCGATCTTCGTCGCGCCGGAATGGAGCGGCGGCGGGTGGGGCACGGGCGACCTGGCGTTCACCGATGACATGGTCAAGTCGATTTCCACCAATTACTGCGTCGACATGTCTAACATCATCACCAGCGGCTTCAGCTACGGTGGTGGGATGAGCCATGCCCTGGCGTGTAGCCGCGCGAATACCAGCACGAATTCGGTCGGCTATAAATTTCGAGCGGCCGTGATGTTCGAAGCCTGCAGCTTTCTCGTCGAGGGAACTTGCCCAAACAGCGACCCCATCGACATCTGGCAAAAGGCCGGCCAAACGGACCCCACATGTACATTTGACGATTCGAAGACTGTCCGCAATTGGTTCACCGACCGCGATGGATGCACGGGATGGACATCAGAAAGCGGAAATGTGGCCGCATCGTCGACCGGAACGGTCTCGCAGGAGCCTGCCGCACCGCCTAAGCCCGGCAAATACATAAACCCGGGAGGCCACGTCTGCACGAATTACACCTGTTCGAAGGGCGCAGTCCGCTGGTGCGCCGACCAGGGGGAACACGGTAATGCCACCGTGGATGGGAGCTCAAGCGTCTATGATGAATGCGCGAACGTCACCGCACAATACCCCCACGGCAACTGCTCGCCCGGGTGTCCCTGCACCTGGACGCCGGATGACGTCTGGACGTGGTTGAAGGACCCGACCGTAAACAAATACACGCCCAACATTACGGCATTTTGAAGTTTCGTGTTCGTACCTGCGAGCCGCCACAACTTCCTTCGAGGAAGGAGGCACCTTTTCGGAGTCTTCGCGCGGCTGGGTGGACGGGATGCTCGGTCGGGCATCCAGTCCGCTGATGTGTAGGACAGTCGAGGTTGAACTCCTGACGCGTTTGGTCTTGGTTCTCAAGCTCAGTTTCGAACATTCGGCGGTCGATTGTTGACCCGAAACGCGGGGCTGCTTTCGTCTATCTCCTGCTTACGGAGGAGCGCAAACATGACGAACCATGATCGAATTCTTGCCCACGTGTGGCGTTACGCAGCCCTGGCGCAATTTCCTGTGTACCTCGCCTTGACGGCGGTCGCGTGTAGTTCCAGCGGTGGAGACGTCTCGGGCAACGGTGGTACGAGCGCGAGCAGCAGCGTAGGCGGGAACACGGCTTCCGGCGGTAGCAGTAGCGTAGCCGGGAACACCGGTTCCGGTGGCGCAATGGGGTCCGGCGGTAGCACCGGAAGCGGCGGCACGACCGCTTCGGGTGGGGCAACGAGCCTGGGTGGCGCAACCAGCTCCGGCGGCAACACCGGACGCGGCGGCGCGACTGCTTCGGGTGGGGCAACGAGCATGGGTGGCGCGACCGGCTCTGGCGGCACAACGGCCGCGGGCGGCAGCATGGGACTCGGCGGCGCAACCGGTTCGGGTGGCAGCACGGGCAGCGGCGGCTCCGCAAACGGAGGCTCCGGCAGTGGCGGGACCACGGGCGCGGGCGGTACGAGCGGAACCACGCCTGGCGCCGTGGGGAGTACCGGTTGCGGCACGACCTCGACGCTGAAGTTTGCGTCGGTCCCGAACGAGAGTGCGTCTGCTGCTGCGGGATCGGGGAACGGTGTGGGCTTCGGTACCGGCGGCTATCTTACGATTCAGAGCAGCGGCCAGAGCCGGGGCTTTGCGTTGAGGCTTCCCGACAACTACGACAACAACAAACCGTATTGGTTGATTTTCGGGTTCCACTGGAATGGCGGCAGCTCCGCCCAAGTCGACAACGGCGGAACCTCTGGGTACGACTGGTCCTACTACGGACTCCAGAAGGCCTCGAAGAACGGCGCGATCTTCGTCGCGCCAGATGGTCTCGGCGCCGGCTGGGCGAATTCCGGCGGACAAGACCTGACCTTCACCGACGACATGGTCGCGCTAATCGAGAAGAATTTCTGTGTCGACACAACGCACATCATTTCGACGGGTTTTAGCTACGGCGGCGGCATGAGCTTCGAAATCGCGTGCGCCCGCGCGAAGGTCTTCCGCGCGGTCGCGATCTTCGAAGGAGCTCAGCTCAGCGGATGCGACGGCGGCAACGACCCCATCGCATACTGGCAGATGGTTGGCACCGCGGACAACACATGCACCGAGGCCATGGCAACACCGCTGCGGGATAGGTTCGTCAAGAACAACACCTGCACCACCCAGAACCCGCCCCAGCCGGCTAACGGCAGTCTGACGCATACCTGTACTAGCTACTCCGGATGCTCGGCCGGGCATCCCCTCCGCTGGTGCGTGCACGGCTCGGGTCACACCCCTGCTCCAATAGACGGGAGCTCGTCCCTATACGGCCCCGGCGGATCCTCCTGGGTCCCGGGAGACCTTTGGCCGTGGCTAACGTCGTTGTAGACGACCGCCACAAGAACCGAACAATGACCCATTGGCGCATGGCCGCCAATGGGCCGGAACTAGACGGCGCGGGGGTCTTGGTTCAGCATCAGGTCGATGGCGCCCCGATACATGCTTGCCATGCTGGCGGGCCTCGCGGTCCCCAAGCTGGCCTTGGCCGCCGATGAGATGCCTATTAAGGAGCCCGGCCAGGTGATGCCCGGGGCCTTCGACGGCCTGGCGCGCAACTTCGCCAACAGCTTTGTGGGCCTCAATTTCGGCTTCCACTTGGCGGCCGTCGCGGCCACCGCCACCATGACCTCGCAGGACATCGACCTGCGCGTGCACACCTATTTTCACGATCACCCTCGCTGGGGGCACGGGGCCTATCCCATCGCCATTCTGGGTGTTGCCGGACCCGTGGTGTTGTTCGGTGGGTTGCACGTCGCGGGGCGGGTGAGCGGCAACTCGCAAACCCTGGGCGCGGCCTTCGCGGTCTTGCAGTCGGGTGTGCTGACCTTGGGCTACGTCACCTTGTTGAAGCTGGTCGTGGGCCGGCCCGCCCCACGCGACGACTACATTCCATCGCTCGCGCCCGACGAGGAGAAGTTGAGCCGAACCTTCCGCCCCGGCATCTACCGCGGCGGCGTGATTGCGGGCTGGCCATCGGGCCACGTGGCGGTGACCACGGCCATGCTCTCCTCTCTGGTGGCGTATTACCCCGAAAGCATCTTGCTCAAGTTCGCGCTCGTGCTTGGCTCGGCGGGCATGATGCTTGGCGTGTCGTCGTTCGAGGCGGGCGGCATGCACTGGGCCTCGGACGCCGTGGCCGGCGCTCTCTTGGCCATTCCCATCGGTCTATCGACAGGTCAGGGCATACGCCGACTGGTGGATGGCGAGAAAGCACGCAGCCAATCCGCGTGGTTCATCGGCCCGTCGCTACGTGCCGACATGACCGGCGCCGTGCTAGGCCGCGCGTTTTAGCTCTTGAGCTGACTGATGTCTCTCACCGCACCGGTGTCGGCGCTGGTGGTCATGGCGGCGTAGGCGCGCAGGGCGGCTGAGACTTGGCGCTTGCGGGCCTTCGGCTTCCAGGCCAAGGCCTTGCGATCCTCCATGGCGGCGCGGCGCCTTTGCAGGTCTTGCTCGCTGATGGCCAGGTGAATGCGCCGATTGGGGATGTCGATGTCGATAGTGTCGCCCTCTTGGATGAGCGCGATGGCGCCGCCGCAGGCAGCTTCGGGCGAGACATGGCCGATGGAAAGGCCCGACGTGCCGCCCGAGAAGCGTCCGTCGGTGAGCAAGGCGCACGCCTTGCCGAGTCCGCGCGATTTGAGATAGCTCGTGGGATAGAGCATCTCCTGCATGCCCGGGCCGCCCTTGGGCCCCTCGTAGCGGATCACGACCACGTCGCCGGCCACGACCTTGCCGCCCAGGATGGCTTCGACGGATTCGTCCTGGCTTTCGAACACGCGCGCCTTGCCCGAGAATTTCCACACCGACTCGTCCACACCGGCGGTCTTCACGATGCAGCCCTTTTCGGCCACGTTGCCATAAAGCACGGCCAGTCCCCCGTCTTGCGAATAGGCGTGCTGCTTGTCGCGAATGCAGCCCTCGTTGCGGTCGAGATCTAGGCTGTCGAATCGTCTGATCTTGGCTGAACGCCTCTTGCGTCGGGATGCCGCCCGGCGAGGCGGAATAGAACGTGCGCACCGAGAGATCCTTGCTGGTCGCCGCATCCCATTCGGTGATGGCCTCGCCCAAGGTCTTGCTGTGCACGGTGGGCACTTGGCCGTGGATGAGCCCGGCGCGATTGAGCTCGGCCAGAATGCCGAACACGCCGCCCGCCCGGTGCACGTCCTCGACGTGGTACTTGGTAGTCGCTGGCGCGACCTTGCACAGGCAGGGCACCTGGCGCGAGATCTTGTCGATGTCGGCCATGGTGAACTTCACCTCGGCCTCTTGCGCGCAGGCAAGCAGGTGGAGGACCGTGTTGGTCGATCCGCCCATGGCCACGTCGAGCGACATGGCGTTCTGGAAGGCCTCGAAGGTGGCGATCGAACGCGGCAGCGCCGAGGCGTCGTCCTTTTCGTAGTAGCGCTTGGCAAGCTCGACGGCGACGCGGCCCGCGCGCAGGAACAGCGCCTTGCGATCGGCGTGCGTAGCGACCAAGGTGCCGTTGCCGGGCAACGACAGGCCCAGAGCCTCGGTGAGGCAGTTCATGGAATTGGCGGTGAACATGCCCGAGCACGAGCCGCAGGTGGGGCAAGCCGAGCGTTCGTATTCCGCTACGTCGGCGTCGGATACTGCCGAGTCGCCCGCCTTGACCATGGCGTCGATGAGATCCACGTGGATCTCTTTGCCGCCATCTTTGCCGGCTTGGCTCGGCAGCTTGACCTTGCCTGCTTCCATGGGGCCACCCGACACGAACACGGCCGGGATGTTCAGGCGCAGGGCCGCCATCAGCATGCCGGGTGTGATCTTGTCGCAGTTGGAAATGCACACCATGGCATCGGCGCAGTGGGCGTTGACCATGTACTCGACGCTGTCCGCGATGAGCTCGCGCGATGGCAGCGAGTAGAGCATGCCGTCGTGGCCCATGGCGATGCCGTCGTCGATGGCGATGGTGTCGAATTCTTTGGCCACGCCGCCCGCGGACTCGATTTCGCGTGCGACCATTTGCCCCAAGTCTTTGAGGTGCACGTGGCCGGGCACGAACTGGGTGAAGCTGTTGACCACGGCAATGATGGGCTTGCCGAAGTCTCCGTCCTTCATGCCGGTGGCGCGCCAGAGGGCGCGTGCGCCAGCCATGTTGCGACCAAATGTGGATGTGCGTGAGCGGTACTGAGGCATGCGGGTTTCCTACCACGGCGGCCCATGCAATCAAGCGCTCCCAAATCCAACCGCTTATCGAATCAGCAACAGGCTTCTTCCCGACGGACACGATGGTAAGCCCGCCAGCCTGCCCACGCAAAACCCAGAACGACGAAGAGACAACGGGACAGATTCTTCCCACGACCCCCTAGGAGCAGGTTGAAGTAGAGGGGCAACAGCGGATCGTCGGGCTGCGCGAGCAGCTCGGCCGTACTATAGACCAAGACGAACAGCACGACGGAGACAACCAGGGTCACCAGCAGGGCCTGTCGCCAGAACTCGCCGACCCGGATGTAGATGCCCGTCATGGCCAGCGCCAGCGCAGGAAAGGCGATAGATAGATAGCGCGGCCCCGGCGTCGCGCCGCCATGCCAACCACCGAAGCTGGCGTTCATCCCCAGCAGGAGAATCAGCCCAAGCGTGGCGACGACGGATGTCCATTTCACGAAAGCGCGCTGTTCGGGCAGCCAACCCGACTTGCGCCAGAACAAGAAGGGCACGATGAGCAGGCAGAGGAGGACCCAGGGTTGGGTGTAAAGCAACCCCCGCTGTGTGCTCCACAGGAGGTCGGCCACGACCCCGGGCTTAGGGATCAGGCGCAGAACTCCCCAAAGATTGGGAACGTCCTTGGCGATGTCAACAAAGGCCGGATTCTGAAACTTGTTGGCCAAGCTGAACGGGCTTCCGAAGCAGTGCTTGTGGTAGGCCGCGAAGGCCGCGGCCGGCACGACTCCGCCGAGGATGAATCGTCCGAAGCGGCGCAGGCGTGTCCCGGGGCGGCGCCATAGGAACCACTGCAAAGGCAAGAAGAGAAGCGCCGAGCTGTAGTCGCACAGCGTGGCCAACCCGAAGAACAGCCCCACCAGCAAGGGCCTATTCCTGTGCCACGCCAAGAGCACAGCCGCGACAAACATCATCGCCATTCCGTGCCCGAAGTAGGTGTTCATGAACAAGCTTCCCGTGTTCCCAAAGAGCAGCGCCAAGGCGGCTACGTGCAAGGCGCGCGTCGGGATCCCCGTCCGCTGCAGAGCCGCGATCAACAGAAACACGATCAGCCCGTAGGGAATCGCCTGGGTTGCGACCGATAGTTCGTGCAGGACAGTACGCCTGTCTTCGAGGCGCTTCTGATCGCGCTCCTCGCGGCTCTTTGCCCCGTGGGTTGAAATCTTGTCCATAAGGTAAAACAGCGGATATCCGAGCAGCGCGGGTCCGGGTGCCTTGTTCGAGTAGTAGTGGCCATCAGGCGTTTGGGACCAATCGATCGTCTGCCCCTGGTACTTGTCGATGCGAAAGCTGTGGTCCTCGGCCATGGCCACCATGGTCGCCCAGCGAGAATGGGTGTTGATGTGTCCATCCAAGTCGACCAAGCACTGGATTGCGAGAAAAAGAAGAACCCAGTCACGTGCTGGGTTCGCGGCAAGGCGCGCGAAGAAGCCCGGTTTGGCAACCCTGGGCTCGACTGAGGAGACCCCAGCGGGTGTCACGACCTCCACAAGGTCAAGCCCCTCGCCTTTGGCAAGGATGCTCGGCTCCGAGGACAGGGCCTGGGTAGTGGTGCTGTTGGGAACTCCCATGCCGCACGGGTATAGCAATAGGCGTGCCGAAGTGGCCGAGAAAATCTCTTCGAAAACCCGGGCTTGCCTCAACTCCGTCCCGTCGGAAACACGATCGCGCCGCCTGATCGCGACACCTGTGTCGCTGCTTCGGCCCTGCAAATTTGGCAACATCTGCGCGCGTGCCGCCGTGATGTTTCGGCGCTACAATGCGCCAAAACCGTGACCGAGACCGATCCCTCGCAGATGAACACCGCGCCGCACGCCGAGGCGGGTAGCACCCCCGCGCCTGCACCCGCGCAAGCTGCGGCCAAGTTCGATCCGCTGGTGGGAACTACGTTGGCCGAGCGCTACGAGATCGTTCGCCGCATCGGCGAGGGCGGTATGGGCGCGGTTTACGAAGCCAAGCACAGCATCATCGGCAAACGCGTGGCCATCAAGGTGCTGCTGGAGAAATTTCTCGAGAACGAAGAGCTCATCGCGCGCCTTCTGCAAGAGGCTAGGCTGGCCAGCTCCATCGGCCACCAGAATATCGTCGACGTCACCGACTTCGGCACCACCCGCGACGGGCGCGCCTTCGTGGTCATGGAGTTTCTCGAAGGCGAGCCGCTTTCCGAGCTCATCATGCGCGACGCGCCCCTGGCGGTCGAACGCAGCTTGGCCATCGTCAAACAGGTGGCCAGCGCGCTTGGGGCTGCCCACGACAAGGGCATCGTTCACCGCGATGTGAAGCCCGAGAACGTCTATCTCGTCCGCCGCGGCGACCTGGACTTCGTGAAGGTTGTGGATTTCGGCGTGTCCAAGGCCGTGCGCACGCAAGAGGAGGCGGGCAGCGAATGGCAGCGGCTCACGCGCACGGGCGCCGTGCTGGGCACGCCGCTGTTCATGTCGCCCGAACAGGCGGGCGGTAGCGAGGACATCGACCATCGCGCCGACATCTGGGCCACCGCACTCATCCTCTACGAATGCCTGACCGGCGAGCTTCCCTTCCGCGGCAACAACTACCTGGGCGTCATCGCGCAGATCCAGAACAAAGAGGTGCAGCCACCCTCGGCCTTGCGCCCGGAGCTCGGCATTCCCGAGGCGGTCGACCGCATGGTCATGCACGGGCTGGAGAAGGATCGCACGCGGCGCTACCAGCACATGATCGCTTTCGAGCAGGACGTCGAGCGGTTGCTGGCCGGGGACGTGGACATCGCCCTCGATGGTGGCGCGGGCGCCGAGACGGGCTCCGCGCCGCGCGCACGCAGCCGCTGGCCGTGGCACCTGGCCGTGGCCGCGGTTTTTGCTTTCGGCATTGGCAGCGCGGCCATGCTTGCCCGCGGGGGCAAGGAACTTCCCGCTGCCAAGGCCACGCCCACGCCAGCACCCGTGAAGCCCGCGCCAAGCCCACCTGCCCCTGCCAAGATGGAGCTGGCCAGGCCCGGGCCCGTGGTCGAATCGCACCCAACCTCGCTTATCGACAAGGTTCGTCGCCTGGGCAAGAGCCACCCGGTCCGTCCGGTCGCGGAAGCAGCGCCACCTCCGGCCAAGCCGCTAACGGCCGACGACAAGATCGCGCCTTCGCCCTATACTGCGCCCAAGGCACCCTAGTGCGTGTTCTGGCTGGCTCGCTCTTTCTAGTGTTCTTCGTGCAAGGCTCCGCGCCGAGAGCGCAGCAGCCGAGCGCGCTTGAACGCGCCCATCGACACTACGAATCGGGTGTCAGCCTTTTCGAGTCGGGCAACAAAGAACAGGCCCTGGTGGAGTTCCAGGTCGCCAACGAGATCGCGCCCAAGAAAGAGAACGTCTTCATGATCGCCCAGTGCGAGTACCACCTGGGCCAACTCGTGAACGCGCGCACCCACTACGAAGCGTACTTGGCCGAAGAAAAGCAGGGTGAGCTGGCCGATCTCTCTCGCCTGCGCATCGAGGCCATCAATCGCCGACCGGGCGTGTTCGCCATCAACACCGTGCCCGACGACGTGGACGTTCGTATCGAGGGTCAGGGTAGCACCGTCATCGGGCAGGCGCCCAACGAGTTTCGCGTGCCGCGCGGCCACTACCACGTGACCGTCGGCAAGACGAATTTTTCTAGTGAGACGCGCGAGCTGTCCATCGAGGTCGCGGAGACCAAGCCCCTCTTCTTCAAGCTCGAACCCATTCCCGCCCACCTCACCGTGCACACGAATCCGCCGAGCGCGACCCTATTTGTACGCGGCAACCGCACCCAAAATCCCTACGTGCAAGACGTTCCGCCCGGAAGCTACGAGATCTACGCCGAAGCGTCCTACTACCAGTCCAAGCGCGAAACCATCACGCTCGCCCCCGGCGAAGATCGCGTGGTCGAGTTTCCGCTGACGTATGTACAGCGCTCGGGGCGGCCCGAATTGATCGGTTTCTGGTCCGGCATCGGAGCCGTGGGCGGCGGGTTGATGGTGCTCACCCAAGGCGACCCGAGGAATCTCAAGGCGTCGCTTTCAGTGTCGCTGTTTGGTGCCGGCATGCTGGCGGGTGGCCTTAGTCTTGGCGTGCTCGCGGACACCACGCCTCTCGTACCGAACTACATCCGGGACAACCTGGCCCTGTTTCGTATCGGCTCGATGTGGGTTGGGGATTTGGAAGGCGCTACGCTCGCCATGGGGCTAAGTCACAGCTGGACTGCTACCTGGCTAGGCGGGGCCGGCGGGCTCATCGGCGGAGCCGTTGCGGGTTGGTGGCTAGATGATTTGTCGCCCAACTATGGGCGTGTGTCGCTCATTCAGAGCTCGGCACTCCTCGGCGCGGTTGCCGGCGCTGTCGCCGTCTCGGCCCTCGGGCTCTATCCCGCATTCAGCCAAACACCTAACCGTTATCTGACCTGGAATCAGATATCCACTGACTATTCTCAGGACAGTGCCTACACCAACGCGTACAACCACTACCGCAACCAGATCAAGCAACGCACTTCTTGGGGCATGCTTGCTGGGCTCAACGTAGGCCTGGCAGCGGGTCTCGCCATGGCCTATCTGCCCGACCAGAGCGTGTATGGGCCGACCTGGCAACGCGTGATCATGGTCGACATGGCAGGATTAGCTGGCGCTGTCTTCGCCACAACGATCGAGCTCTGCTCCCGAACCGATAATGGCGTACACGTTCACTGCGCCGACTCGAGCACCACCCTCAACAGCCGAACCGCACGCTTCTCCCTCGTTGGCGCAGGGCTGGGTCTCGTCGCCGGCTGGCTGCTCACCATGAACTACGATCGTCCTCGCGAAACGCGGCCCGAGCTGCCGCCCTTGTCCTTCCTTCCGTTGCCCGGAGTCGTGCCGGTGGAATCGACGATGGGAACCGCCGAGCTTCTGCCCGGGCTGATGTCGCAAGGACGATTCTGACCTCACGGCAGGGTTGGCTTGCAACGGGCAGGAGCGCGCTACTTCTTGGCGGCTCCGTTCATCTCCACGCGCACGGGCCCTATCTTCCAAATGTCCTCGCAGTATTCGCGGATGGCCCGGTCCGACGAGAACTTGCCCATGCGCGCGGTGTTGAGGATCGACATGCGCGTCCACTGCTTGGTGTCCTTGTACGCGGCGGACACGCGGCTCTGGCAGTCGACGTAGGATTCGAAATCGGCCAGCAGCATAAAGTCGTCGCGTTCGAGCAGGTTTTTCACCAGGCCCTCGAACAGCGTGCGATCCCCACGCGAGAAAAAACCCGAACGCAATAGCTCGATGGCCTCGTGCAGCTCGGCATTCTTGGCGTAGATGTCGCGCGGCTTGTATCCTGCGGCTCGCATCTTGCGCACCTCCTCGGTGGTGAGACCGAACAGAAAGAAGTTCTCCGCGCCCGCCTCTTCGCGAATTTCGATGTTGGCACCGTCGAGGGTGCCGATGGTCAGCGCGCCGTTGAGCGCGAATTTCATGTTGCCCGTACCCGAGGCTTCCATGCCCGCGGTGGAAATCTGTTCCGAGAGATCGGCGGCGGGGTAGATGCGCTGGGCGTTCTTCACGTTGAGGTCGGGCAGAAAGACGATGCGCAGGCGGTCGCGCATGTCGCGGTCGTTGTTGATGACCTCGCCCACGCTGTGGATGAGCTTGATGATGAGCTTGGCTGTGACGTAGCCGGGGGCGGCCTTGCCGCCGAAGATGATGGTGCGCGGGCTCTCGTCGCGCTTGGGGTCGAGCTTGAGCCTGCGGTAGAGCGTAATGGCGTGCAGGACGTTCAGGTGCTGGCGCTTGTACTCGTGGATGCGCTTGACCTGCACGTCGAACATGGACTCGGTGGTCGAATTGCAGTTGGTACTTGCTCCACGCTGATTCGGCCAAGGCGCGCTTGTTGTCGAGCTTGACCTTGCGCCACTTTTCGGCGAAGGCGGCGTCGTCGACGAATTTCTCCAGGTCGCGCAGGCGGGTCAGGTCGGCGATCCACTTGTCCCCGATGGCCTCGGTGATGAGCGAGGTCAGGCCCGGGTTGGCCAGCATGAGGAACCGGCGCGGCGTGATGCCGTTGGTCTTGTTGCTGAACTTCTCGGGCGAGATCTCGGCGAAGTCGCGCAGCACGGTCTCGCGCAAGAGATCCGAGTGCAATTTGGCCACGCCGTTGACGGCATGGCTGCCCACGGTGGCCAGGTGGGCCATGCGTACGCGGCGCTCGCCGCGCTCGTCGATCAGGGACATGCGCGCGAGGCGCGCGTCGTCGCTGGGGTAGCGCAGGCGGATCTCGTTGAGGAAGCGCCGGTTGATCTCGAAAATGATCTCCACGTGCCGAGGCAGCAGCTTCTGCATCAGGCGCAAGGGCCAGGTTTCCAGCGCCTCGGGCATGAGGGTGTGGTTGGTGTAGCTCAGAGTCTTGGTGGTGATTTCCCACGCCGTCTCCCAGGGCATCTCCGCGCTCGTCGACCAGGATGCGCATCAGCTCGGCCACGGCCAGCGACGGGTGGGTGTCGTTGAGCTGGATGGCGTACTTCTCGTGGAAGCGATCCATGGTCTTCTCGTGCTGCTCGTAGATGCGGATCATGTCCTGCAGCGAACACGAGATGAAGAAGTACTGCTGCTGCAGGCGCAAGAGCTTGCCCGCCTCGGAATCGTCGTTGGGGTAGAGCACCTTGGTGATGTTTTCCGAAAGCGCCTTTTCCTCGACGGCGCGGCGGTAGTCGCCCACGTTGAAGGCCTGCAAGTCGAGCGAGATGTAGGCCTGCGCCTGCCACAGGCGCAACATGTTGGCGGTGTTGGTGCGGTGGCCGAGAATGGGCGTGTCGTTGGGGAAGCCCTTGACGAATTTGGTCGGGCATCCAGCGCACGCGGTAGTGGCCCTTGCTGTCGGCGTAGTGCTCGGTGCGGCCGCCGAACCCGACCTTGAAGGCGATCTCGGGATGGGCGATTTCCCACGGGTAGCCGAGGTGCAGCCAGTGGTCCAGCACCTCGACCTGCCAGCCGTCCTTGATGGCCTGATCGAAGATGCCGAACTCGTAGCGAATGCCGTAGCCGGTGGCCGGGATCTCCAGGGTGGCCAGCGAATCGAGGTAGCAGGCGGCCAGGCGGCCGAGGCCGCCGTTGCCGAGGCCGGGCTCCTCTTCCTGTTCCAGAAGCTCGTCGAGCGACAGGCCGAGCGCCTCCATGGCTTGCTGGGTCGGCTCCCAGATGCCGAGGCTGATCAGGTTGTTGCCAAGCTGCGGCCCGATGAGGAACTCGGCCGAGAGATAGGCCACGGTGCGGCTGGCCTGCGAAAAATAGGTGTGCGAAGTGTGAATCCAGCGGTGCAGCATGCGATCCCGCACCGTGTACGACAGGGCCAGGTAGTTGTCGTTGGGCGTGGCCACCTCGGGGAATTTGGCCTGGTGGGTGAACAGGTTCTCGAGGAAGTCGTGCTTGATGGACTCGACATCGAGCCCGAAGTGGACGTCCTTGCTTGACGCGATACCTGGCTTGGTGGTGGAAGTCTTCGTCATGGGACGGGCATTGTAGCGGACAAAGCCCGCCATGTCGCATTGACCTCGGGTGGCCTGAGGCTGAAAACCCACGAATCGGGGAGAGCGGCGCTCGGCCTTCCCTCCCCTGCTACCACCCCGCTCGCGTCGCTCAGGGTCGGCGGGCTTGCCCCAGGAGCGCTCCGTTCGGGAGGGCGGCGCTCGGCTTCTGCGGGCTTGCGCCAGGAGCGCTCCGCCGGGAACGTCCATCTTCGGACGCGCGATGCGCGTCCATGATGGACTCGGATGTCGGCTGGCATCCGGCCGCGGACGGCCGGAGCGCCTCCATACGTCCCGTCGGATCGCTCCTGTCCGCCCGCGCGCCGAGCTTGCGCCACCTATGGATCCTGCGAAAGCGGTCGCTGCCAAAATCCTAGCGTCGTTTATAGAATGGTTGGAAAAGCAATCGAATCAGGCCAGCCAGCCTGCTGTCCTCTACCACTTCACCGATGCGGCAGGCCTCGCTGGGATTCTCGGCAGCAAGACCATCCGCGCCTCCTTGGTAGTTTCACTGAATGATGCTTCCGAGGTTCTGTACGGACTGAGGCTCGCCAGGCAGGTCGTCAAGCGTCGACAAAGAAACAAGAACAGTGCAGCAAGCTCGGCGTGCGGGCGGCCGGGGGGGATTGAGGCGGCGTAGACTCGCGCACCGAGCGTCCGCGCTCGGTTGCCAGCGAGTCGGGACAGGGGCAGCGACTGGTCCTCCGGTCGCGTAAGGACCCGGCTGCCGAGCGTGCCATGGACGCGCGTAGCGCGGCCGTTGGCATGCGGCCGTCGAGGGGCAGCCCCCGGCGCTAGCCCGCAGAAGCCGAGCGCCGCTCTCCCGAATCGCGTCTTTGCCCCTGCCTATTAGGGACAGCCCCTAGTTCGTCGGCACGGTCATCGGGTTGGGGAAGTTGCCGGTCAGGAAGAGGATCGAGTAGACGCCGAGGGACTCTTGGAAGTAGTGGTCGTTCTGTATCGTCGTCGAGATCGATTCCTCGATGGCTTCCTTCCGGATGTCGCTCGTGGTTGCGCCGCCGTCGTCGAACAGGCTGACGTACGGGCACATGGCCAGGTTCACGGTGTAGGAGTTGTGGCCGAGGGCCGGGTCGCAGCCGCCAGCCGGGGTCGTCCCGTCCGTCCCCAACTGGTCGCAGATGGTCGAAAACCGGTTGGCATTGGGCTCCGGCGGGTTCTTCTTGTAGAAGTTCGAGTAGAAGTCCTGGATGTTGTCCATCTTGGCCTGAATGCGCGACTTCCCTCCGTAGTGCGGCGACGAGTTGGTCTTGTTCTCGGGCAAGCTGGCGTTGTTGCCGAACCAGGCCGCGTCGATTCCCAGGCGCCAGAGCGCGCGGCCCCACTCGTAGGGACCACCGCCAGGGTTGGCGCTGCACGGAGTCTTGATGTCGCCCTCGTCACCCATGAGGCCCGGGTGCACGCCGCTATCGTCATAGCAGCGTTCGACCAACTCCCAGACGGTCTCGGCGGTCTTGTACCAGAAGTCGTGGTGGCTCTGCCCATTGGCGGCGTTGGCGCCGCCCGACGGCGGGTTCGCGGTCAAGAAGTCGCCGAACGCGCGGAAATAGCCCGGCGGATAGTAGTCCACGTAGACGTTATTCACCGTCTTGGGATCGTAGTCGCAATGGTTGGCGTCCTCGCAGTTCTTGTTTTGGCTATCACCCGCGCTCGGGTAGTTGAAGCCGTCGCCATACTTGGCGTTGACCTCGCACTCCATCCGGGTGAGCCAGTCGGTGGCGGCACTGGTGTAGTCACTAGGCCATTGCAGGGCGGCGAAGACCAGGCCGATCGCGATGTCGACGTCGCCGTCGAAGGCGCTGTCGTGGTTGCCGCCGCTGGCGGCGAACGAGTCGAGCTGCTGGCAATCGCCGGTGCTTTGCCACATCCAGCCCATGAGCCCGCAGTACCTCGCCTCCGACCTGTAGTGGCGCACGAAGTTCCACAGCTTACCGAACAGGTCCTTGTCCCCGATGGCTGCCGTGATGGCCATGCCATAGCCCTGCCCCTCGCTGACTGTGCCTTTGGGGTTGTCGCTCCAGACCATGGCGGTGCCCGTGCCACAAGCGTCAGCATCGTATTTGACCCAGTTCTGCTTCCACAACTGGTAGCGCTCCCACACGAAGGCGTTGAACAGATCCTGCACGGTCGCCGAGTTGGGATAGATGTAGGCCAGCGAGCCGCCGTACGGGTACGTGTAGCTCGTCTTGCTGTAAGGGAACCACGCCCCGTTGCCGAAGCCGACCGTCACCGGCGTGGCCGGCGGCTTGGGCGCGCACATGCTGTCGTTCCACACGCCGGTGGCCGACCAGTCGCCATTGGTGCCGTCGGGATAGTAGTCGAAGACCATGAAATTCGGCGGGTCGCTCGAGCGCGGGATGTCGGGCTTGCCGTAGTACCAACGAATCCAGTACTCCTTGGGCGTGGCGGGCAGCGGCCACGGCTGGACCGTGTTCCATTCCGGGCTGTGCAGCTTGTCGACCGCGCGCCAGGTGGTGGTCGCGCTGAAGGACGAGTCGGGGACTGGACATTCGAACCACGGGCGGTCCTGCTCGCGCTGGCAGATGACCTTGAGGGCATTGCCCGGACCGTTCACCTCCAGCTCGATCCACTTGGGCATGAGCGACGGCTTGGGGAACATGGTGAAGGTCTTCTGGCCGGCCCAGATGTAGCGGAAGTGGACGGTGTGGTAGCCGCTCGGCTGCAGCGGGCTGCACGGGTCGGGCGGGGTCACGCTGCCGCCGCAGTTGGTGTAGCCGGGCCCTGGGTTCGACGTGTAAATGAAGTAGGAATTGGTCTGCAGAGACCAGTCCATGCACTTGGTCGTGGATGCGATGGTGTTGTCAGGGGCGCCAGCGTAGGCAATCCAATACTCGTTGGCCGTGCGCGCAGGAAGCTGAATGCTGTTGGTGTAGAGGTTCTTGGAGTCGTCCGGGTAGCGGAAGACAATCTTCGGGATGGTGCCGCTGGTCGGCCAGGCGCTGTTGGGGACGAGCACGTAGTACCAGGGGCAGGAGCCGTCCTGGAACTCGAGCACAGCCTGCATGTCGCAGGTCAGGCCGGTAACCTTGAGGCTCGAAGGATAGGGCGGAACCGTGAAGCCGAGCGTGGTGGCCTGGTTGAGCGGACAGGCCGAGCCGGGATACGGCGTCGCCGGATTCGTGGGGTCGTTCCACGGCCAGCGGAAATGGACCTTGGTGTAGCCACTCGGTGTGCTCTCGTCGGGTGGCGTTCCGACCTTGCAGGCCGGATAGGTCAGGGTGGTGCTGTCAGAGGTGATGTGGAACTTGCCGGCGCCGACCACGGCGGTCGGATAGGCGGTGTAGTCGGCCTGGATGGTGCTGTCGTCTTTGCCCGAATACTCGATCCAGATGTCCGAGTTCTTGGTGTAGGCCGAAATGTCGAAATTGCCCGACTGGCTGCCCGTCGCGCACCCGTCGCCGCCGACGGGCTTGATCTGGATCTTGGCAACCGTGTTGGGCAGGCAGACCGAGTAGTAGGTGCAGTTGGCGCCGTCGATGCGCGCGCCGTAGGTGGTGTAGTTGTGGTCCGGGTCCATGAGTTGCACACCCGAGGGTGGGGCGGTCAGGGTCTTCAGGCTCGGCGGATCGACGGCGGTCGACCATACGTCGCGCACGTGGACGCGCACCTGTCCGGCGGGGCACTTGAGGTTCTCCGTCGGCGGCGGGGCGTCGGGCGGCGAGTCTGGTACCGCATCGGGAATCTTCGCCACGTCCGGCGGCGCGACGGCTGCGTCCCCTTGTGGCTGAACTGGTGGCGGGTCGTCCGAGGGTGCTGCGTCGGGGGAGGTAAGGTCCACGGGCTTCCAGCCTGTCGGGTTCGTGAAACCGGCGTCGGGCGGTGGCGGCGGACCTTTGACCGGAGGCGGATCGATGACCACGACCGTGGGCTCACCCGACTCGAGCAGGACGTGAGAATTGCAGCTTACCAGTGCGCCGACGAAGCCCACCGCGACCAACACGACGCGCGCGAATTTCCAGACATTACGCTTCATTAAATCTGCCCCAAGCATATAACCACCATACCTGTTCGACTGAGAAAAGCTCGCGTGCGGCGCTGAATAGCGCTCAGTCTGGAGTGTCCGTCACAGGCGCACACGCGGGGGTGGACCCTGTGCGACTTCTGCGCGATCCTCGGGCCGTGTATCATGGCAGTCGCGGAAGTGCCCGGACCCTGCGGATCTTCTCCGTCGCGGCCGGGTGCTTCCTGTTCGGGTGCCTACCTGTGGGTGATCCGCCCGTCGGACAGCACGTCATCGCCGACCGAACGCTGACTGGCGTCTACCTGTCGCCATCCGAGCAGGACGGCGTGCCATCGAATCTGCTGGTCACCGGGCCGCTGCGCGACTTCCCCCCAGGCAGCATCTGGTCAGCCTCCGCTCCCCATGCTTTGGACGGCGCCGCACTGTCCGACCTGTACGCGGTTCCCTACGTCGGCACTTCCGCCGTGGCGAACGGTTTTGCGGGATGGCAGCCCGCGGCCGAAAACTTCGTGGTTTCCTACCAGGCTTTCACGGGGCAAACCATTCCAACCGACAGTCTGGGCCGCCTCGTGTTCGTACAGTATGAGTCGATTGCGGACCTTCTCGATGTCAAGAGGGTCGACCTGGCGACCCGCCTGACCGACTACTTGGGGATTGCCGAAGTGCTTCCGAACGGATCGCTCTTCGCCGTTTCACCCGCGCGAACTCGCGTGTACTCCGGCAACTCAGAAGGCGGAACTCTGTGTGATCTTGCCGCATGCCGGGTCTTGGACTACGTCGCAGACAACCCCGTCGTCGTCTATTCCCCCGGCAACTTCGCCTTTGTCGGGGAAGATTTCTACTATGCCGACCAGTTGTCGAGCTCAAGCGGGGTTCCCGGCGGAAACCTCAATCGCATCAAACCACAAGCCGAGCCCGAATGGCTTCTCTCCTTCACGGGGACAGTGAGTTTTCAGCCCATCCTCGATGATGGCACGCCGCAGTTGCTTTTGTCCCTGGCCACGGACACCGGAGATGCGCCTTTCGCCCTGCTGGATACGGACACGCTCAATACCAGCTCGCTGCCGGCCGACAAGGGCAGGCCCAGTTCATGTCGGCTTCCTCCGACGGACATTGGCTGGCGTTTGTGACCACGATTGCTGCGAGCGACGCTTCGCAACGCCTGCGGATCACAGGCTGTTCCTCTACGACTGGACCAGCGGAAACTACACGACCGTGGATTCGGCGCGCGTCGGCCAGACCCTAGGCACCTATCTCGAATGGCGACCTGGCAGCGCCGAGGTGTGGTTCTCCACGCTTCCCGGCGGGTTTGGCATCTGGCGGCCAGATACGGGGCTGACGACTGTCCAGGCCACCCTTGCTCCGTACGTTCGGGCACCTGACGGCAAATCGTCCGTGTTCACGCGCGACGGGCGCCATTGGTTTTCCTCTGGCCCGGGTACCACCCCGACCATCTTCGTCGGCGCTTCCGAGACCCCACAGCGCCCTTGCAGGCGCTCAATCCCCACGGCACGGTGACCACCAGCCATTGGGAAACCGACGACGGTCGCTTGCTGGTGGGCGCGTGGACCCTCGACGGGAACCGCAAGGACATCTACCTGGTGGACGCGGATGCCGGTACCTCGCGCGCCGTGGCCAGCACCGGGCACTTGGTCGCCCTTGGTCATACGCGAGCGCTGGCATTGCTGAATTGGGAGACTCTCGCGCGCCTCGGGCGACCTGACTCTCGTCGATCTGGCCAGCGGTGCACACACCTTGCTGGCCGAGAATGTCTATGACGTGGCCGTGGATCGAGGAACCTCGGCCAGACGTCCCGCCCGGCACCGATGTCCTTGCGCCAGGCACGCGCGTGGCGTTTCTTACCAACAATCGCCTGGCGTCGCCTTGGGACGGGCTGTGGGTGGCGTCGCTGCCGTGACCACGCTGCTATTGCTTGTGCTGGTTGCGGGTCGGTTCCCGACGCGGGCGCGGACAGCAGTCAGGTTGCCGTCGAGCGTGGCTGTCGATGGGGGCGCAGCGGAAGCGCAGTCGTTCGACCAGGTCCCGGATGCTCCGCTGGTCACGGCACGAACGTGATGGGCCGGCTGCGCGGGCGTGTGTTTAGCCAAGGGATCGCGTGGTCCCGTGCCTGCGGCCAAGATTATCGTCATGGGCGCGGATGGTTCGGCGTCAAGCGGCGATGCGGACGATGACGGCGGATTCGAGTTGCCGATCGCTTGCGGGCCGAGCGCAGTCGCGGTGCGTGCGCCGGGCTTCGACCCGCTGGTTATCGAGCACGACGTCTGCGCCACGTCCGCGCCGCTGGTCCTGCGGCTGGCTCCGCGTGCCAATTTGCCGATGTACGAAACCGTGGTCGTTGCTGCGCGGGACGAGCCCAGCATTCCTTGCGCGGATCCGAGTTGGTGAGCACCCCCGGCTCGCTGGGCGATCCCTTCCGCACCATCGAGTCGTTGCCCGGCGTGGCCACCGTTGCGTGGCCGGCCCCTATCTACGCCATTCGCGGATCGAACCCCGGCAACACCGGCTACTTTCTCGACGACGTGCAGGTGCCATTGCTATTTCACTTGGCCCTGGGTCCGTCGGTGATCCATCCCGCGTTTTTCGACAGCATGGCGTTTTATCCGGGCGGCTATCCCGCGCGCTACGGGCGCTATGCGGCCGGCATCGTGACGTCGCAAACGCGCGCGCCGGCCGAGGATCGGGTGCACGCGGCGGCCGAGGTTCGCCTCTACGATGCGGGCGGCATGCTGTCGGTGCCGTGGCCCGACGGCAACGGCGGCGTGGCCGCAGCGTTTCGCTATTCCTACACCGGGGCCTTGCTGTCGCTGCTGCGCAACGATCTTCGCCTCGCCTATTGGGATTATCAGTTGCGCGCAGATCGGCGCGTGCGCGGGTGGGCCTTGAGCTTGCTGCTCTTCGGTTCGGGCGACGATCTGGCCTACCGGCTGAATCCGGGCGATCCCGAACGCGAATACCTGCTGCGCTTTCACCGCGCCAGCCTGCGCGCCAGCCGATCCGTCGGCCAAGGGCGGCTCTCGGCGAGCTTGGCGCTGGGGACCGACCACAGCACGGCGCCCATCGTGCAGAACTTTCCCATCACCGCCGACGCCACCAGCATCATTCCCCGTGCGAGCTACGTGCGAGAAACCGCGCGCGTCGACTACGAGGTGGGCGTCGACGGCCAGGCGCAGTGGTTGCGGCCCATGGCTGGCGCGGTGGAGGCGGGAGCATCCGATCTGGCGCGCGCGCGCACGGCGGTGCTTTGGGCCGGCTACACCTCGGCCAGCATTCGCGCCACGCAGCGCCTAAGCCTGACGCCTGGACTGCGCCTCGACAGCTACACCATCAGCGGCGTGACCAAATCGGATCTGGGACCGCGGCTGTCGGCGCGCTTGGCTGTCGACGAGAAAACCTGGCTCACGGGAAGCGGAGGCCGGTTTTCCCAGGCACCGAGCCTGACGGTGCAGATCCCGGCGGCCGAGAATTTCGGACTCGCGCTCTACGGGCTGCAGACCGCGTGGCAAGGCTCGCTCGGCTTCGGCACGCGGCGCGTGCCCGGCGTCGAGGTGGAAGTCACGGGTTACATCCAGCGCTACGTGCTCACCGATCTGCGCGACCCCGCGCTCATCAATCCCGACCCGCTGGCCAGCGATTTTCTGGTTCGGCGCGATGCCCGCTCGTACGGCATGGAGATCCTGATTCGCCGGCCGGCGAATGAGCGCTTGCACGGCTGGATTTCCTACACCTTGTCCCAGAGCCAGCGCGCCCTGGGCGGCGTCATCGGGCCGTCCGACTGGGATCAGCGCCACATCCTGAACGCCGTGCTCGGCTATCGCCTTGGCCGCTACAGCTTGGGGCGCGCGGACACCTCAATACCGGCCGGCCCGTGTTGGTGAACGGCGACCAATCCGAAACCTTCGTGCGCCTGCCCACTTTCTACCAACTCGATCTGCGCGCCGAACGCCGCATTCTCTTCGACACCTTCGCCCTGAGCGTCTACGTCGAGCTCGTGAACGCCACCCTTTCACGCGAGGTCTACGAGCTCGACCAGCAGCCATCGGGTGAGCTTTCCCAGCGCAGTCTTCGCGTCGTGCTGCCCGCCATCGGCATTCGCGGCGAGTTGTGAAGGCTAGCGTTTGCACCAGGCCTGCCAGTCGGCTTGCACGGCTTTGGCCATGGTGTGAACTGCGTTCGGAAGCCAGCCGGCTTTCCGTCTTGCCAGGTCGCCCGCGATGCGCTTGCGCGCCTTCGCCGTTCCGAGATGGATGTTTGCCGTCTCGAAGCCCATGGCGTGCAGCAGGCGCTTTTCGTCGCGCAGCTTGGGCAAGGCGTCGAGCTCGATGCGCGTGCAGTGAGGCGCCAAACGCCGCACGATCCATCGGTCGCAGACGCGCACGAAGGGATCGGGAACCCGGATCGCCTGGGCGATGATGTCGGCGTAGCGAATGGTGGAGTCGCGGCCGCCAGTGGCGAAGATGCACGCCGATGGGGCGAGAGCCTTGGCTTCGCGAGCCACCTTGCCGCCGCGCCAGTTGGCCACCGCCACGAAACGCTGGCGGCCGAGGCTTCCCATGCCGGCGCTGCGGTGAAAGATGCCGAAGTCGAGATCGCGCTCGGGCAACATACGGGCCAGCGCCTTGCGCGCGGTCTTGGGAACGCCATTGGAGATTGGCTGGAGGCCGCCAATCTTGTCCCAGAACGCGACCGGATCGCGCAGGTGGCCCGTGGCCGCCTCGTGCAGCCAAGCGTGTTTCTCCTCGAGCACGAAGGGCTCGCCACCACTATCGAGAGCCGCCGTGTAGCCAGCAAGAAGCGCCTCGCACGCATTCTTCATGGAAATGGCCAGGTGGGCGGACGCAAGGTGCGCGCTGGTGGCGAGGCGGAGGAGATCGTTGGCGTAGGGCAGGGGATAGGCCTCGTCGAAATCGTTCACACCCCAGATCAGGCGGCCGTCGGCATCGCGCCAGGTGCCGAAGTTCTCGACGTGCAGATCGCCAACCGCAAGCACCGTGGGGGCCGCAGCGAGGTCGGGGCACAGGTCGGACCAAGTCGTCGCCCAGCGATAGAAGGTGGCGCGGAAGAAGGGAAAGATCCCCTCGGCCATGCGTGTGTGTTTCAGGTCCAGGTCTTCGCCCACAAGCGCGATGTGTCGGCGCAGCCATCGTTCGTAAGCACGTGTTGACTTTTCGAAGCGCATAGGGCCTCCAGCAAGCAAATCATAGCGTGGCTGCGCCACCGGACGAGGGGCGTTTACACTTCCGTGACTTGAGCGAGGCGGAAAACCAAGTAGGCTTTCGTCCTCAAGGCGGGGATCGCCTTCGCCACTTTCATCTACTACAAGGAGGAAGTCTCCATGCGCGCAGCGGTCATCACTCAATTCAACCAGCCGTGGGAGCTGAAGACGCTTCCCGATCCGCGTCCCCAACCAGGCCAGGTTCTTATCCGAATCCACGCCAGTGGCATGTGCGGCACCGACTTGCACGTGCACCACGGCCACATGGGCATGACACCGCCGATTGTCGCCGGACACGAACCGGTGGGCGATATCGTCGAGCTGGGCGCGGGTGTCACCGATCTGCGCGTGGGCGATCGCGTGGGTGTGCACTGGAACCAGAAAGGTTGCGGCCGCTGCCGAACCTGCCAGTCAGGCAACCAATACGCCTGCGCCAAGGCTCAGAGCTGGATGAACATCGGCGGGGGCAACGCGGATCTCATGCTCGCCTGGGCTTCGGGTTGCGCGCTTCTGCCCGAGGGACTTTCGTACGAGCTGGCCGCGCCCATCTTCTGCGCCGGCTACACCGTGATGAGTGGCCTGCGCAACGCCGATCCCAAACCCGGCGAGCGTGTGGCCATCCTGGGGCTGGGCGGCCTGGGGCATCTCGCCTTGCAGTTCTCGCACGCCCTTGGTCTTGAAACCTGGGCCGTCACTGGGCAGGCCAACAAGGCCGGCGAGCTCAAGGCCATGGGCGCGCACGAGGTGCTGGTCACGGGCGAGAATCTCGGCGCGGCCATGCGCGACGCGGGCGGGTTCGACGTCATCCTGTCCACGACCAACCACGCGCAACAAATCGCGTCGGCCCTGGGGGGACTTCACGCGAATGGGCGGCTCATCAATATGGGCGTGGCCAACGGCCCCATCCCCATCGATCCCATCACGCTGACCATCGGCCAGCGCCAGCTGCGTGGTTCCAGTCAAGACGAGCGCGGCGATCTGGTCGAGGCGTTGGAGCTGGTCGCCGCAGGCAAGGTCAAGCCGATCATCGAGGTCTATTCGCTGGACAAGGTCAATGAGGTGCGCCACCGCCTCGAAGCGGGGCAGGTCCGTTACCGCGCGGTGTTTGCCCAAGTCTAGCAAGCGACTACTTGTGGGAAAGGACATCCGGGCCTATGGGCCTCGATCGGCCGCAATCAAGATCTACTGGTCCAGTTCGGAGTAGACCTCGACGCGATCGATCCAGACTGTGTACGGGGAGGCAGCCGACTCGGAGATCGATTGGAACTGCAATGTCGGCGAGGTTTCAGCGCCGCTGTGAAAGTCGTATGGGCCGAACTGCTGGGCGCTGGTGGTGATATCAACAGTCTGTAACAGATCGGCAATCCCCACGGTGATTGACACCGGCACCGACGACTTGGCCAAGAAAGCTACGTGGTAGGTGAAGCTTGGAAAGACGTATGTCAGATTCTGGTTGAGCTGGAGATAATAGCCTTGCGGGACGGCCAGCATCGCCGAATTCGTCCCCGAGAGCTTGCTGCTGCTGTCGATGCTAAAGGTGATGGTGAGCGGAGTCGTCCAGTCCAGCGTTCCCGAATCGAACTCTGGGTTGGTGATGCGATTGACGTACTTCACATCCGCCGGGCATGTGTAAGTCGACCCGGTACACAGCTCGGCGGGGTTCGACAGGCCGGTGCTGGCCCGGCACACCCTGCCGTCTGTAACCGGCACACTGTTCGGACAGCTGGCGTTCGAGCCGCTACAGTGAGGAACGGTCGCGCAATCGCCAGCTGCGCTTCCGCAGACCGTGCTGCTGTTCGCCAAACTATCTGATGGGCAATCGATTGCGCCGGTGCAGTACTCGGCGACGTCGCAAGGACCCGTGGCGGAGCGACAGACGAAGCTGGTGGGCCTGCGAGCGTCGGTGGGGCAGCCGCTATTCTGGCCGTCGCATGACTCGGCGACATCGCAGGCGCCGGCCGATGGCCGGCACACCGTCCCGGAGGTTTGCTTGAGGTCGGTAGGGCAACCGTTGTTTTGGCCGTCACACAACTCGGCGATATCGCAAACGCCAGCAGAGGTACGGCATTCGGTTCCGGCGGCCTTCTTGAGGTCGGCGGGACAGTCAGCCGCAAAGCCGTCGCAGGATTCGGCGACGTCGCACGCGCCGGCGACTGCACGGCACTCGGTGCCGCTGGGTTTTCTGGCATCGTTGGGACAGTTCGCCGATGCTCCGTCGCAGGTCTCGGCGATGTCGCAGAGGCCAGCGGCGGCGCGACACACAGTGCCGCTGGGCTGCTTGGCGTCGGCGGGGCAGCCGACGTTCACCCCATCGCACTGATCGGCGACATCACAGACCCCGGTCGCCGCGCGACACACGGTGCCGCTGGGCTGCTTGGCGTCGGCGGGGCAGGCCGATCCGGTGCCGCTGCAGGTCTCGGCCTGGTCGCAGACGCCGGCCGACGGACGGCAGACGTTGCCGGACATGAAGGTGCACGTGCCGGCGTGCCCAGCCTGACTACAGGATTCGCAGGCGCCCGTGCACGTGCGATCGCAGCAGACATTTTGCTGGCAAAAGCCGGACTTGCATTGATCCGCGGAGCCGCACGACTGCCCGGGGTCCGCCTTGGGAACGCAGCGGCCAGTGTCGCACTGGAACCCGTTCGCGCATGGGTTGGTGGCAGAGCACTGACCACATGCCGTTCCATCGCAGGGCGCTGGCGCGCAGCTGACTGGCGCTGGAGTGGGGCACCCGCCTTTGCCGTCGCAGGTGGCGGCGGGCGTGGCAATGCCGGCGGCACAGCTGGAGGAACCGCAAGCCACCGCAGCGCCTGGGTAGTGGCACGCCGTTGTGTCGGTGCCATCACACATGCCTGCGCACGCCCCCGTTCCGGAGCAGGCTGCGCGCGTACCGTGAGGCGCACCGGTGACCACCAGGCAAGTCCCTTTGCTGGTCCCGTCGCAAGCCGCGCACTGGCCGTTGCAGGCTTCGTTGCAGCAGACCTTGTCGGCGCAAAACCCGCTGGCACACTCGCTGCCCAGAGCGCAAGAGTCGCCGATGGTTTTGTGCGTGGGCCCGGATTCGGTTGGCCCTAGGTCCGCGGGGACGTCCGCAGTCGGAGCATCTGCGCCAAGGATAGTTCCGCCGGTGGCGCTCGGGACATCGCCGCTGGAGGTCGCGCCCCCGGTCGCGCTCGCCGCGTCGCCGCTAGTAAAGATCGCTCCCCCCGTCGCACTCTGGGCGTCGAGGGAAGAGGCCGCGCCCCCACTGCCCATGGGCAAATCAAAGGGCATGCTGCCACCCGTGCCGCCTACGCCGAACACCGGTCCGCCGCCAGCGCCAGCTGTGCCGAGATCGTTGGCCAAGAAGGTGCCGCCACGTTGCGGGACATCACCGGAGCGGGCGTCTGTGTTGTTCGTGGGACTGGCAAAACAGCCGGCAAGGAAGAAGACCGCGGTGCTGCCCGCTAAGCAGGCCCTGGAGGAACAACTCGTCATGGATAATCTCACTTTCGTCAGACCCTGGCGCGCTAGAAGCTTCCCTGCACGAACAGGGCCGTCTGATCGGGACCGAGCAGGGGAACCAAGGAAACCTCGGTTCCCTCTGCGGGATTCTTGCGATGCCCGATCACATACAACGTAATACCGATGGCAAGACCAACTGCGCCCACGCCATAGGCCACGTAGCCTGCCGTCTTGTAGCTGTTCAATTGGTCGGAATTGTTGCGAACTTGGTAAGTTCTGACCGAGCAAAAGACGCCACCGATAGCGCCAGCCAAGCCGATGGCGCCGACGACAGCCCCAGCGGTCCGCAAGCCCGAGCCTTGACCCTCCGGCGCGGGCGCGGGTTGCCTTCGAATCTGCACCGTGGCGGGTGGCGGTGGAGGGGCGACAACGGGCGCGACGCTAGGCTTGGGGAGATGGCCTTCGCATTCGGCGATGTACGCCTTCACCTCCGAGGTCTCCGTTTCGGGGGCGTCCTTGGCCTTTCTCAGGTATTCATTGAAACGATCAATGGCAGCTTGCCACTGATGGTTTTGCTGAAAACACCTTGCCTGGTTGTAGATGTAGACGGGATCTCGAACGCTGATGAATAGATCCGCGAGGATGTCTGCCCCCTTGGTGTAGTTCCCCACGATGCACGCCTTGCGTGCATTCTTTTCCATTTCTATCCGTTCCGAGTCCTTGAGACCCGACGTTTGAGCCACGGCAGGGGAGACCACACAGACCGAGAGAAGCAAACTGGACAAAAGGCATCTTATTTTCATATCTGATTGCGTAAAGGAGACACCAAGAATACAGAATCTCCACTCCGTGCACTATCGAAACATTCAAGAATTAGCTGACGATATGCGACAGCGGCGGTCCGAAATGAGCGGGAGCGTGGGTGCAAAGGCGAGTCGAGCGGGTCAGGTTCGTTGCCGAGCGGTGTCTGCCCCCCAGGTCCGAGTGCCTGCCCGCATGCGAACGCTTGTGAAAGTGGGCACCCTGGGCACATGATTGCCGCATGCTGGTTGCCGAGTGGATGACCCGAGATGTCCTTACCGTCGGCCCCGAGGACAAAGTTTCGATGGCTGCCCACATCCTGGGCAAGCGGCGCATTCGTCAAGTGCCGGTGGTGGAAGGCGAGTGCCTGGTGGGGCTGGTTACCAAGAGCGATCTCTTGCGCGCCTGCCCGCCCGACTTGAATCCGTTCTCGTTGATTGGTTCGGTGGCCACCGAGCTGGCCCGCCCGATTCGCGACATCATGACCACCGAGGTCGTCACGGCCAGGCCGGATTCGCCCCTGGAAGAGGCGGCCCACCTGCTCATCGATCGCCGAATCAACGCCCTGCCGGTGGTGGCGAACCTGCGGCTCGCTGGCATCCTGACCGGCTCGGACATCTCGCGCGCCTTGTTGGCGGCGCTCGGCGCTGGGACGCCTGGCGTGCGTATCACCTTTGACGTCGCGGATGGCGAAGACGTGTTCACGCTGGTGAGCGCGCTGGCCGCCAAGCACGAGGTGCGCGTGCATAACGTGACCACCTTCGAACAGGGCGGTCACCACGTGGCCATCGTCCGTCTGGATCAAGAGAGGGCGGCCATGGTCGAGGCGCTTTGGCAAAGCGGGCATCGCGTATCGAGCGTGGCGCGCTTTCGTTGATAGCCCATCGCGGCTGTCCTGTGAAACATGTTAACGCTCGTGGTATATTGGTCGCATGACCTCGATGACGGTGCGCGATGTTCGGCTGCACTGGCCGAAAGCGGAGAAAGCGTTGGCGACGGGTGAGGAGATTGTCATCACCCGAGACTCGAAGCCCGTCGCGCGACTGCTGCCATTCCTGATGGGCGCCACAGACACGCGACCTCGCTTCGACTCCGCGGCCCACACGCGGCAACTTCAACGTTTCTGGAAGAAACGCCCAGCGCAACCTGCCAGCGACGTGCTGCTGTCCCGAGATCGCAACGAATAGATCGGGGCAGCCATGGGCCTGTACCTCGACACGAGCTGCCTGCTGAAGCTGTTCTTCCAGGAACCCGAGAGCGCCAGCGTTGCTGCAAGGGTGGCCGCAGAAGATCGCGTTGTGGTCTCCACGTTGGCGCGTTTGGAATTGCGCGTGCAGATCCAAGGACGGATGGCTGGTGGCACCCTGTCCGGACGGGTGGCTAGCACGCTGATGGCCATGGTCGACCGTACCCTCGTCCAATCTCCCTTCGAAATCACGGAAATGCCGGGCAACGTCTACGCCGTCGCCGCTGGCCAGATCGTGGCAGCTGGACGATCTGTCCATTGCAGAACCCTCGACCGCCTGCACTTGGCGGCCATGGAGACCCTGGGGCTGCGTCGCCTACTCACCGCCGATGAGACCCAAGCGCGCGCCGCAGCCGCGTGTGGTTTCGAGGTGCTCCGGCCGCGCTGACGCGTAGCTAGGGTCGCGCGGCGATGTGCACTTCCTTGATGGCCTCGCGGAAGCGCAACTCCAACTCCTTGACCTGCAGATCGACCTCGATGAGGCGCTTGACCACCACATCGAGTCGAGCCGACGACTTGGCCAGTCGGGTGGTCAGGGTCTTGCGCAGATCCTCCGCTGCCTTGTTCTTCTCGATGGCCTTGATGTTGTCGCGGGTTTCTTCGGTCGAGCGTTCCAGATCTTGCTGTTCGGTACGCAGGCGGCTGGTTTCGTCGCTGAGTTTTTTCCATTCGTTGCGCAGGTCGAAGGCGGTCTTGAGGGCCGCGGCGCTGGATTTGTCGGAATCGGGCGCGTTCAAGTAGCCCTTGACCGCTTCCTCGGCCAGCGGCGACAGCCAATCCACCGTCGTCTGCTGTCCCTGCCGTTCGTCGAGCACGATCGTGGCAGTGGCCTGCGGGGCGATCTGGACGGGCACGAGCGCGCTGGCGGTGCCCAGATTGTCCTCCGTGTCCTTGGGTGGATTGAGGAGTTTGCTGCCGGACTGGCGTGGGTGCTTGATCCACAGCTTGGCGCCACGAGCGTTGCCGCTCTTGATGGTGTAGCGCGTGCGCGGACCGACCTGCCGCTTGACGATGAGTTGGCTCATCTCGATCTGATGGAGGGTCGAACCTTCTTGGATGTACTCGGTGTTGCGCTCGACCGCGAGGCTCTGCTCGAGCGCGAACGGCACGGTGGCGCTGGCACCCGCGGGCAGGCCGTCGATCACGCCCTGGCCAAGGAAACCGCCCTCGCCGAAGAAGGCCAAGGGACCGCGTTCGAGCAGGCCGCTGGTCTGGTTGGTGAAACGGGCCACGCGAAAGGGGTGGGCGGCCGAATCGGGTACGCCGGGATCGGGCGCGAAGAGAAAAGAGGACTCGCCCGGTACTTCTTTGTCGAGGAGCAAGAGCATGGTGGCGCTGCCATTCGGCACCGTCACAGGTTCGGGGAGCTCGTAGCGAGTGGCGCCGCCAGTGACCGCCACCGCTGCGAGGGCAGCCAAGTTGCGCGTGCGCGAAGGAGCGGCGGCCGGGCGCGCCGGTGCCATGTCCCCACCGAATACATTGGCCATCGAACTGCCTTGCGATCCGAGCATCTTCGCCTTCGCGTCCTTCGCACTCGCTTTCTTGCTCATGCGGGCAGAGCCAAGTCCGCCCATGCCACTCGATTCCGACAAACGGCGAAGGACTCCGGTATTCTTGGCTTCTTCCATCTCCATCGGCGCCGCCGCAATTGGCGCGGGCGGCGGTGGCGGCGCTTCGGCCAGGCTGGTTTCTGACTGTGGCACCACCGCCATCACCTCGTTGCCCTCGACCAGAATCGGGCGGCCGGGGATGATCGGCATTTCCAGCTGCGTCTGCAAGGCCAGCGGCGCGTCGGCGATGAGGGTCAGCCGCGTGTTTCGCCAGTCCTCGCCCGAGAGGTTCTGCACGATGCCCCACAACTGCAAATGGACCTTCTTCTTTTCCAGCACCAGGCGGTACGACGGCCGCCACACGGGCGCCTCGGCAATGTAACCCACGGCCAGATCGTGCTCGCTGCCGTCGAGCTCCATGACCACCTCTTCAAGACGCTTCTTGGGATCCTTCGGCAAGGCATTCCTTTTCGCGGCGTCGCCCGGCGGGGGTTCGACGTCTTCTTCCTGGTGCAGCGGGAAGGACGCGGCCCGCACCGAGCTGCCGCCCTTTTCCATGACCGCGAAGCTGGCCAGGAAATCGCCCACCTCGTCGCCGCGTACGTGAAAGCTGACCCGGTTGCCGGAGACCCGGCCCTCGCGTTCGAAATAGGCCACTCCATTGCGGTAGATGACCACGCGCCGTAGCGCCAGGCCGTCGACCTCGACCGGCGGCGAGGTGGCGCAAGACGAGGGAAGGAGCGAGGAAACGAGCGAGGCAAGGCAGAAAGCGAGCGGTGCGCGATTTCTCATGGCCGCCGATCATCGGCCAGTTTCAGAGGGGGCGCAAGCGGCCGGCACAACCCTGCTAGGACGGCAACGAGGGCCGATGCTGCTCTGGTGGTGCGGCGGGGGTGCCGCGACGGCGGTCAGCAATCGCGCCATGCCGTCGAAGAGCGCGGCGAGCGCACCGGCGGCGGCGGGAGGCGCCTCGATGCGCAGGCTGCCGTCGCTGCCACGCTCAACTCTGATGGCCTCGAACAGGCGTGCAACAGGCGTCTCCGCCAATCGCGGGCGAAGTAGAAACGGAAGACAGGATCGACATCTCCGGCTGCGGTGCAGGAATCTCTTGGCCCGCCGAGTTTGCGGCATCGATCATCTCTTCCACTTCGATGGCGGGCGCCTCGCTCTCGTCGGTCGCGGCGGTGTCCACGGTTTCTGCGACGGCGGCGGGCGCCGGGACGGAGGGCGGCTCGATCAGGCGCTCCAGCAGGTTCATAAACGAGGACGAGCGCTCGAAGGCGATCTGGTCGCTGCCGCCCTCGAAGAGCCCCTTGAAGAGGGCTCGCTTGTCCGAAACGATGCCGGCGATGCGTTCTTCGATGCATTGCTGGCTGACCAGATTGTAGACATCAATCGGCCGCTTCTGCCCCAGGCGGTGGATGCGCCCGATGCGCTGCTCGAGCACGGCAGGATTTCAGGGCAGCTCGAGGTTGATGGAGGCGTTGGCAGCCTTCTGCAGATTCAACCCGACGACGCCCGCATCGCTGAGAAACAGGATCGCGGCTTTGGGGTCGTCGTGAAAATCGACCAGGTTCTGGGTGCGGCGCCGCAGTCCTTCCTGGCCGGTGAAGAACCTTGCGCGCAGCCCTTCGGGCGCGAGCAGATCCGACGCGGCCCGCGCCGCAAGCTCCAGCATGCGCCGCCACTGGCTGAAGACCACGACCTTGCGCCTCTGGGTGACGACCAGGCTGCCGACCAGCTCGCGCAACTCGTTGAGCTTGGGCGTGGCCAGCGATTCGAGCAACTTGGGTGTGGGCGCGCGCAGCCGCAGCTCCGGCCAAGTTTCCTTGAAGTTGAGCTGAGCCATCCCATTCGAGATCACGCGCTGGGTGGCGAGCAGACTCATGCGGCGCAGGAATTCGGGCGGGGTGAGCGGACGACGCTTGCCCATGGCCATAAGCTTCGCGATGGGCTGGTTGAGATCATCGTGGGCGGCGCGCTGTTCTTCCGTCAGCGCCACCGGCACCACGGTGTCCTGGCGGAGTGGGAATTGGGCCAGCACCTCGGAGCGCAGACGGCGGAACAGCACAGGAGCGAGGCGGGCCCGCAAGGCCGTCAGGTGTCACCTCGCGCGTGCCGTCGGCGTAGGCAGAATGCAAGGGCAGACGACGCCATTTGGGATCGAGCGCGCGGTCATCGACCCACTCGACGATCGACGCCAGCTCTTCCAGGCGATTTTCCATCGGCGTGCCGGTCAGCACCAGGCGATAGGTGGGGTGCAGGTGCTTGATGGTAAGCGCCGTGCGCGTGGACCAGTTCTTGATCCGCTGGGCCTCGTCGAGCACAACCAGATCGGCGCCCCAGGCCGCGATGGCGTCGAGATCGCGCACGACCTGCTCGTAGTTGGTCACCAGAAATCCACGGCGGGTCTTGGCGTAGACCTCGCGCCGGGCCTCCGGGCCACCTTCCACGACGACCAGAGGCGCCGAGCTCACGGCCCGCCACTCGCGCTGCCCGATTTCAGCGATGCGGGAACAATGAACAGTTAGCAAGTGCTTGCACAGCCCCCGGGGCGCCGCGCACGAAGTCCGGACAGTCGCAGCGTCCCTGCAGGGGCGCCACCGAATACAAGCGAACGGCGTAGCGAAGATTGCCCCCGGTCTGACGGCTGCGCAGGGTGTAGTCGCCGAATGGCCCTACCCGCGGCGATTTCACGACCGTCAACTCCTGCGCGCGTGCCGAGGAGAGCCGGCGCAAGATCGCCTCGAAGGCCGCCCGCCTGACGGGCCAGTCCCAGCCTCCCGGCAAAGCCATCGCGTGCTCCGCCAGCAGCTCTGCGGAAATGGGCAGCGTTCGCCGTCCAGCCAGATGCACGAGGGCCTCGAATGCCTCCGTGTCCTGGCTGGGTGTGAATGCGACGGGTGCAGTGCTGATCATGGAGATCTTCTATCACCGCCAAACGCATCCCTTCAACATCCCAAGCTGGGCAGCTCGCTCAACCAGGTCCTCACCGTCTTCGAGGGATATCGCCAGTTCCCGACGGACGAGGTGGGCGAGTAGCAAGAGGAACCCAAGTGGCACGGGAAGCCCGTCGTCGACGGTGGATTCGTTTGGACGGATCGCACTCGCCGGACACGATTGTTGCACGCGGACGAGAATCGGAGAACCCTCTTCACCAAAGCGATCGACGAGGCTCAGGCCGAGTTTGACCGTCTCAGCCGAGCGCGGGCCGAGGCCGCCGCAAAGCTGGTGGCCTTGCGCCAGGTCGTGGCTCCGCCCCCGCAGACGGCGCCCGTCGCAAGCCGAAAAGCCGGTGCTCCGAATGCGCAAGTCGGGCGTTTCTCCCGCTTGACGATCAGGTCGTTCTCGGTCCGGCACGCTACCCGAACCGCATGGCTCCTATTTTCGCTCGTGGCCGCGTTGCAGCCGAACCCGCAATGCATGCGGAAAAAGCCGTAGGGCAAACAGCAAGTCGTCCACCAGATAGCGCTTGGCCAGCCTCCGGGGATCCTGAATCATACGGTGTACCCATTCGATTCCCGTCTTGCGCATCCAAGCCGGCGCGCGCCTCAGATCCCCGGCGATGAAACTGAAGCTGATGCCGACGCCTACCATCCACGTGGATGGCAGGTGCTCACGCAAAACGCGAATCAGCTGCTCCTGTTTGGGAGATCCCAAGCCTACGAGCAAGATGTCCGGCCGCGCCTTCGCGAGTTCGGCCAGGACAAGCTCGACGTCCGTCGACGAGGGCGGGCTCTCGATGACGGGACTGGAGGCGCCACATAGCTTGAGTGAAGGATACTTGTCGACCAGCACCTTGGCCGCGCGTTCACCTGCGCCAGGAGCCCCGCCCAGCAGGTACACGGAAACGGAACGCCCTTCTTGAGCGGCTCGCTCCATCACGGGCCACACCAGAGACGAGCCCGGCACGCGCTCGGGAAGCTTGTCTCCTTGAACCCAACAGGCCCACACCAGCGGCATGCCATCGGCCACGCGAATTTCCGCGGCATCGTAGAGCATTCGCGCTTCTGGATCGCAAACATAGCGGCGGAGAAAATCTAGATTCGCCGTGACGAGCCACCCGCCGCGCCCTGTCCCCAACGACGCAAAAATATGGTCAACCAGTTCCCCCGCCGGTCGATGCACGCGAGGCGAAGTCCCATCAGCGAAGTCATCGGCATGGGTTCCGGAAGGGAAGCTGTCGTGGCGCGATTCGACATGGGCGGCCATCTACATATCATGAGTTGGGTCCCGCGCATTGTCGTGCGAGTGCGATGTCAGACCGGAGACCGGGCCGTTAGTTTCCTAATGGCGCAAGCGCACGAGACATACGCTAGACTCGCCTGCTAAAGTGTATTCGATGAATGTAGCCTACCTCGTCAACCAATATCCTCGGGTCAGCCATAGCTTCATTCGCCGCGAAATTGCCGCTCTGGAACAAGGCAGGACCGTGGTGCATCGCTTCTCGATTCGCCCCTGCCGGGATGAGTTGGCTGATGCACGCGATCGTGCGGAGGTCCCCAAGACCACCGTCCTTCTTCGCGGCACGGTATGCGTCCTGGCGGCTGCCCTTTTCGTGGGCTTGAGCAGACCATTGAGTTTCTTGTCTGCCCTACGCGAGGCCCTGCGCTTGAACGCGCGATCCAATCGCGGCTTGGTGGCGCACATGGCCTACCTTGCCGAGGCATGCGTCCTGCTGGTGGACCTTCGTCGCCGCAAGATCAAGCACCTGCACGCCCATTTCGGGACAAATCCCGCCGCCGTCGCATTGCTTTGCCGATTGCTGGGCGGGCCGGAATACAGTTTCACTGTCCACGGTCCCGAGGAATTCGACAAGGCACCCTTGCTGGCCCTTGATCGCAAAATCGCGGGGGCAAAATTCGTCGTCGCGATCAGCGAATTTGGCAGAAGTCAGCTGCTGCGCCTAGTGCAAGCGGCGCAATTCCCCAAAATACAGGTCGTGCGCTGCGGGCTCGATGTAGATCTTTTGAACGCCGCTAGAGACCCGATTCCGAATGTTGATCGCTTGGTCTGCATCGGACGGCTTAGTGAGCAGAAGGGCCACTTCGTGCTGCTCGAGGCCGCCGCTAGGCTGGCTAAGGAAGGGAAGAACTTCGAGCTTGTCCTTGTCGGTGGCGGTGAGCTGCGCGTGGAAATTGAACGACGAATACAAGAGCTCGGCATCGAGCGGCACGTGAGCATCACCGGTTTTGTCAGCCAGGAGCGGGTGGTCGAGGAACTGCGCGCTTCCAAGGCCCTTGTGCTACCCAGCTTGGGCGAGGGATTGCCAGTGGTGATCATGGAGGCCTACGCCCTCGGCCGCCCCGTCTTGAGTACGTTCATCGCGGGGATTCCCGAGCTGGTGACACCTGGTCACAGCGGCTGGCTGGTACCTGCGGGATCCGTCGAGGCGCTCACCGTAGCGCTTTCGGACATTCTTTCATGTCCGGTGGAGACCCTTGAGCGGATGGCAGAGCGGGGGCAGGAGATGGTACGCAGATCCCACGACGTGCGCGCCAGCGCGCGATATTTGGTGCAGCTCTTCGAGGGAGCATGATCGCAATTTTCAACGTACTGCTGCTATCATGTGCCGTCATCCTTGGTGTGCCAACGGCGATTCTTTGGGCCGAGTGCTTGCTTGGGCTGTTCCCACGACGGCCCTACACTGATTGCACCCCAGCGAAACGTCCGAAGATCGCCGTGGTTGTGCCCGCTCACGATGAAAGCAGCGTGATCGGCCCCACCATCGAGCATCTGCACCAGCAGTTGGTTGCCGCTGACATCCTTCTAGTCGTGGCCGACAATTGCGGCGACGACACGGCTCGAATTGCGAAAGAGGCCGGGGCGACAGTCATCGAACGGACGGACCCAGAACACCGCGGGAAGGGCTATGCACTGGCGTTCGCTGCGGCCTATCTGAAGGACCATGAGGTTCCAGAAGCCGTGGTCATCATCGACGCCGACTGCCGCATCTCGGACGGCGGGATCAGCCAACTCGCATCGTTATCCGTAAATTATCAAAGGCCCGTGCAGGCTGACGACACTCTCAACCTGCCGCTGGCAGCCAGCCCCGGCGCTCGCATGTCCGCCTTCGCGTTCAGGGTCCGCAACCGAATTCGGCCTCGCGGCCTTCAACGCATGGGCGGAGCAGTGCATCTTGCTGGTACTGGTATGGCGTTCCCCTGGGAAATCTTCGCCGGCGCACCATCGATGGGGGGTCACTTGACCGAGGATCTAGCGCTCGGGATCGAACTCATTCTAAGCAGCCACTCGCCAATGCCTTGTGTGGATGTCCATGTGACTAGCGATCTTGCCCCCAACAGGGCGGGACAGGCCATGCAACGGCAACGCTGGGAATCAGGTCATTTGCAGACCTTGGCAAGGTGCGTGCCCAGGCTCTTCGCCCAATCCTTTGTGCAACACAAGCCGAGTCTGCTGCTTTCCGCCTGCGATTTGGCAATCCCCCCCCCTGGCTGCGCACGTGATATTGCTGGTGGGAGCGGGGGGGGTAGCCCTGCTTGGTTGGCTTCTTGGAACGTCCTCGATCCTGCCGGCTATTTTTGCAGCTGAGGTGTTTGGAACAGGCGTTAGTATCGGCCTTGTGTGGCTTGTCGCGGGTCGCGACATCATGCGATTCTGGGATTGGCTGAGTCTTCCCGTCTACGTCCTGTCGAAGATTCCAAACTACATGCGCCTATTCGGCCGAAAACGCCGCCTGGATTGGAAGAAAACGGAACGGAAACCGTAGACAGGTGACCTGCGCTGCAAGAAGTTCTCGCTACCTTGACCGGCCAGCGAGCAACCCAAGACGCCATCGGGATGTAGGGAACACGGGCCCCGTGCCGCTTGGCCTACTTGTACTCGATGAGCGAAGTGCGCTGGCCTCGAGCAGCCCTCAGCCAGTAGCGGATCTGACCGTAGACCGACGGAACCTTTCCTAGCACACAGAACAGGGCGTAGATTCTCGCTTCGCGTTTGGTCATCCCGCGCGAGCGGATCGAGCGAATGATCCGCAGGGTGAGCAAGGGGTACCCGAGGAGCATTGCCAAGCTCAATCCGTTGAGTGGCCAAGCAAGCCCAAGGACCACGGCTGGAAGCATGGCGCCCCAGAAGAGATTGCTTCGCGCTTCCCTGGCCCAAAACTTCCCAGGCTCCCGTCGGTGGCGCGTGAACCCCTCGGCGTAGGCATGCCCGCCGCGAACCGATCGTCGCCACCACTGCATGAACTTCAGCATGTTGGCATCGTGAAGCGTCATTTCGGCATCAATGCGCCGAATTCGGTAGCCGCGCTGTCGCAAACGTAAGCAGAGATCGGGCTCTTCACCTGCGATGAGGTCTGGATTGTAGCCGTGCACTTCGACGAGCGGACCGATTCTCATCATGGCATCGCCACCGCAGGAATTGGCGAGACCCACCGGCGTATTCCATTCGAGATCGCACAGCAGATTGTAAACAGAGGCTTGGGGGAACCGTTCGCGACGCCGACCACAGACCACAGCCAGTTGTTCGTCGGCCGGAAATTCCGCCACGGCCCGCTCGATCCAGCCATCAGCGACTTCGCAATCGCCGTCCACAAACTGAACGAATTCGAGGTCGGGCACTATCGAACGGAGCTTGTCTAACCCTGCGTTCCGGGCGCGCGCGGCAGTGAACGGCACCGCGGGATCCAGAACGACGACGTGTGCACCGAGACCGTGGGCCAAGGCCACGCTATCGTCGGTGGATCCCGAATCGACATAGACTAGATGCTGTGCGCTCCTGACGAGCGACTTCAAGCAGCGTCGCAACCGCTCGCCTTCGTTGCGACCAATAATCACGACGCCTAGTCGAGATGGAAGTGGCAACTATCCCGACCTCGCGACAGAGCGCGCCGGGATGCCAACCACGGTATCATTGGCATTCACGTCGCGAGTAACCACGGCGTTCGCGCCCACGTTGGCTCTGTCGCCAACATGCAATTTGCCTAGAATTTTCGCGCCAGCCCCGACGTTCACGCCCGCGCCCAGGACGGGCGCCTCAAGGGGACGATCCCTGTGCCGGTTCCCTATCGTCACGCCTTGCCGAATGATGCAGTCGTCACCGATTTCGGCGCTTCCGTGCACGACGATATCGCCTTGGTGCTCGATGACGACTCGTCTTCCCACCTTTGCGGAATATGGAAGCTCGATGCCATACACGTTGCGCACGAATCTGAACATGGTTCGATAGAGAACGCTCAACGGAGCCCGGGCGAGCTTTGGCGCAACAGTCATGCGCCAGTTGCCGAACCGGTGTACCGCGACCGCTTGAAATCCCGGTTTGGTCCAGTCCCGCCCATGCATTTCGTAGTCTTCGCGGATCTGCGCAAGCAGCGAAAGGTTCTCTCGTCCCATACTCAGCACGTTGAATCCTTTTCGGAACACACTGTTGTCGATGAAGTCCCGGACGAATCGATCGGGAAAGGAGCTTGGCCTCCGCTCGACGAAACGGCGTGCCCGGTTCAGCATGTGACCTGTCATGTGACTCACGTCGGCTAGAGCGGCAACTATCTTACCATGGTTCTTCACGAAGTAGCGGCGACGCGACTCGAACCAGTAGCTCGGACGGCGTTTCTGTTTCTTGTTTTTATCGGTAACACCTGAAACAGCGCCCACCAGATGTACGACATGACAGGCGGGAACGTACCAGATGGGCCATCCGGCGCGCTTCGCCTGAAGACAGAAGTCCACTTCTTCGAAGTACATGAAGTAGGACTCGTCCATGAGGCCCAGCTGGTCAAAAACTCGCCACCGGAGAATCATGCAGGCGCCCGCGAGCCAATCGGCGGGCCTGGCTTCATCGGAAATTGGCAGTGTGACCACCCAGCGGTTGAGCAACTTGCATACTGGACCGAAACTGAGGGCGGATTCGAATTCGCTCGCGATGGTCGGGAACCGAAACGCGGAACACTGCGGAGTTCCGTCCATGTCCTCCAAGCGGCTTCCCGCGATGCCCACCTCGGCATGGCTGTCCATGAAGTCGATCAAGCCTTCGATGGCATTGCCCCGAACTAGGGTGTCTGGGTTGAGCAGCAGAACATACTCGGGCGATTCGTGGGCTCTCAGCCACTCCCGGATGCCTTCGTTGTTGCCGTAGGCAAAGCCGCCGTTCTTCGGCGCGGGGTGCAGAGTCACTCGGCCTGAGAACCGCGGCTCTGCGGCGAGGAACGCCGATAGAACCGGCACGGAGTCATCGCCAGAGGCATTGTCGACCACCATCACGTGGTTGGCGGGCAGAGCGGCGAGAGACGGGAGCAGGGAAGACAGGGCGTCTTTCGTTAGTGCGGCGGAACGGTAGTTGACAATGATAGTAAGCAATTTCATTAGCATAGTCCGTTCAAACGCCACTTTTCTTTCTGTCTGATAAAAGACATTGGACGAAGCCGCTTGCACGGCAGCTTGGCGGCCGTGCTTCTTGGCAGGCATTGTAGCAGGGGCAGACCTCATTTGGAGCTGACATTGTTGCTCGAAATTCTGGTCGTGTCCATGGTTCGGTCGTCGGCAACTCCTTGGCTTTCACCCAAGCCAAAGGATAACAAGCCAAAGGATAAATGCCATGTCCGATGCAAACGATGCCGAGAAGTCGCTCGCCCAGATGAAGATTTTCATGGAGCTGCGCGGGTTGCGGCCCAATACGGTGTACCCAGGGCCATCGCATCATCCTACATCGGAGTGGGCGAGAAGGACTTTCAAGAGGAAGTCCTGACTCCAGGCAGCGCTCATGCGCCGGATCTTGATGCTGAGCTTGCTGCCCTTCAGTGACTTGAGGAGATTGAGGGACAGGTACCGCATTACCGCGAAGTTTTCCGCAGCGTTGCCTGCGCGTACGCGGCAGTCGTCCTCTCGAAAGACGACATCGAGCACCCAGTGCAGTTCGTTTTCAATCCCCCAGTGTTCGCGCGCAGCCTGTAGGGCTGGCGCCCGACCATGCCGCGTGGCTCTTGCAGTCGGCGCTCGATTTCGTGGTGTTCTTGCCTTTCTCCGCCGGCACCATGACCCACTTCGAGCGCGACCTGTACGAAAACGATCTTCCTCCCGAGGAATGGCAAGCGCGCTGGTGGCAATACGTCTCACGCTTCCAGGGCGTGCAAGCGCCCAAAGCCCGCAGTGAAGACCTGTGCGATGCGTGCACCAAGACCCATATCAACGACGATCCCGCGCAGTACTACGACTACGCCCTGGCCAGCCTGGTCAAGTTCCAGCTGCTAAGCACGATCTCGCTTTTTGAGGGGCCGCCGAGCAGGGAAAATGAGGGAATTCCCGATACCCGCTCCCGCACGCTGTAGGGGTTGACGGGAAGCGGAATCGAGAAGCGCTACCTTGAGGCGAGGAGGTAGCCGGCAGCGGCCTTGCGGATGCGGCCCTCGGCGACGAGGGTGGCGAGAGCATCGCAGGCGCTCTTGTTGCGGATGTGGCAGGTGGTGCGGAGGGCGGCCAGGGACAACGGGGTGGCAGCGTGGGCCAGCGCGCGCTCGATCTTCTCGACGGCGGATGTGGCGGGTGGGTTCTCTGGGGTGGCGGGAGCTTCGATCACGCGCAGGGCGAGGGCGTCGCCATCGTTCTTGAGAGCGACGTGCAAGCAGCCGAAGGACGGGGCGGCACGATGCTCGACGGTCAGCACGAGGTCGTCGGCGGAGCGACGCAGGTAGAGGTTGGAGTCGCCCCAGGCGTGGAATTCGGACGAGCCACGGAGGGCCTGTCCCGCCCTGGCCTTGGCGGCGCCTTTGCGCGCGTGGTGGACCAGCACGACGGCCACGGCGAGGCGGCGCTGCAACTTACGCAGATAGGCAAGCAGCGGTGCTACCTCGCCGGAGACGTTCTCGTCGACGCGGTGCAGGCGCACGAAGGGGTCGAGGATGAGCAGGGGGGAGAGCAGGTACTCGACGGTCTGGGCGAGGCGGTCGCGATCCTCGGCAAGGTCCAGGCGGAGGACGGATGCGGTGATGACCTGGATGTCGAGGGCATCGAGGCTAGCGCCAGCGGCAAGGGCGATGCCTTCGAGACGGCGGCGCACGATGTGCAGGGCGTCCTCGGCGGCGAAGAGCAGGACACGGCCGGACGCGGTGGGCGGGAAGAGGCCGAGGCAGGGCACGCCGGCGGCAACGGCCACCGCCATGTCGCGTCCTTGCTCGTGGGTGCGGGCTTGGACCGCACGCGCTCGGGCGGGGCGAAGACTTCGAGGAAGAGCTTCTCGTCGAGCTGCTTGACCTCGCGCTCGACCCCGGCGGCCAGGAGGTCTGAGGCCATGCCGCACAGGACGTGGTAGTTGCCGGCAGCGTGCTCGGCCAGGGTAGCCACCAGCTCCTGCGTGAGCAAACGCGGATTGCCGGCCTTGGCACAGGCGTGGCCAAGGAATTGCGCAAGCTCGGCGGGCGTGGCGGGCTCAAGCACCAGGCGCGGGCGAATGCGGCTGCCGAGCGCCACGAGCTCGTCACAGGAAAGACGCTCGGTCAGACAGGCGTCGCCGCAGAAGACGGTGTTGAGCAAGCAGCGCGAATCGAAGTGGGCGCTGGACAGGATGCGCAGCTCACCCAGCACCTGGGTGCCCATCTCCTGCGCCTCGTCGACCAGCAGCACCGGACGCATCAGGGTCGCCTCGATGTGGGCCTGCCACTTCTCACGCAGGGACTTGAAGCTGCCCCAGCGGTTGCGCTGCGCGAGCGGCACGCCGAAAAGGTCGCCCAGCTCGCGGTAGAAGTCGGAGACGCCGCTCTGCGGATGGCTGACCACACCGACGGTGACGTCGCGCAGGCCCGAGAGCCGGTCGGCCAGGATGCGCAGGGACACCGACTTGCCGGTGCCGGGCGCACCGGTGATGAGGGCGAAGCCACCCTCGCGCACCTTGCCTTCGAGACGGAAGCCGAAGTGTTCGATGCTTGGCGAGATGAAGAGCGTCTCCGAGGGCAGCTCGGGTAGAAAGGGATTCCACTTGAGGCCAAAGAGGGCCTGGAGATCTTTGCTCATGACTCACCTTCCTCGTCGTCGCTGTGGTCGTCCGTGGGCAAATACGCCGGTGGCAGGCCGGTGGCTGCGTACTCGGCCAGTAGCCGTCGCAGCAGCGGGGCGATGCCCGCCTCGCCCAGCCCTTTCAGGGTGCTAAGTCATTGAAATCGCTGAGCCGACCAGAAGGAGCAGCGCGTCTGTCGAGAACGGTACGCGGTTGGGACATGTGAGGCCTGCTGCGCCATCTGAACTTTTTCGCGCAAACAATGGTAATTATAGGTTATTTATCACCTTGAAAGGGCTGCCTCGATTGCCCCATACTTCGCTGGTTGGGAAAAAGCTGATGGAGTATTCGGTGATCCCTTTAGGACACCTTTAGTGGCCAGCGACGGCCATCTAAAGGGATCCCATTCGCCGGTCGATAGTTGGGCTCGAAACAGAACTGAAACTTCCTGCGCTTGAGGAAGGCAACTTTATTGATGAAGGAACACCAAAATGAATAGGCTAATCGCTATGATTACCCTGCTAACGACCCTATTTCTCGCAAGATGTGCTAGCAACCCAGGTCGTACTGTTCTTCCTTCGACTGGAGGCGTTGCCGGGATCGGGACGGGCGGTATCCCTGGTGCCGGAGGCATTGCCGGGATCGAAACAGGGGGATTTCCCGATGTTGGGAGCAGTGTCCGTGACCGATACAGGGGGCGCCCGTGTTACGGGGCCCGACGATCCGAGTAGACCCCACTTCGGTACGAACCTCAATTGGATGGTTGATTGGGATCCGGAAAAACTTCCTGCCGACCTTATGTGGTCGGCTCGCCCTTGGGCGACCAAGGACGGAAATGGCGACAACACTCAGAACTGGGCTACTGTCGATTCGAAGGGATGGCCAATTGTTAGCGTGGGGACGCCTTTCGGAGCTATCTTTGAAGGCGCTCCTTGGGTGGGGACGTACAAACTCTCCTTCACAAACCGGAATGCCGGAACAGGTGATACAGTTAAGGCGACGAAGGGACCAGTTTCTCTTTCCAACCGGGCGCACAACTCGTCAACCAATGTGACCACCTACGATGTTGTGGTCTCTTCATTCGCATCAACTAACTCGTTTATTTGGTTAATGTGGGCTGGTTCGACAGGCGGTATTACGGACGTTCATCTTATGCGTCCGCTTAAGGATGGCTCTGGCTGGCATCCAATCGGCACCGCACTCTCAGACTACATCATCGACAGGCTACAGCATTTTACAACTATCCGTACAATGCAGACGGGAGGTAATCAGGATTACAGCACAGGCACCGACACTGTTTGGACGGGAAGGACCAAGCCTTGGTCTTGCCAGACACGTTCGAGCGACGCTGGCCGCTTCGGAGGGGTAGCCATCGAGAATCTAATCGGCATGGCCAACCAGGCTTACAAGGACCTCTGGATCAATATCCCCTTCCGGGCTGACGACGACTACATTCTCAAGATGGCGCAAACACTGCGGTATGGATCTGATGGAATCAATCCATACACTTCTACCCAGTCCTCGCCAGTCTTCCCTCCGCTCAACCCGAACTTGAAACTCTATGTTGAGCATGGGAACGAAATTTGGAATCCCGGCGCTGGATATTGGGCGGGAGAGAACTACAACGACAGCAACTCAGAGATAAGTGCGGGTGACGTTAATCACTACACCTTTGAAACTAGTAACTCAGGAGCTTGGGGATATTCATGGCGCCGAGTTGGCTGGCTTGCCGTTCGCCACTCCAACATCTTCCGCACAGTCTTCGGGGATTCCGCCATGATGACTAGGGTCCGCCCTGTCCTCGCCACCCAACATACCCGTTATGCGACCACAGACGAACCGCTTCTCTACATCGACAGTGTTTGGGGCCAAGGATTCAACACAAAGGCGGCGTACGGTGCGGTCAACGAATTTGGTCATGTTGCTCATCCGGTCAGCTACTACATTTTTGGCCTAGCCACTGCGCCTTACTTCCCGTCTGACAACAGTCTGCTCGCTGTTACCAGTCCATCGACGATACTCGATGGCATCAGTTCACAGCTCGAATCAACTGCCGCTGAAGGCGTCCTTGTCGCCATGGCCTGGGACTATGCGCAGGCGAATTCCTTTGGACTTCAATATCTCGCATACGAGGGAGGGGAGAGCCTTATCCCTCAACTTATGAGCGGTGGCGCCACATCAACCAACATATCAAACGCTACACTGGCGAGCTACGACCCAACACAAGGTGCCCGCATGGGCGCAAATATAGGTGGTGACGGTCTGCCGCTCTCCGACCAAACCGGGACGCTCTACGGACGAGTGTTCAGCAGATGGGCTGCTATAGGCGGCTCGCTGTTCATGCATTACGTTCTCGGTGCCGGTGCGGGCGGTGGCGGAATGTTCGGACTCTGTCCTCCTTCTGCCCAGAGTGGTTCCGACCCTCGGCTCGAATCCGGACCGAAATGGGATGCGATCAAAGCTTTCAGGAAAGCTTGGGCGTATTAGGGCCACCCCTTTCAAGGTGATCAAAAATGGCAGGGTAGGCAGTGGGACTGCCATGGAAGCGGGTAAGACCGCCAATAATTAGACGGGACGTCCAATTCTTGACCGCTTTGGCGGCTAGCCCACGATCCTTGGGTTAATGACCTGCTTGCGATTATCGCGATGCAGGCGGAAGAGCTTCATCGGCTGCGCGAAGAAAACCAGGCGCTGCGGGACAGATTTGGTTACGCTGGTGAGCATCGACAAGATCGCCTTTGCTCGTTTCGACACCGGCATCTATTCGGTGCCGCCAGATCACCCCACAATGTGGACGAGCTGCGAGTGGCGATCCAACGCTTATGGGATGACCGAGTCCTCCGCGAAAAGCTGGGGAAGAACGCCGAAAAATGGTCGGCCGAAAATTGCTCTGACGAAGCGATAGGGGCCATCTTTGGTCGTATCGACGACGATGTCGAGGCGACTTCGCGCTAACTATTTGCACGGAGTCTCGAATAACCACGGGACCTGCCCTGCCTTGAGGGCGATGCCTGTTTCGATCGTCACGCTGGCTTCGATGGATGCCCTTCACCAAGCTCGGGGTCTCGGCTCGACAGGTTGCCAAACGGATTCTTGTAGAGACCCAAGCGCTGCCGAGCCAGATGGTACAGCACTGGAGGTTGGTGCACCAGGTAGCGGTTCCACCGCTGGCGCGGCTCGCGCACCAGCCGGTACAACCACTCAAGGCCTGCGTCCGTAAGCCATGAGTGAGGGCGTGCTAGCGTGCCAGCCTCGTAGTCAATGGTCCCGCCGAGAGGAAGGAATGTTTTGACCCGGGGCAGGCGGTCACGGTACCGGACGATGAACTTCTCCTGTCGTCCCGCTCCCAGGCCTACCATCAATACGGTGGCCCCCGAAGCGTTGATCTTCGCGAGCATAGTCTCGATCTCTGCAGGCTTCTTGTCGTAGTCGGGTGATGGGCTGTCCGTTCCTACCACCATCTCGCGACCCACCTTCGCATTCACGTTTTTGCGGGCAATCTCGGCGATTCCAGGGCCGCCGCCACAAATGAAGATCGTGATGCCCGGATCATCCTTGTGTTTCATATAGAAGCGCGGAAAGAAATCTGATCCCGATACGCGCGCGCGTAACGGCGTGCCCAGCAGACTCGCTGCCCGCACCAGGATTTCACTGTCGCAGGTCACGATGTCAAACTGGGGCAGAATTTCGAAAAACTCACGATCCTTCTGTAACTTCATAAGCATGTCGACGTGAAGGGTCAGCAGCAGGCCCTCGCGGAAGGTGTCCAAGAGCTCGTCAATCGTCAGGTCGTCGACCTCAACATTCAGCAATTTCACACGGGGGCACATGCGTGGCTGCTCCTGCTCCGTTTATAGGGTGGTCGGCGAGGACAGTTCCCAGCCCCGCTCAATCAACTGCTTACTCTGCCGAATGTTGTTCGCCGACGATGCCCCAAAGACGATCGAATGCAATCCATCGAGCCCGCACACCCACTCGATAGCCTCGCGAGGCGGGATAGCGCCGGAGGCAAACACTGACATCGCGATGGCGCGGCACCGCTTCGCACGCAGCAACTCGCGATATGCCTCCACGCCGCCAGACATGCGAAACCCGATCTTGTTGATGTTGGCGCAAACGATAGGGTTAGCTATCCCTTGTTCCTCCAACACGTTGACCAGTTGCGGCATGTTCATGGTGATGAAACCCGCCTCGGCACCGTGCTTGTCCCGAATGTGATCAATGAATGCGGGAAACATTTCGTACAGCTTCAACCCCAGCAGCAAGTCGGTGACAACATTCTGCACGAACACGATGGGGGTCTTTACGCCCGCAAAGCGCTTCATCTCGGCATCGACCAGCATCTTCATCAGCTTGTAGATGTCTTGGGTGATTCCGGCGATCGCCCCTTGGATCAACGTGCCCACCAGGCTTCCGGGCGCGAACCGGCGGACCGTGTCTATAATGCCCACTTCGCCCACGGAGTTCGCGTACTTGTGGGCGTATGGCATGCACGGATAAAACTCAAAATCTGGATATCGTGCGGGATTGGCGCGCACGATGTCGACGATCTCGCCGACGCGGTCATGGGTCGTACACATAAAAACCTTGATTCCCATGTCGTAGGCGCTGTCGAGCACGCGCATGATCGACGCGGTATCCTTGAACTGGGCGGCCTGGGCTCTCGCCTTCTCCTCGGACATGTGGTTCACGCCGAAGAACTGATTGTCGCCGAATAAGATGCGCTCCATGGCTACCGGTCCTCCGCTTTTGCGGTCTTCGAGATCATGTCGATAACCCGGTCGGTCTCGAAGGCGCTGGCGAATGAGTTCTCGTTCTCGGTGGCGCCCTCGCCTATCGCCTTCACAAACGCATCGATTTGCGCGGAGTATTCTTCACCGCGCAGATAGTACGACACGGGAGCCTGCAGCTCAGTAATGTAGCGGACGGTCCATCCTGCCGGATAGCCTTCCACCGCAGCGTCTTGCCGCAGGTACACCTTGCACTCTTGGCGATCGACGATGAGCTTCCCTTTCGTTCCCTGAACGATGACCGTTGTGCTCATTTTGCGATAGGTTTCGTCACTCCAGTTGGTCTCCAACGTACCGCTCGCGCCAGAGGGGTACAGGAAGCTAGCGAATACGGCGTCCTCGACATCCGCCGAGTAGATGCTGTGCAGATGGGCGCTGGTGACCGTCGAAGGTGAGCCGACGATGTAGTTCATCAGGTCGACGACGTGGGAGGCATAGTCATGCAAACAACCGCCGCCATCGGACTTCTTCGACCGCCATGTGCTGCCGCTCTTGGGTCGAATCACTACCTGGCCGAAGGCAGTCCCGCCGACGTGGTAGACGTCACCGAGAGCGCCAGCCACCACGAGGCGGCGGGCTTCCCGAAATGTTCCGATAAACCGATTGTGATAACCCACCTGATTCACGCGTTGCTTCTCTCGGGCCAACGCTGCCAAGCGTTCGCTCTGGGTGGGATCCAGACACAGGGGCTTTTCGACGAACACGTGCAACCCCTGCTCCAGAGCGTAGGATGCCACCTCGAAGTGGGATGCGGATGGCGTAGCCACGAATACGCAATCCAGTTTGGCCACGTCGATCATCTTCTTGAAATCCTTGAACGATTCGACCCCCGTGTGCTTCCGTAACGCGGAAGTTACGTACGAAGAGCTGTCGCAGATAGCAGCCATTTCAACCGCCTGGTTGGCCCCGAGGATCGCCATGTGCGAGATCCCCATCTTGCCCACACCGATCAGTCCGGCTCGAATCATTTCATCAGCTCCGTATGCGATAATTTTTGGGAACCCTCGGTAGTCGAGGGCGGGCGAAGAGTACAGCGGTTGGGTTCTTCAAGACAAGGTATTTGACACGCCAAGGCTCGGACGGTCAAACCGTCGATGAAAGACAGAACTGCAATTCTCCATGACGCGCTCATCCTTTATCCAAATGGCACACCAAGGGGTGGTAGTCGCCCGTCGTGGCGCGGTGTTGGCTAAGGTTTCACGATGATTCGCGCCGGATTACCGACGGCGATGGCCCTTTCCGGCACGTCGGTCATAACCACGGCGTTCGCACCGATGCGCGCGTGGTTGCCGATGGTGACGGGCCGTATGATGACTGCGCCGGCGCCGATGTCCACGTGGCCCCCGATGCGCACATTGGGGGTGATGGTCACATGTTGCAGAATCAGGCAATTGGGGCCAATGGTGGCTGTGGGATGCAGCACCACTCCCACCGGGTGCAGCAGGAGCAGTCCGCCGCCAAGCTGGGTATTGATGGGGATGTCCGACGCGGTCACCACGGTCCAGAAGCGGTAACGAAGCGCTGCCCACTTTTGCAGGAACCATGCGTGTGGTCCCCATCTTTTCCGCCATTTCTGGTGCGCGCGCAACGCTCGCAGGAGCTTCCGCGGTGGATCCCAGAATCGTTGAGGGACTTCACGCGAGAAATCCGGAACATGCGCCGAAATATTCTCTGTTTCCTGGATGGTTGCCGACGGCATTGGGGACGGACCATTGGGTGGGCCCACGCTCTGCCGCGAGTGCCTGTTGAGCATTGTGCATACCTAACACGATCACCGGAACTAGTCGACGCGACTGTGGTATCATGGTACTTCTGCAGGGTAAAACCCTGCCTCCACGCCTCCACAGAGGTGGCACACACAGCCTTGATCCGAGGTGCGTCACGGCACCGACGGTGAGCAGGTAGGCCGCAAATTCGCGTTGGAGCAAGTCGGAGCGCTAAGGCGCTCCGACTTGGGTAGATACGACACGAGAAGCGCCGAATTCCCGTTCTATCCACAGGCCCATCCTGTTGAAGGAGGTGACAAACAAGCGGGTGGCGGGCGAAGGGCATCGCCCAGGAAACCCAATCTCTCTCAACAGGATGGACTCCATGAAACTACGACAAAGAATCAAAGCAGTACAAACGTATTTGCGCCAGCGAGGAGAGGCGTTGTGCTTCGACGAGATCCGCAACCCTCGTAAGGCGCGGGGCCGACGCTGGTCTTTGAACGCGTTGCTGAGCACGGCCGTGTTCTCGCTGATGGCGCTGGCCCGCAGTCTGCGCGGGGCAGAAAGGTTCAGCGAAGATCTGGCCACAGGGCAAAAGAAGCGTGGCATTGACCGGCGAGTTCCGGACTCGACACTGGGTAACTTTCTGGCGGCACTGGACCCGCAGGGACTGCGGCGGCACCTGCACCGGCAGGTATTGGCCGAGCACCGGCGCAAGGCTCTGGAACCCAGTGTGGTGCCCATTCGAGCGATCAGCATCGATGGCAAAACCGTGGCGACGCTGTCGCAAGAGGCGAACAAGGATTGCCAGAAGCACAATCCGGAGGGACAGGCACCGTACTGGCTGTATCGGGTGGCGCGGGCGACGCTGATATCGTCGACGGCGGCACTGTGCATCGACCAGGAGGCGATACCGGCCCAGACGAACGACATGGGGGTATTCGCGAGTTTCTTCGGCAAGCTGGAAAAGACGTATCGAAAGGCGAACCTATACGAGTTGGTCAGCACCGATGCGGGCTTCACGTCGGAGGCCAACGCCCGGCAGGTGGATAACGCAGACAAAGCGTACATGATGGCCATCAAGGGCAACCAGCCGGAGCTTTACGACGAAGCACGACGAGTGCTGCGGGCACAGTCGAAGGGCAGCGCACCCGAGGCCGAGATGGACTGGGAATCGGATTCGTCGCGTGGGTGGATCAAGCGTCAACTGTGGCGGACGAGCGAGATGGCCGGTTGGGGAACATGGTCGCATCTACGCCAGGTGTGGCTGGTGCGCGTGCTTGCGCGTGCGAACCGGGAAGCGCCAGAGACGGTGCTTGAAGAGCGCTTCTACGCGACCAATCTGCCCACGGGGCGGCTGGGAGGCGACGCCATTCTAGCCTTGGTCAGAGCGCACTGGCGCATCGAGAACAACTGTTTTGGACGGCTGGACATCGAGTGGCAGGAAGACCACGGCCGCTGGGTCCATCGTGGCAACGGCCTGCCCGTGGTGTCGCTTCTGCGCATCGTCGCTTACAACCTGCTTGAGATGCTGCACGCCGTGCACCTTCGCTCCGAGGCAGCGCGGAAGACGGCATGGCAACAGCTACGGGATTGGGTGCGCGACGCTCTGATTTGGCCCGCGGAAGGGATGCCCAACCTTCCGGGAGCGTGTGCCACCACGCCCTGATCGCGCCCGTCACCCGCTTCTTTGTCAACCACCTCAGCGTATCTGATTTCATCCCGACGGGGGAAAGGGGGCATTGTGCCTTCCTGACGCATCCCTGGCGCTCGGAAGTTCGGGGCGGTCTGCCGCCACGAACTTCTGGGCGCCCCTGGTGGCACACAGGCGGTACTTGACTCCCTAGGAGTTTCGCAGTGAACTACGCCGAGTTCCCGATTCCTGCCTCCGCTCCCCCGGCTCCCCCTTCATCGAATCCTACGCTCATGCTCTCCTTCTCGAAACTTGGCAACTGCGGTCGCCTTGGCAACCAGCTGTTTCAGTACGCGTTTCTGCGGTCCAGTGCCCATCGGCTCGGAACCCGCTTCCACTGTCCGACTTGGGATGGCGACGCCATATTCGACCTCGGGGATGCGGAGGAAAGGGCGGAGGCACCGCTCGACATTCGGCATTTCTACGATCCCGCACCGCAGGCGGGCTACGTGCCCGAGGCGATGAACATCGGGTCGACATTTTTTCTACAAGTCCGGCCTACCGCCGTGGGGTGAATGCTGATGCTTGAGGATTTCAATATCTATGTCATCAACCTCCCCACAAGGGAGGACCGCCGGAGAGAGATGACCACCCAGCTCAAGCGGCTGGGACTCGGTTTCCAGTCCTCGAATGTCAGGTTGTTTCCAGCCGTGCGCCCCGAAGGCCCTGGGCCCTTCCCAAGTGTTGGCGCACGTGGATGTTTCCTAAGTCATCTGGGCGTTCTTGAGGACGCCGAGCGGCGGGGCAACGCGAGGATCCTCATCCTCGAGGATGACCTGAATTTCTCTAGTGACTTCCCGGCACGATGGCCAAGGGTTCTCCGACTCCTCGCGGCTGAGCCGTGGTCCATGTTCTATGGCGGATATGAAATCGGAGAAGATGTTGTAACGCTTGGGCAACAGCCATTGATCCGCTACCCTGCGGAATCCTGGGTTCAGACTGCACATTTCGTTGGTTTTCAGGGCAGTGCTGTCGGATTGGCCGCCGCCTTCCTCAGGGAAATGCTTGCACGCGAACCGGGGTCCCCCTCGGGTGGCCCCATGCATGTCGACGGCGCCTACTGCTGGTTCCGCCGGGCCCATCCCGAGCTCCAGACCTGGCTTGCTGTACCGCCCCTAGGTTACCAACGGGCGTCCAAGACAGACATTCACGAACTCCGCTGGCTAGACCAGACTCCGCTGTTACGCAGGGGCGTCGCGATCGCCAGGCGGATTCGCAATTTCTTAGCACGTTGAGGGCAGGTATTGACCGCTACCGAAGGATCGAGTGCAACGGACACAAGTGCAAGCGTGACAACGGCTACCACTGTCGGTGACTGGAGTTGACCCAGTCTGGTGGACACCCCGCTCAGGGAAATGGGCGTAGAAAGGTGACCACATGTCAGCGCAAAATGGGAAACGAACTCGACGCATACACACGCGCAGGTTCAAGGCAGATACGGTAGCGCTCGTGCGCAAAGGCGGACGAAGCGTGCCACAGGTGGCCAACGAGTTGGGACTGGCCAACAGCCTGGTGTACGACTGGTGTCGACAGGCGGAGGTAGACGAAGGCAAGGGCGCACCGGGCGCTCTTACGACGGCGGAGAAGGAAGAGCTTTCGCATCTGCGCCGTGAGGTGAAAGTCCTCCGCATGGAGCGTGAGATTTTAAAACAGGCGGCCACGTTCTTCGCGAAGGAGAGCGCGTGAAGTACGCGTTCATCTCCGAGAAGAAGGTGGCCTTCCCCATCGCCGTTCTCTGCCGTGTCATGGCTGTCTCGCCAAGCGGCTACTACGCCAGCCAAGGAAGGCGCGCTTCGCAGCACGCGCGTGATGACCAGGAACTGTCGAAGCAGATAGCCACGATTCACCACGGGAGCCGAAGGCGCTATGGCAGTCCCCGCGTTCATGCCGACCTCAAAGCTTCCGGGGCTCAGGTCGGCCGCAAGCGGGTGGCCAGGCTGATGCGTGAAAACAGGCTGGTAGCGCGCTGTCGGCGGCGTTTTCGCACGACCACCGATTCGAAGCACAGCTTCCCGATCGCGCCAAATCTGCTGGAGCGCAACTTCACCGCAGTTCGTCCCAACGAGTCCTGGGTTACCGACATAAGTGTGCCGCAGCAAGCGGCGTAGGAGATGAGAGCATGGAATAGAAACCAACGGCCTCTCGCAGCCGGCTTGCAGGAGCAGGCTGCAAACCACCGCAAGCGGCTTGGGTCAAAAGCCCTGGTCGTGAGCGTTGCGGAAAAGGTGCCACAAGGCATCAGGTGGAAACCAAGAAAGGCGAACAACCGTGAACTGCCGTTCAATTGTCGAAAGTGCTCAAATGACGTCGAAACCGGGCGTTTATGTTAACCCGGGACCAGCATGGCGGGAGCCTGCCTATTGGCCATGCGGCGTCCGGCATAGAGGCAGCGCCATTCTGGTTTGGGCTCCTACGTGGAACTGCGGGAACCTTCGATTGCGATGCAAAGGGAAAGGCACAAGTGCAAAACACGAGGCCGAGAGTACTGATGCGTGGTCAAGGGGCGGAGCGACTTGTAGTAGCGATGAAGTTGTCGTAATGGCGGCGGAGCGAAGAGGTCGCATCATCAAGTCAGGCGGCCACGCCAACTGCGCAAGCAGGAGGAGCGTGGGCAAATGACAAAGCCGTTTGAAGTTTCCAAGGCACTCGTCTGGGAAGCATTCCAGCGGGTCAAAGCAAATGGAGGAAGCGCTGGTGTAGACGGTGAATCGATCGAAGAATTCGAGAAAAGTCTCGGTGACAACCTGTACAAGCTTTGGAATCGCATGGGGTCTGGTAGCTACTTTCCGCCGCCAGTCAAAGCCGTGCCGATCCCAAAGAAGAGCGGGGGTACGCGAATATTGGGCGTGCCGACCGTCGCCGATCGAGTGGCACAAACGGTGGTCAAGCTGGTCCTTGAGCCCGTGCTTGAGCCAGTGTTCGATCGCGACTCATTTGGCTATAGGCCGGGGCGTTCAGCCCTGGATGCGGTGGCGCTCGTGAGGCGACGTAGCTGGAAATATGACTGGGTTGTTGAATTCGACATAAAGGGTCTGTTCGACAACATCGACCACGAGCTTCTGCTGCGAGCGGTACGAAAACACTGCAACACTCCCTGGGTCCTTCTATACATCGAGAGATGGCTGATGGTTCCCATGGAGACCGAGGAGAAGGCACGGGTTGCGCGCCAGCGAGGAACCCCACAAGGGGGAGTCGTTAGCCCGTTGCTCGCGAATCTCTTTCTGCACTATGCCCTAGATGCATGGATGCGACGGGAAATGCGGAGCGTGCGATTCTGCCGCTACGCGGATGACGGCGTCGTTCACTGCAAGAGCGAAGTGCAGGCTCGGTTGGTGTTGAGGAAACTCGGGGCAAGGCTACGGGAGTGCGGACTCGAGCTGCATCCGGAGAAAACGCGGATTGTGTACTGTCAGGATGTCAATCGACAAGCCACATATCCGATGACCCAGTTCACATTTCTCGGATACACTTTCCGGCCGCGCAAAGCGGTGGACAAGTATGGCCGCGTCTACGTGAACTTCTCTCCGGGCGTCAGTCGCGAGGCGTTGAAAACCATGCGGCAGACGGTGCGAGGATGGCATCTCCAGTTGAGGTGCGACAAAGAGCTGCGGGATCTCTCGAACATCTTCGGCCCAGTCCTTCGGGGTTGGGCGAACTACTATGGTCGATTCTATCCGACGGCGATGAAACCGTTGTGGCGACAGGTGAACGACTACTTGGTGCGGTGGATGCAGCGGAAATACAAGCGACTGGCGCGCAGGGTAATCCGCGCGGCGCGTGCGCTTGGCCGTCTTGCCGAAAACGCACCGAGGTCGTTCGTGCACTGGGAAAGGGGATTTCTCCCTGCGGCCTGATGATGGGAGCCGGATGAGTCGAGAGGTTCACGTCCGGTTCTGAGAGGGGCTGGGGCTGAAATGCCCCGGCCTACTCACCCCTTCCTGTGGACGCTGCAAGGCTGGCTATACCTCGCGGTGATTCTCGACCTGTTTTCAAGACGAGTCGTAGGCTGGGCGACCAGCCGCAACGTGGATCGCCATCTCGCTCTGGCGGCGCTGGACATGGCCCTGGATCGGCGCCAGCCTGGCAGTGGACTGGTTCACCATTCGGATCGAGGTAGCACGTACGCAAGCGGCGACTACCGAAAAGCGCTGGAGGCTGGAGGCATCGAATGCAGCATGAGCCGCAAGGGAGACTGCTGGGACAATGCCGTGGCCGAGAGCTTCTTCGCGTCCCTCAAGCGCGAGCTGGAAGGCATTGATGACTTCGAAACCTGGGAGGTCGCCCACCTCTCAGTTGGCGAATACATCGACGGCTTCTACAACCCTTGCCGCCGCCACTCGGCGCTCAATTACCAAAGCCCGATCGAATTCGAGCTGATACACTCCGTGAAGAAAGCAGCGTAACGAAACCGTCCACCAAATCGGGTCAACTCCAGACGATAACCGCAGGTCCATCCGAAAGGCCGTTGTCGGTGGGACACTCTGGGTCGGCATCGGAACACTGGGCAACTACGTGATGCGGATCATCTCGTCCGTGGTGCTGACGCGACTCATAGCGCCTGAGGTCTACGGGATGATGGATCTCGCGGTCGTATTCCTGACCGGCCTTCACCTCTTTTCCGACATTGGTCTTGGTCCGGCCGTAATACAGAGTCCACGGGGAAATGAGCCAAGCTTCTTGCAAACCGCATGGACGATCCAACTGTTACGCGGAATCGTCCTTGGGCTTGGGGCGTGCGTGCTGGCACCGATAGCAGCATATGTCTATGACCGCCCGTTACTCGGGTACTTGCTGCCAGTGATGGGCCTCATGCCAATGCTGGACGGACTCAACTCTCCCGGGATGATGGTCATGCAACGCCGAATCGAGCAACGCTGGCTAGTGTTCCTGGCGTTGCTATCGTCGGTTGTGTCGCTTCTTGTAACGGTGCTGGGTGTGTACATCGCTTTTCCTTTCGAGACGATGGAGGTCTTCCATGGGAGGCTTGAAGCTGTGCCCCGTACCGAAGGATTGGTTTGGGCCGTTGCAATCGCGTGGATCATTGGGCAAGCCGTCTCTGCCGGCGTGTCACACCTGGTAGCGCCAACTCCTCCCGCTCGGTTGCGCTGGGATTCCGTGGCGGCGCGAGAGATTGTGGCTCCCCAACAGAATCTGTGGGTAGTCTGAATAGTGGCCAGGTAGCAGTGCGCTCGGGGGGCGGCGAGGCGGGATCGGCCCCTGGTTGACGGCGGTGCCGCCCGGCGCGCTTTGGGGGCGCGCTGATCGGTCGTCGCCGCAGCTCGCCGCCGCCCTCGAACAAGAGGAAGAAGCGGGTCCTCGTGGTTCCCCGGAACGGGTATCGTTCCGGGTTGGAATGAACAGCAAGGACCCGAGGTGCAGCTTAAGACCATCCTGAATCGATGTCACCGCTTCAAGTCGTTCGTGTACGGGACGATCTACTTTGGCGACGAAGCGCAGACGATCCATGTCGGGGTCAAGCCGCGCAAAGGGGCGCGCCCAGTATGCTCGGGCTGCGGTCGCCCAGGGCCGACCTACGACACTGCCCAGAAGCCACGCGGCTTCGCGTTCATCCCGCTGTGGGGCTTCACGGTCTGGCTGTGGTACAGCATGCGCCGCGTGGACTGCAAAAGGTGCGGTGTCATCGTCGAGCGCGTGCCGTGGGGCAACGGCAAAGAGCAGACCTGCATAGTGTACCAGCAGTTCCTGGCCTTCTGGGCCAAACATCTGGCTTGGTCGCAGGTCGCGCGCATCTTCCACACCAGTTGGGGGGTGGTGTTCCGCGCCGTCGAGTGCGTGGTTTCGTGGGGGCTGGAGCACCGCGACCTCGACGGCATCAAGGCCATCGGCATCGACGAGATCGCCGTCTGGTCCGGCCATCGCTACCTCACCGTGGTGTACCAGATCGACGCTGATATGCGCCGCCTGCTCTGGGTGGGGTATGGCCGAACCAAGGGAACCTGCCGGGCGGTCTTCGTGTGGCTGGGCAAAACCCGCCGGGCCGCACTCGAGTTCATCTCCAGCGACATGTGGCGCGCCTGCATCGACGTGGTCAAGCAGTGTGCGCCGCAGGCGGTGCACGTGCTGGACAGATTCCACATCGTCAAGAACCTGAACGATGCGGTCGACCAAGTCCGCCGCGCCGAGAGCCGGTCCTTGCGCAAGGCCGGCTTCAGTCCACTCAAGCATTCGCGCTGGTGCCTCCTCAAGCGTACCGAGAAACTGACGCCGTCCCAGCTCGACAAGCTAGTCGATCTCCTGCGCTACAACCTGCGGACGGTTCGCGCCTATCTCCACAAGGAGGCATTCGAGGCATTCTGGCGCTACCGTTCGGCGGCCTGGGCGGGATGGTTTCTCGATGCCTGGTGCAAGCGGGTGATGCGCTCGCGCTTGGCACCTCTCAAGGCCGTCGCCAAATCCTTGCGCCGCCATCGCGAGCTGATCCTCAACTGGTTCCGCGCCAAGAAGCAGATCTCCCAGGCTGTGGTCGAGGCCATGAATGGCAACGCCAAACTCGCTCTCAGAAAAGCCAGGGGCTTTCGCTCCTACGAAACTGTCAGGATAGCCTTGTTTCATCAGCTCGGAAGGCTTCCTGAGCCCAAGCTTTCAACCCACCAATTCTGGTGACGAGGCATGTTTTGTCATATCACCCGCAACTGGCGCGGGCGCCCGCTTGAGACGCATGAGGTGATCCTCAACCTCATCTCAAACACAACCACGTCCACTGGCCTCTCGATTCACGCTCGCCTCGACACAAGGAACTATCCGGTTGGTGTCAAAACCAGTGACGCCATCCTTGCCTCGCTCAAACTCAAACCCAACCGCTTCCATGGCGACTGGAACTATGCGATCTCCCCGCGAGACCCGTAGCATCTATTTCCTGACGCCTCCTTAGTTGGGACCTTTCTCCTCGCGTCGGGTAAGGTGCGGGCCTTTTTCCTGCCCCAGATCGTGAAGGGCGTCGCCGCGGTCGCGCTCATGTTTCCGGGCTGGCTGGTGGGGAAGGCGACGCGGCTCGGGCCCCTTCACGGTGTGGTCCTTGCGCTCCTTCTTGCGGACATAGTGACCTACGTGACCGTCGTTGTAATTGCCCGTCGGCATGGACTACGGATGGTTCGGAGCGACCTCGCTATGATGGTCGCGATTGGCATCGTCTCGCCCATTGCCAGCGCTGTGGGTGCCCTCTTGCCGTTCGGAATGGGGCGTTGGGGCACGCTAGCAATCTTCGCGGTTCAAGGCACTCTCAGCGTCGCTTTTTGGGCAGGCGCGGCGCTTGTCATGCGTCGGCTCGGGTGGCTGTCCACAAACGTGTCGGATTCGGTCGGGCCGCTCCAGGCCACCTCAAGCTGATCCGGAAGATCTGGGCGCGCCCGGTCGGTCCGGGCGAGCCCCAGTGCAACAGTGTCAGTGTGTCCATCCGCCAGTCCGCCCACCGATGAGCGCCCACGCGCAGCGTATAGTGTCCAAGGAATGCCCAGACGTGATTCCTCTGCAACAGACCCGCTCGCCGGCAATGTCGCCGCCAATTTAGACACCCTTCACCTGAACGATCCCCTCATCGCGCGCAACTCATAAGCACTTGATATTGCTGGCGATTGAAAAACGTCGAGGATTGACTTATCCACAGCAAGTTCTGGTACATGGATTCCATGAGCCACGAGACGACGACTCCTGGAACTAGATTGCGCAAGCCACTCGCAAAGAATCGGTTGCGCCCGGCGGACACACAGCGGTTTGTTGAGAAGCTTATTGGAGAGGATTTCCACGCGAAGAGAGTGCTTTCGCTAGCCAACGGGGTAACCGGCGTCATCCACGGCGCCACGCTGGGCATTCACGCCATCGGACAAGGGTTGGCGCAGGCTCAGGGACTGAATCCAAGGCACGCAGTCAAGCAGGTCGATCGCCTGATGAGCAATGCGGGTATCTCGTGCGATACCTTCTTTAAGAACTGGGTGCCTTTCGTGCTGGGCGCGCGTGAGGATGTCTACGTCGCGCTCGACTGGACTGAGTTCGATGCCGACGACCATTGCACCATCGCCTTGTATCTCATCACGTCCCACGGACGAGCGACGCCGTTGCTGTGGCGAACAGTCAGAAAGTCAACCATCGAAGGCTGGCGCAACGACCATGAGGATGACCTCCTGGCCCTGTTCGCCAAGCTGCGTCCGGCGCATACCAAGCGAGCGACCGTGCTGGCAGACCGAGGGTTTGGGGACCAGAAACTCTATCCCTTCCTTGTTTCGCTCGGCCTGGATTTCATCATCCGCTTTCGAGGAATCATCTACGTCGAGGCATCCAACGGCGAGGTCCGACCTGCGACACACTGGCTTTCACCGAGCGGACGAGCGGTCAAGCTTGCGAACGTCAAGGTCACCTCCGACCGGACGCCGGTGGCTGCGGTGGTAGGCGTGCACGCGCGCGGAATGAAGGATGCCTGGCATCTGGCGACGAGTCGCTCTGACCTCAGCGGCGCTCAGGCAGTCAAGGCGTACGGCAAGCGCTTCACCATCGAGGAAACGTTCCGCGACGCCAAGGACGCACGCTTTGGAATGGGTTTGAAAGCTACGCACATTGCGGACCCTGAACGACGAGACCGACTCCTTCTCCTGGCGGCCATCTCCCAGGCATTGCTCACGCTTCTGGGTGCCGCGGCGGAAGAAACCGGACTCGACCGCAAGCTCAAGGTCAACACGGTGAAGCGCCGGACGCATTCGCTATTCACCCAAGGCAGCTATTGGTATGGAGCCATTCCAATGATGCCGGAGGAGTGGCTTGCGCCCCTAATGGCCGCATTTGGCCGCCTAGTTTCCGAGCAACGGGCTTTTGCTCAAGTGTTTGGAATTCTTTGATGCCTATGAGGGGATCCCTCAGACCCTTCACCACTTCAGCTTCGCCCTGCTCAAACGTGACCTAGACCAAAAGCTCGGAATCGCCAACTCCCGAAAGCGGGCTGGCTGGGATCGCTCCGATCTCCTACGCATCTTTGCCACAGAGCGTGGCTAGGACTCGATTGCCCTGGCGTCGACTGTAGCCCAATTGTAAGATACCCCCAACGAACATGCATATAGAAACCTATTTTCCGAACTTCTACACCGATGCGTGGGTGGGCCATAGTTGTCTGTCCGTTGTGAACGGCCTGCTTGCAGAAGGGATCGATATCGATGTGATCGCCTTCTGCTGTTCCAAGGAGATGCGGGCCCGGCGCCTCCGTGTCGCGGTGCCTCTCGCGGCCACTCGATTCATCAAGAACGCCCAGACGCCCATCGGGAAGTGGATCATGAATTCCAAATTCTCGCGAAGCGTGGAGCGCAATGACATTGCCTACTTCTGGATCGATTCGGATATGCGCCTCATAGACAAGGTCCGCCGTCGAGGGGCGATGGTGGTCAGGGAGATGATCAATTGTACCCTCAAGCGCCGCAATCACGAGCTACGACGGGCGTATGATCTCTTGGGCATGTCCTTCAGCGAGCACACGGATTTTGATGTCCAACGAGAGGCCGTTCAGCTCAACGCATGCGATGCGATCTTCTGTCCCAATCCCTACGTGCGCGAATCCGTCATCGACGCCGGGATCTCACCTTCGAAGTGTATTGATTGCAGCTATGGTTGGAGCGAGGCACGCTTCCCTTCTCGCGACGACAGGCTCTTACCCCACGATGGAATTCATGTGCTGTTTGTCGGTATGGGGAATGTCAGGAAGGGATTGCCGTGGCTACTGAGAGCTTGGAAGATGAGCCGGGTCAAGGGATATCTGCTGCTCGCGGGACAAATTGCCCCGGAAGTCCAGCGAACGTGCCCTGAAGAGCTTGCCTTGCCAACGGTAAGGTGCCTCGGATTCCAGCCCGACATGGGGGCTGTCTATAGACAGGCGGATATTTTTGCGTTTCCGTCCTGGGAAGAAGGCGGCCCCATGGTGACCCTCGAAGCGATGGCTCACGGCCTTCCATGCTTGGTGACGCCGATGGGGACGTCAGGGGCAGTCACCGACAAGGAAGGGTTCATCGTCCAGCCTGGAAGCGTGGACCAAATGGCAGAGGCCCTCGTGACTCTCGCAGCGAATGCCGAGCTTAGGCATGCCCTGGGGATTGCGGCCCGGCAGAAGGCTCAATGCTACACCTGGCCTATGGTCGCCCGAAGACGCCTCGAAGGATTGCATGCAGCCTACGCCCCCGGCCAATGGCGTGCTGAGAAGGGCGATCTCAATCATAGATAACAGGGCGAACTGGGACAAACTTTAGCATCACATCAGCACAGAGTAAACCCCTTACAGGCCTGACCC
>CAVRSU010000007.1:0-889470 GCA_963723955.1 uncultured delta proteobacterium
CTGTCTCCGGCGCGGCCACGGCAGGCATTCTGCTGCCGATTCTTCTGCTGCCGCTGCTGTTTCTGAGGAGAAGACTGGCAGCGCGGGGCATCTGGCTGACGGCTTGCCTGGGAGTGGTTCTGCTGGCTGCGGCGGCTTTCTGCAACGGCTGCGGAGGGTCCAGTTCCACAACAACCCCTCAGACTCACCAAGTGACAAGTTCGGCCGCAGTCACTCTCAAGGTCCAGTAGGGGATACACAGGAAGAAAAGGAAATGCGGTTGCGGAAATTGGAATTGTAGTGCAACGGAACGTGATCGAGAGATCGCCCTCACGTTCCGTTGCTCAGGCCTCAACAGGAGATTTGAGTGCTGCACAGTGAATTGTGACTTTCCGCAGCTGTAAGTTTCGAAATCGCGCTGATTATTTCCGCCCAGAGCTTACCGGAATGCCGACAATCGAATCTTATCTTGACAAATCAGGCTCTATTGCGAGGTCCAAGCATTAAAAACGCCCAAAAGCAGAGTCTACTTTTTCAACATCCACAAGCCGATGCACTCATCGACCTGTTCCGGAGGCATTGTCTCAGCTCCTGAAAGTAGGCAAGTCGGGATTTAGGTCTGAGCTTTCCTATAGATTCGGCAAATAAATACTGATACTTTATACAGCGACGCGCATCTAATTCAATATGGAACGAGAGGATGCCCGTAAGCTATCTCCACAAGCACAGCATGAACGCCGCCGACAGGTGGTTCGTGCTTACAAGCGCGGAGTAAACCGCCGCCAGATTGCTCGCGATCTTGGCTTGAGTTATTCATCGGTGCGCATGATCGTCAATCGCTTCAAGAAAGACGGTATTCGCGGCATCGATTCCGGCCAGCGTGGCCGTCCGGCAGGCAGTTGCCGCACGCTCACCGCCGAACAGGAAGAGCAGATTCAGCGCCTGATTTGCGACAAGCGCCCCGAGCAACTCAAGCTTGACTTTGCGCTATGGACGCGCGCCGCCGTCATGCTGTTGATGGAGCGCGAATGCGGTATTCGCCTGCCGGTGCGCAGCGTGGGCGAATATCTCAAGCGTTGGGGATTTACGCCGCAAAAGCCCCTTCGCCGCGCCTATGAGAAGTCGCCGGTAGCGGTGCAAAAGTGGCTCGATGAGAGTTATCCCGAGATCAAGCAGCGCGCCAAAGAAGAGGACGCGGAAATCCATTGGGGCGATGAAACCGCAGTGGTCAACACGGATGTTCGCGGCCGCGGCTATGCGCCCAAAGGAGATACTCCGGTGGCGTATGTGGTTGGCGGCACGCGGCAGAAGTTATCGATGATTTCAACCGTTACCAAGCACGGCAAGACAAGCTGGATGATCATCGATGGTAACTTCAATCATCTGCGACTTATCGAGTTTTTCGAGGCACTTATCAAGCAGGCCGGACGCAAGGTCTTCCTGGTGCTCGATAACCTCGGCGTGCATCATTGCAAGCCGGTCAAGGAGTGGCTGACGGCGCATCGGGAACAGATTGAAGTCTTCTATCTGCCCAGTTACTCGCCGGAGTTGAATCCAGATGAACGTCTCAATGGAGACTTGAAACAGGTCATTGAGACGCGCGTGCCATGCCGGACAAAAGACAAGTTGCGCACAGCGGCGACGGAACACATGACGGCAATCGAAAAGAATCCCGAAAGAATCAAATCGTTTTTTGAAGACCCGAAAATCGCCTATGCCGCGTGACAGTATTTTGTTGCCGGATCAATAGCCCAATAGCGCCAATTGAGAAAAGCCAGTGCTTCACTGGCTCAATTTAGTTCAACGTTCCAGGTTTAATCCCACCGCCTTTAGGCGGTCAGCTTAAGCGCGCTTTTAAAATGTAGGGATGGTCGAGTATCGGCCGAGTGGGCATGCGATATGGGATATCAAGAATCACCTGATCTGGATCACGAAGTATCGGTACCCAATATTGCGCGGGGAAGTGGCGGAGCGTGCCCGAGATGTGATTCGGCAGATATGCCAGGCGCGGGAGGTGATGATCGTGCGCGGGTCGGTATCTCCGGATCACATCCATTTGCTGGTGTCAGTCCCACCGCTGTTGTCAGCGGCAAAGCTAGTGCAGTACGTGAAAGGGAAGTCAAGCCGCCAGTTGCAGCAAGATTTTCCGCATCTGCGCAAGAAGTATTGGGGACAGCACATGTGGGCGTGGGGCTACTTTTGCGCGACGGTGGGCGTAGTGGACGAGAAGACGATCATGGAATACATCGAGAACCAGAGGTGGGATGACGATGCGGAAAGTTTCAAGATAACGGAGCCCACCAAGCCTTAAGCCGGCTTGAGCCGGGAGCCCTTCAGGCGGCTTCTAGCCGCAACGGCGACTTTCAGTCGCAATACAACCTACCGGCTTTCAGCCGGTAGTGGTTGAGAACCGAGACCAAGTATGCTTACCTCTTGGGGTGAACGGGGCTGTAGCATCCTACTTAAGTAGAGGTGCTATCTGTGAAGCAGAATTTCGCCGTAATTATCCTTGGTGGTACCGGACAAGTCGGCGGTGCAGCCGTCGCGGAGCTGCTCGCAGTTCCGGAATGCCGTGAAGTGGTGATGGTCACCAGAAAGCCCATTGCGCCACGACCGCAGGTACGCAACATCGTTCTTGATACCAGCGCTGCTGACTTTGCCGAGCGCACTGCCGCCCTTGTCCGCGAAGTCTTAAGCCAAGGTCCCGTCAGCGCCGTGAGCTGCGTGGGTGTCGGGTCCGGATCAAGGCGCTGGAGCGAAGAAGAACTGAAGCGGCTTGAACTCGGCGTTGTTGGCGACTTTGCGCGTGGTTGCCATGACGCCGGAGTCGCTCAGTTCTGCCTGCTGTCTGCGGCAGGAAGCACAGCCCAGAGCCGTTTTCGCTATGTCCGCGTCATGGGCATGAAAGAAGACACTGCGCGAAGCATCGGTTTTACCCGCCTCGCAATCTTTCGCCCCGGCATCATCGTCGGCAACGCGCACACTCCGGCTTGGAGCGTATGGTTAGGCCATCTTTTACCTGGCCGGTTTGGCAATATCGAGCAGCAGATGCTCGGCCGATCCATCGCTGCGGAGATCGCGCTACACAGCCAAGAGACAGGTGAAGTCATCCGCGAGAATGCCGCAATGAAAAGACTCGCCGCGCAGCTCGATAGTTGACGTCGCGCTTTTTGCCAAGACTTCCTGAGACTCGATGAGCGCTAAGACCTGAAGTCAACAGTTGACAACCGAAGCGGTTGGATCGCCAGACACTGGCCGACTCAGCACCTACGGAAAAGCCGGTGAGTTCAGAACGATATGAAAGTTCACGGCACCGCGGACGCAGGCCGCCCGGCCCTAAATCTCCGAGAGTTCATCCAGAAAGGCACGCAGAACATCCCGCTTCAAAGAGATATACCCGAATCGGCCCTCCCGTCGAATTTCGATCAGCCCCGCATTTTCCAGTTCTTTGGTGTGGTGCGACATTGTTTGATGACCGATCTCATGCAGGTCGGCAAGATCGCCACAGTTGATCTCGCCGCCAGCCTCAGAAATCTGCTTCAGGATTAAGGTTCGGCGAGGCTCGGCGAGAGCGCGGGATACGCGCTCGAACTGCTTCGGGAGCAAATGAGTTGGAGATGTTGATTTCTTGGTGAACAACAGACTCTCGCTTCGTTTCGATGATTCATCCATGGTAATGCCCCTTCCCTTGTGCGCGCGATCTCCCTTCGTAGAGCTCCGGTCCTGGCAAATCTTTACGACGTGTCTATACATATCGTACAGTTAAGCCAACCCGAAACATTGGAGGGGAGATCGAGGCCTCTCCATGGAGAGAACGGCTTCGATGGAAGCAGAGGAAGAACACATGTCGAAACTGAATGGGAAAGTTGCAGTGGTCACCGGAGGCACCTCCGGTATCGGCCTGGCGATCGCTAAGCGGTTTCTGGCGGAGGGCGCCTTCGTCTTTATCACCGGCCGCAGGCAGACGGAGCTTGATCGAGCCAAGGCAGCGCTTGGAAACAACGCCATTGCCGTGCAGGGCGATGTGAGCAAGGTGGAAGACCTGGATCGGTTGTACGAAGCAGTCCGGGAGGCGAAGGGGACGTTGGACATTGTTGTTGCAAATGCCGGAATCGTTGAGAACCTGCCCATCGAGGCTGTCACTCCTGAGGTTTATGACCGCATGTTCGATATCAACACCAGAGGGCTCTTCTTTACGGTTCAGAAGTCGCTACCGCTTCTGAAGGACGGAGGCTCCATCGTGCTGGTCGGTTCGTCTGTCTCCGGCATGGGAATACCGGCTTCGAGCGTATACGCCGCGACCAAGGCGGCGGTGCGGTCCTTCGCGAGAACGTTTGCGGCGGACTTGAAGGGACGGAAGATCCGAGTGAACAATCTGAGCCCCGGACCGATCGATACCCCCATCATCGACGGACAATTCAAGACGGCGGAGGAAGCTGCGGCAGGGCGCGAACAGATGGCGATCCTTCCGGTTCTTGGGCGTCTTGGAACTGCTGAAGAGATGGCAAATGCCGCCTTCTTCCTGGCTTCCGACGAGAGTTCCTACTGCACCGGAATCGATCTTTACGCCGACGGAGGGCTGTCTCAGCGATTCTAGAGAGAATGAGTTTAAGTTGCCTTAGTTGATGCTCCACTGAGGCAGCTTGAACTCAGCGAGATGATCCGTACCCATAAAACGCCATTCCAAACGGGGACCATTGGTGACGGCTCCGATCAAGGGATTTGCGTTGTTTTTCATTACTAATCTCCGACAGTGAGCTCTTTAGGCTTACAGTCAAGGATGGTGGAGGTTTTATGCACTCTTTCTACGAACTCACGACCCTCTCTTGCCCAATCTTGTCCGTTCCCGAGGTGTCGGTCGGCGCTCTCGCTTTTGTAAGCGACGACGGTGCGGCGGGTGAACTTCTCGGTTGCTGGCGAACCGAGATCGGTCAACTCGGGCGGCTCTTGCTGTTGCGCGGCTTTGAGACTGCGGAAGAGTTGGCGGCCGAGCATCGCCGTGCGCTCTTGAGCGTTGATCCATTCCATGCCGGTGGTGTTGCAACCGCGTTGAGCATGGACAGTTACGCTCCATTCCCCTTTCTCCCTCCCGTTCAGCCTAGGCCTATGGGAGGCATCTATGAGTTCCGCACCTACTATCTGAAACCGGGCGGTCTGCCGCCAACCCTTGCCGGTTGGAAAAAGGCAATCGAACCGGCTCGTGAGTACACCAGCCATCTCGTTATTAACATGTACGCGCTGGACGGGCCGCCACGAATTACCCACATCTGGGGTTTCGAGAGTCTGGAACAGCGCGCGGCGCTCCGTGCCAAGTATTATGCTGCTGGGCTCTGGCCGCCTCAAGGAGGTCCGGAACAGATCGTGGAAGCAACTTCAACTATCGCCTTGGCAGAGGACGTCTCTCCTCTTCGTTGACGGTTCCGATTGTCCTTTGCCATCTCGCTTGCGGTTACCGGTCGGCGGCCGTAAGTAGAGCAACTGTTTCGATTGAGCGTATCAGGATGAAGGCTGGGCGTCGACAGTGAACTAGTACCGTGACCGCATGGATAGGTAATCAAGAGTGTCACTTGTCGCGGGAGTGTTCCGGTTGTATAGATGAAGTATGGGCAGAGGCATACGACTTCAGATTGGGTTGAAGACGCGAGATCGGCAGCAGGTCGAGCAGTTGTTGGGCGGCGGGTTGCAGTCTGTGCGCACAACCTTGCGCGCCTTGGCCTTGCGTCAGATGGATCAGGGACAGTCCACGCCTGCGGTGGGTGCCAACCTGGGACTCTCCGCAAAGGCCGTCTGGCAGATCGGCAAGCGTTACCAGGACGGCGGACTGGAGCGTGCGTTGTTCGATGCGTCTCGTCCGGGCAAGGCTCCAGGCTTGGAGCAGCAGCAACAGCAACGCATTATCGCTGTGGTCTGTTCGCCGCCGCCAGAGGGGCGGGCGCGCTGGACGGTGCGGCTGCTTACCGAAGAAGTTATCAAACGAAAACTTGTTCCCCATGTGGGCAGAGAAGCCATCCGCATTCTGCTGGAAAGCCATGACCTCAAGCCGTGGCGGGAAAAAAATGTGGTGCGTGGGGGAACTGAACGAGGAGTACATCGTCCGCATGGAGGACGTGCTCAAAGTATACGAAAAGCCGCTGTCTGAGCGGGAACCAGTAGTTTGCGTCGACGAGAAGCCGGTGGTGTTGCATGAGGATACGCGCCCCTCGATTCCGATGCGGCCCGGCCAGATCGCGCGGCGGGATTATGAGTACAAGCGCTGCGGCACAGCCAACGTCTTTTGCGGCATCGAACCCAAGGCAGGAGTTCATTTCACCAAGGTGACGCCCACGCGTTCGTCGCCCGAGTTTGCCGATTTTATCTTGCAGATTGCCGAGCATTATCCCGCCGCCGACACCATCCATCTGGTCTTGGATAATTTGAGCACACATACCCGCAAGGCGTTGGTGGATCGCTTCGGCGAAGCGGCGGGCGGATGGCTGTGGGATCGCTTTACCGTTCACTACACACCGAAGCATGGAAGCTGGCTCGACCAGGCGGAGATTGAGATTGGCATTTTCAGCCGTCAGTGCTTGGGAAAGCGAAGAATCGGAAATATCGCCACGCTGCGCATCCAAGCCAAGGCATGGAATCGTCGCATCAACCGCGAGAAGATCACCATCAAGTGGAAGTTCACCAGAAAGATGGCACGCCTGAAACTTAATTACTTATTCAAACGGTCACGGCACTAGTCACAATAAACTCCAAACCGGGCGCTGCAACTTGTGGCGCCCGACTTTCGTTCTGGCTCCGTAGTCGATTTGTATACTTGTTTACATGTCAGCTAGCAGTGACAAGCGCCGCCGGGGAGACCTTGACTTGTTCGTGCTTGCACTTATTGCAAGCGGTGTTGCGACCCCGTATGAACTGAAAACAGCTGCCGGGTCGTCTCCCGGGGCGACCATCCCAACACATTTTGGCGCGACTCCTGGAAGCAGGCTTTGCCCTCCCGGGCAAGCCTGGCCCCCGTGGCCGCGCGGACTACAAAATTACGGCGGAAGGCCGGCGCTACCTAAAGAGCGGCTGGAAAGAACTTATCGAGGATGGTCCGAGTGGCGACCTTGACGCGGATCTTCGCGTGGCACTGCTGGCTCTGTGGGTGGGCGGCGATCGAAGGCTGGGGCGCAGATTTCCTGCGTCAATCGGCAGGGAAAAAGCTCGAAGCCACTAACTCTGGTTGAGAGAGCTGGACAACACAGCTTCCTAGCATCTGTCTTGCCTCGTGGTACAAGAGGCTGCGTGCCGCATCAGCGAAAGCCCTTATTAAAAGAAGAATCTGCCGCCGCGCTCGCAATGGCGACGGCATTGCCCAGGAGATCTTTGGGCAAGCAGGAGGAGGGCGAGCGGCGTCTGGATATTCTGGAGACGGCGGGTCAATCGAAACGATCTCATACTCTTGCCCAGCAATCGCTTTGAGGCGTTGGGCGGCAACCGCAAAGGGCAGTTCAGCATTCGCATCAACCAGTAATGGCGTGTGTGTTTTGAGTGGCCGGAGGGAGCATGACCGGCCATGCAACATCGAGATTTGCGATTACCATTCTTAAGGAGACAATAATGGCGCGCGATCCAATCCATCCCGGCAGGTTTCTGGCAGACGAACTCGACGCCCTGGGCATGAGCATCCCCGAGGTGGCTGAGGTCTTGCACGTTCCCGCCAACAGAATTTATCAGCTTCTGAAGGGGCAGCGGGCTTTGACCGCCGATACGGCCCTGCGCTTGAGCCAGTGGCTAGGCACATCGGCGGAGATGTGGCTCAATCTGCAAAAGCTCTACGAGCTACGCCTTGCCGAACAGAAGGCCGGCAAGAAGATCAAGAGCACAATCATTCGCCGAGAATCCGCGCAGGCGGCCTAGCGTGAGCGGGTGGCCCGCTCTTGAACCAACCTACAAAGCTGGGTGCTCCATCCATGACAAGTGGAGGCGAATTTCCGAATTCGTAATCTGCTCTCAATCTCCTCAAACACAAATCCCCTTGCATGGTCGTCCATGCAAGGGGATTCGCGGTTAGGAGTTAGAGTGGGTACTCGTCGGCTCTTCATGCATTGCGGGTGGTTCTTTTATGTGGAGCCCTTCATCTTGCACCGGCTCGGCGATTTCAGTTTGAGCATTGTCCTCGACCATTTTGTGCGAGAACAACGGACGCTTAGGGATGAGGTGTTTATGAACCTCTGATTGATGCCCAATGCTCATTGTTGCCTCCATTCTCTTGCTGGTTGGTTGTGAGGGACGCTCGTCTGCAGCAAGCCGTCATCAGCTAGAGGCGAGGAAGAGGAGAAGCCGAACTTCCCAATTAGACGCTTCAATCGTCGATAATGTCCAGCTTTATAAAGAGCAGGCAGGTGGCCGACTCATCAACCCCGAAAGTAACCCTATAACTTGAGAAGCTGTGCTCCGTTTTCGCGGTTTCATCGCGATGAGCGGGTCGTAGCGAGCGATGGGGGGCGGATAAAACCCGAAGAAACCCTAAGAAAGGTGGATAAATTGGTGTTCCACGTGGAAAACTGGGTACGAAATTTGCTCACCAGGAGACGTTGCTGAGGTTCATTTCATGCCCGTGACTGCTGAAATCCGCGTCCGATATGCCGTAACCGACCAGACGGCAGCCGTCTACCATGCCAATTGATTCGTCTGGCTTGAAGCGGGTGGACCGGGCCGGGATCCCCATCGTACAGGTCTTCGTGCGTGGGATTGGGGATCTAGATTTTGAGATGGGAAGCTAGCAGCCAGTCCAGCGAGTTCCCTTCTCATCTCTACGCATCCCAGACGCCACCACTCCCTTACTCCATCGCGTGCGGGTCCGGAACCATTTTCATCTTCTTATTATGGCGAATGTCGTCGCCCTGCACCCAGAAAATCACGTCTTCGCAGATATTGGTGGCGTGGTCGGCCACGCGCTCCAGGATGCGTGCGATCATCAGCGCATTCAGCGCCTGCGGGGCCAGATGACTCTCTTCGGCCATCAGCTTGGTCAGCGCCTTATAAGCCGCGCGGTTCATGGCGTCCACAGCATCGTCCATGGTGAGCACGGTGCGCGCCAGTTCGGCGTCGCGCCTCGATGAACGCCTGCAGGCTCTTGCGCACCATCTCCGCGGCCAGGGTCGCCATGCGCGGAATATCCACCGGCAGCTCGACTATGGCCATCTGCTCCATGCCGCGCACACGCTCGCTGATATTCTTTGCAGCGTCGCCCACCCGCTCCAGGTCGGCGTTGATCTTGATCACGCTCAAAATAAACCGCAGATCGATGGCCATGGGCTGTTCCATGGCCAACAGGTCCAGCGCGGCCTGATCGATCTCGCGCTCCAGCCGGTTAATCGCGATCTCGCTCCGGCTCACCAGGTCGCAGATCGACAGATCGCGCACGCGATAGGCCTCGATGGCGCGCTGTATTGCCTGCTCGGCGAGACCCGCCATCACCAGCAGTTGCTCCTTCAATTCATCGAGACTTTGCTGAAAGCGTATGCGCGTCATCCGAACCTGCCCGTGATGTAATCTTCTGTGCGCTTGTCGGTGGGGTTAGTGAAGATTTTGTGGGTCGAGTCGAACTCGACCATGCGGCCATTCAAAAAGAAGCCCGTCTTCTCGGCCACGCGGGCGGCCTGCTGCATGTTGTGGGTCACAATCACAATAGTGTACTGCGATTTCAACTGGAAGATCAGGTCTTCAATCTTGGAGGTGGAAACGGGGTCCAGCGCCGAGGCCGGCTCGTCCATCAGCAGCACCTCGGGGTCTACGGCCAGGGCGCGCGCAATGCACAGCCGCTGCTGCTGACCGCCGCGAGAGGCTGGCGCCGGATTCCTTCTTTAGATCGTCCTTCACCTCATCCCACAAAGCGGAGTTTTTCAGCGATTTTTCGACGATTTCATCCAGCACGCGGTGGTTGGTGTAGCCGTTCAACTTCAGTCCGGCGGCCACATTGTCGTAAATCGACATGGTGGGGAACGGATTGGGCCGCTGGAAGACCATGCCCACGCGGCGGCGAATCTCCACCGGCTTGGCGTCGGCGTAGATGTCCAGATCGCCGATGAGCACCTTGCCCGTCACGCGCGCGATTGGGTTGGTCTCGTGCATGCGATTGAGGCAGCGCACAAAGGTGCTCTTGCCACAGCCTGAAGGGCCAATCAAAGCCGTCGCATGGTTGGCCGGGATTTTCAGGTTGATCTCCTGCAGCGTGTGATTGGTGCCGTACCACGCGTTCAGGTTGCTTACCTCGATGCCGACGCCCACTTAGCTTGCCCCTTTCAAAACGCCGCGGCTGGTGACAAAACGCACCAGCGTAACCGCCAGCACGATCAGCACAATCAGGACCAGCGATCCCGCCCACGCCAGCCTGTGCCAGTCGTCGTAGGGTGAGAGCGCATAGACATAAATCTGCAAAGGCAGCGCGGCGATGGGCTGGTCCAGCCGCGCGCTCCAGCCCACATTCCCGAAGGCTGTGAAGATCAAGGGCGCCGTCTCGCCGGCCACGCGCGCAAACGCCAGCATACAGCCTGTGATGATGCCTGGAGAAGCGGTTTTTACGGTAATGGCCAGCACCGAACGCCAGTTGGGTACGCCCAGCGCCAGCGCCGCCTCGCGCACCGCGTTGGGCACCATCAGCAGCATTTCTTCAGTCGTCCGACAAACCGTGGGTATCATCATGATGCCCAGCGCCACGCCTCCCGAGAACGCGGAAAAGTGACCTTGCGGCACCACGATCAGCGAGTAAATGGCAATGCCCATCACAATGGACGGCACTCCATTCAGCACATCCGCGGTAAACCTCACCGCATTGGCCAGCTTGGTGCCGCGCCCGAACTCGGCCAGATAAATGCCACCGGCAATACCAATCGGAACGCCGATCAGGCTGCCGACTGCCAGCAGAATCGCCGAGCCGGCGATGGCGTTGGCCATACCGCCGCCCGGCTTCGCCAACGGGCTTGGGAACCTGCGTGAAGAAGTCCAGGTTCAGCGAGCTGGCGCCACGGTAGACCAGATAGATAAAAATCGCCACCAGCGGCGCTACCACCAGCACGGTCGATAGAACCGCCAGACCCGTGACCGCTCGGTCTGCCAGCGCTCGTATCTGTGCCCGCAGCTTGTGTTCGTTCTTCAGTGTCGTCTCTCCAAAAACAATGAATAGCAAGCAGTTAACTGTCGAAAACTCTATTTCAACGAACCGGCGCCGGCGCTCCGCGCGTCACGGCCCAAACCAGTAGTTGGGCAAAGGCGTTGACGATGATGGTCACGATAAACAGCGCCAGGCCCAACTCCATGAGTGCGCTCAGATGCAAGTCGCTCGAAGCTTCAGCAAACTCATTGGCGATCACTGAGGCCATCGTGCTGCCATTGGCGAGCAGAGAGCGGTGAATCTCCGCGCTGTTGCCGATCACCATGGTCACGGCCATGGTCTCACCCAGTGCGCGCCCCAGGCCCAGAATCACCGCGCCCACTATGCCGATGCGTGCATTGCGCAGCACGCCCACGCGAATCATCTCCCACCGCGTGGCTCCCAGGGCCAGCACGGCTTCACGCTGGGATTGCGGCACGGCCGTCATCACTTCGCGCGTCAGCGAGGAGATGATGGGCAGAATCATGATGGCCAGAATAATGCCCGCCGCGACAAAGCCAAGGCCCGTGGGGTTGTCATCTCCAAAGAAGCCCGTCCAGCCAAATCCACTTATCAGCCATGGGTTCAGATGCTCGCGGAGCAGCGGCACCAGCACGAAGACCGCCCACAGCCCGTAGATCACGCTCGGGATCGCTGCCAGCAGTTCGGTAATAAAGGCCAGCGGCGCACGCAGCCAGCGCGGGCACATCTCAGTCAAAAACACCGCAACTCCTATGGCCAGCGGAACCGCAAGAAGAAGCGCGAGAAATGACGAAACCAGCGTGCCATAGAGGAATGGCAAGGCGCTGAAATGTCCGTTTACCGGATCCCAGTACTGCGGCTGCTTGCTGTAGGCATCGACGAAAGACTTGTAAAAGAAGTCCAGGCCAAATTTGCCCCAGGCCAGTTGCGAGCGAACTACCAGTTCAAAAGCAATCAGCACCACAATACCGAAGATGCTCAGTGCACAAAGCACCATCAGCCAATGGAAGATGCGGTCGGCAAGTGCCGAGTTGCCGCGCGATAGCAGGAACGCGCGTATGGCCGACACTTCGCGCTGAGCATCCTTGCCTGAAGGCTGCTCGCTTAAAGAGTCGGGCTCAGGCGGAAGGTGAGACTGCTTAATGAGAATCTCCGGCACTTGGGCCATCCCTGGGAACAGGCTATCAAGCCAAGATGAATAGAAGGTTAAAACGCCACAGAATCAGACGCATACCATGAAACGCCTCTGCCCGGCAGGAGATGCGCAGATCTTTCATGCCCACCCTCCCAGTCAGCCAGTTCATTGGTAGACAGAAACTCCATAATTCTTTACCTATCAATTGCGAGCTTTTAGACCGCTTGAATTTCCGGCGCAACGCACGTAAAATGGTGCTACACGAAAATAGGTGCAAACGTGAAGGCAAACATCACGCTGAAAGTTGAGGAAGATCTTCTGCGTGAGGCCCGCATTCTTGCCGCCGAAGATGACTCGTCGGTCAGCGCGCTTCTCGCGGCCCAACTGGAGAATTTAGTACGCGAACGTAAAGGGTACGACCAGGCGCGCCGGAGCGCCGTGGAACGGTTGCGGTCAGGCTTCGATTTGCATTGGACTCCAACCCGTCCGCGGGGTGAACTGCATGAGCGGTAAGTGCTTTGTGGATACCGACATTCTGGTGTACGCGCATGATCGTTCAGCCGGCATCAAGCATCTGCGCGCTCAGATGCTGCTGGAGCAGTTATGGACTTCTGGCTGGGGCGTAATCAGCGCACAGGTTCTTGAGGAGCTATGCATTCAGCTTTGCCACAACGCTGGCGAGACTCTGCCAGTAGAGGAAGTCTGCCTGATGGTTCGCGATTACTCAACCTGGGATGTAGTCACAACCACTCCCGCGTTGGTCCTTGAAGCGCTGGATGTGGAGAGACGCCAGGAGGTTCCCTTTTGGGATGCGCTGATTCTTGAGACCGCGAAGCACGCCGGCGTGTCCGTCCTCTATTCAGAGAATCTGGCAAGGATGCAGCGCTATGGGGCGATTCAAATAGTGAACCCGCTCCTGGATCCAGTGGCCAACTGACTGCGGTGTGCTAATCTCGCGGAGTATGAGTGACGCGAGAGCGTTAATGGCGAATATCCACTGTCATATTGAATCTGTACGGGGTTTGCACGCAACACGCAAACTAACTGTCAAGACGGATGGTCGACTTTTCCGGTTCCATCCGCCCGAAGGATCTTCAGAACGATGACAAGCCTCAAAAACACAATTCTGGTCACTGGCGGCGCGGGGTTTATTGGTTCTAACTTCGTGTTGCATTGGATTCAGAATGCCGGCACAGACATAGTCAATCTCGACCTCCTCACTTATGCCGGCAATCCGGACAATCTCGCCACACTGAAGGGTGATTCCCGGCACCAGTTAGTACACGGTGATATTTGCGACGCTGAACTTGTGGCCGCATTGTTGCGGGACCACCGGCCTCGGGCCATTGTCCATTTCGCAGCTGAGAGCCATGTAGATCGTTCAATTGTTTCGCCTGGCGCGTTTATTCGCACGAACGTACAGGGCACCTTTACGCTGCTTGAACAGGCAAGGGCGTATTGGTCGGAACTGGACGAAGCTGATCGGCGAGCTTTTCGTTTTCTGCATGTTTCCACTGACGAGGTCTATGGGTCTCTGGGAGCGCAAGATCAGGCTTTTTCTGAGACGACGGCCTATGCGCCCAACAGCCCCTATGCCGCATCAAAGGCGGCCTCTGATCATTTGGCGAGGGCCTATTACCACACATACGGCTTGCCTGTGATCACGACTAACTGCTCGAATAATTACGGCCCCTTCCAGTTTCCGGAGAAGCTGATTCCGTTGATGATCCTTAATGCCCTCGAAGGCAAGCCGCTGCCTGTCTATGGCGACGGCGCCAACGTGCGCGACTGGTTATTCGTGACAGACCACTGCTCGGCCATCAGCGCGGCAATCGACCGGGGCCGTATTGGGGAGACTTATAATATTGGCGGCAACAGCGAGCGGAAGAATATCGATGTGGTGCAGGCTATTTGCGACCTTGTCGATGAACTGTGGCCCGAGACTGCACTTGGACCCCGCAGACGTCTTATCACGTTCGTTGCAGATCGCTCGGGGCATGACCGCCGCTATGCCATCGACGCTTCGAAGATCGAGAGCGAGTTGGGATGGCGGCCAGCCGAGAATTTTGAAGGCGGGCTACGCAGGACGGTTGCGTGGTATCTCGAAAACTCTTCCTGGGTGGATGGTGTCCGCACCGGCGCCTATCGGGATTGGATCCGCAAAAACTATCAAGAGAGGATTCCTCAATGAAAGGAATTATCCTTGCAGGCGGGAAGGCGACGCGGCTATACCCGGTGACGCATGTCGTTTCAAAACAGCTCTTGCCTGTGTATGACAAACCGCTCATCTATTACCCGCTCACCACTCTCATGTTAGCGGGACTGCGCGATATCCTAATCATCTCCACACCGCAAGATACGGCGCGCTTTGCGGAACTGCTTGGTGACGGCGGGCAATGGGGAATTAACTTGAGTTATGCCGTACAGGATAAGCCGGAAGGTCTGGCGCAGGCTTTTCTTATCGGCCGGGATTTTATAGCTGGAGATACGAGCGCTCTGGTTCTCGGCGATAACATCTTCTATGGGCAATCGCTGCCGGCACAATTACAACGTGCCGCTACCATAAAGCATGGCGCAGTAGTTTTCGCATATCCCGTGCAGGACCCGGAACGCTATGGAGTTGTTGAATTTGATAAGCAGGGCCATGCGATCAGCATAGAAGAAAAGCCCAAATCACCCAGGTCGCGCTATGCCGTCACGGGCCTCTATTTTTATGACAACGATGTAGTAAATCACGCAGCTTCACTCAAGCCGTCAGCGCGCGGTGAGTTGGAGATAACCGACCTTAACCGGACTTACCTGGAAGCAGGGTGCCTGGAAGTGCAGATGATGAGCCGAGGCATGGCGTGGCTCGATACCGGCACGCACGATTCGCTTCTCGATGCCGGGGTTTTTGTACAGACGATTGAACGCCGCCAGGGGTTGAAAATTGCCTGCCCGGAAGAGATTGCCTATCGCCTCGGCTACATTACCGCCGGACAACTCGAAGAGTTGGCCCAGCCAGTGTGCAAGAGTGGATATGGGCAATACCTGCTCGCCATCAAGGACGAGCCGCGATTTGCGGCGGAGGCGAGCGAGTTATGAAGATAGATGAGACCTCGCTGCCAGGCGTTTTGATGTTTACTCCGAAAATCTACCGGGACAGCCGCGGAGCATTCTGGGAGACATGGAATCAGCGCGGCATGGCTGAGGCTGGGCTTCCGTCAGCCTGGACCCAGGACAACTTTTCTGTTTCAAAGAGGAATGTTGTGCGGGGCATTCACTACCAGATGATTCATCCTCAAGGAAAGTTGGTGCGAGTTGCTTATGGAGCCGCTCTTGACGTGGTTGTGGACCTGCGCCGCAGCTCTCCTTACTTTGGAAAGCATGTTGCCGTGGAACTCCCCGGAGAAAACGGACAAATGCTATGGATTCCCGAGGGATTTGGCCACGCTTTTCTTTCACTTGCCGATGTCACAGGCTTTGCCTACAAGGTAATTGGCGAATACTTTCCCGCTGGCGAGCGGACTGTTCTGTGGAACGACCCAGCCTTGCAATTCCGTGGCCGATTGACTCGGAACTCGCCATCCTCTCCGACAAGGACCGCAAAGGCTCCCTACTGCGGGATGCGGAGGTTTTTGCGTCAGCGGCCGGTTGCGAATCCTCATTGCCGGCGCCGCTGGGCAGGTTGGCCGCGAGTTACAGCGCAGCTTCGCCGATGCCGGTGAAATCATCTGCCACGACTACGATACGGTTGATCTGGCCAACCCGGATCAGGTGCGCGCTATGGTGCGACGCACTGCGCCCAGATCATACTCAATGCGGCTGCTTATACAGCGGTGGACCGCGCCGAAGGTGAAACGGAAGCGGCCGTAGCAGTTAACTCTACAGCGCCTCGCGTGCTCGCAGAAGAAGCGCGTCGATGCAGTGCCTGCTCGTACATTACTCCACGGACTATGTGTTTGACGGTTCGAAACCGGGACCGTGGTCAGAGACAGATAAACCAAATCCTCTGAGTGTTTATGGAACGAGTAAGCTGGCCGGCGAAGAAGCGATACAAGAGGTGGGCGGCAGATATCTGATTTCAGGACAAGCTGGGTTTACGGCCCCCATGGCCGGAATTTTCTTCTGACTATGCTGCGCTTGGCCGCGAGCGCGATGAGCTTAGCATTGTGGACGATCAGTTTGGCGCACCAACGAGTTCCATCGAACTGGCCGACGCCACCCGGACCGTTTGTCAGCGGCGTTTTGGACGGCAGGTTTGGACCTACCGAAAACTGGGCCGGCCTCTATCACACGACCTGCTCTGGATCAACCTCATGGTACGGCTTTGCCTGTACCATCTTTTCCATGGTGCCAGCTTGCTTCACGGAAAAGTTCCTGTAGTCAGGCCTATCTCTTCTTCGGAATACCCTACTCCTGCAAAACGGCCCCGGAACTCGATTTTGTCGAACGAGAAGCTATACACTCGCTTTGGCGCCAGGTTAGCGCCTTGGGAGACGGCCCTCGATGCGGTGCTTTCGCGGCTGGCAGAAAGCACACAGACTGCGGAGTTGTAGGTCCAGGGACAGTGGCGAACGGGTTTCAGGACGGCCAAAGAGGCGCCGGTTTTGTCCGCTCGCCTCTGGCGGCCACTGGGAACTGCGGCGGATGCAGCGGTGAGGCCTTTGGCGGTGGCGCCGTCTGTACTGGCCTTGACGGAACGAGGCTGAAAACCTAAGCTCAAACCAGCATTCTGTCGCTTTGAAGCAGTTGGCGGCTTCGGGAAGCAGGGTGAATTTCCCAGGTTTTCTCGGACTGGGCGGCGATGATCCCCTACCACTGGCAATATCTTCCGCTGTTGATGCAGATCCTGGCCGCGTTCGGGCTTGGGCTGGGCATGGTCGTCGGCCTCCTGGTTCGTCGGGCGGCATCGCAACACGCCAAGCCAAGCTGGCCGCCTACGAGTGCGGAATTGTGGCTGTGGGCGACGCCCGCGAGCGCTTCAGCGTGCGCTTCTATATGGTGGCCGTGCTGTTCATCCTGTTCGACGTGGAAGCGGTCTTCATGATGCCCTGGGCGGTGATCTACCGCAAGCTGCCCGCGATCACCGGCTCAGCGGCTCTTCGGCTTCTGGGAGATGCTGGTCTATCTGGGCTTTGTGGCCGTGGGGCTCTACTACATCGTGCGCAAGGGCATCCTGAACTGGAGCCAGGACAAGGCGGACCTCTAGGATGAGCCGAGGCACGAACGACATTGCTCGGCAAGGCGGCCGTGCTGGAAGGCCTGCCGGAGCATCCGGCGGTGAAGGCCATTCTGGCCTGGAAGCCCGAGGCGCTGGTGGACGCGAAGTTCGACCGCGGCGAGCTGACGCTGACCATTGCCGCCGGACGAGATTCGCGCCGCGGCGGCCACGGTGCAGGCGGCCGGCTACAACTTCTTTGAGGACATGACCGCGGTGGACTGGTTCCCTTCCTCGCCGCGCTTCCAGTTGAGCTACCACATTCTTTCGCACGCCTATAAGGAGCGCATCCGGCTGCGGGTGATGCTGGATGAGGCCGAGCCCGGCGGTCGAGTCGATCACGCCGGTCTGGCCCTCGGCCAACTTTTATGAGCGCGAGGTCTTCGATCTGTTCGGCATTCGTTTCGAGGGCCATCCCAACCTGCGCCGCATCATGATGCCCGACGACTGGCAAGGCCATCCGCTGCGCAAGGACTATCCGGTGGAGGGGTATCGCTAATGACCGAGATCCATCGGCACACCCATCCTCGAAGCCCCGGCGGCCGAAGGCGCGCACGATCAGCACATGGTCCTCAACATGGGCCCGCAGCACCCGTCGACGCACGGCGTTCTGCGCCTGGTGGTGGAGATCGACGGCGAGATCGTCGTCCGCCTCTATCCCGGAGATCGGCTATCTGCACACCGGCATCGAGAAGACCTGCGAGGCCAAGTTCTATCAGCAGGTGGTTCCGCTCACCGACCGCATCGACTACCTCGACCCGCATGGCCAACAATCTCTGCTATTGCCTGGCCGTCGAGAAGCTGCTGGGGCTGGAGATTCCCGAGAAGGCGCAGTGGATGCGCGTGCTGCTGGCCGAGCTGACCCGCCTGAATTCGCACCTGATCTGGCTGGGCACGCACGCCATGGACATTGGCGCGCTGACCGTCTTTCTCTACACCTTCCGCGAGCGCGAAGAGATTCTGCGCATCTTCGAGGGCCTGGCCGGCCAGCGCATGATGACCAGCTACATCCGCATCGGCGGGCTGGCGATGGAGCCGCCGCTGGACTTTTTCGACCGCGTGCAGGCGTTCATCCACAGCTTTCCCGGAGAAGATCGACGAGTACTCCAACCTGCTCACCGGCAACCCGATCTTCAGGAATCGCTTGAAGGGCGTGGGCTATCTCTCGGCCGCCGATGCAATTGCGCTGGGCGTGACCGGGCCGCCGCTGCGCGCCTCGGGCGTGGATTTCGATCTGCGCCGCGATATGCCCTACTCCGGCTACGAGAAGTTCCAGTTCAAGGTGCCCATCTGCGACCGAGGGCGATTGCTGGGCGCGGTACGAGGTCCGGCTCGTCGAGATGCGCGAGAGCGTCAAGATCATCCAGCAGGCGCTGGACGGAATGCCGGAGGGCGCCGATCAAGGCCGATGCGCCCAAGATCGTGCTGCCCGACCGCGAAAAGATGAAGACGCAGATGGAGGCGCTGATCCATCACTTCAAGATCGTGACCGAGGGCTTCGCGGTGCCGGCCGGCGAGGTCTATCAGGGCATTGAATGCGGGCCACGGGCAGATGGGCTACTACGTGGTCTCCGACGGCACGGCCAAGCCTTATCGCGTGCACATGCGCTATCCGTCGTTCGCCACACTGCAGGCGCTGGAGACCATGTGCAAGGGCCGGATGCTGGCCGACGTGGTGGCCGTGGTCGGGTCCATCGACATTGTGCTGGGGGAGATCGATGATGGAGAAGATGCACATGGTTGACTACGCATCTTGCTGCGAAAGCAAAAGCAACGCAGGAAGATGGATATGGCAGCCGATGGGCACGGGAGTTGATGCAATGAGCGATGAAACCATGACGCTTTTCGCCCCAGCTGGCGGCGCGCTTCGACGCGCTGGTCGAGAAGTACCCGGTGCGCCGCTCGGCGCTGGTTCCCATGCTGCTCTACGCGCAGGACGAGGTCGGCTACCTCTCCGACGCGGTGATCGCCGAAGTGGCCGCAGCGCATCGGCATCACCGAGCTCGAAGTGCGCAACGTGGCCAGCTACTACTCCATGCTGCGCTTCAAGCCGGCGGGCAAATACAACGTGCAGGTCTGCACCAACATCAGTTGCATGTTGCGCGGCGGCTACGAGATCTACGAGCGCTTCCAGGAGGAGCTGGGCATCGGCCACAAGGGCGTCACGCGCGGACGGCCTGTTTTCGCTCGAAGAGGTCGAGTGCATCGGAGCCTGCTGCTGGGCGCCGGCCATCCAGGTCAACTACGACTTCCACGACGAGCTGAGCCGGAGCTGGTGCCGGGCATTCTGGACGGCTATCGCGGCAAGGCCAAGGCTGGCGAAGCGAAAGGCGACGCCACATGCCTAGGCTGGTCTCCCATCCCGATGAAGTCAAGATCGTCTCCGGCGCTTCGGCCTGGGCGCGGCCAAGATCGACCGCTACATCGAACTCGGCGGCTACGAGTCCGCGAAGAAGTGCCTGGCGCAAGGGCCCGGACTGGATCATCAACGAGATGAAGGCCAGCGACCTGCGCGGCCGCGGCGGCGCGGGCTTTCCGACCGGCATGAAGTGGTCGTTCGTGCCCAAGCAATCCGCCAAGCCGAAGTACGTGCTGGTCAACGGCGACGAGAGCGAGCCGGGCACCTGCAAGGATCACCTGATCTTTCTGCACGATCCGCATGCGGTCATCGAAGGCACGATCATCGCCGGCCTGGCCATCGGCGCCAAGCTGGGCTTCATCTATCTGCGCGGCGAGTATCGCTATCTGCTCGAGATCATGGAAAAGGCCGTCGCCGATGCCTACGCAACGGGGCTTTCTCGGCAAGAACATCTTCGGCTCCGAGACGGAATTTCAGATCATCACGCAGACCGGCGCGGGCGCGTACGAAGTGGGCGAAGAGTCGGCGCTGATGGAGTCGCTCGAAGGCAAGCGCGGCGTGCCGCGCATCAAGCCGCCCTTCCCTGCCGTGGTCGGCCTCTACGGCGGGCCCACGGTCATCAACAACGCCGAGACCATCGCCACTGTGCCGCACGTGATCGAGATGGGCGCGGCGGCTTACGCGGCGGTGGGCTCGCCGCGCAACGGCGGCACGCGCCTGTTCTGCATCAGCGGCCACGTGGAGCGGCCCGGCGTCTACGAACTGCCCATGGGCTACAACCTGAAGAAGATGATCTACGAAGTGGCCGGCGGCGTTCGCGGCGGGCGCAAATTGAAGGCCGTCGTTCCCGGCGGCTCGTCGACTCCGGTGCTTGCTGCCCGAAGAGATCGACATCGGCATGGACTTCGACCAGGTGGGCAAGGCCGGCTCGATGCTCGGCTCGGCGGCGTGGTGGTCATCGACGACCAGACCTGCATCGTCGAGTTTGCGCTGCGCACCATCAGCTTTTATCAGCACGAGAGCTGCGGCTGGTGCATTCCCTGCCGCGAAGGAACGGACTGGCTGAAGAAGTCGCTGACGCGCTTCCATGCCGGCTTCGGCGAGGCCAAGGACATCGACAACATCCAGTACCTGGCCGAGAACATGCTGGGCCGGACCTTCTGCCCGCTGGGCGACGCGGCGGCCATGCCGACGCTGGGATTCGTGAAGAAGTTCCGCAAGGAGTTCGAGGATCACTTGAACGGCAAGCCCTGCCCGTTCGCCAAGCATGTGGATTTGGCTGTGGTGTAGGGGCGCTGGAGACGAATGGCAGACGTAACCTTCACTGTCGATGGAAAGAAGCTGACGGCTCCCGCGGGGACGCTGCTGATCGACGCCTGCCGCAAGGCGGGCATCGAGATTCCGGCCTTCTGCTACTACCCCGGCCTCAGCCTGCAGGCCGCCTGCCGCATGTGCGTGGTGCGCCAGGAAAAAGTTCCCAAGCTGCAAACCGCCTGCACCACTACCGTCGCCGAGGGCCAGGTCTTCATCACCGAGTCCGACGAGATTGCGCAGGCGCGCAAGGCGACCATCGAATTGCTGCTCGGGCAACCATCCGCTCGACTGCCCGGTCTGCGATGCCGGCGGCGAGTGCGAACTGCAGGACATGACCTTCAAGTACGGCGCGGGCGAGAGCCTCTACGCCGAGGCCAAGCAGCATCGCGAAGAGCAGCAGTGGTCGCCCGCCGTCTACTATGACCGCCCGCGCTGCATCCTCTGTTACCGCTGCATCCGCATGTGCGGCGAGGGCATGGACGTGTGGGCGCTGGGCGTGCAGAATCGCGGCGTCAGCTCGGTGATTGCGCCCAACGGCGGCGACCATCTGGACTGCGAGCAGTGCGGCATGTGCATCGACGTTTGCCCGGTGGGCGCGCTGACCAGCGGCAGCTATCGCTACAAGACGCGGCCCTGGGAGATGAACCACGTCTCCACCGTTTGCACGCATTGCGCCGACGGCTGCAAGGTGACGCTGGGCGTGCGCCAGATCAACGACGGCTCGGAGATTCGTGCGCGCCGACAATCGCGACAAGAGCGGCATCAACGGCGACTTTCTCTGCGCCAAGGGCCGCTTCGGCTTCGACTTTGTCGAGAGCCCCGAGCGCCTGACCAAGCCGCTGGTGCGCAACGCCGAGGGCAAGCTGGAGCCGGCCACCTGGGAGCACGCGCTGCGCTTGGCCGCCAGCAAGCTGAAGGAGATTCGCGACAGCAAGCGGCGGCGCGGCCATCGGCGTCATCGGCTCCAACCGGACCACCAACGAAGAGAATTATCTGCTGCAGAAGTTTGCGCGCACGGTGCTCGAGACCAACAACATCGACCACGAGCGCACGCGCGGATTACGCGGCTTTTGCGCGCGCCCTCGCCGGACACAACGGACAAGGCCGCCAGCCTGCGCGACATGGCCACCGCGCCGGCGATCCTGCTCATCGGCGGCAATCCGACCGAAGAGCATCCGCTGCTGGCGTGGAATCTGCGCACCAATGTGCGGCTCAATCGCGCGCGGCTCTACATCGCCAATTCGCAAGCCCATCAAGCTGGAGCGTCAGGCCAAGGCCACGCTGCGAGCTGCCCGCCGACGGCTACCCTGCCCTGGCCGCGTACCTGACGGCAGCGACGCGATCATTAAGACGCGACTTCCGCAAGGCGGTGCTGGCCGAGGAGTCGCTGCTGGTGATCTTCGGCCCGGAGTATCGCGGCGCGAAGCTGTCGGAGCTTGTGGCCTGGGGATTGAAGCGCGGCAATGTGCGTTTCGCCTTCCTCGGCGGCTACGCCAACTCGCGCGGCGCGGCCGATATGGGCCTGTTCCCGGACCTGCTTGCCGGGCTACGTGCCGGTCACGGCGCCCGGCGCTTTTGCGCGAGTATCCTGGCCTGCCCGCAACACCCGGCAAGACGCTGCCGGAGATCTTCGAGGCGGCGGGCAAGGGCGAATTGGGCGCGTTGCTGGTGGTCGGCGCCGATCCGGTTGCGAAGCTCGAGCGTGAGCCCGGCTGCATTGAAGAATACCTTCGTCATCGTCGCGGATATTTTCCTCACCGAGACGGCGGCGCTGGCCGATGTGGTGTTTCCCGCCGCCAGCCTCTATGAGAAGACCGGCACGGTGACCAACACATTTGGCGACGTGCAACTGGTGCAGGAAGGCCGCCGACCGCGCCGGCGTCAAGCCGGATTTCGAAATTCTGGTGCGACTGGCCGGAGCCATGGGCGTGGACGTGAAGACACTTGTGCCCTTTGGCAAGGGCGGCATGACGGCCGATCTGGGCCAATCGCGCGGCGCGCAGGCCGGCGAGGCCGACCGTCACGCCGTGTGGCTTGCGGCCAATGGGCTGGAACCGAAGCTGAGTCCCTTCGATCCGCTGGCGGTGCTCGACGAGATCGCCCGGCTGGTTCCGGGCTACGATCTTGACCGCATCAATCTGTTCGGCGGCAACGATGTGCAGACGGAGCCAGGCTTTGTGCCGGTTGCGGCATTGACCGGGCGGGGCCTGATTACGCCCGCGCACGATGGATTGTTTACCTCCGGAACGCTGGGCGCAGCACAGCACGGCGCTCAAGGAACTTGGCGACGACATTTCAGAGCGGCATCAGTTGTGTAAAGATTCGGACTGCAAGTAAGTTTTGTGACAGAAGAAGAGGCTGAAGACCAGTGACGATTTTGCAGTTTTTTCTGTGGAGCGTGCTCAAGGTGGCCGTAGTGACGGTGGTGATGCTGCTGGGCATCGCCTACACCGTGCTGCTGGAGCGCAAGCTGGTGGGCCGCATTCAGAACCGCTGGGGACCCAGCCGCGTGGGACCCTTCGGCCTGTTGCAGCCGCTGGTTGACGGGGCGAAATCGTTTCTCAAAGAGGACATCATTCCCACCGGCGTTTACCGGCCGCTCTATCTGATCGCTCCCATCCTCGCGCTGGGCTGCGCGTTGATCTCCATCGGCGTGGTTCCCTTCGGCGAGCCGAACATCGGGCCGGGCCGCTCTGGATCTGTTTGAGATCGCCAATGTGAATATCGGCCTGCTGGTGATTCTGGGCGTCACCTCCATCGGCGTCTACGGCATCGCGCTGGCCGGGTGGTCGTCGAACAACAAGTATTCGCTGCTGGGCTCGCTGCGCTCCTCGGCGCAGTTGGTCAGCTACGAACTGGCGCTGGGCCTCTCGCTGGTGGGCGTGGTGCTGCGCGCCGGGTCGCTCAACTTGCGCGTGATTGTCGAGCAGCAGGGGACCAATGGCATCCTGAGCTGGAATATCTTTGGCGGAATGCAGTTTGTGGCTTTCTTCATTTACCTGATGGCGGCCTACGCTGAGACCAACCGCTCGCCCTTCGATCTGCCCGAGGCGGAGAGCGAGCTGACCGGCGGCTATCACACCGAGTACAGCTCCATGAAGTTCGCCATGTTTTTCATGGCCGAATACGGCAACATGATTAACGTGGGCTGCGTGGCCACGCTGCTGTTTCTGGGCGGCTGGACCAGTCCCTTCGGCGACTTGATTCCGCCTCCGCAGAACATTCTTGTCCGCGCATTGCTGCCTCTCTTCTGGTTTGTGCTCAAGGTCTTCTGCTTTCTGTTTTTGTATGTGTGGGTGCGCGGAACGCTGCCGCGCTTCCGCTATGACCAGTTGATGAACTTATGGATGGCGTTGGCTGATGCCGCTGGCCATTCTGAACATTGTGGCGACAAGCCTTTGGCTGGCTTATCGCTAATGCATTCTCGGAAACGATGTAGACCGAAAGCACAACAGCAAAGTGGGTTTTTTCTCAAGAAAAACCCACATTTACAACTTTCGCGAGTTCAAACTATTTCCGAGAATGCCGTAAGTTACAATCGGGCTTGCCCGTAGGTGACAAAACGATGCACCTGATTTTGTTTCTCGTATTTGCCGGATTCTGCCTGGCAGGAGCGATCAACCTGCTCATCCAGAGCCATCCCATCAACAGCGCTCTTTCGCTGATTGTGGTGATGATCTCGCTGGCCGTGCTTTACCTGCTGCTGGGCGCGGAGTTCCTGGCCGCTGCGCAGGTGATCGTCTACGCCGGCGCCATCATGGTGCTGTTTACCTTCGTCGTCATGCTGCTCAACGCAGGACGCGAGGAGCGCACCATGGGCAGCCGCGCGGCGCGCTTAGTTGGATTTCCCGCGGTCGTCGTCATTCTGGCCGTGATAGCCACTGTGATTCTGCACGCGCAGGGTCTGGGCGTGGCCAGGTTGAGCGACGGCCTCACCAAGTGCACGGCCACGAATATTGAATCTGAGCACGGTGCTCTTCACCAAACTGCTGCTGCCGTTTGAGGTCACTTCGGTGCTGATTCTCATCGCGATTCTGGGCGCGGTGGCGCTGGCCCGTCACGACGACAGCAGACCCGCAAGGCAGCGCAGAAAGGACGGGCAAATGAGTTCCCTTCTTCGCACAGGAAGTTCCGCTCTCCTGGTATCTGCTGCTGAGCGCCGCGCTGTTTTCGCTCGGCGTCGTCGGCTTCCTCATCAAGCGCAACCTGATCACCGTCTTCATGTCCATTGAGCTGATGCTCAACGGCGTGAATCTTTCCTTTGTGACCTTCGCCCAGCAATGGCACGCGGTGAAGGGGCAGATCTTCGTCTTCTTCGTAATGATGGTGGCTGCGGCGGAGGCTGCCGTGGGACTGGCCATTATCATCGCCGTCTTCCGCGCCCGCGCAACCCTGGCCGTCGACCGAATCGACATGATGAAACTATGAACGCACCTTTCCATCTCTGGCTGATTCCGCTCTTGCCCTTCGCCGGATTCCTTATCAATGGAATCCTTGGACGGCGGCTGCCCAAGTGGCTTGTCACTACGGTCGCACTGCTGGCCCCGCTGGCGGCGTTCGGAGTGGTCTTCAACGCAGCACTGGGCGTCTTCGGCTTCATTCCAGCCACAAGTTCCCTGCCCTTTAATGAAACCTGCCCGCTGCCTTGGATCAATGCGGGCTTGCTGCACGTGAACTTCAGCTTTGTTCTCGATCAGCTTTCGCTCGTAATGCTTCTGGTTGTCACCAGCGTCGGCTTTCTGATTCACGTCTACTCGGTCGGCTACATGGGCGACGACAAGGGCTATGCGCGCTACTTCTCTTACCTCAATCTTGTTCCTGTTCTTCATGACCGTCCTCGTACTGGCTGGCAACGCTTTGGTGATGTTCATCGGATGGGAGGGCGTGGGCCTGGCGTCGTACCTGCTGATCGGTTTCTGGTTTCAGAAAAAATCGGCGGCTGACGCGGGCAAGAAGGCCTTCATCGTCAACCGCATCGGCGACTTCGGCTTCCTCATCGGAATGTTTTTGCTCGTCGCCAATTTTGGCACGCTGACCTTCACCGAGATCGCGACTAAACTCGGCCAGGACCCAGGCTGGAACGGCGGCGTGATTACCGTGATTGCGCTTTGCCTGATGCTGGGCGCAGCCGGAAAGAGCGCGCAGCTTCCGCTTTACATCTGGCTTCCCGACGCGATGGAAGGCCCTGCGCCGGTTTCTGCGCTGATCCACGCAGCGACCATGGTCACCGCCGGCGTTTACATGGTCGCTCGCACGCACGTCTTGTTTGACCACTCACCCGTTGCGCTGAGCGTCGTTGCCATCATCGGCGCGACGACAGCTATATTCGCCGCTACCATTGCTCTCGTTCAAAACGACATCAAGCGAGTGCTGGCCTACTCGACCATTTCGCAACTCGGCTATATGTTCCTGGGCTGCGGCGTCGCGGCATATTCCGCGGCTATCTTCCACCTAATGACCCATGCCTTCTTCAAGGCGCTGCTCTTCATGGCGGCTGGCTCCGTAATTCATGCTATCGGCGGCGAGCAGGACCTGCGCAAGATGGGCGGGTTGCGGAAGAAGCTGCCAGTCACTTTTTGGACCATGACTGCGGCCGTTCTGGCCATCGCTGGGTTCTTTCCCTTTGCCGGATTCTTTTCGAAAGACGCCATCCTCTACGCGGCATTTTTGCAGGGAACGAACGGCAAGATTCTCTGGTTTGTCGGCGTGCTGACGGCGCTGTTGACCTCGTTCTACATGTTCCGGCTCTGGTACCTGACCTTTCTGGGCGAGTCGCGCAGCCCTGATGTTCATCCGCATGAAAGCCCATGGTCAATGCGCGGACCGCTGATCATTCTGGCTTTGCTTTCGATTGGCGGCGGGTGGATCGGCGTCGAACGCTTCGGCGCTTTCCTGGCGCCATCGGTTGGCGCGAGAGTGACAGAGGGTGGCAGTTGGCAGTTGGAAATTATCCTCAGCATCGTAGCAGTTCTTGTCGCGCTTGAAGGCTGGCTGATTGCCGACAAGCTCTATCGGCGCAAGCCTGGGCGTCCTGCTCAGTACGCTGCGGCATTGCCGGGCAGTTACAAGCTGCTGGCCAACAAATACTACGTCGACGAGCTTTATGGCGCCATAGTGGTCAAGCCACTACTCGCCTTCTCTAAGTTTGTGCTGGAGTGGGTCGTCGATTTTGTCATTCTGGGCGGTGCGGCCTGGTTGCTCGGCGGCGTCGCCACATTTACGGGCGCAATTCTACAACGCTGGCAATCAGGCAATCTGCGCTCTTATGCGGCGTGGCTGGCCGCAGGCGCTGCTGTGGTGCTGCTCTTCCTGGCGGTTCCGTGGACAACGGTGCTGGAAAATCTTTCGGCAATTCATCTTGGCGTGGCGGGGCATTGAGAGAATGAACGAAATTAACCAATCGATTCTCACGTTGATCCTGCTGGTTCCGCTGGCCGGGGCGGTATTGGTGGCCCTCGTGCCCGACCGCTTCAAGCTGCCCAATTGGATTGCGCTGCTGACGGCGCTCGGCACCTTCGGCCTCACCCTGCATCTGCCCGCGCACTTCTCCTTCGCTGCGGATGCACCCCGCTTCCAATTCGAGACCGCCCGCCTCTGGGTCGAGAAGCCGACAATCTTCTACCACGTGGGCGTAGACGGTTTGAGCGTGTGGCTGGTAGTGCTGGTAGGCCTGCTCGCCCCCATCGGTGTGATAGCCAGTTGGAACGCCATCCAATCGCGGCGCAAGCTCTTCTACGCGCTCTTTCTCGTCCAGCAGACGGCCATGTTCGGCGTTTTTATCTCGCTGGATTTGATGGTCTATTACGGCTTCTGGGAGTTGTCGCTTGTGCCCATGGCGATCCTCATCGCCATGTACGGCCGCAAGGATGGGCCTAAAACCGCGCTGAAGTTCTTCCTCTTCACCTTCATCCCATCCGCGCCGCTGCTGGTGGCGATTCTGTGGCTCTACGCGCGGACCGGCAGCTTCGACTTCGCAACGCTTCGCTTCTGCGTTGCAAGCGGAGCACTACCCGCGGGTGCATTGTTCTGGGTAGCGCTTGCGTTTCTCTTCGCCTTTGCCGTCAAGGTTCCGGTCTTTCCGCTGCACGGCTGGATTGCGGACACCTTCAGTGAAGCTCCTGTTGCCCTGGCAATGGTTGTCGCTGGCAAGCTCGGCCTTTACTCCATGCTGCGCTTCCACATCGGGTTGTTTCCGGTGCAGGCGCGGGCTGTGGCTCCCGTGCTCATTGGCCTGGCGGTTATCGGCATTCTCTATGGCGCCTGCCTTGCTCTTGTGCAGCGCGACTTCTGGCGGTTGATGGCCTATGCTGCGCTGAGCCATCTGAGCCTCATCACGCTGGGCATTTATGGGCTCACGCTCACCGGCTGGGAGGGTGCGGTTTATCAGATTCTCAACCACGGCGTTGTAGATGGCGCGCTGTTCCTGCTGCTGGGCCTTCTCTATGACAGTTACGCAACCAGCCAGATCAACGCCTATGGCGGCCTGGCCGCCAAGTTGCCGCGCACGGCAACGTTCTTCGTCATCGGCTCTTTGGCAATGATTGGGCTGCCCATGCTGGGCGGTTTTGTCGGCGAGTTTCTGATTCTGCTGGGCACCTTTACGGGCGTCAGCAAAGGCTGGGCAATTGCCGCTGCCGTGGGCGTGATTCTAGGCGCGGCCTATATGCTGTGGCTGGTGCAGCGGCTCTTCTATGGGCCTGAGAGCGCCCTGGCCACGTCGAAGCCGCCACAAGACCTGCGCCTGGGTCAACTTTGCGTGCTGTGGCCTCTGGCTGCGCTGATGCTGGTCATGGGAGTAGCGCCGATGCTCTGGCTGCCAGCCATTGAAACGGCTGCACACCTGCCACAATTAAGGACACCGAACATTCTGCCTCTCGTATTGCCGCCATCCGTATCGCCGACTTCACTGAATGGGGAGGGTCAACAGTGAATCCTGTTTCCGACATCTTCCGCATTCTCCCCGAAGTCATCCTCACGTTGACCGGCGTCCTTGTGATGCTGCTCGACGCGGCATTACCTCCTCATTGGGCGCGCCGTCCGCTCGGCTGGGTAGCTGCTCTCGGAACCACGTTCGCCTTGTGGGGCAGCCTGGCCCAGCTTTCACTGCCTGAAGGAACCGGCTACTCCGGCACAGTCGAGACCAGCGCCTTCACCGTCTTCTTTCATGTGCTCATCTGCGGCGTCGTGCTAGTGTCACTGTTGCTTTCGCTGGATACGTTGCCCGAAGACAGTCACCACCAGGGTGAGTTCTACGCGCTGATGGTCTTTGGCGCCGTGGGTATGTGTCTGCTCACCGGCGCGGTAGAATTACTGCTCGTCTTCATCGCCCTTGAAATCTCCTCCATCGCTACCTACGTTATCGCCGGCTATCGCAAGGACACGGCTCGCGGACCTGAAGCTGCGATTAAATATTTTCTGCTCGGCTCCTTTGCTACAGCCTTCCTGCTCTATGGCATCGCATTGATCTTCGGAGCCACCGGCACAACGCAGGTCTACGAGATTGCCCGGCTCGCGCCGATAGCGCAGAATCAGGGATTCATCCTGGCAGGCCTGGGGCTGATGCTGGTTGGCATTCTCTTCAAGGTTTCTGCCGTGCCGTTTCACGTATGGACGCCGGACGTGTATGAAGGCTCGCCCACGCCTGTGGTGGCGCTGATGTCCACCGCGCCCAAAGCTGCGGCTTTCGCGCTGCTGCTGCGCGTGGTCTACGAGATGCTGCCCACGCTGCGCTCCGTCTGGCAGCCGCTGCTGTGGGTGGTAGCCGTACTTTCCATGACCCTGGGCAACCTGGCCGCACTGCGCCAACAGAACGTGAAGCGCATGTTGGCTTACTCCGCGATCGCCCATGCCGGTTACCTGCTGGCGGCCTTTGCGGCACTCGACCAGACCGGCATTGCCGCCGCCAGCTTCTACATTGCGGCATACGCAGCCATGAACGTGGGCATCTTTGCCGTGGTTACGCTGGTCAGCGGATACGACGAGAAGCGCCCTCTGATTGACGATTTTCGCGGGCTTATCTACCGCTCGCCCCTGCTCGGCAGCTTGCTGATTTTCTTCCTGATTTCGCTGGTTGGCATTCCTTTCACAGGCGGATTCTTCGGCAAGTTCTATTCATTTTCAGCCGCAGTGGGCGGCGGAGCCATTTGGCTGGCCATCATCGGCCTGCTGAATTCCGGTCTGGCAGCCGCGTACTATCTGCGCCTGGGTCTGGTCGCCGCGCAGCAGCCGGACCCGCAAAAGCCTGTTGTTCCCGTACCGAGGGTAGGCATCGCGGTGGGCGCTGCCCTGCTGCTCGCGGTTGCGGCTACCCTGGTTCTGGGAATTGTTCCGGGCGACGTGCTTCATGCGGCCGAGAAAGCCGCGTACACGTTGCAGACGTCTTCCACGGAGACCAGCGCGCCCGCCAATCCCGTCGATCTGAAAATGATGATGCCTTAAATCGGATTGAGCGCGGAATCTCCGGAAACCGGCCCGCTGGTTGCCCCTCCCGATAGATTCCGGTCAAGCAGGCTCTGATAGTAGCGCACGGTGCGGCCCAGAACGCGCCCATTCACATAATGCTCTAGGACCCAGGTGCGCGCGGCCTCGCCCATCCGGCGGCGGCGCTCCGGGTTGCGCAGCAATTGAAGTACGGCTTCGCTGATGGCCACCGGGTAACCGGGCGGAATCAACAAACCAGTCACCTCCGGCACCACGGCGTCACGCGAGCCAGTGGACAAGGTGGTCACCACGGGAATTCCGGTAGCCGCTGCCTCCAGGACCACGTTTGGAAACCCTTCCCGCCAGGTTGGCAACACCATCACGTCCATCACTCGGTAATAAGGCGCCGTGTCGGCAACGAATCCCGTCAAATGAATCCTCGGGTGATTTTTAATTTGTGAGCGCAGATCATCGTCGAGCGCATCTTCAGCAGCGTCAAACCAGCCCACCAGCAGCAAGTGTGCGTCCGGTTTCGCGGCCAGTATGGCGTCGAATGCCTCAATCAATTCCGGCAGCCCTTTGTCGCGGGTCAAGCGCCCCACAAAGCCCACGACAGGCGCATCCGGCGGAAGACCGAGCCTCTCTCGCAGACCGCACGGACCGGGGTGGAAGCGCTCCACATCCACTCCGTTGCTGCTGCCGCTGCCCAGTAGGCGCAGTTTGCTCTCGGTTGCCACGCCCAAGGCAAGAGCCTGGTTGCGCAGGCTGTCACTGTTGCACAACACAACATGAGAACATGCCGCCGCCAGCCTCTCGGTCATCCGCAAAATCCGGCGCTTGACTCCAGTGCAGGTTTCCAGTTTGAGTCCCCGCAAGAAATAGACTCTCGCCGGCACACCGCAGAGCATACCGGCTATTGCGCCCAGCAGTCCGGCTTTGGGCGTGCTGAATTCCGTCATCTCCGGCTTGAGCCGATAGAGCAGCCACCACAGGCGCACCAGCGATATAAAATCTGCAAGCGGCGCGATCTCCCGCCGCATGGGAATGGCGACGGATTCCACTCCTTCCTGAGCGGCCGTGCTGGTGAGCAGCTCGCCGGGGCTTGAAACCAGAGTTACGCGAAAGCCCGCCTCACGCAGGGTGCGCAGGCGACCGCCAAGAACCAGGCAGGTTTGCGCGTTGGTGATGCCGACGACGATGCGTGGGCCTGGCGACGGACGGGGCGGCACCGCCAGGGGCGGTAGAAGTGGAGAACCTGTTACGAACACATAGGAATGTGGGCAAAAAAACAATATTTGCAATATCTCCGCTGCGTCTCGACACGAGCCTCTCCCCGAAAGGGCATTCGCGTCCAGATGCAAAACCGGAGCCACGGGCGGCAGTGCTTCGTCGCAGGGGCCAAAAACCTGCATCGGAGACGCGTTAGGAAACGTGCAAGGCGGATTCAGGAGTTCATGTTTATCGGACGCTTTGCCGGGCGATCCTCTGCTCCGATGCGTCCACTCCCGTTCTCCGGTTCAGCAGTTTCCCTCGTGACAACGCAGAAGAAACCTAAGAAGATACTCTTCCGCTGGAGATAATTTAAATCAGTATTCACAGGAAACATTAGTCTGCTCTAATATGTCAAGAGGAAAATTTTTTAGGAAAACTGGGCGTATATAGCTGATGAAGGGCTCGATTCGCACCAGGATAAGAACGATATACCTATGCCCGCGAATCTACTCCCGAAGGTTCTGTTGCTGATTCCCCATCTGGGTGACGGTGGCGCGGAGCGCGTAACGGCACTTCTGGCGCGGGGGCTTTCCGCGGAGAAGTATGAACTGCATCTGGGCCTGATCACGCAATCACAGACCAGCGAAGAGTTGCCGTCGCGGGTCCATCTCCACGCTCTAGGCGCACGAAGGGTGCGCGGCGGGGCTTTCAAGCTGCTCCGCCTGGTTCGTCAGCTCAAACCCGATCTGATTCTCTCCGGGATGTTCCACCTGAACTTTCTTGTGCTGCTCCTGCGCCCCTTCTTTCCGCCTGATACCCGAGTCTTGGTGCGCCAGAACGGGACCGTTTCCTCCGCATTGGCCTTTGGCGGACTGCCCCGCTACACCGGCCTTCTTTACCGTGTTCTCTACCGCCGTGCTGACCGGGTGATTTGCCAGACGCAGTCGATGGCCGATGACATTGTTCGCGAGTTGCGAATTGAGCAGAGCCAGTTGGCCGTGCTGCCCAACCCGGTGGATGTGGAAGAGATTCGCACTTCCGTCAGCCTGACGCCAGCTCTGCAAACCGCCTCCAGCCCCGGCCCGCATCTGCTCGCGATGGGAAGGCTCTCGCCGGAGAAAGGCTTTGATTTGCTGCTACGAGCTTTCTCTTCGATCCGGCGCGAGTTTCCCGGTGCCAGCCTTCTGATTGCTGGCGGGGGACCGGAAGAGCTGAGGCTGAAGGCTCTTTGCAGTGCGCTGGGCCTCGACTCTGCCGTCCGCTTTGCGGAACCCATTGACCGTCCCTGGACGCTGTTCCCAGAGGCAACGCTGTTTGTGCTCCCGTCTCGTCACGAAGGGCTGCCCAATGCCCTGCTTGAAGCGGCTGCCGGAGGATTGCCCATTGTGGCCTTGCCGGCTTCAGGAGGCATCGTGGACTTGTTGCACGATCAGCCTGGAGTGTGGCTCGCTCCCGAAGTCTCCGCTGAGGCGCTGGCTGCTTCCCTGCTCACCGCTCTGCGTGCCCTTCGGCCCGGTCAACGGTTTGCGCACCCCTTTGTTGACGAGTTCCGCATCGATCGCGCCATCGGCGCTTATGAGAATCTGATCAACCAAATGCTTGCAGAGAATACGAATACTTGACCCTGGCCGGGAACGCTTAGCCCCGCTTCCACAGCCTTCTCACCTTGCCGGCCCGGGTTCGGCAAAGCGCGAAAGTTTCATGGAATCGCTCGATGAGGCTCAACCCGCCGGGCGAAAGCTCAGCCACCACGCGCTGGACTGAGGTGAACTGCGCAATATGTTCGCTGAGGAACTCATGAAGCTGGGCAACCTGGGTTGCGGTGGCAGAATTGCTGTGCACACAGATCGTCCATAGGCCCTTGTCCTTCTCGACCGGTCTCCAAAGCTGCTGCGGAATCCAAGTGACGCCGCCGCGGGTAAATGGGACGCGGGCAAATCCGTCAGAGAGCATTTCAATTCCCTCGCTGCGCAGCGCGCGGAGGGTGGTATGGTCAAAGCCGTGGCGCGGCGCAACAAAAATCGTGGGATTGAGCCCCTGGCCGCGTAGAATCCTCAGCCCCTCACGAATCCACTCACTCTGGGTCTCTTCCGGCACGCCGGAAAATTCCGTGTAGACATGCAGCGGCAACAGGCTCTTGCCCCGGCTGCCGCAGTCGTGATGAAGCCCATGGAGCGCAATCGTCGCACCGGCAGCCTCCATCGCCCGCATTCGCGCCCAAAACTCCGGGTCCGGCCGCGAAAGATTCAGTTCGACGTCCTGATTGCCGGGAATCACGGCAAGAATCGGCCGCAGGTGAAACTCCTCGATCAGCGGCAGAAACCGCTGCCAGCGATCAAGCGCCATTGTGGGACAAAAATCGTCAAAGCGCAGAAGATATTGGGCGGGTTTGGGAATCATCGTGCCAACTCCAATGTTGTTCATTCGCGTTCCGGCCAAGGTTTGCTGGCTTCCATCGCCGCGGCGCGGTCTAATTTACACGCATTCCGCAGAGCTTCGAGGAAGCAGCTTCCAGGTCCAATACCAGAGAAAAATGAACGTGCTCACGGTCCAGAGCGATGTGGCCAGCGCAATTCCAGCCACGCCATACCACCGCATGAGAAGTAGATTCAAGACAATATCCAGCACAAGATTCAACGCGCCGCAATAGAAAATCAGGTCGCTGCGGCGCATGGCAATCAGAAAGCGGTAAAAGACGCGGCTGGAGACAAAAAACGGAATCTGAATCGCATACATGGCCAGAACCGGGGTGACCAGTGCTGTGTCGGCGGGTGAGAAGACGCCATGCTGAAAGGCAACGCGAATCAGCAGGTGCGAGCCGGCGATCAGCGCCAATGCGATGGGTGTGGAAACGAGCGCCGTAAGCCGCACCCAGGTGATGAGCGTGTGCCGGCATCCGGCCCAGTCTTCATGCGCGATCATGCGCGAGAAATACGGTACCACGGCTGACGAGACCGCCCCGGCCAGCAGCGTGACGACCACGCTCACAAAGCGGTTGGCGTAGGCCAGCGCGGAGACGCTTCCCGCAGGCAGCATGGCGGCCATTGACTGGTCCACTAGCAAGCCGCCCGAAGCTACCACGCCGCTCAGCAACACCGGCCCATACTGCCGCGCTACCTCGCGCGTTGCCTCGGTTGCTCCGTGCCACCAGAGGCGGAAACGATAGCCGTGAGAGTCCATCATCCACGCCACAACTCCAGCGTGGATCAGAGCGCCGGCCAAGGTCGCGTAGACCATTGCCCAGATTCCGAAGCGGCCACTCAATAGCAGCGCTCCCAGGATGATCGCCACCGGAGTCGCCACCGGCGCCAGCGCGGGCAGCGCAAAGCGGTCAAAGGTGTTCAGAACGGCGGTACAGTTGGTGGCAATGCCGGTAATCAGCACCACGGGAAGCAGCACGTAAAAGAGCCGGATGGCGAGATCCATTTTCTCTGGAGGAAAGTGCGAGGCGATCAGCGGAAAGAACCCGCGCGCAGTCAGAGCCATCACGGCCGAGGCAGCGGTAAGCAGCAGGCAAACCCAGAGCATCGAACTCGAAAGCAACTCCTGCGCGCGTTCGTGGCCCTCCTGTTCCCTCACCCGGACCAGCGTCGGCACCATGGCCTGGTTCATCGATTCCGATATCAGATTGATGAGCAGGTTGGGAATCAAGAACGCCGCTAGAAATGCGTCCATCGCGTCGGAGCGTCCGTAGACCCCGGCAACGGCAAACTCCTTGAATGTGGCGACAACTTTGACCAGAATCCCCGCCGCAGCGACTGACGCCGCAGCGCGGAAGATGCGCCGATTGACACTGCCGCCCTGGAAGAGCCGCGCGATTTGGGGGACCGCGAACATGATTGGCGAAGTTACTCGCCAGTCTACAGGATCAGCCCGGCGGTGACCGGAAGTTCATGGCTCTGGGCCTGATCCGGGAAGCAGGCCGTCAGCCCCTCCGGCTGTTCCACCCCCAGCCGTCCAGCCAGCGCGATCATGGCCAGCAGCAGCCATGTGGTGCGGCTTTCCTCCACAGTAGCTACCAGCGAAGTGGAAAACCAAACCAGCAACGCCACAGCCATTGCCCATTTGAGCGGCCCACGGGTTTGCGCGATTGACCAAATCGCCGCCGACACAATGGCTGTGGCCAGAAACAGCGCAATCAGACCGCCGCCTACGGCAATCGACAATGCCGTGTTGTGCGCCGTGTCGATGGGGCCAAGACCAGCCGCAGAAACAAACGATCCCGCTCCCGCCCCGAAGAGTGGTGCCCGCACAAAAGCGTGCCAGCCTGCCGTCCAAATGTTCAACCGTTGATTTAAGTCTCCGCTTTGAAGTTGTTCAGGAATAGTAGCTAATCGCTCAAAGCTCTCGTGGGGCACAATGAACCAAAGCGCGGCGGCCAGCGCAGGCAGAGCCAGACCGCCAGCCAGTAATCTCTTCGGATGGCCATAAGCCAGCAAGAGTCCGCTGCCCACCAACGCCACCACGGCTGCGAGAAACCCTCCGCGAGAGGCCGTTAGCAACACGCCCAGCAGACCCAGCGGCAGGTAACCGGCCGCCAGCAGACGCCACGGCCAACGCCGCTCGCTGTTCACGAGCAGCGCCGCCAGCGGAAAGCCTAGATCAAGAAAGCGCGCCACGTCATTCGGGTCTTGCCCGAATGCGGCAAAGCGCATCTGCGCGTCGGCAAGCGCCTCGGCTGAGGCGAAGTTGGCCACGGTGAGCACGGCCAGCACCCAGGAACCGGCCACGGTTACCCGCAACAATGCGCGCAGATCGCCGGCGTCTTCGGCAAACTCCCAGACCAGCCAGACAATCATCAACTCTTGAAAGTAGCCGCGCAGTTTTGTTACCGTCTCCTGCGGCTCGATAGTCCAGAAATACGTGCAACAGGACCATAGGAAGAATGCCAGCACCAGCCATTGCATGAGTCCGGGAGCGCGCAATCGGCCAGCTTGAAGAATCGCCGGAATTGCCGCCAGAAGCGCCAGCAAGCCTACAACTCGCGCGATGTTGCCCAGCGGCTCGCCCAGTTCCAGGGAGTATTCCCATGGAATCGTAAAAGCGAACAGCAGCAACAGAAGCCAGGCAATGCGGCGCATCAGGCGAAACCTTTCAGGAATCCTTATCAGCAGGGAGGAATCTCGCCAGAGTGGATTCACGCCGGATCAAAACGGCTGGAATTTGCAGAGCGACAAACAGCACGAGCGCGTGCGGGAAATTGATAACTCTGAGCGCGAAAAGCAGCAAGCACGGGATAAGTACGACCGAACAAAATACCAGCGTCCAGCGCACCTGACCAAGCGCTTTGAGCCTTCCCCTTGCGCCGAAAATCCACAACACGCAAAGCAGCCCGAGCCGGCATCCAGGGCCAGTTTCATAGCGCGTGAGTGGGCCATGCCGCTCACATCGATTCTCAGCAGATGTAAAACATGCAATAGACCCGCAGTCAACAAAACGTACACCGCGAACTCAAGCGCATCGATCGGCGTAACCTCTCGCGTGGGTTTGTTTGCCTGCGATGCGGATAGGTTGGCGCCTTCTGCCAATAACTCGCTCGGCGCTGGTTTGCCGGGCCAAATCGCCAGCGGAATCTGGAGAACAATAAACAGCGTGAGCGTCTCTGGACCTTCAAGGATTTTGAGCACATGCGCCCCAAGGCACGCGGTAAATATCGTCAGGAAGCATGGCCAGAAAGACCAGCGCGGCCATCCCATATCCATCAGCCGGCGGTCCAGGCTTCTGAGCCAGAAGACGCCCAAAACAACAAGGCCGTACGCCGCCGCAAGCAAGAGATGACGATTGCCCGCATGGCTGCGCAGCAGATAAAAAGCGCTGCCGCATAGCATCGCAATCAACACAGAGGAGAGTAGAAATGTTACGCGTCCCATTTGTTTGCTCAAGGTTGAGTTAGACATTGGCAACCTCCTCCCTATTCCCAGCTCAGCCTAAACCATGAAAGCCCTTAGAACCTCTGCGAATAAACCAGCCCGGCATAGATCGTGACGCCAATCGCCGATTGAATGGCCGCTTCCATGGTCTTGTTCCACAGGTTTTTGCCCGTCGAGTCGGGCACGTAGAGAATGTCGTGGTCGCGCACCGGCTGGTCCGGCTCCTGACCGTGCAGCATCCGTTTCAGATTGAGAGTGGTAATCGTCCGTCCGCCTTTTTGCTCGCGAATCAGCAGAGCCTTGGCCATGGAAGCGTTTTGCGTCGGACCCCAGGCCAGAGAGATCGCCTGCACCACGGTCAGCCCTTGCGCTGGATCAACGGGAAATCCGCCGGGGCGCTGCACATCACCAACCACGTAAACCAGGCCCGCGCGGCTGACTTGAACAGTGTCGCCGGGGGCAAGTTCCGGGTTGTGGTCCGCGGCGGTGTCAGTTCCGCTGGGGTCCAGCACCACCGGATGCGGCGTCTTGGCGTCGTCGCGATGAAATACGTTCACCAAACGCCCCGCACTTGGCGAAAGGCCGGAGGCGGCAGAGATCAGATCAAGCAGCCGATGGTGCAGCGTGTAGGGATAAACGCCCGGGCGCACCACCTCGCCCAGTACGCTCACGTCCTGCCCCGCGTAAGAGATAACCAGCACGGAGACCAGCGGGTGCAGCAGCATTCCCTGTGTCACCAGCGCCGCTTCGATGGCGTGCGCGGCGCTCTGCTCGTCAAGCCCGTCCAATCCGAACTTCATGAATCATGGGCAGCGTAACCGTGCCTGACGGCGAGACCCGCACAGCAGAATGGAACTCCGGCGTATGAACTTCGCTCACATCGAGAAAATCGCCGGGGGCAATGGGAGCGGGCATGGGAGACGCGGACTGTGCGCCCGTCGCCGTCAGCGGCAGTCCGCCTGGGCAGCGTCATTCCACACCGCGGGCGACTCCATCGCGTTGGGCAGAGTCGGTGCGGCTGCTGCGACGAGGGCAAGCGAACCACTCCCGTCGGCAGGCCGGAGGTGCTGGGCGTGGGAGCCTGCGCTTGGCCCGCCGCCCCAGCCAGGACAAGAGAAAGCAGCGCCAGAACAGCACGGCCCGCTGCGCCGCCATCGCGACCTACGACAGCGCGGAGGAGACTCACGTTCTCAGTCGGGTGGTGGGCGAGGGGGCGGACGAGCTGGCAGGGCGGACTTTCGGCGACCCGGGTTCCATCGCGTCGATGGTGGCCAAAAACAAGCTGGCCTTGCCTGCGGCGGGCGACTGGCGCGATCGGGGCGACTCCTACGTATTCGAGGAGCGCGAACGCTTCAAGGGCTTCGAGTCGCTTTACGTTTTGCCACTGTTGGTGAAGGACGAGGTCATGGGAACCTTCACAGTGGCGGCGCAGCGGGCGGGTGCATTTCCGGCTGACCGGCGTGAGATGCTGGGCGTGGTCGCGAACCAAGTGGCCATCTCGCTGCAGAACGGCCGCATGGTGGAGGCGCTGGAGGAGAAGGCCACCACTGACGGGCTGACCGGCCTTACCAACCATCGCACTTTCCAGGAACGCTTTTCCGCGATGTTGGGCCGGGCCTGGGATCGCCCATGTCCCGGTCCAGGTTGGCCGCGATCCGTGGCGGTGGGGCAAGCGAGTGTGTCGGGTGGGTGCACGCTTGCCGCCCTTGTCCTCGGCCTAGATTAGTTTGGGGAATTGGGTAGCAAGATAGTCGCCGATCGAGCAATACTTCCCGGGTGATTCGCGGTATTGGTAGTTTCACAGGGCGGGCGTGGCGCGTCGGTCGAGACGCGCGCGAGCTGACCTGCGCAAAGATCGCCGTTTCGATCCTCAACTGTCGGGAGGTCCTTTCATGAGAAACCGAATATTTTCAACGGGTTTTGTTGGCTTTCTGGTGTTCGCGGGATGCAACAGCAGCTCGGGAGGACCGTCGCCGACGGGTGGAGCCACGAGCAACGGCGGCCAACCATCGGGCGGCACCGGCGGATCTGTTGGCTCGGGTGGATCGCAAAGTAGCGGTGGCAAGAGCGCTAGCGGCGGCACGACGACCTCAGGTGGAGCGCCAGGCAGTGGCGGCACCACTCCTGGAGCTGGTGGTAGCTTGGGGTCTGGTGGTAGCTCTGGGTCTGGCGGTAGCTTGGCGTCTGGCGGTAAATCTGGGTCTGGCGGTAGCTCTGGGTCTGGCGGCAGCTCTGGGTCTGGCGGCAGCTCTGGAACTGGCGGTAGCTCTGGGTCTGGCGGTAGCTTGGCGTCTGGCGGTAAATCTGGGTCTGGCGGGAGCTCTGGAACTGGCGGCAGCTCTGGGTCTGGCGGTAGTTCTGGAACTGGCGGAAGCTTGGGGACTGGTGGAAGCTCCGGGGTCGACGGTGGCGCTGGTAACGGGGGCGCCGCGACGCCGAGTGCAGGGTGTGGCAAGACCGATGGCCTGAAAACCCTGACCGCCGGCGGTTCGTCGGTTTCGGGCGCTCCTACCACGTCGACCAGACTCAAGGGGGTTACGAGCGGTGGCAAGAGTCGCGACGTCATCATCGACGTTCCGGCGGATTACGATCCGACGAAACCATATCGCCTGATCTTCTCCTGGCGCCAGATGGGTGGTTCGGACACCGGCAACGCGACTGGCCTATATCCCGCATTTAATGGTCCCAACTTCGACGCAGAACACTATGCCTATTTCGGCCTCCGTCGCGAAGCGCTCGATGCGAACCAACCCGCCATTTTCGTAGCGCCCGACACAGACCCCATCGGCGGGCTATGGGATTACAACAAGGACAGCGTTTACTTCGACGACCTGCTTACGCTGGTCACCACGAACCTGTGCATCGACGAGAGCCGGGTCTTCACCACCGGCTTCAGCTACGGAGCGATGATGAGCTACGGTCTGTCGAACGGGCGTGCCTCGAAGCTGCGCGCCGCTGTCACGATGGCACCGAGCCAATTCGGCCCGACCACTGGGACTACGCCCATCGCCTATATGAGTACGACCGGCATGAGCGATGGTACGTGTAGGTGGGGCGACGACACGAGCGGCGGGAAGGGCTGCGTCATGCAGCACGCTAAGGACAATGGCTGCACGATTCCCGCAACGCTCCCGACGGCGACGGTTGGCAGCAAGAAATACGTCTGCTACGACTTCGAAGGGTGCAAGGCGGGTTATCCCGTCAAAGTGTGCACGTTCGATGGCGCACATACTCCGTCGGCCGTGGATGACGGGACCAATGGCGGGGATGATGGCCTGAAGGCCTTCGTTCCACCGCTGGCCTGGCAGTTCATCGCGCAGTTCTAATCTCGCGCCTTTCTTCTTATCCAGGCGTCGCTTGTGTCGTCGCTCTCGGCGACCGCTTTGCGCACGCCTGGCCTGATCGGACCTCACCAGGGTTGACCGATTGTCCGCAGTGCGACAAGCAACCTTGGCGCGGTCTTGCCTGATCGGACCTCACCAGGATCGGACCTCACCAGGGTTGACCGATTGTCCGCAGTGCGACAAGCAACCTTGGCGCGGCCTTGCCGACAATCTGGCATGTCTCTTCCTCGCGCCATCATCCCTGGTCGCTGCTACATGATCACCCGTCGCTGCTCCGAGCGCCGTTTCTTCATGCGCCCCGACCGCGAAACCAACAATGCCTTTGTCTACTGCCTCGCCCTCGCCGCCCACAAGGCAAGCATCAGCATTGTCTGCACAGGCACCATGTCAAACCACTACCACGCCGTGGTCGTCGACAACTGTGGTCGCCTTCCCCAGTTTCTCGAGCATTTTCACAAACTCTACGCCAAACACCAGAACGCGCTTCGCGGAAGGTGGGAAGCGTTCTGGGCCAGCGAGCAGACTTCCGCGGTGGAATTGATCAGACCGGATGACGTGCTCAAGAGGATGGTCTATGCCATCGCCAACCCCGTCGCTGGCCACCTGGTCGAAAGGGTCCGCCACTGGCCAGGCGTTGAATCACTGACCGCCATCGACTACAACCTGCCCTTGACCGCCACCAAGCCGGTCCGTTTCTTCGACCCGGAAAACGGCGACTTGCCCGACGTCATCGACCTGCGCTTTCGCCGCGCGCCCGGTTTCGAGCATCTGAGCCATGCGGAATACTCCAAGCTCCTGCGCGACAAGGTTGCCGAGGCTGAGGAGAAAGCTGCGACTGAGCGCCGGAGTAATGGCATTAGGCTCCTCGGGCGCAAGGGTGTGCTCAGCCAACCCTGGAGATCGCATCCAGGCACGCGCGAGCCGCGCCGTGGGCTTTCACCGCGCATCGCCTGCAAGAACACGTGGGCGCGGCTCGAGGCACTCCAGCGCAATCAGGCCTTCATCGATCAGTACCGAGAGGCACGCGGCAAACACCTGACCGGCCGCAAGGCCATTTTTCCGGCCGGGACCTGGTGGCTGCGTCGCTTCGCCGGCGTGAAGTGCGCTGAGATGGGCGCCACCGCGCCGCCGAGCTGAGCAGGGCGACTGCACGGCTACTCGGCGGCGTCTCGCCACGGCCGACGTCTGCCCTCAACACGCAAACGTGGCCGCGCTCACATAGGTCGCAGGTCGAGAAACCGCGCGCCCACGAGATAGGTGGCCTGGTGCCGAGCAGATCCGGGTCACCAACACCGCTCCATCGAGATCAACGTCGGTGCGGCACTATCGCTCCATCGAGATCAACGTCGGTGCGGCACTATCGAGATCAACGTCGGTGCGGCACTATCCGAGATCAACGTCGGTGCGGCACTATCGCACTATCGGGGAATTGGGTAACAAGATCGTCGCCGATCGAGCAATACTTGCCGAGTGATTCGCGGTATTGGTAGTTTCACAGGGCGGGCGTGGCGCGTCGGTCGAGACGCGCGCGAGCTGACCTGCGCAAAGATCGCCGTTTCGATCCTCAACTGTCGGGAGGTCCTTTCATGAGAAACCGAATATTTTCAACGGGTTTTGTTGGCTTTCTGGTGTTCGCGGGATGCAACAGCAGCTCGGGAGGACCGTCGCCGACGGGTGGAGCCACGAGCAACGGCGGCCAACCATCGGGCGGCACCGGCGGATCTGTTGGCTCGGGTGGATCGCAAAGTAGCGGTGGCAAGAGCGCTAGCGGCGGCACGACGACCTCAGGTGGAGCGCCAGGCAGTGGCGGCACCACTCCTGGAGCTGGTGGTAGCTTGGGGTCTGGTGGTAGCTCTGGGTCTGGCGGTAGCTTGGCGTCTGGCGGTAAATCTGGGTCTGGCGGTAGCTCTGGGTCTGGCGGTAGCTCTGTAACTGGCGGTAGCTTGGGGACTGGTGGAAGCTCCGGGGTCGACGGTGGCGCCGGTAGCGGGGGCGCTGCGAAGCCGAGTGCAGGGTGCGGCAAGGCCAATGGTGCGAAAACGCTGACGACCGGCGGCACGTCGATTGCGAACGGTCTTCCCACGTCGACCAGACTCACGACCACGAGCGGCGGAACGAGTCACGAATACATCATCGACATTCCGGCGGATTACGATCCGACGCACCCGTATCGCCTGATCTTTTCCTGGTACCAGGCGTATGGTTCGGACACCGGCAATGCGATTGGCCAATATCCCGCCTTTAATGGTCCCAACTTCGACGCAACCAACTATGCCTATTTCGGGCTCCACCGCGAAGCGACCGCGGCGAAAGATCCCGCCATCTTCGTAGCGCCCGCAGGGAGCGGCAACACGCCATGGGATTTCACGCGAGACAGTGCCCTCTTCGACGACCTGCTCGCCCTCGTCGACGCGAACCTGTGCATCGACGACAGCCGGGTCTTTTCGACGGGCTTCAGCTTCGGAGCGATGATGACCTATGCCCTGTCGATCACGCGTCAGACGAAGCTACGCGCGGTGGTTGCCATGGCGGCGGCCAACTACAACCTTCCCGGCGAGCCGACGGATTCCAATGCGGCGCCCATCGCGTACATGGGCACGGTCGGCATGAGTGATGGGACTTGTCCTTACATCAGCTCAGATGCGAGCAAGACGGGCGGGAAATGGTGCGCGATTACCCACGCCCAGGACAATGGGTGCACGATTCCCGCGACCATCCCAACGACAACAGCCGGCAGCAAGAAATATGTCTGCTACGACTTCGAAGGGTGCAAGGCGGGTTATCCTGTCAAAATCTGCACGTTCGACGGCGCGCACACCCCGGCGAGCGTGGATGACGGGACCTCTACCGGGGATGATGGCCTGAAGGCCTTTATTCCACCGCTGGCCTGGCAGTTCATCTCGCAGTTCTAATCTCGCTCCTTTCTTCTTATCCAGGCGTCGCTTGCGTCGTCGCTCTCGGCGACCGCTTTGAGCACGCCTGGCCTGGCCTTCGTGCGATCGGACCTCACCAGGGTTGACCGATTGTCCGCAGTGCGACAAGCAACCTTGGCGCGGTCTTGCCGATCGGACCTCACCGGGGTTGACCGATTGTCCGCAGTGCGACAAGCAACCTGGGCGCGGTCTTGCCGACAATCTGGCATGTCCCTTCCTCGCGCCATCATCCCTGGTCGCTGCTACATGATCACCCGTCGCTGCTCCGAGCGCCGTTTCTTCATGCGCCTCGACCGCGAAACCAACAACGCCTTCATCTACTGCCTCGCTCTCGCCCCCCACAAGGCCAGCATCGGCATTGTCTGCATTGGCACCATGTCAAACCACTACCACGCCGTGGTCGTCGACAACTGTGGTCGGCTGCCGCAGTTTCTCGAACACTTTCACAAACTCTATGCCAAGCACCAGAACGTGCTTCGCGGAAGGTGGGAAGCGTTCTGGGCCAGCGAGCAGACCTCCGTGGTCGAGTTGATCCAACCCAAGGACGTCATCGAAAGGATGGTCTATGCCATTGCCAACCCCGTCGCCGGCCACTTGGTCGAAAGGGTCCATCACTGGCCAGGTGTTGAATCGCTGACCGCCATCGACTACAACCTGCCCTTGACCGCCACCAAGCCGGTCCGTTTCTTCGACCCCGAAAACCGTGACTTGCCCGACGTCATCGACCTGCGCTTTCGCCGGGCGCCCGGCTTCGAGCATCTGAGCCACGCGGAATACTCCAAGCTCCTGCGCGAGAAGGTCGCCGAGGCTGAGGAGAAAGCCGCGACTGAGCGCCGGAAGAATGGCATCAAGCTTCTCGGCCGCAAGGGTGTGCTCAGCCAACCCTGGAGCGCGCATCCGGGCACGCGCGAGCCGCGCCGCGGGCTTTCACCGCGCATCGCCTGCAAGAACACTTGGGCGCGCATAGAGGCATTCCAACGCAATCAGGCCTTCATCGATCAGTACCGAGAGGCACGCGGCAAACACCTGACCGGCCGCAAGGCCATTTTTCCGGCCGGGACCTGGTGGCTGCGTCGTTTCGCCGGCGTGAAGTGCGCCGAGATGGGTGCCACTGCGCCGCCGAGCTGACCAACCGCGGATTCCGGTTTCTGTGCGGCGCCTCGCCACGGCCGGCGTCTGCCCTCAACACGCAAACGTGGCTGCGCTCACATAGGTCGCAGGTCGAGAAACCGCGCGCCCACGGAATAGGTGGCCTGCTGCCGAGCAGATCCGGGTCACCAACACCGCTCCATCGAGATCAACGTCGGTGCGGCACTATCGGGCAGCGCCCCCAGAAGTGGGGCCAGGGATAGGCTATGTCGATGCCGGCATTGCCCGAAAAAGCGGGCTTGTTTTCCCCTGGGTGTAGGGATAACCTCGGGATGTAGGATTCTGTAGTTGACGTAGTGTTTCTTATCGGACATTGAGAGCAAAGCGGCGCTTGAATGGCCAATGCTCTCAAATGACTATCAACACCACACTAACAAGGGAGTTGCGATGAGTAACAAAAGCGTACGACGAAATGCATTCCGGATGCGACAGGCGCTCTGCAGCATTGCCATTGGACTTGGTGTTTTGTTGGCTCTTTCAACCGATGCTTCTGCTACCCGAGGCCGTGTGAGAGTGGCGAACAACACGATCGTAACCGACAATTGCACATTAATAAGAGGAGCCCGTGTGTCTCTGGACATTTGGGATGAAACACCTACCCAGGCCAACATTACCACGATGAAAAACAGCCGTGGATTGAACGCCTTTCATATCTATGCCGAATATCCCGGCGGTGGTTCATCTGGGGGATATAATTCCGCCAAGGTTGACAAGGTTGTTGACATGGCAGACACAAACGACTTGTACGTGGTATTGACCATAGGTTCTGGTGGGGGCAATGGGAGCTTTAACCAGAGTTTCGTCACATCATTTTGGAATTTCTACGCGCCCCGCTACAAAGACAAGACCTTTGTCGTTTACGAAGTTTGCAATGAGCCTCAGGCATGGTCCGCCCCTTACAATACCAACACCCTTGCCATGGAAAAGAACGCGTATACCCAGATTCGCGGGTTGGCTCCAGACACTCACATTATGATGATGTCCTACTCCCAACCAAATAATTGGACTCAAGCCGCTACTGAGTGTGCAAATCTAGGCATTTCGTGGGATAACGCTTCAGTTGCCTTCCATACTTACGGAATAGATGGAAAGGAAGACAGCACATTAACCAGCTTTTATACTGCCATGAAAGCTAAAGGCATAGCATACGGCTGTACCGAGCCTAATTTGACTCTGAAAGCTATAACCACAAAACTCTTCGAAAGGGATGGAGTTTCTGAAACACAATTTATTAATGTTTCCGATATTGCAACCAACGCTTCCGCTTTTTCTAGCTGGATAACTAGCAACAATATCTGTTGGACGCCCGATTTCGGCACATGGCCATCCTGCTCTGGTGGCGTCACGGGCAGTGGCGGAGCTGGCGGCGCTTGCGTCAGGTCGAGCCCCGGTGATGGCGGCATTGGCGGCAGTTCGGGCACCGGTGGCCATGGCGGCACTGGCGGAAGCACCTCGACCGTATCGGGCACCGGTGGCAGCGGCGGCACTGGCGGAAGCACCTCGACCGTATCGAGCAGCGGCGGCAGCGGCGTCGGGGGAACGGCGGCTGTCGGAGGAACGGCGGCTGTCGGGGGAGCAAGCAGCAGCGGCGGAGTCTCGGGCTCGGGCGGCCAGCCAGGGTCTGGCGGTGCGCTGTCTGGTTCTGGTGGGTCGTCATCGGCGGCAGGGGGAGCCTCGGCCGCGACAGGAGGCGGAACGGGTGGAAGCGTTGGGCCACTCGGCGGATCGCCTTCTGGCGGCACGGCTGGTGGCAATGACACGAGCAACGGCTGTAACTGCACCGTCGGCAAGGGTCGAGGGGCTCACGGCCCCGGCACGGAGGGCGGAATCGCACTTCTGCTTGGGTTCTTGGCGTTCGCGTTCATCCGGCGCCGGCCGTAGCTCATCGTCTCGATCACTACTGCTGCTCCGTCTCGTGACTGCGCCGGGGCACGCCAGAGGCCAGAAGGAAGACCGAGTCTTCCTTGGGTAGAGTCCGCGTGGGGCCTTCGGCCCCACCCCTACTGACGAAACAATGGTGTGCTTCCAGCCAGCGCGCATGAAATCGCGGCAGCGCCGGGGGTAGCCTGCCATCCGAAGTGGAGGATGGCTCATGCGACAAAGAGACAAATTCGAGATCCCGGGGGAAGATGGCGAAGGTCAGGCAACTGTGGAGCGAATCCGCCCACATCGCGGAGGGGCCACTGTCAGCGCACACCGGCGCGTTGGCCGCCATCATCAAAGACCGGCGGCCCAGCCTGCTGGAATCGCCGCGGCCGTCGCTTCTGCCCTACTACCAGGGGTCGGCCGATGTGGCGGCCTTCTTGGGCGTGCCGGTCTTCGAGGGGCTGTCCCTGCGGGGGTGCTGCTCGGCGATCGCAAGGTGAGCGCGGTCTTCTCTGCTGACTGACATCGACCATTTCACGAACCATTGCACCTTCCAGGAGCGCCTTTTCGCAATGTTCGCAATGTTGGGCCGGGCCGAACGCCACCAGATGCGGGTGTCATTCCTGCTGACTGACATCGACCATCTCAAGAAGATCAACGACACCCACGGCCACCCAAATGGGGGCGTGCGCGGTGCGGGCGGGGGCGCGGAAGACGTCACACTGGGCGTGGCTGGATGCGACTCGCAGGCGGATCGCGGCAACGACGGCCTCCCGATTCTTTGGCATCTCGCGATGAGCGTTGGGGCCGTTGCTTGACTGACGAGCCGCACCAACGGCTGTCTACCATTGCCCGTAACCCATCCAGATTTCCAGCATCTGATAAAAACGAGCAGTGGGAGGCCCCGAATGAGCACGAGTGGTTCGCTGCGATTTTGGTTGGGCGCTTTGGTGCTCGTGGCGGCCTGTGGAAGTGGTGCCGCGAAGACGACCGATGCGGCCGCGGGAGGAGCAACAGGACCGGGGGGCGCAACGGCTTCGGGAGGCACTTCCTCCACCGGCGGGGCGACCGCATCGGGCGGCATCGTGGCTACTGGTGGCGTTGCCGCGACAGGCGGCATTACCGCGACAGGCGGCGTGAGCAGCACCAGCGGTGCGATCGGCGCCGGCGGAAAAAGCGGTAGTGGGGGGAGCGTGGCGGCGGGCACGGGTGGTCAGAATACGACGGCCGGAACGGGCGGTGGCGGCGCGAGCAGTGCGGGCGGCGCGAGCGTCACAGGTGGAAAAGGCGGCAGCGGAGGGAGCACGACGGGCGGAACGGGAGGGACAGGAATCGTCGACGGGGGAGGGGTGGACGCGCCGATGACGACGGCGGCCGCGTGCAGCGGAGCCGTGCATTCGACGGCGGCGGCGGGTTCGGCACAGCCGTCCGTGGCGCTCACCGTCCCGAGTGGATTCACCCTGACGACGATTGCCAAGGTCGCGCAGGCGCGCGAGCTTGCGGCGTTGCCGAACGGCGATCTCTTGGTAGCAACGAACGGCACGTCTGCCTATCTCGTGCCGAACGCCGATGGGGCAGGCGGTCCGGGCACGCCTGTGGTCTTTACGACACCCGGGGAAACAGCCGCGCAGGGCATCGCCTTCAATGCACCGTCATGCACCATCTATTTGAGCTCACAGCACGACATCTACGCGATGAGGTATGTCGATGCTCAGCAGAGCGCCGGGAGCGGCACGCCGATCGCCACCGTGCGGAACGGCAATATTTCGCCGAATCGACCGTCAGGCGACACGGACAACCACACCTCGACCTCGGTCGCTTTCGCGAGCGGCGCCCTCTATGCGGGCGTCGGGTCGTCGTGCAACGCTTGCGTCGAGGCCGATCCGACGCGCGCATCCATCCAGCGAATGGACCCCAGCGGTGCCAACATGACCACGCGTGCGACACGCTTCCGAAACGCGATTGCACTGGCGCCCAACCCAGCCACGGGAACGCTGTGGGCAGGTGGCGCGGGCCAAGACAATTTGCCCGAAGGCCATCCCTACGAGTTTTTCGACGCGGTCACGCTGCATTTGGGCGTCGCGGACTACGGCTGGCCGTCCTGCGAGGAGAACCACGTCGCGTATACCACCGGCGCTGATTGCACGGCGACTGTGGCACCGCTCGTCGAGATGCCGGCCTATTCGACGATTATCGGCGCTGTGTTCTATCCTTCCGGGCAGACCGGCGCGCACGCTTTTCCCGCCAGCTACAAGGGCGGGCTTTTCCTTGCGGCGCACGGCTCCTGGCACACGAACTCGGACGGAACCTACGTTGCGAGACCGCAGGTAGTCTATGTTCCGATGAACGGCGATGCGCCGCAGTCGGCTGTCGACTGGTCGGACCCCACCAAGCAATGGACCCAGTTCGTCGGTGGTTTCCAGCTCAGCGACGGGAAGACGCGTGTCGCGCGTCCCACGGGCATCGCCGTGGGCGCCCTCGGGAGCCTCTTCATCGCTGATGATCAGAACGGCTACGTGTTCCGCGTCCGGCCGAACTGAGAGCAGGTCTTGTGGGGCGCTCGGCGCTAGCTGATTCGCATGGACAGCTCGACGTCGTCGGCGAACAGCGTGGACAGATAGCCGTTTGCGGGAGCGCACGCGGGCCAGATAGTCGGCGCTAGTCGCCGCAACCCGATATCGTACAACGGCGCCGTCTGGCCCCACGACACCGCCCTCATCGCACATGGCCTCGGACCGGCTGAACTGACCACAGCGTTCTTGGACGGGATGCTATGGGGTAGACTGTGTCTCGTGCTCAGGTCAACCCTCGCAAGACCCTCCGCGAGCACCCAGAAACGCCTCGCTTACCCCGGATGGTCGTCTCCAACGGCGTCGCCTGTTGGCGAGTGGATCGACACGCGCGCTCAGCGCACGCACCGCTACGATGGCTACGTCGTTGACATGGTTCTGTGTCGGGCCAGCATCGCGCCCACCCAGGCACCGCGCTCGGTTCGGGTGGAGGAGCGCGGTGTGCGGGCGGCAACCCAGGGTGCGGCGCTATTGGGCTTGTCATTCGCGTGCATCTCCAACACATAATGGAAAAATGCCACTAGGCGCATTAGCCCTGGGGATTTCGGCGACCCTAGCTGCAGTCGGGGGGGGCCCGGATGCACCTTCCGCAGGGGGGCTCTCGGTCAATCTGACCCGCGGACCAGGCGCGGAGTCGTGTCCGGATGAAGAGGCGCTGAGCGCGCGGGTTGCAAGCCACCTGGTGCATCCGCTTGACTCGCCCCGGGCCCCAGTTGCCGATAGGGTGAGCATCGAGATTGTGCGCAGCGAGCGCGGTTACCTGGCTACCGTGTCCGCTTTGGGCTTCGAGGGAGGAACCCGGCGGCTGGCGGACACAGGCGAGGACTGTGCCGGGCTGGCGGAGGCGCTGACCCTCATGCTTTCCTTGATTGCGGACGGCCGGCCACTTCCCACCGCAAAGCAGCCGACCTTGACCGAGCCTGCCAGACCTAGTCGTCCGTGGGAACTGGGCGCTGGCGCGCTCGGCGCGACCGGGATTCTGGGGGCGCCCTCGCTGGGAATCAGCCTGGACGTGGTATGGCACCCCTGGCCACGCATCGCCTCGGGCATCGCCGCCCTTTGGATGCCCGACCGGGGCATAGAGAGAGGCCCAGGCCAATCCCAGGTTTCGCTGGTCGCCGGTCTGGCCAGTGTGTGCTGGGGAATTTTTCCGTTTGGCGGGCGCGGCTTCCCGGCCCTGTGTGGGCTGATGGGGGCCGGCGCCCTGCATGGCGAGGCCACCGGCTACCTTGATGCGCGCTCGCTCTGGCGTCCGTGGCTCACGGCAGGGGCCTCACTATACGTCGGAATTCGCCTCCCTCGCCGTCTGACCTTGGCGCTTCACGCCGGTCGCCTGTTTTCATTGCGCGACGAGCAGTTTACCATCGGTGGACTGGGCCAAGTCTACCAGTCAGGCGATCCAGGCTGGATGGGAACGGCCGAAGTTTTGCTGAGAATTCCGTGAGAATCGCACTGTTTCAGACCCGCTCATTCAGTTGATTCAGATTTATGGACTTTCGTGTCTTCTATAGCCAGCACGTAGCGCTGGTCTGGCGCACACTCTTCCGGCTGGGCATTGCCAGGCCCGACCTGCCTGATGCGGTTCAGGAGGTCTTCATGGTAGCCTTTCGCAAGCTTCCCGAATTCCAGGGCCGGTCCAAGCCCAGCACCTGGCTGGTGGGAATCTGCTATCGAGTCGCCAGCGATCGTCGGCGACTCGCGTATGTGCACAGAGAAATCGGAGACCATCCGGCGGTGCTCGCCCAAGGTGACGCGAAGCCAGGACCCGAACAGATTGCCGAGCACCGCGAGAGGATTGAGCTACTGGACGAGCTGCTGTCCGAACTCCGGCCGGAACAGCGGGAGGTGTTCGTGATGTTCGAACTGGAGGAGCTTTCCGGCAAAGAAATCGCCGCCATCGTCGAAGCGCCAATCAAGACTGTGTTCTCGCGCCTGCGCTTGGCCCGCGAGACATTCATGCTGGCCTTGACGACGCGGCAACGGGCCAGCAACCAAACCATGCGTTCGGCACGGGCCCCGATCATGGCGCCCAGAGGACAAACATCATGAAAGATCCCACACGCTGGCGCGATCGAAGTGCAGGAGGCGACCCCCAGGTGCGGGCGCTTCTGCTCAATGATCGAGCACCTCTTCCCTCGAGTGCCGAGGTGGATCGCATCTGGTCCGGCCTGACTGGCGGTCTCAATATTGCTCCTGTCCCGACTGCGGCACCGCAAGCCGGCCAGGTTGCGGTGGCCGCCGCCGCGGGGAAAGGGGCGCTGGCTGCCAAGCTCACGCTGGCCATCGTGCTAGTGGCCGGTGCGGGAGCGAGTATCGGGTGGCATAGCCTTTCTTCGCACAACCCACGGGAGGCGGAGACCCAGAGGGAAAGCCACCAAGATGAAGCCGTCCGAGGCTTTGCCACCCGCAGACAGGATTGTGGTGGCGCCATTGCTCAAGCCGACAGCCTCGCCTGCGGCATCGGCTGCGCGGGAGATTCGACCTCGCCCGGAGAAGGTCGCGCGTGCAAGGTCCGTCGCCCTTGCTTCGCAGCCGGCAGCACCGGGGGTCGCCATTCCGGCGGCCGAGGAGTTGCCCCCGAGTGCGCGAGGGCAGGCGGACGTTGCCCTAGGGCACTCAGCGCGGGAGTTGGAGGGAACTGTGCCAGAGATTCGTCCGCAATCGACCACTGACTCCGAGGCGCCTTCGGTGTCGGAGATTCGCCTTCAGACGCCCTCCGAGGCGCCCCCAGTTTCCGTCAATGAGCTGCTGGAAGAAAGCCTCCGGCTGGACCGCGTGCGCACGGCCCTGCGTACACACCATCCCGATCACGCCCTGCAATTGCTGAAGGCTAGCGCACCGGCAAGTACCGCCCGCTCGCGCAAGAGAGAGAGGCGCTTACCATTGAAGCACAGGCAGCCAAGCCGAGTCTTCGGGCTGCCGCGACCGAGCGCGCCCGCGCCTTCATGCGCGCCTACCCGCAAAGCCCGTATCGCGCGCGCATCAGGGCCATCATTTTCGAGAGTGAGTGAGAATTCATGACCGCTTCCCCCACTAAGCCGCAGCATGATGAACACGAGAATATGGCTATTCGCGAGCTTTCTGGGCGAATTCGATTGCGCTCTTTTTCATGGCCGGTTGCTCGGGCGGCACCAACCAGCTTGGCCGAGTGCCCGACGGCGGCGGTGGCCAGCAGGCACTTGACGCCAACCCAGCCGTCGATGTGCCCAGCGCAGCGGGTGGTACAGGTGGCAGTGGCGGCGTAGGCGCCAGCGGTGGCACGGCCGGAAGCAACGGCGCGGTCAGCTCGGGCGGTGCGGTTGGCCCGGGCGGAGCAACCGGCAGCGGTGGTGCGCCTGGGTCGGGTGGTGCAACCGGCTCCGGCGGCGTGGTCGGCTCGGGTGGGGTGGTTGGCCCGGCGGAGCAACCGGCGACGGCGGCGCGCCCGGGTCCGGTGGCGCAACCGGCTCGGGCGGCGCGGTCGGCTCGGGCGGCGGGACCGAGTCTGGCGGAGCAACTAGCAGCGGCGGTGCGCCTGATTCTGGCGGAGCAACCGGCAGCGGCGGTGCGCCTGGTTCCGGTGGCGCAACCGGATCCGGTGGAGCAGTTGTCCCGATCATCGGACCTTGCGACATCTATCAATCAGCCGGCACGCCATGTGTGGCGGCCCACAGTACAGTTCGCCTGCTTTACGGACCGTACGGCGGACCCTGTACCGAGTCAGGCGCGCGTCGGACAGTACCACCAGTGACATCCTAGCTTGGCTCGCGGGGCTACGTCGACGCATCCGTGCAAGACACATTCTGCAGTGGCACCACGTGCACCATCTCGATCATCTACGACCAATCCCCGAACCGCGACGATCTCGCCAAATCGCCGAAAGCGCAATGGTTGCCGAATGGCGGCAACGAAGCGAATGCGGCTGACGCAAAGATCATGGTGGCTGGTCATACCGCCTACGGCATCCACTTTTCCGGCTCCGCAACAAGTCCGCCTACCGGAACAACGCCACCAAGGGGATGGCGACCGGCGACCGGGCAGAGGCCATGTACATGGTGGTGGACGGAAAGCTCTACGGCTCGGGTTGCTGCTTCGAGTACGGCGATGCGAGTACGTCCGGCAACGCCGACGGCGCGGGCACGGTGGAGGCCATCTACTGGGGCACCTCCACGCAGTGGGGCCGTGGCAGCGGCAGCGGCCCGTGGGTCATGGCGGACCTAGGGAACGGCCTGTTCGGAGGATAACGACAACCACAGTTCCAGCGACATTTCCGTTCTGCGCCAACTATGTCACGGCAATGCTCAAGGGTCCCTCTGGGAACGCGTTCGGGCTCAAGGCCGGCGAGCGAAAGGGCCCCTTCCAGACCGAGTGGAGCGGGCCACGTCCGCCCGGCGATAGTCCCATGGAGAAGGAAGGCGCCATCATCCTAGGAACAAGCAGCGACGGTAGCAACAGCGGCGTTGGAACCTTCTTCGAAGGAGCCATCACTAGCGGTAATTCGTCGGATGCCACCGACGACGCCGTGCAGGCCAACATCGTCGCCGCAGGGTACGGGAAGTAAGGCGCATCCGGCGCGGCCGTGAGCGCCGCCTCACCCGCCGGTGTGTGGTGTTTCCCAGTGCCGCGGCCACATCACCATCCGCTTCCCCTCATCGGCAGACTTCCTGCCGTTAGTGTCAGCAACCATCGAGAGTAACTCATGCGAAGATCGAGATTGCGATGAAGCTCCTGGAAGGCGGCACCCGCAGAACCGTCAATCGCGCGGATCACAGTTCTTGCGCCGCAAACGTATGCGTCCCGGGACCGAGCACGAACTCCACGTAACCGGACGCTTCGCCCGCAAACGTGACCGAAGCGGAAGGGTTCGACGTTCCGGCACTGAATACCACTGTGTCGTCGATCGTGACCTCGAGATGGGCCGAGCCCTGTGCCGTGAGGCGTCGATCGGAACTCCGACGGTCGCGCGCGTGGCCGGGGGCACCACGACCTGCATCGCGAAAGGGCGGGCCACGCTGAATTTCGACGGAAATGGCACCCTGCTTCAAACGTGTGCGTGCCGGGACCGAGCACGAACTTCACGTAACCGGACGCTTCGCCCGCAAAGGTCACCGAAGCGGAGGGCTTCGAAGTTCCGGCGCTGAATACCACCGTGCCGTCGATGGTGACCTCGATATGCGCCGAGCCCTGAGTCGTGACGGCGTTGATCGGGACTCCAACGGTGGCTTGGGTGGCCGCTGGTACCACGACCTGCATGCTAAACGGCGGACCAACCTTGATGTCGACGGAGATGGCGCCTTTCGCCGACGCCACGTTGGCCGCAACCTGCGTGAGATCTCCGAGCTCGGGCAGCACCTGAAATTCGGCGTAGCCCGGCTGGGTCGGCGCGATGCCAGCGACGTACTGAGACAGCAGCGTGAGCGGCCCGCCCGCCCAGGCATGATTGATGGTGCCGCCACCCTCGACTGGCACGGCGGGATCGCCCGGGGTCCAGACCTCCCACAGCGTCGTGTATTGGCTTTGAATCTCCGCGCTGTAGCGCTGGCGCATACGCGCGAGGCCGTCCTTCGCGTCGTTCATGACGAAGAATGCTTCGAGCACGTATTTCTCCATATAGGGACCCGACTCGGTCACGCTCTTCAAGATCTTGAGCACCGCCGGCCATTCATTGGAACCGAGCAGCCCGGCGACGGTGGCGAGGCCGTGGCCGCGCTCGTCGGTGCCGCCCGTGCGTCCGGGAGTGCGCAGCTCAGTTCCGTTCCAGAACTTCGCCAGGAATGCCGTCTTGAACTCCGCCATGCGCGCGCGATAGGTCGTGGCATCGGTTGCCTGGCCTACGACGTCGGCCAAGCGCGCGGCCCCGTCCAGCGCCATGTAGTACCAGGCGCCCTCGAGTACCGTGAGGTCGATGTTGTTTCCCCAGTCTCCCCAATCCCAGTCGCCCGCCCGGTGTTGCACCAGACCGTCGCTGCTGCGCTGCCAAAGGCCGAGATACTTCTTCACCGTCGGATACACAGCGCGCATCGCCACGTCGTCCGCCGTGTGCATGTAGTAGTTCCAAAACCCCGTGCGTCCAACCGAAGCGAGCATCTGCTGCGGCAGCTCTTCGGTCCAGTTGCCCGGGATCGGCGAAAACAGCGTGCCGTCCGTGCGCTGCCATTCGATGAGATTGCTCATCGCTTTGCGACCGAGGAGATCGGCGCGCCGATCGAGGGCGTAGAACGACTGGCCGATCTCGATGACGGCGTCGCCCCACCACTGCGCCCGCTCCCGCGTCGGGCAATCCATGTAGTTGTCGCGCATGTCGAGGTAGAGCGTGCGCAGCGCCTTGGTCCACAGCGTGTTCAAATTGCTGTCATTGCTGCTAAACGATCCGCTGAAGTCGGTATCGAAACCGCTCTCTCGATAGCGTAGGGCCTGGATCTTGACGCTGCTTGGGATCGTATACTGGACGGTGTTTCCACTCATCCAACCGAAAGACTCGTACTCTTGATCGCCGTCGCGAGTGGTGTATTCCGCACGCACGGACGGTCCTTCCCCGTGTGTATCGGTTTGAATCTTGATCACCGCCCCGGCGGGTGCCGTCACCTTCAAATACGGCGTGACCTGTGCGTTGTAAGGCAAATTGGCGCTCACCACACCGTCCGTGCCGACGCTCGGGAGCTGGGCAGAATTGACGTAATCCTTGAGGCCGGAATCGCGCCACTGCGGGATCGGCCGCTTCCACAGGTGTGTCCATGGCGTGGCGGGCGGCTTGCCCTTGGCGGTTGCGGTCGTCCAGGCGCTGTCGTCGTAACTGGGCAGCGTCCAGCCGGTGAGATCGAGGCGCGCGTCGAACTGCACGTTCCACTCGGGCAGGCGAAAATTCGGCCCTGGGTCGGTCTGGGCGACGTAACCCGTGTGGGCGCGGACGCGCCAAGTCGCATCGCTGACGACGCGCGTGCCGTCGATGTCCGCTTGGAAGAGCAGCCCTCCCTTGCCACTGCTCAGGTGCGAGTCGCCGTCCTTACCCCAGAACCACACCAGCACGGCGATGGTGTTGTCGCCAGCCGTGAGGAATGGCTGCAAGTCGATTTCATCGTAGTAGGTGTCGGTCTGGTTCGGGCCACGTTTGAGGCCGCCTTCGAAGACCGCAAGCTTTCCGTTGATCCATAGCCAGTACTTCGAGTCCGCCGCGATGTCGGCGATCGCGCTCGCTGGCGCCGCTGCCAGCGTGACGTGCTTGCGAAACGCGAGCCAGGAATTCGCCGGACCGTCGGCCGCTTGCCAGATGAAGTTGGCGGTGAAGGAACTGTCCGGCGTTGCAGCCGGCCAGGCGGGAAATGGATCTGCAGCGCCACCGTCTTGCCCTCCGTTGCCGCCAGCTTGCTGGCCGCCTGCGCCGCCTCCGCTGCCTCCACTTGCTGCGGCCCCTCCGGCGCCTCCGTTTGCCCCGCCGCCAGCTCCCGCGCCGCCGCTAGCGCCTGCACGTCCCCCACTACTGTTCGTGCCGCCGCTGGCGTTCGCACCCCCACCGCCAAAGGCCGCCGCGCCGCCGCTGGCGTTCGTACCCACACCGCCAGAGGCCGCCGCACCACCGCCGTCGCCAGCGCCCGCACGTCCCCCGCTACCGCTCGCGCCACCGCTGGCGTTCGTACCCCCACCGCCAGAGGCCGCTGCGCCGCCACCACCTACTATGCCCGGCGTTCCCCCGTTCGGACCAGTCGTCCCGCCAGAACCAGCCCCGCCCGTGCCAGCTCTTGCCCCGCCCGTAGCTCCGCCCGCGATGCCACCGCGCCCTTGTGCGCCGCCCTGATTCGTACAGGCCGTTGCGCACAGCAGAAGCGCAACGACAAGAGGTCCGAACGTCTTGCCGACACGACAACTGAATCGTGAAGATGTCCTTTTCCGACTACACATCATGGTCTCTCTTTCCTCTTCCGTTTCTGTTCGAGGCAAGCCCAGACACAACACCGAGGCTTTGATTGTGGGCAGAAGTCAGTGCCCTTGTCTAGGTTGGCGGCAAGGCCAGGGAGGGCAGAGATACCTCGTGCGTTCGCCTGCCGGAGCGATCATCGCGTTGACCATAGTCACAGCCGACCCTCGATCGGTCCTCAAAGCTCTCGCGCCGCGAACGTGTGCGTTCCGGCACCGAGCACGAACTTCACATAGCCGGATGCTTCGCCCGCAAACGTCACCGACGTTGAAGGTTTCGACGTTCCGGCGCTGAACGCGACCGTACCATCGATCGTGACCTCGAGGTGCGCCGAGCCTTGAGTCGTGACGGCGCTGATGGGGACGCCGACGGTGGCACTGGTGGCTGTTGGCACCACGACCTGCATGGTAAATGGCGGGCCAAGCTTGATGTCGACGGAAATGGCGCCTTTCCTCGACGCCACGTTGGCCGCAACCTGGGTGAGATCGCCAAGCTGGGGCAGCACTTGGAATTGGGCGTAGCCCGGCTGGGTCGGCGCGACTCCCGCCACGTACTGAGACATCAGGGTCAGCGGTCCTCCCGCCCAAGCGTGATTGATGGTCCCGTCGCCCGCGTTCCAGTACTCCCACAACGTCGAGTATTTGCTTTGAATCTCCGCGCTGTAACGCTTGCGCATACGCGCAAGGCCGTCCTTCGCATCGTTCATGACGAAGAAGGCTTCGAGCACGTATTTCTCCATATAGGGACCAGACTCGGTCACGCTCTTCAAGACGCTGAGAACCGCCGGCCATTGGTCGGCGCCAAGCAGCCCGGCCACGATGGCCAGCCCGTGGCCGCGCTCGTCGGTGCCGCCCGTACGTCCGGGAGTGCGCAGCTCGGTTCCATTCCAGAATCGCGCCACAAATGCCGTCTTGAACTCCGCCATCCGGCTGCGATAGGTGGTGGCGTCGGAGGTTTGGCCCACGACGTCCGCCATGCGGGCGGCCCCGTCCAGCGCCATGTAGTACCAGATGTTCTCCAGGACCGTGCTGTCGATGTTGTTTCCCCAATCGGCCCAAGTCGCCCAACTTGGGTCACTCCCGCGGTGTTGTACTGTACCGTCGCTGCTCCGCTGCCAAAGGCCGAGGTATTTCTTCACCGCTGGATAAGCAGCGGTCATCGCCGCATCGTCCGCCGTGTGCAAGTAGTAGTTCCAAAACCCCGCGCGTCCGATGGAGGCTAGCATCTGTTGCGGCAGTTCCGAGCTCCAGTTGCCCGCCGGTACCGGTGAATAGAGCGTAGCGTCGGTGTTCTGCCATAGGGTGAGATCGCTGATCGCTTTTCGCGTGAGAAGGTCGGCGCGGCGATCGAGGGCGTAGAACGTCTGCCCGATCTCGATCACGACGTCGCCCCACCACTGCGCCCGCTCGCGCGTCGGGCAATCCATATAGTTGTCGCGCATGTCGAGGTAGAGGGTGCGCAGCGCCTTGGTCCGAAGCGTGTTCAGATTGCTGTCGTTGCTGCTAAACGATCCGCTAAAGTCGGTATCGAAACCGGTCTCTCGATAGCGTAGGGCCTGGATCTGGACGCCGCTCGGGATCGTGTACTGTACGGTATTTCCGCTCATCCAGCCAAGCGACTCATACTCTTGCTCGCCGTCGCATGTGGTGTATTCCGCACGCACGGACGGCCCTTCCCCGTTGGTGTCGGTTTGAATCTTGATCACGGCCCCGGCGGATGCCGTCACCTTCAGATAGGGCGTGACCTGCGCGTTGTAAGGCAAGGTGGCGTTGATTACACTGCCCGAGCCGGCGGTCGGGAGCTGCGCGGAGTTGACGTAATCCTTGAGGCCGGAATCGCGCCACTGCGGGATCGGCCGCTTCCACAGGTGTGTCCACGGCGTGGCGGGTGGCCGGCCCTTGACGGTTGCGGTCGCCCAAGCGCTGTCGTCAAAACTGGGCAGCGTCCAGCCGGTGAGATCGCGGCGGGCGTCGAACTGCACGTTCCACTCGGGCAGGCGATAATTCGGCCCTGGATCGGTCTGGGCGAGGTAGCCCGTGTGGGCGCGGACGCGCCAGGTGGCGTCGCTCACGACGGACGTGCCGTCGATGCTAGCTTGGAAAAGTAGCCCTCCCTTGCCGCTGTTCTTGTGCGAGAAACCATCTTTGCCCCAGAACCAAACCAGCACGGCGATGGTGTTGTCGCCGGCCGTGAGGAAGGGTTGCAAGTCGATTTCGTCGTAGTAGGTGTCGGTGCGGTTCGGGCCACGCTTGAGCCCGCCTTCGAAGACAGCGAGCTTTCCGTTGATCCAAAGCCAGTACTTCGAGTCGGCCGCGATATCGGCGATCGCGCTGGCCGGCGCTGACGTCAGCGTCACGTGTTTGCGAAACGCGAGCCAGGAATTCGCCGGACCGTCGGCCGATTGCCAGATGAAGTTGGCGGTGAAAGAACTGTCTGGTGTTGCCGCGGGCCACGGAGGAAATGGATCTGCAGGAGCGCCGCCTTGACCTCCGCTGCCGCCCTGCTGTCCGCCCGCGCTGATTCCGCCGGCGCCAACTCCGCCGGCGCCTCCGCTTGCCGCGCCGCCAGATCCCGATCCGCCGCTGCCGGCGTCTGCGCGTCCTCCGCTGCCGCCCTGCTGTCCGCCGGCGCCAACTCCGCCGGCGCCTCCGCTTGCCACGCCGCCAGATCCCGATCCACCGCTGCCGGCGCCCGCGCCTCCTCCACTGCCCCCGGCGCCACCGCTGGCGTTCGCAGTCGCACCGCCAGACGGCGCAGTGCCGCCACCACCTGCAGCGCCCGTTGTTCCCCCCTTTGAACCTGTCGTTCCGCTAGCCCCGCCCGTTCCAGCTCTGGCCCCGCCCGTAGCTGCGCCCGCGATGCCACCGCTCCCGTGCGCGCTGCCGTGATCCGTGCAGGCCGTTGTGCACAGTAGAAGTGCACCGACAAGAGGGCCGAGCGTTCTTTTCCCACCGCGCATCATGAGCCCTTCTTCCTTCTTTGCATTTTCGTTCGACACAATCATAGAGACAGCATCCAGGTTCAAAAAGGTTCAAGAATCGATTGCCGGCGTGGGCCGACCTTGTCAAAAAGCTGGGGAGCAAAATGCATAGTTCTCAAATAGCGTTCGAGTCCTCAAATAGTGCTCAAATGAAATGCTCTTCAATCCTCGGAGTGGGCCTCAATGAAGAGCTTGATTGCCAATCGGTTCGTATCTGTCGAGGCGACGCAGGACAATCTGGCCGCTGGCTGCGAGACTGTAAAGCGGCCACGAGAGCACAGTTTTCTGTCGGCAACGATGCCTGTCTCTTGCAGTCGTCAAAAGTCTTCGTTCAGTCGTTCATACCGTCAGTAGTCCGAATAGCTTCCCGTCTCAGCTTCGGGAAACCGTAGAAGGTCAACAGCTCGTTACGATCTCGGCGAGGCTTCTCGACGGCGCCAGAGCAAGATTCTTTTATCGTCTTCCCGATACCCGAGCTGGCAAGATACGATCATCCCATGCGCCGAAAGCCGCGACGAAGAGTAGACTGGGTCCTGATCGAGGGGGCCGATGCCGCGCGTGCACATTTGGATTCGCCCTCGGGTCAGACGACCGGAGTCGCGCATATCACCTCGGCGCTTCTTTCGGATTCCTCCGCCCAAGCCATCGATACGGTGTTGCGCAGCACGGTCGAGTTTGCCCGGAGGTCGATTGGGCTCGAACGTGTCGCCATCTACCTCGTCGCCCCCGGCGGCCGGTCGATGGTGGGAGCTTGGGGAACCGACATGGCCGGGCGAACCACCGATGAGCACGAGTTGATGTACGACATGAATGATCTGCTGCGGAAGTTCTTCGCACGGTCCGCGCGCGGGTATCCTTGGTCGGTCTACCAGGACTGTCCGCTCGTCACGCACGATGGCGGAAAGTCGCGTACCGTCGGGCAGGGCTGGAACGCCTATACGATCATTCAAGGCAGCGGCTCGCCGCTCGGAATCATGTTCAACGACACCGCGATTTCCAGAGCACCGTTCGATGAGGGTAAGGAGGCCCAGGCGGCGCTGCTCTGTGCGCTGCTCGGGCACGCGCTCGCGCCTTGCCTGGCTCACTTCTTCGACCCAGATACCAGCGAGCGAAAGCCACAGCATCCGCTGGTGCGCAACGCCGCTCATCTGCTGGTGAGCGACCCGTCCTTGAGCTTTGCGGATCTGGCCAAACAGCTCAGGGTGAGCAAGAGCCACCTGACCCGAAGCTTCCGGCGGTTCGCAGACACGTCGATCGTGGACTACCGCAACGAATTGCGATTGGGAGAGTTCCTGAACCAAATCAACACGAAGCCGGTGCTGGAAGCGGCGCTTGGCGCCGGGTTCGGAAGCTACGCTCAGTTCCACCGCGTGTTTCGCGCACGATTCGGCAAGACCCCGCGCGAGTACCTGTTTGAACACAGAATCCCGGCACCATTCGACGGTGATGCATCTGCACGCTGACGAGAGAGGGTGCAAGACAAACACCGCTGACCGACGGTTGCGTTCTTCTGGTTCACCAATCGTAACCAGCGCCTGTCTTGTCCTTCGGCCAGATGCGATGGCTTGGATTGACGCAAACCTCAGCCAGGTGTCTGGCACCTGACGAGCGCGCGGTGAGGCTGTGCCGAAGATGTTTGGAAAGCGCTATTGCAGAGTGAACGACTCGTCCGTCTCCTGGAAAACGGTTGTGCCATTTTTCTGGGCTTGAAGAACCAGGTAGAACTTCGTGCCGGACGTCGGCGCCGTGAAAGTGATCGATTGGGTCCCCATCGTCGCCAGCGGCACGTCAATGGTAAACGTGCCTGAATCACCCTTGGTCCCCGTCGGACTATCGGAATGGATCTCCCAGGTCACGTCGACGCTGGTCCCGGAGAAAGTGTCGTTGAAGATCAAGAGCGTCGTCGCGCGGGTCGCGCCCTTCGCGATGGCGGGGACCGAGGATGGCCAATCGCCGTTGGTGTTGGACATCTTGTTGGACTCCCAGTAGTCCTTGTCCGCGACAAGAACCGGACTGAACCCGTTCTGGACGCGCCGAATGATCGGGCTCGACCAAGGATCCGACAAATTGTCCTCGCCGAATACCGGAGGTCCACCTTGCTCGATGGTCATTTGCGTGCGCTTGACGCCCGGTATGAAGCTGGCCCAGCCCGAGAGCAGCGTGTACGGCCGAATGTCAGCGCCGTCTTGTCGACGCATCGCCATCGCCGATGTTCCAAACCACGTCAACCCTTGGCGAGTGCTATCCGCCGACCAAATGTATTCGCCCTGACCAGTCGGATTGTCTTTGCTGGCGTTCACCTCTTCCGAGTATTTGCCGAGGCCGCTGCTGTAGTGTTGGCTAACCGTGAAGGCCGGGCTTGACATGCCATAGAGTCCGCAGCCGAACCAGCAGTCGACGCTGATGGGACGCGTGCCGTCCAGTTTGGTCATGGCGTTGAACAGGTCCTGTTCGAACTGATTCGAATCGCCATGCGAAGCGCAGCCGTTCGGCTCGTTGGCCTGGCTCCATCGAATGATGGACGGGTGGTTGCGATCGCGAAGCACCATCGCCTGGACGTGGCCAACCATGGTGTCGTGCGACGCGGTGAAGTCGACGTTCTGGTTGCTGCAGCGAATGGCCGACTCGCCCATGAGCATGAGTCCAAGCTCATCCGCAGTGTCGAGCATGTAGGGTGACGCGAGCTCTTGATGGATGCGAATGAAGTTGTAATTCAGCTTCTGGTAGTTTCGCACGGCTTGCGGCCACCCGGCATTTCCGGCCGAGGGGGGCAGGAATCCCGGGAGTGTATCGTATGCGTCGCCTTTGCCACCGTTGTCGATGCTGTCGTAATCGGCGCCTTGAATATTGTCACCCCGCAGGTTCACGCGGATGCCGTTGAGATAGTAGTAGACGTGGTTGGCGTCAGCTCGTTTTCTTTCGCTCTGACGGAAGCCGAAACGAACGACTTTGCTGTGGGCGACCTTGCCACCCCGGCTCATTTGTAGACTCAAATTGTGGAGGCGAGCCGTGTAGTCCGCCTGGTACGGAACGTTTGGCCACCAGTAGGACGTCGTGTCGAGTCCCCACTTGATTGGGCCGATGGTTGCCGTCGTGGTGGTGTTGGGCGCTGCCGTAACAGTCTTGTCGGCAATCGTGGGATACGTGAGGGTGTCGCAGTTCCACGAACTGAGCGCGCTCGAAAGTGTGACGTCTTGGCTTGTGCTACCCGTATTCGTGATAAGCACGTCGTACGTCAAGGTGCCGTCCGTGACGCTCGTCCGCACAAAGGCATCGCTGATGTAGACGTCAGGCACCACGCGTAACGTGGCCGAGCGGAAGATGCCCTGCGCGACGTTGGAAGACCAATCTGCCCCCATGGGAATCAGCCACAGGCCGCTGCTGTCCTTCATCGCCTGACCGCCCTTGACGAGCACCGAGATCGCATGCTGCTTGCCGGGGGTCACGAACTTGGTGACGTCGAAGACGGAAGGAAGGAACGAGGTCGTGTTCGTCGCCACTTCTTTGCCGTCGACCGACAGCGTGGCTTGGAAATTGACGGCGCCGAATTCGATCAGCGTGGTCTGCGCGGCGCCAGAATCGGGAACCGTGATCTGCGTTGCATAGGTACCACTCGCGGCATTGACGCCTTGCTTGAACCACCCGCCGCCAGGAACCTGAAGCGTGCGCTTTGCCCCGCCTGCGGGCGTGAAGTCCCACGCACCAGCTATCGACGTAGAAAATGGCTCGGCTACGGTCGACGGCCCGCACTGTCCACCGGCAGAGGCATCGATAGGTCCAACTGACCCGCCCGAGCCCGTGCGACCACCAGAGCCGGTCACGCCGCCAGCATTGGAGCCGCCCGAGCCTGTCTGCCCACCTGAACCGGTCGCACCGCCGCCGGCAACGCCGCCCGAGCCACTCTTGCCAGCCGTGTTGCCTCCACCACCCGAGCTCTGGCCTCCGCTGCTACCGCCCGGGCCTGTCTGCCCACCCGAACCGGTCGCACCGCCGCCGGCAACGCCGCCCGAGCCACTCTTGCCAGCCGTGTTGCCTCCACCACCCGAGCTCTGGCCTCCGCTGCTCGCGCTACCGCCCGAGCCACCGGCCCCTCCTTTGGCCGTCGCGCCCCCGCTCGAACCGCCATTGCCCCCGCCGGAGGTATTGGACGAGCAAGCGATGCCAAGCGCCATGGTGGCGATCGTGAATGTGCTCAGAATGCGAAAGGATCTCATGGGTACCTCCGGGTGGGCCATAGGACGCTGACTCTCTGTTGTCGGCTTTTGTCTTTGCGGATGCGATCTTGTTAAAATAGGAGAGGGGGAGCGCTCAAAATAACGATCCACCGAAGATTGCGGTGTAAGGCGCGCCCTTGCGAAAGCAGCGCGCCGCTCAGGGCGGGCTCAAGGTGACGACGTAGCCGTCGGTGGCGGTGGTCCAGTCGATGGTGACGGTCATCGCATTGCAAGTCACGGTGGCGGCGGCATTCGTGACGACCACCGGAGCGGTGAGCGCCGCATTGCCAGTCGGCATCTTCTCCAAGAGGACCTTCGTTGAGCCACCGCTCTGCAGCCAAGCCGGGATGTTCTTGATGACGACGTTAACCGCCCCCGTCACGCCACCCTTGTTGCCGACGACGATGATGGACTTGGCCGCGCACGCATCCTGATAGGCCACGGCGTCCACCTGCGTTCCGGCCGTGACGGTGGTGCGAAGGCCGGTCTGATCGGCGTAGCGCTTGTAGACCCAGTATTGGCTGTTCGGTTGCCAGTTGGCTGCCACCAGCTCGGCCATGTTCGAAAAGAACGTCGCGTCTGCCCAATTGCCACGCAGGCCCTGGAAGCCCGCCCGATCGAATCTGGCCAGGAACCATGCGGAGTGGCCCGGGTTCTGCTCGCCGGTCGTCCCATATTCGTTGGCGTCGAAACCCTTCACGCCCGTGATCCCGCGGCTCGTGAGCTGACGATTGATCGTGGCCAGATCAGCTACTGGATCGGCCCCTCCGCCCTCTTCGTGCCAGGAGATGTAATCTGGCATGACGTCATTGGTCTTTGCGTAGTCGAGGAATGTGTTCATCCACGACCCGCCCGGGCCCGTGGCCAAGCTCGGCCCCTCAATGACGGCGCCGGGAATCGCGGCACGAATCTGCTGGTAGGCGTGCTTCCAGGTCTCCAGCCACTGGGCCTGTGTCCCGTTCCAGAAAAGGCTGAGCTCGGGTTCGTTCCACAGCTCCCACCGCACGTCTGGACCGGTCATGCCAGCCGCCTGCACGTTGGAGATGAGCTGAGTCATGAACGTCGTGAGACCGGTCCAGTCTCCGCCGTCCCCGGGCCAGGTACAGAAATAGCCGTAGTCGTCGCTGACCAGCAGGAGGTAGGTTGCGCCAACCTCCTTCGCCCTCGAGTAGTAGGCCTTGATGACGTTCCAGTGGGTGGCCCACGCCTGCGCTCCGCAGCCCTCGGATTGCCCGCGGCCCGCGCGAAAACCCTTCACTTTGATGTCGGAGAGCAGGGAGGTCGGCGGCTGGGTGCCGTCCTCGGCGATGCCGTAGATGAAGCCGGAAGCGAGGTAGGTGGGCGCGCCTTGGGCCACCGCCATGTCGAGTGTGACCGAATCTTTGGCCGAAGGGGGAGCGGGCGGACTGCACGTCGTATTTCCACCTCCGGTGCCCTGTGGCGGCGTGCAGGCCGTCCCACCGCCGCCCGACATTCCCCCGGTGGAAGGAGCGCCCGCGCTGCCGGTGATTCCAGCTGTCCCCGACGCACCACCGGTGCCCGGGCCTGTCCTGCCGCCCAACGCTGCGTCGCCCGTCTGGCCGCTGCTGCCGCCGCTGCCACTGCTGCCGCCGTTGCCACTGCTGCCGCCGCTGGAGACATCACCACCGCCAGCGGCACCACCACTGCTGGAGACACCACCGCCGCCAGCGGCGCCGCCACCGCCAGCGCCACCAGAGCCGCGCCCCCCCGAAGCAGAAGCACTGCTACTCGCGCCAGCTCCGCCGTTGGCAAATCCGCCAGCTCCGCCCGTGCTGCTCGTCATGCCAGCGGATCCGGCCACCCCTCCGGTGCCTGTGGCACCTGTGCCGCTGGATGCAGCACCCCCGGTTCCCCGACCGGATCCGCCACTGCCGGTTCCGGGCGTGTTCGAGGAACAAGCAATGCCAAGAACCGCAGGTGCGGCGACCACGAGCATGAATCGGAAACGGCTAGACATAGATAGGTCCTTCAAGCGGCCGAAATGGCTCAAGCCAGATGCACATCGCGCTGATTCCGGCCGACGGCACCGAGCCCGAGGTACTGGCCGAAAGCAGCAAGGTGGCCCCCGCCGGAGGTATTGGACGAACAAGCGATGCCAAGCGCCATGATGGCGATCGTGAATGTGCTCACAATGCGAGGGGATCTCATGGGTACCTCTGGGTGGGCCCTAATACGTTGACTCTGCGCTATCGGCCTTTGTCTTTGCGGATGCGATTTTGTTAGGATAAGAAAAAGCGCTCAAAATAGCCGATCAGGGCGCGTTCTTGAGGTCGGCGTAGGCCGCCTCGATGCCCGCCGCGTTCACGACCGCTTGTGCGTCCGCCGCACTCGTCGGCTCGGTGCTGTTGGCGACGACGTCGCCGCAATTTCCTGCGGTCCAGGTCGACACGAGCGATGGCACGCTGACGTTCGTCGGGTTGCCTGTATACGTCGTCCCGCTGTTGACGTAAGACGCCAGGCAGGAACGCGAGCTCGCGCTGCACCCGCTCTGGCCGGAGATGCCTGCCGTCGCGCCCCAATTGCCCGTGTACGTGATGTTCCCGGTTTCGTTGACGTCGGTGCAGTTGAGGTTCGCCCATTCCCCCCAACCGTCGAATACGTTCTGGCTGAACGTCACATACCTTGTTCCTTCGTCGCTGTACGTGCCGAAATTCGAGCCCGCGCTGTGGGCGGGCGCTTTGAGGTGGTTCTTCGAGAACACAGTCCCCGGGCTCGCGCTGAGCTCGTAGAATGCGCCACCGTCGTTCATCTGCTGCTGGTTGTCGTGGATGTAATTGGCGACGAACTGATTGTTCTTCGAGGTCGTCGGCGTCGTGTAGAGCGGCTGGTACTGGTAAAGGCCGCGCGCCTGGTAGTCTTTGCTGCCGCCGTCGTCGTTTTGGCCCCACCCGTAACCGTTGCTGATGGCCGAATACGGCAGATTGTAGACCTCGTTGTGCGACACCAGGCAAGTGGCTGCATACGTCACCAGAATTGCATCCGAGTCGCGGTAGTCGATGCCGATGTCGTGGATCAGGTTGTTCGAGATCGTGATGTTCTGGTCGATCATCCGTGGGTCGCTCGGGTGGTGGGCATTCGCACGGATCCCACCGCTGACGATACCCCCTGCGGCGATCTGCGTGAACACGCAGCCCGTGACGTTGATGGTGTCCGCCGCCAGACCGACGCCGGTCTTGTGTGCGTTGTCGTCGTTGCCAATGCCGAGCGCGACGGATCCCAGGCCCACAAAGCGATCGCGTAGGAACGTGACGTTCTTCGCGGCGGACACCTGCACGGCGCCTGGCATCTGCCACCAGAAGGGGCGTGTCGAGTCGAAATTGGGGTAGCCGTTCGCGTATCCCTCGCCCTTTCCGTCGCCATGGATGTACCCGCCGGTCTGCTGGTCCGCCCATCCATCAGACGTGCTCGGGTTCAGCCAGCTCGTATAAGAGAACGTCAGTCCCTGGAACGTAATGTCGTGCGCGGGCGCGTCCAGCGTGCCCCCGACGGCAAGCAGATACTCGAGCTGCGGGAGCTCGACGTCGGCCTTGCTCATGTCCTGACCCGAAAGCGGGATGTAGTAGAGAGCTCCGGCCGCGGTGTCCTGGTACCATTCGCCCGGGCTGTCGAGGAATTCGAACGCGTTCTCGAACCAAGTGGTCGACGGTCGGTACGAGCTGGGGATCGTGTCGAACCCCCAGACGTTGTTCGCCCACGCCGGCTGCGCCATCGTCGCCGACCCGCCCGAGAACGACTTCACGGGGGCGTAGCGGTCGGTCCACGAGCCGATCGCGTGAAATTCGATGCGGCCGGGCTGGGACGCGCCAGAGACCGAGCTCGGAACGCCGCCGATGCCGGTGTTGTTGAACGAGATGCTTGAGCGGCTGACCTCCGTCCGAGCGCGCACGGCGATCTTGCCGTCGACGTAGAGCTGGCGGGTGGCGAACGCGCCGGGCGCCACCGCTTTCCAGATGTTCTTTTCCGCATCGCTTACCGTCCATCCCGTAATCTTCTTCGCGCCCGACAGGATCGGATGGGCGCTGGCCGCAGCCTGCCAAACGACCGGGTGGCCGGCCGTGCCCGAGTCGTTCGCGTCGAACCCGAGCGTCGCCCCGAGCGGGTACGTTCCGTCGGCGAGCTCGACGACGACGTCGGCGCGGAGCGCGCTTGCGAGCGCCTGCACGGCCGTCTGCGCTTGGGTGATCGAGCAGGGCGCTGCGCTCGAGCAGGTCGTTCCGCTGCCCGTCGGCGAGACGTAAAGATGATTCCCGCCGGACGCACCGCCGCTGCCTGTCGCGCCGCCACCAGCAGAGCCACCGCTGGCAGCCCCGCCACCAGAGCTGCCACCGGTGCTCGACCCACCCGTGGCTGCTGAGCTTGAACCGCCAGTACCCGAAGTTACGCCCCCGCTGCCCGAGCCGCTGCCCGCCGCGCCTGCCGCGCCTCCGGACGCGGAGCCCCCCGAGCCCATTCCGCCGACGCCGGGAGCGGAGCCACCGGTGCCAATCTGCCCGCCGGAGCTGGCGGTGGTCGCCCCGCCGGATGCGCCACCCGCGCCTGGCCTGGATCCACCGCCGCCAACCTGCCCGCCGGAGCTGGCGGTGGTCGCCCCGCTGGATGCGCCACCCACGCTTGGCCTGGATCCACCGCTCCCGCTGTTTTGGGCGTTGTTGGACGAGCAAGAGGCAGCCAGAATCGCCAGTGCGCCAACTGTGAGCCCCTGTGAATAGCGGCTGAGTGTCACCGATTTCTCCTTTGGCTTTTCTCGTGGCGTTTGCGGCTTGGCTTCGACAGCAGGCAATCAACGAGTGATTGTGGCGGTGGTGTCCTGCTGGTTTCGGTAGAGACCGAGCGTTACCTTCTGTCCAGCGCTTGTGGCGGTGTACAGCCGATTGAGGTCATCCAGTGAAGCAACGCTCTGACCGCCGAGTTGCAGAATGACGTCGAGTGCCTGAAGACCGTCGGCCGCAGCCTGACTTCCCGCCGGGACGGTAACAATAAAGACACCCACGGGGTAGCCGAGTCCGACTATCGAAAGCTCGCCCGGACATAGGTTCTCGATGGTTGCCCCGCGCCACGTCGTCTGCGTCGTGCAGTCACGTGTCCCTGCGTCCGTATTGACGGGCTTCAGGCCGACATTGCCGAAAGGCGGCGTGGCCGCCTGCGCACGCAGCTGCGGAAGCGTCACGCCGTACTGCTCAGTCGTCGGTGAAGGTAGACTGACGATGCCGAGCGCGGTGGCGGGAGAGCTCGTCCCAAGTTGGAAGTTGCCGTTCGCCGGGTCGACAAAGTTGGGATTGCCCGATGCCGAGTGCGCGTCCGTGTGGTAGGTGCCCTGGGCGGTCGACAGCTCCGCTGCGCTTTGGTACAGGTTGTAGTCGATCTCCTTGCCGTAGGCGTCGGGGCTGTCGGGCGCGAGGCCCCAGAAAATATTGTGGATGAACACGTCGCCGCTGCCCTTGGGCCAGACGTGGATGCTCAAGCAGCCCGACACATCGCTAACCGCGGCGTTCGGCGCGCACGCTTTGGTGTTCTGCTGCACGAGCACGTTGTTTTCGCCATCGCGGTAGTAGCCCTCGCGCCACTTGAGGCCGCCCGACAGGAAGACGTTGTTCGTGATCACGTAGTTGGTCGAGCCGTCGTCGAGGTCGACGTCCCAGCCCTGGTCGCAGCGCCATCGGTTGTGGGTCAGCGTGATCGGGTTCACGACGTCGAGGGTCGGTAGAGTGTTTGGCGGGTTGCCAACCCGAGACTCGAGTGCGCCGGTACTGGTGTCCCAGTAGCGGTCGCGTCCCCAGCTGTTGTACGCGCCGTGATCCCCGGTGAAGAGCACAGTGGCGAACACGTCGTTGTACGAGATCATATGGCCGCCCCAACATCCGTCCCCGACGTTGATTCCGGCGCGCGGCATGTTGTAGATGCTGTTGTGGCTGACGGTGATGTTGGCGGCCATGTCGATACCGACGCCCGCCACCTGCAGCTCGGGATCGCCGATGTCGTGAATCAGATTCTCGGTGGCGCTGCAATTGCTCGGGTAATCGTTCGTCTGCGGGCCAGGTGTCATATCCAATTGGTTGACGGCGACTCCGCCGCCGTAACCGAAGATCGGGTTGCGGACAGCCTTGTTGTTCCCCATGAACAGAATGGCGCTCGATCCCGTGCCGATGAAGAGGTTGCCAGTGATAGAGACGCTGTCGTTGTAGCCGTTGACGAAGACACCGGCCCCGCCGACCTGGTCGAAGAAGCTGTTCGAGATGGTCACGTGCTCGCCGCCCGTGACGAAGATGCTACCCCCTCGATAGATTCGCCAATCGGAACGCAGGATCTGCTCGTTGCAGCTCGGGAATGTCCGCAGCGTGTCGGTGTAGTGGAACCCGTCGAGAGTGACCCACTCCACAGGAGGCGTCGACGCGCACGCACTGGTCGTCGAATAGGACGGCAAACCGACTCCCCCATCGGGGAGAGTGCGAGCGGCTCCCGATCCGCAGCCTCCGTCGAACTCGAAGATGCGCTCGATCGCGGCCATCTCGAGGGTGTACGAGCCCGCCTTCGTGAGATCGACCCCGGTCGGTGGGTAGAAGTACAGAGTGCCCGCCGTGCCGGCAATGCCGGTGCGGTCGTAATACCACTCGCCCGCAGCGTCGAGCTCGTCAAAGCCGTTCTCGACAAACTGGGTGCCGTTCAGCCCCTGGGGCCGGCCGTTGCAGAGCGGCCCGTTCTGCTGGCTCTTGCTCGTGAGGACGTAATCCTCGCTTCCCCAGAGCTGGCCGTGCACGCCGTGTAAGTAGGCTGGCTGCGAGGACGTAGGCGCGTGCGCCCAGCTGCCGGGCCGCGACCCCGCGTCGCTCGCGTTGCCCCCGTACGCCTGGGTGGGATCTTTGTAGTTGGGGTAGCGTGCCATGTGCTGGCGCTGCCCATTGAGGAAAAGGACGCTGGAGAAGCCGTACGTAGTGCCACTCGACCCCGGGTCGGACTTGTTCACGGTCGGCGCGGCCTTGCCGTCGTCGAACGAATAATTGGCGAAGGTGCTGGCCGGCAGCGCGGCTTGCATGATTCCATTCTTGTACGCTGTCCACGTGAGGCTGCCGAGCGAGACACCACCGCTCAGCGTAGCTGAGCCAGCCCCCCGGTAGGTTACCGGCGCCGCCTGCGTTCCCGAATCGGCCGACGTAAACACGATGGTCTTGCCGACGTAGTACGTTCCGGGAAGGACTGCCACAGCAAGAGGGGCCTTGCGGAAATTGGGATGGACTCGGACGGCAGCCTGTGCGGCAGCAATGGTCTTGAGCGGCTTGTCCTGAGTCCCAGGATTACTGTCGTCTCCCGTCGGGGACACGTAGATATCGCCTTGAGCGCTGACCCCGCCGTCTGTTCCGATTGCACCTCCGGCTTGCGAGGTTCCACCCGATCCAGGTTGCGTGGTCCCGCCGGAGCCACCCGTTTGCACAATGCCACCCGAGCCCGTTGCCCCACCCGAAACTAGAGCCCCGCCGCGCCCCCCTGAACCGGACGTGCCGCCGCTGCCCCCGGCGCTAGAAGTGCCACCGCTGCCCCCGGCGCTAGAAGCGCCGCCGCTGCCCCCGGCGCTAGAAGCGCCACCGCTGCCCGATATCGCCCCGCCACCTCCTCCTTTGCCTCCGGATGACGAAGCGGCAGAGCCTCCCGAACCTTGCCCTGACCCGCCAGCCCCAGCGTGAGCGCCGCCGGTACCAGGACCAGTGGTGGATGACGTGCATCCCATCCCAACTGTCATCGCCAAGGCGACAACAAGACTTACTCCAGCGCTTCTATCAACATTCGGTTTCATGGCGACCCTCGCGACTTTCTGGTGTACAACGAGCTCGGTGTTGGGACAGATGAACAGCATCCGCAGCTGGCATGGCATCACTTTCCGGTCGTGGTTACCGAACCCGCCGTGAGTCCGGACGAGGTTGCCGTCACGACGATCTGGCCGGCGGTCCCGGTCGACTGCACGATGGCCAAGGCCTTGCCATTGAATGCCTTTCGGGTGGGCGAAGAGTACGCCGTGAGGTCGATCGGATCGCCGTTGTCCGCGCCCGCGAGTTTGCCCGGGCCCGACACCGCAAAGGTGATGCTGTTGTTTGCGGTGGGGACCATAACTCCAGCGGAGTCCTGAATCACGGCAGTGACGTAAGCGAGATCCCGTCCATCCGCCGCGATGGTCGTATGATCCACTGCCAGGTTGACCTTGGCCGCGGCACCCGCGCTGTCCACCTCGTCGGTTGCGACCACCGTGCCACCCTTCGTGCCCTTCGCTACCAGCGAGCCGCTTGCCCAGGGCACCGTCCAGCCGAGGCTCGCGGTGCTGCTGGAGGTGAACGACTTGGAGCCCAGCGATGCGCCGTTGAGGAACAGCTCCACGCTGTCACAGTTGCTGTAGACCCAGACATTCACCGTCGTTCCGGCCTTCCAGGTCCAATGCGGGAAGATGTGGACCATGGGCGCCGTCGTGCGGCGGCTCTGCCAGAAGTAGTAGCCGTTCTTTGGGAAACCGGCGGTATCGACGATGCCGAAATAGGAGCTCTTGGCGTTGCCGGCGTACGGCCATGGCTCGCCTCCATAGTCGAAGCCGGTCCAGTCGAACTCCCCGGCGAACCAAGCGCGATTCGTGGTGATGACGTACATCTGCTCGTAGTCCGCGGGGCTGGCATCGGTATCGGGGTAATCGGAGCACTCCATGACCGAATCGTCGCAGCTGCCCCAGCTCGCGGGATTGTCGGCAGCGGTGGAATAGAAGCCGCGACTTCGCCCTCCCGACTCCATCTCGCTGCCGAAGATCTTCCAGGTGGGGTGCGCGGAATGTTGGCCGTCGAAGATGGGCGACGTGACCGAACCGTTTTGCAGGTAGTTGTACCCTTGCAGATCGAGCAACGCGGCTACCGCTTGATTGGTCCCGTCGTTCATGGCGTTGCACGCCCAGGTCGCCGGGCGTGTCGAGTCGATCGCCTTCACCCACTTGATCAGATTCGCGGCGGTCGCCGTCGAGGCGCCCTGGATTTCGTTTCCGATGCTCCACATGATGACGCTCGCATGATTGCGGTCACGGCGGACGAGGTCCTGAATGTCGGTTTGCGCCCACTGCGTGAAGTACAGATGGTAGTCGCTCAAGCCATTTTTTCCGGTCTCCCAGACGTCGAAGGCCTCGTCCATGATGAGGATCCCCATCTGGTCGGCGAGATCCAGGAGCTCGGGCACTGGCGGGTTGTGAGACGTGCGGACGGCGTTGACGCCCATGCCCTTCAATATTTCGAACTGGCGCTCGAGGGCGCGGTGGTGGTACGCCGACCCGATTGCGCCGAAGTCGTGGTGCATGGCCATCCCCCAAAGCTTCATGGATTTACCGTTGAGAGAAAAACCGGTCGACGAGTCGAAGTTGTAGGACCGCAAGCCGATCGGGACCAGGTACGTGTCGACCGTCGAAGCGCCCACCTGCAAGGTCAGCTTCACCTGATAGAGGTACGGGTCGTCCGTCGACCAGAGGTGCGGATTGGCAACGGTGAGACTCTGGTTCAACGTCGATGTCGCGCCGGCGGCGACGCTGCTGGCAGCAGTGGTGTTGCTCGCAACCTTCGTACCGGTGGCATCATCGATTTCCGCCGTCATTGTCACCGACTGGGAGCTAGTCGATTGGTTCTCGACATCGGCGGCGATCGAGACCGTCGCAGAAGTCGCGCTCACCGATGGAGTCGTGATGAATGCTCCGTTGTAGGCGACGTGGGTCGGACCAAGGACAGTTAGCCAGACGTTGCGATAGATGCCGCTGCCCGAGTACCAGCGACTGTTCGGCTGGCTGCTGTTGTCGACCTTGACCGCGATGACGTTGTTGCTGCCGTCGGTCTTTGCGTATTTCGTCAGATCGTACTGGAAGGTCGAGTAGCCGTAGGGCCGCGTGCCCAGCGAGGTGCCGTTGATCCACACCTGGCTGTTCATGTACACGCCGTCGAACTCGATCCGGATCTGCTGCCCGGAATAGGACGCATCCAACGTGAACGTCTTTCGGTACCAGCCGATGCCCCCGTCCAGAAGTCCGCCGCCGTTGCCCGCAGGAGAATTCTTGTTGAACGGGAGCTCGACGCTCCAGTCGTGGGGCACGCTGAGGCTCCGCCAGCTGCTGTCGTCGAATGTGGTTTGCTGAGCGCCAGAAGCATCACCACGATAGAATTTCCAACCATCATCGAAGCTCTTGCCGCGGGCACCATCGTAGGCCTGAACCAGCGCGCCGCTCGTGCTTCCGCCCGAGCCGCCGGTCGTGCCGCCCGCTCCGCCCAAGCCGCCGCTTCCGCCCGAGCCACTGATCGTGCTGCCGCCCGAGCCGCCCGCTGAGCTCCCGCCCGAGCCGCCGGCTGAGCTGCCGCCCAAGCTGCCGGTCGCGCTGCCGCCCGAGCCGCCGCCTCCGGTGGTCTTTGCTCCCCCGGCACCGCCAGCAACCGTCGAGGCTCCTCCCGACGAGGATGAACTGCCGCCGGTCGCACGCCCGCCCGTGTCGGAACCTCCTACGTTGCCGCCGCTGGATGAAGAGGTGTTTCCCGCCGCGCCTGCGCCTCCCGCGCTCGGGCCTCCCCCTTGGCTGGACGTGCCGCCGCCCGACCGTCCACCGGTGGCGACGTTACCGCCGCTGCCATGCGCGCCGCCCGTGCTGCTGCAGGCAAATGAGAGATACATCATCGCAGCACACAGCAGGCCTCCCGCGCTGTTTGTCATCGACAGGCTCTTAGGAAAGTTTCGCATCATGCCTCCAATTGTTCGCCGGATACCTGGGTTGTGCCATGGTTTGGACTACGCTCGATGAAGTACATCAACGGCGGCCTCGCCGACTGGAGCCCAGCGCCACGAATCGACGGCGGCAAATGCCCCCGAAGATCACGATGCCAAGGAACAGCAGTGGACTAGCAGCGGTCGACTTCGCCCGTGCTTGGATGTCGCACGAGCATCCCGACGAGGAGCTGGCGACTTGACTCGTACTACCCGTAGCGCCGCCAGCCGCAGAGCCGCCATGCCCCGACCCGCCAGCGCCTGTGGACATCCCGCCGGTACCACGCCCGCCGGAAGCATTGGAACCACCGCTGCTTGCCGTAGCGTCGGCGTTTCCCGCGCTACCTCCGCTTGCGCTCGGCCCCGAGCTGCCACCGCTGCCGCCGGTGCCAGCCGCGCCGCCGCTGCTTGTCGGCGTTGTTCCAGTCGCTCCGCCGGCTCCGCTGCGTCCGCCAGTTCCCCCGCTGCCGCCGGTGCCAGCCGCGCCGCCGCTGCTTGTCGGTGTCGTTCCAGTCGCTCCGCCGGCTCCGCTGCGTCCGCCAGTGCCAACGCTTCCCCCGGCGCCAGCGGCCACATCGGCCGATCCATCACTTGCATCTCCCGCGGGCACGCCAGCGTCGCTGGTATCGCTGGCAAGCCAAGGAGTCGGCGCAGGCTCGGTGCCGCTCTTGCTGATCTTCATGGCGTACGCAGTCGCCGTGTAGGGTTGCGCACTCGGCAAGGTGATGTGCAAACCGGAGCTGTCTTGTGTGAACTGCAAGCTTGTCGCGGAACCGCCGACAGAAGCGAACAGGAAAACCTTGCCCGACCCGACCGGGAAGCGGCTTGTCGTCACCGATGTGAGGTTCACCTGCTTGCCGTTGCCTGGCCAGCCGAGCAAGATCGCATAGACAGCGTCGCCGTCCTTCGATTTTGTGTAGCGTACGTCTTGCGCTGTCCCCAACGTCGGGGCGCAGATCGAGCACCCGCCCATCTTGGTCGGGCCTTCTCCATAGACCGTCCAGGCGCGCGTTTCGTAGATGGCCGTCCCGAACTGCTTTAGGAATGTGCCAATGGCCGTCAAGATATCCTGTTGTTCCTTCGGGATCGTGCCATCGGCCATCGGGCAGATGTTGAGTAGAAGATTGCCGTTCTTGCTCACTCGGTCGATGAACTGGTGAATAATCGCCGCGGGGTCGTAATACGTCATTCCCACGACGTAGCCCCAGGTGTTCGGGCCGACGGTGTCGTCGGTTGCCCAGTATGGATTCGCAATGTCAGCCGGACCACCGCGCTCGTAGTCGTACACCTCCCCTTTGTTGTCGTAGCCGTCCTTGTAGGTTTCGACGACCTCCTTGTTCCAGGAGAGCGCGGCATTGTAGTAATAGGCCGCGAATTGCAGCAGCGACGCGGACGTCAAGACAATCTGGGGAGTGAAGGAATCCTGGTAAACCATGTCTGGCTGAAACTCATCGACGACTTCTTTCAGTTCGTCGAGCCAAAGTTGGTTTTCAGCCGCCGCGCTGAGCTGCCCGTAGAGTTTTTGCAGGCTGGGGTCCGTCTGCGTCGGCGCTTGTTGCCAGTAGCCCTGAAAGTTGTAGGCGTGGTGAAACGCCGCCATGATTTTGAGCCCCCGCTTGCGGAAGGCATCGACGTGCAGTTTGGCCAAGTTGAGCTTGGGTCCCTTGGACAGCGAGTTCCATTCGTTTACCTTGCTGTCCCACAGCGCGAAGCCATCGTGGTGCTCCATTTGCACTCCCGCGATGCGAGCGCCGGCATTGACGAAAAGCTGCGCCCACGCATCGGGATCCCACTTACCCCCGTCAGACACGAGCTTCGGAGCAAATTGAGCGAAGTTTCCGCTCTTGTCGTTCGCGCCGGTGATGAACTTGTCATAGGGCCAGTTTGAAAATGGATCGCCGTACGTACTGAGGTGGTGCTGGTAGACGCCTCCGCCGTTGCTCTTGTCATACATATAGTGCGGGTACCACTCGCCGTAGAACTGCGGCGTCGTAAACGCTCCCCAGTGGAACCAAATTCCGAGCTTGGCGTCCTGGAACCATTCGGCCACGGGCGGGTGTTGATCCACGGACGACCAGTCCGCAGTGTAGCTAGTCGGCTGAGTCTGCGCCGTCGCGCTGCCGGACCCTAGCGCCAGAGCGGCCGATGCACCCAGGATCAAAATGTGGATGGAAGATGCGCCACGCATTTTGAATGTGCTTCTCAACTATTGGTGAGGATCGCCATCGGTCCGAGTCTCATGAAGAACCTCCTTGTGGTCCACGCGAGCATGTCTCACAAGCTGGTAGATCCCTAACTTGTCGCTTTCGGCTCACAAGTTCGGGAAGGGTCGGTCGTTTCTTCCTTCGCCCGCCCGTTCCGCTGCGTTTTGACAGCCAGCCGCTTGGGGCTGGGCGCCAGGCACTTGAACCGCGACGCACAGCCCGAGAGCCAACTTGGCACATTGCGCCGCCACGACGAGGCCCGGCAGCAATGGGGAGGAGCTGCCCAGCACCCCCATGAAGAGCGCGAAGGTTAATACGGCCGGGATAGCGCCATGCCTTCGACGCTAGCGACCCGGCCGAGCAGCCGGCTACTCTGTGTAGGCATGCTCGCCAAGATGCGAATATGCAACTAGGAAGACCGGTTCGCCTACTCGCGCCGCTCAACATCGCTGCCGCCCGTTCCGTTCCGTCGCGACCTGCCAGCTTCCGTGCAAGCTCCGCCGGAGGCTGGCGCATGGCCGAGTCGCGCTGCCTGACCGCTGTGCCAGAGCGGCCGATGCACCGAGGATCATAACGTAGATGGAAGATGCGCGACGTATTTTCATTGTGCTCCTCAATAGACGCTGAACTCGGCGATGGCAGGAGAGTCTTTTGCCGAATCGACAACCAACCGGACAGCCTGGGAGGCAGTCCCGTTGAGCTGCCAAAGCTGGCGATTGCCGATCACGGTACCTGCGATTTTGTTTCCCGACTTGTCGGTCGGCGCCGTATTCCAGGTGCCGTTCTGCTGGATTTCGACGTGATACTTTGTCACTCGCTCACCCAGCTCGATGGCCTCGCGAATGCTGATCAAATTCACGGTCGTCGACGAAGGCAGCGTCACCTCCAGACGTCCCGAGGTCTTGCCGCTGGCTGCTGCCCAGTAGGTGCAGATATCGTCGTCGATTGCCTTGCTTGCCTCGAATCCCGCGGCCGCCCACGTCGAGTCGGCCGTGACCGACTGCCCTTTCGCGAGGTTGGTCTTGTAGAGCGCTCCGTACCACTGCGCGAACTGTTGGAGCAGACTGACATCCTTCGGATCGAACTCCCCGGTTTGCGACGGGGGGACATTGAAGATGAGCGTGCAGTTCATGCCAACGGTCTGGAAATAGACGCTTTGCATGGCGGCGACTGATACGATATTTGCGTTGGGGTGCCAGAACCAGTCCGGGTTGTGGCTCGAAGTATCGCATTCGTACGCACACCACGTTTTTCCGCTACCGCAGTTGCTAGTGTCGAGGCTCGATGTCGAGCGCGACGCCAATCCACTCTCGTTGCCGATCCACTGCAAATCCGGAATTGCACCCGTTTGGCCGATTTCGGGGCCGGCCCAAATGAGAATATTCGGCTGCGCCTGCTTGATCGATTGAAAGACCGACTTCCAGTTGACGCCCGAATATTGAGAAGAATTGGCTCCGTCGAACCAAAGCTCGTAGGCCGGCCCATAGCCGAGAACCTCGGCTGCCTGGTTCTTGAAATACGTCTCGTAGTCGGACTTCGTGCTCGGGTACTTCTGATCCCAGGGAGCCAAATAGTACGCCGGCCGCATGTCATTCGCGTACATAGCATCCGAAAAGAGCTTGACCACGTCGCCTTGTCCACTCATCCAGGGACTGCTCTTGACCGAATAGTCCGTGTACTTGGACGGCCACAGGGCGAAGCCGACACTGTGCTTGGCCACCAGCATCGCCTGCCGGAACCCGGCCTGCTTGAGGTCAGTGACCCACTGGCCCACGGTGGTCGCGTTGAGATTCGATGGATTGAAAATAGAGGGCGAGTCGTTCGGGCTTCCCTGCTCGCTGCCGTCGTAGGTAGCCAAGCTGTAGTGGATGAACGCCGTCATCTCGGTGCGCTGATAGGAGAGCTGAGATGCGCTGGGAAGCGGCGGGGTGCCGGTCGGGGCGCCGGGCAGGCTCGGGCAGGTCTGAATCCCTGCCGTACCGCCGGTGCCCGTAGCGCCGCCGGTGCCTGTCGTGCCGCCGGAGCCTGTCGTGCCGCCGGAGCCTGTCGCGCCGCCGGTACCCGTCGCACCGCCGGTGCCTGTCGCGCCGCCGCTGCCAGGGCCGCCGCCGGCAGCCCCGCCACCACCAGAGCGGCCACCGGCCATGACTCCCGAGACCGTCGTTGTGCTCGAACCGCCTGTGGCTGCTGGACTTGAACCGCCAGCGCCCGGAGTTACGCCCCCGCTGCCCGAACCGCCGCTCGCCGAACCTGCCGCTCCTCCGGACGCAGAGCCACCCGAGCCCTTTCCGCCAACGCCGGGAGCGGAGCCGCCGGTGCCAACCTCCCCGCCGGAGCTGACGGTCGTCGCCCCGCCGGATGCGCCACCTGACCTGGATCCACCGCTGCCGCTGTTCTGGGCGTTGTTGGACGAGCAAGAGGCGGCCAAGATCGCCAGTGCGGCAAGGGTCAGATTCTGTGAATAGCGGCTGCGTGTCATCGATTTTTCCTTTGGTTTTCTTTGTGGCGTATGCGGCTTGGACTCGACCGCAGCGTTCATGCTTATTTGACGACGATGGCGTCCACGGCAACGGGGCCCGGACCACGATTGATGATGCTGATGGTGTGCTGGCCGGCGGTAAGGCCTGTCACTGCGGACACGAGTTGCTGGGGTTGGCGCGCACCGGACGCAGACAAATCGGCGGTGTCCTTCACTTGCCCGTCGACCTGGATCTCGATCTTGCCATCCCCGGATTCTTTCGGGGCGTAGACCGAGACGCTCGTCCCGGTGAAGGGGGCCGTCCACGTATCGCCCGTGGTCGTGCTCGTGGTGAGGTCGTTGTTGTAGTCACCGGTTCCCGGATTGGCTTTGCGGAGCCATCCGGGATAGACCGCCCCCGGGTCGTCGTCGTTGAACCAGCCTTTGTCGTGGGTGATGCGCAGAACGCGAATCTTCGACGCAAGCTGCGAGTCGGAGATTCCAGCCAGCGCCGGCACGGAGCCACTCGGGGTCACGGTCAGCCCCTGCCCGCTTTGAGAGAACGTCATCGCCACTGTCGAGCCGACCAGCTCGACTTTGGATACTGTGCCCAAAGTTGCTCCGTTCGACTTGAGAGCAGTGAGCGTCACCGCACCGCCGTTCCAGCCGAACAAGGTGGCGTAGACGTTGCCGTTGTTGCGCGAATACAGGACGGTACTGTCGCCGGAGACTTCGAAGGGGCGAGAAGAGTAGACCGCTTCTCCGTTCACCGCCAGCCAGGCCCCAATGTCCTTGGCTATCTGAATGGGTTGCGGGTCCAGGTTGCCGCGGCCGTGCTGGGTCAGGTTGAGTACAAAGCTGCCGTTGCGAGCAACATTCTGCATCAGCTGGGTGACCAAGGTCACCGCATCGTTGTAGCCCGCTCCGGCCATGTAGTGCCAGTTGTTGTCCTGGATATCCCAGTCGGTGAGGAAAGGATAGGCACTGATATCCGACTCGGTGTGATCCGAACACCTGACCAGGGCGCGCTGAACATAGGGAACGATGGGATCGTTGGCCTGGAAGCTGGCGAGGTCGGGGCCGTACACCCCCTTCATGCTCATCACCACGTCCGCCGCCTTCCCCTGGTTCCACGTCAACGACTTGTTGTAGAAGTTGGCCAAGATCGTGGGAGCGATAGTGAACAACCCCATGTGCACGCCCAGATCTACTTGAGCAGGACCGGCTTGGTCGTCGAAGTAGATATAGTCGGGATGATACTTGTCGATGGCTTCGTCGACCCGGTACATGAACTGGGTGCCATAGGGCGAGCTGTTGCACGAGTCATTCGAACAATCTGTGGTGTGCTGGTAGCCATAGAGATTCACCGGATCCATTCCCTCCCACCATTTCCCTTTGCCATCCAGGATCGTGTTCATCGCATCGTAAGGTCCTTTCGCGTCGCTGGTGTAGCGCACCGGCATCCACTGACCCCAGGTGCGTGCCGGCGTGTTGTGAAAACCGATGCCGAAACGCAAACCCGCCTGGCGGGCGAGCGGTTCCCAGGTGGCGACGATGTCTTGCTTCACCCCGACCTTGGCCGCGTTCCATTGCTGGTAAATCGAGTCATAGCAGGCGAAGTTATCGTGGTGGGTGCCCATCGCCATGAAGTACTTCGCCCCCATCTGCACGTACAGGTCCATCAAGCTCTTGGGATCCCATTGGTCGATCACCCAGTTCTTGCAGATGTCCTTATAGCCGTACGGATTGGTTCCCCCCGGATCGCCAAAGTGGGCGACCTGATAGTTGAAATCGGCCGAACCTTCTTGATACATGTGATAAGCGTACCAGTCGCCTTGCTCGGGCATGGATTGCGGGTCCCAGTGGGCCCAGGCGCCGAACTTGGCGTCACGCCACCACTCGGGCACGGAGTATGTCAGACCCAACTTCGTCCAGTCAGCGGCATAGGCACCAGTGGCCGGCTGGAAGGTCGGCAGGTTCCAGATGTCCGGTGGCAGCCCCAGATCGCCGTCGCCCACGATCAGCTTGTCAATGTTGACCGCCACGTCGCCGGAGGCATGGCTGACGGTCACGCTGGCGTTGGCCGGGATGGCGATGCTGATGATGGCATACAGGAACGAGCCGGTGAGGGCACCCGAGGAGTGAACGTTCACCTTGACCGCCGTCTGGCTGTTGACCGAAACGCTGATGGTGCCCACCGACACCGATGCATAGTGAATGGCCAGCTTGCTGGCGGCAGGCAATCCTGTGGCCCCAGCACCCTGGCCGGTGCCGGCGAGCCCGACCGAGGAACCGCCTGAGGCCGCAGGATCGGTGACTTTGGACGCGCCTCCAGCGGGTACCGGTGTGAAGGGCGTCGCGAATCCTCCCGCGTCGATACTGGTCGATCCCCCTTCGCCGCTGGCGTCTGCGCCTGCATCCCTGGTTCCTGCCTGGCCGCCACTCGAGCCGCCGGCGCCCGCGTTGCCGGCGGTTCCAGTGCCGCCACCTAGCCCACTCCCGCCGACCGCAGCGGCGCCCCCTACTGTTTGGCCGCCGCTCCCCGGTTGCCCGCCGTCATTGCTGGTAGCGCCGCCTCGACCTGCGCTGCCAGGCGATGATGTGCCGGCAGTTTGGCCGCCCGATCCCACCCCGCCACTGTTGGCAATCGCACCGCCGCTTCCGGTCTTGCCGCCTCCGCCCGTGTTGATACCGCCATTTCCAGTTTGGCCGCCCGAGCCGCTGGCGCCTCCCTGGCTCTTACTGCCACCGCTTCCGCCAGTGCTAGAGCCTGAACAAGCGGGCATCGCAGACGCCATCACGTAGGTGACGGCCAGAAGCGCCAGGTGCGAACGGGGATTTCGACATTTCATGATGCACCATGAGGGACGGGGAAGTGCTTTGCGCAATCTCCACATCGAGATTCGCGCTACCGAACGGTCTAGGGTTCAAGAGCCTCGTTTCCTTCTCAATAGACGCTGAGCTCGGTGATCGCAGGAGAGTCTTTTGCCGAATCAATAACCAGCCGGACAGCCTGGGCGCTCATCCCACTGAGCTGCCAAAGCTGGCGGTTGCCGATCACCGTGCCCTGGATCTTGGCTCCCGAGTTGTCGGTCGGCGCCGTGTTCCAGGTGCCGTTCTGCTGGATTTCGACGTGATACTTCGTCACGCGCTCTCCCAGCTCGATGGCTTCGCGAATGCTGATCAAGTTGATGGTAATGGGGGAGGCGGGGGTTACCGTGAGCTGCGCCGAGGTCTTGCCGCTCGCGGCCGCCCAATAGGTACAGAGGTCGTCGTCCGTCGCCTTGGCCGCCTCGAACCCCGCCGCCGACCACGTCGAGTCCGCGGTTGCGGGTTGTCCCTTGAGGAGGTTCGTTTTGTAGAGGCCCGAATACCACGAACCAAACTGCTGCAGCAGAGTGAGATCCTTGGGGTCGAACTCTCCAGTTTGTGACGGCGGAACGTTGAAGTTAAGCGTGCAATTCATCCCGACCGTTCGGAAGTAAACCTTCTGCATGTCGGCGAGCGCCATGGGCGACGAGCCGGGATGCCAGAACCAGTTCGGCGTGTGGCTCGATATATTACATTCGAATGGGCACCATGTCTTTCCGCTCCCGCAGTATACTGTGTCGAGGCTCGATGTCGTGCGGGATGCCTGCCCGTTCTCATTGCCAATCCATTGCAGGTCCGGTGTCGCACCCAAGGCGGCGATTTCGGGACCGGCCCAGATGAGGATATTGGGCTGCGCCTGCTTGATCAATTGAAAGACCGAATTCCAGTCAAAGGGCCCCAGCGTGCCCGATTGTGCCCCGTCGAACTCGATCTCGTAGGCAGGTCCATAGGCGAGGACCTCGGTGATGGTATTCTTGAAGTACGTGATGTAGTCGGACTTCGAGCTTGGGTATTTCGTGTCCCAGGGCGACAGGTAGATCGCAGGCCTCATCCCAGAGGTGTTCATAGCGTCCGTGAAGAGCTGCACGACGTCGCCTTTGCCGCTCATCCACGGGCTGGCCTTGACGGAGTAGTCCGTGTACTTCGACGGCCACAGGGTGAACCCGCAGCTATGCTTGGTGACCAGCATGGCTTGACCGAAGCCGGCGCCCTTGAGCGCGGTCGCCCACTGGCCCACCGAGGTCGCGTCGAGCTTCGTCGGATTGAAAATGGAGGGCGAGTCGCTCGGGTTGCACTGCTCGCTGCCGTCGTAGGTGGATAGGCCATAGTGGATGAAGGCCGTCATCTCGGTGCGCTGATAGGAGAGCTGAGACGCGCTGGGAAGCGGCGGGGTGCCGGTCGGGGCGCCGGGCAGGCTCGGGCAGCTCTGACTCCCTCCCGTGCCGCCGGTGCCCGTGGCGCCACCGGTGCCTGTCGCGCCGCCGGTGCTAGAGCCACCGCTGCCATCCCCGCCGCCGCCAGAGCGGCCACCGGCGCTCGACCCGCCTGTAGCTCCGGAGCTTGAACCGCCAGCGCCCGAAGTTACGCCCCCGCTGCCCGAGCCCCCGCTCGCCGAGCCTGACGCGCCTCCGGACGCGGATCCACCCGAGCCCTTTCCGCCGACGCCGGGAGCGGAGCCGCCGGTGCCAACCTGCCCGCCGGCGCTGGGCGCCCCGCCGGATGCGCCACCTGCGCTTGGACTGGAGCCACCGCTGCCAACCTGCCCGCCGGAGCTGGCGTGGGACGCCCCGCCGGATGCTCCACCCACGTTTGGACTGGATCCGCCGCTACCGCTGTTCTGGGTGTTGTTGGACGAGCAAGAGGCGGCCAGAATCGCCAGTGCGGCAACTGTGAGCTTCTGTGAACATCGGCTGCGCGTCATCGGTTTCTCCTTTGTTTTTGCTCGGCCCCACGTGCATCAGAGCAGGTATGTCCTGATCGCCGCGCAACATCTGTCGCCCATTCAGAAATAGCCGACATTCTCGTTCGTGTTGACATCACGTGAGAGCGATCCGAACTTCCGGGGCGACACCGAAGCGACATCATCATCTTCATAGACCAGGCCCCGTGGCACTCCGGCTCACCAATAATAACGAGGGCCTGTCTTTTTCCTTGGCCAGATACGATGGCTCGGATTGACGCAAATCTCAATCAGGTGCCTGGCACCTAACGCGACGGGCCGTAATTACCCCTTTGACCCGACTGCACTCACCTTCCGTAGCCGACTGCGACAATGTTGGCCTGCATAGCGTCATCGGTAGCGTTCGACGCGTAGCCGGTGGTTATGCAGCCCTCGAAGAAGACCCCCGTGGACCAGGCGCTGTGGTCGCCGCCGATTCCAAGAATGATGGCACCTTGCTTTCTCATGGGATCGTATACGTACCCGTAGCACCCTCCAGAGGCAGGGCGCGGTCCTTCATACATGGTTTTCAGAGCGCCTGACTGCGCATCGCCACCCTTGATCGCGAAAACGTGAGGCTTTCCCTTGACCATGGCCGTGACATATTCCGAGGTAAGAGACGTATTCCCGTCGTAGGGCGACACATTGGCCGGCCAAAGACCGTCTTCTAGGTCGGCCATGACCCACGGACCACTACCGCCCCCTTTACCCCACTCTGTGGAATCGCCCCAGTAAATTGCCTCCATGGTTCCGTTGCAGTCGTCCTTGTTGTCGGTTTCGGCGTTTCCGTAGTCGAAGCAGCACTCCTTGTTGTAGACCTTGCCACTCGTCACCATGTACATCGATTCGGGATCGTCGCCCTTCGCCAGGCCCGTCGCGCCGTTGTTTCGGTAGCCCATACCGGCCTCGATGTAGACGGCATAGACCGGGTGGCCGCCGATGTTCAGCTTGAGCTTCATCGCGTTTGCTGGCGGCGACGGCGCCTGGACGGCTTCGCCACCTGGTGCGGGGGTCAAATGGTTACCCTTCGGAGATTGGTCGTAGATCTTCGAGATCGTGCAGGTCGTATTCGCACAGAACGCGTCTTGCTGAGCCGAGTCCGCAAAGCCTCCGGGGGCCAAGACCGGGATGTCCTTGGTCAGCTTGTCCGAGTTGCGCTGAACCTGGTAAAGGTTCATATTGAACGTGCCGTACAGAGCGCGCACGGTACTGTGAGCCGCGACACAAGGCGTATTGACGGCCGCGTAGAGGTCGCAAGGTTCCTGTGCGGGCACCGTCGAGCCGCCCGATCCGGGAGCGCCACCAGCCCCGGTCGAGCCGCCCAATCCGGGAGCGCCGCCAGCTTCGGTCGAGCCGCCCGATCCGGTGCTTCCGCCCGCCGCCCCGCCGTCGGAAACCGATCCGCCTTTGCCTCCAGAGCCGCCTTGCCCAGCCGTGCTGCCGCCGTTTGCGCTGCTGGCGCCTCCGGTGCCGATCTGCCCGCCCGTGGTGACCCCACCCGACGACGCTACGCCGCTTGAACCGCCAGTCGATGTGCTACCGCCGGTCCCCACTGCTCCGCCCGAGCCGGCAACCCCGCCGGACGTCGTCACTCCGCCGGAGCCGGTGCGGCCCCCGCTCGCGCTTCCACCGGCCGCGGATGTCGAACCTCCGGTACCGTTTCTGCTCGGGCTGGACGTACCGGAGCAGGACATGAGCGTCGCACAGAAACCCGTTGCCATAAACGCGAGCCGAGCTGTCTTCATTGGTGAGCCTCTTGCCGGGAACGACGGACGCAAGCGCGTTTCGCGGGCTGTGCGCTTGGGTGCGCCCGAGTGCATCGCCAAGGCCAACATTCCGGTGTTTCCACGGATGGGCGAAACCCTGCCCAGGCACTGCTAGCCACGCGACACTTCAAGGCGCTGTCGGTACGCTTTCTTTGAACGAATCGGGATCCACATTCTGCTTTGCGATTATTATGTTCTCACCCGGGCTGGTTGAGAAGCCGAGAAGAGAACCGGTAGGGTCCTCGGCTTTTGCTCCATTCCGGCAAGTAGTCAGGGTGCGACTGGGCCACTGTTTTTCTGTCCAGGATGTCCACTTGAGCTAGAAGGAATTCATCCACTTCCACACGTCGGCCGGGACCCAGGAACAAGGGCACGAGGTCGAGCAGGTTTTGGGCCGAGGAGTGTCAGTACGCACTGCATTCTGACGCCACCGGACCTGCGCGTCTTCCGGCTTTCAGATTCCGCCAGGTCATGTCGATTTCTGACCCGGAAGGGTCGGGCACGCGGTCTATCATTGTGAAACTCCCTCAACGTCATGCGAACGCTTCCCTCCCACGTGTCCCTGTCCTTGGTAGTCGGCCAAGATCGCCGCGCTGCCAGCGATGGTGACGTCGCACGGGCCCTGAGCGCGGGGGAGGCGTGGGCCGCAGTGGAAACGTGGCGGCGGTTCGCGCCCATGGTGCTCACGCTCGCGAAGCGTACTTTGGGATCCCAATCAGAGGCAGAAGACATTGGGCAAGACGTTTTCTGCCGGGTGTATCGCAAAGTGAGAACCCTGCGCGAGCCCGACAGCTTCCGCAACTTCGTCTATACTTGTGCCCTGCGGGTGCTTCAGACCGAGTTACATCGCAAGAAGATGCGTTCCTGGCTCTCTTTCGAGCAGCCTGACTTGCTCGATTGCCAAGGCTCCGGAACGCTGGATGTGGAGGCACGCGATCTGTTGCGGAAGTTTTATCGTCTGCTCGAACGCCTGGCACCACGCGACCGCATTGTGTTCGTCCTTCGGCGCGTGGAGTCGATGAGCGTAGAAGAGATTTCCGCCGCGACGGAAACTTCGGAATCCACGGTGAAGCGATCGCTGGCGCGCGCTTCAAGCCGTTTGTCCCGCTGGATGGACGACGAGCCACAATCGGCTGACGGGAAAAGGTGGGGACGATGAGTACGACTATTGGCGAACCCAAGGAATCTCCGGCCCTCAGCGAGGCAACCGACCTTTGCCGCGACACCCTGGGACCGCCGACCACGGAGGAGCTCGACCGTGGACTCGACCGCTTCCTTATGCGCATTGTTCCGGAGAAGACGCGCCCACGGCGATTCGTTCGTTGGTCTCTGGCGGGTGTTGCGCTGGCGCTGTGCACCTTGGTTGCTTTGCAGGTTGCTTCAGTCTATCGAAAGCGCTGGTCTGCTGGTGAGCCACCAACGCTTGCCTACCGGATCGATGGCGGCAGTGTTCTCGAAGGCGGATATCTGCGTGAATCCGGTCACTCGGGCATGAACGTGGTTTTCAACGAGGGAAGCAGATTGGCGCTCGCACCGGGAACTCGCAGCCGGCTCCGGGTCGTCGACCGCGACGGTGCCCACGTGGCCATCGAACGTGGCCGAGGATCTTTCCAGGTTGCGCACAAAAGCAATCGGCGGTGGTTGGTCGATGTCGGCCCATTCTTGGTTACGGTCACGGGAACCGTCTTCACGGTCTCGTGGGATCCGGTGAGCGAGGAGTTCGATCTCAGGCTGCGAGAGGGCAGCGTCGTGGTCAGCGGCCCCGTCTCGGCGGGAGAAATAAAGTTGCGGGCTGGCCAGCGCTTGGTCGCGAACCTGGCAAGAGTCGAGACCGTGATCACGGAAGAGACGCCGGAGCAAGCAAGCAGTGAGCCTCCCACCGCTCCCCCTGCACCATCCGTGACTCCACCCGGGTTGCAGCCGTCGGCCCCTCGGCCCTCCCCAGCACCCGCTCTATCCACGGTCGCCAAGCTCGCGGGCGACCATCAATGGAGCCGCAAGTTGGCGCGCGGCCAATGGGACCGCATCCTCCAGGACGCCAACCGTATCGGCGTTGAGGCGACCCTGAACGAAGCGTCCAGCGAAGACCTTTTCGCTCTTGCCAACGCGGCTCGCTATCGACACCGTTCCGATCTGGCTCTGTCCGCCCTGCTTGCCGAGCGTCGGCGCTTTCCCGGGTCGCCGCGTGCGCTCGAAGCGATCTACCTGCTTGGTCGCGTGGAGGAAGCCAGGGAAATCGGGACTGCCCAGGCCATCGTGTGGTACGACGAGTATCTCGCCCGCGCGCCGACCGGTCCGCTTGTGGGAGAAGCTTTGGGACGAAAGATGACTCTCACGGACAAGCTCGAAGGCCCAGCCCGGGCTCGGTCCCTAGCCGAAGAATACCTTCGTCGTTTCCCGAAGGGGAACTATGCTGGATTGGCGCGCGAGCTTCTCGCCCTGTGACCGAGGCCCAGTGAACCACCTGCGCCTTGCGCTCTGTCTTGCGACGTTCCTCGTAGGGTCAGGGCCCGCCCACGCGGCTACCGTAGCCATCGTGTGGCCCAAGGCTCCTTCCGCCGATGTGACCCAAGCATTGACTCTCCTGCGTGGAGAGTTGTTGTCGGTGGGCATCGAGGTCACGGTGTCCGATTGGGCGGGCGCCCACGGTGTTGAGGAAATCGACTCGTTGGCATGGCTCGAAGCCTTTGCAGCACGGGGTACGAGCGCTGTCATCGACGCTGTCGGAGACGATGTGCTGGAGGCCGTCGATGTGTGGGTCTTGAAGACGCACCCACAACGATTCGAGGTTACTCGAGTTGCCGTCGAGCCCAATGCTCCAAGACAGCCGGAAATGCTCGCCCTTCGCGCCGTCGAAGCCTTGCGCGCGGGCCTTCTCCAGATCGATTGGGCAGCACGAAGGCGACAACACGAACCCGTCGCACAGCCTCCGGTGGTCGTAGTGCCCGCGGGCGAGGTACGCGAGCCCGCGAGCCATGGCGATCACGTTGGCATCGAGGTTGGAGCGGTTGCAATGATGAGCCTGGACGGCCTCGGCCCAGCGGTGTTGCCGACCGTGCGCGTGGGCTGGGCAGCTCGCCCCTGGCTCGTCATGCAGGCTTCGGCGGCAGGCTTGGGGAGCCGATCCGCGGTTGCGACCACGGCAGGTAACGCGCGGGTTGCCCAGCAATACGCTATCCTGGGCGGCTTCTATCGCCTTCGCTCCACCGGGTGGCTGTGGCCCTTTTTCGGCCTCGCGGCCGGGGCTCTGCGCACGTCGGTCGAGGGGCAGGACGGCTTGGGCACGGGGGGCCACACCGCGGAGCAATGGTCGGGTTTGATTGATGTGAGCTTGGGGACGGGGCTTCGCCTCTACGGTCGCTCCTACTTGACCTTGGCCGCACATGCGCAGGTGGCCGCGCCCTACGTGGCCATTCACATCGTCGACACGGTCGGAGCCACCTCTGGACGTCCCAATCTCATCCTGACCCTTACCGTCGGTGCCTGGCTATGAAGTGGGGAACGAGTGTCGAGCTTCTCGGCGTGTTGGGCATTCTGGCCAACACAGCCGCTTGCTGGCGTACCGACATCTATGCTGTGACGGCCGATAGTGGCACCGAAGGCGCAGGCGGCAGCTCTGGTGCTGTGCCGAGCGCGGGGTGCGGAAAGACCTCGACGATCACGTTCGGGGCGGTGCCGAATCAAGATCCGAATGCTGCGCCGGGGTCCGGGCACACTGTGGGCTACGGTGTTGGCGGCTACGTTACGATTCAGAGCAGCGGGAAGACTCGGGACTTCACCATGAGGCTTCCCGACAACTACGACCCGAACCATCCCTACTGGTTGAGCTTCACCTTTCACACCGGGAGCGGCAACGCCTATGGAGTCGACAACGGCGGAGGCAATGGGTACCTCATGGCCTACTACGGACTCCAGAAGCTCTCGAACAATGGCCTAATCTTCGTCGCGCCCGACGGATTGAACGGCGGCTGGGGGAATTCCAACGGAGAAGACCTGAAGCTCGTCGACGACATGGTCAAGCTGATCGAGGACAACTACTGCGTCGACACCACGCACCTCTTCGCCCAGGGGTTCGCCTATGGCGGCGCCATGACCTACGCAATCGCGTGCGCCCGGGCGAAGGTCTTTCGTGGGGTCGCGATCTACGAAGGAGCGGTGTACAGCGGGTGCGACAATGGCAACGACCCTATCGCGTACTGGCAGATGGTCGGACTGACGGACAACGCGTGTACCATCGACATGGCAAGACCGATGCGCGACCAGTTCGCCACGAACAACGGTTGCACCATCCCCCAGACCGAGCCGCCCGAACCGCCCGAGCCGCCTCCCTATTTGAACCCCGGCGGGCATGTCTGTACTGACTACACCGGATGCTCGAGCGGGCATCCCCTGCGTTGGTGCGTGCACCAGTCGGGTCTTGCCAACGGTGTCGTGGATGGGAGCCCGGACCTATACGATTCGTGCGGGACAGCTCCCAACACCTGCTCGACCACGTGCCCTTGTACCTGGGTCCCCGGCGACGTGTGGTCGTGGATGACGAAGAACTTCTAGTCGGATCAGCCCCCAAACACCCCAAGAGCATGTGAGACTCTGCGATCTCTCGATTCGCGGGTAAGGTGGTAGCATGGTGATCGAGCACGGCGATACACTGTCCTCGCTTCCCGGGACAGAGGGGGACGCTGGGCATAGGCACAGAGGAATATAGACATGGTCGTAGCACCGAGAGGAATCACCATTCAACGGCTCCCCAAATTCGCAGTCGTCGTGCTCGCCGGAACGCTCGGATTCTGCCCGCTGGCTTGCAATGGCACTGGCGGAGCTGCGGATGCGAGCGGCCGCGACAGCGCGGTTGCCAGCACTGGCGGCAGCGGAGGCGGCGGTGCGCCGACTGTTCAAGGCGCGGGCGGAAATGCTACGGGCGGTGGAGGTGGTGGAGGTGGCGGACTCGGCGGAACCAGCACAGACGGAGCCACCATCGGTAGCGGAGGTACGGCCGGACAAGGCGCGGGCGGCGTCGCCACCGGAGGCAGCGGGACCGATAGAAGCGACGCGAGCGCAGGTGGCCAGGGCTCGGGAGGAGTCGCTACGGGCGGCAATGGAATAGGCGGGGGCGGAGCCGGTGGCTCTGGAACCGGCGCTGGCGGCAACGACGCTGGTGCGAGCACGGGCGGTGCGACCGGTACCGGAGGCGCCGGCTCGGGAGGAGCGGGGACGGGTGGCACGCAAGCCAACCTCCCAGCCGGGGTGACGGCACTGTTTCCACCACCTGGCGGTCAAGGCATCTGTCCCGATCCGCCGCTGCGAATCGCCTTCTCGGGCGCGCCCACGTTGGGCACCTCCGGCAAGATTCAGGTCTTTGGCTCGTCGGGCACCGCCGTCGCGTCCGTCGACATGTCGGCCAGCACCGTGACCGACACCATCGGCGGCACCACCTTCGTCCTGCTTCGGCCAGCCTACGTGGACGGCAACGACGCGGTCATCTACCTCAAGACCAAGGCGTTGTCGTACGGGCAGACGTACTACGTCACCGTCGACTCGGGCGCGATCCGGCCACCGGGCGGTGGGACGTTGGCAATCAGCGGTTCCACGACCTGGCGTTTCAGCACGGCGGCCGCCGCGCCCAGCAGCCGTTCGTCAATGACCGTTGCCCTCGACGGATCGGGGCAGTTCTGCACGGTTCAAGGCGCCACGGACACGTTGCCTGACAACAACACGGCAGCCTCGACTATCACCATCAACAGCGGCACCTACCACGAGATCATACACGTCTCGAACAAGAGCAACATCACCTTGCACGGGCAGGATCGCAAACAAACCATCCTCCTCGGAACCAACAACAACACGCAACAGACGGGCAACAATCCGGGCACGAGCAATCGGTCATTGCTGGCCTTCGACGACACCAATGGCTTGGTCATCGAGAACCTGACTATTCACAACTTGACCCCCCAGGATGGCTCGCAAGCGGAGGCGTTGCGCCTGCAGAATTGCGACAAGTGCATTGTCCGGGACGCGGACATCCTCAGCTTGCAGGACACGTTGCTGTGGAGCGGACGCGTCTATGCCGACAACTGCCTGATCGTGGGCAACGTGGACTACATTTGGGGCACGGGCGTCGCGTACTTCAATAAGTGCGAGATCCGGACGGTCGGTCGGTCAGGCGTTCTCGTGCAATCCCGGAACGCCGCGGGTGCCTACGGCTACGTCTTCGTCGATTGCAAGTTGACAACGGATTCGGCATCAAAGAACAACATGCTCGCTCGCATCGACGTCAGTTCCTACCCGGGCAGCCACGTCGCCTATATCAACTGCCAGATGACCAACATCGCCGCCGCCGGATGGACGGTGACCGGCGGAACCCCGACCTCGTCGCTGCGCTTCTGGGAGTATGAGAGCACGGATGCCTCCGGCAGTGCCCTCAACGTCGGCGGACGCGCAAGCGGCACGCAGATTACCGCCGCGCAGGCGGCGTCGATGCGCGACCCCACGGTGGTTCTCGGCGGCTGGCAGCCCTAAGCACCGCGCATCCAACATGCGCACCGGTGTGAACGCGATTCAGTACGCCGTGGTCGTGATGCCGGTGACCGTGGCGTCGTAGACGGTCACGGCGGTGCCTGATTTGGGAGTGACCACCGAGGCGTCGGTGAAGGAGACCCCGGTCGCGTGGAAGATCTCCATGCCGGCGGTGGCCTGGATGCGGACGTTGTCGAAGGCGAGCCCGGAGATCGGCTGCTCGGGCAGCCCCCACAAGATCCCCGCGTTGGTCGAACCCGTGGCGGTGACGTTCTTGATGGTGATGTTGTTCCATATCGGCGTGGTCGCCGTGATGGTCTGGGCCGTATCCGCGGCGGGATCGGTGGGGAGCGTCGGGTAGTACGACGTGATGTAAACCGGGGTCTCAACATTGGTCATTGTCATGTTCGAGTAGGTGAGGTTCTCGACCAGACCGCCGCGGTCGCGCGCTGACTTCATGCGAATGCCCGACGTCGTTCCGTTCATCGTGATGTGATCGACCGTCACGTTCGACACGCCCTTGCTGGTGATGCTGCCGATCGAGCAACCATGCCCCACGCCGAAGGTGGAATAGGCGACGTAGATGTTCGTGCCGGACATGACCACATTGTCGTCGCCGCACGCGATGCTGTTGTTGCAGAAGAAGACGCCGGTGGCGCCGATGTCGACGCCGTCGGTGTTCTTGGGTGGCTGCTGGCCCGAAACCGCGAGCGTCGAAATGGTGATGCCCGTGATGGTCACATCCGTGTCGCCCTTGACCCAGATGTGCTCCTCGGGCGGGTTCTGAAAGCGGAGACCGCTGATTTGAACACGTGTGGAGTTTGAAAGGCTGACCTCTTGCGGGCGAGCCAGGGACGCGTCGCTGGCAAACGCAGTCCACCAGGCTTGGCCCTGCCCTTCGACGGTGCCGGCGCCCGTCAGCGCGATGTCGTGTGCTTTGTTGGCGGTGATGAAGGCCGTTGCTCCCGCAGGGTAGCTCGCCATCGGGAGCATCTTCAGCACGGCGCCAGACGAAATATCGAGACGCGTGCCGCTGCTCAGCACCATCGGCCCGCTCAAGAACGTCCCCGATGGGATGGTGACCGTTCCACCTCCTGCGTTTCCGGCTGCGGTGAGCGCTGCCTGAATCGCCGTGGTGTTGTCCGTTTTGTCGTCGCCGATGGCGCCATACTTGGTCACGTCGAACAGGCCCGTGCCGATGGTTGGCAAAGGCACCACGGCGGGATTGCTCGGGCTGCAGGGATCGGACGAGGTCGATCCGGCGGCGCCGCCGGATGCGCTGGTCGAGCCCCCGGTGCCTACGCCTGTCTTGCCACCGGTGACGGTCGTTCCCCCTGTCGCGGCCATCGTGCCCCCGGTGACGGTCGTGACACCGCCAGTTCCTGCATTCGCGCCAGCACTTCCCATCGCGCCCCCCGTGGCGGAGGTCGCACCGCCAGACCCAAGCGCAGCGTCCGAGCCTGATGTGGCGCCGCCCGTGGCAGCCGCCCAGCCGTTACCAGCGGCTCCTCCAATGCCCGTCGAAGCCGCGTCGTGGCCGATGGTGGTGGTCTGGCTGGAACACCCCATGCCAACACTGCACAGCAAGATGGCCGCCCAGTTTCTTGTCTGTCGCATCCTATGGCGCATTCGCGCCAGCGTCGACGCCAGCGGCGGCGTTCTCCAGACGGCTGAGCAGCCATGGCGGAACGCTGCCGGTGAATCTCTTGCCCTCGACGAAGAAGGTGGGGGTGCCTTGGATGTCCAGGCGATTGCCATCGTCCACGTCGAAGGCCACGCGGCGCGGACCCTCCTCGCGCAGGCAGGCTTCCAGGGCCACGGGGTCGAGACCGATGTCGCGCGCGATTTCGCTGTTGGCCCGGGAATGCAGCAGGCGCGCTTCGGCGAACAGGTAGTCGTTGGCTTGCCAGAAGCGATCTTGCTTGTCGGCGCACTCGGCGATCATGGCGGCGAAGCAGGCGTTGCGGTGCATGGGCGCCTTGAGCGACGAGTTGCAGCTCTGGTCGAGTGGGTAGTGGCGATGAACCAGTCGCAGCAGGGTGGGAAAGCGATCGAGCAGGGCGCGCAGCTGGGTGTGAGCTTGCTGGCAATAGGGGCATTCGTAGTCGCTGAATTCGACCAGGGTGACGGCTGGCTTTTCCGAGCCGATGAAGTGCCCGCCGCCGGGCTCGATGCCGTGGGGCAGGTTGGGGGCAATGGGGTGCGGCCGGTGGGCTTCCTTCGAGGCATCCCAATCGGACGGGTGCGCGACCATGACAGCCGCCGCGCAGGCGCCAAGGATCGCCAAGGTGAGGATCGCTCGCGCGGTTCGCTCGCGCAGGGCACGCAGGGGTTCGGCCAAGGCGGCGCGCAGACCCGTCCGCCGCCCGACGACCAACATGCAAACGAGAAACAGTACGTTCGCTGCGTAGGTTCCAAGGCACAGAATGCAAACCGCCGTGACAAGAAAGGCCGATATGGCGCCCAGGACGGCGCTCGATGCGGTGAAAAGGACGGCCAGGTAAAGGCCACAGCCAATGGCCAGTCGGGAGCGTCGACGAAGCGCGCCCCAGAGCACGACCACGGTGGCAAGGGTGTAGCCGAAGATGCCCCAGGCGGCGACGGGAACGCCGAAAAGCACGGCGTAGGGGCTGCGCGCGACGATGTCGCAGTTCACCTTGCGATCGATGGCGCAGAAACTGTGGAAGGTGGGATCGGTGTGGAGCTTGAAGTGGATCTGTTCCAGTAGGATGGACAGCACCAAACCGGCCAGACAGAAAAGCAGTGCCAGCCACCACGGCCAGCGGGCGGGGGGCGCGGCATCGTCGGGGATCTGCCCTCGTTTCATCGAGGCACTACCCCTACCACAACATGGCAGTCAGGCCCAGAGCGCGTGTGTGCCGGTTCGGCTACGCTCAGACGCACACGCGGTTGCGGCCCGAGCGCTTTGCGACATACAGCATTTCGTCGGTGCGTCTCATCAGCTCGGCGGGCGTTTCATTGGGCCGCGCGATGGCGCCACCGATGGAAACCGTGACATGAATCGGGGCGTTCTCGCCTTCTCGCAGTCCGCTTGCCTCGACCATGGTGCGGAACTTCTCGGCCACCAGACGCAGCTCGTCTTCGCGCACGTTGGTGATGATGGCCGTGAATTCCTCGCCGCCCCAGCGGGCAATGGTGTCGAGTCCGCGGCAGTTCGACGACAAGGTGCGGGCCACCAGGCGCAAAACTTCGTCCCCCATTTGGTGACCGGCGCTATCGTTGACCCGTTTGAATCGGTCGATGTCGATCATCAGCGTCCCGAAGGGCCAGCCAAAGCGGCCGAGCTCGGCCAGGCGCCGGTCGAGTTGCATGTCGAAGTGGCGCCGATTGGGCAGCTTGGTCAGATCGTCGATCATGGCCAGATGCGAGAGCTCCTCGATGATCTGATCCTGGCGTCGGTCATCCGCGGTGCTGCGAAAAACCTCGACCGCGCCCACGAGTCGGTTCTGCCGATCGCGGAGTGGAATGGTCTTGATTCTGACCGGAATGCGATGCCCCTGTTTGTGCTGCAAAAAGGCGTCGGCCTCGATGGGAACGCCGGTGTCCACCGCGCGCTGAAGTGGGCAGCCGTTCGTGCACAACATGCGACCGCTGGCATCGATATGGCACAGCCACCGGTTACCGCAGTGCTCGCCCACCACCTCGCTGCGCGGAAATCCGGTAATCCTTTCGGCGCTGCGATTCCACAGCAGGATGCGCTTTTCACGGTCCACAAAGTACACACCGTCGTCGATTTGGTCGAGAATGCCGTGGTACAGGGACGCGTCGAGGGCAAAGCCTAGCCCCGGCCGAATGAAGGGCAGCGGCGTCAGGGGCAGCGGTCCCTCGATAAAGACCGGGGCGGGCGTGATTGTTTCGCTGGAAGTCATGGCTAGGTCGCTAGGTGAGCTTCAAGTCTATTGCCCTCGGCAGAATTCGGCGAGAACATAAGTTCCGACCAGGCTGTGCATTGCTCCATTTGAAAGAAGAGTACTTTGGTAGAGTTTGAAGCAGGCAACTGGCCAACGCGATCCGCCATAGGTTTGATGTTGCGAAAGGAACTGTGTCAGGGTGGCGTCCGGTTTCTGGGTGAAGCGAGCCAGGGTGAGATGGGGCGAGAATTCCCCTTTCTCGCGCGGCCCATCCGGATCCAGGCAGGCGTCGATCGCATGCTTGAGACGGGCAAGTGGCTCCGTAGGATCGAGTCCAAGCCACAACACTCGCGCGTGCTTGCTGCTCGGGCCGCTGGGGAAGACGCCTGCACCTCGCAGCGCCAGCTCGAAGCCTGGGGTTTGCACGTGGCCCAACCGATCGCGGATCCCGGCCAAGGCGTCGTCGGGGGTCTGGCCCATGAAGCGCAAGGTGATGTGCAGCTGGTGCGGCTTGACCCATCGGGCATGGTTGACCTTTGTGCATATCGTCGCGACCTCTTGCCGAACGGCATCCGGCAAGTCGACGGCGAGAAACAAACGCAGCATGGCTCAGGCACTCTCCAGGCGATCCGCAATGGCTCGCAGCGATTCGATGCTGGAAACGTCGTGCGCTAGGAGCGGGACCGTGGTGATCTCCACGCCGGGCGACTGGCTCGACAAACGATCGAGCTCGCGCTTCTGGGCGTGGGCGATTTTTGTCAGATATTGCGCCAGCTCCGCCAGCTTGATTGCGGCGACATCCAGCTCTTCGGCCGGCACGCCGCCCATGGCGGGCATGGCGGCGATCTGTTCGCGCAGCATGGCCGTTGTGAATGGGGCGGGCTCTTGCAGCGTGCGATTGGCGATGTAGCAACACAGCGGCGAACCGGCTTCGCGCAAGCGGCGAGCGAAATAGAGGGCTTCGTTCACCGCCGCGGTTTCAGGTGTCATCACCAGGATGAAGCCCACATCGGGGCGCTTGAGCACGGCCTCGATTTCGCGCGCGCGGCTGAGAAACCCGCCCAGCACCTCGCGGATGTCGAGGAGGAACGCGCCGAGATCGTCGAGGAACTTGCTACCCATGAGCTTGCCAGCGCGACGGATGATCATGGCGCCGCCTACGCCCAGGCGTTTGAGCGAAAAGCGGCTCATGTGTGGATCGGGCCTGGCGAACCACTGCAAGGCTGGGCTGGCGATGGCCGCGGCCAGGCGTTCGGGGGTTTCCAGGAACTCGAGAGCGTTGGCCGTGGGTGGTGTATCGAGGACGATGAGGTCATAGCCGCCGTCGCGGCGAAGCTCGTAGAGGGCGAGGGTGGCCGCGTATTCCTGCGATCCGGTCAGGTCGGTGGTGACGTGCCGATAGAGCGAGTTGGAGAAGATGTGGTTGCGTAACTCGGGATCGGCCACTTGCTCTTCAACCAGGTGGGCGAAAGCGGTGGCGGCGTCGACACGCATGGCATGCAGCATGTTGGGCGAGGCGATGCCCAGCGAAGCCGCAGTGTCGGCACCGATGGCGGTCGGCGTGGGGCCAAGATTGGCCAAGCCTAGGGCGTCGGCCAACCGGGGCGCTGGATCGATGGTGCACACCAGTGTGCGCAGTCCGCTGCGCGCGCCGATCACGCCCAGAGCGGCCGCGGTCGTGGTCTTGCCGACGCCGCCCGGCCCCACACACACCAGTGTCTTCTTCGTGGCGAGCCGCTCTTTCATCGGCTCACGCGGACGATCAGCGCAGTGACGTTGTCGGGGGCGCCAGCTGCGTTGGCCGCGTCGATGAGCGCGTAGCAAGCGGATTCAACATCGGGCTCTGACACGATGACCTCCGTGATGCGGTCGTCGGGAACGCAATCCCAAAGTCCATCCGAGCAGATGAGATAGAGATCGCCGTCGACGTAGGCGTTCATGTAGACCGTGGGCTCGACCTCGGGCTTGCTGCCCAAGGCGCGGGTGATAACGTTGCGGTTGACCAGGGCCGCGATCTCATGCGGCGGGATGGCGGGCTGCGCGTATTTCATCTCCTCGATGATCGAGTGATCGCGGGTCAGCCGCGAGGCCACCCCGCCCCGGATGCGGTAGATGCGCACGTCGCCTGCGTGGGCGGCCACCAGGTGATCTTCGTCGAAGGTAAGGGCCGCGACGGTCGCCCCCATGCGATACCACGCGGGATCCTTGCGCGATTCTTCTCGGATCTTCTGATTGGCCACCTTCAGCCCGACCCGCAGCAGGTTGACCTGGCGAGAGAAACGGGCATCCATGGGAAACGGCCAAGATGCAGGCGGCGAGAGGTGGTTCTCGCGGCAGAAGGCCTCCAGCGCGTCCACGGCGATGCGCGCGGCAACCTCGCCCGCGGCGCGACCACCCATGCCGTCCGCCACCACGAACAGCCGCTCGTCGAGATAGATGCCGAAGACGTCCTCGTTGGCTTCGCGCACCTGGCCGGCATGGCTGGCCCCGCCCGCTTCCAGTCGCAGCGTGACCGGCAGGAACTGATGGGAGCCGTCGGGTCTGGTTTTGGTCGAGGGAGGCATTCAGGACTTTGTCAGGGCTTGGCGCCAGCGGGTAAGGGTCCGATCCCGCTCGACGGTATCAAGGCGGGGGTGGAAGGTCGTCACCTCCAAGTCTGACGTCTTACTTGGGTCGCTGTAAAGTCCCAAGCCAAGGGCTGCCAAGCGGCCGGCACCGAGGGCCGTCGATTCGACCATGGCTGGCCGGACGATGTCCGCTCCGAGTAAATCTGCTTGCATTTGCATGAGCAAGTTGTTTGCGCAGGCACCGCCGTCGACGCGTAGGGAGGTGATGGGATGTCCTGCATCGCGCTGCATGGCCAACGCCAGATCGACATTTTGCAGGGCCATGGCCTCGATCGCGGCCCTGGCGATGTGGGCTGCAGTCGTGCCGCGCGAAATTCCGCAGATGATTCCACGCGCCTCCGGGCGCCAGTGGGGCGCGCCCAGGCCGGCCAGCGCCGGCACGATGGTCACGCCGCCCGTGTCGGGAACCGACGCCGCCAGCGGCTCGATCTCCGACGCGGTTTTGATGATGCCCAGTCCGTCCCGCAGCCACTGGACCAGCGCGCCCGAAACGAAGGCGCTGCCTTCGAGGGCGTAGTTGGTGCCGAGCGGGGTTTGCCACGCCACCGTGCCCAGCAAACGGTGTTGCGACAGCACGGGCCGCTCGCCCACGTTCATGAGCAGGAACGATCCGGTTCCGAAGGTGCATTTGGCTTCCCCGCGCGCCAAGCAGCCCTGGCCGAAGAGCGCGGCCTGCTGGTCGCCGGCGATGCCCGCGATGGGGGTTCCATCGGGCAGACCGCCCTCCACGCCATTCACGCCAAGGGTGACCGCCAGACTTCCGGATGACGGGCAGACGCGCGGGAGCACGGCCCGTGGCACCTCGAAGAGCCGGCAGAGCTCATCGCTCCATTCGAGGCGAGCCAGGTCGAGCAGAAGTGTGCGCGAAGCGTTGCTGACGTCCGTGACGTGGCTTTTGCCTCCGGAGAGGCGCCACACGAGAAAGCTGTCGACGGTGCCAAAGGCGATGTCGCCCGCTTCGGCGCGTTGCCGGAGGCCCGGAAGGTTCTCCAGCATCCAGGCGATCTTGGTTCCCGAGAAATACGGATCCAGGAGCAGCCCGGTGGTGCGCTGAACGAGTGGCTCGTGCCCGGCCTTGCGCATGGCCTCGCAGCGCCTGGCCGTCCGGCGATCCTGCCACACGATGGCGGGTGCCACTGCGCGACCGGTGGCCCGCTCCCACATCACCACGGTTTCGCGCTGGTTGGTCACGCCGATGCCGGCAATGGATCCAGCGGGCGCCTGCGCGCGTGCCTGGGCCAACGCCGACAGCACCGACCGCCAAATGGCTTCGGGATCGTGCTCGACCTGGCCGGGCGCGGGATAGCTTTGTGGAATCTCGTCGTAGCCCTTGCCCCGAATTCGCATGGCCTCATCGAGCAGAAGCACCGTCGTGCCGGTGGTTCCTTGGTCGATGGCGAGGACGAGCCTTTCGTTCATGAGACGCCCTTTCCCGTGCTCGTTTGCATCGATGTTTTCGCGTGCCGGGTCAGAAAGCGCACCACCGCTTCGCAAAGTTGCGCGTGCTCGACGTCGACCGCGACCAGGTGGCCCGAGCGCGGCAGCCACAGGCGCTCGACGACGTCGGAGGCGATACTGCCCGCCAGCTCGAAGGATGCGTGCTGGCGAACCGTTCGATCGCGCTCGCCATGCACGACCAGCGCGGGTGGGCGGATGAAGGTGAGATCGCGGCGAACCACCTCGGCAAGCTCGATCAGCTCGACGATTCCCGCAAGGGGCATTTCGGTGAGCGCGGGATTTTCCGCGCGGACCCGATCGTCGCTGACGTCGCTGCCGCCGCGCTTGCGAAGCGTGGCCAGCGATCCGCGGCGAAGGAAACCAGGAAGGTGAGCCCAGGCGCGGGCCAAGGCGATTTGCCGGTCGCGCAGTCTCAGCGGCGAGGACATGATCACCAGCGCCGAGATGCTGTGTGGGTGCAGGCGCGCCAGCCGCAGGGCCAGAAGTCCGCCCATGGAGAATCCCGCCAGCGCCACCGGCCTTGGTCCCGAAGTCGCACGCAACTGCTCGAATGCCGCCTCCGCCGAGGCGAGCCAGTCCTGCCACCGCGTGGATGCCAAAGCTGTAGCGCTTTCGCCATGGCCGGCAAGCATGGGGGCGGATACGGCGAAGCCCGCGCTGGCCAGGCCGCGCGCCAGCGGCGCGACTTCATAAGGGGTGCCCGTGAAACCGTGCAAACACAGCACCGCTGGCCCGTCGCCGGGGAGAAGAATCGGTGACTTGTCGCCGCTGCCTGGCACACGTTCCGCGGTCACGAGAGACCAATCATAATGGGCGTCGAGCGGTCAGCAAAGTTCCGCCACGCCCGGCTCTAGTCCAATTGGGTTTCGGATACAAAGGGCGGCTCGGCAAGGACCTCGCGCATCAGCGCCTCGACCTGGTCGAGCTGACTCTCGCTGCCCTGCACGGCTAGCCAGATACAGCCTTCGGCGCCGCCGACGCCGCCTGCCCCCGACAAAACGGCATGGGCGCCGGTTGCGAGATGGATGGCGTCGATCTCCGTGAACACCAGGCCCGGCAAGGGGCAGAGCCTGGGGCCCTTGGCATCGCCGGATGCCAAGCGGTTGGCAAGGTCCGACAGGTTGCCAGAGACGCGCTTTTCCAGGCCCACGGGTACGATCAACTTGGTTCGGCGTCCCATGACGGCCGGCAGCACGGCGGCCATCGGGCCACCGTCGGGATGATCGACGAAGTTGGCTGCCTGGCCCGAAACCACGTCGAGCGCGTTGGCGCCTTTTACGATGACGTCGTTTTCGCCTAGTGTGCCCGCCACACCGAAGATGGTCTCGGCCCGCTTCCATACGCCCTTGTCGATGACCACATCGCCGGGAAAGCCACCGTTGTCAGGTGGTCGTCCGTGCGCGGCTGCGATCCAGGCCGGAGAGACGGTGATGCCACGAAAGAAATGCTGGCGGGAAAAACCCACGGCCTGGCCAAGATGCGACAGGATCTCCTCGGCGACGTAGCCGTTGGTCGTGCCAGCCACGATGACCAATTGGCCACGATGCAGGGATTGCGTCACCATTGGGTGCGAGACCAGCGCCTTGGCGATGAGGCGTTTTCCCGCCGCAGGGGTTAGTGGATATTGCCGAATCATGGCGACTTTTCACCCGTTCCACCGGAAGCTTGGCACGGTTGTCTGTAGGATGTCGGAATCTGGCGCGAGGGTTTGCCTCCTATCATTCTCGGCACTGTGCTCAGCACTGTGGCCTCATGCTCGCATCGCGCTATGCTGGTTCGGTTGAAGTCGCATCGCAGCCTGGCCATGACCCTGTTCGCCATCGCCCTGGGAGCCAGCTCGCCCACCTGGGCCGACGAGCCCTCGCCCGGTCAGGCTCTTGCGGCGCGCGCCTGTGCCATGTCCGAGCCTGAACGCGTACGCTCGCTAGCGGCGTTGCCGGTCGTCGAACGAGAGTCTTTCTTCCAATCCCTCAGCGTGGCTGACATCGTGGCACTCGGACGTCAGTCGCTGGCCGGGCTCGACATCTACCACGCGCGTGTGATCCGGGAGGAACGCGTGCACGGTCACCTCTACGGACCGGACGTGGTCGAGGTCACCGTACGCGAAAAGCCGCACGCCGTACTGCTGGAGTTCGTCGCCGGAACACACAAGGGCCGACGTGCGCTCTACAACGCCGAGTTGCGCCCGCATGAGATGTTGGCGCGCGAATCAGGCATCCTTGGCCTGTTCGCCGTGTGGCTTTCGCTCGATAGCAGCCTCGTCCGCCGCTACACCAACCACACCATCGCCGAGGTTGGATTTGGCGCCATGATCGACGTCATGCAGGCAGAGCAAACCAAGGCGGCCAGCGCGGGCGGCTACCGTCGCAGCGACGAGGGCTTCGACGGGCGAGGCCTTTACTGCATGTTCTTCACGGCGCCGGCCGGGGCGAAGGGACTGTACGCCACGCGGCTCCGCTATTGTGTGGACGGCAAGCTGGGGCTGCCCATGAAGATCGAGGTCTTCGACGAGAAGGGCCGGCGCGAGTACGTCGAATACCAGGATTTGCAGAAGCGGCTGCCCGTGAAGGAGGAATTCTTCACCCCGCAAGGAGCCGGTTTCTAGCCCTGGGCTAGCCGCTCGATATGGAATTCGAGGTCAGTGGGCGTAGGCACCGATGTCAGGTGTACCCGTGCGGGCCTTGGGGTGGAAGCACTGGGCGACGCCGCCGATGTTCGTGATGTAGGTGTAGTCGATGGAGTAGATCCACCAACTCTGCACGCCGGTTCCAGTCGGGGGCGTCTTGGTGATGCACTTCGGATCGAAGCCGATGTCCATCGCCGGAGCCTCCGTCGTCGTGCCCTTGCCAATGGCGTCCGTGGCTGTCGCCGACAGATGGAAGTCGGGATTGGTGCCGGCTGCGTCCACCCAGTCGGTGATGGTGTTCTTGTTGTTGGTGACGTTGTTTGCGCTGGTCGCTCCGTTCGCCCCGAAGATGGCCTGGGTGTCGCCACCTGTTCCCGTCGCGACCGCGAGGTTGTTGTAGACGACCGAACCGTTCGTCGTTTGCGAGCTGGAGAAGAATATCTCATCCGGGGTCGACGGCCCCGTGGCCGCCGGGTCGAGCCCATCGCCGTCGCAGCTATTGTTGATGATGTGCGTATTGGTGCTCGTGGTGAAACGAATGCAAGAGCCGCCGTTGCGGAAACCGATGTTGTTCACGAACGTGGCGCCCGTGCCGATGTCGTCGACGATGAAACCGCTGCCGTCGGTGTGCTGTTGCATGTCGACGTTTTCAAAGGCGACAGTTTGCTCGACAATGTTGTCCTGGTAGGTACCCTGTGCTCCGAACAAATCGACCCCGCTCGACCAAGAAGCGGTGGTGCTGCTGCCGTTGTGGGCGACAATGCTCTGCTTGATGTGGACGCCCACGGCGCTGTGGAAGGCGATGCCATTCATGGTGTTCATGTCCGCGATGCAGTTGACGAACTCAATGTGGCCGTTCGAATTGGTCGTGCCACCGCCGGTCCACTTGTTGCCAAAGCCTGAGGCCGTATTGCGCGAGACGATGCCTTGGATACTGACGTAGGTTCCCGAGATGCCGACGCCGCCCGAGTCCACGATGGGCAGCTCGCACGGGTAAGCCGCGATGGTGATGGAGCCGGTCGTGTCGCCCGAATTCGAGATTTGCAGGCCGCCGTAGGTGCCGCCGCGGAGATAGGCCGTTTGCCCAGCTTTCAGCTTCCCGATGGCCGTGTTTGCGGAGCAGGGCGAAGCCGCCGTGCAAGTGCTGCCGCTGCCGCTCGCCGAGGCGATGTAGGAAGTACCCGCGGGGAGAGTCGGGTCGCACGTCGAGGGCGTTGTCGTAGCGGTGCTTCCGCCCGTGCCCGTGGCGCCGCCGGTGCCGGTGGTTCCGCCACTGGCAGCCACGCCTCCGGCTCCCGTGCTTCCACCCACAATAGCGGTGCCGCCGGTGCTAGGGCTGCCGCCGCTGCCGGTGCTTCCACCATTGGCGATGGTCCCGCCAAGGCCAATGACTCCGCCGGAGGTGTGCACGCCGCCACTACCGGTGGTGCCGCCCTTGATGGTCGATCCGCCGCTACCGACGGGGGGTGTTGTGCCGCTGCCCTTGGTTCCTCCGTTGCCTGTGCTGCCGCCCGAGGAAGTGGTGCCACCTGAAGTGGTCGTGCCGCCGTTGCCCGTGGCTCCGCCGTTACCAGTGGTGCCGCCGTTGCCGCTGCCGCCAGCGCCCGGGCTTGTGCCTCCAGTCGAGCAGCCAGTCGCCAGCAGGAGCGCCATCGCTGGCGCCAAAACGGAAGCTAGCGAAGATACTCTGCGGGCAACCGACAGCGACGTCATGAGCGCTCCTTTAAACTCCGGGCCAACATTCTAGAGAATACCCCGAGGGCTCGGCCGCAGGTGGGGTGAAGTCCGCGAATTTACTTTCGCGGAAACTGGCGAACTCCCGATTGCGCGCGCAGATTGGGGCTGCCGATGTGGTCGATAGTCGTTGTTCTTGCATTGCCGATGGCCGCGGCCTCGCCCGACGCCGGCGCGCGCGACGTGGGGACGGGCGCCGAGGGGGCGTCTCCCGCGCGGACTTTCGATCCGCGTTGGAGCCAGGTGACCACACCCAGGCCGGGGCCACCGCTGTCCATCGGTCAACCCGGCTCGGGGTGCGTGCAGGGCGCGCTTGCGCTGCCTGCGCATGGCCCGGGCTTCATCCTCATGCGTCCCGAGCGGCATCGCGAATTCGGTCATCCCTCGCTCATCGCGTATCTGCGCAAGCTCGCGACCGTCGCCCGCAAGGACAAGCTCGGCCTGCTGGCGGTAGGCGACCTCGGCCAGCCAAGAGGCGGCCCCACGCCGACCGGTCACCGCAGCCATCAAAGTGGCCTCGACGTGGACATCTGGTACGAGCCACCGACGGAGCCGCTCGCTCCTGGCAAGAAATCGGTTCCGCCAGCGCCTTCTGTCGTGGACCTGCGCACGAACAAAATGTTGCCTGCCTGGAACCGTCGCGTGGAGCGCTTGATCGAGGCAGCGGCGTCGAGCCCGGCCGTGGATCGCATCTTCGTGCATCCAGCGGTCAAGCGCGCCCTTTGTGAGGACAAGGCCCGGCGCGGTCCGTGGCTTGCGCGCGTGCGCCCTTGGTGGGGACACCAAGACCATTTCCACGTGCGCCTGCAATGCCCGGAGGACAGCCCCGACTGCACCTTGCCCCAGCCTCTTCCCGACGGCGAAGGCTGCGATACGCTCAAGTGGTGGTTCTCGGAGGACGCGCGCAGGACGGCGGCCAAGCGTGGCCCGCCCGGCGAGAACGCCCCCGCCATGCCCGACAAGTGCGAAGAGGTGCTGGAAGGAAAAGCTAGGTAGCCGATCGCGCCAGCGCCACGAAGCGGCCGGCGCGCACGGTTCCGGCCGCGGCAATGGCGGAATGGACCGACGGCACGGCAAGTCCGATGCGGCCCGAGGCAGTTTCGAGGGGCAAGAGCTTTTTCTGCGCGTCGATGCCCGCGGCCGTCTTTTGCAGGACGAGCACATCGAGCGCCAACGGCGCGGTGTCTTCGGGCAAAGCCCAGGCGATGGTCACTTGATCCTCACCCACCAGCACGGCCACGCCAGGGGGCGAGGGCAGGGGGATGTCTGCGGGTGGCACCTCGGTCTCGCGCAAAGGCTGCCAGGTCGATTCCAGCGCTGTCAGACGTCCCTTGGCGCGCGTGCGCGCGGCGAGATCGGGTCCGCTCTCGCCGAGGGTGCGATAAATGGAAATCGCCTCGCCAATGCGGCCTTGGCGTGCGCAGAGCTCGGCCATGGTTTCGGTTTCGTAAAGATGATCAGTCGTCATGTGCAAATTTCCCTTGTGCGCGCGATGTCGCTTTGGATGGCGGCGACCAGTTCGTCCACGCTGGCGTAGCGGCGCTGCTCGCGAAGATGGGCCACGAATGCCACGCGCATGCTGGTGTCGTAGAGATCGCCCGCGAAGTCGAGCAAATGCGCTTCGATGAATAGCTCGGGATCGCCGGGCTTGGCAAAGGTGGGATTGCTGCCGATGCTGATGGCCGCGGCGAACCAAGTCGGGTCGCCGTCGATTCGGCGAGCCCGCCCGGCGTAGACGCCGGGCCTGGGCAGAATCTCTCCCTGGTAGGCGAGATTGATGGTCGGCACGCCCAAGGTCCGGCCCCGGCCGGCGCCGCGCACCACCGTGCCGTCGATTTCAAATGGTCGTCCGAGCAAGAGGCTGGCTCCTTCCACGCGGCCCTCGAGCACGAACTCGCGGATCTTGGTCGACGAGCAAACCAGGCCGCTTGCAGTGACTTGTGGAACGACCGACACGCCGATGCCAAGGTGCCGGCCCACACTGGACAGCAGGCTAGAGTTGCCGCGCCGATTCTTGCCGAAGCTGAAGTCCGCGCCGACCACCACGTGGCGCGCGCCCATGTCCTTGGCCAGAACCTTTTCCACGAAATCCTCGGCCAAAAGGCCCGCGAATTCGGCGGTGAAGGGCTCGACCAGGACCACCTCCGCACCGGCCTCTTGCAGAAGCTCGATGCGGCGCTGGAGTGGCGTCAACATGGGCGGCGCGAGGCTTGGGGCGAAAAAGCGCGCAGGATGAGGGTCGAAGGTCAGCGCCACGGTCTCGCCGCCCGAGGCGTGCGTGATGCGCAGGGCTTCCTCCAGCAAGGCTCTGTGGCCAAGGTGCACGCCGTCGAAATTGCCGATGGCCACCGCAGGGCCGCGCAGGGCTCGACCCAGGTCTGAGGTGATGCGGTTGCGACCCCGAATGGAATGCACTCCTTTCGGGATACCGGGCGCCACCCCCTTCGTCAAATATCCTCATTCTCGACTTCTGACTCGCTTTCGCTTCTGATCGCCTCCATGACCATGGCTAGCAAGCCGCGCGACTGGCCTTTGTTGGATCCGGCGATCTTCGTCGGCGCGCTACTGCTCTATGCCTTCGCCATGCCGCTCGGCCTGGCCCGCGTCGAGGGAGCGCCCCACGTAGCGGCCGGGATCACGCTCGATTCCAGCACGCAACCCGCGTTTCTGGCCCTGCTCGCCGTGCGCGTGGGCCAGTATCTTCCATTCGGCGACGCGCCCCTGCGCGCCAATCTGGTCTCGGCGGTGCTGTGCGCCCTTGCGATTGCGCTGCTCAGCCGCCTGTGTTTGCAGGCCTGCGCACTCCTGCGACCGCCGACCCATGCTCGCCAGGAGCCGCGGGATTTCGTGCATGAACCCATCGCCGCGACTGGGGCGGCGCTCGCCGCCGCCTTCTCGCTCTCGACCTTCGACGTGGGCGCCACGTCGGGAAGCGCTTCGGCAACACTTGTCCTTCTGGTGGCGGCCCTCTTGCCCGGCTTCGCCCTATTGCGCGACCACGACCATTCAGCCGCGGGCTACCTGCTGGCCGGGCTCGCGGGACTTTCGGTCGGGGTCGATCCCATCGCGGGGCCGTTGCTCTGGCCGCCTCTCGTCGGCCTGGCGATCTGGTCGTTGCGCAAAGGTGCGCGCTGGCCGCTCTTGGCTCCGCTGTGTTTCGTGGCCGCCGCGGGCGCCATGGCGCTTGCTTGCGTGGCGACCACTTCGGTTCCGATTTCGCTGTCGAAGTTGATTTCGCCTGTCGGACGGCTAGCCGCGAGCGGCATCGGTGAACCTTGGGCCGCGGCGGTCGAGTTGGCGGACGAGGTGGGCGTGGTGGGCTCTCTCCTGGCCGCCATCGGAATCGTGGTCCTCGCCACCCGCGCGGCCGCTCTCACGGCATGGCTGGTCCTGACTGTTCTCACGTCCTTGCTCTTCGCCCATTCCGCCGAGCGGCTGGCGGTTTGGGCACCGACGCGCGCGGCGCTGCCCTTTGCCATCGCGGTGACTTGCGTGTTTGCGTGTGCTGGGCTTCTGCACGTGTCTAGCCGGCTCGGCCGGGCGCGTGTGGCCGCTGCCTTCGCGCTCGCGGCCATGGTTGTGCTCTCGCCAGCGCTGGACAGTGGCAGCAGCCGGCGTCGAACAGCCTCGCCTATGCGCTTGCTCGATCACGCGCTCTTGCGCGCCGAGGTGGGCTCGCTTGTGTGTCCAGGCACGGTGGAGATGGATGGTCTTTTCCATTTGGCGCGCGCCCAGGGCCTGCGCCCGGATCTCGAGATTGGCCGCTGCGGAGGCCGGTAGTCGCGTCGGTTCAAGCCGTCGATGGTCGCGCGCGGGTCGCGCGTCACGAGCGCTTGACCCGGTGGGTGGGGTGCTTACCTATCGGTCTGGTACTGGTTCAAAGCTTTCTGACGCAAGAACAAAGGGACGCAAATCATGGGAAAGATCATCGGAATTGACCTCGGGACCACCAACTCGGTCGTTGCCATCATGGATGGCAAGGAGCCCAAGGTTATCGCGAACGAGGAAGGCGGACGCCTGACTCCGTCTGTCGTCGCCTGGGACGACAAGGGCGAGGTTCTGGTCGGCCAGATCGCGCGCCGGCAGTCCATCACCAATCCCGAGAACACGGTCTTCTCGTCCAAGCGCTTCATCGGCCGCCGCTTCGAGGAAGCCGCCGATGACATCAAGCGCATGCCCTTCAAGAGCTTGCGCGGCGCCCATGGCGAGGTCGATTTCGAGATTCGCGGCAAGCAGGTCACCCCGCCCGAGGTCGCGGCCAAGGTGCTCGGCAAGCTGAAGAAGGCCGCCGAGGATCACCTGGGCGAAAAAGTCACCGAGGCGGTCATCACTGTGCCCGCCTACTTCAACGACTCCCAACGCCAGGCCACCAAGGACGCTGGCCGCATCGCCGGCCTCGACGTCAAGCGCATCGTCAACGAGCCCACGGCGGCAGCTCTCGCCTACGGCCTCGACAAGAAGAAGGACGAGATCATCGCAGTCTACGACTTCGGCGGCGGTACGTTTGATATTTCGATCCTGGAAGTAGGCGAAAACGTGGTCGAGGTCGTGTCGACCAACGGCGACACCCACCTCGGCGGCGACGACATCGATCAGCGAATCATGGACTGGCTGATCGCCGAGTTTCGTAAGGATCAGGGTATCGACGTCTCGAAGGACAAGATGGTCCTGCAGCGTTTGCGCGAGGCGGCCGAAAAGGCCAAGATCGAGCTGTCGCAGGTCCTGGAAACCGAGATCAATCTGCCCTTCCTCACGGCGGATGCGTCGGGCCCCAAGCACCTGCAAATCAAGCTCTCGCGCGCCAAGCTCGAACAGATGGTCGACGACCTTATCCAGCGCACCATCGAGCCAACCAAGAAGGCGCTCGCCGACGCGGGCAAGAAGGCGTCAGAGATCGCCGAGGTCGTTCTTGTGGGTGGGTCGACGCGCATCCCGAAGGTGCAGCAGGTGGTGAAGGATTTCTTCGGCAAGGAGCCGCACAAGGGCGTGAACCCCGACGAAGTCGTCGCGCTGGGCGCGGCGGTGCAGGCCGGCGTGCTCTCGGGCGAGGTCAAGGACATGCTCCTTCTCGACGTGACGCCGCTGTCTCTTGGTATCGAGACTTTGGGCGGCGTCATGACCACGCTTATTCCGCGCAACACGACGATTCCAACCAAGAAGTCCGAGACGTTCTCGACCGCGGCCGACAACCAAACCTCGGTCGAGGTCAAGGTCTTCCAAGGCGAGCGGCCCATGGCGAACGACAACCGCCTGCTCGGCAAGTTCGGTCTGGAAGGCATCTTGCCGTCGCCGCGTGGCATCCCGCAGATCGAAGTCACCTTCGACATCGACGCCAACGGCATCGTGAATGTGTCGGCCAAGGACAAGGCCACCAACAAGGCGCAGCAGATCACCATCACGTCCTCGTCCGGTCTGTCCGAGGCCGAAGTTGCCCGCATGACGAAAGAGGCGCAGGAGCACGAGGCAGAAGACAAGAAGCGGCGCGAGGCCATCGAGGCGCGCAACCACTTGGAGAGCCTGCAATTCAGCGTGCAGAAGCACTTCGACGAGAACAAGGACAAGATTCCGACGGGCGAGCGCGGGGCGCTTGAAGAGGCGCTCAAGGAAGCGCACGCGACGCTGGAGGCGAACAAGGAAGCCACGGACGCCGAGGTCTTCAAGGGCGCCTTCGAGCGTCTGGAAAAGGCGTCGCACAAGATGGCCGAGGCCCTGTACAAGGCCGCTGGCGGATCGGGCGGCGCGCAGGCGAACTCGAGCGGGACGGAGCCGCCGTCCAGCGACGGTGCGGGCAAGAAGGACGACGTCATCGACGCCGAGTACACCGAGACGCCGAAGAATTAGCCGGACTCCAAAGCGAATCGCGCAGCCGCCGCCCCGAAGGTTCTTGGGCGGAGAGGTTGCGCGATTCTTGCTATGGCGAGTTGATTCTCTTGCCGTGATGGCGGTCGCAGGAATTCTGGCACGCATTTCTGCTAGAAAGGGCCGATGCTTCAGACCCTTGCGCACATTCCATCGAAGCTGCTCTTCGTTCTGGCCTTGATCCTGGCTGCCGCCTCGGCGCTGTGGAACGCGCGCGCTCGTCGGCGCAACCCCAAGACGCCGCGCACATCGACACCGCTCTATTTACTGGTGGGCGCGTGGCTGTTGCTCGGCCTGCGCGGCGGTTCGTGGATTCCCTCGGGCGGCATGTTTGCCCACGATTGGAAGCCCGTGCCCATCTTCTCGTATGGCGTGATGCTGGGCACCTCCATGGTCGTTGGCTGGTTTCTGGCGCTTCGCCTGGCCAAGCAAGACGGCATTCCCAGCGAGCAAGCCGGTGCGATCTACATGTGGACCGCGGTGTGGGCCATCGTCGGGGCGCGCGTCCTCTACGTCATCACCGAGTGGCAGGAGTTTTCCAACCCGGTCGACATCTTTTTGCTGAACAAGGGCGGTCTGGTCGCCTATGGTGGCCTCATCGGCGGCTTTCTTGCAAGCTGGTACGGCTGCCACAAGCGCAAGATCCACCTGCTGCGCTGGGCGGATGTCTCGGCGCCGTCGGTGGTTCTCGGCACCGCCATCACCAGGGTGGGCTGTTTGCTCTACGGTTGCGACTACGGCAAACGCACGGATCTGCCTTGGGGCATCCGCTTTCCACCCGAGGCGCCGGCTTGGCAGGACCACGTTGCGCACTTCGGTCTCGACCAGTCGTCGCGGTGGTCGTTCCCCGTGCACCCCACGCAGATCTACGAAACCCTGGCCGGCCTCTCGATCTTTGCTCTGCTCATGGTCCTGCGCCGCGTGCGCAAGTTCTCGGGCCTGGTGTTCGTGGCGTGGGTGGTGGGCTACGGTGTTCTGCGTTCGATCATCGAGATCTACCGCGGCGATTCCGACCGCGGCAACGTCGGTGTGCTGTCCACCTCGCAGTTCATCGGCCTGGTTTCGGTGATAGCCGCGGGGACGCTGCTCTATTTCCTGTTCAAGAAGTACAAGACGGATCCGACCGCGCTACGTCTGTGGGAGCAGCCGCTGGCCGTCCCCGCGGAAACCGGCCCGGCGCGGACCACTCGGCGTAAGCGTAAGCAGCGTTGAGACGGAAAGAGTTTCCCGATCACGCACGAGACGCCGGGCGCCCATCTGATGTATAAAGTCGCTGCCATTTGACTTGTGGGGGAGAAAATGAGTCTCAAGCGCAGCCACGCCAACACACGAACCGGTTCCGGTGCCGGCTCCGATTCCGGGACCAAGCTCGGGCGACAAGAGTTCTTTGACGAGCTCAAGAAACACGCCCAGACCGGACAGATGTTCACGCCCGTCGATATTTCCATGGCCATCGGCGCCAGCGAGGCCGCGGTCTCGCGTGCATTGCTGGGCATGGCTGCCGAGGGCTACCTCGAGAAGGTCGAGACGGGCAAGTACCGCTCGACGCCCTTCCAAGAGGTTCCACAGGCGGAGTTCCTCAAGGCGCTGGCTCGCGCGTCGAAGACCGATTCCACCCGCCAGCGCGATCTTTCCGAGATCTCGCGCCTCAAGCAGAACAACGACGTCATGCGGGCCAAATTGCTAGGCGCACTGGCCGAGCGCGATCACTACCTGGCCGCGCTCAAGCAGCACAGCATCGATCCTGGCCCGCTGCCGGCGCCCGCCGCACCTCCAGCTGCCCCGGTGGCGTCGCCCGCCGCTGCGCCTTCATCTGGTGGCGAAGGCGAAGCCGCTTCCGCGGACGCACCGGCGGCCCCGCAGAGCTCGGGCTGAGCGGCCCATTGACGGGAGCTGCGTTTTCCGGTGCGGCTGCGCTTCTTCATACGCGCGAAGCCGGTAGCAGCGCTTTCCGGCGCCAGCGCGCTCGTCATCGAGCGCATGGTCGACGTTCCCTTCGCCAGCGGAGAGGCGATGATTGGGCGTGGTCACGAGGCGGCTATCGAATTGCCATTCGCAGCCATCTCGGGCCGGCACGCACGCTTCTTTCGCGACCATAACGGGTACCGCATCGAGGATCTGAATAGCGCCAACGGTACCCTGCTGGGCGGGAGGCGCCTGGCGCCGCACAGCGCGGAGGCCATCGCAGTTGGGGACGTGGTGGACCTGGCGGGCGTCGAGCTGCGCTTCGAGGGCGAGCTGGCATCCGATGGGCCCGGCGAGGAGCCGAGCGCTGGGCCAAGCTTGGCCGAGGAGGGAACCGCGACGCTGGCGCGCCGGCTGGTTCACGACCTGTTCGAGGTCTGCCCACCCTCCGAGTGTGCGCGCCTTGTGGTCGAGGCTGGTCCGGCGCTGGGGCGCGAACTGGAGCTTCTCGCCTGTGGCCGCGTTTTCAAGCTGGGCCGCGGCGAGCAGTGCGACTTGGCCATTGCCGACGACGACGTTTCGCGCGAGCACGTGGCCTTCGAGCGCGGTCCACTGGGCATCGTATTGCGCGATCTGGGGTCGAAGAACGGCGTCGAAGTGGGCGGCCAGCGCGTGGCAGGCACTCGCGTATTGCGCGACGGAGAGATCGTTTGCGTGGGGAAAACCCGGCTGCGCGTGATCGATCCGGAAGAGCGCTACTTGCGGCAGATGGAGGCGGGCGACGCAGGGGCGCTGCCAGCGCTCGATGCGACGTCGTCCAAGGATGAGGCGCATGTGCGCAGCCGTCTGCCTTTGGTCGCCGGTGCGATTGCCGTCATGGCCCTCTTCCTCGCGCTCGGACTTGTGCTGGCACTAGCGTTCTCCGTCTAACGAGGCCAGCCTTAGCGTCTCTTGCGCGCCTTCTTGCGGGCATTGCGCGCGTCCTTGCGCTTGCGCTTTTCCTTGGCGCGGTCGATGTTGCGGGTGGGCGCCTGGAAATGGCCGCGCTCGCGCGACTGCATGTTCATCATCGAGGCGAGCTGGTCCATATCCATGCCCCCCAGCATTTTTCTGGCCTGGTTGAGCTGTCCGAGTTGTTTGAAACCAGGAATCTTGCCCAGCAGACCCGACGATGCCCCAAGCTGCATCATCATCTGGCGCATCATCGCGAAGCGATTGAGCAGGTCGGCGACCTCGGAATCCTTGCGGCCGCAGCCGCGGGCCACGCGGGCGATGCGACTCGTGTCGAAAAACGCGCTGCGCTTCTTCTTGCGCTTGCCGCTGTCGATGACCTCTTCCCAGCTCGTGATGACGAACATCTCGGGCTGACGTCGTTCGGCGTCGGTCATGGACGAGATGATGGAGCCGATGCGCACGAGCTCGTTGTCGTCGACCTGGATGTTGGCATCGGCCACGCCCGGGATCTTCTCGATCATCTCGGACAACGGCCCCATCTTCTTCAAAACCGAGATCTGCTCGAGGAAGTCGTTCATGTCGAACTTCCCCTTGAGCATGCGCATGGCGTCCTGCTCGGCCTTCTCTTCGTCGACGACTTCTTCGAACTGCTGGACCAGTCCGACCACGTCGCCGCGGCCGAGAATGCGGCTGGCCATGCCCTCGGGACGGAACTCTTCCAGGCGATCGAGCGACTCGCCCATACCCACGAACTTCACCGGCTTGCCCGTGACGGCCTTCACCGACAGCGCCGCGCCGCCGCGGGCATCGCCGTCGAGCTTGGTCAGGATCACGCCGTCGTAGTTCAGCCAATCGTGGAAGGTCTTGGCGGTGGCTACGGCGTCCTGGCCGATCATGGCGTCGATGACAAAGAAGATGTTGGCCGGGTTGGTGCGGCGCTTGATCTCCTTGAGCTCGTTCATGAGCGGCTCGTCGATGGCGAGACGGCCGGCGGTGTCGAAGATGACCGTATCGCGGCCGTGTTCCGCGGCGTAGCGATGCGCCTTTTCGCAGATGAGCGGAGGGCTTCCACCCGGTTCGGCGTACACAGGCATGTTCAGCGTCTGGCCCAGAATCTGAAGTTGCTCGATGGCGGCCGGGCGGTAGACGTCGGCGGCCACCAGAAGTGGGCGTCGCCCCTGCTTCTCCAAGTAGCGCGCGAGCTTGCCGACCGTTGTGGTCTTGCCGCTACCTTGCAGGCCGACCATCATGATCCCGGTCGGGCCCTTCTTTGCGAAGCGGATGTCGGAATCGACGGCACCCATGAGCTGCACCAGCTCGTCGTGGCACAGCTTGACGAAGTGGTCCTCGGGGCTGACCCGGCGGACTTTCTCCTTGCTGGTGGCGCGCACCTTGACGATGACGCCGACCGCCTTCTCCTTCACCTGCTTGCAGAACGCCTGCACGACTTCGAACCCGACGTCCGCTTCGAGGAGCGCGGTGCGTACCTCGGCCAGCGCTTCGTCCACGGTTTTCTCGTCGAGCTCAGCCAGGCCTTGGAATTTTTGCTTGGCGGACCTGAAACCCTTGGTAAGTGTCTCGAACATCGGGCGCGCAATCTACCACAGGCCGGCGCCGCCGCAGCCGGCGCGATCGTGGTGGCGGAAATGAACTGCCCCGGGTTCACGCTTGAAGATGCGGCCGCCCAAGCTAGGCTGTGGGAGACATGCGCAAGCTCGGGAAACTCGTTCCGGCGGTGCTCTTGTTGGTTGGAGCCGTCGTCGTTCCGGGTTGCGGTTCGAGCCCCGGCAAGCGCATGGATGGCTCCCCGGAGGTGGATGTGGCTACCAACACGCCAGACGCTCCGCTCGCGCTGGACTCGGCGGTCGGTACGGATGTGGGCCTGGATGTCGACTTGGCCACTGCCTTGGACCTTTCTTCAGAGGGGGCCAATCTCATCGTGAAGCCCATCGAGGAGGTCTATGCCTGCGGCGAGCTGCTTTCCGATTCGGCGAAGCTGCTCAACCTGTGGCGGGATCCGTGGACCGGCTTGCCCTACGACAACATTCCGTGCGGCGGTCCTTTCGCGGCCGATTCGGCGAGCGTCAATCCCGCCTGGGGCGTGGTACCGCAGCTTGCCTTCGCCGATATTTCGACGTTTTCCCAGGACGCGACCCGGACGGACGCGACGGTCTACTGGTCGTTCGCGGATCGGGCGCCGGACGGCACGATTCCCAGTCTGCTCTGGGCCTTGAAGATCGTTCTCTTGCTCGACGACGGCGGCGAGGCGGGCGCACCCAATCAGTTCGGCGGCCTGATGTGGCACGCCCATGCCGACGTCAGCCGCTACGCCCAAGTTCGCATCCGCTACCGGACCTCGGATGCCACCTCGGCCTGGCAGTTCAAGCTCAATTCCGGGACCACCAGCGCGGTCGAGCCCGCGGTCATCCTGCCCGGCTCGACGGCGTGGGCCGATCGGACCTTCACCCTTGCCACCGATTTCCCGGGCACGGATGCGGCTCACCTCAACTACCTGACCTTCGCCTCGTCGGTCGCGGCCAGCGGCGCGAATCCGACCATTTGGATCGATCAAGTCAGCTTCGTCTCCGATCCAACGCGGCTGGCCGATTGCGATGTCTCGTGCCCGTCGACATTGCCTCCGTACCCGGATCTTGCCTGTTACGAACCCCAGACGGGGGCCGTGAACATCGCCAACGCACTGACCTTTCTGAGCACGGCGCCGGCCGCGGCGCTGCTCGACGAAGCCACCGCCAAGGACGGCGCGACTCGCATTCTCGCCAGCGTCGAGTCTTTTCCCGGGGCACGCGCGACCACCCGAGCTAATGGCCAGCCCTACGCCGGCGGCGGATGGTTTCAGGATTGGCACTCGCCGGTCTCCATGATGCCGAATCCAAACAACCGCGTGGCCAGCCTGACCGACCAGCCTCAGCTCTACGCGGCGCTGATGGTGGTCGAATCCACATGGCCAGACCTCGCCCCGCGTGCCGCAGCACTGCGTAGCAAGATGGATTTCTCGGTGCTCTACGACGACCGCAACGGCTGTCCCGGTACGCTTCTTCCCGGTCTCGATCGTTGCGTGGGCTTCTACGCCGACTGGACCGTGGATCGCTTCGGCACGGACTATCTGCTGGGCGCTTTCCTGGCCGAGGCGACGGGCGCCGCGCCCCTGTGCTTCTGGACAACCGGGCTGTCGCGCAGTGGTTGCGCGCTGGCGGGCCCAGCAGGCGCGCCCTGGTACAGCGCTGGCGAGCTGTGCGCCAACGCCACCATTCCGGCCAGCGACAGCGGCGGACCGTTCTTGCAGCTTGCTGGACTGCTCTACCTCGCCAGCGACCAGATCCCCATGGGGCCACTGTCGCTCGGAGCATCCGCCCAGAACACGCTGCGCGCGCAATACCAATACGCGGCGGCAAACAACCTGCCCTTGGCAGGTTGGGCCAGCGCTTCTAGTCCCGATGCGTGCGCCTACGTTACCTGCTCGGGATTCAAGCCCGATGTGGTGACTCCCTACGTTTCAGGCATGGCCGCCTCGGATCAGTTTCCAGAAACCTATCGCATGCTGCACGCATTTCATCTTCTCGGCGCGGACTCCCAGCTCGATACGGGCAGCGACGGCATATCGCTCGGCCTGCGCGACAGTTGGAACCAGGCCATCGACGATGCCCGGGCCAGCTATCTCTACCTCGACACCGGTTGGCTGGAGGTCGGCCTGCTCAATGCCTGCAAGGGCGATGTGGTTCGCCAGCGTTTCAGCCAGCACGCGGTTGCCCAGACCGGCTACGCCCGCTTGCAGTCCGGTTCTCCGCCGTGTCCGTAGGGGAGTCTCACGAACCTAGCTTCTTGCTTTGCCACCAGGCAATCCAGCGCTGGCGTGCCTCTTCGCGGTCGCGCTCGGGAAGGTCGTAGTGATAGCCGAAGTACTCGCCGGAGATCTCGTAGAGCTCGCTCGAAGCGAGCAAGCGCAGCTCGGGATTGCGGCTGGCCAGAGCTTCGAGAAGCCATTCCGTGCGTGAAAGGCTTCCCATCTTGGTCCACCAATCCAGCCAGCGTCTGGCCTTCGTGCCCACGTCCTCGCAGCTCAAGGCCACCAGCGCGGCGTGCGCCGCAGCCGCGATGTCCACATCTGCGGCTTCCAAGATCTCGGCGATGACTGGGACCGCGTTCTTGTCGCGCAACTCGGCCAGGGCGCGCAGCGCGCCCGTGGCGACGGTGGCATCGCCGGTTGCCGCTTTCTTCTCCAGCGCGCGACGGAAGGAGATCACGCGCGGGTCGTGAACGCGCCGGGATAGGCGTCGCAGGGCCTTCCGTCGCGCATTGGCGCCGCCCAGTCGCGCCGCCGCAAGCAAGGTGTCCACCGGATCGACGCCGCCCATGACCGGCGTGGGAGTTCGCATGTCCCGCGCGCTGTCGCCAGCCACGGCGCGCGCGTTCTCGGTGCCGACCAATTTTGCCAACAAGGCAAGATAGCGCGGCGGCATGGGAACGCCGTACAGCGCATGGACGTGCGCCCGAAAACGCACTTCGCACACCAGCGCCGGCTCGATGAGCAGCGAGCGCTCTGTCGCCCAAGCGACCAGGGCATCGTGATCGTGTTCTGGTCGAACCAGCACGTCGAGAACATCGCCTTGCTTGGCTCGTGGTGCGGCACCCAGCTTCTGTGCAGTGGCGCCATCCATCCAGGCGCTCGCCGTCCGGTCCGGTCGCGACGAAAGGGTGCTTGGGGACGCCAGTGGGATGCCGATGATCTCGGCGAGATGGGTGGTCAGCGTCTCCTCGTCGGTGGCGCGCAATTCCAGAAGCGCGCTATCAAGGCCACCGCCATAGAGATTCTTGCGCTGCTCCGCCTCGGAGGCGGCCTCGCGCGTGATCACTCCGCGGCGAACGAGGGCCTGGGCGATTTCGGACAGGGGCATGGCGGCTGGTTCGGGCACATCGCCATCATCGTTCGTCGAGGATGACGTAAGTGCCCGACAGGTGGTCGTGCAGGGCGCGGCGTTCGCGATCGAAAATGCACCACAGAAAGCCCAAGCCAGCCAGGGCCAGCGAGAGCACCATGACGAGAAAACGCACGCAAGCGACAAGCGGGCCAGGAGCTTCACCGCGCGAGGAGATCACGCGCAGGCCAAGCAGACGCTTGCCCAGGGTCTGGCCCAACACGCCGCCCAGATAGATCTGGTAGAGCGCACTGAGGCCGAAAAGCAGACCGAACGCGCCCGCGGCCATGGGATTGCGATCGAGCAAGCCCGCCATGACGAAGTCGGCGCCAAACTCCTTGGCCGTCGGAAGGTGGACGCCGAGCACCAGAGCGGCGCTTATTGTCACCGCCACGGATATGGCCAGGATCAGCACCAGGTCTATGAGGGAAGCCAGCATTCGCCGGGGAAAACCCGCGGCCCGCACACGCACCACCTGCGTCTCGCGGCTGTGCACCTTGGCGCCATTCGATGCCGCACGCACGGGCACGGCTGTCCCCGTGGAATCGCTTTGGATGCCTGTCTCGACGACGGCCGCGTAGCTGGTCACGCGACCATTTTGCGAAGGCTGGCCCCTGGCCGCAAGTTTATTGATTGACATGGAAACCCTGGGAGGGCGAGGGCGAAGCCCGAGGGGTGGGGAGGGTGGCGGGCAGGTCCCGAGGTTTCCAAACCTTCGGCCCCACCCACCCACCACCACCCCGCTCGCTTCGCTCGGCCTCGCGCGCTCTGGCTCCGCCAGGCAAAGCCCGGCTCCGCCAACGCGATGACATTCTAGTCCAGCCCGCCGGCGGCGGCTTGGGCTAGGGCCACGGCTACCATGGCGGCGGTTTCCGCGCGCAGGATGCGCGGGCCGACGGAAACCGGCACGAAACCGGCCTTGCTGGCCGCGGCCACCTCGGCATGGGAAAATCCACCCTCGGGTCCGACCAGCAGCGCGACCTCGCGCGGGCCGGTGGCAAGCGCGGCGCGGAAGGGACGGGTTCGCTCGCCTTCCCACAGCACGAAGCGCGCGCCTTCCTTGCCGCAGAACTGGGCAAGGGCAGGGGCCAAGGCGAGGCAATCGAAGATCTCCGGGACGTCGGCGCGGCCACACTGGCGGGCGGCCTCTTCGGCGATGGTTTGCCAGCGCCGGCTGCGGTTCGCTGGCGGCTTGACCATGCCGTACTCGGTGAGCACGGGCACGATGCGTTTTACGCCCAGCTCGGTTGTCTTCTGCACGACAAAATCCATGCGCTCGCCCCGCGGCAGCGACTGCAGCAGGGTGATGGCGCACAGGGGGCCGGGCACCTGGAAGCGCTCTCCCAGGGTGATCTCGACCGACGACTTGCCCACGGATTCAATGCGCGCCTCGATGACCGTACCGGCGCCGTCGAAGACTTGGATGGCTGCCCCGGGAGCGAGCCGCAACACCTTGATCAGGTGGCGGTGGGCGGCTTCGTCGATGTTTGCGCGTGCGCCTTGCAGTTTCTCCGGGGAAACAAAGAGCCGCACCATGATCGCTCCTAGCTCCGCGAACCTGACTTGCGCAGCAGAAGGCTTGTCCACTCGCCTTCGTCTTGTCGCGTGTCCAGGCTGAACCCGGCGCGTGCGTAGACGGCCAGCACGTCATCCCCCTGGTCGCACAGGATGCCCGAGAGGATCGCTCGGCCCTCGGGCACCAGCTTGGCGGCCATGCCCGGCGCCAGGTCGCAAAGCACGTCGGCCTGGATGTTGGCCAGGATGATGTCGAAGGTTGCGTCGGCCTTGTCCAGCGTGCCGGTCACGAGGGCGACGGTGCTCAGGTGGTTGCGCTCGAAGTTCTCTTGGCTGCACTCGGTGGCCTCGGGATCGTTGTCGATGGCCAGCCCGGCTGCCTTGGGCCACAGCCGCGCGACCGCGATGGACAGGATCCCGGAGCCACAGCCAAGATCGAGAAAACGTGCGATGTGCGGCGTTTCCTGGCGCACGTTTTCAGCCAAGGCGATGGCCAGTCGGGTCGACGGATGGGCACCCGTGCCGAACGCGCGTCCCGGATCCAAATCGATGACGAACTCGCCGGCTGGGGCTGGTCCTGGATCCCAGCTCGGCCGAACCGTGAAGCGACGCCCGACACGCGTGGCGCGAAAGAACTGCTTCCACACGTCCCGCCACTCGCTTTCGTCGGCCTGGCGTTCGCGGACGGTGACCGGGTCGACGGGCAGGCCCGACTCGCGCGCAGTGGCCAGCGCCTGCTCCGCGCTGACAAGCAGGAATTGTCGATCCTCGGGCTTGCACAGGGCAATGACGGCACTGCGACCGGGCGCCGTGGAAAGCAAAGTACCAGCGTCGCGAACCTCGACGCCTCCGACCAAAGGCCCAACCTCGGCCGCCAAGATGTCGGCGGCCTCGGCCTGTGTCTCGAACTGGATTTCGATCCAGACGCTCAGCGGATCACGCGCCTCTTGGCCTCACGCCGACGCCGCTTACGCGCCTCACGGATCTTGCGCTTGCGCTTGACCGAAGGCTTTTCGTGGTAACGGCGACGCTTGATTTCCTGCAGGATGCCCTCCTTCGACATCTTCTGCTTCAGGATCTTCATCGCTTTTTCGATGGAATCCCGAACTTCTACTTCGAGGGGGCGTCCGAGCAGTGTCTCCAAGCAATCCTCCAGGTGGGGCGGTCGAATTTGTGAAGGGTGAGTATTAACCACTCCAGCTGCTTGCGGTCAAGGCTCGTCTGGAAGGCTCGACGTGTCACACGGGAACTTTACCGTGTTGCAGATTACGAAAAAAAAGATTTACCTTTTCACTTTTGCATCGTATCTCAATAGACAAGCAGGTTGTGAGAGAGCCTCGCGTACAGCGTTCTGTAGGACAGTTGGAAGGAGAAGCGCCAATGATGGGGGCAAAGGTATTTACGGCTACCAAGGCGAAGGATCGCGATGAGCTCGGTGAGGTTTTGACACGGTGGATTCACGATAATCCCAAGGCTCGGATCATCGACAAGGTCGTGACCCAGAGCTCGGATCGAGAGTTTCACTGCCTCAGCATCACCATCTTCTACGAGATGCAGCCCTAGGGCCGCGGCAGTTCGGCAGTTCGACGCACTCTTGAGTGCGTCCGTGCCATACTCACGCCGATGCGATTCGGTTTCCTGGTCAGACAGGGCAATCCCGAGGCGGAGAGCCTCGCCGCCGGATTCGCGAACATGCTACGCGCTCAAGGATCGGAAGTTCTCTTCGTCGAGGACTACGGGCAGGGCGCGCCCACGGGCTATCCCTCCGTGCCCGGCGCGGACATCGGGGCGCGCATCGACGCCATGGTCGCGCTGGGCGGCGATGGAACCTTCCTTTACGGCGCCAAGCTGGTGGCCGACCATGATGTTCCATTGCTTGGCCTTAATCTCGGCAGCCTGGGGTTTCTCACCCCCTACGCCGTTAGCGAGGCTAGTGCCGCGCTCACCGAGGCCGCCCAGGGACGCCTGCCGGTCGAAGAGCGCATGCGTCTTCTCGTCACCCTGCACGCGAAGGACAAGCCCGCCGAAAGCCAGAGCGCGCTCAATGAAGCCGTCATCAACCAGCGCGAGGTCGCGCGCCTGATGGATCTTCTGGCCACCACCAACGGCGACACCATCACGACCTACAAGGCCGACGGACTCATCCTTTGCACGCCGACCGGATCGACGGCCTACAACCTCTCGGCGGGCGGCCCCATCCTGAGCCCCGATCTCGAAGCCATCATGCTAACGCCCATCTGTCCCCACACCTTGTCCAATCGGCCCCTGGTGGTGCGCGCGGACATGGGCGTCACGGTGACCAATGTCTCGCGCTACCAGGGTGTGCTCACCGTCGACGGACACTGGAGTCGCGAGGTGATGCCCGGCGATGTGGTCGAGGTTCGCAAGATGGAGCGCCACCTGCGCGTGTTTCGTCCCGGCCATTCCTTCTTCAAGATCCTGCGCCAGAAGCTTTCGTGGGGAGAGCGCAAGGCCTGACCGGTACGCAACTTCGACCGCCCCCTTGCCGACAAAGACACCATGCTGACGCTGCTGCGGGTTTCCGGTTTCGCGCTCATCGACGAGGTCGAGCTGTCGCTGGGGGCAGGTTTGACCGTCATCACCGGGGAAACCGGGGCGGGCAAGAGCATCCTGGTCGAGGCCTTGGGCCTTTTGCGCGGCGGGCGGGCACGGGCGGATCTGATTCGCACCGGCGCCGAGGAGGCGCGGGTGGAGGCGGAGTTCGATCTGGCCGCCGATTCGGCGGTGGCGCGTGCCCTGATCGAGGACGGCAGAGACGTGGGGGACGGCCTGGTCGTCCGGCGGGCCATCGCGCGCACCGGGCGCGGGCGCATTCATCTCGGCGGTGGGCTGGCCACGGTGGCGGATCTGGCGGCCACGGTGGGGCGTCTGTGCGACATCACCTCGCAGCACGATCAACAACTGCTCATGGATCCGGAAAGCCAGCTAGCGATCCTGGACGCGTTCGCCGGCAACGCGGCCTTGCTGGCCGAGGCCAAGCAAGCTTTCGCGGCGCTTTCCCATGCACGCGATGCTCTCGCGGCCTTCGACGCCGACGCCAAATCGCGCAGCGAGCGTGAGGATCTGCTGCGCTTCCAACTGGGCGAGCTGGCCGAAGCCGATCTGAAGGTCGGGGAAGACGAGGCCTTGCGCGCCGAGCGCGAGCGTTGCAAAGGCGCGGAAAAGTTTCTCGCGGCGTGCACGCGGGGCGAAGAAGCGCTCTATTCGGGCGAAGACGCGGCGGCCGGTCGCATTGTCGCGGTGGCGCGCGAGATTGCCATCCTGTCCGCCCTGGATCCGGCGCTGGCGCCGGTCGTCGAGAGTCTGCAAGCCGCGCAGGCGCAGGTCGAGGACGCGGCATCGTCCCTGTCGCGCTACGCGGGCAAGCTTCGCTTCGAGCCCGAGCGGCTGGGCGAGATCGAGGAGAGACTGTTCCTCGTCGCGCGGCTCGTGCGCAAGCACGGCGGCTCGGTCGAGGCCGCCATCGAGCGCCGCGAGGAAATGGCGCGCGAGCTGTCGGAGCTGGGTTCGTTCGAGGAAGGCCTCACCGCCCGGCGCGCGGCCGTGGCCGAAGCCGAGAAGCGCATGGGCGAGCTGGCCGACCAGCTGGGCGAAAAGCGGCGCAAGGCAGGGCGAACCCTGGCCAAGCGGATCGACGAAACCCTGCGCGACCTGGGCTTGTCCGGGGCGCATGTGCCCATCGCCGTCGAGGATCGCGGGGCGGTGGGCGCCAGCGGGCGCGATCGCGTGCGCTTCCTTTTCGCGCCCAATCCCGGCGAGGAAGCGCGTCCGCTCGATCGCATCGCCTCGGGCGGTGAGCTGTCGCGCGTGATGCTGGCCGTGACCCAGGCCCTGGCGCGCGAGGGGCAGGCCACGACCTATGTCTTCGACGAAGTCGATGCCGGCGTCGGTGGTGCCACGGCCGAGGTCATCGGTCGCAAGCTGCGCGCCATCGCCCAGCACCGGCAAGTCCTGGTGGTGACCCACTTACCGCAGATCGCCGCCCTGGCCGACCACCACGTCAAGGTGACCAAGGAAGCGACCAAGACGCGAACCGCGGTGCGCGTAGCCCTGCTCACGGAGCAGGAGCGCAAGGACGAGATCGCGCGGATGCTGGGCGGCGCCACGGTGACCGCGCAAGCCGCGGCCCACGCCGAGGAGATGCTGCGTCGCTCAAAGGGGTCGTGAAAAGTTGAACAAACTGCCTGCTTGATTGTGACGACGGGTTTTCGGGTATAGTGGCCGGCACTGCGTCCGCCCGAGCCCAACCATCCAGCATCGAGGCGGCGTTCGACATAGATGATCAACTTCTCAACCATCTTCTTGCGAGGCGACCTCCTCGTTCTTGATGCGCACCTTACCTTGCAGGTGAGGCGGCCGTTCCATGGGTTGGCTGACCATCTTGGAGCAGGAACGAAACGTCGGTGGCGATGCATCCAGCCGAGCTATCGCTAAGGGAAGAGAAGCGCGCGCTTCGTCGCGCCATGGCCGAGCAGAGGGATGCGTTGACGCAAGCTCAGCGCGAGGCCATGACCGAGCGGGCAGTGGAAAGCTTTCTGGAGTTGCCGGAAGTCCGCGTGGCGCGCACCGTGGCGGGATTCGTTTCTACGCGTTCGGAAATCGATACCGAGCCGCTCCTCGCCGAGCTTAGGCGCAGAGGGGTCGACGTGGTGCTGCCGCGGGTGAGCACCGGACTTATCCCGCCCCGCTTGCGCTTCCATCGGGCCAAGTCCCGATCCGACCTCGTCTTTGGCATTTTCGGCTTGCTCGAACCTGGGGTGGATTGTCCCGAGCTGGCCGCGCAGGACATCGACGTATTCATGGTGCCGGGCCTGGTGTTCGACAAGCGCGGCTCACGCATCGGCTACGGTGGCGGCTACTACGACGAGCTGGCCGCCTACGTGCGGGCCCATCCGGACGCCACCAAAGCCAGCTTCGTCGGCTGCGCATTCGACTTTCAATTGGTAGAGGCTTGTCCCGCGGGCGAGTGGGACGTGCCGCTCGACACCATCGTCACGGACGAGCGTGTCATCCGCTGCCAAGAATCGAACGACTGAGGTAGAAACATGACCGCTGGAGCAATCATCGGCGCAATTCTGGCTGCTGCGATAGCTGGGGTGGTCGCCTTCCTGCTTGGACGTCTATCCAAGCCGGATGCGGTGCCCGAAAGCGAAGAGGAACGCAAGCGGGCGCTGGCCGCCGCGACCAGCGAAGCCGACGCCATCAAGTGCCAGGCCCTGGTCGAGGCCAAGGAGGGCGCGCAGAAGATCCGCAGCGAGGTGGAAAGCGAGCTGCGCGTGCGACGCCAAGAGCTCGATCGCGGTGCCGCGGAAATCCGCGCGCGGGTCGAGGCTGCGGATCGGCGCGACCGCGAGACGAAGGCCGAGCGCGAGAACATCTCGCGCAAGGAAAAGCAACTCCTGGCGCGCGAGCAGGCCGCCGAAACCGTGGCCAGGACCGCGGCCTCGGCCGCCACCGAGGCGCGCGCGCGGCTGGAAAAGATCGCGGGCATGGGCGAGGCGGAGGCGCGCAAGCTGCTGTCCGCCGAGGTCCAATCCGAGGCGCGCGCAGCAGCGGCCAGCGAGGTCAAGCGCATCGAGGAAGAAGCCCAGGCGCAGGCCAAGCAGAAGTCGCAGCTCATCCTGGGCGCCGCGGTCCAGCGCTATGCCAGCGAATACGTGGCCGAACGCACGGTGGCCGTCGTGCCCTTGCCGTCGGACGACATGAAGGGCCGCATTATCGGGCGCGAGGGGCGCAACATCCGCGCGCTCGAATCGGCGACCGGGATCGATTTAATCATCGACGACACGCCCGAGGCGGTCGTCATCTCGTGTTTCAATCCCGTGCGGCGCGAGATTGCCCGCCTGGCGCTGACCCGGCTCATCGCCGACGGTCGCATCCATCCCACCCGCATCGAGGAGATGGTTCGCAAGGCCACCGACGAGGTGGAGCAGCAGTGCAAGGAAGCGGGCGATCAGGCCGCCTTCGATCTTGGCATTGGACGCCTGCACCCGGATCTCGGTCGCCTGCTCGGCAAGCTGCGTTTCCGTTCGGGGACCGCGCAGAACCTGCTTCAGCACTCCATCGAGGTTGGTTTTCTTGCCGGCACCATCGCGGGCGAGCTCGGCTATCCGGTCAAGATCGCCCGTCGCGCGGGGCTGCTCCACGACCTCGGCTGTGGCGTCGATCAAGAGGTCGACGGCTCGCACGCCGTGGCGGGCGCGGTGATGGCGCGCAAGTTCGGCGAGTCACCCAAGATTTGCCACGCCATCGAGGCCCACCACGGCGAGGTGCCGGCCGAGGACGTGCTGGACCACATCGTCGACGCCGCCAACGTGCTTTCCAATCAGCGGCCGGGCGCTCGGCGCGAGTCGCTCGAATCCTATGTGCAGCGGCTCGACGATTTGGAGAAGATCGCGACCAGCTTCGCCGGTGTGGAGCGCGCTTTCGCCATCCAGGCCGGGCGCGAGGTGCGCGTGCTCGTGGAAAACACCAAGGTCAGCGACGAACAGGCACGCGTGCTGTCCAAGGACATCGCCCGCAAGGTCGAGTCGCAGCTCGCCTATCCGGGACAGATTCGCGTGTCGGTGGTGCGCGAAACGCGTGCTGTCGACTTCGCCAAGTAGAGCACGCTACCTATCGCAGGCTTGGGCTGGCAACCAGCGAGCGTCTCGAACCGATCCAAGAGGGATTCTCGCGGCAGGCGAGACAGAGGGAAGAACGAAGGCTTCCGTTTCGACGTCCTTGCCATTCTCCGTTGGCGCAACAGCGGTTGTGGCTGGCCTTTGCCCGGCCGACAGCACCAGGAGATAGCCGCCGCCGGGGCTCCACATCGGTTGTTGACCCTGGCCCAGAAACGCCATGCCTGGCGCCTCGAAATCGTAGACGCGCAATTCGCTTGCGCCGTCGCTCATCGCCAGGAAGCGTCCCGATGGCGACCAGTCGAACCACACCATCCCTGGAGCCAGGACAATCGCCAGCTGATCGGGACGCGTGCGATCGTGCAGCGCAGACAGCGCCGCATAGCGACCGCCTTCGACGCTCACCACATCGACAAAGAATCCTCCTCGCTCCTGCTGGCCCGGAATGGGACCCGGGTGGGGGAAGGCGAGCCACCGACCATCGGGTGACCAGCGCACGCTCCGGTCGTCCGCGATTCCTCTGCACAGGCTTCCGACAGCGAGATGCCTGATCCCGCCGCGGCGTCTGAGGAACACGTCACAGGGGTTAGGGCCGCTGGCGCTTCGTTGGTTTCCGGTCCAGGCGACGGCCTCACCAGCCGGAGCCGGAATCTGGGCCGAGCCGCGGCCATCAATGGTCGTGGTTCCGGATTCGCGATCCCAGCGGGCGCGCAGAGAGGTCCAAGTCACTGCCGGCGTCTGGTGCTCTTCGCCGAGGGTGCGCAAACGCGTGGCGCGTAGATGCTTGCCGTCGGACTCCCACAGGGGATCGACCAGCGCGCCTAGGTCCCTGACGTTTCCTGTGGCCAGATCGAGCACATAAGTCGTCGCCGGGGCCGAGCCTGCGTCGCCGCTTGGACGCTGGCCGATCTCTACCTCGTAAACAAGCATTGCGCCGTCGCGCGAGAATCGCGCGGTCCGCACGTCCTTGACGATTCTTCGCGGATTGTCATGCGCTGTCAGGAGCACCAACTGGCCGCCGGATCTCGTTTCTGCTCCGTCGGAGGAGGCCGCCCATCCCGCGACCAGTGGCCCGCCATTCCAGCTGACATCCAGAATTCGTCCCAGCGCAACGCCCGGAAAGAGCTTCTGTGCCTGCGCGGGGCCAGGAAGGCACACGAGCTTCGTGGCCCCATTCTTTTCGACCATGAGCAGTGCCGCCGTTTCCGCATGTGCACGCTTCCAGTCGACCGTCGGTGCCGACCGAGCTCGCCCATGGCAGGCACCCATCATCACGACCACCGCAAGAGCGGCCGCACGTCGAGCGTAGGGAGCGAGGCTCCCCACGCTACACCCACCACCAGGGAATGGCACGGATGCCGGGCACCAGCGTCGTGGGTGTGTCCAGGTTGGCCTGGATGACGGCGCCGGCCACGGCGTTACCGGCCAGCTTCATCCACTTGGCTAGGTTCGCGGCGTGGCCTGGCGTCGGCGTCGAGGTCAACTTGGCCTCGATGGCGAACAGCTTGCGATCGCGTTCCAGAACCAGGTCGACTTCGATGCCGTCGCTGGAGCGCCAGTAGAACAGGTTGGGGATCTTGCACATTTAAAGTCCAACTTTCAATCTACAAGAAGCCGGTACGGTTCGCGAAGGCCTGCCAGGCGCCATGTCCTTGTTTTTTTTGACCTGCGAGCCGTCCGGGACAAGATCCGGCCATGAAATGCCGCTTTGTCCTCCTCAGCGTGCTCGCCTTCGCCGGCTGTAACAGCCAGCCACCCCCACTGACCCAAACCGAATACTGCAACAAGTACGCGCAGGATGTGTGTGCCGGGGTTTCGCCGGCCTGTCTCATGACGACGGCAGATTGCATGGCTTTCCAGCTCGATAAGTGCAGCAAGGAAGCGCAAGCCAGCGCGGGCAAGGACTTCCTCCCGCCCAATGCCGAAGCTTGCCTGAATCTGGTAAGCGCGGCCTACGACAAGGTGAAACAAGGCGATGTCATCGCCGCCAACGATTATGAGGCCATGGAACAAGCCCGCAGCAAGGTCTACCGGGGAACCGTTCAGGCCAATGGGTCTTGCACCGACGACGCTGAATGCCTCAACGGCTTGACCTGCGATGCCGCCAAGTTTCATTGCGGGACCACCAAGCTGGTCGATCCGGGCGCGGGTTGTGCCAACATCGGCGAAACCTGCCGTCCGCCAGGCTACTTCTGCAACAACGCCAGCGGTATCTATGTGTGCACGAGCAAGGTGGCCATGGGCGGCGCGTGCGCGGATGCTATTCCGGATACTATTCCCCCGACTCCCGCGATTCCCTGCCTGGAAAACCTGCGCTGCTCGGCCGGCTTCTGCACCATCCAACTAGACTATGGCCAGGTTTGCGCCGTCGACCAGGATTGCAGTAGCGGATTCTGCGAGCCCCTCGCGGGCAAGTGCGCCCAGGACGTGCGCTTCGCCAACGGCAACCCCGATTGCCTCGCCATGGGCGGTACCTAGATCGTTCCTAGTCGCCGAAACACGTTCCCACGGCGCGAGCGGTGCGAACCAGCGGGTCGTCGAGCGTAACCTTGCGCTGCTTGCCGGCGACGCTTTGGATGGGGACCTCACCCAGTCGGCCGTTCTGTTGCACCACCAGCTGGCCTTGCGCACCGGCCATCAGGATCTCCAGTGCGTGGTGGCCGAACTGCGTGGCCAGGACGCGATCGGCCGGGGTCGGCGAGCCGCCGCGCTGAATGTGTCCGAGCACGGTGGCTCGCACATCCAGCTTGGTGCGTTCTTCGATGTCGGCCACCAGCTTGTTGGCGATGCCGCCCAGGCGAATAGGATCGGGGCTGGTTTCCACGCGGCGCTGGATCACGACGTCGCCGCCCTTGGGTTTCGCGCCCTCGGACACACAAATGATCGAAAAGCGCTTGCCGTTCTTGCTGCGGCGACGGAGTACCTCGGCGACGACATCGAGGTCGTAGGGAATTTCGGGGATCAGGATCACGTCGGCGCCCGATGCCACGCCCGTGTGCAAAGCCAGCCAGCCAGCGTTGCGGCCCATGACCTCGACCACCATCACGCGGTGGTGGCTCATGGCTGTGGTGTGGATCTTGTCGAAGCACTCGGCGGCGGTGTGCACGGCGGTGTCGAAGCCGAAGGTGCGTTCGCAACCCTCGAGGTCATTGTCGATGGTCTTGGGCACGCCGATGCAGTTGATGCCGCTCTCGACCAGGTTTGCGGCTCCGGTCATGGTGCCGTCACCACCGATGCAAACCAGGGCGTCGAGCTCGTTCGCGCGCACGTGGTCGATCACCCGGTCGGTAACGTCGACCCACTCGGTCTTACCGCCTCTTTCGATGGCGAAGCGCTGCGGATTGGCCTGGTTGCTGGTGCCCAGGATGGTGCCGCCCTGGGTGAGGATGTTCGAGACATCGTTCCAACCCAGCAAGCGCGTGCGATTCTGGATGAGGCCGAGGAAGCCGTCTTCCACGCCGATGACCTCGAGTTTGTACTGGTGCATCGCCGTCTTGGTGACGGCTCGAATCACCGCGTTCAAACCCGGGCAGTCGCCGCCGCCCGTGAGCACTCCGATGCGTCTGATGTTCGCCATGGTGGCGCGATGCTAGCCCCAATCCTCTGCCTCCGTCTAGAGCACCAAACGGTCTGGCCCATCTCGTGTCACATGTTTTCCATGGTCTTGATGATTTCGGCCTCGAAGCCAGCTCGGATCTCGATAAGAGATTCGTGCTCCGCGCGGGGCACGCTGACGATTTCCGTGCCGCCTGGGTCGAGGCGACCACCCTCCACGTCCTCGGGCTTGAATTCAAAGTGTCTGACCGGAACCCAGCCGTCGTCCTCTGAACCCGACGCGGTCGTGCCCTGGGCAGCCGCCGCCCGAGCGCACAGCATGGTCGCGAAAAGCGCGAGGATTTGCAGCAGGCTATTCGTGAATGTGATTTTCATGACGTCCCTCCTATCTGGATCAACGCCGACGGAGCCTCCCCGTTCCCAGGTTTGCACCTAGTGGCTGGGCCGAAGAGGCACACTTCACCGTGAAGCCGTTTCCCGGTGCAGGCGCCACAAGCGTGCTGCCCGCCGAACAGCGTCCCGATGGGTTGGCACTGGGTTTGCGAGAGGGTGCTGGTGATGCGTTTCGAATCCACGTTCGCGTTGGTCTTGCTCATGGGCTGCGACCAGGGCCCGCCACCATTCGACGAGCTGCCGCTGCGGGACGCCCTGCACGCCACCCCCGAAGTCGTGGCGTCGCTGCCGGACAGCGCACGCGTGCAATTGGCCGCGCGTTTCGACAGCGCGCGGGCGAAGGACGACACCACCGACGAGCTCGCGACGAGCGAAGGCGCCACACCCGCCGCGATAGTGACTTCCCTCGATCGCGTACGCCAAGGTCGGAAGGGCGAGCCTCTCGTGGCGGGCGTGCTCAATAGCGGAGCGGCGTGGCCCATTCGCGAGCTTGCGTATCCGCCCCACGCGCCAGTCCTGCCGCCCATCGAGGGTACACTCGCGGCGAGCACGGCAACCATGGAAACCCAATCTCTTCATGGTGAGGCCGGCGCCGCCGTGCGAGCCCTCTTCGCCGCATCCGGAGCCCATCACTTGTATCGCGTGGTCGGCTGGCCGGTCGGAGCGGTCGCCATCGACGACACGGTGTATGTGAATGCGTCCTGGCTGGTCAGCCTCGCGCCGGTAGGCGTGGACGGGGGCACGGCCGATGGCTCGGCCGATCCCGGTGCCATGGTGGCTGGTGGCTCTGCCAACAGCCCGGCCAGCGGTACCTCGCTCGACGGAATCGGAACAGAACCCGCCACCCACGAGCCCACAAGCGTTCAGCGTGGTGCCCCGACCTTTGGGAATCAAGACGACGCTGGCGTCGTCCAGCAACCCTCGGGCAGCGCTCCATCATCGCCAACGGCGGGCGATTCTTTGGATGCTTGCTCCGGATGCGCGGATGCGTGCGACTCCGGGAATGGCGATTCCTGCGACGGCAGCGACGATTCTTGCTCCAATGCCAGCGATGATGGCAGTGACGGCAGCGATGCCTGTGCCAACGCCAGCGCCGATGGCAGCGATTCTTGCAGTGGTGCTGGCGACGGTGCGGACGCGGCCAGCTGCCAGGTTTCCCGTGGCGGTAGGCGCCAGAGCTCAGGAACCAGGATGTGGTTGCTGGCGCCCTTGGCCTTCTTGCCCTTGAAGAGGCGACCTTGAGACCGGTGGTGGTTGCCTGGCTGGTACGTCACGGCCTGCCCAGCCTGCGATGGCTTGTCCCGGACTACTTCAAGTTGGCGGTCATCGCGGCGCTGGCCAGTTCAGTCATCGCCCTTCGCCTCGCCGTGCGCGACCGCGCCTCGCAAGTGCACACCGCGCGCGCCATCGCTTGCGCCTACGTCGGCGCACTGGCGGGTGGGTATGTGTTCGAGACCGTGCGTGCGCTACCCATGGCGCTCGCCTCTGGCTCGTGGCATTCGGTTCTGCATCCGGGACGGGCCGCCTACGGCGGATTGATCGGTGCCAGCGCCTCCGCCGCGCTCTACCTGGTGGCAACCCGGCAACCCGTCGTCGAGTTCTTCGATCGCATCGCCGTGGGGGCGGGATTGAGCTTCACGCTCGTGCGCACCGGCTGCTTTCTCGCCGGCTGCGACTATGGCCTTCCGACCGCGCACGCCTGGGGCGTCCGCTTTCCGCCTGGCAGTCTCGCGGCGCTGGATCACGCTCGCCGCGGTTTCATCTTGTCGGGCGCGCCCAGCCTCCCCGTTCATCCCACGCAACTGTACGAAGCGGGTCTCGGTCTACTGGCCGCTGCCCTGGCTGCCATCCCCATCGTGCGCGGACGGCGCGATGGTCGCGCCTTTTCAATCTTCCTCGTTGTCTATGCTTGCGGCCGTTTCGCCGTCGAATTTTTGCGCGGCGATCAGGATCGCGGCCGTGCCCTCGGTTTGTCGACCGCGCAGTGGGTTTCGGTCGCCATCGGCTCGGCGTTGGTGGTGTGGGTGTCTTATCGCCCGATCCTTCGTCACTGCCATCAGTCGCGAAAACGCTCGCGTCGCTTGCCTGGCAGCCTGACCTTCGAATGGCCGCGCTCGAAGCCGCTTGGCCCGCCCGCCGAATCGGCCGTCACGGAGGGTGGCTCGCTCCACTGAAAGGCGTAGCGCACAAGATCCGCACTGCAATGGGCGGCCAGCTTTTCGTTGATGTGGGCACGATGGGTTTCCACGGTCTTGGTGCTGATGCACAACTCCTTCGCTACGGCTTTCGTGCTGAAACCACGTACGACCAGGTCGAAGACCTCGCGCTCGCGCAGGGAAAGGCGCGATATGGGATCGCCACCGTTGCGACGAGGTTCGTCGATGGTCCGCAGTGCCGCGCCCGTTCTGCGCAAGGCCGGGGAGATATATCGGCGGCTCGCCTCCAGGCACGCAATAGCCGCAATCACAGCCTCCACCGACTCATCCTTGGTCACGCACGCGTCGATGCCCGCGAGCCACGCATCCTGCAGGCGGCGGCTTTCCTTGCACCCGGTGAGCACGAGAATCTTGCACCCCTGCTGCAGTTTCCGGATCTCGCGCACGGCCGTCACCCCATCCACGCCTGGGAGCAACAACTCCGTCACCACCAGATCCGGGCGCAGACGTCTGACCAATTCGTACGCCTCGCGAGCGCTGGCTGCCTGCCCGACGATCTCTACGTCTTTCGCATTACCGCGGCTACCCAACAGAGCGCACAGCCCCTCCCTGAACAGTCGCTGATCATCGACCAACAACACGCGCATGCTCGCCCCCTCCTCAACTGGCAGGTATCAGATTGGTGCGGCTGGGAGGGATTGTCAAAAGCTCAGTTCCCGAGTGCGTGCGCTATCGACGCAAAGAGCTGCTCAATGCGAAAGGGCTTGCACAGGACGGCGCTCGCTCCATTCTCAATCGCGCGCGACTCCAAGAAATCTGAATGGTGGCACGCGGTCAAGATGACTTTGGGCATCTTGGGCATGCTCTGAAGCTCACGCAGAAGATCCATGCCCGGCAGGTCGCGCAATCCCATTTCCGAGATCACGACATCCACCAGACCCGACCGCAGCAAGTCAAGTACCTCCCTTCCGCTCGTGGCCAGTGCCACGGATGAGCCGGCGTGCCGAAACTCATCCAGCAGCCAGTCGCCAAAGTCCGGATCGTCGGCAATGATGAGAATGCGCTGTCCGTGCTGGGATTGAATCGCGCCAACACGAATGCGAGGCGGCTCTGTCCCGCCTGCGCCGACTAAGTTGTCTTGTTTTTCTCCGTTCATGTCTTCCTCCCTCTAGCCCATCCCACCGGGTAGGCGAGAGGTCTATGCGTTCCTCTCGCCTACCCGATCTCCACCATCCGACCCCGCCCGGCGCCGGGCCCCCCTTCTTTGTATTCACCCCCGGTGGTTTTTGACCCCCTATCTCCGTTTCAACGCTCGCCATTCCACCGGGAGCGCCGCTATTAGCCGGCAAGCCCCCAAATCTTGGTATCAGGACAAGTCTGTATTTTGGGTGGGGCTGCGGCGGCATTCGCGCACGCTGCGCCGCATTCCCAATGATGCAGTTCTACGCAATTCAGAGGCCGGCAATTGGGAGGTCGCGTCCACCGCTATTGTCGCTTGGTGGCGGCGGGCGGCTCTGCCTCGCGTTTGCGGATTTGCAGCGTGACGGTGCTGGGGACGGCGCTCACGATTTCGACTCCGGCTGGCGCGTTGGTGTGAACGTGGAAGACGTGCGACCCGCCGCTGCTGGCCGACACGTCGATGTAGGCCTCCACCGCGTCCGGGGACAGCAAGTCCAGCTCGCGGCTCGAGCTGCGTAGCTGGACGGCGATGTTGGTGATCCGTGGTGGATCAAAGCGAAGACTGTCGCTGACGCCGCGGATTTCCAAGGGGACGACCCGGCCGACCTCGTGCGAGCGATCCGAGACGATGACGGCCCACGCGGTGACAACCCCCACGAAGATCACCAAGTACGCAAGCGCATCCGCGATTCGCCGAGGGCGTTCCGGGGCGCTCCCCTTGCTCACCTTGTGGTTCGCGCACAATCGATCGAGTGTTTCGCGCAGCTCGGTCTCGCTCTGCACCGAAACCAACTCGCCGTCGTGGGCGACCATGACGGTTCGCCGTTCTTCACTGACGCAGACGACGACGGCATCCGTGACGCTGGCCAGACCCAGCGCCGCGCGATGCCGGGTGCCGTGGCGCGGATCGCCCGTCTCGGCCGCGAGGGGAAGAATGGCGCCAGCCCGCGCCACGCGGTCGTTGCCGATGAGCACGGCGCCGTCGTGCGGAGGCGCGGTCGAAGTGAACACGGTCTCGATCAACTCCGGCGACAGGAGCGCATCGACGGATGTGCCTCCGCTCAAGTATTCGCCGACCCAATCGAGACGTGGAATGACGACCAAGGCTCCCTTGCCGGCGGCGGCAAGCGCGAAGGCCGCCTCGGCGATGACCGCCGATGGACCCACCGGCCACTGTCTGCGGTGCCAGTTCCTGATCCAGCGCATGGGGCTGACTCGACTGAGTCCCCGGCGAATCTCGCGCTGAAACACCACCACAATCACCATGGTCGCGACCGCGCTGACTGCGGAGAGCAGATAGGACGTCAGGATCAGCCCGAAGTGATTCGAGACCCACGAGCCCACGAGAAGGGTCACCATTCCGAAAGAGATTTGGACCGCGATGGTCCGTCGCATCCACGAGTACACCCATGAGAACATGGCCGTGAGCAGCAGAACGTCGGCGCAGTCCTGCCAGCGCAGGCTACGGATCAGGGTCGAAATGAATCCTCCAGACATCGACGGACATCGTACACAGACAGCGCGCTATCGGAAGCGCTCATTGTAACGATGTTGTTAAGTCTGCACTCCGTTGTCGCCGTGGGCCGTGGATCTCTCGCATTCTCGGGTAGACCTGAAGGGTCCAGCATCGGGCGCTAGTCAAGGATATCCATCATGAAGGCCAAAGGAAAAGTTTGGATCGCCGCGATCGTCGGCCTGATTGTGGTCGTCGTCGCACTTGTGGGAGTCAAAGTCGGACAGATTCGGGCCATGATTGAAGCGGGGAAGTCGTTCGTTCCTCCGCCTGAATCGGTAACTTCGGTCAAGGTGGCAGCCGCCACCTGGCAGTCGAAGCGAGCCGCCATCGGCACACTGATCGCCATCCACGACGTCACGCTGGGGGCAGAATTGCCGGGGCTGATTCGCGAGGTCGATTTCGATTCGGGCAGAACAGTGAAGCGTGGCGCGGTTCTGGTCAGGCTCGACACCACCAACGAAGAAGCCCAGCTCGCCGCCGCCGTGGCGGATGCGCAGCTGGCCAAGATCACGGTGGAGCGGGCGCGCGCGCTTCGAAAGGGCGGGGCGAACACGCCCGTCGAGCTAGACGCGGCGGAGGCGCGTGCGAAGCAGACGCAGGCGGCGGTCGCGAATATCCAGGCGACCATCGCCAAGAAGACCATCCGCGCGCCCTTCGATGGCCGCGTGGCGATGAAGCAAGTCGAACGGGGCCAGATCGTGTCGCCAGGAACGCCGGTCGCGACGTTACAGTCCGTGGATCCCATTTACGCCGAGTTTTCGCTGCCGCAGCAGGCGCTCGCCGATCTGAAGACCGGCCAGATCGCCACCATGCGGGTCGACTCGTTTCCGGGCAAGACTTGGCAGGGCACGGTCAGCACCGTGAACTCGGAGGTCGATCCCGCCACGCGCAACGTGCGCGTGCGCGCGACCTTCCCCAACAAAGAAGGAATCCTGCGTCCGGGGCTTTTCGTGAACGTCGAGGTCAGCGCATCGGATCAGCATGAGGTGCTGGTGGTCCCGGCCACCGCCGTGGTCTACGCACCCTATGGCGACTCGATCTTCGTGCTCGAACAGAAGACCCAGAAGACGGATGACCAAAAGACGGCGAGCGACCAACCCGGGCTCGTCGCGCAACCACGGTTCGTCCGTCTGGGCGAACGGCGCGGCGACTTGGTCGCCGTGGTGTCGGGACTCAAAGAGGGCGAGACGGTGGTCAGCAACGGCGCGTTCAAATTGCGCAAGGGCATGGCGGTCATCGTGAACAATTCCCTGGCGCCGCCGGTCGAGCTCGATCCGAAGCCGACCGACAAGTAAGGCTGATGGTCGCATGAGGCAGGGTTCGTCGTGAAGCTGACCGATCTCTTTATCCGGCGTCCGATTCTGGCCATCGTCGTCAACCTGGTCATCCTCATCGCGGGACTCCAGGCTGTCCGCTCGCTCAACGTGCGGCAATACCCGCGCAACGAAAATGCGGCCATCACGGTGACAACCGTGTATGTCGGCGCCAACGCCGAGCTGGTGCGCGGTTTCATCACCACGCCGCTCGAACGAGTCATCGCGGCTGCCGATGGCATCGACTACATCGAGTCGCAGAGCCAGCAGAACATCTCGACCATCCGCGCGCGCCTGCGCCTGAACTACGATTCCAACCGTGCCCTGTCCGAAATCAGCTCCAAGGTGAACCAGGTGCGCGGCGACTTGCCGCCCGAGGCCGAGCTGCCGGTCATCAACATCGAGACGGTCGACAGCCAGTTCGCTTCCGCCTACCTCAGCTTCTCGTCCCAGTTTCTCAAGCAAAACGAGATCACCGACTACCTGGTGCGGGTCGTGCAACCGCGGCTGTCGGCCATCGAAGGTGTGCAGCGCGCGGACATTCTGGGGGCGCGCACCTTCGCCATGCGCATCTGGTTGAAGGCGGAAAAGATGGCGGCGTTCGGTCTGAGCCCCAGCCAGATCCGTCAGGCACTGGCCGCCAACAATTACCTGGCGGCCGTGGGCCAGACCAAGGGATCCCTGGTCCAGGTCAATCTCACTGCCAACACCGACCTCAGCTCGGTGCGCGAGTTTCAACAAATGGTGGTACGCCAAAAGGGCGGGGCCGTGGTTCGCCTGGGCGACGTGGCCGACATCGCGCTCGGCGCCGAGGACTACGACACCGCCGTCAACTTCACGGGCCAAACCGCCGTCTTCATCGGTGTGTGGGCGCTGCCCAACGCCAACTCGCTGGATGTGATTGGGCGTGTGCGCACAGAGATGAGCAACCTGCAAAAGGAGATCCCCGAGCAGATCTCCGCGGCCGTCGCCTACGACGGCACCAACTACATCAAGAATGCCGTACGCGAGGTGGAGCACACCCTAGCCGAGACGCTGCTCATCGTCGTGCTGGTCATCTTCTTGTTCCTGGGCTCGATGCGATCCGTGCTGGTTCCCGTGGTGGCCATCCCGGTGTCGCTCATCGGCGCCGTGGCGCTGATGCAACTCTTCGGCTTCACGGTCAACTTGCTCACCCTGCTGGCCATCGTTCTTTCCGTGGGCCTCGTCGTCGACGACGCCATCGTCGTGGTCGAAAACGTCGAGCGTCACCTGCATGAGGGCATGACGCCGATGGCGGCGGCGCTGGCGGGCGCGCGCGAGTTGGTCGGTCCCATCATCGCCATGACCATCACCCTGGCGGCGGTGTACACGCCCATCGCGCTGCAGGGCGGTCTCACCGGATCCCTCTTTCGCGAGTTCGCGCTCACGCTGGCGGGGGCGGTGACCATCTCGGGCATCGTGGCCCTCACTTTGTCGCCGGTCATGTCGGCCTATTTGCTCAAGGCGGGGGATCAAGACCGGGGACTGCCTGGCGTCGTCAACCGGGCGTTCGATTGGATCCGGCGCATGTATGCGCGACACCTCGACATGGCCCTCGGCGCTCGCGGCGCCATCTACACGGCCTGGATCGTGGTCAGCGTGCTGGCGTTCCTGATGTTCAGCATGTCGCCCAAGGAGCTTGCGCCGGCCGAAGACCAAGGCGTCGTTTTCGGCGTGGTCAACACGCCTTCCAATTCCACACTGGATCAGGTCACGTTCTCGACCCGCGAAGTGAATCGCACCGTCATGCAGATCCCCGAGGCGGGCTTCACCTTCCAGCTGACTTTCCCCACCGGCGGGTTCTGGGGTGTGGGCCTCAAACCGTGGGAGGAGCGCAAGCGCTCGGCCTTCAAGCTCGTTCCGGAGGTGCAAAGGCGGGTCGGGATCATCCCCGGCATTCAGACCTTTCCCATCCTGCCGCCCGCGCTGCCCGGAGGCGGCCAATTCCCGGTGGAGTTCGTCCTATCGTCGACGGCCGAGACTGCCGAAATCCTCGGCTTCGCCACCAAGCTGCAACAGAAGGCCGCGACGAGTGGAATGTTCGCGTTCCCGCCGCTCATCGATGTCAAGGTGGACCAGCCCGAATCGCAGATCGAGATCGATCGCGACAAGGTAGCCGAGCTCGGGCTCAGCCTGGAAACCGTGGCCCAGGATCTGGCGACGGCCCTGGGGGGCAATTTCGTCAATCGCTTCAGCGTCGCCGGGCGCAGCTACAAGGTCATTCCCCAGCTGGTGCGCAGCGAGCGCCTGAATCCGAGCCAACTGAGCAACATCTACATCACCGGTCCGAACGGTCAGCTCATTGGGCTCGACGCCATCGCCAAGATCAACAATGCCGTGGTGCCGCGCTCGCTCAACCGCTTTCAGCAGCTCAATGCGGTCAAGATCAGCGGCGTGGCCATTCGGCCCCTCGACGAGGCGCTCTCGTATCTCGAAACCGAGGCCGCCAAGATCCTGCCCAAGGCCTATTCCCTCGACTACACCGGCGAGTCGCGCCAACTGCGCACCGAGGGCAACAAGTTCCTGCCCGCCTTCATTCTGGCCGTAGTGCTGATCTTCCTGGTGCTGTCGGCCCAGTTCAACAGCTTCCGCGATCCCTTCGTCATCTTGGCCGGCTCTGTGCCGCTCGGCATGTTCGGTGCGCTGGCCCTGGCCTTCCTCAAGATGCCCAACCCCAACATGCCCTACTTCACCGACGGCTGGACGACCACCATCAACGTCTACTCCCAGGTGGGCCTGGTGACCCTGGTGGGGCTCGTGTCCAAGAACGGTATCCTCATCGTTCAGTTCGCCAACTCGCTGCAAGAGCAAGGTCACACCAAGATCGAGGCCGTCAGGGAAGCGGCCGTGACCCGACTGCGCCCGATCTTGATGACCAGCGTCGCTACCATCTGCGGCCACTTCCCGCTCACCCTTGTGCGCGGCCCCGGCGCCGCCGCCCGCAACAGCATCGGCATTGTGCTCGTCGCGGGCATGGCCCTTGGGACCGCCTTCACGCTGTTCTTCGTCCCCGCGATCTACGTCCTCATCGCCCGCGACCATCGTTCGGCGAAGAGAACCGCGTCGGAGATTGACGGTTCGGCTGACGAGCCCTTGCCAGCCGGACTGACAGCGCTGCCCAAGGTCGGAAGTTAGTAGTTGCACCCAGGGACGACGCCGGTGCCGCGGTTGGCGTGGTTGCAGGCTAGGCGCTGCATTCCGATCTCGGCGCCCGTTCCCGAGCTCGTCGACGAGTACTGCGGCACAAGGCGAGGTCGATTCCGCCGCCACGCCGAGGCCTCCGACAGGAGACTCGCCATGAAAGCCATTTAGTTCCAATGGGATAGCGCCCTACGCCTGACTGAATCCACGCGCATGCATGCGCCTTGCGCACCTTCTCATGCGGCCGAGATGCTACAATCTATCAGTCATCCCGGTCTCTCGCGAACCTAGCTTCACTGTGCAAGATGCCTGATTCCGTCGACACGACTCTACCCGGCAAGAGCAAGCGCTCCGTCCAGGACATGGTCGCGCCGGAAGGGCTCGTGATCGGGAGGCACTACACGCTCCACGCCAAGATCGGAATGGGCGGCATGGCATCGGTGTACTTGGGATGGCTTGCGGGGGCCGCCGACTTTTCGCGAGTGGTGGCGATCAAGCGAATGCACCCCCAGTACGCACTCGATGAACACTTCGCCGAGCGTTTCCGAGATGAAGCCCGCCTAAGCGCCCGCCTGTCCCACCCCAACATCGTCCAGGTCTTCGACGTCGTCGAGCGAAGCAAAGAGCTGCTCATCGTCATGGAATATGTTCATGGCGTATCTCTTGGCGCACTTGCGGCAGACACCAGACTGGCTGGTCGCAGGTTGGCGCCGAATGTGGTTGCGGGAGTTCTTGTGCCCGCGCTGCACGGTTTGCACACGGCTCATGAAGCGACCGACGAGGCCGGACGGCCTATCGGTCTCGTCCATCGTGATTTCTCACCGCAAAACATCATGGTGAGTGCCGAAGGGCACTCCAAGATTCTCGATTTTGGAATCGCAAAAGCGCAAACCCATGTCCACGTAACTTCGACCGGTCAATTTTCGGGCAAGCATGGGTATTGTTCTCCCGAGCAGATTGGCGGCGGGGTCATGGATCGGCGCTCGGACGTGTTTGCCGCCGGGATCGTCCTTTGGGAGATGCTCACCGGGGAACGACTCTTTCAGGCGCCGGGCATGACCGATGCGCAAGCAATCCAACGCGTTTTGCGTCAACCTGTGCCTACCCCCAGCTCGATCAATCAGGCTGTCCCAAGCAAGCTGGACCAGGTCGTGGTGCGCGCACTGGATCGCGACCCCGACCGTCGCTTCGCGAGCGCGCGCGAGCTGGCTTTCGAGATCGAAGCCGCAGTCGACATCGCGCGTCCGCAAACGGTGGCTGCGTGGGTCGAACGCTCGTGTGCGAGTAGGATGGCGAAGCTTACGCGTCTGTTCGACAGCACACGGCAACACATGGCGCGTACGCGGCCAGCGTTGCCTGTTCCTGCGACACTCCCCATACAACAGGCTATGGCGGCTGACTCGATACCAGAGGCGGCAGAAAAGTTGGCGGCGACAGTGAATGTGAGATCCCCCACCGGCCTGAAAAAGCGCGCGGGAAAGTCGATTGCTATCGCTGTGGCGATCGTCGCTCTTTTGGCCGGAGTTTCGCTTCGCAAGCGCTTCTTCGCAGCTTCGCACAGGTCGCCAAGCGTGCAGGCACCATCCCCGGCTCGACTCGCGCGTCCAGTTCCCGAGGTTGTTCCCGTGGCGGCTCCAACCGATGCTCTCGCAAGTAGCAGCAAATCTCCGCAGCCTCCGGGATCTGCTGTCGTGGCATCGACGGCCGTGGAACCGAACGGGCCAGACCCTCGGCCTAGGTCGCACACGGCCAGGACACGTCCCTTGTCGACGAAAGCGCAGGCGCACCAGCCAACGGCAAGAGCCAAGGCGCCCGCTGCACCCAACTGCGATCCTCCCACCTACATAGACTCCGAGGGTATTCGAATCTTCAAGGATGAGTGTCTCTGATGCGTGCATGGCCTTGGCTCAACTTCATCACCGCCACGATCTGCGTTTTGCTGGCAAGGACACCGATGGGGCACGCGGACGAGGAATCCAAGAGGATGTGTGCATCCGCCTTCGCGAACGCCCAACGACTGATGAGAGCCGGCAACCTGCTCCAGGCGAAGACAAAGCTCATTCAGTGCGGCGGACTTGAATGCCCAGCGGCGATGCACCCGGATTGCCAGCAATGGCTATCGAGTGTGGAGGCTTCCATAGCGACCGTCGTGTTCGAAGTCTCCTCTGCTGAAGGCCGGCCCACTGGCGAAGTGCGGATGGCGGTGGATGGTGGAGAGTCCGGCGCGCTCGATGGCCGCGCGGTGAGCTTCGATCCTGGGGCACATGACATCACATTCGTGGCGAGTGGTTTCGCGCCGACGACGATACACGTTGTCGTCTCCGAAGGAGAGAAGCTGCGGCGGGAAGTGGTGCGCCTCGCCTCTTTGCCCGTCACTCGACAGCTAGGCACGCCAGCGCTTCGAGCAAACGTCGCGCCCACAGAGAGTGGTGACAGCAAGGTCCGCGGCACGCGACTCACCACGCCGATCATCCTCGCTGCGTCGGGGGCTGCTTTGGCAGGTGCCAGTGCTGTCTACTTCGGGCTGAAGGCGCGCAGCGACGATCGAAAGCTCGATGGATGTGCTCCGTCCTCGTCCTGCACACGGGATGCGACGGACCAGGTCGGACGTGAGTACCTGTGGACCAACCTATCGATCGGATTGGCCGCCGCGAGCGCCACAACGGCAATCGTCCTGTTCCTTATCCATGGCAGGGCGACCGCGGCGCCAACAACGAGTCTGAGCATCAGCCTTGGCCCCGACGGATTCGGTCCCGTCGCGACTGGCACGTTTTGAGAGGGGACCATGACGCATACGAGTCTTATGCACGGTACGCTGGTCGCGCTGCTCTCATGTTCGTGCACACCGCTGCACGACCTCGATAAAGCCTCATCGGGGCGCGGAGGAGGAACTGGGAGCACCGGTGGCTCGGGCGGAGCCTTCACCTGGCCATCTGAAGGCGGACTGGGCGGCTCCGAGGATCTCAGCGTCTGGCCACATCGACGGTGGCGCAGGCGGCAGAGGAGGCACTGGCGGCAGTATGGATGCAGCCCCCACGGGCGGCGTATCGACTATGGGAGGAGCAACAGGCACTGACAGCAGTATGGATGCAACCTCCACTGGAGGTGCGTCGATTTCGGGAGGAGCGACAGGCTCGGGCGGCAGCACAATCGGTACGGGCGGAAGCCCTTCCAATGCCGGCGGATCCAGTGGACAGGGTGGGGCGAGCAACGACGGCGCTGCTGGGACAACCGGTGGAACCGCACCCGATCTTCCTGATATTGGCGACTCGCCGGTGCAGGGCACGATCACGTATTCGGCGGGAGCATCGTGGGACATTGACGGAAGCCAGTGGCCCGCATTCGAAATACACACGCCGACGGCAAGCTACTGGTTGGTGAAATCGGATGCGGCCATCGTTTCCATCACCGACTCTTCTCAGTTGCAATGGATCAACTTCTCCAGTGGTTTCCGGCCGAATCGTGGCGTCCCCAACCTGGGCGGCTGTTGCCAGCCCGGGAATCCAACTGCTCTGGGACTCCCTACGATGTCGACCGAGTTGGATCCATCCTTCACTGTTACGTCGAGCCACCTGAGACTGATCTCAAAATCGGCTGACAATTCCTATCAACTTGTGTGGGACTTCTTCCTTACGCACTTCACGTTGACAATCAACCGGGCCGCGACGCCCTTCGGGTTCACCTACCGGGGCGTTCCGGGCGGAGCGTTCGGCTCAGCGGACCAGCTTGTTCTGTCCGATGGAACGACACAATCGGCCACTGTCTCGTACGTTGGAGAGCTGCCCGGTCCTGCCGAGTGGGCTTACCTGACCCACCCTGCTGCGAAACACTCGCTCTTCCTGATCCAGCATTCAGGCGACAACCTGCCTGAAACATACCAAGTCGCCGATGGTGACACTGGAATGTTCGTTTTTGGAAGCGGCAAGATCGATCAGACGCCCATCCGCTTCAGCCTGGGCGTCATTGACAGCTGCGACGACCAGACTGTGCGAGCACGGATCGATTTTATACAAAAAGCCATTCAGTGATGTTGTAGCGCCCAAGGTCGGAAGTTAGTACTTGCACCCGGGGACGGCGGCGGAGCCGGGGCTGGTGTCGGGGCAAGTCCGGCACTGCATTCCGAGCCTGGTGCCCGCCGGAAGTGGACCCTGGCCAATCTCTGCCGCTGTACGCAGCACATTGATCAGCTGCCCATTCACGAAGCACTTGGTGAAGTCGCTAGCCAGTTGCCAACAGTCCGCAGCGATGTTGTTACTCGACGCGCCGGCGGGGCACTGAGGAAGACCCACCGGCGATTCGACATACACTATTTGGGCAGGGTTCTGGGGACTCGCTACGGGGGTGCTGTAGACCACGCGGCAGTCAGCCTGAACGCCGGGCGTGGCACTGTCGGTATCGACCAGTTTGTAGTTGACGCAGAGGTTTTGTACATGCTTGGCGACGGCGTCGCCGATGTCTTTCATCGACTCGGCGAAGTCGGGTTCGCAGATACTGAACTTGCGGCCGTTGGTACCGAATTCATCGATGAACGCCGATTCACGCAACCCGCCCGTGGCGCCCCAGCCCGCCGCTGTGGCGTCGAAGCCCGTGGCCACGTCCGTTGTCGCGAGGGAGGGCAGGTGATTGGGGTCGTAGCAGACTGGCCAGTAGTCGTACACGGTGGGATGTTGCGTGTCCGCCGTTTTGGGGTTGGGGACCGGGGCAATCTTGTACTCGGCGCTGGCCATATCCGCGTCGCTGCGGGGCCAACCGAAGATGCCGGCCACAAGGATTTGGTTGTCCGGATCCTCCTTGAGCGATTTGATCTCTTGCGCGAGGCGATGGATGTCTTTGAGCGGGCTGCAGTCGGTCGGCACCGAGGTGTCGGTGCTGGCGCTGGAGCCATCGGTTGGGTTGGGACAGCTATCGGTCCTAGCCTGACAAGCGCTGAAGGCGTGGGCGAAAGCCGCGGTCGTCGGATACCCGGGCGGCGAGGTGGTGAGATTCGTACCACTGCACATGTGCGCGCGGGTAGCGCAGCGCAAGCTCGCCGTTTCTCCCTGCAACTCCGGCTTGTCGCCGAACATGCCATCGTTGGTGGCGGCCGAGCAGTCGTCCTCGTCGGTCAAGAAGACCAAGCCAAGATAGGCATCAGGACGCAACATTTTCCGTTGCGTATCATTTCCGATCCCGCTGGCAACCAGCGCAAACTCGAAGGCCTGGAGTTGGTGCTCCACCCCGCAGCCTAGGGTGCCAAGGCCGCCGGCCAAGCAGGCGAAAACGGAGTTGATGTTTCCTGTGTAGTTCACCGGCTGGCCATTGGAATACTCGAGCCACAGGGCATCGGCCCCGGTAACGCCGCAAGCTGTCGCATTGATCATCTGGAATCTGCCCAGGTCGCCGTACAGACTGTTGGTGCCATCGGGCAGGATCTTGGGGCCACAGCTGCCGGAGTTGTATGCGCCACCGGTACCGAGATCGCTGTCGATGATCGCGACGCGCAGGTCGGGCAGGGTACCGTCGTTGGGATCCTTGAGCGCATCGATCAGCTTCGGAAACTGGGCGTTCAGCTTGCTGACCTTGGGGGCCATGGACGGCGAGTTATCCACCATGGTCACGAGGTCGACCTTGCGAGTCGGCGCGATGTTTATGTACACATCGGTCTGCTGCCCTACGCCGGTTGCGCCGATGGATCCAGAGCAGGTCCCATCACCGCCCCCTTGACAAGCGATGGGCGTTGACAACCCTTCCGGCCCCAAGAAGTCCTTGCACACACAAAGCTTCTTGCAACAGAGCGGACCCTTCACGAAAGGAATGCCGCAGGCGAAGCCTTCCGTGCAACGCTGGTCGAGAGGATTGCTCGGGTCGCGTAGCTCACCGTCGCAGTCGCTGTCGTATGAACAGCTCGCCGAACACGTGGCTTGCGTAAGGGGACCGGGTATCGTGGCACCTATTTGTACAACGGGCTTGAGACAAAGGTTGCTGGGACACTCGCTGGCGCTGGCGTTGTACACGGCCTGGGTCGCCCCTGCGTCCACCGTAAGATCGCATGGACGTCCGATGGCGTTCTGGGCCGCGCTGGTAGAGTCGTCGGGCGAAGCGTCGGCAACGTCTGGCTTCACACCGCCACCGTCGTTGATGGGACAGATCTCCCCGGCCGCCAGGCACACCTTCATGGCCTCGCAACAGGCGAAGCCCGTCGCACACGGGCAGGGTTTGCCGTTGAGAGGAACATCGCCCACGCAAGCTGCAAGCGAGAGGGAAAGCGAAGCCAGTACAAGATAGTTCGCATGGTTCATGTTGAAGCGTCCTCCAATCCTGGAACGAACGAGCATCCGCTTTTGGACGAGTGCTTGTCAGAAATGACCCGAGAAGAAAATTTGGCCGAATCCGACGTCAATTTGGGGTGCCGGCGAATCCCTCGGTTCGCGCCGAGTAAGAAGCCAGGTCACCACGCTTGTCGTGAGCGCTGCCCCCGCAAAGGCGAAGCCCACCATGGCCCCCACATTGCGCCCGTGAATGTCATCGTTGAGCTGGGCAACGCGCAGTTGGGATGAACCCCGTGCCTCGTCGCGCAGGCGAGAGGCATCCCAGAGCAAGAGCCCTCCCGTCACCACGCCTGCTGCAGTGGCCGCGACGGAAGACCACAGGACGATCTTACGCATGCGTGTTGATGCGGGCTTCGAAGGCAGCACCGGGCGCTGCACGACCACCAGTTCCTCCGAGGCTTGCTCGAACGGCAAGGAAAAGATCAGGCTGAAGGCTTGGTGGGCAGCTCCACGATCCTCGACGCGCGGATCGACGAATTCCGATGCCATGAGGGCGATGCTCTCGTCGGAAGCCGGCACGGTCAGCTCCTTGCCGTCGTCCATGCTGCGCACGTAAAGAAGGCTGGCGCCACCGGGGCGCACGAGGCGAACGCCACGGCCCTTGGCATTGTGGAAATCCACAAAGCGCACGCCCCGTTGGTCCTCGATCAAATAGTGCGCCGAAGGGAAATCTCCGTCGATGGCGAGCGAGCTCCCAAGCCCGGTTCTGAGATCCAGCAACTGCGCCGACGCCGCGGAGGCGCGGGCGAACACGTGCGGACGGAACTTTTCGTTCACGATGGCCTGGTTCGCGCGATCGAGAAAGGACGCGATCTCGGCGTAGGTGATGCTGCCGTCGCCATCCAGATCGGCCGCTCCGTACAAACCCGAGCGCACTTCATGGCTGAAGATGCCGGCCTGGAACGCGCCCCACTCGTGACTCTCGTCGCCCGACGAGGTGGAGAGCAGCAGCCCCAGATTGCTTCGCCGTCCGAGCTCGGAGGTGACGGAGAACCCCTGCACCTTGCGCCGCTCGCCGCCGGGACCGCGCTCGCCCACCAGGAGATAGGAGTAGCACGCGTCCACGATGAGGTGGTTCTCGTCCGCGGCGATGGGGTCGAGGATCTCCCGCGCCAATTGATCCCCCGACAGGCGCGCGTCCTCGAGGGTCAGGTACGAGACATCCCCGTCCACGTTGCCATGCCCGGCGTAGAGCACGTAGAGCGTCGTCTTCACTCCGCGCTCACGGGCCATGGCGATCTCCGAGGCCAACTGAGAGACGACCTTGCCTAGAGAGGCACGCGTGGGTGGCAAGGCTTCCGCCGCAGCCTGCGGCGACAAGGCGGTGGTCTCGCGGTCCAGGCGCGCGAGCAATTGGGTCCGCGCGCCGAGTGCGCGAAAGAGCTCCTGGTATCGAACAGCGTCGTCATCCGCGTAGAGCAAGGTCTTGAGGTCGGCATCCACGCTGCGATTCACGCCCATGATCAGCGCGAAGACTGCATTGCGCGGACGCTCGTTTGCCCCACGAGCAGGCCCGCCCCAAAGCAAAACCAGCGTAACCAGGATTGGCGCCAGGCTTTTCACGGGCGCACCTCGAAGACCATAGTGCGCAGGATCTCGCCGGCATCGGAATCCGCTGTGAATTCGCCGCGGGCTACCCTGGCCTCGACGGCGCGCACGTCGAGGGCCTTGTCCAGAAACAGGGCATGCACAGTCAGCGACGGGCCTTGCAGCGGATGCCGAACTGCCTCGGGCAATTCCTTGAAGCCAACTTGCTTCGTGATGGGCACGGCCGTCGGGCTGTCCGCGGGATCCGTCCACGCCGGGTGGTACCACGCCACACGACCGGCTCCATCGACGGCGAAGATCATGAGGAAAGCCTTGCCCAACTCGTTGCGGTAAGCAAACGCCAATTCATCGTCCGGCGAGACGACGTCATACACGCGCATCGACTCGCGCTCGCCCTTCACACGGAAGACCGCGACATCGAGGGATTCGGCGCTTTCGATGGCTCTTCCCCGTGCAGCGATCTCGTGTCTCGGCGGGGCCGAGGTCAAGGCGAGCAACACGGCCACCGCCACCACCGCGGATGCCGCTGCGATGCCCCATCGTGCGGCCCGACGGCGTGACCACCTCGCCTCAGCGGGAAGACCGAGCGCCGTGGCCAGACGCTCGCGCGGCCCGAGCGCCTTAGGATCCAGCTTCTCCGCATGTCGATAGGCCTGGTAGGCAGCATGGCAATCCGCGCATATCGGCAGATGGTCCCGCAAACGCGCCTCGTCGGCCGGGGAAAGTCCCTTGCCAAAATGCCCATCCACCAACCTTTGCAAGTCATCATGACCCGTGTTCATGTTCGTGCCCTCTTGCGCAGATAAGCGCGCAGAAACCGTCGTACCCGCAACTCGCGATAGGCCAGCGTGGTACGCGGCAGGCCCAGGCGACGGGCGGCCTCGCGCTGATCGAGTGGCTCCACGAAGCGGGCTTGGAAGACGGGCCAAAGCTCCTCGGGCAAGCCATCGCGCCTGAATCGCTCCACGAAAAGGTTCAGCTCGGCCCGTTCCTCCATGTGCTGCGACAAGGGATCGATGAGCGGTGGTGTGTCCCGGTCTTCGAGCGTCGTTTCTCGTCGGTGGCGTCGCCAGAAATCCACGGCCAGGTTGTGCGCCAAGGTGGCGAGCCAGGAACGCATGGAGCCACCCGAAAAATTCCGGCGCAGCTCCGATTTCGAGAGCAAGCGAAGGTACAGGTCGTGCACGACGGTCTCGCGATCGGCCCCGCGCAACACTCGCCCCACCGTCGCGTCCACGGTCTCGTAGGTTTCACGATAAAGCAGCCCTATGAAATCCCGCTCTCCCGCGTGAAATCGCGCCAGCGCCGACTCGTCGTCTATGCTGGTGGGCGCTTTGAGAGCCATGGTGGAGAGGGAAGCGACACGGGCCACGCCAGGGTAACGAACGGGCCGTGTTCCTTGGACGAAGAAATCGCCTTCTCCGGGGAGAAATGCAATCCCTTACTATTGGGCATAGGAGGCGGCGGCCCCGGTGGGTGGGTCGTGACGAAAGAACCCGGGGCCGCCTGAAAGCTACATCAGCGGTGCTCGTACATCTCCTTTCTGTTGAGGGTTTGCGGGGACATGGGATTCGGCGTCTCCTTTCGGATGGGGACTCCTTCACGATCCGTGCCGGGTTGAAAGCGCCGGTCGCCGCATGTGTTCTCGCGGGGTTGAGAAGTCGCGCAAAGATCCGTGGCACGCCCGCGGGTAATTCCCTGTCAGATTGGCAGAAGGGCCTCGGCAGAGCGGTGAAGGTGTCAGTCGCTCTTCACGATGCCGCGGGTGAGAATGGCCGAAACCTCCAGCCAGACACCTTCGGAGGTGGCAAGGCGCGAGATGGCGTCGAGGTGCTCGCGTCGGAAGACCTCGACCTGCTCGCGTGGCAATTGGGCTATCAGTCCGCGAAAGGCCGCGCCCATCACCAGCGCCCACCAGTCCTCGGCTGATGGGAGGTGGTAGCCAAGCGGCTTGGTGATGGAATCGATTTGGGTCAGGCCGGCTTGGGCGAACAGCGCCTGGCACTGCTCGGGGCTGGCCACGCGTTTCGAGGCCATGGGGGTAGCGGAAACGCCATACCTGGCCAATTGTTCGACCAGTAGGCCGGCCAGCGGCGCGAATGACTTTTCGGTGAATGTCGAGACGATGATGGAGCCGCCCGGCTTGACCTTGGCGGCGATTCCACGCAGGAGGCCCAGCATGTCCTCGACGAAGAAGATGCCGTAGGCGCACACGGCGACGTCGAAGCTGCGATTTGGGAATTCCAGATTCAGCATGTTCATTTCGCGAACGTCGACATTGCGCAGCCCCGCCGCGCTGGCCTTTGCCTTGGCGATGGCCAACATGGCCGGCGAGATGTCGATGGCGGTGACCTTGCCGCGCGGCACGCGACGGGCGAACTGCACCGCCGTATGCCCCGTGCCCGCTGCTACGTCCAGGACGTGTTCGTCGCCGGTCAAGGCCACGCGCGCTGCCATCGCCTCCGCACTCGCGGCGAAGTAATGCAGGGCCGGGTGGTCGTACCCGGCCGCAGCCTCCTCGAAGGTTCCTTTGTAGAGCTGCGCGCGATCACGGTCGTCCATGACCCCATTTCTAGCGCAAGTCAGCGCGGATGGCTGCGGGCCACAGCGCGCAGGACGTCCATGGGTGGCAGTCGCTGAAGCTGCCGAACGGAAGTGCTATGACGAGTGATAGAAGAAGATTCTCGCCCCATGTACCCGATCATGCTCGACTTGCGCGGCCGCCGCTGTCTCCTCGTGGGGGCGGGGCAGATCGCCTATCGGAAACTGCTGCGCCTCCTCTCGGAACACGCAGTGGTGACAGTGGTTGCTCCCACTGCCATCGAGCCCATCGCGCGGCTTGCTGCCGAGGGCAAGGTCACTCTGGTTGAAAGGAAATTCGTCGACAGCGACGCCGACGACTGCCAGCTCGTGATGGTGGCAACCGGCGATCGAATGGTTGACGAGCAGGTCAAGCGCGCGGCCAAGGCGCGCGGCATCTGGGTCAACGTCGCGGATGTTCCCGATCTGTGCGATTTCCACCTGCCGGCGCTCGTGCAGCGAGGGGATCTGCAGCTCAGCATCGCCTCCGGCGGAGGCGCGCCGTTTGCCGTGCGCCGTTTGCGCGAAATGTTCGAACGCAAAATCGGGCCAGCGTGGTCGGGTTGGCTTGCGGCGGCCAAGCGTTTCCGACGACGCGTGCAAGCCCTTGGCCTCTCAGTCGCCGCTGCGGACGCGTGCTTCGATCGATTTTTCGCCGCCACGGTCGACGAACTCTCGCTCGATGCCCGCGTTCCGAGTGAGGGTGAAGAGACGTCCTTCCTTGCCGCCGAGGTTCCCAAGGGGCGAGGGAGCTTGGGTCGTGTCGCGCTGGTTGGCGCGGGCCCTGGAAATCCCGGTCTGCTCACCGTCGAGGGGCTGTCCCGCCTGCGCGGTGCGGACGCCGTCGTCTATGACCGGCTCGCCATCCCGGCAATCCCGCTCGATCTCCCGGACCACGTCGAGCTTCACAACGTGGGCAAGGAGGCGGGGCGACACCCGGTGCCGCAGGAAGAAATCAATGCCTTGCTCTCGCGCCTGGCTCGCGAAGGCAAGCGCGTGGTGCGGCTCAAGGGGGGCGATCCTTTCGTCTTCGCGCGCGGCGGTGAGGAAGTGCTTGCGCTTCGGCGCGAGGGCATTCCCTGCGACGTCGTCCCCGGTGTGACGGCGGGAATCGCTGTCCCGGCGGCGGCTGGCATCCCGGTGACCTATCGGGGCGAGGCGGTTCGACTGACCTTCGTCACTGCCCACGAAGGCGGCGCACCGCAGGCGCGCTGGGATCTGCTGGCCCAGGACACGCACGCCACCCTCGTGGGATACATGGGCGTGGGCACCTTGGCCGAGGTCAGCGCGGCCCTGATGGCCGCCGGGATGAGTGCCTCGACGCCCGCTGCGGTCATCGAGCAAGGAACGCTCCCGAGCCAGCGCTCGGTGCGCGCGCCGCTGGCGGAAATCGTCAAGGCCGCCGAGACCATCGGGATCAAGCCGCCGGCGATCTTCGTGATCGGAAATGTGGTGGCGTACGCCGAAGCGATTGAGTCCACCACGCCGCGCCCCCTGCGCGGTGCCCGCATCGGTATGTTCACTCCGCGGTCGCAGCTCAGCGATGCACTTCAAGAGGCCGGCGCAGAGGTGCTTCTGGCCCCCGCACCCTTCACTTCCGCCGCGCGTTTGGTGATCGGCGTTGCGCCGCTTGCCGGGTGGATCGTGCGGTCGGCGGGTGAGCTCGACACTCTCGATCATGAGAGAGCAGCGACTGGTTTCCTCGACGGAAGCACGCTGTGGTGCATGGGCGGCGCGCTGGCCGAACTCGCCCGTGATCGGAAGTGGACCTGCGTGGCAGCGTTTGGGGATGCTAGTGAAGTAATTGGCGGGGCTTCACTTTGGCTGGCGAGGTTGAGATCGCGCGAATAGTACTTGAATGAGCTCTGCGCTCAGGCGCAAAGGGCAAGGTAGCGGCGAACGGTTTCGGCCAGACCGAGCTCCAGCGCGTCGGCAATGAGGGCATGCCCAATGGACACTTCGGCAACCGGGCTCACGCCGTGCAAGAACTCGCCGAGATTGTCCAGGTTCAAGTCGTGGCCGGCGTTGACCGCGAGGCCCGCGTCGCGCGCCGCTGCTGCCGCTCGGGCGTAAGTTTGAATCGACTTGGCAACGTCGCCGCTTCGGTGGGCCAGGGCATAGGGCTCGGTGTACAGCTCGACCCGGTCGGCGCCCAGGTCGCGGGCAAGCGGCATCATCTCGGGGATGGGATCCAGAAACAGGCTCACGCGACTGCCACTTGCGTGCAAGGTTTCGATGGCGTGGCCCAAGGCCCGGCGTTCGACGGGACCGAGCTCGACCAGACTGAATCCGTGGTTGCTGGTGAAGGCCTCGCGTGCATCGGGGACAAGCGTCGCCTGGGTGGGGCACACGCGTTGGCAATGCGCGATCAAACCGTGAAAGGGATTGCCCTCGATGTTGTATTCGGCGCCAGGAAACCGCTTGACCACTGCGCTGAGCGCTGTCACGTCATCGGGGCGAATGTGCCGTTCATCGGGGCGGGGGTGCACGGTCAGGCCGTGGGCACCCGCTTGCAAGGCGATTGAGGCCAGTCTTGTGATGTCCGGAATCCCGAGGCTGCGGGTGTTGCGAAGGGTAGCGATCTTGTTGACGTTTACAGACAGTTTTGTCACTTGGGCACTTTTCCCTGGTCTAGCCCGTTACGCGGGCAAGGACGCAGCCGTCGGCATCTACCTTGAACGCGAGTGGGACCAGGCTAATACCATACTTGCGAGCTAGATCGGGGCGCTTGGAGACATCCACCAATGCCAGCGGGACGCCCTGAGCGGCGAGACTCCTTTCAAGGGTCTGGCAGTCCGAGCAGCGCGGGTGGGTGAACTGCACCACCAAACCCGATTGCCCCGAGGCACCGATCTCTTGCAGGTCGATGCGGGCAGGACGCCGAGGACCAATTCCCCGCAAGGTCGCCAGCAAACGGTACATCTCGCACCCCACACACAGGCCCGAAGCCGCGGCCAACAGCGCCAGAGCGGCGACCAGCAATCCCAGCGCCCAGCCCAGCCGAGGATAGCCCGCCAGATGCGCGACCGAGGCTGCCGAGAGAAAGGCAAGGCCGACCCAATTGGCGAAGCAAACAGGTCTGGCTCATGGTTTCGGGCATGGTGAGCGTCAGCTTGTAGCCGCGCGCGGCGGCCACGAAGGCCAGCGCGATGCCGGTATTGCCGCTGGTGGGCTCGACGATCTCCTTGCCCGGCTGAGGATGCCCGCGCTCTTCGGCGTCCTTGATCATGGCCGCGCCGATGCGGCATTTGACCGAGTAGGCCGGGTTGCGGCCCTCGATCTTGGCCAGCACGGTGGCCTTGGCTCCCGCGGCGATACGGTTGAGCTTGATGAGCGGGGTGCGGCCGATGGACAGGGAGTTGTCAGCAAAGACGGTGGGCATGGGTCTATTTCCTTTCGACGACGACTCTATGTGTATGTGTATCGACTTGCCGAACCATGAGGAAAGCTTGATGGGGCGTCCGTGTGTCGTCAAGATGAAGTTTTCTAAAAAAGACACATGTCCATCATGAGGCGATAGGCCCATTTGAGCGACGCAAAGACAATGTGCGCGCAAGCCGTCCAATACTGACCATGGGCGGTGCCAAGTCAGATGCACGGCGGGGCGGTGCTGGGTCTGTCTAGTAAAGCAGACCCTGTGCGCTATGTCTTATGTTCGCAAAGCGCTGTCGCCAGGGTGTGCGATCAAGCTTCGCAGCAGCGGCGCGGGAGCCGTCGAGAGGTTCACCGGGTGTAGATGATAAGGTCGTGACAGCGCGATTCCGAGCTTCCAGCGTTTTCGTAGGAATGCGGTCGGTCCGCCAGGAAAGATATGGAGTCTCCTGCCTCCAGGTCGTAGCACTCGGTGCCCACGCACACTCGCAGCTGGCCGCTCAGGACAACCACCACTTCGCGAGTGCCCGTGGCGTGGGCGTCGGACTTGTGGAGAGCGCGAGCAAGCAACCGCAATTCGTAGATTTCGACCCAAGGGCATGAGCCCGCCGGGGAAAGCGGCCTGCTTTCCATTCGGCCGTCGGCCGAGCGCAGAACCTGCGCTTCGCCGCGACGAAGAACCGACATGGTCAGCGAATCGTTCCCGAGAAGCTCCGAAAATGGAATTCCTAGCCCGACGGCGATCTTCCACAGAACGCCCAGTGAAGGATTGGTCTTGCGAGTTTCTATCTGGGACAGGGCGGCCCGACTGACACCCGATGCGACTGCGAGCTGATCGAGGGATAGACCGCGCGCCTTACGTTTGGCGTGAACGCTGACTCCAACCCGGCGGGTCAATTCTGCGGCCCCCAGATCGTCTCCAGGAGGCAATGGAGCCTTGCGCATGGACGTGGCAAGGGGGCGGCTGCGCTCAACTTGAATGGGTGTCTTGTCTTTTTTCGTCGCCATCGGGCGCATGGTAGCAGAATTTTGGAACAGGTTCGCCTGGACGTCGCCCGCACGGCATCGGTCGGTCGAAGCGAATCCGGCCTTGACATCTCTTCGTGGCATGGGACAAATGTCTAGTAAAAGAGACTGATCGGCGACAAGGAACCAGCCCCCATGAAAGACATCGCGTTCGTTACCCTTCTGGCCGCGCTTTTCGCGGCCCCACCCGCAACCGCCAAAGAGGTCAATCTGCTCAACGTCTCCTACGACCCGACGCGCGAGCTGTACCATGACTTCAATGCGGCCTTCGCCAAGTATTGGAAGGCCAAGACCGGCGACGACGTGAAGGTCAACCAGTCCCATGGCGGTTCGGGCAAGCAGGCTCGCGCGGTCATCGACGGTCTCGACGCCGACGTGGTGACCTTGGCCTTGGCCTACGACATCGACGCCATCGCCGAGAATGGCGGCAAGATCCCCAAGAACTGGCAATCCAAGCTGCCTAGCAACGCTTCGCCCTACACCTCCACCATCGTGTTCGTGGTGCGCAAGGGTAACCCCAAGGGCATCAAGGAATGGGACGATCTCATTCGTCCCGGCCTCAAGGTCATCACGCCCAACCCCAAGACCTCGGGTGGCGCTCGCTGGAACTACCTGGCGGCGTGGGGGCATGCGGCCAAGAAATTCAGTGGCGATGAGGCCAAGATTCGCAACTTCGTCTCCGCCCTTTACAAGAACGTGCCCGTCCTCGATTCCGGGGCCCGCGGTTCGACCACCACCTTCGCCCAGCGCGGGCTCGGCGATGTGCTCATCGCCTGGGAAAACGAGGCCTTCTTGCTCGTTGAAGAGCTGGGCAAGGACAAATTCGAGATCGTTTCTCCCACCACCAGCATCCTGGCCGAGCCGCCCGTCGCCGTGGTCGAAGCGAACGCCGCCAAGCACGGCACGAGCGAGGTCGCTCGCGCCTACCTCGAGTACCTGTATTCCGACGAGGGGCAGGAGGTGGCGGCGCGCAACCACTATCGTCCGCGCAAGGCCAGCATTGCCGCCAAGTACACCAAACACTTTCCCAAGATCACGCTCTTCACCGTCGACGAGCAGTTTGGCGGCTGGAAGAAGGCCCAGAAAACGCATTTCGCCGATGGTGGGACCTTCGATCAACTTTACGCGGCTGGGAAGTAGGCATGGCTGCGGGGTGGCGTGCCAGGCGCGTGGGCACCTTGCCGGGCTTTCGCCTGACCCTGGGGTTCACGTTGCTCTACGTCGGCATCATGGTTTTGTTGCCGCTTGGCGCGCTGGTGCTCAAGACCTCGGGACTGACGTGGCCAGAATTCTGGGCCACCATCGCATCGCCCCGTGCGTTGGCAGCGTACAAGCTAAGCTTTGGTGGGGCTTTTCTCGCGGCGGGCATCAATGCCGTGGCGGGGCTCTTGCTGTCCTGGGTCCTTGTCCGTTACCGCTTCATCGGCCGCAACCTCGTCGATGCCATCATCGATCTTCCACTCGCCCTGCCGACGGCAGTGGCGGGAATCGCCTTGACCGCCGTCTACGCCCCGAACGGCGTCGTGGGCGCCTTGCTGGACAGGTACGGAATCCATATCGCCTTCTGGTATCCTGGCGTGATCCTGGCCATGGTTTTCGTCGGTCTCCCGTTCGCTGTTCGCTCGGTGCAGCCGGTCTTGATGGATCTGGATCCTCAGATCGAGGAAGCAGCCGTCGTTTTGGGCGCCTCGCGTATTCGCACCTTCGTGCGCGTGATCCTTCCGGTCCTTACCCCGTCGATCATCACGGGCTTCACCCTGGCCTTTGCCCGCGCGGTGGGGGAGTACGGGTCGGTGGTCTTCATCTCGGGCAATTTGCCGGGACAGACCGAGATCGTGCCGCTTCTGATCGTGACCAAGCTGGAGCAGTTCCAGTATCCCCAGGCCACCGCCTTGGCCGTGGTCATGCTGGCGGGCTCGCTGATCACCCTTCTGGCCGTGAATTTCCTGCAGGCGTGGAATCGCAGGTGGGTATCCCATGGTTCGTGAAGCCGTTGCGCTGCTTGCGCCCCGGACGGGCAGCCCGGCCCGCTCCGAACCCTGGCCCGTTCGCGCGGCCTTGCTTGGCCTCGGTTTCCTATTCTTGCTTCTGGTCGTGGTGTTACCACTGGCCGCGGTGTTCACCCAGGCGTTCGAGAAAGGACTCCGGGCTTACTTCGCGGCGTTGTCGCAACCGGAAACGGCGGCAGCCATCAAGCTGACCCTGCTGACTGCCCTCATCGCGGTTCCGCTTAACACCATCTTCGGCGTGACGGCCGCGTGGACGCTTACCAAGTACCGCTTCCCGGGACGCAATATCCTTCTCACGCTCATCGACCTACCGTTCACGGTCTCTCCCGTGATTTCCGGGTTGGTCTTCGTTCTGCTGTTCGGCACACGGGGCATCTTCGGATCGTGGCTGGACGCCCACGGCTATAAGATTGTGTTCGCCACGCCTGGTATTGTCTTGGCCACCATCTTCGTTACCTTTCCCTTCGTGGCGCGCGAGATCCTGCCCGCGTTGCAAGCCGCGGGAAATGCCTCCGAGGAGGCGGCCTTGACCCTGGGTGCCGGCGGTTGGCGGATCCTGTTTCGAGTCACTCTGCCCAAAATCAAGTGGGCCCTCATCTACGGCGTGATCTTGTGCAACGCTCGCGCCATGGGCGAATTCGGCGCGGTGTCCGTGGTCTCGGGCCATATTCGCGGCGTGACCAACACTGTGCCCCTGCAGGTCGAAATCCTTTACAACGAATACGACTTCGTGGGCGCATTCGCCGTCGCCTCGCTGCTAACCTTGCTCGCGCTGGTCACCCTGGTCATCAAGAAGGTCGTCGAGCATCGACAGGCCCGCAGCAACGAGGGAAGGAAGCCATGAAAGTCCGTGTGGAACAATTGACCAAGCAATTCGGCGCGAAGGGCGTGCCCGCCGTGCATGGTGCTACCTTCGATGGCGCCGATGGTGGAATCACGACCCTGCTCGGCCCATCGGGGTCGGGCAAGACCACCATTTTGCGCATCATCGCGGGACTCGAGACCGCCGACCATGGTCGCGTGCTGGTAGGCGACGACGACATCATCAACATTCCCGCGCGCAAACGTGGTTTCGGATTCGTCTTTCAGAATTTCGCGCTCTTCGACCACATGAGCGTGCGCGAGAACATCGCCTTCGGGCTGCGCGTGCGCAGAACCGCGCAAGCAGACATCCAGTCCCGCGTAGACGAGTTGCTTGGCCTGGTTCAGCTGGAAGGATTCGGCGACAGGTATCCAGGACAGCTCTCGGGTGGGCAACGCCAGCGCGTCGGATTTGCCCGCGCCCTGGCGCCTCATCCCAAGCTGCTGCTGCTGGACGAACCCTTCGGTGCCCTCGACGCGCGTGTGCGGGCCGAGCTGCGCGAATGGTTGCGCCATCTTCACGGCGTGACCCATCTAACGACCATCATGGTCACGCACGACCAGGAAGAGGCCTTGGATTTTTCCGACCGGCTCGTGGTCATGGATCGGGGCAAGATCCAGCAGGTGGGCACGCCGACGGAGGTGTACGAGTCTCCGGCAACATCCTTCGTGGCCTCGTTCGTGGGGTCGGCCAACGTCTTGAACGGGGTGGTGCAAAAGGGGCGCGCTCGGTTCGCGGCTACATCGCTGAGCGTTCCGGGGAGCATTTCCGACGGTGTCCAAGGTGCGAGCCGTGGTTCGCCCGCACGACATCCGCATCGAGCGGGCATCCACGGAGCAGCCGGTCTTGGCCGAACCGCAACGGTCCATCGGTCGCATCAAGCGCATCGTGGATCTTGGGACCCACGTCAAGTTGGACCTCGGGCTGACCACACACGAGCTCGTGACCGTCCATGTGTCACGCAGGGAATTCGAGACGCTGGGCCTACTTCAAGGTGAGTCGGTCCTGGTCGACCTGGACAATGCCCGCGTCTTCGTCGAGGACTACGTCGTCTAGTAGCCGACTTGCAGTCGACCGATGAGAATCCTTTCCGTCTTGCGGTCGACCGTCGCGCTTCCGCTCTTGGCACCGCCGGTGAACGCGGTCTGGTCGTAGCTAGCCGCCAGGCGCAGGCTTTGGGTAAGGTACCAGCTCAGGACGCCACCGAAACCCTTGGCCTTGGCGACGGACTTGGTCGCGTCGGCAACGCCTGGGAATGCGGCGCTGTCGATGGTCAGCCAGTTGTAGCGTGCGCCGATTTCCAGCGCCCCGAGTGTGCCGGCCGCGAGGTTGAAGGGCGCGTTCACGCGTGGCCCTTGGTAGGTGCGAGTTCCCCCGATGACATAGGCCAGGGTCACGTGACCGGCCGAATTGTTGACCGTGGAATCGACACCGTTCTTGTCCACCGCCTGGCGTTCGTAGAGGTATTCGCTCTCGAGCCCGAACGGTCCGAGGTAGTAGTAAAGTTGAGGATTGAGGCGCGTGTGGCGATGTAAGGCAATGACCGTTTGGGTCGTGTCCGTGGTACTGGCCAAATAGGAGAAGATGGTGTTCTGCCCGACGGACTTGAACGAGCCCAGCCAGGTTCCCGTCACCGCCCCACCCGAGATCGCTGCGCTTCCCTTTTCGGAGCCGGTTTCCGCGGCAAACCCGAAACCAAGGCGCCCGAGCCAGCGCAGCGGCGCGTCTGCAAATGGATGCACGAACAAACGTCCGGCGAGACTCTTCGAGTAGCTGCTATCGACATCGTTGAGCGCGGAATCAGGTGCTCCGTTGAAGATGGCGGCTTCGTATCGGACGAGTCCCTCGGCGATATCGCCCCAAAGCTGGACACCGACATCACGTTGCGCTGACAAGTCTTGGTCAAGCGCACGCTCTAGGAACACGAGGTTGTTGTCCGACTGAAGTCGCTCGAGTCCGATCGGCGGCTTGAACTTGCCAGCACGCAGGCGAAGCCAGGGGCGGGGATGCACGTCGATGTATGCATCGAAAAGTTGCAGCGTCCCGCCCGCGAAATCCGGCGTGATGAGAGCATCGGCTAGGCCGGCCAGCGTGACTTCGATGGTTGGGCGCGCGCGCCGAACCAAGAAGGTATCGAGGTCTCGCAGCGAGTCGTCACCAAAGAACCGGCGCCCATCGATTTGCAGCTGACCGTGGATGCGAACCTGGAACTGGCGGTCCGGACTGCTGATGCCGAACCCGGCCTCTTCCGCGGTCACCGTCGGGGAGGTCTGAGTGCCCGCCTTCTGCGTAGCCAACTCCAGTTGCTGCACGGCGATTTGCGTGCGCCTGTCGATCTCTTCGATGCGGTTCTCCAAGTTGGCTGCGGTCGGTGAATCGGAGGCTCGTGGCGACGCTTCGGGCGATGCTTGCGGAGAGGATGCTCCCGCAGGTGCCTGCGGTTGGGCCGGAGTTTGCCCTTCTTGGGCCAAGGCGGCATTGGTCGGCAGTAGCAGGTATGCGACCAACGGGAGAAATGGGCCGGCTGCGGAAGATCTTGAATGTGGAAAGAAACGATTCATGGGGCCTCCTGGGCGGATTGAGCGTTGACATGTCTCGTATACAAGACGTGTGTCCGTTGTGCAAGGGTGCTCCATGGGCTTTGCGGGATATTCTCCCGAACCGACGGGAAATATTCCCGCTGGCGCGGACTTCCGGGCGGGAATTTTGCCCGCGGGCGTGCGGCTGGCGTTCGGCATGGGAGTTGCTGCACCCCAGCCTCTGGAGGTACACCATGAACGGAAGTCCAAGGTCGATCGTCGTTAGCGCAGTGCTGGGGTTTGTGGGGTCTTGTGGCTACGCCGCTCCCTACAGCAGCTCGGGATCAGCTATGTCCAAGGAAGGCGTCAACATCGCCATCACCGGGGAGCGCTGTTTTGTCAACCGAAGCGCAGAGCAGTTCCCGACCACGGTCAACGATGACCGTTTGAGCTTGGGGCTGCGCCTGCAGGTCAAGAACGAGGCGAGCCACGCGGCGGTCCTATCGTTGGACCATCTCCGTGTGTCCGAAACCGTGGGGGGAGAGCGCCAGGTCATGCCGCCACTTGAATCTGGCGCTCTGGAGCTGGCTCCGGGCGAGACGAAGACGGTTTCGCTCGATTTTGAGCAAGAGGGCGAGCTCGATTGCCATCACGACATGGTGCTAGAGGCTGCAGGCGCTATCGCGATCGAGGGTGGGGCGGTCAATATCGAGCCCATCCGTTTCCTCGTGTCGCGCTGAATAGTTCACCCGAAAGTCACCTATTCGTAACACAGCCCGACTATCTTGCTGGGCATGCAAATCAAAACCAAACCTGTTTCCCGTGCATTGTGTTTCGTCTCCTTTCTTCTCTACCCGGCTCTAGCGAACGCTCAGTCGGGTGGCGCGGCCCCGGAAGGACAGCCGCGCGAAGAGTCGACTCTCGGCGCTGGTCCGACATCATCGGCGTCGCCAGCACTGGCCCCAGCTCCAACACCCATGCCAGCGCCCGTGCTCGTGGCGGCAAGCCCAGTCCCGGCGGCGCCTCCCAGCCCGCCCTCGGTCGCGGCGAAATTCAGCGCCACCCTCTACGGATTCGTCGAGTTCGACTCCATTCTCGACTCCACCCAGAGCTTCAACGATTTGGCCGGCAACGGCACCATTGTGCATGGGGATTCCTATGCAGCGAAGCACGACCGCATGACGTTCGGCGCACGCAACTCCCGCTTGGGCTTCAAGTTGAAGGGACCCGAAAGCGAGTCCATCAAATCCTCGGCCATCGCCGAGATGGACTTCTTGGGCAACCAACCGCAGGGTTCGCCCAGCCCGGCGGGTTCACCGGCGGTGTCGGAATCGTCCTACTTCACCAGCCCGACCTTCCGCATCCGCCACATGGCACTCAAGCTTGATACGCCCTACGTGGACATTTTGGCCGGTCAGTATTGGCAGCTCTTCGGATGGCAGTCCAACTTCCACCCCAACAGCGTCGATCTCCAGGGATTGCCAGGTCAAGTCTACTCCCGTGCCCCTCAGTTGCGGCTGTCCCACACGGTCAAGACCGACATGGTGAACGTGGAAATCGCGGTGGCGGCAGTTCGTCCGGCTCAGCGTGATTCGGGACTTCCCGACGGACAGGCTGGCTTGCGCCTCACCCTCAATGACTGGAAAGGCATGCGCACCGCGGGTGGAACCGGAACATCCGTGGATCCCTTGTCCATCGGCGTTTCCGGCCTTGCCCGGCGTTTCCGTTTGCCCATATTCGCGGCCGCCATGCCGACCGATCAGACCCAGACCATCAATGGCTACGGAGTTTCCGTCGACGGCTTCATTCCCGTGGTTCCCGCCTCGGCCACGAACTGGGACAATGCCCTCACCCTGACCGCTTCGTGGGTGAAAGGGCAGGCCATTGCGGATCAGTTCACCGGGCTCTCGGGCGGCGTCAGCCTCGTCTCGCCCACCGCACCCAGTGGAACAACCTCGTCTTTCATCTCCGACATCGACAATGGCTTGGTCATCTTCGACAGCAACGGCCAGATGCATGCCATCCGCTGGCAAGCACTCATGATCGGCCTGCAGTACTACTTCCCGACCTCGCCCTTTCGTATGTGGGTGTCCGGCAACTATTCGCACATGAATTCCAGCGACATCAAGAACATCGTCGTCGGCACGACTGGCTCCAACGTCAATAGCAAGATCTTCGACAAGTCGGACTTCGCCGATGGCAATCTGTTCGTCGATGCCACCCAGTCCATCCGCTTCGGTCTGGAATACGCCTGGTTCCGTCAGACCTTCCTTGACGGAAACAAGGGAACCAACAACCGCGTCCAGTTCTCTGGTTTCTACATTTTCTAGTATTGAAGACCCTCGGGGGCCAGCGCTCAGTCTGGCCCGCCGTCGCTCAGCCACTTCCACAGGGTCTTGGCGTCGATGCCTAGCTTTTCGGCAGCCTTGCCCTTGTGTCCACCGAGCTGAGCGAGAGCCCAGGCCGCGTACCTGCGCTGAAGATCCCGGATCGGCACGATGTCCCCTTGAAACTCGGACACCGCCGGCCGATCCGGGTGTCTGACGTTCTCGGGAAGATCTTCCAGCGTTACGATGTTCGATCGGCCAAGGAGAACGACCTTTTCCAGGACGTGTTCGAGCTCGCGCACATTTCCCGGCCACGAGTAGGCCAGCAGGCAATCGAGGGCCTCGCGCGAGATTTTTTCCGGTAGCGCATTGGCATACTTTTCACGCGACTGCTTGAAGAAGTGCGCGACCAGCTCCGCCAGATCCTCGCGCCGCTCGCGCAGCGACGGCATGCTGATGGAAAGGACGTCGAGGCGGTAGAGGAGATCCGCGCGGAAGCTTCCGTCTGCGAGCCGCCTCGTGCAGGTTGCGATGGGTCGCCGCGATGATGCGGACGTCGATTTCCTTCTCTTTCGTCGAGCCCACCGGGCGAATCGTACCGTGCTCGATCACGTGCAGCAGCTTGGCTTGCAGGCCAGGTGCCATTTCGCCAATCTCGTCGAGGAACAGGGTTCCGCCGTCGGCCTCGCGAAAGAGTCCAGGCCGATCCGTGGCGGCTCCGGTGAAGGCGCCCTTGACGTAGCCAAAGAGCTCGCTCTCGAGCAGCGCCTCAGGAAGCGCGGCGCAGTTGACCACCACCAGGGGGCGGCTGGCACGCGGGCTCTCGGCGTGGATGGCCTGCGCGACCAGACTCTTGCCCGTGCCGGTTTCGCCGAGAATCAAGAGCGGGACCGGAACCGAGGCGACGCGTGCGACGATCTCGCGCACGTTCCTCATGGCGGCGCTGTTGCCCAGGATGCGTTCCATGGCGAAACGCTCGCGCAGGGTGCGTTTGAGGACGGCGGCCTCACGGCGGATTTGCGATTCTTCGAGGGCGCGGCGAAGAAAAAGCACCAGTTCCTCGGCCTTGAATGGCTTGGTCAGGTAGTGGTAGGCGCCTTGGCGGATGGATTCGACCGCAGTGTCGACGGCGCTGAAGGCGGTCATGATGAGCACGGGGCGTTCGGGGGCCAGACGGCGAGAAAGAGCAAGCAGGTCCAGCCCGTCGACGGTCGGCATGCGCAGATCGGTGACCAAGGCATCGACCTGTTCGGACTTCAGGTAATCCTCGGCCGCCGCGCCCGATCCGATGGCCACCGCCGCGAAATCGCGGTCGCACAGGCTGTCGGCCAGGGTGCGCGCCATCTCGAGATTGTCATCGACGATTAGCACATGTGGCTTGCGCTCAGGCATTGGCGGAGTCCTCGGAGGCTGGCAGTTTGATGGTGGCCCGGGTCCCATGTGGCGGCACGGATTCGAGGGTAAGCGAGCCGCGATGGCTGGCTACGATTTCCTGGACGATGGCCAGGCCGATGCCCGTGCCCTGGCCGCTCGGTTTGGTGGAGAAGAAGGGTTCGAGGACGCGCCCGGCGTCCGCGTGGGAGATGCCAGGTCCATCGTCGACGACGGCAAGGACCAGCCCGCGATGGTCGTCCCCGGCGCGCGCTAGAACTGTCACGGCTCCCTCGTTGCCGCAGGCATCGCAGGCATTGAGCAGGAGATTCACCACCGCGTGCTCGAGCAAGCGCGGGTCGCCGTGGATGACGGGAAGATTGGGCGCCAGATCGGTCTGAAGATGAACGCCCGCCTTGGCAAAGCGATGTTCGACGAGCGTTACCGCGTCCGCGACCAGAACCGCAGGCTCGACGGGCTCAGCGGTGGGTCGGTCGCCACGGGCCAACCCCAGCAGTCCGCGTATGGTGCGGTGGATGCGATCGATTTGTTCGAGAATGATGCGCGCGCTGCTCGACGCCCGCTCGTCGCCCGCCAGCTTGGCGGCGAGCTGTTCGGCGCGGCCCGCGATGATCCCGAGCGGCGTGGAGATCTCGTGTGCGACCCCCACCGCCAGGGTTCCCATGGTCGCCGCCCGTCCAGCACGCTGCAGACGCTCATCACGCTGACTGCTGAGATCGGCAAGCTGCAAGCGATGGCGCAGTAGAAGCTGCTTGCGCTGATTGCGCATGGCGAGGCCGCCGAAGCTCAGCACGAGGCCGCTCGCGGTCGCGACGCTCAAGATCAGACGCCAGCGCGCCCACCGCTCGCGATCGCGCTCCCGCTCAGCGCTGGCGACGGCGGCGATTCCCCATCGCCCCGCCGGTCCCGCATCCACGTGCGCAAGGCCAGCAAGGGCAGTACGTGCGGGCAGCCCTAGCTGGCCTGCCTCGCTCGGGGCCAGACGCAGATAGGTCCGCCCCTGCTCGAGGGCGGCGAGAATGGTTGGCGCTGCGATGAATCGTCCGTCGGTGGCACGAAAATCCGCGGTGCCGGGCGCTTGCAGAAGGATGATACGTCGACTCGCTCGTTCGGCCTCTGCAGATGAATGAACCACGGCCGACAAGTAGCGCTCAAGCACGGAACGCAACTCGGGCTCGAGCTTGCGCTGCGTCGAGGACATCGGGTCGCGAACCGCGGATAGGTACGCGCTCAAAGCCCCGGCGAGACTCTGGGCCAACGTGGTCTGTTCCTGGGCAAAATCCGCAAGCGCCGCCGCCCCCTCGCGATCTTCGTCGACGTAGGCAAGTCCCGCCATGGCGACGATGGCAAGCAACATCAACCAGAAGATCGTGGAGATCTTCATCTGTTCATCACAAGTCGCACCGGCGTTTGGGCTCTTGAGCTCACCTGTCCGTCTCGTGACCCTAGTCGTCACAAGCGGTAGCTGCAATGTTCTCGAAGGAAAAATCATGACCCCTCGGCCAAGGGCAAGCAAGACATGCGCCGGGGACCGGCAGGCGGCTAAGACGGGCCGGTCCTGCTCTCGGAAGCGCGGGGCTCAGGAATTATTCCTGACGCCTCGGAATTCCTCCCAATCTCTGGCAACTTGCGGGCGCCGAAGCCTCGGCAATCCGCCGCCGTCGATTGGTACGGCAAGTGCTTAGGCACGAAGCGTGGATGTGATGCGATCAAGCCGGGCTTCGACTCGGAACGGTGGTCTCAAGAAAAACAGAGGTCGTCTCCTCACCTCGATTGTGCTTGCGTGTATTCTCGGATCGGCATCGGGCGTCGCGGCGCGAGGCTGGCGACGAAGGCGCCCGGATCGCTCCCTTGGCAGCTCGGACCGGCGCGCGCCATCAGCCTGCAAGATGCGGTCGCCTATGCCCAAGCGCACCAGCCCTCACTCAAGGCCGCTCTCGACCGGGTGAAGGTCGCCGAGGCCGATGCGCAGGTACCAAGAGCAAGCTGGCTTCCACGCTCTGCCCTTGTGGCCGAGGTCTTGGAGGGGACGGCGAACAACACGACCGCTTCGTTTGTCGCGATGCAAGACGTGGCGCTGCCGCGCATCGGGGCGACCAGGACCGTCGACAGCGGGACCTGGGGGCCATCTCCCTCCACCCTGGCGGCAATCTCCATCGGCCAAGAGCTGTTCGACTTCGGGCGCATCGCCGCGCAAAGCGCTGCCGCCGATGCCGCCGTGGTCAGCGAGCGCCATCGCGCCGAAGCCGAGCGACTGGCCATCGCCCTCATCGTGAAAGAGTCCTATTTTGCCGTCCAAGGCGCCAAGGCCGTGCTGCGAGCGGCGCAGGACGGATACGAGCGCACGAAGGTTCACCGGGACATGGCCGAGGCCGGCGTGAGGACCGGCTTGTTTGCGCCGATTGAGCGCACGCGCGCCGAGGCAGATTTGGCGCGTTTCGAGGTCAATCGCATGCGTGCCGAGGGCGGCGTGGCCAGCGCGCAAGTGGTGCTGGCGGCGGCCGTGGGCGTCGCCGATCGCATGCTCGACGCGGCCGATGTCTCTGTCCCCCGTGCCGCCCATGCCGTCCCTCAACCAAGCCATGGCGGACGGCGGCCACGCGCGATCCGGTTCTGCAAGAGGCCCGTGCCAGGCTTGCGACCCAACAAGCCATCACGCGCGCAATCGGCGCGGAGATGCGGCCCGACATCCTGGTGACCGGAACTTTTTCGGGCCGGGCTGGCGGGGCAACCCCAAGCTCGGGCGTTGCAGCGAGCGGCGGCGGGTGGTTGCCGGACGTTCCCAACTGGGATGTCGGTCTCATCCTGCGCTGGCCTCTGTTCGACGGCATCGTCAACGCTCGCCAGCGGGCTTCGTCGGCGCGCGAGCACACCCTGCAAAGCGAGCTTGAAGCAGTCGTGCAGCAAGAGGTTTCGGAGATTCAGCGGGCCTATGTCGCGGCGGAAGTGGCTCAAGCGCTGCCCTCGCCAGCCTCGCGCGCTCGGTGGAGGCCGCGCGCGCGAACTATGCCCAGGCCGAGGCGCGTTTCAAGGCGGGGCTAGGAACGGCCCTGGAGCTTGCAGACGCGGAGTATTTGCGTACCGACGCCGAGATTCAGCTCGCCGGCGGACAGTTCGAGCTTTCTCGGGCGCGCGCGGTGCTCGGGAAGCTACTTGCAGAGGAATCGTGATGTCATCTCCACCCAGCGAGACCGCGCAGGCCCTCCCTGCCGTACCCGAGAAACGGCGCCAACGACGCGTCCCTATCCTTATCGCCGGGGGTGTTGTTACCGTGCTTGGGCTCGGCTTTCTTATGGTTGCCCGCGCTGGTGCGCATGTGAACAAGGTCGCGCTAGCGTCCCTTCCCGTGGGCGTCACCGCCGTGGAAGCGCGAGCGACGTTCTACAATTCCACGCGCCACTACGTCGGGACCTTCCGCCCGTGGGTGGAGGCGACCATCGGGCCACAGCTGACCTCGGCCTATGTCGGCTCGGTGCTGGTGCGCCCGGGGGATCGGGTCAAGCGTGGGCAGATCATCGGAACCCTCGATTGCAGAAATGCCTCGGCGGCAAGCCTTGGCATCTCCATGCAGGCGCGAGCCATCCAGGCCCAGCAGGTGGCGCTGTCGCACGAGGCGGCCCGCATCGCCGAGCTTCAGAGCGGTGGTTTCGCCTCGGCCAACGAGATCGAAAAGAAGCAGGCCGACAGCGCCAGCAAGCAGGCGGAGCTTCTGTCGACCAGGGCGCGCCTGGAACGGGCCACCTTGGAGGTCAGCGACTGCGTTCTGCGCTGCGCCGTTCGACGGCGAAGTTTCCGATCGCACCATGGATCCGGGGGCCTACGTGCACCCAGGCCAATCCATCGCCGTCGTCATCGATCGCAGCACCGTGCGCGTGGAGGCCGACGTTCCCGAGGAGGATTTCGATTTGGTTAGGCCCGGCGTCAAGGTGGACATCGTCGCCCTGGCCATCGGGCAACACCTGGTTGGCACCATCGCCCGCCGCTCGCCCGCCGCCGACGGGTCGACGCGGACCGTGCATTTCGAGATCGATATTGCGGATCCAAATCGGACGCTGCCCGTCGGTACCACGGCCGAGCTCTCGGTGGCCTCTGGTGCGCCCGTGCCAGCCTCGGAGATTCCGCTTTCCGCCGCCGCGGTCAAGGGCAGCAAGGCAACGCTCTTCCTAGCCGACGGTGGGCGGGCGCACAAGGTGGTGGTGGATGTGCTTGGGGAAAAGGCTGGCAGGCTATTCGTGGACAAGTCGCTCGCCGCCAACGCCCTGGTCATCACCGAAGGGCGCACGCTGTTGAAGGAAGGCGAGCACGTTCAGGTAAGCGTGGAGCATCTCGCGGAGGGTCTGAAGTGACCGGTCTTTCGCTACGCAACCCCATCGCGATTCTGATGATGTGCATCGGCCTCGTGGTGTTTGCTTTGGTCGTCACCCCGCGCATGAGCGTCGACACCTTTCCCGAGCTCACACCGCCCGTGCTGGTGGTGGGCACCTTGGCGCCCGGCCTTGGACCCAAGGATGTGGAGAAGACCATCACCTGGCGCATCGAGAAGTACGTCAGCGCCACGCCGGGCGTGGACCACGTGGAGAGCAACTCACGCAACAACTTGAGCGTCGTCTTCGTCTGGCTCAAATGGGGCACGGATCTCAATTCGGCGCAGACGCTCGTGCAGCAGCAAGTGGCCTTCGCCATGTCGGCTGTGCCCAAGTCGCTGGGGGTGCTGCCGCCCTTCGTTCTTCAATACGATCCGTCGAACGCCCCGGTCATTCAGGTCGCGGTGTCGGGCGGCGGGCTCCGCGGCCCCCAGCTCTATGACTACGCCTTGAACTCCATCGAGCCGATTCTGGAAGGCATCCCTGGCGTGGCCAGCGCCGCCATCAATGGCGGCCGGCAGCGCCAGATCAACGTCATCGTGAACCCGGCGCGGGCGCAGGCGCGCGGCCTCACCTCGACGGATGTGGCGGCAGCGGTGGCGCAATCGAACGCTCTTCTGCCCTCGGGCGAGCTGATCGCAGCGACCTTCGACGCCAACGTCTACACCAACGCTGTCGCCCAGAAAGTGGGCGATATCGGCGATGCTATCGTGAAGCTTCGGGGTGGCAAGCCCGTCCTCATTCGCGATGTGGCGCGCATCGAGGACGGTGGCTCGCCGGAAACCCAGGCGGTGGCGGTAAACGGAAACGACGCCGTCTACCTGAACGTGCTGCGTATTCCCGGCGGCAATACGCTCGAAATCGTCGACGCCGTGAAGAGGGTGGTGTCGGGCCTCAAGGATCTGCCGCCGGGCGTGGAAGTGAAACCCATCTTCGACCAGTCCACGTTCGTGCGCACGACCTACGACGGCCTGAAGAAAGAGGTGGTCCAGGCCCTGGTCCTCATCGCGCTGGTCATTCTCTTGTTTCTGCAAAGCGTGCGCGGGACGGTCATCGTGTCGGTGGCCATTCCGCTTTCCTTCGCGGTCACGCTCATCGTTTTGTACGCCGGCGGACACACGCTCAATGCCTTCACGCTCGGCGGCTTGACCTTGGCCATGGGCCGCTTGGTCGACGACGCCGTGGTGGTCCTGGAATCAATCCACCGCCACCAGCGCCAAGGCTTGACACCGTATCAGGCCGCGCTTGATGGTGCCAACGCCGTGGCGCTGCCCGTGCTCGCATCCACGCTGACGACAATGGCCGTGCTCTTGCCGGTAGTTCTGCTCGCCGGACTGGCCAAGAAGCTCTTCGTTCCGCTGGCCATCACCGTCGCAGTCAGCATGATCGCCTCGTACTTCGTCAGCATGTGCGTCACTCCGCTGGCCTGCCGGTATTTTCTGGCGCACGAAGAACCCGGCAAGCTTCGTCAGGCGGTTGCCGGCTTCATCGACCGCGTTGCCGAAGGCTACGCCAGCACGCTGCGCCGGGTGCTTCCGTTCCGCGCAACCGTCGTGGCGGCTGCCGCCGTACTGGTGCTGGCAAGTGTCATGGATGGCGATGAAACTGCCCAGCACGTTCTTCCCGGAAATCGACGAATCCATGGAGAGGATTTACGTTCGGCTCGCCCCGGGCACGTCCCTGTTCGACGCTGCCCGGAAGATCAACCGCATGGGCGCGGTGCTGGCCAGCGAGCTGCCCAAGGAAGACGTGGAGCTGGTCCTCACCAATGTTGGATCGCCGCAGAACGCGCGCAGCGCGATGAACAGCCCCAACGCCGGCCCCCACATGGGCTTCATTCGCGTTGCCCTGGTCACGCCCGAGCGGCGCAAGGAGAGCCAGCGCGAGATCGCCGACAAGATGCGCGAAATATTGAACCGCCATTTCCCGGGCGTGGAATTCCTGCAATGGCCGGGAGGCCTGGTGGCCAGCGTCTTTTCCAATGGCTACCTGGCTCCGCTGGTCGTGGAGATCACGGGCGACAACCTGCAGATCCTTGAAGAGCAGTCCAGGGCCGTGGCCGCGGTGGCCGCCACGGTTCCTGGCATTCGAGATCTCTATCCGTCGTTGCAGGTGAACTATCCTGAAATCCGTGTGGAGACGGATCGGAGCAAGGCTGGAATGGTCCGCGTCTCGTCGCGCGCGGCAGCCCAGTCCACACTGGAGGCAACCCTCGGCAACATCAACACGCCCAGCGTCTGGATCGACGGGGCCAATGGACAATCCTACTACGTCGTGACCTATCTTGACGGGAAGGTGGTCAACGATCCCACGGCGCTGGCCAGTATTCCTGTGCGCATTGGCGACTCCGGTAGTGCCGTCACGCTGGGTGCCTACAGCAACATTCGCCGCGGGCTTGGCCCCATCGCCATCGAGCGCAACCGCCTTCAGCGCGTGGCGCACGTTCTCATGCAGACCGAAAGGCGGGATATCGGCAGCGCCGCGAGCGAGCTCGAGCAACGGCTTGCCTCGGATCCGCAAACGCGCGGCATCGACATCCGCTTCGTCGGGCAGGTCGAGCTGATGCGCACGACCTTCTCGGGGCTGGGCGTGGCCCTGGGGCTGGCCATCATGGTCGTCTTCATGATCATGGCTTCGCAGTTCAAGTCGCTGCGCCTGCCCTTCGTCATGCTGTTCACGATTCCGGTGTCGTTGCTCGGCATCGTGCTGGCACTGCTCGCAGGCGGCCAGGGATTCTCGGTCACGGCGCTGATGGGCATTCTCATGGTCGTCGGCATCGCGGTGTCGAACGGAATCCTGCTGGTCGACGACGCCAATCGGCGATTCTGCGAGGGCGTAGACAAGGTCGAGGCCGTGGTGGCGGCAGCGCGAACGCGGTTCATTCCCATCGCCATGACCAGCCTGGCCACCGTCATCGGGCTAGTCCCGACCGCACTCGGTCTCGAGGCTAGCACCGAGTCGAACCGGCCCTTGGCCCTGGCGGTGGTCGGCGGCCTCACCTCGTCGACACTTCTGTCGTTGTTCCTCGTCCCGGTGATGTTCCTGCTGCTTGCCAAGCGGCCGGCGGATTCCCCGCGCGCTGTCTTCGCGACTCCCGCGGCGGAGGTGCCGACGTGAGCGCGGGCGCTCGGCGACGGAATCACTCCGACCGGCCGGACGCCTTGGTCAGCTCTGCGACGAAGTCCGAGCTTGGGGTCCCGCCGAGCCTCCGAACCATGCGCACGTCGGCCCAGGCCTTGTCATAGGCCTTGGTCTGGGAATGGGCGACGGCGCGGTTGTGATAGGCCACGGTAAGATCCGGTTGCAGTGCGATGGCCTTGTCGTAGTCCCTGATGGCTGCATCGTACTGACCCTTGTTCTGGTAGGCATTGCCGCGGTTGTTGTAGGTGTCCGCGTCGCCCGGTCGGAGTCCAATGGCCTGGTCATAGTCCTTGATGGCAGCATCGACCTGGCCCTTGCTGTCGTAGGCACCGCCGCGGTGGTTGTAGGCGTCCGCGTATTCGGGTCGAAGTCCGATGGCCTTGTCATAGTCCTTGATGGCTGCATCAATCTGACCTTTGGCATTGTAGGCATTGCCGCGGTTGTAGTAGGCCTCGGCGAAGCCCGAGTCCAGTCCGATGGCCCTGCCGAAATCCTCGATAGCCGCATCCGTGTAACCCTTGTTGCCGTAGACGGTGCCGCGGCCATTGTAGGCATCTGCGAGGTCCGGTTTCAGTTTGATGGCCCAGTCGTAGTCCCTTATCGCTTCGTCGTAGCGGCCTGCTGCGCTGTAGACGTTGCCACGGCCGTCGTAGGACTTGGCGTCGCGGGGATTCAGCTCGACGACCTTCCCGAAGTCCTCGATGGCTGCATCGTACTGACCCATCGCCATGTAGGCGTTGCCGCGGTTGTGATAGGCGCGGTAGTTCAGCGGACAGTCGCGGACGGTGGTATCCCAAAGGACAAGCTCAGATTGGTAAACTTGGTTCCTGCGGTAGGTTCCCCAGCCTAGTGCCGCGGCAACGGCAGGAATCAGCGCCACCGTCGCCGGTCGGAATCGCAGCCCCAGCCGCGCCACGGTCCAGCAAGCCGCCAGGACAACCGATGCTACGACCGCCGCCAGCGGCAGGTACATCCGATGCTCGGCCTCGATCTGGCCCGGCAGCGGCACGATGCTCGAAGTGGGCGCCAGAATCGCAAAGAAGAACACCCCCAAGAAACCCCACTTCGGCCGCAGGACAAGCGCCGCGACCGTCGCCGCCAACAGCAGAAACACACCGATGGCAGAAGGAACGAGCTCGGCTGCATTTTTGACGGCGGCGTTTCCGTAGTCCAGCACCAACGGGCTTGGCCAGAAGGTCAGTCGCAGGTAGTGGATGATGCAGCCGAACTGTCTACGGGCATACTGCCAGGAAGTCATGCCCAGCCCGAATCCGGCCGATCCGCCGCGGTGTTGGGACAGATAGACCAACAGAGCCAGGAGCGCCCAAGTGGCGGACAGGGCCAGCCACCAGCGCCACCGACGTCGCAGGCTTTCCTTGAAGGAGCCCGAAATGAAGACCCAGTGATACAGCAACGCCACCAGTGGCGCTGAGACCATTACCTCCTTGCTGGCCATCCCAAGGGCGCAGGACCCTATGGCGGCGGCGTACCACGCGGTGCCGCGGGCTGCGGTGGCGCCGCGGAGCAAACAATAGAGGGTCAGAAGGTAGAACAGTCCGACGATCGCCTCGGCCCGTTGGACGATGTAAGTAACAGATTCGGTCTGAAGCGGGTGAATTGCCCACAGCAGGGCCACGGCCAGGGCCAGTCCCGTCGAGGCCGCCCCAAATCGCGCCGACAGGGTTGGCAGAAGGAAAGTCCGCCGCAACAGACCGAAGAGGGCAAGCGCCGCCAGAATGTGAATACCCAGGTTGACGACATGATAGCCCTCGGTGTCCAGTCCTCCGAAGGCGTAGTTGATTGCCAGCGAGAGGTTCACAATCGGCCGACCCGCCGTCGTGACTGCGTCGGGCGAGGCGGCCAGGACCTGCACAGACCCGAGGTGGCGGATAGACGAGTTCTCAACAATCGAGGGCTTGTCGTCGAAGACAAACGGGCCATGGAAGCTGTTCGCATACGCTGCACCTACCGCCACGACGAGAAGACCCATCGCGATCCACACCTTCCGCGACTGCGCTGCCGGGGCGCCGCCGCCGGTCTCGGTGCAGGTCTTGTCCGCCATCTTGGGGCCAGGTTAACACGACCTCCGACTCGGCTCGGGCACGTCGCCGTCTGATGCCCGTGCAGTAGGTGCAGGTTATCGCGGGATGAACCCCCGGTCGGCCAAGTAGGCCACGATGGTCTCGGCCGCGGCCTCGGGGGTGGTGGTCGTGGTGTCGATGCGCAGCTCGGGCTTCTCCGGGGGCTCGTAGGGCGAGTCGATGCCCGTGAAGTTCTTGAGGTCGCCACCCCTGGCCTTTTTGTACAGCCCCTTGGGATCGCGCTGTTCGGCCACGCCGATCGGGGTGTCGACGAAGATCTCGATGAGCTCGCCTTCTTCCAGCAATGTGCGCGCCATCTGCCGTTCCGCCCGGAAGGGCGATATGAAGGCCGTGCAAACGATGAGCCCGGCATCGACCATCAGCTTTGCCACTTCGGCGACGCGGCGGATGTTTTCCACCCGATCGACCTCGGTGAAGCCCAGGTTCCGGTTCAGCCCGTGACGGACGTTGTCGCCGTCGAGCAGATAGGTATGGCGGTTCATGCTGTGCAGTCTCTTGTCGACCAAGTTGGCGATGGTCGATTTGCCGGCACCGGAAAGACCGGTTAACCACAGCACGCAGGGCTTTTGTCCCTTCATCGAGGAACGACCTGCCTTGTTGACGTCGAGCGCCTGCCATTGCACGTTGCTGGCGCGGCGAAGGGCGAAGTGCAACATCCCGGCGCCCACCGTGTCGTTGGTGATGCGGTCGATCAGGATGAAGCCGCCGGTGTCGCGGTTCACGGTGTACGGATCGAACGGGATGGAGCGGTCGAGCTCCAGGTTGCACACGCCGATTTCGTTCAGATCGAGGGTGGCAGCGGCCAGGCGCTGCATGGTGTTCATGTTGATTTTGTACTTGAGCGGCGAAATCGTCGCGGTGGCCGTGCGCGTGCCTATCTTCAGGAAGTAGCTACGGCCGGGCAGAAGCGGCGCTTCGTTCATCCAGACCACGGTGGCCTCGAACTGGTCCGCGACCTCCGCCGGCTGGTCGGCGGCGACGATCAAGTCGCCGCGCGAGACGTCGATTTCATCGGCCAGGGTGATGGTGATGGACTGTCCGGCCACGGCTTCGTCCAGATCCCCGTCGAAGGTGACGATGCGCGAGACCTGGCTGGCGCGACCGGAAGGCTGCACGCGCACGGCCTCACCCTTGCGGATGCGGCCGCCCACGATGGTTCCCGCGAAGCCGCGGAAATCCTGGTTGGGGCGATTCACCCACTGAATCGGCAAGCGCAGTGGCAGCTCGCGCACGCGGGTCTCGTCGATCTCGACGTGGTCGAGCAGGTGCATGAGCGTGGGGCCCTCGTACCAGGTCATCACGGACGAGCGGTCGATGATGTTGTCGCCTATGACGGCCGAGATGGGGATGCAGGTGACGTCCGGCAGTCCAAGCTCGGTGGCGAAGGTCCGATACTCGGCCTCGATCTTGTCGAACACGCCCTGCGAGTAATCGACGAGATCCATCTTGTTGACCACCAGGACGACGTGCCGGATGCCGAGCAGCCAGACCAGCACGCTGTGCCGCCGCGTCTGCGTGAGGATCCCTTTGCGAGCGTCGATGAGGATGACGCTGAGATCGGCGGTGGACGCGCCCGTGACCATGTTGCGCGTGTACTGCTCGTGCCCGGGCGTGTCTGCCACGATAAAGTTGCGCTTCTCGGTGGAGAAAAAGCGGTAGGACACATCGATGGTGATGCCCTGTTCGCGCTCGGCCGACAGGCCGTCGAGCAAGAGCGCGTAGTCGATCTCGCCCGGCCGCGTGCCGACCTTCTTCGAGTCGGCTTCAAGGGTGGCCAGCTGGTCGTCGAAGAGCGCCTTGGAATCGTAAAGCAGGCGGCCGATGAGCGTGCTCTTGCCGTCGTCCACGCTGCCGCAGGTGTTGAAACGCAGCAAGCTCTTGGCCACGCGCAGGCGAATGCCCGCGTCGGCCACGGCCACGCCTGGGGCCGGTAAGGCCTGTGTCTCCCCGGCTGCCTCCTCACCGCTCATTAGAAATACCCTTCCTGCTTCTTGGCTTCCATGGACGAGGGGGCATCGTGGTCGATGACCCTCCCTTCGCGCTCCGAGGTGCGCGCCCCGGCAATCTCGTGAATGACCTCGGCGAGCGTCTCGGCATTCGACTCGACCGCGCCCGTGAGCGGGTAGCATCCCAGGGTGCGAAAGCGCACCTTCTTCATCATCGGCTTTTCGCCCGGCTTGAGAGGCATGCGCTCGTCGTCCACCATGATGAGCGCGCCGTCGCGCTCTACCACTGGCCGGAGCTTGCTGTAGTAGAGCGGAACGATGGGAACCTTTTCGAGGTACAGGTATTGCCAAATGTCGAGCTCGGTCCAGTTCGACAGCGGGAACACGCGGATGGATTCGCCGCGGTGTTTGCGCGCGTTGTACAGGCGCCACAGCTCAGGGCGCTGGTTCTTGGGATCCCAGCGGTGCTGGGCGGTGCGGAACGAGAACACGCGCTCTTTGGCGCGGGATTTCTCCTCGTCGCGCCGGGCCCCGCCGAAGGCGGCATCGAAACCGTACTTGTCGAGGGCTTGTTTGAGGCCCTGGGTCTTCCACAAGTCGGTGTGAACCGCCGACCCGTGCGTGAACGGGTTGATGTTCTGGGCGATGGCGTCGGGGTTCTTGTAAACGATGAGCTCCATGCCCGATTCCTTGGTCATGCGCTCGCGCATGATGTACATGTCGCGGAACTTCCAGGTCGTGTCGATATGCATGAGCGGAAACGGCGGCACTGCGGGGAAGAAGGCCTTGCGGGCAAGGTGCAGCATGACGGAGCTGTCTTTGCCGATGGAATAGAGCATCACCGGCTTCTCGGCTTCGGCGATGACCTCGCGCATGATCTGGATGCTTTCGGCCTCGAGCCGCTGGAGATGGGAGAGTGACATCGAGATGAAATCTACATGATGGTCGACGGTTTGGCATGAATATCGACTATTCCGCTCGATGTATGCGATATTTGCAGATAATTCTGCGCGTCAATTAGCCAAGGCGTCCTTGGCGCTCCAATACCTGGCTACCGCTTCTTGAGCCGGCCGTGCGCCAACGTGAGAGCAGCCAGCCCGAGCAGGAGCAGGAGCGCATTGGCTTGGCGCGCGCCGCCCACTGCACATCCGCAACCACCGTCGGCAGTGGCTCTGTCGGTACCCAGGGCAGCGTCGACTGTGATGGTCCCATCATCCACGAGTGATCCGCCATCTGCCTCGTCGTCTACGGGCATACCGCCATCCGGAATGGGAAAGGTCTGGTCGGCGCTCAGGGTGACCGGAATGCTGGCGGGCGATCCCAGCGCGCCGTCGACGGTCACGGTCACGGTGGTTTGATGAATGCCTCTCGTGATGGCGTCGTTGTTCAAGGCGAAGGTGATGGTGCTGACGCCGTCGGTTTGGACATCCAGCCACGCCGCCGCCGGATCCGTGGTAACGACCGCCAAGCCAAGAGCTCCGCCGCCCGAGTTCTTGATCTTGATCGTCTGCGCGGCCTGCGGAAGGTCCGTGCCAGCATAGAACGTCAATTTGTAGGGCGTAAGGAGCAGGCGCGGCTGAGTGACCTTCTGCCACAGTGAGCCGACGTAGATATGCGGATAGGCGTCGTTCGCGGGATTCTGGATGACGTGGGTGCGCTCCGTCGGGCCCGCGCCCAATTCGTGGACGAAGATGTCGTAGTCGCAGTTGGCTCCATCGTGACAGCCGGAAGACGCCATGTACGAGAGCCACTTGTTGTCGGTCGAGACGCGTGGATTGTACTCGTGTCCCCAGTCGGTATCGATGTTGGCCACCTCGGGCGAGTAGGAGCTTCGCGTGGCGAGGTCGGCCAGATGCATACGGTAAAGGTCCGGATGGGTCGGGCAGTCGGCGCAAACGTGAAAGACCAGATCGCCCGCTGGCGGCGCGACCGGCCAGCACCCGCTGCCAAAGTAGTAGGTCCGATCCTTGTGAAACAGGTCCAAGATGACCGCCGAGAAGTCCGAGGTGAACGATCCGTTGGTGCCCGTGTACCCGGTCAGGTACAGACTCGAACCTAGGAGCAGGTATCGATTGTCCTGCGTGATGGAGTTCGGTCCGAACGATGCGCCTGCGAACTGCGGGAAGTCCGCCATGTTCACGAGCGGGGTGGTCTCCAGGGTTTCCGGGTCGAGAAGAGCGAGGTTGCCACCTTGGTTGATGACCACGCCGGAGTTGTCGTGCAACCAAAACCACGGTGGTCCCGCGGTCAGGGTCTGGAGGTCGCTGCCGTCGGGGCGCATGAGATAGCCTGTGTTGGCGTCATCGTGAAAGGCGATCCAGCGGCCATCGGGAGCCCACAAGGGCAGCTGGCCACCGGTGTGGGTCAGGCGCACGACCGCGGTGCCATCCGCGTGCGCGCGGTAGATCTCGAGGCGAGCCTCCAGCCGGTTGGATTGCCAAATCAGCCAACCATCGGCGGGCGGCACCGCCGCAGCGGAGCGCGGCAGCGCAATCAAGGTAAGCAATGTGCAACCGGCAAACCATCGTCGAACGGCAATCCATCGCATCTCGCCGTGCATGTTATCGCTCGTGGCCGGTCCGCGCCAACTCGGAAATCCGGCAAGTGTTCGAGGCTGGGGATTTCGGGGCCGAGCTGTCGCCCGAGTTGCGCGAAGCCGAGGAGCGCATGCGCGAGCAGTACGCGAAGTCGTAAGCATGCCGGAGGGGTACCCACCAGCATCCACCCCATCACAGCCTAGGGGCGCGACAAGGCGCGGACTTCGTTGATTCTCGTCTCCAGATGGGCCCGGTGCCAGTCGATGTGGCGGCAACAGTCGCGCACCAGGAATTCGAGCGTCTTCGCCTCATAGACTCTTCGGAATAGTGGAATCTAGCTCCGTCCTCAAATCCATCACGGGCGCTGCGACTCGCCTTTACGAGTGCAAGCCAGCTGAACAGTGCTAGGAAGCCCAAGAGTTCCAGAAAGAGAATCATCCACTTTTCATCGGCGCATACTCCTCCGCCCTTAACCCCAGCGAGAAAAGGTGAGTATCGCAATTCGCCAGACCGACACCCGGCAGTTTTTGCCTACGGCCGATGGATCAAAGCGCGAAGTTCAGGGCTGGCTGTGGCTGGCTGGGGCGCGCTCGGCCAGACCGGACCACGTGTGCGTCACATGTGCTAAGTTCAGGGTGTAGGGTCTGGTAAGCTCGCAGATGAGAACTGCCTGGCCGTCATGACTGTGAGGCGAACTTGATGATGACGAACATGATGATTTCGAGATGGGCGATTGTCATGTACCTCCTCGTCGCGAGCGTGGGTGCTTCCTCCTGTGCGGAGAGTAACCTGCGCAGCTCCGTGAAGAACGGTCGGTTGGCAGAGACTCGAGGGTACATCGAGAAAGACCACATGAGCCCGGAAATGCCGGACACTTGCGGTTGGACATTGCTGCACTTCGCGGCCTACTACGAGAGTGCGCCCATGGTGGAATACCTCATCAGCCGGTCTGTCAAAGTGGACGCGCGGACAGTGATCCATTCGGATGGATGCATGCCGTACTCGAAGATTCCCGCAGGTAGCACGCCCCTTTGCATCGCCGCCTACTATGGGCAAGGGGACATCATTGAGATCCTTCTCAAGCATGGGGCGAGCCCAGTCCTGAAGAACAGCGAAGGCTATAGCGCCCTGGACTACGCGAAGAAATTCGAATTCGCCCTGTCCTTCAAGCAGCTGGAAGCAGCGGCCAACAAAGCCGCTCCCGCAAGCAGCGGCGGGGCCGAGTAGGATTGCGTCGGGCTGGTCACTGTTACGTGCACTGGAGAATCAGCTGTGCTCCCATTACCAAGCTGGCCAAGGTTATTGCGTCCCCAGCAAAAGATGTGATGACGGGAGGTTGTGCGCAGGAAAACCCATTGCCTACTGCCAACGATGCCAATCCCTGCAGGCCCGAAACCTTCACCGGCACCGATGAATCCACCAGCGATCCATTGCCAAGCTGACCATGGTCGTTACGCCCCCAGCATTTTGCCGTGCCATCGGTCATCAATGCGCAAGTGTGATCCCAGCCGGCCTTCACGGACGCAGCGCCGGTCGAGAGGCCCACCACCGCGGTCGGCACCGATCTATCGGTGTTGGAGCCATCGTCCAGCTGGCCGTTGGCGTTGAGGCCAAAGCAGCGAAGGCTTCCGTCTGTGAGCAGCACGCAACTGTGGTTCGCACCGGTAGCCACAGAAGCCACGCGCCCTGGTGGCGGAATGATCACCACCCCGGTTGGCGGACCGATGCCCCAGGGTTAATGCAAGGTTTGCCCAGCCACGAATCAGGACATTGCAGACATTTCATCGTGCGGTTGCAACACGCCGGAAATTGTAGAGGAAACCAAGGAGCCGGGCGGTCGCCAAGGCCGAAGTACATTTCATCTGGCGTTTGGCCAGCGAAGGCGGAATTGTTCAGACACTGTCCTTCACCCTATCCCCGCACCGGACCGAACGTGGCGATGCTCGCGTGGTGCACGATGAGACCGGACGAATCGATGCATCCGACCCCATTGTACCGTACTGGAAGCGCGGCAGCCGACACCAACCGACCGCCAATCAAGAAAAGCGCCTGACCTCGCCACCATCGCAGCGTCAATCGCAATCTGCCTCGCCCCTTCACCACCACAGACAACGAAAGGGAAGAGCGGGGTTCGTCAATTCCTGAACCCTTCTTGCCCACAGGCAATCCAAGGGATCTACTGAAAGGGGATCCCTATGTCCAACATCGAAACAGCACCGGGCCACGGCCCGCAAGTGCTGATGCAAATGATCCAGGGCGCGCAGGTGACTGCGCTCATTACAACCGCGGTGGAGCTTGGGGTGTTCGGGGTGGTCGCCAAGGGCGCACACACCTGCCAGCAAATCGCCGAGGGCATCAAGGCCCCACCGCGCGGCACGGAAGTGTTGCTTGACGGGCTCGCGGTGCTGGGCCTGCTGGCGAAGAAGGGAGCGCTTTACGAAAACACGCCGCTTTCCGAGGAGCACCTGGTGCCGGGCAAGCCCATGTACATGGGCGACATCACCGGCATCTTCGGCAGCGACATCATGTGGAACGGCTATCGCCGTCTGACCGCCGCCGTTCGCAACGACGGAACCGTTATGCCCGAACACGCGGAAACGCCCAGGCATCCCTTCTGGGAAACCTTCGCCCGTAGCAGCGCCTCGATGGCCTTCCCCGCCGCGGGAACCCTGACAGGTCTGCTTGGCCCATGGATCGGCAGCAAGCCGAAGGTGCGCGTGCTCGACATCGCGGCCGGCAGCGGCATCTACGGGCTGACCCTGGCGAAAAGCCCCAACGTGCACGTCACCTTGCTCGACTGGCCGAATGTTCTTGTCGAGACGAGGAAATGGGCTGATCGCCTGGGCGCCGACGCTTCCCGGGTGCAGTACATCGAAGGCAATCTTTTCGAAGCGGACTACCGCGGCCCTTACGATTTGATGGTGCTCAGCCACGTTTATCACCACTTCGACGACGCGACCTGCGCGGGGCTGACCAAGAGGGTGGCGGCGGCGCTCGCCCCGGGCGGCCGTATTGCAATCAACGACTTCGTCTACGACGCCGCCTTGGCCAACCCCATGGCCGCGCTCTTCCGTACCACTATGTTGGCCTGGACCCGCAAGGGCTCGACCTACGCGGAAGCCGATTTCCGGCGCTGGCTTGCCGACGCTGGCCTGAAGGGCGTCGAATTCACGCCGAGTGTGGGCATGCCGTCCACAATCATCATCGCGGAGAAGCAATCATGAATGCCTTTGTCCTCCCCCGGTCCGCAAGGTGGTCGACGTAGGCGGCACACATGGCGCCTTCCTTTCCTGGGTGCTTGGCAAGTCGCCCGACACCGTGGGATTGCTTTTCGGTTTGCCCCACGTCCTGTACTCGGCCAAACCCGCCATCGCGGCGACCGGGCTGGCGGGCTGCGTGGAATGCAGCAAGGCCTAACCGCCACAATCAGGCGGCGTCTTGCGCGGGCGCCGCCTGACTACGTCGTCTCCTTCAGGTAGTCTAGAAAAGGGCACCCGCGGACAGAGAACCAACGACGTCGAGCGGCCCGAGGACGAAAAGGTAAGAGATGTCCGCGACAATGCCGAGCGACACCCAACGGGCGGGTGCGAGGAACAGCCCGGCCTTCACACCGAGCAACGGTCCGTCGACATTCGGATCGTTCTTTCTTCCAAGGACAGTGTAGCCCAACTTCGGCCCAGCGACCACTTCTACCCAGTTCCACGCCATCGTGCGAAGCAGGACGGCGGCGATGTCGAATTGATCGGCACGATAAGGTGTCGTCACCTCGCCCGCCGGCCCGGCAAAGTTGTGGTCGTGCAAATAGCTCCAGGTGGCATAGGCAAACTCGCCAGCCAACGCGTAGTCACCGTTGAGGTGCCCGCCGACCAGAAGCCCATACCGCGGCGCCAGTGAAAACTGATTTCCCCACACGTACCCGAGATTAACACTGTGCACTTTGGATCCGAAGATCCCGTCCTGGAAGCCGCCATAGGGCATGATGAGGAGCCCGCCACGGTGCAGAGGCGTCTTCGGGGCTATGTCGGGCGCTCTGTCGACCGCGCTTTTTTCCGGACGTTGCGGGTTTCCTCCCCCGGACGGCGATGCTCCGTCGTCGATCGGTCCCGCCTGTGATGTCGCCGTTGGCGCCAAACCCATGGCAGCACCAACCAGTAGGAAGATAGTGGTGGAGAGCGGTCGAGGTCGCGCCATCCGCTGGGTTCTCGGCATATCGAATGTATATTCCCTTCTTGACCACATTTGATCCTCAAGAATGCGCCAGTTCATGATTGGCCAGCTGGGACGTTGTTGTGACGTTGTTGGTTCGGCCAGATCGCCGAACCGTGGGTCGAGAGGACTATCACCATGAGACATCCCATCGTATCGGGAAAAGCCAGACCTTTGGCCCAAAGGGTCGCCCTGTTTTCGCTGTTGCTCGCCGCATGCCAAGCGTCGAGTTCCAAGAAGGTCGAAGAGGATGCTTCCAGTCCGCCGGATTCCGAGCCGGATGCCACGTCCACTTCGATGTCGGATTCCAGGCTGGATCTTCCGTTGAATGCCACGCTGGACTCGGCGTCCGAGCGGCCGTTGGTTGCGTGCGGGAGCAGTCCAGCGACGGGGGATCGTTGTAATTCGTTGCCGACCGGGATGGTGTGTCGTCAGGACTCGAGTTGCTGGGGCGGGTGCTCAGTGGAGTGTTCATGCGTGGCAGGGATCTGGACTTGTGAAGGTCCGGTTTGTCGCGACTACTTCGGTGACCAACCTGCTGGCGCGTGCGGAACGACTCCGCTTTGCCAGGTCGCCTGTGGCTACTCGGCTGCGAAAGACGACGGCGGTACCGAGGGATCCGTCGACACCTCAAGCGACGGATCGGGCGATGCGGTGAACCTGGTTCGCATCCGCGACAGCGACGTGCAGTTCGGCACCCTGCACTGCACTTCGGGGATTTGGCGCGCGACTGGCGCTCCAGATCAGCTCTACGTCGGGTTCGATTTCGAGGACAGTGCTCCCGGCGCAGACGATCACTTTCGAGTGCCAGTAGCGTAAAGACTGCAAGCTGGCTGGCAACAACTTCATCGGACGCCTACGCCATCCGTGACGACGGGACACATGGCCCAGAAGCCGCCCTCGGGCGCGGACTCGGTGATGGCCGTGAACTCGCCTTTCATGATCTGAATTTGCGCAGCGTCTGACCTCTAGTCAAACCTGGAGAGGAACGTGACACAGCCTATCTTCCTTGGGCCGCTTGACGAAGGCTTCTTCAGAATCAGAAGACGCGGACAACTTCAGGGTGTGCAACGCGGACGATTCTCTGGTTTCTGTTAGTGTAGGCAAATGGTGACTTGGACCTTGCCTTCGCGAATTGTGTGGCTGGCTTTGGCGGTGGCGTGGTTTGCGGGCGCCATCGTATCCGGGGTAGGGGATGTGGCGCGCGCCGATGAGGAAGATCGGCCGGCGCCGCGGGCCAGGGCTCGCAGCCGAACCGAGTCGCTCACCCTGGTCGACATTGTGGACTCCAACAAATGGCGATCGGACACATTCGTCGTGAGTCCGGACGGCACGAGGATGGCGTACGCTGTGCTCGATGGGCAGGGCAGGAAACACGTGGTTGTCGACGGCAAGGCCGGGCTGACCTATGCGGGATTGGCCGGCAAACCCGTATTCAGTGCTGACAGCAGGCGGGTGGCCTACCTGGCCAGGAACACGCAGGATCTTTGGTTCGCCGTCGTGGATGGCGTGGAAAGGCCCGACAGGCACCCGTCGGTGAAGGGCCGTCCGGGAGTGCTCCCGAACTTACTATTCAGTCTGGATGGACGCAGGCTCGCCTACGTGGTTTCGGTCGACACTGGAGGCACGGCGAAGCAGTTCGTGGTCGTCGACCGCCAGGAAGGCGCCAAGTACGATGAAATCGCTGGGCTGGCGATTTCGCCGAGCGGCGAGAGGCTGGCCTATGCGGCCAGAACGGGAGATAAGTGGGCGGTTGTGGTGGATGGTCGGGAAGGACCCAGGCATGAAGGTGTGCTTGGCGCAACCCCGGTGTTCAGCCCGGATGGTCGTCACCTGGCGTACGCCGGCAGAGAAGGCAGGCGCTTCTTTGTGGTCGTGGATGGAAAACGGGGACGCGACTACGACGACCTGGGTGGCGCCATCCTGTTCAGTCCCGACAGCTCGAGAGTGGTCTACTCGCCGAGTGTCGGCAGGCGACGGGCCATGGTGGTCAATGATCAGGAGCTTGGCCTCTACGAACGTGTCGATGACTACAGCTTCGTTTTTTCACTAGACGGCAGACACTTGGCCTACAAAGCGGGCGACGCCAACAGTTGGTTTGTGGTGGTGGACGGAAAAAGGGGCCGAGCCTACGCTGGGGTTGGCCGCCCGGTGTTCGCACCCGATGGCAGAAGGGTGGCGCACGCCGCCTGCGATCGGTGTGGCGGCGCAGGCGATGACCGAGGGATGTATGTCGTGGTCGACGGACAGCGAATTGGCGCCGAGTACGCCGAGATCGCCGACCCCGTCGTGTTCAGTCCCGATGGGCGCCGGATGGCGTTTGCCGCCAGGAGAGGTCCCGTGCAATTCGTGGTGGTGGATGAGCGGGAGGAGCATTCCTATGCCGGCGTGACGGCGGAGACCCTTGCGTTCAGCCCGACGGGGCGCGACCTAGTCTATGCCGCCGCCAAGGACGCGAGCAAGCGCGTGGTCACGGTTTCAGGGGTGGAGGGAAGAACGTTCGATGCGGTCGGCCTGCGCGGGCTCGACGTGCAGGCTCCCGCAGCGGTGTGGTGTGCTCTTCGACGCCGACGGCGCCTTTCTCTACCTGGCCTGGCTCGGCGACAGGGTATACCTGGTGCGGAACTGGGCTGTCGATCGCTAGTTGCGCCAGTTCATGTGAAAGGGCGGCCTCACTCAGGGCTTGATGCCCAAAACCGCGCAAGAGGCGAGATCCACGATCACCGAGAACTGCTCGAACCCGCCATCTTTGCCGGTGGCACTGTACAAGACATCGACACATCGGCCGGTCAGGCACGCGGGGAAGGCCGAGCCGTTGTTCGCAGCGGTCGTGCCGAATTCGTAGAAGAAAATGTCACGACAAGGGCTGACCCTTGGATGGTGTTTGCGCTGCGCGGGATCCCTCCAGAAAAATTCCCTGATCGCGAGGCTTGAGAGAATGCGGGCGAATGGCTAGCCTGCGGGCTGGAGGAGTCCATGGCCGAACGATCGCGTGCTGGTATCGAAATGAATTTCGCCTTTGGCAAGGGGCCCAAGCCAAATGTCGATCAGCGGCCGGACGCTCCCATGCGCTTGCTGGTCCTGGGCGACTTCGGCGGCCATGGCAGTCGCGCAGAGGTGCGATCGGGCGCGGAGCTTCGCCCGCAGCGGGTGGACCTGGATAGCCTTCCGTCGCTGTTCGCCAAGATCGCCCCGCGGATTCAGATCCGGCTCGGCGATCAGCCGCCGGTAACCGTTGCCATTGGCGAGCTGGAGGATTTCCACCCCGACCACCTTTTCACGTCGCTGGAATTCTTCGCGCCCATGCGCGAGCTGCGCCGGCAGCTGCAAGATCCCAAGACTTTTGCCGTCGCGGCTGCGATGGTGGGCAGCATAGCGCCCGTGCCGCCCGCGCCCACAGCCGGCGATATGGCGGCGCACGGCGAGGATTTGCAGCGGCTGCTCGGACGTCCTTCCACCGCGGAAGCGCCGGCGGCCGTGAAACCAGCCTCGGCGGTCGATGCCATGATTCGCGAGGCGGTCGCGCCCCACGTCGTGGGCCGGTCCGATCCTCGCCAGGCGGATCTGGTGGCCGCCGTCGATGGCATGACCGGCGAGCTCATGCGGGCGCTCTTGCACGACCCGGGTTTTCAGGCCGTAGAAGCAGCTTGGCGCGGCCTCGATAGACTTGTTCGCACGCTGGAGCTCGACGACTCGTTGCAAGTCCATGTCCTCGACCTCAGCCGCGCCGAGCTGGCCAAGGATTTCGCCGCGGCTCCTAGCCTGACTGAGACAGCGCTGTACGGCATCGTGGTCGATCATGTCGGCGACAAGCCGTGGTCGCTGCTCGTCGACTGCAACGCCTATGGCCGCGGCCAAGAGGATGCGGCGCTGCTGGCCCGCTTGGGCACGCTGGCGCAACAGGTGGACGCGGCGGTGGTGGCGGGCATGGACTGGGCGGCCTATTCCGCAGGCTTCGCTTCGCTCGAAGACGAGCGCGCGTGGACGGCCCTGCGCAACAGCACCGCGGCGACGTCCATCGCGGTTGGCGCTGCCGAACATCTTGCTGCGCTTGCCCTACGGCAAAGGCACCGAGCCCATCGAACGATTTCGCGTTCACCGAGCAGGCCTCTCCGCCCGTGTCCGAGCGCTACCTGTGGGGTTCGTCAGCCTTGGCCGTCGCGCAGCTCGTGGCCCAGTCATTCACCGGCGCGGGTGGATGGGATTTTGCGCCTGGCGACGAATCGTCCATCGACGACCTGCCTACCCACGTCACCAAGCAGGATGGCGAATCCGTGCAGACCCCTTGCGCGCAGGCGTGGCTGCCTGAGTCCAAGATCGACGCACTGATTAAGGACGGTCTGATGCCTATGGTTTCCGCTCAGGGCCGCGGCGAGGTGCGCGTGCCGCGCTTCCAGAGCATCGCCTTGCCGCCAGCGGCGCTGGCCGGGCGCTGGCGCAACGACTGACCGCGGGGCCTCAATCACAGGCTTTTTTCAACCTTCGCGACATTCGTGTCGGACCTAGGTCGCGCGGCTTGGGCGCCTGCGACTGGCTTGCTGGGCTTGGGGCTTGGAACGCCCTTTGCAACCCCTTGGTAGTCGATGATTATCGATATGCGGAGGGTGCTTCGCGCAACGGCATTTGTGGTAGCGTCCCATTCGTGGGTCGGTCGATTCGCGCATACCTCGCCTTCACCGCGGCGCTCGGCGCGGCGCTCGGATTGTCCGGGTGTCTGCTCTTCACGGATCCGATCAACAAGGCGCCCACGGTGACGATCAACGATCATAGTGATCCGGTCGCTATCGGGATCCCCACCGCCTTCACGGCGAAGGTGACCGACGACAAGGACAACCCATCATCTCTTCTGCTGGACTGGGCCGAGCTCACGGCCCCAGTCGCGGGATGCAAGTCGATCACCCTTGCTACGTGGGGCTCCCCGAACAAGACGTTGTCCCAGATGGACAGCGCCGCGCCCTACATGCTGACGGCGGCTTCCGTGACCCCCCTTTGCTTGTGCGCTCGGACCACCGACCACAACGGGGCCACGGGGATTGGTTGCACCCCCAATCCAATCACTCCTGCTCCGGTTGCCACGATCGTGGATCTCTCAGGCGCTCCCTCTGGTCCGCCTCAGCGCCCGCTTTGCTCGCTGGTGCATCTTTATGCGGACGACTCGGGCTTTGCTTCGGGCGATCAGCTTCAGTTCGCTTGGACCCTCTCGTACGCCGGGACCGATCCCGCGGGCAAGTCGATCCAACTTGCCCCCTGCACCGGCGTGGCCAACGCCATTCCCGATCAGCATAAATGCTTCTACGCCGGCTCGCCGGGAACCTACACCGTGACTCTGTCGATCACGGAAACCGCGTCCGGTCCCCCGTCATCCTCCGCGACCAGCAACACCGACACGTTCTCAATTCCCGTCGACGTGGACAAACCACCGTGCATCGAGCGCACCGATCCCGATGTGTATGCGAAGCGGATCCTGCTTTCGCGCAGCACGGATTTGGGGGGGAGCTACCAAAGCCGCACCTTCAAGGTTTTGAACGTCGCCGATGACTGCGAGCCCTATCCCTTGCCCGCGGGGTCGACCCATTCGCCTACTCAATTCGTTTGGTCGGTGCTCGATTCGACACAAGCCTCGCCGACCTGGACCTATCAAACCAACACCTCCGACTCGTTCACGGTCAGCCAGGCCATGTTCCCCAACGCGCGGCCCGGCGACACCCTCGAGCTGCGCGTCGAGGCGCGGGACACACCTGTGCAGAAGCTCTACCAGGCGGGTGGCCAGGTCTGTTCGCAGGACTTGGACATCTGCTGCGGAAGCACTGCTTGCGGCACGCCCAACGATTGCGTCCGCTGGACCACGTGGACGGTGCAATTCCAGCCATGACGACGCCACGTCGTGTTCTCGTGCTCCTTGCGCTTGTGGCCGCTTGGGCCTCGGGTTGCTCTGCCTCCAGTAGTGGCACGGCAGGCAACAGCCCCGGAAGGGGCGGGGCCTCGGGGTTTGGCGGATCCATGGCAAGCGGCGGCGACGGTGGCTCGCTTATCAACATTGATGCGGCCGTGCCCGGGCGCGATGGGGGCCAATCGGACGCCAATCGGGGCGAGGTGCTGCAGTCCAATCTCTCCGCGGATGCACCGGTCTACAAACGGGATGCGTGCGTGGGGTGCCCTGACGGGCCAGGCGGCGCGGCTGGCGCTGGCGGCCTGGGCGGTTCGGCCGGCTCGGGCGGGCTTTCGGGAGGTGGCGGCAAGACCAGCGGCGCGGGAGCGGGCGGCTCGTCGGGCATGGCTGGGAGCGCGGGCCGCGGGGGCTCGATCGGCAGCGGCGGCGTGGCGGGCTACGGAGGCGTGATCGGCGTTGGGGGCAGTTCCAGTGCCGACGCGGGGACGACCTCCGATGGGCCGGGGATACCGTCCGATGCATCTTCTACCGATCTCGCCGTCGGCTCCGATGTTGTGCAACGGGATGGCGGCCCCTCGCCGGATGTGGCGGTTGCCGATCTCAGGCCCGCGGACAGCCTGCCGTCCCGCTGTGTGGCGCAGATCGAATCCGTGGTTCCGGCTACCGATTCGTTCAGGGACTTCAGCCTGGTGGCGGGGCCCAACCTGCAGGTCGTGTTGCGCGCCAGTGTGGTTTCCGGCGGGCCCGCGACAGCTGCGAGTTGGAACTGGCAAGCAAACCGAGACGGCACGCCCATTCCGGCCACACCCGGCACGCAAGACCCGTCATCGGCCGCGTTCACCCTCACGGTCGGGGGCAACTATTCGTTCACCGCCAGCGACAACACGGGTGCGTGCTTGGTCACGGTCCAGAACAGCGTCGCGCCCGCGAACCCCTGTCTCGATTGTGGCCGCAACTTGAACCTTCGCTTCGCGCCACCTCCAAGCACCAACATTCCGGTGCAGTCGGGTTACTTCAAGCTGGCCGGGAATCCGCCGTTCGCCCAGGAGACTCTCGTTCTTTCCAGCGGCGCGGCGGTGCAGGTTGCTCCCAGCGTGGGCAGCCGTCTTGTGGATGCCTATGTCCGGATCAACGCCTTCGGTGGCGATCTGGTGGCCGATGGCTTGTCGGACCCCACTGCCGGTAGATTCAGCACGCAACTGCTCGCCGTGAATAGCGCCGGCGCTTTGCTGAGGTACGACGTGCTGGTTGTCCCCATCGACGGCAGTAACGGCGGAACAGTGGCGGCCACGGCGCCGCAACTCTTCCAAAGTCTGACCCCCGCGAGCATCAACAGCTCATCCTTCGGCCTGGCCGGCGGGGTGACGGTGACCGGTTCCACCTCTGCATCGGGCGGCCAGGCGGTTGCCGATGTTCGCGTCATGCTGACCAACCAGGATCCCACCGCTTCGCAGCCGAGCAAGCTGGTTTTTTCGTCGGTGGGGAGCAGCGATAGCCAAGGTAAGTACTTGCTCCACGCTCAGCCCGGCACGTATTGGGTTTCGCTTTCACCGCCGGTTGGAAGCGGCCTTCCCGAAGCTCTCGCGCCCGCGTCCGTCGTCCTGAACGGCGACACCACGCTTGACTTCTCGTGGAACGCCGTCAGCTCGGCCACGCTGACGTTGAACGTGCTTGATGCCGCTGGAAATCCAAGCGTGGGAACGCGCGTGCGGCTCACCTCCGCACAAGCGAACACGGTGGGAACCCTCACTTCTGCCGCGTCCGGCCCGCAGTCCGCAAACGGCAACATCCAAATCGAAGGTACGACATCCACCACGGGCTCCGTCACCTTCGCCAACCTGCCCGACGGCACGACCTACGACGCCTTGCTGGTACCGTCGACCTTGGGACTCTTCTCGGCCACGACGTCACGCCCGCTGACCCTTCCCACGGGCGGGGGAACCCAGACGGTCTACCTCTCGGCACAGGGAAAAATCAGTGGACAGCTCACCTCAGGCGCCGGGTCCACGCCAATCGACTGGACCCACGTCGATGTCGTCGCCTACGACCGCAGCAACGACACGCCGGAGGTTCCCTGGGCTGTTGCCGTGAGCAAGGATGGCACCTTCTCGATGGGGGTGAGCCCTGGCCGAATCTATGTCTTGCTGGTGGTACCGGATGCCAGCACCGGGCTCGCGCGGACCTTCGTCGGCCCTGGTCCGATGCAGGCCACCGAATTCCCCTTCACCCAAAAGGTGCCGGCCGCCATGACCTGGTCCTCGACGGTGATGGATGGATTCCAGAACGGCCTGGCGGGGACCGCTATGCAGGTCTTCTGCATCGTGGATTGGCCCTATTGCTTTGACCCGACCATCCCGCTGGCCGAGACGACGTCAGACGATGGCGGCGGCTTCCAATTTGCGCTGCCCGATCCGGCCACGCGCTAGGCGCGCCGTCAGCAAGCTATTTCCCCTGGTAGCGCGGCGGTCGTTTTTCGGCGAAGGCACGCAGGCCCTCGTTGCGATCCTCGCTGGCGAGCACGGTTTCGTAGCAGGCGCGCTCGATGGCCAGGGCCTCGCTTATCGGCCTGCCAAAACCCGCGTCGATGGCGCGCTTGGCGGCGGCCAAGGCCAGCGGGCCCGCGGCGGCCAGCTCGGCACACAGCGCAGCGACCGCCGCGCGCAGATCCGCCTTCGCCACCACCTTCGACACCAGGCCGAGCTTGAGGGCGGTATTCGCATCGATCCGTCGGCCCGTCAGAATCAATTCCTTCGCGGCGGCGACACCGCACAGGCGCGACAGGCGTTGCGTACCTCCGGCACCGGGAATGATACCCAGCCGCACCTCGGAAAGGGCCATGCTCGCGCTTTCGTCGGCCAGGCGCACGTCGCAAGCCAGCGCCATCTCCAGGCCGCCGCCGAGCGCCGCGCCCGAGATGGCCGCGACAACCGGACGGGGAAAATTCTCGATGGTCTGCACCAGGGCGCCGAGCCGATCGAGGAACGCGCGCGTTTCGTCGAGGGTCATGACCAGCCGCTCTTTCAGGTCCGCGCCCGCGGAAAATGCTTTGTCTCCCGCGCCCGTGAGCACCACCGCGGTCAAATCGGAAAGGCCGGCGAGAGCCGCCAGCTCCGTGCGCAGGGCCGCGACCAGCGCACGCGACAAGGCATTGGCGGCGTCGGGCCGATTCAGGACGAGCCACGCCACCGCACCCTGCCGCTCGACCAGAACGAGAGGCAGGGTCGGGGCGGTTGCGTTCTTGTTTCCAGCCATCGCGCCGCCTCCCTCTGCCGCTAACTTCGCCACAGCTCTTCCAGCAAGTCGTCGCCGATTTGCTCCAAGGTGTCCACGATGACGTCGGCGGCCGACTGATCGTAGCCCATCCAATTCGCCCGTCCGACCGCGATGACGTGGGCGCCGGCCGCCTTGCCGGACAGGATGCCCGGCTCGGCGTCCTCGACGACGATGCACGCTCGCGGCGCAACCCCGAGCAGGCGCATGGCGGTTTGATAGGGCTCTGGGTGCGGCTTGCCTTGGCTGTAGTCCTCGGCGCCGAGCAGATGCTGAAAACACTCGGTGAGGCCAATGCCGGCGATGGTTTCCTGCACCTCGACCCTGCTCGACCCCGAAGCGATGGCCAGGCCAACCCTCCCGCATAGGCGGCGCACGAGCGCCAGCGCTCCCGGCAAGGCCTGATAGCCATGCGTGGCGAATAGGGCGCGCTTTTCCTCGACGGCAGCGGCGATGAGCACGTTCATTTCGACGTCGAGGCCGTTTTCGCGCTGGATTCTGGCGTGGATTTCGTTCCACGAGTGGCCGACGATGAACTTGCGTATCTCGGCGCCAAGCTCCACCTGCCAGCGTCGGGCCGCCAGCACCACGGATTCGACGTTTTCACGCTCGCTATCGACCAAGGTCCCGTCAAGGTCGAAGAGAACGGCTCTGTCTGGTTGCATAAGTGGTCGGATTATACGGAGACAAGTTGGCTAGTCCGATGGTTTTTGCTAGAACCTTGTTTCTCGGGGTAGATCGCTTCAGACGCGATGGAATCGCAGTCCAACATCGCAGAGTTGCAACGTGAAAACGAGAGCTTGCGGCGAGAAATCGCGAAGCTCGAGGATTTGCGTGCCCTGACTTACCGGGATAGCCTGACCGGGCTTTGGAATCGGCGCTACTTCGCCGAACGACTTGGTTCCGAGCTCAGCCGGGCACGCCGAGCCTCGGGCCGACCCTTCACCATCCTGATTTTGGACGTGAACGACTTCCATCTCATCAACAAGTCCCACGGTCCCGGCGAAGGCGATTTGGTCTTGCGCTGGGTGGCCGAATTCCTGGAGAAGTCGGTTCGCGCGCACGACGTGTGCTGCCGCATCGAGGCCGACGAATTCGCGGTCATCCTGCCCGACATGGGCCGGCACTCCTGCCAATTCCTCTTGCAGCGGCTGCGCGACAAGCTCGCCATCCTCAGCGTGCGTGCGCCTTTCTTCTTCGGGCTGAGCATGGGAACCGCCAGCTATCCCGAGCAGGGCACCACGTTCGACGCCCTGGTGCGCGTGGCCGAGGAAGGGCGCATCGAAGACAAGCGCGCCAAGGCGTCAGGCTCGGATATGGTGGGCGGCGAGCTCCGGAGAGAATCGGGCAACAAGACCGGCCAAACCCCCGGCGTGCGGCGCCCGACCGAGGGCTAGCCAGTCCCCAGCCTTTAGTTTTTTCGGAAACTGCCGACGAGGCAGTTCATTTACGCGAGTACCACACCAAGGTACACTAGGCATGGGTATGTCGGATTTAGCGTTCAAGTGGCCTGCAGGGTGCAAGGTATGCGTCGTGCTGGTGCTGGTATTGGCGGGGGCCGGTTGCGCGAAGCGCACGACCCAGCTTCTCTTGCCCACGGAGGAAACCGTCGTGGATGGCGGGTCGGGGCTGACGCTCAAGTTCGACGCGCGTCCAGGGCAAGGCGAGGCGGGACCGGGCATTCGGCTACGATGGCCCGACGGGTTGCACGGGCACGCCCGAGCTGTGCAACGGCATCGACGACGACTGCGATGGCGTCATCGACAACGGATTCAATCTACAGACCGACCCACTGAACTGCGGCGCCTGCGGCATCGTGTGCAGCGCGCCGACGGCAACCACGACCTGCGTGGCCGGGCAGTGTGCGATTTCCGCGTGCACGCCGGGCTACGTCGATGCCGACAAGAATCCGGTCAACGGTTGCGAGTGCCTGCTTGACCAACGGGGGCAAGGAGATCTGCGACGGGGCCGACAACGACTGCGACGGGGTCATCGACAACGGGTTCGATCTGCAAAACGATGCGAGCAACTGCGGCGCCTGCGGGGTCGTTTGCACCGCAGCCAACGCGACCTCCTTCTGCCAGCAGGGCGCGTGCGCGTTCGCCTGCAAGCCCGGCTACTACGACGCCGACAAGAAGGCGAGCGACGGCTGCGAGTACGCGTGCAAACCCACCGCCGATCCCGCGGAGGTCTGCGACGGCATTGACAACGACTGCAACGGCCTCATCGACGGCGACGATCCCGGACTGGTGTACACACCCGCGGATCGAATCTGCTACAGCAGCGCGGCCGGCTCGTGCCAGGCTGGCCTTACCACTTGCATCGCAGGTGAGCTGATCTGCGTAGGCGCGGGACCGCCCTCGGAAGAGGTGTGCGATGGCCGCGACAACAACTGCAACGGCGTCGTCGACGAGAGCGATCCCAACCTGGGCAAGACCTGCTACGCCGCGGGTGTCGCGGGTTGCGACCCCACCACCGGGGTTTGCGTGGGCGAGTGCAAGCGCGGCGCCTATGGTCTGCACCGGCGGCAGACTGGTCTGCGGCGGCATGGTCACGCCGACAGGTCGAAGTCTGCGATGGCAAGGACAACGATTGCGATGGCGTCATCGACAACGGCTTCGACACCGACACGGATCCGAACAACTGCGGCGGCTGCGGCCACAAGTGCAGCCTTCGCCCACGCCATCTCCGTCTGCGTCCAGGGCGTCTGCGTGTTCGATCCCAAGGAACAACGAGGGGGCTTGCGCCGACGGCTGGGTGGATGCGAACAAGAACCCGGTCGACGGTTGCGAATACCAGTGCACGCCGGACGGCCCCGAGGTGTGCGACGGCAAGGACAACGACTGCAACGGCCTTGTGGACACCGCCGATCCTGGTCTGATTTTTCCATCCAACTTCTGTTTGCAGGGGGGAGAGTGCGGCAAGGGGCCAGGTGGGTCGACGCACACCGGCTGGGAAACCAGCGCGTCCTTCCCGGTGTGCACGGTTCCCGCAAGCGCGCCCGCTGGGACCGCGCCGTCATGGGTGTGCAACTATCCTGCGACGGTGCAGACCACGGCCATGGGGCAAATTGTCACCCCGGAATCTTGGTGTGACGGGCTCGACAACGACTGCAACGGCGTGGTGGACGATGCCTACGCGAAGGTGCTCGGCACCCCCTGCACCGATCCCAACAGCACCGCGGTGGGTGCGTGCGTGCGCAAGGGCACCTGGCACTGCCCAGGCAGACAAGAGCCTGGCCCCGACCTGCGACTTCACCGGCGTGCCGCCCGCGGCCGCACCCGCGGACGAGATCTGCGACGGCATCGACAACGACTGCGACGGCCTGGTCGACGAATCCTGGGACAATCCAGCCGGTCTCACCCAGTGCGGTGGCCACGACTGTCTGGGCGTGCGCGACGATGTCGTGCATGTCAACGCCTCGCTTGCGCCCGGCGGCGGCTACTACATCTATAGGTTCGAATCCAGCCGGGCCGACGCCAGCGCGGCCGCGCAGGGCACATCGAGCACGCGCGCTTGTTCGCGTGGCCAGGACGGCAAAGGCGGTCTGGTCTTGCCGTGGAGTAGCGTGACCTGGAACCAGGCCGACGCCGCTTGTCGGGCCGCCGGCATGCGCTTGTGCAGGGCCACGCGCACGGCCGGCAACATCGTCACCGACGAATGGGGCTTTGCCTGCCAAGCCGGCCAAACCTGCGCCAGCGGTTTCTATCCCTATGCCTGCGCCTACAGCGCCGCGGCCTGCAACGGGGCGGACACGAATCTGGGCAAGTCAGTAGCCTGCGGATCGCTTGCAAGCTGCATCACCGCGGGCGATCTCGACACCACCAGCAGCAGCGACCACCTTTTCGACATGAGCGGCAACGTGGCCGAGTGGACCGACGACCGGCGCGACGTTCTCGACACCATCAGTCCATCCGCTGGCGCAGGAGCGGACACCGCCATCTACACCACGCGCGGCGGGGCGTTCGACAGCTTCTTCCGAGGCATGGCCTGCGACTTCACCGGCACCCAGCTTCACCCCACCTTCTCGTACCCCGACACGGGCTTCCGTTGCTGCTCGTCGTGCCCGCCTGGGCAGGCGGACTGCGCGGGAGTCTGCAAGAACCTGAGCACCGACAGCGCGAACTGCGGTGGTTGCGGCGGTGCGTGCGCCGCGGGCACCACCTGTCAGAACGGCGCCTGCAAGTAGCTCACGGGTCGCGCACGAAGTGGGGCAGGGTATCGGGCAGCACGAGGCTCAGTTCCACGACCCCGGAAAAGACGCCGTCCCTGTACCATGGGATCTGGTGGATGAGCTTGCGCACCCCGGATTTTTCGATGGTGTAGCTATTCGGCGCGGGCACCGTTAGCTGGGCGGCAAAGCGCGAACGGGCTGGTTCGGGATGGCAGTCGAGCAGGTTGCTGCCGACTAGGGCTCGCCCGCCGTCCTTGGCGAAGACCTGAGCAGCTCGCTCGTTCAGGTACAGGCAGACGCCCTGGCGGTCGCAGACCGTGGCTGCCACCTCGATGCCGTCGAGCCAGGCGAAGGGCGCCTTCTCATCGTTGGGGGAGGAAGTCATTCAGCATTTGTACAACGCTTTCAAAAAGAAAAGGGCGAACCCCGGTGGGTCCGCCCTTTCGACTTGGTACCGGCAGGAGGTCTTACTTCCTGCCGGCTATGCCAGCGGTGCTACTTGTGAACGTCGGCGATGGCTGCGACCGCTCCTGGGCCGTGGCACATCATGCACATTTCGGAATTGGCCTTTGCGGCCAGCCGCGTTCCGTAGAACGTGCCGCCCATGTCCTGCATGTGCTTGATCTCGTTCTTCGAGTCGTGGCAGCTGGAGCAGGCGGCGACGATCGGCGACTTGACCAAAGTGGTCCCCGACGCTTCGCACGGGGCAGCCAGTGTGCAGACGCACGGCGCAGCCGTCGTGCAAGCAACTCCGTCCTTGGTTCCACTGGTCAGGTTGGCCGTGGAGAAGATAGTTCCGTAGTCCGTGACGTTGTCGGCCGTCACGTACGGTGAGTTGCTGATTGCTGGTGGGTACGTTCCAGTTGCCACCGTGCTCATGAGCAGGTTGGGCAGCGCGGCCGCCGAGGGCGTGGCACTGAAGTCGTACGTGCCGGCCAGGTGGCACTGCTGACAATTGTTCAGGATGCCTGGGTAGGTGACACCCTGGAATGAATCGGCATTGGCTGTTGTGCAGCTTCCGTCCGTGATGCTGGTACCCGCTGGGCAGGTCGCATGCCAGGTGAAGGGCACGGTCCGCTTGGACGCGGCGTGGATGCTGTGGATGAAGGTGGACGAGTCGGCTGACCAACCACCGCTGGTCCTATTCGGATTGTGGCAGAACGCGCAGGTGCCTGCATCGTTGCGCTGGCCCGCGTGGAAGTTCGGGTTGGCGCCTAGCTGCGCGTGGCAGTTGAGGCAGGTGGTGTTGCTCACGATGCCACGGCGAGCGGTGTACGCCGTTCCACTCGTGGCGTCGGTGGCGATCATCGAAGCGTCCGCAGCAGTCACGATGAGACCGCCACACTTCTGGCCCGCGGCACACCACGCATAGACCGAGGAATCGCCATAGGGGAAGGCGGGCAGATCGATCTCGGTAAGCGGCGGTGAGGATGAGAGGCTATAGCCGTACCCGAGCCCGAGGGTCAGCATGGCTGCGGTGTCCGGAACTGTGACGCCGGTGAGCGTGATGGTGTAGTACCCATTTGCATCTGGCCCGGTCATGGTGCCGGCACTAGCGCCCGTACCCGTGCCGTTCCAGATATTCTTGATGTAGGCGCTGCTCTGCACGTTGAAGTCAGCGGGGATCTTGATGCCATCCTGGGGAATGGCATAGGCGTACTGGACGCTCGGCGAGCCCACGAACCCGGTCATCATTTCGGTCGTCACCCCAGCGGCGTAGGTGTTGAACACCACCGGAGTCTTGTTCGTGGTGAATTGGAACACGATGCTCGGATGTTTGTTGGCATCGCGCACAGCACTCTTGATGGTGTAGGCGATGGCGGCCGCGCCAACGGTAGCTGGCGTGGTACCTGCCGCGAGCATGTAGCCGGCATTCGTGTTCGTGTTGGCGCTGCCCGAGGCAAATGTCGCAGTCTGATCCGGAGCAGCCACGGACACGTGCGAATCGAGGATGCCGTAGCTGACGGCGGTCTTGGCCCCCGCTGCCGGGTGGCAAGTCGCGCAGAGCGAATCGTCCGCCATGGGGCCGCCGAGGTGCGGTGTGCGGCCGGCGGGGACAGCGGCTACGGCCAAGAAGCTAATGTTGTCGTGGCAAGAACCGCACGCGCGGCGGCTCGGCTTGGTGGCGAAAGTGGCGGCTTGGGCCGCTGGCAAGCGGTGGCACTTGGCGCAGTTGCGGTCGTCCTGCGGATAGGTGATGCTGTAGGGTGCAGCTATACCCGTGTAGCTGCCACCCGTGAGCGTGAGCTCGTCGCCCCTGTGGATTTTGTGGATCCAGACCGGCAGGTTTGGGAAGGCTTCGCCGTTGATCAAGACAGCGTTGCCGACCCAAGTGTGGGCCGGATCGGCACTCACAACACCAGGCGCGTCCAGGTCAACATTGGGCGTCGCTCCGGTTCCGGGGAAGGCTTGGTAGCGCTGTTGATCGTTGTGGCAGGTCACGCAGAAGCGCACGTCATAATTGGCACCGCCGTGGAAGGCACCTGTGCCGCCTGCCTTGGCGCGGAACGAGCTGTGGCATTCGAGGCAAGCGGCACCGTCGACTTTGTCATTCTTGCCGGTGACGTCCGCTCCCGTGGCCGGGATGAAGTCCTTGACCACGTTCAGCGGCGCAAACACCTGCAGTCCGTTGGCGGACTGAGAGATGCGCATGGTGAACCGATGCGTGGCGGCAGCATCGTAGGTCGTGCCGGCGTTGGCCGGATCGGCCACGTTCTTGCCGAACGTATAAACGTAAGTTCCGTCGCCGTTGTCGGTCAGGGTACCTCCTGTAGGGGTGGTGGCAGTGGCGGGGCTTTCCGTGCTGGCCGTGCTGATCGCATTGGCGGCCATGTAGCTGACCCAGGTGTCGTTGCCGCCTTTGGTGGCTGGGACCAATTTGAGCAGCGCAACTCGCAGATCCGCTGGCGGGAGACCGGCGACCACGTTGCCACCGGCATTGTCGAGCAGGCGGAAGGCCACGACGGGCTTGCCCGTGGCGGGGACGGTCACGCTGGTGAGCTCGACCTTGAGATCGAGAGCCGCCAGAGCATCCGCGCCCAGGTTGGCGAAGTTGACCAGAGCGTTCTTGACCGTGCTGGTGACCATGCCACCGTCAACGCCCGGGCAGGTCATGGTGCTGGTGCCGTCGCCATTACTGACCACGGTGCACGCCGATCCGGTCGCGGTAGTCGTGCTACCGCTCGGAAACACGTATTCCGTGCCGTCGGGGCAGACGATCATCTTCACGCCGCCGTCAGCGGCCTGGATGGTGCAGCTTGTGGCGCCACCATCGAGCTTGGGGGCGGCGCTGGTGATGGGGACGGACGTGCCATCGTCGCAAGACAGAATGGATGCACCGGTACTGTCCGTCTTGACCGTGCAGGATTTACCGTTCTTGCCGTCCGAGCCCGAGCAGGCTGCGAGACAGAGCGCGAGACCGGCTGAAATAAGGGGACTCACAAAAGACCGTCGGTTCATTTTCCTCTCCTTGGGCGAAGCAGTTGCCGTGGAAAAAAGTAGCACGGGATCGTGAAAGTTGTAACGAATAATGACCTTAAAGGTCCGAAATATCCGATTTGTCTTCAGACTCTTGGCGGCGAGCAACACGATAGAAGTTGTGGGGTACGAGGCCTGTCCAGGACCTCTGGTGGAACAAAAGGATTCAAGTAGTCCGAGCGCGGCGCGAGCATAACTCTAAGTCAGGAACCCCGGAACGAAAACTGCCGGCGAAATGCAATCGTGAGGAGTTTCGGCGGATCCCATACAAAGTTGAGTCCGAAAAGCGGACAGCAGCGCTCGTGGATTGGCCATGGCTGCCAGCGGCGCGAGGACGACCGCGCCACTATTCAGAGTGAGAGCGGCGGTTGACGTGGCGGCTCAGATCGAAAAATCAGACTGAAATGGTCGTAGCTGCGACCGAGCGCCAAGGACGCGACGCGCAGTCCACTGCTGGATGGCTAAGGACAGCCTACCGGGGCGGTCCAAATGAGCGGCGTCGCGGCATCGCTGACGGTGATCAGCAAGGCATTGGCGCTCGGCGTGACTATCAGCTCGCCCGTCGCCGTGAGGGCTTGCACGATGGAAGTCGGAGGCGGCACGGAAAACTCGATTCGCCAGGCCGCTGCACTGGTTGTGAAGTCGCTGCTGGCCTGCACGCGCAGAAAGTCCCCGGTCCAGGTTTGCGCCGTTGCGAAGGCCGTGTCGTGGTCCACATTCCACCCGCGCAGGAAGGTGTAGAGAAGGAGAGCGCCAAATTGATCCGCTTGCGCCGTTGCATCAGTTGGCGTAAGGGCCATTGCTTCGGGTGCGGGGCACACGTCACCGTTGCTCACGGATGGTACCCGGCCGTCGTCTCCGACCAGGAAACCGACCATGTGTTGCGGGGCCTTGGCGTACGCGTGCCTGACCCCCGCATTTCCACCCGAGTCGTAGGCGGTAGCCAGGTACTTCGCTCCCAGTCCATAGACAAGCAGCTTGGCGGCGAAAAGCGGCGCGCCAGCTTGATCGAAGTTCGTGTAGACGTAGTTCAGCTCGTAGTTTGGCATCGCCACCATGTCCGACTGCGGGTAACCCAGCGCAAGCAGGTCGTTCTCGAAGCGGTACTCGTAAAAGCGGGCATCGCCCTCGATCATGGAATCCCATGCCAGGTAGTCGTCGGAAGAAGTGAAATCCTGCTTGGTGAGATCGATCTCTCGATCTTGCAGGGAGTGCACGAGCTCGTGGGCGAGCGTGATCATGGCTTGTTGCCGGGCGTCGCTACCGGTCTGGTTAGGATGGGCGATGATGGTCACGGTTCGGGTCGAGGAATCGTAGAAGGCGTAGACGTGCGCGACCTGGTCGTCAATCGTGGAGTTGCCCGTGCCACCGTCGGCGCTAGCTCCGCCGTCGACGGTGGCGCTGGTGTCCGAGGTGAAGTGCAGGAGCAGAAGGGCCTTGTCCCACGGGCTCGGACCATTGTTCGCTTGGTCCGCTTGTCCCTTTTCGAGGATGTTTCGGTAGGTGTCCTCCGAAATGACGGCTACTGGTGGCAGCCCATCGAAGGGATCGATGGCGTCGCCGCGCAGGCTTAGCACCTTGTAGTAGATGTCTTGCTGGCACGAGCGCTGGGTGATGTCGCACGTGCTTAGGCTGGGCTGGGAGCAGGCAAGGCCGACACTAGCGGCAAAAAGCGCCACGCAGGTCAGGGCGGGGTGGCGGGCGCTCTTCATAGGTCAATCTCCTTGCCGAGATGAAAGCCCCAACGATTGAGCCCGGAGAAGACCCCGAGCGGCTGGTCGAGGTTGAACAGGACTCCCGCGAAATATCGGCCGTGCTCGGTCTTCAGGGAGCCGCGCAGCTCGAAGGCGCTTTGCAGCCGGTCGGAGCTGGTCTTGGGCAAGAGCACCGTCTGAAATCGCGGGCACAGATCGAAGCTGGCCCCGAGGGGCAGGCGCGCCTCAAGCGCGACCTGGCCGAGGACATCGGTACCGCTCGCGCCATTGCGCACACCGATGACGGGCGCGAGCGCTCCCTCGGCCGCGAGGACGTATCCGCCAGCCATGGAATAGTCAGCACGCGCGCTCACCGGTACGGCCATGCGATCCGGCGTCCACAGCCAGGCATTCCACATGCCATTCATGGCCATGGTTTGATTGAACAGGAAGGCATCCAGTCGCCCGTCCATCTCGAGGGGCTGATGAGCGAGTGGAGCCGTGATGCCCAGTCCTGCTCGGACGTGCCACGCATCGAAGTGAGTGCGGTAGAAGCCCGACAGCATGGGATTGCCCGCGCGCGCGGTGGACTCGCCGATGCCCTCGTTGTCCACCAGCCAGCCAAAACCCCAGGCGAGATCGAGAAGAACGGCCGGGAACATCTCGTAGGCACCTTCAAGCAAGGGCGAAAATACCACCGAGGTCGAACCGGGTTCGCTCTCAACGGTGGTGCCCAGCGTGGCGCCGAAGGTGAATCGTGCCGGTGAGCGCGGTGCGGACGGAGCTGGTTGGGCTGCAACGTCCGGAGTGGTGGGTGTGGATTGGTAAAGCGCCGACGGGTAGGGTGTGTTTTCCGTCGGGGTGCCCGGCGGCGGGTAGTAGCCTGGCGGGGGGGGGTAGCCTGGCGGGGGGGCAGGCGCCACCGGCGCTGGCTCGACTGGCGGCTGGGGCTGCGCCTGATCCGCCACCGCCTGTGCGTGCGATGGGAGTGGCGCGGCCAACAAGAGAAAGAGGACGAGCAGGCCCGGGCGCCTGCACGACAAACCCGGGCACACTCGACGTGCGTTGGACGGCATTGGTTGCGGAAGTCTACCAGCCGACGGAAATTTTGCGAAAGACCGGGCGGCTACGACGGCTTGGCAGCCTTGGCGGCGCGAATCAGCGGCAGCTCAAGGGCATCGCGCAGGGCCTCGCAGCTGGCCTCGATCATGTTTTGCGATACGCCGATGGTGCTCCAGCTTTCCCCACGCATTTGCGACTCGATGAGCACGCGGGTTTTGGCCGCGGTGGCGGCCTCGGGATCGAGGATGCGCACCTTGAAGTCGGTCAAGTGGACCTCGCGCAGAAGCGGAAAGTGCGGGTCTAGCGCCTTGTGAAAGGCGTGATCCATGGCGTCCACGGGACCGGCGCCCTCGGCGACCACGTGCGAGATTTCGTCGCCCACCTTCAGTTTGACCGTGGCCTCCACGAACATCTCGCGACCGCGCCTCTGCTCGGAAATCACCACCACGTCCAGCACCTCGAAGGGTTCGGCGTAGCCGGGCTGCGCGCGGCGGACCATCAGCTCGAACGAACCCTCGGCGGCCTCGAACTGGTAGCCCTGGTTCTCCAGCTCTTTCACGCGGGCGAGCAAGACGGGCTCGTAGCCGCGCATGTCCACGCCCAGATCGCGCGATACCATGCGCACGTTGCCGCGACCGGAAAGCTCGGACACCACCACCTTGCGCTGGTTGCCCACGGCTTCGGGCGTGACGTGCTCGTAGGACGCGGCCAACTTCTCGACCGCGGCCACGTGGGCACCGCCTTTGTGCGCGAACGCGGACGTGCCGACGTAGGGTGCGTGGGCGCGCGGGCGGATGTTGGCCAGCTCGCTGGCCGTGCGCGACAGCTCGGTCAGGCGCTTGAGGTTACCCTCGGGCACGCAGGTGTGGCCCATCTTGAGCTGAAGGGCTGGAATCACCGAGATGAGGTTGGCGTTGCCACAGCGTTCGCCCCAACCGTTGAGCGTGCCTTGCACCATGGTGGCACCGGCCTCGACCGCGGCCAAGGCATTGGCCACCGCCATGTCGCCGTCGTTGTGGGTGTGGATGCCGATGGCGGTCTTGGTGACCTTCTTCAACTCGCGAATAGCCTCGGCGATGACGCTGGGCAGGCTGCCACCGTTGGTGTCGCACAAGGCAAGCCAGTCCGCGCCGGCGTCGGCCGCCGCGCGCGCGGCCGCCAGGGCGTACTCGCGATCGGCGCGGAACCCGTCGAAGAAGTGCTCGGCGTCGAAGATGACCTCCTTGCCGTTCTTTTTCAGAAAAGCCACGCTGTCGGCGATCATGGCCAGGTTGTTTTCGGCGGTGGTGCCGAGCACGTGGGTCACGTGCAGAAGCCAGGTCTTACCGAAGATGGAAACCGCCGGCGTGCCCGCGGCCACCAGCGCCTGCATGTTGTCGTCGTCCGCCGCGGCCTTCTTGGCGTGGCGGGTGCTGCCGAAGGCGGTCAGCTTGGCCTGCTTGAGGCCGAGCTCGGGCGCGCGGCGAAAGAACTCCACGTCCTTGGGGTTCGAGCCGGGATAGCCGCCCTCGATGTACTGGATGCCGAAGCCGTCGAGCAGCCGGGAAATCTTGATCTTGTCCTCGACCGAGAGGGATAGCCCCTCGCTTTGGGTTCCGTCCCGAAGCGTCGTATCGAAGAGTGCGATCTGCATGATGGTGCCCAGCTTTCTTGGTTGAGCCGTGCAATCTACAAAATCGCGGGCGTCGGCGCAAAGACTGCGTCGAGGCGGGGACTATGCGTCGAGCAGCCTGCGCACCTGGTCGCGCACCTGTCCGTAGTCGTTGGGCAGGTTGATGGGCGTGTTGGCGTATTTGCAAACCGGCACGTCGGCCAGTTTGGATTCATGGTAGCCAACTTTGAAGTCGGTGAACTTGAGCCCGCTGGCGGTGCTGATGACCACGGCGCGCTCGGATTTCTTGATGGTGCCGGCGGCGATGAGCTTTTCGAGAGCGGCTAGGGCCACGCCGGTGTGTGGGCAGCTGAACATGCCGGTCTTGTCGGCGCGGGCGGCGGCATCGGCCAATTCGGACTCGCTGGCCTGTTCCACCACACCGTCGTATTCCTTCAAGGTGCGAATGGCCTTGGCCACACTCACGGGATTGCCGATCTGGATGGCGGAAGCCAGGGTGGTCTTGGGAATCACGGGCTCGAACATGTCGAAGCCCTTCTTGTAGGCGCTGTAGAGCGGGTTGGCGTGTGCGGCCTGGGCCACGCAGATGCGCGGGCGCTTGGTGACCAGACCCAGCTCGCGCATCATGTTCAGGCCGGCGCCGAGAGCGCTGACGTTGCCCAGGTTGCCGCCGGGGATGATGATCCAGTCGGGCACTTCCCAGTCGAACTGCTGTACGATCTCGATGCCCACGGTCTTCTGTCCCTCGACGCGCAAGGAGTTCATGCTGTTGGCCAGATACACGCCCTCTTCGTTGGCCAGGCGCTGCACCACGGCCATGCAGTCGTCGAAATTTCCGTCGAGCGCCAGCACCGAGGCGCCGTTGGCCAGCGGCTGCACGAGCTGCGCGGTGGAGATCTTGCCGCGCGGAAGGATGACCATGGCGCGAATTCCCGCCGCCGCCGCGTAGGCCGCCAGCGCCGCCGAGGTGTCTCCGGTCGAGGCGCAGGCCACGGCGGAGATCTTCTTGCCGTCGGCGATCATCTGTTTGACCGCCGATACCAGCACGGTCATGCCCAGATCCTTGAACGAGCCGGTGTGCGAGTTGCCGCACATCTTGATCCACAGCTCCTCGACGCCGAGCTCCTTGCCGTAGCGCTGGGCCCAGAAGAGGTTCGTTCCACCCTCGAACATGGACACCACGTTTTCGTCGCGAATGCCGGGGTGAACCCACTCGCGCTTGCCCCAGATGCCCGAACCGAGGGGCCACTTGGTGCTCATAAAGCGGCCTTCGAAGACCTCTTTCCACACCTCGGCGGTGTGGCGTTTGAGGGCTTCCATGTCGTGGACGACTTCGAGCAGGTTGCCGCACTTGGGGCAACGGTAGATGACCTCGTCGAGCGGATACTCGCCGTCACAGCGGGCGATACAACGGAAGTGGGCGCGGTACGGAATCATAGGCGCAAGATAGCATTAGCGCGGGGCGGGATGGGAGCCCGAAGAAAGACCGAAAGTCGGCGGTTCAGGGCTGGGATTGAACCCGGCAACTGCCAAGGTTGACCTCGCCGGCCAAGGCCGAGCAGATGGTTCCGCCCGTGCTCGCTCCCGAGCAACTTGGCGCTCCACCGTCCGCGGTCGAACAGAAGGACGAACAGGTGCCTGTCCCTCCGACCGTCAGGCAGGTGCTGCCCTGGACGCAATCGTTGGCGTTGACACAAGTGCCGCTTGGTTGCGCGGTTCCGGTTCGTGCGCAGATGGCCCCCTTGGTGCCGTAGTAGCACGCCTGGTCCGACGGACATCCCGTCTGTTCGAGCGGTTGGCACGAGATGCTGGGCTGACAAAAGGCCAGACCAGTCGGGTCGCTAAAGCCGTTCACTTTGACGCTGCACGTCTCCGTCCCAGGACAGGTGCTGGCCTCTCCGCCGATCGGACAAATGCGATGGCAGGTATAGGCCGGATCGAGGTTCACCTCGAAACAAGCCAACTGGTCGCCGCAATCGTCGCCGGTGGCGGTGGGAGTACAGGGTTCTCCTTCGGCCTTGCTGCCCTTGCTCCCACAGCTCAGGTTCAGCTCATTCCCATTTTGAAAAGCCGCGCATTTCTGGCCACCGGAACAGCCGGAGTTCGTGAATGGATCGCACGCGCCATACAGGACGTCCGACATCGCTCCGTCATTCTTGCCGCTGGAGCTGTCCTTGCCCTCCGTTGGCGATCCCGTGTCGCCGGTCCCGCTGTCCGCGCGCGTGCCCGGATCGCCGACCTTCGCGCTCGCACATCCCAGGACTTGAAGACCCACCCCGATCAGAATGAGCAATAGGCGCTTCGGGTCGGCGTGCACCTTCACGGTGTCTGCACTACGTGGGTGGCAAGGCATGGGGGGTGTGGAGAGTCCTTTCTGGCGAGCTTGCCCAATTCCTAGGGCAAGTGCCAGTACTCAGCGGTTGGCTTTCCTTCGCCCCGCGTGATAGGCAATCGGGGTTTCGAGGCATCGCTTGACCGCTTCAGAGCCAAAAACCGCCCGCAACGTCGTCATTCTGGGCGGAGGTTTGACCGGAATCTCCGCCGCCCTGCACTTGCGCCAGCCCTGGGTGCTGTTCGAACGCGAGCGCAACCTGGGCGGGCTGGCCGTCACCCGCGAGCGCGAGGGCTTCCGCTTCGATCGAACCGGCCACTGGCTGCACCTGCGCGATCCGGGCATGAAGAAGCTCGTGGCTGAAGTTCTGCCCGACCAAATGGTGCAGGTCGAACGCAAGGCGCGCATCTTCTCGCACGGCGCGACCACGCTTTATCCCTTCCAGGCCAATCTCTACGGGCTGCCGCCCGACGTGGTCAAGGAGTGCCTTCTCGGCGTCATCGAAGCCAAGCTGCAGCCGCCCGGCGCCGGCCGAGCCCAAGAACTTCGAGGAATACTGCCTGCGCCATTTTGGCGCCGGTATTTCCAAGCACTTCATGATTCCCTACAACGAGCGGCTGTGGGGCGTATCGCCGAGCGAGATCACGGCCGCTTGGTGTTCGCGATTCGTGCCCTTGCCCAATCTCGATCAGGTCGTGGCCGGCGCGGTGGGCGCCAACGTCGGCGCGCTCGGCTACAACGCTGCGTTCATGTATCCCAAGCAGGGCGGCATCCAGACTTTCGCCGCCGCACTGGCGGGGCGCATGGATCCGACCCGCGTGCGCACCTCGGCCAGCCTCGACGAGCTCGATTTCCAGCGCCGCGAAGTCGTGGTGGGCGGCGAGCGCGTGCCCTACTCCGCGGTGGTGGCGACGTTGCCGCTGCCCGAGCTGCTCAAACGCATGCCTGGGTTACCCAAGGACATCGAAGAGCACGCCAGCCGGTTGCGCTGCACCACCTTGCGCTACCTGGATCTGGCCACCCGCTCGAAGCCTCCGGCCGACTGGCACTGGGTGTACGTGCCCGAGAAACGCTATCCATTCTACCGGGTTGGCATTTTCAGCAATGCCGTGGCGAGCATGGCCCCGCCCGGCGGTGGCTCGTTCTACGTCGAGCTGGCGGATCGCGGCCCGGTGAGCGAGTCGGTGGTGCGCGAATCCGCCCAGGGGCTGGCCGCCATGGGCGCCATCACATCCCCCGACGATGTGCTGTTCGCCGACGCGCGCGAGATCGACTACGCCTACGTGGTGTTCGACGACCACTACTACGCGGCCACCAGCGCCATCTTCGCGTTCTTGGAATCCCACGCCATCTATCCGCGCGGCCGTTACGGCTCGTGGACCTACAATGCGATGGAGGACTGCCTCATCGCTGGCCGCGAGGTCGCCGCCACCATCGAAGCCAAGACCCCAGGAGCTGTTCCATGAGTCAAGCCGACGCCAATCCGAACCCCGACGTTTCCATCGTCATCCCCATCTACAACGAGGAAGGGATCCTGCGCGGATCGGTCCTGGAGTTGCGCGAGAAACTCCGCCCCTTCGGTTTCAGCTACGAACTGCTCTTGTGCGAAAACGGTTCGCGCGATCGCACCGTCGAGATCGGCAAGGAGCTGGAGGCCGAGCACGCCGTGGTTCGGCTGATTTCCATCGGCCAACCCAACTACGGCCTGGCCATGAAGACCGGCATTCTCGAAGCCCGCGGCAAGATCGTCATCTGCGACGAGATCGATCTGTGCGACACCCAGTTCTACGCGCGCGCACTGGCCTTGCTTGAACGCACCGACACCGATTTCGTGGTCGGCTCCAAGGCCATGGTGGGCTCGAACGACCAGCGCCCCATGGTGCGCCGGCTGGGCACGCAGGTGTACAATGGCCTCTTGCGCGCGGTTTGCCACTACCGCGGCACCGACACGCACGGGCTCAAGGCCTTCAAGCGCGAGGCGCTGCTCGAAACCGCCAAGCGTTGCATGCTCGATCGCGACGTCTTCGCCAGCGAGTTCGTGATCCGCGCCCACCGCGAGAAGAAGAAGGTCGTCGAGATCCCGTTTGCCGTGCACGAAAAGCGGCCGCCCTCGATCAACCTGCTCAAGCGCGTGCCCCACGTGCTCAAGAGCGTCGCCAAGCTCGCGATTTCCGTCCGGCAGAACGGCGACTAAGTTTCCTACACAGAGGACACAGAGGCCGCAGAGGTAGGAAGGGGAAGGGTCCGGATCTTGGATCCGGGCTTCTTCATTTCCTTTCTTCTCTGTGTTCTCTGTGTTCTCTGTGTTCTCTGTGTATTCCACTAGAGCAGCTAGATTCCCCAGCCGCCGCTGACGTGAATGTTTGCGCCGTTGACGTAGCCGGCTTCCTCGGACAGCAGGAAGAGGGCGGCGGCGACTACATCGTCTACCGAGCCGACGTTGCCGGCGGGGATCGCCTTCACCATCTGCGCCAGCTCGGCCAAATCGGCGGAGCCCGAATCGATGAAGCCGGGGGAGATGGCATTGACCGTGATGTGGTGCGGGGCCAGGGCCTTGGCCAGACTGCGCACCAGTCCGAGCACCGAAACCTTGGCCAAATAGTGCGCGGTGATCTGGGTCTGGGCCATGATGCGATCGGCGTTGGCCATGCCGAAGGCAAGGATGCGGCCCCACCGTCTTTCCATCATGTTCGGCGCGACCAGGCGGGATAGGAAGAACAAGCTGTCCAGATTGTTGGCGAACATGGCCCGCCAACCTTCGGCGGTTTCCTCGAGGACATCGACCCGATGGAAAGGGCCTGCGCAATGGACGAGGGCATCGATATGCGCGCGCCAAGCCAGCACCTGGTCGAACATTTCCGTGCACACCTGGGGATGCGACACATCCGCGCACACGGCCAGCGCCGATCCGCCACAGGCCTCGACGGCGTTGACGGCGATCTGGGCGTCCTCCTCACTGGTGCGGTAGCAGAGCGCCACGTCCCACTCGCGTTCGGCCAGTGCTTGCGCGATGGCGCGACCGATCCCGCGCGCCCCGCCTGGAATAAGCGCTACCCTGCGCACGGCTATTTGCCCAAATAGATGGCCAGCGCGATGGCCGCAGCCACGATGATGGCGAAGGCCAGGAAACGCGGCCAAGTGCGGGTCTTGGGGGCGCGATCGGCGGACACTTCGCTGGTACCGGCGACCGATTCGGCGGTCACTAGGAACAACTGGCGCGTGACGCGCGGCAATTCCCCACCCAGGCGATCCGCGATGCGAGCGAGCCGGCGGGCGATCTCGTCGAAGGTCGGCCGCTTGTTTCGATCCTTCGTCATCATGGTCGCGATGGCTTGAACCAATTCCGAATCGGCGTTCGGCGCGTCCGCCAGCGGATCCGGGATGGGCGCCGCGAGGTGCATGCGCATGACCTCGAGGTATTCCTTCACCGACGGTCCCTGCTGGGCGCGAAAGGGCGGGTGGCCGGTCAGAAGATGAAACAGGGTGCACCCGAGAGAATAGACATCGGCGCGCTCGTCGAGATCCTCGCCGCGCGCCTGCTCGGGCGCGATGTAGTCCGCCGTGCCCACGACCATGCCTCGCGCGGTCAGGCTCTTGTCGGCGGCGTAGGACTTGGCCAGGCCGAAGTCCGTGACCTTCAAGACGCCATGGCGGGAAATGCCCAGGTTGGCGGGCTTGACGTCGCGGTGGATGATGCCCGCGTGCGCCGCCTCGCCGAGCCCGGTGGCGGCTTCCGCGCCGATCAAGGCGACCACGGAACTCGGCAGCGGGCCGCGCTCGTCGAGCAACTTCTGCGTGTCGCCGCCTTCGAGCAACTCCATCGCGTAGTAGGGTCGCGGCGGGTCGCCAGTCTGTCCGGCCTCGAAGACTGGGATCAGGTTGGGATGGGACAGGCGGGCCAGGGCGCGCGCCTCGCGCAGGAAACGCTCGGTGATGGTGGCATTGTTGACCTGACCCGTGCCCAGGACCTTGATGGCGGCGCGCCGGTTCAAGGAATCGTCAGTGGCCAGATAGACCTCGCTCATCGCCCCGATGCCCAGCTTCTGCTCGACCCGGTAGCGCCCCACGCGTGCCCCGGCGGCTAGGAAGGGAATAGGTTCGTGCCCGCGCTTGGTGCGCGAAGTCCCAGAGCTCTCACCAGGCGTTGACATGGCTAGCCCGGCACCTCCTCGTCCTCTGCGGCATAGCTCTCAAATCTGGTGTACTCGCGGATAAAGGTCAAATCCACCTCGCCTGTCGGTCCTGCGCGGTTCTTGCCTATCTTGAGTAGTGCCTTGCCGCGCCCTGAAGGGTCAGAATTGTACATCTCGTCGCGGTGAATGAAGAGGATGATATCGGCATCCTGTTCGATGGCCCCGGATTCGCGCAAATCCGACAATTGTGGCGTCTTATCCTCGCGTTTTTCCACGCTGCGGTTGAGCTGCGAAACCGCGATGATGGGGATGTGCAGCTCCTTGGCCAGGGCCTTGAGCCCGCGCGAGATGTCGGCGATCTCGCGCTCGCGCGATTCCTCCCGGCGGCCGCCCAGTCCGTGCGCGAGCTGCAAGTAGTCGATCACGATGAGCCCAAGCGGCGGCGGACCGTCCTTTTGCGGTGGAAAGAATCGCGGGTCGCTGCGGAATCGCCGCGCCTTGGCGCGCAGCTCGAGGATGTTCACGCCCGGCGAATCGTCGATGAGGATGGGCGCCTGCGAGATGCGATTGCCGGCGGGGTAGATCTTGTTCTTCCACTCGCTGTATTCGATCATGCCCCGGCGCATGCGGTTGGAATCGATGCGCGCCTCGCCGGCCAGCAAGCGCTCGATGAGCTCGTGCTTGGACATTTCCAGCGAAAAGACAAAGACCGGAATCTTGTGGTTCAGCGCCGCGTAGCTGGCGACGTTGAGCGCCCACGAGGTCTTGCCCACGCCGGGGCGGGCGGCCACGATGATGAGGTTCTCGGGCTGAAAACCGGCCGTGATCTCGTCCAGCTTCTTGAATCCGGTGGGAACCCCGGTGACCGACTTGCTCTCTCTCGCGCGGGCGTCGATGTTCTCCAGAACCTCGCTCATGATCTCGCCGATGGGGCGTGCGTTCTCGCGGCGGTTTTTCTGCGCGACCTGGAAAACCATGCGCTCGGATTCGTCGAGGAACTGTTCGTAGTCGCCGAATTCGCCGTAGGCGCGCGACTGGATCTCGGCGCAGGCGGCGATGAGCCGGCGCAAGGTGGCCTTTTCCTGCACCAGGCGCGCGTAGTGGGCGATGTTCTCGGCGGTGGGAACGGCGTTGGCCAGCTCGATGAGATAGGCTTGGCCGTTCTCCAGTCGGGCCAGCGAACCGCGATTCTTGAGCTCGTCGCCCAGGGAAACCACGTCGATGGGCTGGCGCCGCTTGTCGAGCTCCAGCATGGCCGCGAAGATCTCGCGGTGGGCGGGCAGCAAAAAATCATCGCCGTGATGGTGGTCGCCATCTCGTCGAAGGCCGATGGCTTGACCAGAACGCCACCCAGCGCCGAGCGCTCGGCGTCGAGGTTGTGCGGCGGCTGTCTCCCAGGCGGGAGCACATCCGTGATGTAGTCGGCCATGGGTGGCTGAGTGTATCCGAAGAGAGAGCACAGAGGCAGAGGAGGTCGCAGAGGCCGGAAAAGGAGAAGGGGTTCGGATTTTTGGATCCGAACCCCGTTTTCTGTGCTCTCTGTGGTCTCTCTGTCTTCTCGTGTGGCTCGGTAACGCTTGCTAGGCTTCCTTCTTGACCACCCAGACCTTCAGCTTGGCCGTCACCTCGTGGCCCAGCTTCACCGCCACCTCGGTCATGCCCAAGGTCTTGATGGGCTCGACGAGCAGGATCTTCTTGGCGTCCAGCTTGATGCCCTGTTCGGCCAAGGCTTCGGCGATGTCTCGGTTGTTGACCGAGCCGTAGAGCTTGTCTTCTTCGCCCACGGCTCGCGACAGCGACACGGACACCTGCGACAGGCGATCCGCCTCGGACTGCATCTCCTTGGCCAGCTTGGCCACACGCGCGGCGATGACTCTCTGTTCGTGTTGCAAGCGGGCTTCGTCCTTCTCGGTGGCCGGCACGGCTAGGCCGCTCGGCAGAAGGTAGTTGCGCCCATAGCCTGGTTTTACGGACACGACCTCGCCGGCCTTGCCCAGATTCTCCATGTTCTCTCTCAGAATGACTCGCATGGGTTCTCCTTGTCCGGCTACTTGCCCGTAACCGCGAACGGCATGAGGGCGATCATGCGTGCGCGCGCCACGGCCCGAGCGATAGATCGCTGATGCTTGGCGCAGTTGCCAGTTAAGCGACGTGGCACCAGCTTGCCGCGATCGGTGATGAAGTACTTGAGCAATCCAGCGTTCTTGTAGTCGATGGTCAGATTCTCGTCGGTGCAGAACTTACAGGGCCTGCGCCGCGCGCTCGACTTCTTGCGCCCGCCGCCTTCCTGATCGAGATCCGCGTCTTTTTCTTCCGGTCGTGCCATGGCTTAGCTCCCTCTCCGGACAGGTTCGTCGACCTTGCCGAAAACTGCTTCCTCGAAATCGAACGCGCCTTCCTCTTCCTCGTCGCCGAAGGGCCGCGCGCCAGCTTGGCCGGTGGCGATGGCCTCCTCGTCGGGACCAGGAACGGACGCGCTGGCGAAGGTTTCGTCGGTCACCACCGTGGTCTTGGTGGCCGGATCCACGTTTTCGGCGGCCTTGATCGAGTAGTAGCGAATCACGGTGTCGGTGAGGTGCAGATTGCGCTCGACCTCCTCGACCAATCCGGCACTGCCGAGGTAGTTGAAGAAGACATAGATGCCCTTGAGCTGCTTTCTGACCTCGTAGGCCAGCTTGCGTCGGCCCCAGTTCTCGACTTTCAGCAGTCGACCGCCGCCGGCCTCGATCACGTGGCGGATCTTGGTGTTGGCCTGGCCGATGGCGTCGTTGGTGACGTCGGGTTTGAGGATGAAGATAGTCTCGTATTCACGTGTTCTGCCGGGGATATCCCGACACGATCCTGTTCGTTTCTCTGCCATGGTGTTCTCCCTTTGGGCCTACGTCCCGCCGCCAAGGCGGCGAGCAAGGAGTTGGTGGAGGTGCGACTAAGCCGCTCCTCCGGTTTCGGTCTTCTTGCGTCTGTTGAACTTGTTCATCGCCGTTACCAGTCCGTCCTTGACGATGGTCTGGGCGGCATCGGCGGCCTCTTCTATCAGATTTGGCAGCGCTTTCCGCTCTTCGATTGAAAAATCCGCAAGCACGTAGTCGGCCCCTTCCCAGGCCGGTGGCGGACGTCCGATGCCGAAGCGCAGGCGGCAGAAGCCTTCGGTGCCAAATTCGGACACGATGGAGCGTAGGCCGTTGTGCCCCCCGGTGCCACCGCCCTCGACCAGGCGAAGTCGCCCAAATTCGAGGTCCATGTCGTCGTGGACGACCAGCGTCTGGGCGGGCGGAATTTTCCAGAAAGCCGCGGCGCGACTCACGGGAAAACCGCTGGTGTTCATGAACTCCATGGGCTTGCAGAAGATGGCTTTCGTACTTCCCAGCCCGGCTTCGGCCAATTCCGCGCCCATGCGCAAACGGGGTACATTCGCCCCCGTCCGCCGCGCAAGCTCGTCGATGACCATAAAGCCGGCGTTGTGCCGGTTGCCGGCATACTGCCGGCCGGGATTGCCGAGGCCGACCACCAACCACATCGCAACCGCATCGTTCCCAAAGCGCCCGGGCAGAACCGCCTGGGTCTACTTGCCCTTCTTCTCCTCCTTCTTGGCCGGCGCGGCAGGCGCCGCTCCGGGAGCGGCCTTGGCACCCGCGGCGGGCTTGGCACCCGCGGCGGGCTTGGCACCCGCGGCGGCTGGTGCACCGGCGGCCGCGCCTGGGGCTGCGCCGGCTGCTGCGGCGCCTTCGGCTGGGGCTGCACCCTCGGCTGTAATGGCGGCGGCCTCGACCTCCACCTTCTCGACGTGCGGGGCAACTACCGACGCGACCGATTCCTTGGGAGCCAGGGTCGTGCGAACGCCGGGGGGCAGCTTCAAATCGACGGCGTGGAGGGCATCGCCGATCTCCAGCGCGGTCACGTCGAGCTCGATCTTGGTCGGGATGGCGTCGGGCTTGGCGGCGATGGGCAGGTTGTGGTGGCTCAAGTGCAGGTTGCCGCCGTTGGTGACACCGACAGGGATTCCGGTCAGCACCAGGGGCACGCTGACTTTGACTTCCTCGTCCATGCTGACGCGGATGAAATCCACGTGCACGGGCCGGCGCGACATGGGATCGATCTGCACGTCACGAATCATGGCCATGACGGCCTCCGACTTCGTGGCACCCTTCACGTCGAGCGTGAATACGGTGTTGCGCTTGCGCTCTTTGTCGAGAGCGTGGGTCAGCTCGACGGGATCCAGCACGAGAGAAAGGGGATCGACTTTGTGCCCGTAGAGCACGGCGGGCAACTTGCCGCTGCTGCGCGCGCGGCGGGCCGGGCCTTTGCCCGATTGATTGCGAATTTCAACGGAAACCTTGGCGAAGTCCATGATGACGTCCTTTGCTGCGTGCGGATCTCTACTGTCAGCGGATCTCTTATCAGATGAAGAGGGAACTTAGCGAGTCCCCCATGTGAATGCGTTTGACGGCCTCGCCGAGCAGATGCGCCACGGATAGCACGCGCACCTTTGGGCGAAGCCTTGACATCGGGGCGGGGGGGAATGGAATCGGTGATGATGAGCTCTTTGATGGTGCTGGCGTGTATGCGCTCGATGGCCGGGCCCGAGAGCAGCCCGTGCGTGACGCAGGCATAGACCGCGCGCGCGCCCTTTTCCGTAAGGCCTTTGGCTGCGGCGCAAAGGGTGCCCGCCGTGTCGACCATGTCGTCGATGATGATGGCATCGCGGCCCTTCACATCGCCGATGATGTGCACCAGCTCGGCTACGTTGGGGGCGGGGCGGCGCTTGTCGATGATGGCCAGACCGGCGTCGAGGCGCTTGGAGAAAGCGCGCGCGCGCTCGACGCCGCCAGCGTCCGGGGATACCATGACGGCGTTGCTGTCGAATCGGGTGCGCATGTAGTCCATCATCACCGGCATGGCGTAGATGTGGTCGACCGGGATGTTGAAGAAGCCCTGAATTTGGCCAGCATGAAGATCCATGGCCAGCACGCGATGAACGCCAGCCGCCGTCACCAGATCTGCGGCCAGGCGGGCAGAAATCGGTGTGCGTGGCCTGGTCTTGCGGTCCTGGCGCGCGTAACCGAAGTAGGGCATGACCGCCACGATGGGCTTGGCCGACGAACGCTTGAGCGCGTCGGTCATGACCAGCAATTCCATCAGGTTGTCGTTCACCGGCGTGCACGTCGGCTGAACGACGAAGCAGTTCACGCCGCGCACGTTCTGGTTGATCTCGACGTAGACTTCGCCATCGGCGAACCGCTCGACCTTGGCGCTGCCCAGGGGCTGGCCCAGGTGCTGGCACAGGGATTGGGCGAGCTCGGGATTGGCGTTGCCGCTGAAGATGGCGAATGGTTTGTTCACGGGAGATTTCTGCCTGACGGAGGCGCTATCCCGTCAAGAGGGCGCGAATATTGCCACCCACACTCACACCTGTCAACGGATGACGCGACTCACAGATCCGCTGTGAGTAGATAGAACTTGTTGTTGTCGTCGTTGACGATCTTCAGGCTGGGGCGGACGCTCTCGGGCAGCAGGCCGCGCAGGCCGTCCAATCGCGTGCGTTCGATGATGAAGAACATGCGCCTGCCCTTGTGGCTGGCGACGTATTCCTTCAGGCCCTCGGCATTGCGGTCACCCAGAAACACCGTGCGTTCGTTCATCGGGCCTTCGTAGATCTCGTTCTGCGTGTAGAAGTTTTCGCCGCGCCAGTACATCTGCCAGGCCAGCAGGTGTTCCTGCGGCGAGTGTCGATCCCGGTAGAACTGGGCGATGAGCGGCTTCTGCGACCAGTGCGAAGCGGCGGCTCGAATGTAGACGTCGAGCAGGAAATAGGTGAACGCGACCGCGACACCGATCGTGGCTATGGTGGCGATGGTGCGCACGCGTTGCCAGGCAATGAACGCGGCGGCGAGTGGTGAACAGACCGGCGAACACCCACAGCGTTCGGACGTAGTTCATGTCCGGCGGCCAGGGCCGGCCCTGCGGGGTGTTGATGTAGTCGTACGAGAACAGCCAGATGAAATGCTGCGCGCTCTTCTGCGCCGAGGTCAGGTCGAAGGCGACCAGGGCCAGAAGCGGCGTTCCCGCCAGCAGGGCCAGCAAGATCAGTCTGCTGCGCTTCTCGGCAAGCACGTCGTCGAGAAAACAGCCGACGGCCATGGCCAGCCCAGGCAAGGCGGGCAGGATGTAGTGGTGGAACTTGGTCATGGAGAACGAGACCAGGGCGTAGCCCGCCACGAACCAGATGGCGCCGAACCACAGGATGTCGCGTCGCTTGTCCTCCGCCGGCTTCGGCGTCGGGGGTGCCGTCGGCACGTTGACCGAAAGAGCGCATGACCACCCACGCCAGAGCCGAGGGCGCGAGCGCGATCCACGGGAACAGGCCGTAGCCGAGTTCGCGGATGAAGTATTCGAAGCTGCCGCGATCGCCGTGCCGGCCCGTCACCAGCCGGCGCCAGTGGTTGTCGCCGTAGAGCTCGTTCCAGAACGGGAAACCGTGGCGCGCCAGCATGGCGTGGTGCCAGGGCACCGCCACGAGGCGCAGGCCAAGATGGCGAAGGGCAGGGCAGCGCAGGATCTCGGCGCGGGCCAGGCGGCGCCAGTTCCACGTAAAAAGTAGATAGGCCAGAAATACAATCACCGGCAGCCCCAGCCCGGCCAGGCCCTTGGCCAGCATGGCCAGGCCGCACAAGATCGAAGCGATGTGCAGGTAGAAGGGCGCCTTGTAGCGGGTGCGCGCCGTGTACCACAGGAAGGCGAAGAGCCCAGCGAAGTAGGGCAGCATGGCCACCAGGCCGGGAATCGTGATCCTGTGCTTGAGCGGCAGCGTCCAGCGTCAGCTGAATCGAATTCACGACAAGCTGAGGGAGCACGGTCAGCACGAGCAGGCCGACCGTTGTGTAATAGATAGGATGGTGGGGCCACGACAGCCCTCGCCACTTTCGGCGCGGCAGCAATTCGTCTTTGTCGTCGAACAGGGCCAGCGCGCACAGGCCCAGCCCGAGGGTCATGGGGCCGATGAAGGCCATGTCGGTCATGGCCTGTCGGGCGACCAAGCTGAAGAGCGGAAACGTGGCCAGCGCGAGCACGGACAGCATGCCGGCGCGGCGGCTGACGAAGCGGGCGACCGGTAGGTACACGCCGAGCAGCGCCAGCAGGGCCATGAGGCAGAAGGGCAGGCGCAGCGCCCATTCCGGCCGCGTCGAGAGCGCGAACTCGCCCGCGGACAGCCCGGCGCCGCCGATGCCGAACACCTTCATGGACAAGCTCATGAGCCAGAAGGTGAGCACCGGCTTGGACCAGAAGTTCTCGGTGTCGAGCGGCGAGCCAGGCCAGTAAAGGCTGATGAAGTCGTTCCGCCGCGCCATCTGGCGGCCGACCTCGCCGTAGTGGGTTTCCCACGGGTCGAAGAGGCCGTAGCTGCCCGCAAACGGCAGGTAGAGCAGGGCGCCGATGAGCAGAACGAAGATCACCATCTGCCGCTCGGTGAAGCGGCCCCAAAAACCATCGAAGACGGGCCGGCCGGTCGCGACGGGCGCGGCTGCGTCCGGGATGGAATTGCTTTCGTCGGGTGTGGTGCTCATTCGGAAATCGCTGGAAAATCGTTGGAAAGGAGGTTGTTGGAAGATCGTTGCGGCATGCTATGCGCGCCGGCCTCGCCTGTGAAGTACGAAGGCGAGCACCAGCAGCACGAGTGCGAGCCCAAGGCCGGGCAGCCAGATCTGCAAGAGCTGTGGCCGCCAGTAGCGTTCAGGGGCGATGCCGATGCGGTTGCGGCGAACGAAATCGACCTGCGCGGCCAGGAAGGTGAAGGCCACGGCCAGCACGGCCAAAGCGGCCAGCGCGCGCGGAAGGCGCTGTTGCGGAGATGCGTTCACGTCAAAGCCAAGTCTGATCTCGGCGCGGTAGGAGATACGAGCAGGGTGCGGCCGTCAAGTGCGGCGCGCGGTATCCCGCTGGCTCGTTGCTTCTTTTGTGTTGCGGAAAGCGCAGAAGAACTTGGGAGGTCGCAGAGGCCAGGCTTCTGCTTTTTGGGGTTCGCGCGCGGCGGTCCTTTGTTCGGCCTGCCACATGCGCTAGATAGTTTGATCGAGGAGTACGCAATGTCCGAAGCGCAACATGTGAAAGTCGCCATCGTCGGCGGTGGCCCGGCCGGCTGCACCGCCGCCATCTACGCCGCGCGCGCCAACCTGGCGCCCGTGATGTTCGAGGGGGGCGGCCTGGTGGTCGAGCCGCTGACCACGCCCGGCGGTCAGCTCACCATCACCACGGAAGTGGAAAACTACCCCGGCTTTCCCGCACGGCGTGCAGGGGCCCAAGCTGATGGAGCTGATGCGCGCCCAGGCCGAGCGCAGCGGCGCGCGCGTGGTCACCACCGACGTGACCGCCGTCGATCTGTCGGCGCGGCCGTTCAAGATCTCGACGGGCGAGGGCGAGTTCATCGCCGAAACCATCATCGTGGCCACCGGCGCGTCGGCCAAGTGGCTCGACATTCCCAGCGAAGAAAAATTTCGCAACCACGGGCTGTCGGCGTGCGCGACTTGCGATGGCGCGTTTTTCAAGGGCCTGGAACTGGTGGTGGTGGGCGGCGGCGACACGGCCATGGAAGAGGCGACCTACCTCAGCAACCTGGCCACCAAGGTCAGCATCGTGCACCGCCGCGACGCCTTCCGCGCCTCGCAGGCCATGCTCGAACGCGCGCGCAGAAACCCCAAGATCGCAGTTCGTCACCAACGCCGTGGTCGACGAGATCCTGGGCGACTTGCCCAAGCCGGGGGTCACGGGCGTGCGCCTGCGCGACCCGCGCGACGGCAGCACGCGCGAGCTGCCGTGCCAAGGGGTCTTCGTGGCCATCGGCCACGTGCCGAACAGCGCCCTCTTCAAGGGCAAGCTGGACATGGATGAAACCGGCTACATCCTGACCAAGCCCGGCTCGACGGCCACCAACGTGCCGGGCGTGTTCGCCTGCGGCGACGTGGCCGACCACGTCTACCGTCAGGCCGTCACCGCCGCCGGAACCGGGTGCATGGCTGCCATCGACGCCGAACGCTTCATGGCGCACTGATCTTAATGGGAACCCTGGGAGGGTTCCCAAACCCTCCCGCGCTCTGGCTTCGCCGAGCAAAGCTCGGCTACGCCAACGCGACAGCCGAGTTTTCCGGTCTGGTAGTCTTCTCGTTGCGGTAGCATAATTGCCCGTGATGAGCGAGAGCCCGCCCGTAGAGCCGACCAACGAGCCGGAGATCCTCGTGGAGATGACGCCCGCGCTCGAGGTCGCTGCAACGTCGGGTAACACCGATCAAATCGCCGCCTGCCTGAGCAAGGTCAGCTTGTTCGCAGATCTGCCTGCGGTCTACCTGCGGCGTATCGCCAGCCTGGGCGTCGAGGAAGACTACCCGCGTGGCACGCCGGTGTTCGCCGAGGGCACGGCCGGAGACAAACTGTACGTCATCCTGACCGGCTCGGTGCGCATCAGTCGCCAGGTTCCCGGCATGGGCGAGGAGGCTCTCGCCATTCTCAAGGCCGGCGACTATTTTGGCGAGATGGCGCTCATCGACGATTTTCCGCGCAGCGCGGACGCCATCGCCCACGAAAGCTGCAAGCTGCTGGTGCTGACCAAAGAGCGCGTCGCCGACCTGCTTTTCGTCGACCGCGATCTGGCCTACGACCTTCTGTGGAGCTTCGTGCGCACGCTTTCGGCGCGCCTGCGCGAGACCAACGACAAGATGACGTTTCTCGCGGTCAGCAGTCGCTTCTAGAACCGCCGTGGAGGCGGTGGTGCTAGCGTCGTGCCATGGATCCCGAAGCCAAGAAGATGTGGGGTATCGCCGCTTCGACCGGTGCGGTTGGTCTTGAAATCGCGGTGGCCATTGGCATAGGGTACCTCGGCGGACAGTACTTGGATCGCAAGCTCGGTGTGGCTCCCTGGTTCATGTGGGTGGGTTTCGCGGCAGGGGTGGGGGCAGGCATCAAGGCGCTGGTTCGGGTGGTTCGCAATTACAAGAAGACTCTCGCAGAGGAAGATGGCCCGGACCCGAAATGAACAGCAAAAGCTTTGGCACCATGGATCTCGCCAACTTGACCTTGGCCGTCGTCGTGACGGCGCTGGTCGGGCTTGGCTGGGGTAGGCCTGGCGCGGTGGCGGGCGGCGTGGGCGCGCTTCTGGCGTGCATCAACCTGTGGGTCATCCGGCGGTTGGCGGCTCGAGCCGTGGCGCGGGCCGCGGCGGGCGACAAAGCTCAGGCGTCATGGCTGATGGCGGCGCTGGGCGCGAAGATGATGATTCTCTTCGGGCTGGTTTGGCTGTGCCATCCGCGTCTACAATCTGGCCCTCGTGCCATTCGCAATCGGAATATCGGTTCTGCCAATCTCGCTGGTCTTCGCCGGGCTGTGGATAGGGTCCACGGCCGGCGAGCAGGGGAAAGCATAGAGCATGGGTCCACACTCCACTTGGTTCAGCTTCTTTTCCGGGTATGAGACCCTGCGCGAAAACCTCGAGATCTACTTCGGCCGCAAGTGGACCTGGCAGGTCTTCCAGGCCACGCACTTCGAGATCGACCACATCCTGGGCGGCCTCCTGGTCTTTCTCTTGCTCACCTTGTTCGCGTTTCGCTACGCGATGATTATCCACTTCGCCAGCGACGGTGGTGCGGTTCCTCCCCCGCGCTTTTGCCTGCGCAACCTGCTCGAAACCTTCGGCGACATGGTGTTCGGCCTGATGGAAGGCCCCATGGGCGCCAAGAACGCCCGCAAATACCTGCCGCTCATCGGCTCGCTGTTTCTCTTCATCTTGTTCAGCAACCTGCTGTCCTTGATTCCAGGCTTTCTGCCACCGACTTCGTCGCTCAAGACCAACGTGGCGCTGGCGGTTTTGGTTTTCGTGCTGACGCACGTCTTCGGTGTCGTCGCGCATGGGCCCAAGTACTTCAAGCACTTCATGGGGCCGCTGTGGTGGCTGGCGCCGCTCATGATTCCCATCGAGATCGTCAGCCACATCGCGCGTCCGGTGTCGCTTTCCATGCGTCTTCTCGGCAACATCACGGCCGATCACAAGGTTGGCGCGGTGTTCTTCGCGCTGATTCCCGTTTCTGGTTCCCGTGCCCTTCCTCGTGATGGGCGTGTTCGTGTCGGTCGTGCAGGCCGTCGTGTTTTCCCTGCTCTCGACTATTTACATATCGACCGCTATTGCTCACGAGGAGCACTAGCCTTATGGTTCGCCCCACCCACCATGTCCCGTAGAGGAGGATTCTGAGATGCGCCGAGTAGCCAAGTTGTTCGTTCCGATGGCCGCCTTTGTGCTCACGGCCCTTTCCAGCGCCGCCGCTTTCGCACAGGGTGCAGCCCCAGCCGCCGACAATTCCAAGGGCCTCATCGGCATCGGCGCCGCTCTCGCCATCGGGCTCGCTGCCTTGGGCGGTGGTCTCGGTCAGGGCCGCGCGGCCGCATCGGCGCTCGATGGCATTGCTCGCAACCCGCAGGCCTCGGGCAAGATCTTCGTCCCCATGATCGTCGCCCTGGCGCTCATCGAGTCGCTGGTCATCTACGGCTTGCTCATCGCCTTCAACCTGGCCGGCAAGCTCTAGCCGATCGAGAGTAGTACGCAGAGCGCCTAGCAGCGGGCTCTGCGCTGCCAAATGGGAATTTCATGCGGAATCGTCGGCTTGCCCAACGTGGGCAAGTCGACGCTTTTCAATGCGCTGTCGGCGGCCGGAGCGGCCGTCGCCAACTATCCGTTCTGCACCATCGAGCCCAACGTCGGCGTGGTGCAGGTCCCGGATCCACGCCTCGACGCCCTGGTCGAGCTGTACCATCCGAAATCGACCGTGCCCGCGACGGTCAACTTCGTCGACATCGCCGGCCTGGTGCGGGGGGCATCGAAGGGCGAGGGGCTGGGCAACCAGTTCCTGGCTAACATCCGCGAGGCCGACGCCATCGCGCACGTGGTGCGCTGTTTCGAGGACGCGAACATCGTGCACGTCGATGGCCGCATCGATCCGGTGTCCGATGTCCTGACCATCGACACCGAGCTGTGCCTCAAGGATCTGGATACCGTCGACAAGCGCATCGAGCGCGCCAAGACCGCCATGAAAGGCGGCGCTTCCAAGGAAGAGAAGGCGCGGCTCGAGGTCTGCCTCAAGGCGCAGAAGGGACTGGCCGAGGGCGTGCCGGTGCGTGCGCAAGGCCTGTCCAGCGAGGAGAGCGAGCTTCTGCGCGAGCTATTCCTGCTCACGCACAAGAAAGTCTTCTACGTGGCCAACGTCGCCGAAAAGCAACTTGCCACCGTCGACAGCGATCCCGCCGTGTCGGCCTTGCGTGTCCACGCGGCCAAGGAAGGCGCCAAGCTCGTCACCATCTGCGCGGCCGCCGAGGCCGAAATCGCCGGCCTGGACGAAGCGGATCGTCCGGCCTTTCTGGAGAGCCTGGGACTCAAGGAGCCCGGCCTGCACAGCGTGGCTCGCACGGCCTACGCGGTTCTGGATCTCGTCACTTTCCTAACCGCGGGCGAAGACGAGTGCCGGGCCTGGACCATTCCTCGCGGCGCCAAGGCGCCACAGGCAGCCGGCGCCATTCACACCGACTTCGAGCGCGGCTTCATCAAGGCCGACGTGATCTGGTGGGAAGACTTGATTCGGCTCCGTTCGGAGGCCGCCTGCCGCGCGAACGCCAAGCTGGCCATCGAAGGCAAGGAATACGTCGTCCGCGACGGCGACGTGATCCACTTCAAGTTCAACGTCTAGAGCGCTCCGGTACGTGACACAGGCCTTCGATGGTGTGTTTGGGGGTGTGTTTGGGGAAAGTCGGTAAATCGAAGACATCGGCGGCATCCAGTCCATGGTGTACAACATCCGCGTGGGCGACTACCGCGTGCTGTACACTTGCGCTTTGGCCGCCTGAACCTGCGGCACGAATACCTGCGTTGCGAGGCACGCGGACAGGAAAATTCCAACGAATGCTCGGCGATTCAAGATTGTGCCTCGGTGAAAGCCATGCCCGTGCGCGCGGTCTGGTAACCGGTCATGCCGGCGATGTCCTGGCGAAAGCGCGCGCTCGACAGACAATCGAGCAGCGCCTGCGCGGGCGGCTGTGAGGCCATGGCCGCAGGAAAAACCAGATCGAAGCGGGCTTCCGCCAGCGGCTCGAAGTGAAGACCGAAACTGGCCGCGGCGGATCGCGTGGCCACGCCCACATCGCCCAGGCCCATGGCCACCATCTGCGCCACAGCCCGATGCCCGCGCGCAATCGCCACCGGGGTGTCGTGCTTCCATGCGCGGCCCGCCTTGCGATACACGCTTTCCAGCAGCTCTTGCGCACCTGCGCCGTTTTCGCGCGCGATGATGCGTGTGCCTTTGCGATCCATGTCGGCGACGCTCTTGCATGTCTGGCCGGGTCTGCTCACGAAGCCCTGCTCCCAGGACGCCAAGGTGACCAGCACCATGGACTCTGAGCCGAACCTCTCGCGCACGGCGGTGGCGTTGTCGCCAGCACGGCCTTGTCCCAGAAGGTGCATCCCGGCGATGTGGACGCGCCTCTTTGCCAGTTCTTCGAGCGCGGGCCGGCTGGCCTTCTCGATCCAGTGCAGTCGGGGACCGTGAGAGCGTTCTTCCAGGTGGCGCCCGAGCACGCCGAGGGCTGGATCGCAGCCGGCGACGAGAATATTGCGCTGCAGCGATTCCAGGTCGCGCAGGGGCCGAACCTTCGCCCGCGTCTTGCCCTTCGCCGTCGACAGGGTCGCGATGCCGTCGGCCGGCGTGCCGAGCGCCAGCGCCTCGTCGGTCTCGAGCACGCGGGCGACCCAGCGATCGGCTACCCAGCCCAGCGACACGCGCTTCTTGCGCGCATCCTTGGGGCCAGGATCCGCCTCGCCGACGAACTCGGCATCGATAACCTGTCCGTCGCTGTGCAGGGTGAAGAGATCTTCCACCCGGCAGCGCAGCTCGCGCGCCAAGGCGAGGGCAATCTGCGTGGAAGGAACGGTTTCGCCGGCCTCGATCAGGCTGAGCGTCTGCCGGCTGACGCCGATGGCTTCGGCCAGATCCCGTTGCTGCATGCCCAGCCGCTGCCGCGTGGCCTTGACGGCGGTACGAACGCGCGTGTCCATGGCAGGAGCATTCCCAAACCAGGGCCTTGTGTCAACCTATCCGGACCCAAGGCGTCTAGAGTTTACCCACTGGCTTCATGAGGTTCACGATAGGGTGCCTACTCCTTGCTGAAGGCACCGGTTACTTGCCGATCATCACGTCCGTGGCTTTGACGATGGCGACAACGGAATCGCCAACCTTCAACCCCAGCCGATCAATCGACGCAAGGGTGATGGAGGACGTCACAGTCTGGCCACCAACATCCACCGTGACCTCGCCATTGACCGAGCCGCGCACGATGTTCGTAATCTTGCCCTTGAGCTGGTTTCTCGCGCTGATTTCCATGGTCCTGTCCTTTTCATTGGATGGCGCGGCACGCTGCGGGCCAAAGAGCCCTTGCACCAATATCCGCCACGAATACTTCGTGCTACGAGCGAGGGTGTCAAGTCGACTTCTCCTGCCGTTTGAACTGTTAACCGACCGGAAACTCAGCTTCCGCCCAGCGGCGGCAACACCCGTTGTCTCCAGGTGCACTGAGGAATGTTAAGTTGACCTAAGTGAAAGTAAGTTGTCCCAGTCGGTGAAGTCACATATGCTAGTCGCACTGGCGATGGTCGCTCTTACCCTATGGCAGTCCGCACACGTGGACGACTTCTCGGGGTGCGTCGTGGCATGGTGGAGTCGTCGTCAGCCCGTCGTGCGGAGAAGTTGTCAATGGCACTAGGGATGCTCACAGGGGCGCCCAGAAGTTCGTGGCGGCAGACCGCCCCGAACTTCCGAGCGCCAGGGATGCGTCAGGAAGGCACAATGCCCCCTTTCCCCCGTCGGGATGAAATCAGATACGCTGAGGTGGTTGACAAAGAAGCGGGTGACGGGCGCGATCAGGGCGTGGTGGCACACGCTCCCGGAAGGTTGGGCATCCCTTCCGCGGGCCAAATCAGAGCGTCGCGCACCCAATCCCGTAGCTGTTGCCATGCCGTCTTCCGCGCTGCCTCGGAGCGAAGGTGCACGGCGTGCAGCATCTCAAGCAGGTTGTAAGCGACGATGCGCAGAAGCGACACCACGGGCAGGCCGTTGCCACGATGGACCCAGCGGCCGTGGTCTTCCTGCCACTCGATGTCCAGCCGTCCAAAACAGTTGTTCTCGATGCGCCAGTGCGCTCTGACCAAGGCTAGAATGGCGTCGCCTCCCAGCCGCCCCGTGGGCAGATTGGTCGCGTAGAAGCGCTCTTCAAGCACCGTCTCTGGCGCTTCCCGGTTCGCACGCGCAAGCACGCGCACCAGCCACACCTGGCGTAGATGCGACCATGTTCCCCAACCGGCCATCTCGCTCGTCCGCCACAGTTGACGCTTGATCCACCCACGCGACGAATCCGATTCCCAGTCCATCTCGGCCTCGGGTGCGCTGCCCTTCGACTGTGCCCGCAGCACTCGTCGTGCTTCGTCGTAAAGCTCCGGCTGGTTGCCCTTGATGGCCATCATGTACGCTTTGTCTGCGTTATCCACCTGCCGGGCGTTGGCCTCCGACGTGAAGCCCGCATCGGTGCTGACCAACTCGTATAGGTTCGCCTTTCGATACGTCTTTTCCAGCTTGCCGAAGAAACTCGCGAATACCCCCATGTCGTTCGTCTGGGCCGGTATCGCCTCCTGGTCGATGCACAGTGCCGCCGTCGACGAAATCAGCGTCGCCCGCGCCACCCGATACAGCCAGTACGGTGCCTGTCCCTCCGGATTGTGCTTCTGGCAATCCTTGTTCGCCTCTTGCGACAGCGTCGCCACGGTTTTGCCATCGATGCTGATCGCTCGAATGGGCACCACACTGGGTTCCAGAGCCTTGCGCCGGTGCTCGGCCAATACCTGCCGGTGCAGGTGCCGCCGCAGTCCCTGCGGGTCCAGTGCCGCCAGAAAGTTACCCAGTGTCGAGTCCGGAACTCGCCGGTCAATGCCACGCTTCTTTTGCCCTGTGGCCAGATCTTCGCTGAACCTTTCTGCCCCGCGCAGACTGCGGGCCAGCGCCATCAGCGAGAACACGGCCGTGCTCAGCAACGCGTTCAAAGACCAGCGTCGGCCCCGCGCCTTACGAGGGTCGCGGATCTCGTCGAAGCACAACGCCTCTCCTCGCTGGCGCAAATACGTTTGTACTGCTTTGATTCTTTGTCGTAGTTTCATGGAGTCCATCCTGTTGAGAGAGATTGGGTTTCCTGGGCGATGCCCTTCGCCCGCCACCCGCTTGTTTGTCACCTCCTTCAACAGGATGGGCCTGTGGATAGAACGGGAATTCGGCGCTTCTCGTGTCGTATCTACCCAAGTCGGAGCGCCTTAGCGCTCCGACTTGCTCCAACGCGAATTTGCGGCCTACCTGCTCACCGTCGGTGCCGTGACGCACCTCGGATCAAGGCTGGGGATGCTCAAGATTTCCGCCTCCGCGAATCTGGCGATTCACGCGATGGTATACATCGCCATCGCCGGATCGAACAGGAGGCATACGGTGGTCGAGATCGCTGGTAGGCAGGGCGTATCCAGGTGGCAGTTGTCCAATGTCATGCCGCGCTTGGTTTGCGCCGGATTGCTGCTCTCGCGGTGCGGCCTGTCGGGTGGTTTCGTACTTGGCCGGTCAGCCGACACGATTACCTTGCTGGAAATCTACGAGGCAATCGACGGCCCCCTGGGCAAGAGTCGTTGCTTGCGCGGTGATCATTGCCGTCTCAATAATTGTGCCCTGAGCGATTTCATCTACCTTGTTCAAGAGGAAGTTCGCCAGGCCCTGTCTTCAACGCGGTTGTCCGACCTGACGCCCCAGAAGGGCGGCGTCGAAGTGGTGGCGCACGACGGAGACATCTGTTGTCCAAACTTGATAGCGACCGCCCGCACGGCTTCTCGGTAGTAGAAGTCACGGAGTCGCTCGCCACCGACGATGGCACCCTGTCCGTTCTGTCAGTTGGTCTTCGCTTTGAGAACGTTCAGGAACTGCGTCGCCATCTGCGCCGCCGAGGTCTGGTCAGAACCAAACCCGTCCAATTGCAGCTCGAAGTATGTCGCTTTGATGTGGGCATAGACGGTAATCCCGCTTAGCACCGGGTACGCGATCGCGACGGTAGCGTCAAATGATGGGATTTGAATGGAAGCGGAGGTCTGCTGCTGCTCGTAGGTGAACATCGCGGTGGAGTTGTCAGCCGTGCCGAAATCCATGGCTACGACCGTACAGCCCTGTGGGTCGGGGCCGGCCAAGTTCTGATACATGGCTAGCAGGCACCCTCGGTTCAGGTAGGTGGATTCGCCGCCATCGATCTTGTTGTGCAGATCGGTCCCCGCGCCGGTCCACAAGGGATCAGCAGCCGGGTCTTGCTTCCAGCCGGAGATCTCGTTGTCCGCAAATTTGTATTTGTTGCCAAAACCATTCGGATCGAGCGTGTTGCTCGTTTTGTTGCTGCCACACCCCGACCCGAGTGAACCCAGAGTCAGACAGACAAGAGCTAGACGGATCCGCAGCGTATCGATTCTCATAGAAACATCCTTTCAAAATGACTGTGGGGTGGTGATGGGGGCAGATCAGCTCACGGAAGTAGCTCGTCACTCTCGACCCGGGGTTGATCTACCTTCGTTGTGCCGGATTCGTCAGGCGACTTGGTATTCTGGGCGCAACTCTCCTTGCGCACGGCAAGGCGCTGGAGCATCCCAGCCACCAGGGCGCCAGAGGCAAGCATCAAACCCAAGCGACCACCGCCGATGGGGATCGCGCCGAGATCACAACCGCAGCCCGAACTGGCGCCCGCCCCGCCGACGGCACTGGTTCCACCGGTTCCCATGGTGCCCCCTGCGGCACTGGTTGCCAAGCCGCCAGCTCCCCCCAGTCCACCGCCGCTCGATGAAGCTCCGCCGCTGCCGGTCGAGCCGCCCACCGCGGTCGCGCCACCGTTGCCAGAACCTGCCGTACCGCCGACCCCGTTACTGCCTGTGCCGCCCGTAGCGCTGGCACTACCGCTGCCGGCGCCGCCCGAACCACGGATCCCGCCGCTGCCTGAGCCGCCTGAACCGGTGACGCCGCCGCCTGACCCCGATGCTCCACCGCTGCCTGCTCCTTCGGTTCCAGAGCTTCCATCTCTGCCTGCGTCCTTCGTTCCGCTGCTTCCGCCGCCGCTTGAGCCTCCGGTTCCGCTGGTTCCAGCGTCGGAGCCGCAGCTTGCCGCCGCCGGGGCCACAATGACCCATTCCGGATCGGTTGTGGCATATCCAAAACTCGTCATGAAGGAGTTGACGGTGGCCGCATCGTGGGTGCACCCCATGACTGCCTCGCGGACCTTCTTGACGGTCAGGTAGTCAACCGCGGGACCGAACACGCCCATGATCAGATAGCAGGGCATGACCTCCGGCGTTCCCGTATTGGAGGCCTTGTTGGCGATCAAGGAATCGATGAAGCACAACTGCTGCCGAACGGGCGTTCCACCAAGAATGGCATCGCTCTTGTTGATGTTGAAGACGTAGCTCGCGAGGTTGGTGTGGTTCGGGTCGAAGGTTCCAAAGTGGTTCTTCATACACAGGGTGGAGCCGCCGAACATCGAGTGTCCTTTGTTGTTGGCGACATTGATTAGAATGTCCACCTTGCCGTTGGCGATGTCGCCGGCGCAGTTCGCCGAGCTGCCATCGGGCAGCTTCGCGCTGGTCGTGCCGCCGAGCGTGCTGAAAGAGTTTGTCACCACTGCCTGGATCTTTGAGGTATCGGTCAAGCTGAAATACGAGGTGTAGTTTGACATGCCGCCTGAGCCCAACGACGAGCCGTCGTAGACGATGATGTTGGCCGGCTGGACGCCCAGATTCGCAAGCACGGAGCAGAATTTCTGTAGCACCGCGATGCGGGCCATGTTCTTGGGCTCGATACCGTTCACCTTGATGGCGACCAGCGTGGATGCCCACGGCTTGCTCGACGTGAAGATGGTCTTCCACGCTGCATCGGCCGCGCTCGCGTTGGCCAGTTGCATGGCCATGGCATCCATGTTCGCCTGCACGCGACAGGCATCCACGGCGGCATTCTCCGCGGCGAAGCTCATCGAAGCCGGGGTGTTTTTCATCATCAGCGTGTCCACGCACGACACGACGCGCATGTTGCTGATGTTCGGATTGACCGCCAAGGCACCCGTGCTGGGCCACGCGGCGTGGGCCTTGTCAGGCCTTACCAGTCGGTGTAGCTCTCATTCTGACGGCTCATCAGCGGTGGCGGCGTGAGGCGATGTCGACGATGTTGTCGGGTAGAGATACGATCTGGACGTAGGTTGCAGCGAGCATGCGCCAGGCACGATCGAAACGGTCGCTTTGCTCCAAGGCGCGCAAGGTGAGAATGGCTTGACCACCGTCGTGGCGCCAGCGCATGCCAGAGCGCTTGAGTCTCTGTGAGACCAGCGTCTTGCACGCGGCCTCGACGATGCCCGAGCCGATGGGGAGATGTCGGCGAGCGAAGCTGGCGTAGCGCATACGATGGCGATGGTGGCGAAAATACCCGAGCGCGGAAATCACCTTGCGATTTCGCCGGTGATGCTTGGCCAGGTAGCGCAAGTGGCGAATGACTTTCTCCACGCCATCGGTGTCGTGGCGCAAGATGTGGCGATGCTTCTCGAATTCCAGTGTGAAGCGGACGGTGCCTTCGCCATGCACGGCGACCATCGCGTCGGCGAGGTGCTCGGCGGCATGGAAGAAATCCACGATCTGATAGCCCGCGTAGCCATCCGGCAAGGTGCCCAGGAAGGCCCAATTGTCTTTGGCTCCGTCTGCGATGGTGACGACGCGAAGGTCGGGACGGCGCGCGAGAATGGTCATCAGCTCCGCCGTGAGGCTGGCCTTGAGCGTGGGCTTGCCGGCTTCTGGCATGCGAGCGATTCGCCTGGTTAGCAGCAGCTCGCCAGCTCCGTCATAGAACATCAGCGTTCCACAGCTTGCCTCGTTGTAGCCGGTGGGTCCCTTGGCCAGTTTGCCCCGGGCGCGGGTGGCGGCGCATTTCTTTTCGCGCTGGCCGTCCTTCATGGGAATCAACACGCCGTCGAGGGAGACGGCGACGACCACGGCAACCGCGGGCACGCTCTCTTGGTCGCGTAGGCGCTTCTCGAAGTCGATGCGCTCGGCTTCCCAGCGCGCCGACAGTGCCTTGGCCATCCGGTCCAAGCTGGACTTCGATGGACACATGCCGCCCATGCGGACGAGCAGCTCCTCACTCTCGCCGGGTGTGAGGTGTGCAACCATCCACGCCGCATTCTGGGCTGCGAGCGGCGTGAAGTAACCGGCGACAACACCGGCACGCAACTCCATCGGGCACACCGCGCGTTCGCCGTCCTGTCGGGTCGAGTACAGCGTCCGTTCGATGCTGGCAGGCCCGGCGGCCGTCATGTATGTCTGCGAACAGCGAAGGACGCGTCGGTGTGGAACGCCGTCCACTTCGACTGCGGGTGCGTCGGTGTCGAGTCGGGCCAATTCCTCGGCTACGAATTCCGCCTCGGCCGCGGCGAAACGACGGCGCGCCTCACGCTCGAAGGTCTCGAAGTCCTTGTCGCCGGTGCGGGCGGCCTGGCGTTCACGCATGAACGCGCGCAGTTCATCGAGGGCCGTTGTCTGCTTGCCAACAAGTGCGGGAATCTGGGAATCTGTCATGGGGCATCCTCCGAGGATTTCGGTTTCGACAATCTCGAAGTACCCCGGCAGGCTCTGCCCTTTCAACAAATTACGCTGCCGGATACTTTGTCACCGGCCACGCGGTCGACCGTCCAATTCCCCTGTATTTCTCGGTCAATTCAAGATCTGCACCCTTACCAGTGCCAATCCCGCCGCTCCCGCGGCTGTCATCTTGAGAAAATCTCGTCGTTGCTTCTGCACGGACAGCTCCCTTCTCCAGAGTGGATGACGTCTTCCACGCTCACGCACGTGCCGGGATGATTCCCAAACCTCGTTAGTAGGTCAATGAAACAATACTTGTGGAAATTAAAATTAACATGTCCGGTCGGCTTGTCGCTTTTTCCTTTCGCCACAGTCAAACTCCGCTAACCCGCCCGACCCGCTAGGACAACATCAGAGGCACAGTGCGCAGATTTCCCTACGCCTGCGTTCGCTGCGCGCGGTACGCAGACTTGGGCAGCACCATGACCAGAAGTCCCGTGGCCACGAAGAGCAGGCCCGCGGCCAGGCCCCACCACACGCCACGCAGACCCCAGCCGCGGCCAAGACCAAGCCCGTACGCGACGGGAAGCGCGAGCAAGTAATAGCCGCAGAAATTGAAGATCGCGGCGGGCTTGGTGCGACCGAGGCCGCGCAGGATGCCGCTGGCCACGACCTGCGTGCCGTCGAGCATCTGGAACGCGGCCGCCACGGGCAGCACGCGGGCGCACAGGGCCTGCACCGCGGGCTCGGCGCCGTAGAGGCGGGGCAGTTGCCAGCGCAGCAGGAAGAAGGCGGCTCCGAACAGCGACATCACGCCCGCGCCCAGAACCAGCGAAAGTCGCGCGGCCCGCCGGGCGCCGCTCTCGTCGCCGGCCCCGATCAAGTTGCCCACGCGCACGCCCGCCGCGGTGGAGATGCCGAGCGGAAACATGAAGCTCAGGGAGGCGAGGTTGAGCACGATGGCGTGGGCGCCGAGCGGCACTGGACCGAGCTTGCCCGCCATCAGCGTCGCCAGCTGAAAAGCCCAGACTTCCAGACCGAAGTGCAATCCAATGGGCAGTCCCAGCCAAGCGATGCGGGCAAGCCGTCGCCAGTCGAACGCCGCTCGCCCCCAAGCAATCCATGCTGGTTTGTGCAGGCCCGCCCAGAAGATCACGCCGAGCATGAGGGCTGGGAGCAGCAGTCGCACGGTCGCCCCGGCCAAACCCGCCCCGACCACCGCCGGAAACCCACCACCGCCGAACACCAGCCACCAGGTCAGGACGGCATTGACGATGTTCACGACCAGCACCACATACAGCGAGGGCGCGACGATGCCCCTGCCGGCGAGATATTGCCTAGCAACGGTAAAGACGAGAAACCCGAAGGCCGCTGGCGCCTGCAGTGCCACGAAGGTGCTGGCCAGCGCGGACAGCCCTGGGTCCTGGCCGAAGGCACCCAGCACGGGCCGCGTACACAGCCACAAGAGCGAGACCGGCACTCCAAGTAGCATGGACAGCACCAACCCGCGCTGGAAGGTCAGGGCCACGGTCTTGTGGTCGCCAGCGCCGTAGGCTTGGCTCAGGATCGGATCGGCCCCCATGACCACTCCCGTCGCGATCAGGATGGTTCCGTGTGTCCATGCGTTGCCAAGGGAAACCGCCGCCAGCGCCGTATTCCCCGCCCGTCCCATGAGCAGCGTCTCGACCACGCCAAGGAACATCATCCCCACCTGGGACGCCATGAGCGGCAGCGCCAGCTGGACCAGGATGCCCAGCTCTTTCCCTAGAAAAGCCCTTTCTTTGTCTACGCTCATGCGTGGTGCGGCCAAGTTGGTATGAATGGGTCCAGCCTTTGCCTGTACCACAGATTTCCTGAGCACCGTCGGGCTTTACTCGACGGTGCTCATCGTAGGAGATTGAAGGACATCCAAGGCTTCTTGGGAGAAAGATGGCGCGACATGGAAGAAACTGAAATCGGAGAAGTTGGTGTCGACAAGCAGGCCGAAGCCGCGCACGAAAAGGCACAAGAGGAAAAGCACCGCGCGCCCTGGCTACGCGGCTTGGCGGTGTCCTCGGCGTGTTTCGCGGTCATCGCGGCCATCGCATCGCTGAAATCGGGGCACAGCGCGAACGAGGCTCTGCTCTTGCAATCGAAGGCGACCGATCAATGGGCCTATTACCAGGCCAAGGGCAACAAGGCCGCGACGCGCTCTGCGGAGGCGGAGATTCTGACCGAGCTCCACGTCGATGCGGCTCGGGTGGCCACCATTCGCGGCGACGTCGACAAGTACTCGCGCGAACAAGACGAGATTCGGGCCGAGGCCCAGCGAGCTCGAAAAGGAATCCAAGGAGGAGCTTGACGCGGCACGAATGGTTCGCCAGTACGGTGACCTTGCTTCAAGTGGCCATCGGACTATCGGCCATCGGTGCCCTCGTCGAAAGCCGCAAGGTCTGGCTGGCTTCGCTCGTCGCAGGCGGCCTGGCCGCCGCCGTCTTCTTCGTGCGCTGGATTGTGGGCTAGATCATTGTAGGAACCAGCAACCGGTTGTGGCACTCGTCGGTCCAGCGTAACCTTGCGTCGATGTTGCCCACCACGCCCATGCCTCGCCTGGTCTTCTTCTCTCTTCTGACCGTTTTCGGTGCTTGCGAAGGTCGGACCGCCATTCGCATTTCGCCGTGCAGCACCGAGGGGGCGACGCGCGTCTGCACCAACACGTGCGGCGACGGCGTGCAGACCTGCACGGGCAGCTCGTGGACAGGCTGTGTGGTACCGCCGGTGCGCTTTGCCTGCACCAACACCTGCGGCGACGGCACGCGGCTATGCCAGGACAACCTGATGTCTAGCCTGTGTGAAGTCGATCCGATCCGTCTGCCGTGTAGCAACACGTGCGGCGACGGTACCCAGCTGTGCCAGGACAACCAGCTCAAGGGCGTGTGCGAGGTCGATCCGGTGGTGAAGGATTGTTCGAGCATCTGCGGCCCGGGCACCCTAACTTGCGCCGACAACAAGTGGCAGGCGTGCACGGCCACTGAGCCCAAGCAACCCAAGCTGACGGCGACCATCCGCGATTTCCACATCACGTTTCCCGACATGAATCACGACGGGATCGCCGAGACAGGCATCGTGGACTCGACCTTGGGGGACGACGACAAGCCGGTTTACGCCCACAGCGGGCCCACGGCCACGGTGGTTGGCCCCGACACCTTCAACCAGTGGTACCGCGATGTTGCGGGCGTGAACATTTCCACCACCATCGATATCCCCCTGACACCGTCGAATTCCAGCAATGGCGTGTACACCTACAACAACACCGCGTTCTTCCCCATCGACGGACAGCTTTTCGGCGACGAGGGGCAACCGCACAACTATGCCTTCACCGCCGAAGTCGCCGCCCGATTTCGCTACGCTGGTGGCGAGACCTTCACCTTCGCGGGCGACGACGATGTTTTCGTGTTCATCAACCGCAAGTTGGCCATCGATCTGGGTGGCATTCACTCTAGCCTGTCGCAGACCGTGGATCTGGATGCGCGCGCGGGCGATCTCGGGATCGCCAAGGGCGAAATCTATTCGATGCACATCTTTTTCGCCGAGCGCCATCCGATCGGTTCCGACTTCGTCGTCGAAACGACCATCTCCGAGTTCGACGCGTGCAACTGATTCCCGCATGATTCCCGCGCCTTGCGCGCGACATGATGGGGGCAGGGCAAATCGATGCGCGGGCTCCAGAAATTTGCGTGGCCTGCCGAAGGATCGGCCGAACAGGGATGACTAACTCCTTCGGTACAACCGTGCGAATTCGTGGCGTCACAGGCAGCGAGGTGTTGCGATGAGGTTGGCGGAAATACTGTTTGAGCGCGGCTGGCTCTCGCCGGCAAGGTTGCGCTCGATGCCCGGCTATCAGGCCTTGGAAGACGAACAACTTGCGACCGGTCTGCTCGAAGAAGGGTTGCTCACCGCGGATCAGCTTGCGGTGGCCCTGGGGGTACTCTTCGGGGTTCCGCCCGCGCTCGATCAGGACTTCGCACGCGTAGATCAGGGGTTGCTCAAGCGCCTGCGCGCGCGGCAGGCCGACCAGCTCAAGGCGATCCCGCTCTACACCATGGCCAGCCGGCGTGTGGCCGTGGCCATGGTTCATCCCCACGATCTCAGATCCATGGATGAGCTGGGATTCGCGCTCGGCGCTGCCATCGAGCCCATGGTGACTTCCGAGCCCGTGCTCGCCCGCCAACTGGAGATGCTCTACAGCATGCCGCGCCGATGGACGACTGGCTACCATCCCGTGGCCAGCTCGACGGTCGCCGATGGTCCGGTGGCGACGCCCATGACCGTCGAGGACAGCCGCCCCATCAATCTCATGCCTCTGGCCGCCAATGGTGGCTGCGAGTTCGATGCGCCAACGCCTGCGCCTCGTTCGACGGGAAGGCCCGCCTTGCCCCGCCGCCCGCGGGCAGCGACGCAATCCTACCTCGCCGCCGTCAGCGACGTACCTTTGTTCGTCCCAGCCGATCCGGGCGCGCCGATGCAAACCGCTGGGGACATGCAGACGCCAATCCCGCCCATGGTTTCGACGACCGGGCCGGATGCGGCCGTGGAGAAGATCCTTTCGGCCAGCGATCGGCAAGCTGCGGCGGATCACCTCTTCGCGTTCATGCGCTCCTGCTTCGGTGCTGGTGCGATGTTCGTGGTGGTCGGCGCGGTCGCCGAGGGGCGCTTCGGCTACAACCGGGGCGAGCCCTGCCCAGCCGTGGAGAGCCTGGTCTTCTCGCTTTCCTTGCCCTCGTGCTTTTACACGGCCCTTCACCAAGGCACCGTGCTTCACGGCACGCCCTCACCGGAGGGCGAAGCCATCCACCGATCGCTGTGGACGGCCCTGGGCTGTCCGCCTCCCCGAGAGGTGGTGGTCGCGCCTGTCGTCGTGTCGGGGCAAACGGTTCTCTTGCTGTACGGCCAGGGGCGCAGCGGCTCTCGCATCGAGAGCTTCGCTGTCTCTCGGCTGGGACACGTGTGCGCGGCGCTGGCGAAGACGCTGCTTCGCCTGGCCTGACGAGGATCTGCCGGATAGCGGCGGAGTTGCCAGGCTGCCCGGCCGTGGTTTTTGTGCGAGTATGTCAGCGCAATGCGACTAGACGGTGTGTGGTCCCTACTTGGATTTCTGAGCCTCCCGTGCGCGCTGATAGCGGGCTGTGCCGACCAACCGAGCAGCGAGCAGGCTCCCGACGCCTCGGCTGACTCCGCGGTTGACCTTCTTCGCGCAATGGATGGAAATGGCGGCTGTCCCAGCGACGCGACAGGAGGAACGATGACAACCAGTCCCACGGTCAGCGGCACCGTCTACACCTTTACCTTTGACAAGACCGTGTTCGCCGTGGACGCAGCCAAGGCGGGTCGCATCGTCACCTTTTCACTCGCCGGCAAGAACATCCTGACTGCGGCCAAGAACAGCCAAGACAACAACTGGGGCTCGACCTTTTGGCCTAGCCCGCAGAGCGCCTGGAACTGGCCGCCACCCGCCGAGCTGGATCCGAACCCGTACGCGGCTTCCCTGTGCGGCGCCGCGCTTTCCATGACCAGTCAGACGTCGGCCGCACTTGGGCTCGCTGTGACCAAGCAATTCTCCGTCGACGCCGCGGCTGGCGTGGTCACCATCGAGTATGGGCTGGTGAATCGCGGCACCCAGGCGCGCTCGGTCGCGCCGTGGGAAATCACGCGAGTCGCGGCGGGCGGCCTTACCTTCTTTCCCATGGGTGACGGTTCTCCGACCAAGGGCACGCAGGATCTGCTCAACCTGCAGATCACGGACGGCGTGGCATGGTTTGCCTACAACGCCGCGTCCATCACCAACGAGCAGAAGGTCTTTGCCGACGGTTCCGAGGGCTGGATCGCGCACGTCGATGGCAACTTGCTGCTGGTGAAAGCCTTCAGCGACACGCCCGCCGCCCAGGCCGCGCCTGGCGAAGCCGAGATTCGAGCTCTACACCGATGCCGGCCATTCCTACATCGAGGTCGAGAACCAAGGCGCCTACGTCAGCTTGGCCCCCGGCGCGACGTCGACCTGGACCGTGCGCTGGTTCCTGCTCCAACTCGACTCGTCGGTCTCCGTGCAGCCCGGCAGCGCCGATCTCCTTGGCGTCGTACGCGGGTTGGTCAAGGGGTAGATAGCTAGAGCTTGTCGGGAAATTCGGGGTGCCGATCGCGATGTCTGCCCATCCCGCGCTGCCTGGCGCGGGCAATCTCTGATTTTCGCCAGTAGGGTGAGCGTTGTCCCCGCGTTTCGCTCATATCGCCAGGGCAATCCCCTTCTTTTCGGCAACGCCCCGAAGCAGCTTGGTTAGGTTCAGCCCAAGCACCGCACGTTGGCCGCATACGCCCATCATCCCGGCTGAGCGTGCCGCCGGGCGGTTGAATCCGTATTTGGGGCACTTGATGGTGCCAATCGACCCTTCGACCATCGCACGCTCCCGGATGAGACGGTCCTTCACTTTGCCTACCACTTCCCACGGCGCGCGTCCTCGGGGTGCCAATCCAATATCGCGCACGCCAAGCTTGCGAAGTCGTTTCACGTTCTCCGTGCTGTACCCACCCCGGTCGTAGGCGTAGGCACGCGGTGCCTTCCCCAACAGAGATGCGAGATCTTCGACCGCACGCACGGCATAGCTTGCATCGGTGACATCGGTCTTCATCCCGGCCATGGTCGCAAGCACGAAGCCGCCGCGCAGACGTGTGATTCCCCACGACAGACCGAACTCCACCGCCTTGCCCACTTTGCCGCGCACGATCGAGTAGAGCTGGGGAATGTGCAGGTTGATGATCTTGCCGGATGCGACGAAGCCCGTGCGCAGCCAGTGGCGAATCTGCGGTACCAACTTGCGCATGGTTTCGTGCAATTCGACGAGCTTGCGCTGTGCGACCACGGCGTGACCGCGCAGTCTGCGTCCCTGCTCGGCCGCAACCGCGAGCGCCTTGCCCAGGTTCTGGTTGATGCCTTCGATGATGCTGGTCATCTGCGCAACCATCCGGTCCTTGGCCGCCTTGGTTTTGCCCTTGGCGAACAGCCGGTACTTGCGCACGTGCGCCTTGGCCGCCCGGAACTTGCCGTACATCTTGCCCACAAAATCCTGCAAGCCTCGTCCCGCTCTCTTCGCCGCCGCTTCGATGGACCTGACGAAGCCGCCTAGCAATCCCATTTCGTTGGGATGCGGAATCGCCGCTTCCTGTGCCGTCATGTCGGCCACTGCGACCCTGGCATCGGCAAGCCCCAGGGCCACGGCTTGTTTCACCACCGCCTCGTTGATAAGCCGGCACCCGTCTTCTCCCAGAAGCTGTGCAAAATCCTGAATCGTCGTGAAATCCGGCGTCCAGTCCGTCTCCGTCAGACCGCACAGGTATCGCGCTGGCGCGTAGTACCGAATCTGCTCCTCCACCTCGCGGTAGGGCATCTTTCGAATCGCCATCAACGTCAGCGCCCCAAGTGTCGCGCGCAAGTTCGGCGGTCGTCCCGCCGCGTTCTTGAGCTTCTTGGCCCGGACTTTTTCCGCCCGTAGTTCCAGCTCGGTCCAATCCACCGTGTCGGTCAAGACCACCATCGGATGATTGTCGGGCAACGCAATCGCGGGTCGTTTCGATCGCGCAAATAGTTCGGGCTGGCTGTTGCCGCCTCGGCGTCGTGCAGACATCGCGGACCTCCTTGGTCACACTTTCCATCAGCCACAATTCGTCGCCGTTGTCGATCCCCCACGACGAGAAAACGCATGATGTGCGACGATTTTCCTGGGGACGGTCAGTGCGAGCCGCCAGCCGCAGGCCGGCCCTTTGGGCGGCCCGGAATTTCCCGACAAGCTCTAGCTAGAGAACGATCCAGCGCCGGGGCAGGAAGCACTCTTCGAACGTACGCATGGCGTAGCGATCGGTCATGCCGGTGATGAAGTCGGCCACCGCGCGCGGCAGCTCTTCGCTTTCGGGCACGCCCTTGGGCCAGTGCTTGGCGCGGAATTCGTCGGGGTGGGCATTGAAGTACTCCCACAGCTCGCGCACCACGCGCTGGGCGCGTTCGAATTCGGCGTGGATCTCTGGCCGCTCGTACACCTTGACGTAGAGGAAATCGCGCAAGGCCATCAAGGCATCGAGCACCTCACTGCTCATCTCGATGTGGCGCTTTTCGTCGAGGCGCGAGGCGGAGACCACGTCGGTGACCATGCGACTGATGCGCTCGCTGTGGGTCTTGCCCAGAATCTTCAGGATTTGGTCGGGGACTTCCGTCGCAGTGATGACCTGGCCGCGAATGGCGTCGTCGAGGTCGTGATTGACGTAGGCCGCGATGTCGGCTACGCGCGCGATCTGCCCTTCCAGCGTGGAGGCTTCGTGATCGATATCGCTGGCCAGGACCTTTCCCTTGCCTTTCGAGTGGCGCAAGATTCCGTCGCGCACCTCGGCGGTCAGGTTGAGACCCTGCCCATCGCGTTCCAGCACGTCGACCACGCGAATGGACTGCCGCCCGTGGTGGAATCCGCCGGGAATGAGCTTGGCCAGAACGCGCTCGCCGGCATGTCCGAAGGGCGTGTGTCCAAGATCGTGTCCCATCACGATGGCCTCGGTCAGCGACTCGTTGAGGCGCAGCGCCCGCGCGATGGTGCGCGCGATCTGCGACACCTCCAGGGTGTGCGTCAGACGAGTTCGGTAGTGATCGCCGTGGGGTGCCAGGAAGACCTGGGTCTTGCCGGCCAGGCGGCGGAAGGACTTGGAATGGAGGATGCGGTCGCGGTCGTGTTGGAAGATCGGCCGAACCTCATCGAGCGGCTCGGGGCGCTTTCGCCCGAGGCTGGTGCTGCTCTTCTGGGCATGGGGCGAAAGGATCTTCTCTTCGTCTGCTTCGAGCTGCTCGCGAACTGTCATGTTCTTCTTTCTAGCACTGAGCTGCCGAACTGCCGTTCCCAGTTCCTGTTTCCAACAGGTTTCTTTCCAGTTGCTTTCGCAAGGAGTGCCAGTTTCGTGCGGGCAAAATCTCGACAAAGGGCCGGGGAACACCTTGCTACATCCAGCGTGGATCCCTATTTTGCCACTGGGGCTCCTAATTGGGATTCTCGGCTCAAGAGAAAGGATCGTCGTTCATGCAGGCAAGGCAAATCACTCTGGTCATGGTGCTCGTTCCGGCGCTCATGCTCGGACTGCTCGGCGCAGGAAAGGCATTCGGTGAAGAGGCAGGCACGCCGACCGCGGCACCCGCCGCAGCCGTGCGTGGCTCCCGGACCCGCGCCTGCCGCAGCCGATCTCTCCGCCGCGCGTTGCCGATCTCGAGGCCTACATCAACAACACCGCGCCCAAGACCCTGACGGCGCCAGGGCCAGGGCACAACGCCTGGATGATGACCTCGTCCGCCCTCGTGCTCTTCATGACCTTGCCCGGCCTTGCGCTCTTCTACGGTGGGCTGGTTCGCCGCAAGAACATCCTTTCCGTCGTCGCCCAGTGTTTCGGCTGCGCGGGTCTGGTGACCATCCTGTGGTGGGCATTCGGCTACAGCGCCGTATTCGCCAGCAGCGGTTCGGCCAGCGGATCCTCGATTTTGGGCTCGATGAAATTCGCCTTTCTCAAGGGGGTGACCTCGGCGCCCAACGCGGACTACGGTCCCTGGGTTTCGCACTCCGTATTCGCCATGTACCAGATGATGTTCGCCATCATCACGCCTGCCCTCATCGTGGGCGCTATTGCCGAGCGCATGAAGTATTCGGCGGTCATGGCCTTCATTCTTGGTTGGATGTTGCTGGTCTACTTCCCGCTGGCGCACATGGTGTGGGGCTCGGACGGCATGATGAACGGGCTTGCCAACGCCAAGGCCGGCATCAAGGCCATCGATTTTGCGGGCGGCACGGTCGTGCACATGTCGTCGGGATGGTCGGCGCTGTTCCTGGCGCTCATTCTCGGGCCGCGCAAGGGCTTTGGTCGGCGGCCGTTCATGCCTCACAGCATGGTGCTGACTGCGGTGGGCACTGGGATGCTGTGGGTTGGCTGGTACGGCTTCAACGCGGGCAGCGCCGTCGCGGCCGACGGCATTGCCGCCGGTGCCTTCGTGGCCACCACGCTGGCCGCCGCTGTCGCCGGTTCGGTGTGGCCGCTCATCGAATGGACCACACGTGGCAAACCCACGGTGCTCGGTTTCTGTTCGGGCGTCGTCGCTGGTTTGGTCGTCATCACACCCGCTGCCGGATTCGTGACACCGTCTGGCGCCGTGCTCATCGGCGTGCTTGCGGGCGTAGTTCCGTATTTCGCCTGCACCAAGCTGAAGCAGGTCTTCAAGTACGACGACGCCCTTGACACCTTTGGCGTGCACGGCGTGGGTGGCACCTTGGGCGCGCTCTTGACCGGCTTGCTCGCTACCACCGAGGCCAACGGCAATCTCGCCACCAATCTGGGGCAGATTGTCGGCAAGACCCTGTGGGTCGAGCAGCTCAAGGCCATGGGCGTGACCATCGCCATGGCTCTGATCGGAACCGGCATCCTGGCCTACGCCATCAAAGCCATCCTCGGTTTGCGTCCCGACTCCGATAACGAAGAGCAGGGCCTCGACATCCTCGACCACGGCGAGGCCGGCTACCACATGGACGAAGCGGGCGGCTAGCCGCTGGCCACCGCGGCGGTCTGGTGCTATCTCCCGGCCGTGCCTGTCACCCTAGCGCCGACCCCCGTCGATCAAACCTCGCCTCGCGGTGGGGTGGTGCGGGCGGCGCGCCGGCCAGTCGGGTGGGTGGCGCTGGGACCGCCGCCGCAACTTCCCGACGATTTGTCCGAGCTCTGGCCCGGCCCCGACGAGGATCTATGCTGGCTAGCCGGAAACTGGCGACTCCTGCAGCGCCTCGACGGGCACCGCACCTCGCTCGACGATCTCCTGACTGCCCACTTGGCCGCCAGCTTGGTCGCGGAAACGCGCCCAAAACATTGCTTGGATCTTGGGTGCGGCATCGGTAGCGTGCTCCTGTTTCTGGCCTGGCGCTTTCCCGACGCGCGTCTCGTCGGCGTCGAAGCCCAAGCGGTCTCCGCTGGCCTGGCCAAGCGCTCGCTCACCTGGAATGGCATTGGGGCGCGCGCCGAGATACGGGTGGGCGATTTTCGCGAGCCCGGAGTTGTCGAGACGACCTTCACGCTCGTCACGGGTACGCCGCCGTATTTTCCCGTCGGGGCCGGGCCAGAATCGGATCGCGTTCAGCGCGCGCCCTGTCGCTTCGAGCACCGTGGTGGCATCGAGGCCTACTGCGCGGCCGCCGTTCCCCGGCTGGCGCCCGGCGCGCCCTTCGTGGCGTGCGAGGCCTGGAACCAGCGCGAACGTGTGGAACCGGCGGCTAGCTCGGCCGGCCTGCGTCTCGTACGCTGGCGCGAGATTGTGCCACGCGCGGGCAAGGAGCCGCTTCTATGCATCTTCGCCATGCGCAGGGTCGACGTGGCCGAGCCGCTGCTGGTTGAGCCTCCGCTGGTGGTGCGCGACGAGCACGGCCGCCGCACCGATGAATTCCGTGCGATCCGTGCCGCCATGGGCATGCCAGCCTAGTTTCTCGTTCTTCTCAACTTGACTCTGGCGCCCGAGCTATCCATTCTCGGGTGCCCGAGCCAGTGACCCGCAAGTGAAAGGATTCTGAACCTATGGCCGATGCAAAAGCGACCGCCAAGACCAAGCCCGTGAAGACCAAGCCCGCCGCCGAGGCCGGCGACAAGTGCTGCGTTGAGAAGTGCAAGCAGCCCGTGCGGGCCAAAGGCTACTGCCGCAAGCACTACATGAGTTGGCGGCGCGGCAAGATTGGCAAGAAGCAACGTTACAACACATGCAGCAAGGAAGGCTGCCGCAAGCCCGCCGTCGCTGGCGGAGTGTGCGCCGAACACAAGAAGGGCGCCGCCGCCGAAGGTGCCGCTCCGGCGGCCTAGTAGCCGGAGAGAGCGCTGAGGAGTCAGAGAGCACGGAGCGCAAATCCGTTTCTCTGTGCCCTCTGAAGCAGGTAACGCCCTCTAGAAGCGCAATGTACAAAATCGTCATCAAGGGCGGCAAGCGACTGCACGGCGATGTGTCGGTCTCGGGCGCCAAGAACGCGGCGCTGCCCATTCTCGCATCGTCGTTGCTGGCCAGCGGCCAGTCGACCTATCGCAATGTCCCCGGGCTTGGCGATGTCGTGACCATGCGCAAGCTGCTCGGGCAGCTGGGGGCCAAGGTCAAGGGCGACGGCACCACCGTCGTCGACAGCACGCACATCAACCATTTCGAAGCGCCCTACGAGTTGGTCAAGACCATGCGCGCGTCGGCGCTCGTGCTCGGCCCGCTGGTCGGGCGTTACGGTCGCGCCTGCGTGTCGTTACCCGGCGGGTGCGCCATCGGGGCGCGTCCCATCGACCAGCATCTCAAGGGCTTGGCCGCCATGGGCGCGCGCATCGAGCTTGCGCATGGCCTAGTCACGGCACGGGCCCGCCGCCTACGCGGGGCCACCATCGTCTTCGACTTGGTGACGGTCACTGGCACCGAGAACCTCATGATGGCGGCCGCCCTGGCCAAGGGCAGCACCACCCTGGAAAACGCAGCCTGCGAACCCGAGGTCGAAGAGCTGGCGCGTGTTCTGAACAAGATGGGGGCGCACATTCGCGGTGCCGGCACGTCGATCATCACCGTCGAGGGCGTGGATGAGCTGCATCCCATCGACCACGCCATCATTCCCGATCGCATCGAGGCCGGCACCCTCATGGTCGCCGCCGCGGTCACGCGCGGCAACGTCCTGATTCGCGATTGCATGCCCGAGCATCTGGACGCCGTGATCGCCAAACTGCGCGCCGCGGGCGTCGAGGTCACGGTCGAGGAGGGGGGCGTGCGCGTCGTTGGACGCGGGGATTTCAAGCCCACTGACATCGCGACGCGGCCTCATCCTGGTTTCCCCACCGACATGCAAGCGCAGTTCATGGTGCTCATGTCGCTGGCCAAGGGCCAGTCGGTGCTCTCGGAAAACATCTTCGAAAACCGCTTTATGCACGTGCCCGAGCTGATGCGCATGGGCGCGGACATCGTGATCGACGGCCACCTCGCCGTGGTGCGGGGCCCAGTCAAGCTCAAGGGCGCCAAGGTCATGGCCACGGATCTGCGGGCCTCGGCATGTCTCGTGTTGGCGGGCCTGGTTGCCGAGGGCACGACGGAAGTGCTGCGCGTCTACCACCTCGATCGCGGCTACGATCACCTGGAGCGCAAGCTGCGCGGTATCGGCGCCGACATCCGTCGTCTCAAGGGCGGCCTGTGAAAGTCCTCAAGAATTGTGCGCCGACGGGCATTCCCGGCTAACCTAGGCGGCTGTCATGGCCGAGTTGGATCTTCGAGAAGAGCTGAAGCGCGGAGTCAAGGTTCACCCGCGCGTCGCGACGCAGGACCTGTTCAAGGATCTCGCGGCCTTGGAAAAGATCGCGTCGGCACTGCCGGTGTTCATACCGTTCAAGGGCAAGTCCTACAAGTCCGCCATGTGGGTGCTCGATTGGGATCACCGCATCCCCTCGCGCGACTACATCCTGCGCCTTTACGCCTACTACACGTCGCAGGGAAAGGCCATTGGCGAGCTCTCGTACGCGGATCGCAGCGAACAAATCGCCAGGGAGGATCTCTTCCCGGAGTTCGATGTGTCGGACTTCGCCGGTCTGGCCGCGGACGAGATCTACGAGGCCGAGGGGCCGGTGGGCGGGGATTTGAAATCGTTTCGTCTGGTCAGCGAGTGGCGACGCGAAATCGAGCCCAAGGCCGCGCGCAAGGCCGAGCAGATCGCCCGCGCATCCAACCATTTCAAGGAAGTGGCCAGCGAAACGCGCGCGCGCCCGCCTGGGCTTGGCGACCTCGAGGCCGCCGAGTGGTGCCCGCCCAGCGAAAGCGGTCATGGCCGCTGGGGCGTGGACGTCTGGTATCTGCGGTCGTTCAACGGCATGGTGGGCGAGGGCACCGCGTTCCTCGTCGATCTGGAAGACGAGAAGGTCGTCCGCCAGCGCGACTTTCAGTTCCGCGCCGGCTAGCCAGCCCGGACGCTGCCGCGTCGAGCCGGCTCTTTTTACCTCGCGGAAACGTCGCAAGCCTTCTCGATGCAGGGACGGGTGTTGTTGTGGATACAAACAACTATGGAGTTTGTCGTGAAACGAGAAGTCGTCATTCGTGCTTTCTTCAGTGCGATTCTTTCCATCAGTCTGCTCACCCTCGGTTGTTCGAGCGATAACAGCCCAACCACCAAGGCCGACGCCGGCAAGAAAGACACCGGCGCCAATGGCGGCTCGGGCGGATCGAACGCGAGCGGCGGCAGCAGCGGTTCGGGTGGATCGAGCGCGAGCGGCGGCTCGAGTGGTTCGGGTGGATCGAGCGCAAGCGGCGGCTCGAGTGGTTCGGGTGGTTCCAGCGCATCGGGTGGTTCTGGCGGATCCAGCAGCGCCGGGGGATCGGGTGGAGGCGGCGGCACAGGCGGCGTCGCGGGCTCGGGCGGCGGAACTGGCACAGGGGGAACTGGTGGCACAGGCGGAACCAGCGTCGGCGGTACCGGCGGTGGACAGGTTGATGGCGGCGGCATCGTCGACGCAGAGTCCAGCGATGCTCAAGATTCGCCGCTTTTCGGCGCTGACGGCGCCACGTCTGAAACCGGCGACAGCGACGACGGCGGCACGACGCCACTTATGGATACGGGCGCCCAGGATATAGAGGGCCTCGACAGCGAGGCCATCGACACGGGCGCGATTTTCCTCGATGCGGAGATCGACACTGCGGCTGTCGACTCGTCTGGAATCGATCTGCCGACCAATGCGGAAAACTGCATTCAACAAATCGTGAGTAATGGCTATTCGTTCACCGGCGTGCAGCCGTGCAGCGATTGTCAGGCGAACAGCTCTGACACGGCCTCACCTGGGAGGTGTACATCCATGATTGACTGCGTCCAAACCAACTGGCCCGCTTGTTCCTCGGGCAGCTGCCACCTCGACTGTCTCCACAACGTGTCTGGTGATGGAGTTGTAGATGCCTGTGTAATCGACCTCGTCCACGCGTCTTGCGGTCCGGGGTTCTAGCAACCCTCTTACTTCGCGTGCGAAAGCAACTGCACAGCGAAGAGGACCGCGTTCTCGGTTTTGCCCTGGACCTTGGCGTACTGATAGACGCCCAGTAGTCGTGCGTGGAAGCCGTCGATGATGTAGCCGAGCTGGGCATCGAGGCTGGTGAAGTCGCTGGCGTCAGCGGCCTTGCCCTTGCCCGCGTGCTGGACTCGCACGAGTGGTTGCAACTTCCCGATGCCGATCTCGACGGGCATGAGGTAGCTGGCCAGGGCGAAGAACTGGTAGCTCGCCAGCTCATTGTCGCCCCAGAGCTTGGCGAAGGAGCCCTCTAGATCGAGGACGCCCGCCGCGTTGCCGCCCTTTTCGAAGAGCAGATCGGCGTTGAGCTCGTTGAAGTCGCTCGTCGGCGTCGTGTCTGTCGCGGGCGGGCGCGAGTCGCCGGCGCGGTGCTGGGCACCGACTCCGAGCCCGAGAACATCCTTGCTGCCGAAGTAGGTGCTGTTCGAACGGAAGCCGGGCTCGGGTCCGAGCAAGCTCAGGGACAACCGCGCCGAGTAGAGCGGGCTGGTGTCCGCCTGGTCGAGGCCGAAAACGCCCAGGTAGTATTTGAACGTGCCTCCGCCGATCTGCCCCCACAGCGTGGCGCCATCGCCTCGATCGTCGGCGTCGCCCATCCGCGGACCAGGCGCGGGACGGGCGTTTGTTATCGCGTAGGGGGCAAAGACGCTATACCTGCCTGGCAGGGTCCAGGGCGCGATGGCCCACACCGTGCTGAGGCTGGCGCGATCGGATGGGATGGGCATGCGGCCCAGCCACAGATTGAAGGCTTCGGCGAATTCCAGCTTGGCCACCAGATCGAGCAGGGTCGCTCTGTTCGCTCCGGTCAGGGGACCGAAGGCTCCGATGAAGCCAGCCTGCCATTTCAGGAAGGGATGCACCTGTCCCCAGGCCACGACGTCGGCTTCGCCGTCCATTCCCACGTCGTTGATCTTGCTGCGCGAGTTGGGATTTTGCGCCCGCACGGCGGCGCGAGTGCCGACCTGCGCGCTGATGGCGCTGCCCGGGACGGGCGGTACTTGGCTTGCCACGGGCGGCGCCACCGCGATGGGGGCCGCCGCGGGGGCCGAATCGGTTGCAGGGGCAGCATCGGGCAAATCGGTCAAAGCCTGGGCGCGTGGCGTGCGGGGACAGAGCAGAACGACGAATCCCGCGGCCAGCGCCACGAAAGGAAAGGGAAGACGCAAAGATCGGTCGGCCGCGATGTGCACGGACGAAGATACTGCCCTATTCGTCATGGAGAGTCGACCGCCTCTAGCCAGGCGCGATCGAACACCGCCGCAATGTGGTTGGAGAGGGCGTTCTTGACCGCGACGAAGTCCACGGGCTGCCCGAGCTCGCGCGCCATCGAGGTCATTACGCTGGCGTCGAATCCGCAGGGATGGATGGCGGCAAATCGCGCGAGGTCGGTGTTGACGTTGAGCGCGAGCCCATGCAGGGTGACCCACTTGCGGACCGCGACACCGATGGAGGCCAGCTTGCGTGGCGCGCCTTCGTCTCGCGTCGTCCACACCCCGGTCAGGCCAGGCCGCCGCGCGCCCGCGACGTGGAAATCCGCGAGGGTGCGCAAGATGGTCTCTTCCAGGCCCCGCAGGTAGCGGTGCAGATCGCGCTCCGATTCGCGCAGCAGGAAGATCGGATACGCCACGATCTGGCCGGGGCCGTGGTAGGTGACGTCGCCGCCGCGCTCGATGGCGAACACCGGGATGTCGCCGGCATCGAGGACATTCTCCGGCCGGGCCGAGCGCCCCAGCGTGATGGCGTCGGGGTGCTCGACCAGGACCAGCGTGTCGGGAATGGCTCCGGTCTGGCGCTTGGCCACGAGATCCTGCTGCTGGCGCAAGACCTCGCCGTATTCGCGGAGGCCGAGATCAATCTGTTGTGCGGGCCAAGGCGTGGCGCTAGCCCACCCGGCGCTCGTCGATGGGCACGTAGTGATTGAGTGGCCGCCCCACGTAGATCTGGCGCGGGCGGTAGATGCGCGACTTGGCGTCGTCCTGGATCTCCTTGAAGTGGGCGATCCAGCCCGGCATGCGGCCGATGGCGAAGACGACCGTGAACATCTCGGTCGGGATGTTGAGGGCGCGCATGATGATGCCGCTGTAGAAATCCACGTTGGGGTACAGCTTGCGCTCGACGAAGTAGGCGTCGGACAGGGCGGCCTCTTCCATGCGCTTGGCGATGTCGAGCAGCGGGTCGTCGATCTTGAGCGCCGCAATCAGGCTGTCGCACGCCTTCTTGATGATGCGGGCGCGCGGGTCGTAGTTCTTGTACACGCGGTGGCCGAAGCCCATCAGCTTCTTGCCGCTGCCCTTTTCCTTCGCGGCGGCGATGAAGCGCGAGCCGTTGTCGCCCGAGTTGTGGATGTCGGTCAGCATCTCGATGACGGCCTGGTTGGCGCCGCCGTGCAGCGGTCCCCACAGCGCGCACACGCCGGCGGCGGTGCTGGCGAACAGGTTGGCTTGCGCCGAGGCGACCATGCGCACCGTCGAGGTCGAGCAGTTCTGCTCGTGGTCGGCGTGCAGCAGGAAAATCAGGTCGAGGGCGTGCACGACTTCCGGGCGCAGCTCGTAGTCCTCGTAAATATCCGAGAACAGCATGTGCAGGAAGTTGGCCGTGTAGCGGTAGGTCGGCTTGGGATAGATGATGGGCAGGCCGTGCGACTTGCGGTACGAGAAGGCCGCGATGGTGCGCACCTGCGAAATCAGGCGCGCGGCGTGAATGTCGAATTCGTCGCGTCCCGCCCGCTGCAAGAGCCCAGGATAGAAGCAGCCCGAGGCATTGATCATCGACGACAGAATCGCCATGGGGTGCGCCGTCGAGGGGAAGCCTTCGAAGTGGTACTTCATGTCCTCGTGCAGGTTTTCGTTCTTGGTCAAGAGCTGGGAGAATCGCTGCAGCTCGGGCTTGGTCGGCAGGTGCCCATAAATGAGCAGGTAGGCCGTCTCGACGAAGTTCGACTTTTCGGCGAGCTCCTCGATAGGGATTCCGCGGTAGCGCAGAATGCCCTTGTCACCGTCGATGAAGGTGACCGAGCTCTGGCACGATCCGGTGTTGCCGTAGCCGTCATCCAGGGTGATGTAGCCCGTGGCGGAGCGAAGGTTGGAGATGTCCAGGCCTCGCTCTTGTTCGGTTCCCTCGACGATGGGCAGCTCGATAGCCTTGCCTTCGATGTCCAGCTTCGCTGTTTTTCCCGTGTTGATGTCCGTCATGGCGATGGCTTGGATCTTTGGGACAAAAAGCGCGCGATGACAAGGCCGATTGTGGGATCGCGCATCGTGGCGCTCGCCTTTGCACCAAGGCCGCCGAAACCGGACGCGCCTATGGTAAGAATCCGCTCATGCAAAAGGTCGCTCGGGCTCTGATTTCGGTATCGGACAAGAAAGGCATTCTGGATCTCGGCAAGCGCCTGGCCAAGCTGGGCGTCGAGATTCTCTCCACTGGCGGCACCGCGCGTGCGCTGCGCGAGGCCCAGATCCCCGTGAAGGACGTGAGCGACTTCACCGGCTTTCCCGAGATGCTCGATGGCCGGGTCAAGACCCTGCACCCGCGCGTGCACGGCGGCATCCTTGGCCGCGCCACCGACGAGCACCGCAAACAGATGCGCGATCACGGCATCGACGCCATCGACCTCGTGGTGGTCAACCTCTATCCCTTCCGCGAGACCGTCGCGCGGGGTGCTTCCTTCGAGGACGTCATCGAGAACATCGACATCGGCGGCCCGGCCATGGTGCGTTCGGCGGCCAAGAACCACGAGCGCGTGGCCGTGGTGGTCGATCCGGCCGACTACGATCGCGTGCTGGCCGAGATCGAAGCCCGCGGCGAGATTTCCCAGGCCCTGCGCTTCGAGCTTTGCCGCAAGGCCTTCGCCCACACCGCGGCCTACGACGGCGCCATCGCCAGCCACCTCGGACGCCTGACCGAAAACGGAGAGGCCGTATCCGATTTTTCCGCCACCCTGCACCCATCGCTGCACCTCGACCGCATCCTCCGCTACGGCGAGAACCCGCACCAGAAGGCGGCGTTTTATGCCTGGGATGCGCCCTCGGGCATGTCGCTGGCCAAGCGCCGACGTCATCCAGGGCAAGGAGCTTTCCTACAACAACCTGCTCGACCTCGACGCGGCCATGAAGTTGTGCGCGGAGTTCTCGCCGCCCGCAGCGTGCATCATCAAGCACACCAATCCCTGCGGCATCGCAGTATCGAAGGTCTCTGCGCTCGAAGCCTACAAGCTGGCGCGCGAGACCGATCCGGTTTCTGCGTTCGGCGGCATCGTGGCCTTCAACCGCAAGGTTGAGGAAGATCTGGCCAAGCTGATGGCCGAGGTGTTTCTCGAATGCATCGTGGCCCCGGAATTCTCGCCCGAGGCGCTCAAGGTCTTTTCGGCCAAGAAGAACCTGCGCCTTCTGCGCGCGGCCATGGCCCCGCCGGCACCGGGCCAGCTCGACATGCGCACGGTTTCGGGCGGCGTTCTGGTGCAAGCCACCGACGCCACCACCTGCGCCGCCAGCGCGGCCAAAGTGGTCTCCCAGCGCACGCCGACCCAAGCCGAGATCGACGATCTGGACTTCGCCTGGCGCGTGGCCAAGCACGTGAAGTCCAATGCCATCGTGTTCGTGGGCGGCGGTCGCACCTTGGGCGTGGGTGCCGGCCAGATGTCGCGCGTGGACTCGGTCAAGTTGGCGGTGTCGAAGGCGCAGCTTCCACTCAAGGGCTCGGTGCTGGCCTCTGACGCCTTCTTCCCCTTCCGCGACGGCCTCGACGAGGCGGCCAAGGCCGGGGTGACGGCGGTCATCGAGCCGGGCGGCTCGGTGCGCGACGACGAGGTCATCGCGGCGGCCAACGAGCACAAGATTGCGCTTTTGTTCTCCGGCGAGCGCCACTTCCGGCACTAGTGCCGCTATTCAGAAGTGACGAAAGGTTTTCAACGGATGCACATCCTGAGACGGCACATGGGAGTGCGAGGCGAGGCGGCACTAGGTTCGATCTACGGAGGGGTGAGCCCCTCCCCCGTCGGGCAAAGCCCGACGGGTCCCCCCTTCTCCCGCTCGGCCTTGAGGCCTCGCGGCTCGCGCTTTGCGCTCGCGTGCTGCCCGACGTGAACGTCCGCATCCTTTCCATTCATCGTTGCGGGCAGCACTGATGGGGTACCGCGTTTTGCTGGTCGGCTCGGGTGGGCGCGAGCACGCCCTGGCCTGGAAGCTTCTGCAAAGCCCTTTGTGCGATCACCTGATCGCGGCGCCGGGGAATCCAGGCATCGAGGCTCTGGGCCGGGGTATGGCAGAGGGCAGGGTCACGATGGCCAAGGTCGGAGCCGAGGCCACCGCCGACCTGGTGGCCTTGGCCGGCAAAGAAAAGGTCGATCTGGTGTTGTGCGGTCCGGAGGTTCCGCTCATGGCCGGGCTGGGCGACGCTTGCGCCGCCGCGCGCATTCGTTTTTTCGGTCCGTCGCAAGCCGCCGCCGAGATCGAGGGCTCGAAACAGTTCGCCAAGGATCTCATGCGCAAGGCAGGGATCCCGACCGCGGCGTATGGCAGTTTCTCGGATGTCGCAGCGGCCGACGCGTTCATCGACGCCCAGCCCGGCAACGTGGTGGTCAAGGCCGACGGCCTGTGTGCGGGCAAGGGCGTGGTGGTGGCGTCCACCCACGATGAAGCGAAACAGGCCGTGCGCTCCATGCTGGTCGACCGGATCTTCGGCGACGCTGGTGCCCGCGTCGTGATCGAGGAGCGCCTAGTGGGCCGCGAGGGTTCCATGATGGCCCTGTGCGACGGCACGCGCTTCGTGCTGCTCGACTCGGCCGAGGATCACAAGGCGGTGTTCGACGGCGATCGCGGGCCAAACACGGGCGGCATGGGCGCCTATTCGCCCTCGCCGCTGGTGGACAAGGCTCTCGCCGAATCCATCGCCCGCACCATTTTCGCGCCCCTGGTGGCGGCCATGGCAGAGGAAGGCCGGCCGTTCCGTGGCTTGCTCTACGGCGGCCTGATGTTGACCAAGGATCGCGGGCCCATGGTCATCGAGTGGAACTGTCGCTTTGGCGATCCCGAGACCCAGGCCGTGCTTCCGCGCATGGACGAGGATCTTCTGCCCTGGTTGCTCGACGCGGCCTCGGGGCAACTGCCCCTGCGCTCCCCGGATTGGTTGCCAGGCATCGCGGTGTGCGTGGTCTTGGCCGCCGAGGGCTATCCCGGCAAGGTTCGCTGCGGTGACGCCATCGACGGCCTGGGCGACGACGGACAACTTTCCGACGGCGACGGCGAAACCGTCGTCTTTCACGCCGGCACCAAGCGCGACCGCGGGAGAGCTGCTCACCAGTGGCGGCCGCGTGCTGGGCGTGACCGCCAATGGGGTCAACTTGGAAGAGGCGCGCGTGCGCGCCTACGCTGGCATTGCTCGCATCCACTGGCCCGGCATGCACTTTCGCAAAGACATCGGACTGCGAGGAACACCATGAGCGATACCACCTGCGACGTTGCCATCTTGATGGGGTCGAAGTCCGACCTCGCCACCATGAAACCAGCCGCCGACGTGCTCAAGCAGCTCGGCCTGCGCGTGGCAGTGCGCGTGCTTTCGGCCCATCGCACGCCCGAGCAAACCGCGGCCTTCGTGCGCGAAGCCGCGCGCACGGGAACCAAGGTGTTCATTTGCGGTGCCGGCGGCGCCGCCCACTTGGCCGGGGGTGTGGCCGCGCACACCATCCGGCCTGTGATCGGGGTCCCTATCTCCTCCGGCAGCCTGCAAGGCATGGATGCGCTGTTGTCCACCGCCATGATGCCGCCCGGAATTCCCGTCGCGACGGTCGCCATTGGCGGTGCCGAGAACGCGGGGCTGTTGGCCGCGCAGATGGTGGCGATTTCGGACCCGGCCCTTTCCCAGCGCGTGGCCGCCGAGCGCGAGGCCCGCTTGCGCAAGGTCCTCGAAGCCGACGCCGAAGTCAGCGCCAAGTTCTAGGCACCCGTCGAATACCAGCCTTGATCCGAGGTGCGTCACGGCACCGACGGTGAGCAGGTAGGCCGCAAATTCGCGTTGGAGCAAGTCGGAGCGCTAAGGCGCTCCGACTTGGGTAGATACGACACGAGAAGCGCCGAATTCCCGTTCTATCCACAGGCCCATCCTGTTGAAGGAGGTGACAAACAAGCGGGTGGCGGGCGAAGGGCATCGCCCAGGAAACCCAATCTCTCTCAACAGGATGGACTCCATGAAACTACGACAAAGAATCAAAGCAGTACAAACGTATTTGCGCCAGCGAGGAGAGGCGTTGTGCTTCGACGAGATCCGCGACCCTCGTAAGGCGCGGGGCCGACGCTGGTCTTTGAACGCGTTGCTGAGCACGGCCGTGTTCTCGCTGATGGCGCTGGCCCGCAGTCTGCGCGGGGCAGAAAGGTTCAGCGAAGATCTGGCCACAGGGCAAAAGAAGCGTGGCATTGACCGGCGAGTTCCGGACTCGACACTGGGTAACTTTCTGGCGGCACTGGACCCGCAGGGACTGCGGCGGCACCTGCACCGGCAGGTATTGGCCGAGCACCGGCGCAAGGCTCTGGAACCCAGTGTGGTGCCCATTCGAGCGATCAGCATCGATGGCAAAACCGTGGCGACGCTGTCGCAAGAGGCGAACAAGGATTGCCAGAAGCACAATCCGGAGGGACAGGCACCGTACTGGCTGTATCGGGTGGCGCGGGCGACGCTGATATCGTCGACGGCGGCACTGTGCATCGACCAGGAGGCGATACCGGCCCAGACGAACGACATGGGGGTATTCGCGAGTTTCTTCGGCAAGCTGGAAAAGACGTATCGAAAGGCGAACCTATACGAGTTGGTCAGCACCGATGCGGGCTTCACGTCGGAGGCCAACGCCCGGCAGGTGGATAACGCAGACAAAGCGTACATGATGGCCATCAAGGGCAACCAGCCGGAGCTTTACGACGAAGCACGACGAGTGCTGCGGGCACAGTCGAAGGGCAGCGCACCCGAGGCCGAGATGGACTGGGAATCGGATTCGTCGCGTGGGTGGATCAAGCGTCAACTGTGGCGGACGAGCGAGATGGCCGGTTGGGGAACATGGTCGCATCTACGCCAGGTGTGGCTGGTGCGCGTGCTTGCGCGTGCGAACCGGGAAGCGCCAGAGACGGTGCTTGAAGAGCGCTTCTACGCGACCAATCTGCCCACGGGGCGGCTGGGAGGCGACGCCATTCTAGCCTTGGTCAGAGCGCACTGGCGCATCGAGAACAACTGTTTTGGACGGCTGGACATCGAGTGGCAGGAAGACCACGGCCGCTGGGTCCATCGTGGCAACGGCCTGCCCGTGGTGTCGCTTCTGCGCATCGTCGCTTACAACCTGCTTGAGATGCTGCACGCCGTGCACCTTCGCTCCGAGGCAGCGCGGAAGACGGCATGGCAACAGCTACGGGATTGGGTGCGCGACGCTCTGATTTGGCCCGCGGAAGGGATGCCCAACCTTCCGGGAGCGTGTGCCACCACGCCCTGATCGCGCCCGTCACCCGCTTCTTTGTCAACCACCTCAGCGTATCTGATTTCATCCCGACGGGGGAAAGGGGGCATTGTGCCTTCCTGACGCATCCCTGGCGCTCGGAAGTTCGGGGCGGTCTGCCGCCACGAACTTCTGGGCGCCCCTGCGTCGAATACAGCTGCTGTACACAGACGGGCCAGTCTGGGGTATAAACGGCGGCGTCATGAGCGACGACAACAACGAGAATGTGAGCGGGCAGACAACCGAGACGAAGTCGAAGCCGGCGTCGAGCTGGCTTGGCAGGGTGTTGTGGTTGGGGCCGCGCGTGACCGAAGCGCGGGCAAATACCTTTGGCCCCGGGCAGCCAGGCTTCGCCTGGTACGACGTCGCACGACAGATCTGCGACGACGTCGTCAAAATTGGCGAGACCGGAAAAGGAAGCTGGGCGGTTCTGTTGCTCGACACGACCGCCGTCGAACTCCTCGCCCGCGCGCATCTGGCGCGCGCGGGGCTGCTCACCGGCTCTGGTCCGCTTGGCCCGAGCGACTGGGAAAAGGTCCACAAGATTCCGGTCGTGGACGCAGCCTGGGGCAAGCTCACGGTGGAGCACGCCGCGACGTTGATGGCCCTGCTTGGACCGGACCAGGATGCGACCATCGCGAAACTTGCCGGCGAGGAGCGCGATTCGTTCGCCTCCAGCTTGCACGATCTGGTCATGCGCCTGGCGGAGCCGCTCGAGATCGAGTCCAATCGGCTCGGTCGCGCGCTCTTCGCTCGCTGGTCGCGCGTGCTGGTGGTTGGCGTGGCGTTGGCCCTGGTGGTTGGTTTTGCCGGCAAGTGGCTCAGCGTGAAACTCGGCGGGCCGAATATCGCGCTTCACGCCGCGGTCACGGTCAGCAGCCAATATCCTGGCCAGGGCGTGGATCACTCCCTGCTCGTGGATGGCGACCCGGACACGCTCGGCTTCCACACCATGGATGGCGGTCAGCAGTGGGTCGTGATCGACCTGGGGAAGGTGCGCAAGTTCAACAAGCTCGTCGTCTACAACCGGCCCGATGGCTTCGAGGAGCGGGCTGTGCCCCTGAAGGTGGAAGTCAGCAACGACAATGTGAACTACACGCAGGTCGCCGAGCGCAAGCAGACCTTCGACAAGTGGACCGCCAAGGGCCTCCACGCCGAAGGCCGATACGTGCGCCTGAAGAACACGCCGCCCAATTTCTTCCACCTGGGCGAAGTCGAACTATATTGAGAGCACAGAGGTTGGAGAGAGCACGGAGTCTGCTCTCCGCGCCTGCTACCTTCTCAGTTCTCTGTGTCTTTACCGCCAGCCGGGGAAGGGCAGGCGCGTGAGGAAGGCGTGCACGCTTTGGGGGGCGCCTATCCACAGCGGCAGATAGAGCATCGATACGGCTGCTGCGCAGACAAGAAAGCCCAGGGCGGCCAGGGACGAACGCTTCTCAATGCGCACCACGCGGGATGCGAGAAGCCCGAGGCCAAGGCCGTAGGCGCCGAGGTAGTGAAATATGTACGACTGCCTGTGGCTCACGATGAACGGCAGCATGAGCGCCACCCTGCCGGTCACCGTCCAACTCCTGTTTGCGGGAATGCGAGCTCCGCCTCCGGCTCCGCTCGATAACCTCGTCTTCAAAACCCGGTGTCATCGCCAAAGCGGAAAGATGAGTCGGCGGTGGGTGGCCGCAATCGAGATCGGAAGCTCTGCCCAGACCGGCGCAAAGTAGACCGAGATCGCCAACACGAGAACCACAAAGAGCAGCACCGCGCGCGGGAAATGACGATCTAGACGCGAAAACACGCCTGCCACCAGGGGGATCGCCAGGCTCCAGGGAGTCAAGTAGTGATACCAGTACGTGACGATGCGCTCGGAGATCCAGAGCAACATCATGGACAGCCAGGCAACCCCAAGGATCGCCAATGCCTGGTTGGAGCGAGAATCGAAGATCCGGCTCCATCGCTCACGAAAGCGGCGCGCACGCAGTGCCAAAGCAACCCCCGCCGCGGGCAGTAGCGCAAGACACGCGTCTCCGGCAAACCAAAGCAGCGGGTTGCCAATGCTCGATGCGAGCCGCGCCTTCGCTCCGACGATCGCGCTCTTGATCACCAGGGGGTGGTAGAGGACGAGCCAGGTGTACCAGGTCGACTCTGAGGGATTGGTGTGGTGCGGAAATCCCAAGTGAAGCCTCTGCCGCGCACGGATCTCGTCCCACACCGACACGGGGTCGGTCGGACGTCCAATCAGCTTGAGCCCGATCATCCAGATCGCCAGGTGTACGAGCGGCACCACCGCGAAGGCGACCATCGAATACCAGGGAACCCGCCGAAGCGTGACGATCGCGAAACCCGCGGGAATGCCGACGAACAAGCCGACCCACTTGATCGACGCCGCAAGGCCCACGAGCACTGCGCAGGCCAAGACGCCACGCCAGGTGCGCGCGGTGACTGCGGCGAGCATGCTCCACAGCACGAAGCTGGCCAGAATGATGTCTGGCAGAGCGGCGCGCGAATACGAGAGGCAGAATCCGTCGGCCGCCATGAACGCAGCCGCCAGCCACCCTGCCCGTCGGTCGCCGAACAGCGAGCTCGCGATCATGAACACGAGCACGATGTTCTGCAGCCCAAAGCAAAGCGGCATGAACCGCCAGCCCATCGGGTTGTTCCCGAACAGCACCATGCCCACCGAGATCAGAAGCTTACTGAGCGGCGGATGACAGCACTCTGCCGTGTCTCGGACGCAGGTGAGAAATTGATGGGCAGCCCCCACATATTGGTGCTCGTCAAAGCCGTAGCGAAGGGGATAGCCGACGTTCTGGATGCGCAGGATCACCCCGCCCAAGATCATCAGAACCAAGAGCAGCCCGGTTACCGGATGGGACATCCGGGGGCCCCACGCGATCGCGGCCGCAAAGCCCGAGCGCGCGACCCTGCCCATGCGGCCAAGCAAGACGTCGAGGTTCATCGTGGGATCATGCACTCGGTGAGGGTTCCGACCGTCGTGGTCCTTCCGAGCGGCCCGAAGGAGCCCGTGCGGCCGAAGCGCACTGCGGCCGACTTGATGACGCCCTTGATGTTGTAGTTGCAGACCACCGTGAACCGCCCCGGTGGCAGGGGAGGCTTCATGTCGGGACACGCCCAAAGACCGGCGCCCAGCAAGATCTCGCTCCCGGTGGTGTTGTAGGGCTGAAGGATCTGAGGATCAGGTCCGCCCTCGGGCACCTCGCCATCCTCGCCACAGCGCAACCCGGCGACTGCATGGTCCGAGGTACAAGCGAGGGTGCGCATGTCATCGGCGACCAGGGTAAGCTCGACCGAGCGAGAGCTGCCGATACGCCAGCCCTCCACCGTGTTCGCATAGTCCTCGCGGTAGCGTTTTCCCGCGGAAAACACCCATACCCCAAAGCCGATCAGGCAGAAGGACGCAAGCGACAGGATCAGCAGATTGTGGCACTCGGGACGAGTTAAATTGGACGCTACGTTGGACGGCTCACAGGAAAGCGGCACACGGGAAGGCTCGCGCGATGGCGGCGCGTTGGGCGGTTTACTGGAAGGCGGCACGTCGGCCTGCCCCACAGGGACGTCTGTCCCCTTCGCGTCGAGACCAACCGACTGGAGCCGAGTCAGAAGTCATGAAGAAACCGACTAACCAGTTGAGCTAGTCCCGTCAAGAAGATAAGACGCGCGCTCGGCCCGGAGAGGCACTATTTGCGCGTCAGATCACTCCACCCCACCTCGACGCACGACGACCCGTTGACCCGCTGCTCGTGATCAGTCAACCTCACCGCCGATGCAGCAACGCGAAAATGGCGTTCGAGCTCCCCTCTGGAGGCGTTCCGAAACGGCTAACAGCCCTGACCGATGCCATTGATGGCGCTGGGCCCATCCGTGATGGTGCCTTGGGCGAGGCAGGCACATGCGTGGGAGAAAACCTCTCCCCAGCCGAAAGCGCATCGTATTTCCCTTTTAGCGTGGGGGCGCGCCTGCACGTCCTACCGCCAGCCGGGGAAGGGCAGGCGCATGAGGAAGGCGTGCAAGCTTTGGGGGGCGCCTATCCACAGCGGCAAATAGAGCATCGATACGGCTGCCGCGCAGACGAGAAAGCCCAGAGCGGCCAGCGACGAACGCTTCTCGATGCGCACCACGCGGGATGCGAGAAGCCCGAGGCCAAGGCCGTAGGCACCGAGGTAGTGAAATATGTACGACTGCCTGTGGCTCACGATGAAAGGCAGCATGAGCGCCACCATGCCGGTCAACACCAGGGCGTCGTGCCGGTGTGCGGGGGCGATGGTCAACCGCCTGCGCAGCCAGCGAAACGCGGCCTGGGCCAAGCCTACAAGAGCCAGCACGATAGAAGCAGTGGTGCCGAACCAAAGCAGCAGGTTGCCGATGGTCGAGGTCGCGCGCACCATGCCCTGTCCGATGCCCTCGTGGTGCATGACGATGGGGTGCCACAGGAAGGGCCAGGTGTACCACTTCGAGCTGGCGGCATTATCCCAGATAGTGAACCCGGCGTGGTGCTGCAGAAGGCTCCAGTTCGAGCGCATCATGCCCGCCATGGAGATGGGCTGCCGAGTCAGGTGCAAGGCCGCGGTACCGACGGCGACATACACCAGCGAGGCCAGCGCGAACATCCAGGCAGTGTGCCAGATCGATTTGCCTGCGCGGCGTAGAAGAACGGGCGCAAGCAGCAACACGCACACGCCGGTCCACTTGCTGGCCACCGCCAGGCCCACGCAAAGCGCAGCACCGGCGAACCAGCGCAGCGACCGCGCCCACAGCATCAGGGCCAGGGCCGCGTAGATGAACGCCGTCAGTGGATTGTCGATCATCGCCGTGCGGGCATAGGAAATGAAGAACCCGTCGATGGCGAGAAAGGACGCGGTCACGAGTCCAACCCGCTTGTCGTCGAAGATCTTGGCCGCCGAAAGACCGGCCAGAACGACCATGGCCAAGCCCAAGATCGCCGAGGACAGCCGCCACCCGAGGCCGCGGTCGCCAAAGAGCAGCATGCCCGGCACGAGGACCAGCTTGCCGAGAGGCGGATGGTCGTTCCAGTCGGCTCGATGGGCGATGTAGTTGCGCGCGTTGCTGACGAAATGAGGCTCGTCGAATATTAAGGTGCGCGGGTAGTCCAAATCGACGAATCGCCAGATGACCCCCAAGCACAGAAGGCCGACGCAAAGGGCGGTGATGGCGAATCGGATGGTGTCGAATTTTGCAGGGGCTGGCGCGGGCGCACCCGGGCCCTCGACTTTGGGGCCGAAATCTTGCGGCGATGGCGGAGTTGGGGCGGTTTCTTGAAGCTCTTGGCTGGTCATGTCCATCGGGCCGGGCCATCATGCCTTGCGGTAGCGGGGGCCACCAGGGTATCTAGACTGCACGATACCATTCCCAAAAGGGCTTTCTATGAGTAACCTGCGGCGGATGCAGTGGATCGCCATACGCATCAGCAGGTGTCGCACAGTGCCGAAGGCTGGCGGTCAGCCTAGCGGCCAGATGCAAACGAGACGAAAGGACGAGTCAACGTGGAGAGCGAACAGGACAAGCGCGCAAGCGCGGAAGCACAATCCGAATCGCCCAAGGCACCCGCCGGGGAGCACCAGGTCGGGGGCGAGTCGCCCGAGAAATCGACCGATGCCGTACCACCCAACGCCTCTCGCAGACGGGTTTTCATCGGACTCGGCGTAGGCGCGGTCGTCATCATCGGCGCGGCCCTGGCCATGCAGCGCACGCCGGGCTCGCCCGGCGCGGTATCTGGCACCGCGGCCGCGGATATCACCCTGGTCACGTCCGATCGCGCGGACGTCGACTGCGCCGCTTCCACGGGCATCGATCCCTATCGCTGCGGCTTCTCCGACGAGAACATGCCGTGGCACGGCGACGATAAGAACAAGCTCAAACCCTTCTACACCACGGATCGGCACCTCTACCTGATCCCGGGGCTCTTTCTTCAGCCCGCTCTCGAAGCCCGCTTCAAGTCGGAGCCGCCGGAGAAGCCACGCGATCAACTCAAGCGCTTCACGGCGAAGTGCAACTTGAAGATTGCCGGCAAGGTGGGCGGCGTCCGCGTGCGCTGGCTGTCGACCGGAGCCTGGTCCAATCCAGAAGAAGTCGAAGTCGCGACCGTCATCGACTGCAAAGTAGACGGATAGCAGAGCGGGAAAACTCCAAGGTCGCTCGACACTCGCCGAGCCTCGTGTTCCCTGGAACCCAGGGACGCGGGCTCGGCGTTGTGCGTTTGCCTTGGTTGTCGTTCATGTCCGCAGCCCAGCGTCCGCCGGTTCGTACGCCAGATGTCGGCGCACTTCGACCCAAGAGCGGCGCTGCCCAGCCCTCGCCGCGACCAATTGGGCAGCCGTTTGTAGTGCGCTAGGTTACCGGGCGGCGACGAACACCGCCGCGCGCCAGGACTTCACAGAGCGCCGCACTGTCCCGGGGTGATGGTCCCATTGACCCACGCACCGGCGTTGCACGTTTGTGGCGTGGTTCCCGAGCACTGTGTGGCGCCGGGAGCGCAGACACCCGTGCATGTTCCGGTTGTAGCTACACACGTCTGATTGGTGCATGCGATGGAACTCCCCCATGATCCGGTGGAGCTGCACGTTTGATAGGCGTTACCCGGCGCGCACTGGGTTGTTCCCGGAACGCAGCTGCCTCCGCACGCCCCTCCGCTACACACGTACGGACACACCGTGCCTGACGTTGGCCATTTCCCCGTCAAATCGCAGGTCAGCACGGTGTTCCCGCTGCAGGTCTTGTCGGTGTTCGGAGTGCAAACAGCACCGCACTGTCCCGGGGTGATGGTTCCATTGATCCACGTCCCTTGACTGTTGCACGTTTGCGGTGTGGTTCCCGCGCACTGTGTGGCGCCGGAGGTGCAAACGCCGGTGCATGCCCCGCCTACACACGCCTGATTGGTGCATGCGGCGGGTATCCCCCATGTTCCGGAAGAGCTGCAAGTCTGAACGCCGTTGCCCGAGCACTGCGTGGCGCCGGGAGTGCAGACACCTGTACATGTTCCGTTCAAGCACACCTGATTCATGCAAGTGACAGGTGTCCCCCATGTTCCGGAGGAGCTGCAAATCTGAACGCCGTTGCCCGAGCACTGTGTGGCACCGGGAGTGCAGACACCCGTGCAGGCTCCGCTCAAGCACACCTGATTCGTGCAAGCGGCGGGCGTCCCCCAAGTTCCGGAGGAGCTGCACGTCTGAACGCCGTTGCCTGAGCACTGAGTGGCGCCGGGAGTGCAAACGCCTGTGCATGCCCCGTTACTGCACACCTGATTCGTCGAGCAAGCGGCGGTTGTCCCCCATGTTCCGGAGGAGCTGCACGTCTGAACGCCGTTGCCTGAGCACTGAGTGGCGCCGGGAGTGCAAGCGCTTGTGCATGCCCCGTTACTGCACACCTGGCTCGTCGAGCAAGCGGCGGTTGTCCCCCATGTTCCGGAGGAGCTGCACGTCTGAACGCCGTTGCCTGAGCACTGAGTGGCGCCGGGAGTGCAAGCGCTTGTGCATGCCCCGTTACTGCACACCTGGCTCGTCGAGCAAGCGGCGGTTGTCCCCCATGTTCCGGAGGAGCTGCACGTCTGAACGTTGTTGCCTGAGCACTGGGTGGCACCGGGAGAGCAGACACCCGTACTAAGAACCTCGATGCCCTCGATGGTTGCGTTGTCGGTCACGGTGTTGAACTGGATCACGATTTGTCCCGAAGCATTGGCCGTCGCAGTGAAGTCACGCACCACGGCCTTGTACTGTCCGCCGGCCACGGCAAAAATATCGAAGCTCGACAACACGGTGGTGCCGTTGATCAAGACATTGAAGATCCTCTTTCCTGAGGCCGTCCAGTAGATCTCGGCGAAATGCAGGCGGACGGTGTACTGCGCGGAGGCGACGAGGCTCGGCAGGGTATAGGCACTATTGCCGTAGCGCTCGCTCTGATACACGGCCGCCGGCGCGGCATTCGTCACGCCGGTCGTGCTAATCGTGTTCGTCGTTGCATTCGTAGTACCACCCGTTGCATAGGCATCGGCGGTGAATGGCGAAACAGCGCTGCTGCTGCCGGTGTCGATCCTGTAGACGGCGACTGGCGTCGGTGCCGAAGCAACCGTGATGGTCGCCGTGCCAGTGATGCCGCCGCTCGTGGCTTGGAGGGCGTACGGCCCACCGGCGCTGGTTCCGGCCGTGAAAAGGCCGCTCGCGCTGACCGTGCCACCGCCACTCACGGTCCAGGTGAAGGTGGGTTGCGAGGGCAGGTTGGTCGCAAACTGATCCCGAGCGGTCGCAGTGAACTGCTGTGCCGCAGATGCAGACACCGTTGTGGAGGCAGGAGTGACAACGATGCTGGTCAGCGTCCGATTCACTGTCAGGGTAACTGCGCTGGCGACTGTCAGGTTCCCTTGGTCTTTGACCGTCACCTGGAAGGAATAGGTGCCGGCCGCGGTGAAGGTCGCGGTCGTGTTCTTTGCCCCATTGGTGCCGTTTGCGCTGAAGGAAACTGAAGCCGGAGGTGTACCAGTCGTGGTCCAAGTGTAGGTCAAGCTCGCTTCCCCATTGTCGTCGGCGCCCAGAACCGACAGTGCCGTCGTTGATCCCGTGACGGGATTGGGGTTGGCGGAAGCTGCCGCTGCGATCGTGGGAGGATTGTTGACAGGAGTCCCACCATCCAGAGGAGTCCCACCGTCCACATTGTCTGCAAAGCTGGTTGAGATTACAGCTTCCCCCGCTCGGCGAAGTACGATGCTGACCGGGGTGGTCTGGCCCGCACCCAATTGGACCACGACAGCTGCGTCGCTCACCCAGGTGAGTGGAGTTTGGACGGTGACCTGAGAACAGGCTGCATTGTAGGCACCCTCGGTCAAGGTAACCGTTCCAGTCGGCAGTCCCGTCGCGGTCAGACTCGCAGCTTGGGAAGGTGTCACGTCAAAACTGCGAGTCACGGTCGACCCGGCGGCAGAGGCGTTCAGAACAAGGCACTTCACATCCGACGGCGTCACCGTAGTCGTCAGAAACACCGAGGCCGATTCCACGCCATCTTCTGTGGTCGAGGCAGGTTGGTTGCTGCACCCGACTGAACCAAGCCGCAACTGCAAGCTGCTTCCAAGGATGAAAAGCCCACGCGCTATCGAATACCGAGATTTGTAGTTTTTCATGGCGCATTGCGGTGCATTAGGAACGTCGTGCCATCTTGTCAAGAGGGATAACGGTCTGACCCGGGATCCCCGGGATCCCGGACCAAGAGTCAATCCGCGGGATGCCTGGCGGGAACCTGAACGGATCTCAGGATCTGGAGGCATCCGGGAAGAAACCACTGCGGTTGCTCAATCGAGGGCTGGTGTGTGTCCTAACCCCTGAGGCTGATCACGGGACAGCGAGGGATCCCTGTTTCAAGGAAGGACATCCCATGCGATTCGAGAGACCACTCGTTACGGCAGCGATGATTGCGGCCATTACCGGCGCGATTCTAGCGTGCGGCTCCAACAGCAAAGGCACGGGCTCGGGCACGGGCGGATCCGCCGGATCGGGTGGGCAGGTCGGATCGGGCGGCGTGACCATGAATGGCGGAACGACGGCCACAGGTGGGACGGCCGACTTGGGTGGAACCACTGGGGCGGGCGGCACCACGGCCAGCGGGGGCAGCTCGGGCTCGGGCGGCTCGGTCAGATCGACCGTTACTGGCGGCGCGATTGTGACGGGCGGCAACTTGGCCTCCGGCGGCGGAGCTGGTAGCGGCGGAAGGATAGGCACCGGTGGCGCGGCTGGTAGCGGCGGTACGGGTGCCACGGCCGGCAGCGGCGGAAGGACAGGCGCGGGTGGGATGGCCGGCAGCGGTGGCACGGCCGGCGCGGGCGGGACGGCGGGCAGCGGTGGCACGGCCAGCTCGGGCGGGACGGCGGGAAGTGGTGCAACTGGCACCGGAGGCGTGGCTGGCTCTGGCGGCGCCTCGGCCACCGGCGGGACCACGGTTTCCGTCGACTGCACCGACACCTCGACCAGCTCCCTGTCGTTCACCAAGCAGTACCAGGACGGCGAAATCACCGTGACCGGGTCGACCAAGACGTACCACACGATGACCAACTGGTGGCACAAGTTCGGCGGCCAGACGGTCGGCATCAATGGTTTGTCGATGACCGTGGGAAATTCGCAAGGTGCTTCGGTGCCGGCCAGCGACGGCGATCCCATGGGGTTCCCGACGATCTTCATCGGCTCGTACCAGAACCACACGACGGAGGGAAGCAACCTGCCCCTGCAGGTTTCTGCCATCAAATCGGTTCCCACGATCTTCTCCACCAACGCCAGCACGCTCGACACGTCGAACTTCAACGCGACCTATGACGTGTGGTTCACGGCCACCAATGCCAAGCTCGGAACGATGGCCAGCTCGCCCGGCAAGGGCGGCGCCTACCTGATGGTGTGGTTGTACAAGCCCGCCGATCGCCAGCCCCGCGGCGGAGTTCCTCAAACCACGGGGACGACGCCCAACCATCCAGGCCAGACCGTCAGCGGCGTTCCCGGTACTTGGGACGTGTGGGTCGACAGCAGCACGGATCCGCCGTGCATCTCGTATGTCAGCAGTACGCCGCTCGACGCGCTGTCGTACGATTTGAACAACTTCATCCAAGACTCGGTGACCAACAGCTACGGCGTGACGAGCAGCATGTATCTAAGCCTCGTTTTCGCCGGTTTCGAGATCTGGTCCGGCGGCGACGGCCTCACGACCAAGCAGTTCTGCGCGGCCGTCAACTGACGGCGGAAGCTTGGGCGCGAATTGCCTCCACGACATGACCGTGGAGCTGGCGCCAGACTGGTTCCTCCTCGACATTCTTGGCATCCTCTTCGGATGACCTCGTACGAGCACGACAGTTCGAAGTTGGCGAAGGACTACGACCGACTGAGCGATACCCAGTTCCAGTCTGGCAAGGGACTGGTCGAGCGCATGGGATTACAAGCGGGCGCGCGTGTGCTCGACGTGGGCTGCGGTACCGGACGGCTGGCCGAGTGGATTGCCGAGGACGTGGGCCCGAGCGGCCAGGTGGTCGGCATCGATCCACTGGCGGAACGAATTGCGCTCGCACGCGAGCGTGTGCCGGGGGGCCGCTTCCAGATCGGCTACGCCGAGGATTTAGGCGCATTTGGCGACGGCAGCTTCGATGGCGTGTGCATGTCGTCGGTCTTTCACTGGGTGCCAGACAAGCCCAAGGCGCTGGCCGGGATCGCGCGCGTGTTGCGGCCGGGCGGCAAGCTGGGTTTCACCACCTTGCCCAAGGAGCTACACGCTGCGAGCACCATGTCCAAGGTGCTCGGCTCTGTGTTCGGGCAGCCGGTCTACCGCGGAAGGCTGCGCCTGGAGAAATTCGCCCTGGCCCATCAGTGCAGCACGGTCACCGAAATCATCACCATGCTGGTGGCGGCCGGGCTCGACCTGGCCGAGCTACACGTGATGGAGCGCGTGCGGCGAATGGCCAACGCGCACGAGATGATCGATTTCATGGAGGCCAGCTCGTTCGGCAACTTCCTGTCCGCCATCCCCGAGGATCTACGCGACACCTTCCGCGCCGATTTCGAACGCGCCGTCCTGGCACATCAAGCTCCCGAAGGCTTCGCCATGCGCGACTACGGCGCAATAATAGTGGCGCGCAGACCAGCCGAGTAAGGCGCGCCGCTATTTCCCGGCCGGATGCTTCTCGTCGTGGATCAGCTTGCTGTTGGCGTTCTCTTCCTGATTGAGCTGGCGCTGTTCGGCCTTGGTCAGGTGGCCTCCGTTGGCCTTCACCTCGGCGTGCTCCTGGGCCTTGATGGCCCGGTCGTTGGCGCGCAATTGCCGTGTCTGGCCCTTGCCGAGTTGGCCGTTCTTCACGCCTTCGTTGATGCGCTCGCGCTGGTTGTCCACGCGCTTGTTGACTTGATTGCGACGCGGATGCTCGGTGGCGAATCGGCTGCCCGGAGCGCCCGTCGGGTTGCCCCTGCCTCGCGCGTAGACGGCAGGCGACGCCAGCAGCAGCAAGCCGGACAGAACGAACATAGTCTTCTTTAATATTGAATTCATGGATCTCCTTTTGAGCTAGTTGGCAAGCCCCGGAGCCGCCCTGGTTCCCCCACGGGACCCTGCTCGCCCCCCGTAAGACGGATTCGCCAGCCCTGCGGTTCCCGAGATTCGGCACTTTTCCCAGGGTTGGCTCGGCCCCGGAGGCGGATCGGAAGGTCCTGCGGGATGTCTTCGAGTTGCCGAGCGTGGACATCGGCGGCGGTTGGTTGATCTTCGCGTTGCCGCCGTCCGAGGTCGCGGTCCATCCCGCGAACACGTCGGGTACCACCGACCCGCAACGACCGCTTGAGCACGCGAGCTGGTATCATTCCCGCCCATGGGCGCCCCTGACGAACGGCTTTCGACCATTTCTATCGACACCGCTGCGCGCGAACGAGTCGCGCAGGCGCTCAGTCACCATTTCGCCGAGGACCACATCGGCACCGACGAGCTCGAAACACGACTCGCGCACGTGTACGCGGCTACCACCGTGGCCGAGCTGGACGCGGTCGTCGCCGACCTGCCGGCGACTGCGGCGGAGGCGACGGCAGCGCTAGAGCCCCGCGACGTGCCGGCCGAGCGCATCTCGGCGCTGTTCTCGGGGCAGGAGCAACGGATCACCGGCGAGGTCCCGCGCCGTCTCGAGGTGCGCGGACGCCTGGGCTACGTCGAGCTCGATCTCACGCACGCGACCTTCGCTCCAGGCCTGACCGAGATCGACGTGCGCGCGTTCATGGGCTACGTCGAGATCCGGCTCCCCGCCGGCGTGCGCGTCGAAAACCGCGGCCGAGCCCTGTTCGGATTCTTTTCTCTCAAAGGCCGAGGGGCGCCGGACCAAGCACCGGCGGTGCTCAGAATTTCCGGGCGCGCGACCTTCGGCTACGCCGAGCTCTTCGTCAGTGGCGATCAAAAGGCACTGCCCAAACCAGCCGACGAGTAGATTTCGCTTGGGAGTGGGACGGACGATACGCAATCGCCGCTTTACAAGCGCTATTTCTCCCCAGGGCGGGTCGACTTTCACCAAACGAGGGGCAGCAATCGGTATTGCACGGTCTTTGCGTATTGTTGGTAGCCTGGCAATTCTTGGCGAAGGGTGCGGTCTTCGAGAAAGGTGCGCAGTACTGTGGCGAGGGTGGTGACGACGGCAAGCACGAACGCGGGAATCGAATTGAGCAAGATGGGCGTGCCGAGGGTAAACAGGATGGAGCCGGCGTAGCCCGGATGGCGAAGGTAGGCGTAGGGGCCGCTCGCGACGACTTGGTGGCCACGATCGGTCTGGATGCGCACATAGCTGGAAAAGAAGCGATTGGCCATCATTCCCCAATAGGTCAGGGCCGCGCCCAGGATCATGGCGGCGAACGCGACCCAGGCCGCCCATCCGGGGAAGGGCGACGCCCACCCGAGGCGCTTGCCCAGCCCGGCCACGATCACCGCCACGAAGGGGAGCCCGGACATCACAGGTACGAGTGCCCGGTCCCAGGGTTTGGCCATTTTGGCTGCGGTCCTGCGCTCTTGCATCAGCTCGGGCGAAGTGCGGAAGACGCCGAAAATGACCGAGGCCACCGCGCCCGAGATCACAGCCATGAACATCCACCCGTTCCGCCAAGCCAAAGTTCCGGCCGAGAGAAACACAGAGGTGGCGGTTACCACGAAGAACACGAGGAAGCGGATAATCTCTCGCGCGGTCATCTAGTCGCAATTCTGGACAGGGGTCGTATGGCCATTGAGGCTCGCCGCACGGCCGTTTTGGATGACCGCGCCTTCACCTCCCGGCCCACGAAGAGTCATGTCGAAATGGACGTCGAGGTTGTTGGGCGACAGCGTGGCGGTCAGCGAGCCAGATATTGGTGTCAAGGTCTCATCCCCCACGCCTCCATCGTAGGGGTACAGCCCTTCAAGCAAACCGGCGACAACGACATTTGGCGACGGCAGGGTGACCAACTGCGCGTTCTGGAAATTCGAGAGGCGTACATACACGGTCAAATCCCCGCTCATTTTCGTGGCCCCGCAATAGGCGAAGAACCCCAGGGTAGAACACGTCGCCGGCACCTGCATGCAAGCGGTTCCAGAGCTATCAGGGGCTGACCCTTGCAGAGCAACAGTTTCAGGGGGGCTTCCAAAGCGGTCCGAGTAGGTCCAGGTTCCCTCGGTCACCGACGTCCCGTAGTAGGCATAGCCAGTGGTGCAGTCCTTTCCCCCAAGGCACCCGGTACAGAGCATTCCCGCTCCTGTGAAGAATAAGAGAAGGCGGCTGATCGCCTGAATCTTACGCAGCATCTTCATTTCCTGAATCTAGACTGGCCGCCACGGCCACCTCCGAATTGAACCGCGCCCCTACGGCACCACGGTCAGCGGCACCGTGCCCCTGACGGCCCGGGCGTTGCCTTTCACGTCGCCGTCGAGGATGGTCACGGGCACGGGCGGCGTTAGCTGGAAGCGGTAGCCCTTGTTGTCGTCCGCGAGATCCACTTCCTGGCCCTTGTATTCCAGGTGGCGCACGTAGTCCTCGGGCACGATGCCATCGCGCACGTTCGCCCGGTGCCGAATCAGGAAGCCCGCCAAGCGCAGGACCAGGTGGTTGTGCAGCCGGTGGCAGCCGCTGCTCTCGCCGCGTTTGACCGAGCGGTAGGCCGCTGTGCCATGGGTGCGAATACGGTGATCCATGAGCTCGGGCTCGCCGTGCTCGTCACGCCCCTCGATCTGTAGGTGCGTGATGGCCACCAGCCCGTAGGCGGCGCGGTAGCCCGGCCCGATGACCTCGGTCTTCGGCACCCAGGTGTCGCCTCGCTTGATGAGCAGCCTGCGCGTGGGCATGCCCGGCGACGGGTGCCAGGTCGGGGTGGCAAGTATCTCGGGCCAGAGGGCATCGCCGGTCACGGACGCCTTGTACTTGAGTGCCATGGAGCCGTCGGATTGCTGAATCGTCTTCCAGCCGCCGATGGTGGTTGGCCAGCGGCACAGGGCCACCTCGCGGTCGCCCACGCGCGCGTACAGCGTGAGGGTCGGGCGGTCGCTGACCGGGGGATGCCACTTCTTCTTTCCATCCTTGTCGAGGGCTGGCCGCTTGAGGACCACCTCGCCGCGATCTATCTCAGCGCGCAGGTCCATCTTGGGGCCATGGTAAGGCGGCAGCGACGGCAGGCGGATCGCGACGGCAGCGGGCAGGGGCGCAGGCGCCTTGGGCGCGGCCGTCTTGCGCGCGGATTTTCGCGAGGATGACGGTGCCGTCGGGGGAGCCACCAGCGTGCTCGCGAGCACCGCCTCGGGTGACGTCCAACCCAGCGCCTGACTGGCCGCCTGAGTGGCCGCGGCGATCAGAATCCGGGGCGCCTGTGATCTTGCCAGGCTGTTCTGATGGGAACCCTGGGAGGGTTCCCATGCCCTCCCGCGATGCTCCGCTGCCGGCAGAGCCGGCAGGCTCCGCACGCGATTTGGCGGCGGCAGGCTGCGCTTGCTTGGTCGCCGCTTCCACGGGCAGGGGCCGGAACTCGGCGCTGTCCAGCTGGCGCCCTTGCACCTCACCGAGAACGCCCAGGGCCGAGCCGTCTTCGAGCAGCCCAGTCGCGTCGACAACGCGCTCGCGTAGCGCGCGCAGCAGCGCCCGGAAGTCGTGCTCGCGGCTGTCGCCCAGAAGCGCGGTCCGGGTTTCGAGATCGATGCTCCCGTTGTCCGCGAGCATGAGCAGGCGCTGGTAGGCCTGCAGGCCCGCGACCGTCCGGAGATCCATCCGAGGAGTTCTGGCCCCTCCGGGCAGCAACCCTTCGCAGCGCAGGTGGGCCTGCATCGCGGTCACGGCCCGCTTTTCCGTCGCGGTCAAGGGTCGCGGCGAGATCGTCCGCCCGGTCAGAATCATGGGCTGTTCGGCGACCGTCGCGGGGTCGGGGTTCGGGACCTTCTCCGGCATTTCCGGCGGGATGACGTTCTTGGGTGACAATTCAGTAAGCACCCCGTCCTTCACCTTTTCGTGGCAAGCGTGGCGCTTGCTATCCGCCAACCGTCGCCGCACCAGGTTCAGGCTGGGGAAGATCCCAAATGCCTCGAAAAAGCGGTCCTCGCGCGGGCGCGCGTAGTTACTTCCCCCGCGCATCCGCCCGTTGGCAAGGTCAATCAGGTAGGGCCGCAGCGGCTGCGGTTTCTCGGGCTCCTCCGAGAAGATATACGGCAGCCAGTCGTCCGAGAGATCGACCACGGTCAACCCGTCCCGTCGCGCGTTCTCGGGCGTCGTCTGGCCCACGAAGCGCCCGCCCTCTACGACCATGAGTCCGCCGCTGGCCGGCGCCGACTGGGCCACCGGCGCTACTTGGGCCGCCGCTGCCGGCTGCGCCGCGTGTCCGCTACCAGCCCAAAGGCCGACGAGTGCCAGAGTGATTGCGCCGTCTCCCAGCGCGCTGCCTTTGCGGAAACGTCCTTGCACCGGGCTCCGTGGGTACCTCTGCAGCACGAACAAGAGCGTAGAAGCTTGGTCTTCGCGATTCAAGCGGGAGTTTTTGGACCTCGGGAGGGCAGGGGGCGACGAGGATCGGGGGAAACCTTGGCCGAGGGACATCATCCTAAAGATCGAACCAAGGAGATTTGCGATGAGAATCACCGGATGCGCAGCGGCGGTCCTGTTCATGGTTGCGTGCTCAGGCAGCGGTGGCAGCGCCAACGGAGACGCGGCGAATCGGGCCGGCTCGTGTGGAACTGCGGTTTCGACCAACGCCTGTATCGACGGCTGCAACCCCTGCACCCGACTGAGCGACGCGCAGGTGGCGGCTGCGGTCGGACAGAGCGCGGTGCCAGGACAGTGGGACGGCGATGCGTGCCTTTGGGATTTCTACGACGCTCAAAACAACCTACTGTTCGAGGTCGGACTTCATGTGAACACCGACTTTGCGACCTTCGAAGATATGTGCCACTCCGGCAGCACCGCCGGCAGCGGCATCACGATCACGCCGGTCAGCGGCGTTGGTGACGATGCCTGTTACATGGGGACGGGAGTGGCAGCACTGGGTTCTTTCGACTTGGAATTCTTGAAGGGCTGCTGGGGCTACTCGGTGACCATCGCCGGTCTGCCCGGGCATGCGTCGCCGTTTTCCGATGCGGCGGCCCAGGCCGCCGAAAAGACCCTCGCACTCGATGCCGTGCAGAACCTATAAAGCTTTGGCTCCTTCGACAGCTGGTCAGGGAGCGCTCTTCGATCGGGGAGCGCTCTTCGCAGATGCAGTCTTCGGCCGGGCAGCGTGAGGGGCTTCGCCGATCTTCTTGCACAGGCGCAGCCGCTGAGCCGTCTCGTTGTGGCAGCCGCCACAGGCCCGCTTGCACTTTGCGGTTGGCTGCTTGCCCGAATCCTTGTCCACGCAAGCGCAGGCTTGTGCACAGCGCTCCTCCTCGTCGCCGACCTTCTCAACACAGCGCTGCGCGAGGCTCGTACGATAGATCGCATCCTCGGCGGTCGATAGATTGGGCAAGTACTCTGCGTAGTCCATCAGATCGCTCCTGCCGTCGGTATTGTCCGGGTGGAGCGCCACGCAGGCGGTCAGGAGGTCCAGCCGAGTTGTATCAGGCGCCGATTCCATCTTCGCTCGGCTACGGGTGCACTGCGACTCCGATGCTGCGGCGTCGCCAGCTTCGCGCAGAAGCTCAAGCCGACGCCGGATGACCGCGACGGCACGTGGGTGCGCACGAGCGTACTCGTCGATCGAGGTCTGCTCCTCCGCGGAGCGACCCGCCAGCCAGAGCAGCCGTCCTTTGGTTGCGACCAGCGAGATCCATCTGCTCCGCCGCCAGTCCCGGAACATTCCCGAGAGCCTCGAGCATGGACAGGGCATCTTCGACGATCGGCCAGTATTGGATCTCGAGCTCGGACCTCGGCTTGTACTTCACCGCCCCTTCCGCGCACGCTTCGCAACTCGGGTCGACCAGCGAGGCCAGACAGGCAGCGCTCACGGCTTTCGCATAGGCGTAGACCGGATCGAAACTACGCGGGGAAGCCTTGGCTGCCGTGTACTTCGCGGCCATCTCCGGATTGCGGAATCTGATCTTGCTTTGCCCAAGGTTCGCATCCTGCTCGGTCCCGACGTCAGAGCCTTGGCGGTTGTTCAAGCCAGACGAGCAGCCCATACCAAAGACGAGGACCAGCGTCGGGCATGCAAGCGGACGCTTCTTCAGGTTCAAGGCAACACGGAGCATGTTCACCGAGCCTTCCCATCGACACTTTGTTGCCCTGGCAAGAGTCACGACGCGTTGTCGTGATTTCACAGGAGAAGGAGGCGCGGACTGAAACACATTTGTTGCAATCCCTTTCGCAAGGTGGGGAATCGAACGAACCAGCCCGTCGATTCGGGTTCCATTCCACAGCTCCATCGGAGGCCAAGCGTGATCAAGCTCAACGCAAGTCTGCTTTTTGTTTTCGTGTGCGCCAGTGTCGCAGCCTGCAACAGCGGGGGGCCGGGCAGTGGCGACAATGGCGGCGGTGCCCTCGGCCGCGTAGAGCTTCAGCTTCAAGCTGGGCCGGGCGTCTTCTTGAATACCGTGGCCTATTCGACCACTGGCCCGCATTCCTACTCGGGCACCGTGGATGTCTCCCATTCCGCGACCATCAGCGCGGTGATCGGCAACATCGCGGCGGGCTCGCCCTACACCCTGACCCTCACGGGGACGTCCACCGACGGAGCCACGACCTGCACGGGAACCTCGGCGCCCTTCGCCGTGACGGCGTCGATGACGACTGCAGTCGCGGTGCATCTGGACTGCAAACAGGCGCACAACACCGGAAGCATCTCGGTGAGCGGGCAAATCAACGTTTGCGCGAGCGTCGCCAGCGTCAGCGCGAATGCGCCCGTGGGCAACACCATCGCGCTCTTCAGCACGGCCACCGACCCCGACAGTGGTCCAGGTCCGATCTCCTATCTGTGGGCCGCCAGCGGCGGAACGCTCAGCAGCACGACGATCGCGAATCCGACCTTCGCGTGCAGCGGGCCGGGCAATGCCTCGCTCACCCTCACGGTGAGCGACGGGGATCCGGGGTGCGCCGACACCTTCAACCTCTTGCTGACATGCCCGGCGGACTCGGCTGTCGGCGCGCAGGCGTGGGTCGAAATCGGCGCCAACAGCCAGGCCATCGCACGGCTCATCACGCCGTATACCGTGTGCCCCTCGATCACCGTCGACGGTGTTGCGAGCGCCATGACGGTCCGTGCGCTGCCGGCCAGCCTTCCGATCCGCACCACGAGCACAGATACGACGCTCGCCGCTGCGACAACGTCGGGCAACTCCAAGCCTTCCATCTTCACGACGACGACCTGCGAATTCCTTCTCCCCGCGGGGGCGACTACTGCCACTGTGGCCGGTATCAAGCTGCCGCTGCCGAAGCCGGTCGTCAACCGCGTCGTGATCCTCGGTGACACCGGGTGCCGCATCTCGATTGGAAACGTCTACCAGGCCTGCGCCGATCCCACGCAGTGGCCCTTCTCCGTCATCTCGTCGGCGGCCGCCGCCATGCAGCCCGATCTCGTCCTGCACGTGGGCGACTACGAGTATCGCGACAATCCCTGCCCTCCGGGCAACACGGCCTGCGCCGGACAGCCCTGGGGCTACGGTTCCGACGCCTGGGTGGCTGACTTCTTCACGCCAGCGGCGCCCCTGCTCGCCGCCGCTCCTTGGGTCATGGTGCGCGGTAACCACGAAGTCTGCAACCGCGCCGGGCAGGGCTGGTATCGCTATCTCGATCCGAACCCGTTCGACAGCACCGACGTCAAGACCTGCGACGTTCCGGCGAACGATAACGTGGGCAACTACAACGATCCGTGGGCCGTCGCGTTCGGCGACACGCAGTTCATCGTGTTCGACTCGTCGAACACCTCGAAGAGCGTCTACTCGCCTCCGGCCTTCATGCCCTACACGACCGAGCTCGCCGAGGCGGCCAGCTTGGCGACGCCGAGCATGCTGAACCTGTTCGCCGTCCACCACCCGGTCCTGGGCTACTCCGCGGGCAGCCCGCCAACGGTGGGCAACCCCGGTCTCCAGTCCGTCATGAACGCGACTTACCCGGGCAATTACTACCCGCCTAACATCGCCATGGCCTTCCATGGTCATGTGCACGACTTCCAGGCCTTGAACTTCTCCAGCAACCATCCGGCGACCTTCGTCGCCGGCAACGGCGGCGACAATCTGGACGCCGCGCTGCCTGCCGTGTTCGACCCCAACTCCGACTTGCCGGCCGCGAACACCATGGTCAACACGTTTGCCTTCTCGAATGGGTTCGGCTTCATGGTGATGGATCGCGTGGGCACCGTTGGCCAGAAGAATTGGAAGTTCACGGCTTATCGCACGAACGGCACGGTCATCGCGGTGTGTAGCATGGCGGCGCCGGTCGCCTGCAGCGGCGTGTGCGACAGCACCCCGGGCAGCCAGATCACCTGCGCGGACGGCAGCGGCAACACCGTCGGTACTTACGAGAACATCCCGTAACCGAGAGCACGGTCGAGTTGCTCCGTGCCAATCGCGCAAACCTGAGAATGGAAGCACTATCCCGACGGCGTCTGGCAACGGGCGCCGTGTTGGTATGGGCGCTGGGGGCGTGCGGGAAAGGTGCACCTTCACCCGCGCCGAAGCCGACCATCGCGGAGGCGTGGGCCGCGGCGAAGGTACCCAAGCTGTCCGGCACGCCGGTGATACCGGTCCGCCGCGCCTATGTCCTCCCGGTGCCTCCCCGCCAGGGACCACCGGACAATCCGGTGCTCGTGGCTCTGGGCAAGAAGATCTTCTTTGACGATCGCTTGTCGGAGCCGCCTGGAACGAGCTGCGCGAGTTGCCACGATCCGGCGCGCGCCTTCTCGGGACGACATGGCTCCAGCATCGGCGTGGCCCTGGGAAGCCGAGCCGGGCACTTCGCTCGGCGTTCGACGCCGTCCGTCCTGTACATGAGGTATGTGCCCAAGTTCCACTACTTCGAGGACGACGAAGCCCCGATGCCTGAACCGCGCGGCGGTTTTTTCTGGGACGGGCGCTCCGACAGAGTCGCGGAGCTCGTGCGCCAGCCGCTCTTCAACCCCGACGAGATGAACGCCGGAACCCCGATGCGCCTCGCCGCCAAAATCATTCACGGCCCCTACGCGCATGAATTTCGAAATGCGATGGGCCCGGCCTCGGCGCCGGAAGCGGTCCTGCGCGGGGTCGGCTCGGCTCTCGAAGCTTTCTTGAAGAGCGATGAGATGACGCCGGCAACCTCGAAGTACGATTCCTATGTTCGCGGTCAGGCGACCCTGACCGAGCAAGAGCGGCTGGGTCTGGAGATCTTCAAGGACCCACGCCGCGGTGCCTGCTCCGGTTGCCACCGCATGGCCGAGACGTCGACCAATCCGGCGGAGTCGATGTTCACCGACTATGGGTACGATGCGGTCGCCGTCCCACGCAACCGGGATTTGCCAGGCAATCGAAATGCCGCGTCCTTCGATCTCGGCCTTTGCGAACGGAAGAACAAAACGACCCCTTCGAACGACGAAAGGTGGTGCTCGAGCTTTCGTACGCCGTCGCTGCGCAACGTCGCTGTTCAGGACAGCTTTGGGCACAACGGCGTGTTCAAGACCCTGCGCGAGGTTGTGGTGTTCTATGCCCGGCGCGCGGTATCGCCGGGCCTGGTCTACCCGCCAGGGCAGAAGTTCGACGACGTGCCGCCGAGGTACCGTGGCAACGTCAACATCTACTCCCCCGTCTACAACAAACGGGAGGGATCCCCTCCGCCCATGACCGATGACGAAATAGATGCCGTCGTGGCCTTCCTGGGGACGCTGACCGACGCGCCCTACGTGGCGGCGGTGGCGCGCGGGGCAGGCGGTGTGCCGGTCGCGCAGTCGCCCGCGCGCTGAGATGGCCGTATGACGAGTCTCCGAGGGAGAGGGATCCGGCGCGCCGCTATTGTCTCGGTGGCCACGATCAGCCTCGCCGCGTTGGCGCCCGAGCGTCTAGCCTTGGCCCATGCCGTCGGCATCTCCAGCGGCGAGTACCGCCTGGACGGCAAGGTGCTCTACGGCGACATCGGCATGGCCGGTCGCGAGCTGGCCCGCTTGCTCCCAGCGATCGATGCGAACCACGACGGCTCGATCGACGCTGATGAGCTGGCCGCGGGTCGTGAGGCTGTGGCGCGCGCTCTCGCGGGCGGCGTGACCGTGGAAGCGGACGGAAGAGCCTGCCTCGGAGCGCTTGACCGGACGTGGACGTTGGAGGCCGAGGGCGGCGTCGTTTTCCAAGTGCGCTACACCTGCCCCGAGGTTCCCAGTCGGCTCACGCTGGCCGTGCCACTTCTCGATGGGCTGGCCCCCGGACACCGGCACTTGGCGCGCGTTTTTCGTACGGGCAAGGCGAATGTCAGGGTTCTCGATCGATCCCATGCCACCTGGACCTTGGACGAGGCGAGCCCGCCCGCGAGCGCGACCCGCATGGCTTGGTCGATGCTGAAGCTGGGGATCGAGCACATTCTCACCGGCGCCGATCACCTGGTGTTCTTGCTGGGTCTCATTCTCGTCGGCGGGCGACTGCGCTCGCTGGTGGGAGTGGTGACCGCCTTCACGCTCGCGCACTCGATCACGCTGGCGCTCGCGTCGCTCTCCGTGCTGACGCCCAGCCCGCGGCTGGTCGAGCCGGCCATCGCTTTGTCCATCGCCTACGTGGGCGTCGAAAACTTCTTCGTCAAGGATGCGAGCAAGCGCTGGCGCATCACCTTCCCGTTCGGGCTCATCCACGGGTTCGGTTTCGCGGGTGCCCTGCGCGAGATAGCTTTGCCCCGCGGACAGATCCCCATCGCGCTGGTCTCGTTCAACCTGGGCGTGGAAGCAGGTCAGTTCGCCGTCCTCGCCGTCGTGCTTCCGCTGATCCTGGTCGCGCGACGCTCACGTTGGTTCGCCGATCATGGCGTAAAGATCATGAGCGCCATGATTGCCATCGGCGGTGCCGTGTTGTTCATCGTGCGCCTCTTGGCACAACGCTGAAAGGAATGCGGGACCGTCGTACTTCCTCTCCAGCACCGCCAGCTTGCAAGCATAGCATGGGGAAACCGACAACGCGCTCGCCATCGTGGACCCGGCCTGCGAGAATCCCAACATGCGTTGCAGCGCTGTCCTTGCCCTGGGCATCGTCCTTTCGGCTTGCGGCCGCACGAGCTTGGACACCATCCAGCCTGGGCCTGCGCGCGACGGTTCCATCGCGGACTCCGGTGTCGCCAGCAACACGGCACCCGATGCTGGCGTGAAGACCGGCTCCGACGCCGAGTGCAGGTGGCGGTTCGCGCCGCCCGCGTCGTATGCTGCCGGCCCCGCGCCCGAAGCCATTGCCATCGGCGACCTTGACGGCGACGGGCACCCCGACCTCGTCGTGAACAACTATGGAGGCGGTGCCAATGGTTTGACACTCAACACGCTTCGCAACCTTGGCGACGGTACCTTTGCGCTGTGGAAGTCGTACCTGAGCACGGTGTCCTTTTCCGTGGTCACGGGAACCTTCATGGGAAACGCATCGATCGATATCCTCGTGGGTTGCGACCTGTTCGCCAACGACGGGAAGGGGAACTTTGCCAGTCCAACCACCTACGGCACCTTCTGCGGTTTCCAAGACTCCTTCAACAATCTCGTCGCTGCCGATTTCGACGGCGATGGTCGGTTGGACTTTGCCTGGGCCCTCGGAAGCATGGTCGGCGTCTACCTGCAACGCGGTGGGGGCTCGTTCGACGAGGTCGACACCACGATAACTGCGCTGAGCCCGTACTCGGTGACCATGACCTCGGCCGACTTCGATGGCGATGGCCAGCCCGATTTGCTCGTCGCAGGTCGGGGCTACGGCAATCCGTCCTTCGTCAAGATCCTCCACAATACCGGCAAGGGCACCTTCAGCCTGAGCGATGTCCATTGGGCCTTTACCTATCCCGGGAACAGCGCTGCCGGCGATCTCAACGGCGATGGCCGGCCGGATCTCGTTGTGATGGACGACATCGATGGAATGCTCGTCTTGCTCAACAACGGCGATGGCACCTTGGGAGCACCCGTGCAATACGATGCCGGATGGGATGTGCGCTCGATCGCTATTGGCGATCTCAATGGCGACGGCGCCAACGACCTGGTCTTGGCCGACTACGGCGCTGGCGAGCTCGCTGTATGGATGAACAACGGCGACGGCAGCTTCGCCCCGCAGGTTCCATGGCCCTTGGCGACCTCCCCATACTCGGTCACGCTCGGCGATCTCAATGGCGATGGGCACCTCGATGTGGCTGTCGCGTCCTCGGATTCATGGGGGCCTGAGCAGGCAACCGTGTTTCTGTCCGAGTGTAGGTGATGGCAAGGATGAGTTGTGAGCCTTGGTTGTGATTCGAGATCTTCACCCTCCGCGCCGACTACTTCGACATGCTCAAGATGGGAGCGGAGTAGGGCGGACATCTGAAGATGATCTTCTTGCGGTGGCGCCTAAACGGTGTATCCCTTGCGGAACCACACCGGAGGCGGGTTAGCACTACTGTGTCACCTGACTCGGGTTGTGGAGGATTTGCGAGCACGAACACCAGGTGATCGGGCTTTCGAGACAGGGGTGGTGCTGCGGGGATGGTGGCAGAAGGGGCAACGGGGAAGCCATCGGGGGAGCAGGTGCGCAATCGCGAGGCGTGCGGTGATGAAGGAATCCGGGAAGTGCCGTTCCGGACGAGCTAGGCTGCGGACCAACTGGACCGGCGCTTCCTCCCGAGGGGGGAAAAGCGCGGGCGCGCTCGGCGACGACGAAGGCGAAACATGCGAGGCCAACGGACACGTGGTGGTGCCACCCACGGAAGCGACGCCCCTCGAAATGGTCAAGGCCCAGCTCGCCCTTGAGATCCTCGTATGCGCGTTCGGTTCGCCAGCGCTGCTTGACGATGCGTACGGCTTCCTTGCGCGTGAGTCGACGGCCCGACTGGTCCGGAAACCAGAGGACGTGATGCTTTGTCGGCGCCGATTCGCAGCGTTCCCATTCCATCAGTAGCCCAAGTGATCGTGTTTACCCACCGACTTTCAATGCTGGCACTCCTGGAATCCGCAGCACAAGAGGTCGGGATTGAGCCAAGCATCGTCACGCTCCGCAAGGAGAGCTGGGGGACCGGTGAACCTGACAAGACAGGTCAGGATCGGCATAAGAGTCCGCACAAGGCGATTAATGCCCTCCGCAACGAGCGTCTGAGCAGAGCCCGGAAGATCCGGGAAGAGCAAGGCCAGGGAGCATACGAGAACGAGGCCAAGGCGATATGTGGCGATCTGCGCATTACCCTGGAGCGCCTCGTAGAAATCGTCATGCTGGGCGGCGTGGTCGAACGCTTCCGCAGGGAAGTGCAGACCAAGAACAAGCTAATGTCGCTTGCCAAAATCAACGCGCACGACTGCGAGCTGATCGACGGGCTGATGACGAAGTACTCCTTCCAAGAACATTCACAGCCCGACGAAAGTCCTGTGCAGGTTCCGGACCCGGAAGAGATCGAGCGTGACTTGAGGGCTGTCGCAGATTGGTGTCAGGAGTTCAAACAGCGTGAGTCCGCCCCAAAGGATAGGCAACCCGGACCCTAGGTTGGCCGCCAGGCAGCGCCGCATGCGGTGGAGCTGCGGGCTGACTTCCAAGGGAAAGTCCTTGGCGGAATCATGGCCGTGTGCTCGAACTGGGATTATGATTGTGCGCATGAGAACGCCGGACACACGGGACGCCCAAAGTCGCCGCCAGGCGCGCGCCACGTGGCCGGTGGTCGTGCGCCGGCTCGACGCATCCGACGACGATATCTCCGACGTCACCACCCCGGCCGAGCGTATCGCGATGATGTGGCCACTCGCCCAGGAGGCTTGGCGCCTGGCGGGGCGACCGATCCCGACCTACGATCGAGCCCACACTCCATATCGAGCTTTCCGCGCCGGTGAGCCGCGCCCCGATGACACCGAGCCTTGACGACCTCAACCCTGATTTTCTGGATCTCCTGCGATCCCTGGTGGACTCCGGCGTGGAATTCGTAGTCGTTGGAGCCTACGCACTCTCCTTTCACGGCGCTCCGCGCGCGAGCGGCGACATCGACATCTTCGTGAAGCCGAGCCCGGACAATGCCGCCCGCGTCTGGCGCGCGCTGCTCGCTTTCGGCGCTCCGGTTTCCGCGGCCGGCGCGGTTGCAACTGACTTCGAAAAGCCGGATCTCGTATACCAGATCGGGCTGCCTCCCAGGCGGGTGGACGTGCTGACCTCCATTTCAGGCGTCAGCTTCGAGGAAGCCTGGAGTTCCCGCGAACCCGCAACGATCGAAGGACGAACCGTCCATTTCATTGGACGCGACATGTTCGTGCGCAACAAACTCGCGGCCGGCCGCCCCAAGGATCTCGCAGACGCCGCTCGGCTCAGCAAGTCGCGCCAGAGGTAGCGGGTCGGAAAAAACAAAACCGGCGGTCCGCTTTCGCAGACCGCCGGCTTCGATGAGATTGCGTCGCTGACTACTTCTGCGCCTGCTCCAGCGCCACGGCGACCGCCACGCTGGCCCCGACCATGGGGTTGTTGCCCATGCCCAGGAAGCCCATCATCTCGACGTGGGCGGGCACCGACGACGACCCGGCGAATTGGGCGTCGCTGTGCATGCGGCCCATGGTGTCGGTCATGCCGTAGCTGGCGGGACCGGCGGCCATGTTGTCGGGGTGAAGGGTGCGACCCGTGCCACCGCCGCTGGCCACCGAGAAGTACTTCTTGCCCTGTTCGAGGCATTCCTTCTTGTAGGTGCCGGCCACCGGGTGCTGGAAGCGCGTGGGGTTGGTGGAGTTGCCGGTGATGGAAACGTCCACACCCTCGCTGTGGTTGATGGCCACGCCCTCGCGCACGTCGTCGGCGCCGTAGCAGCGCACCTTGGCCTTCTCGCCCTTCGAGTAGGCGATTTCGCGCACGATGTTCAGCTTGCTGGATGCGTAGTCGAACTTGGTCTGCACGTAGGTGAAGCCGTTGATGCGGCTGATGATCTGGGCCGCGTCTTTGCCAAGACCGTTGAGGATCACGCGCAGGGGCTGCTTGCGGGCCTTGTTGGCGCTGCGGGCGAGGCCGATGGCGCCCTCGGCGGCGGCGAAGGATTCGTGGCCGGCCAGGAAGGCGAAGCACTTGGTCTCTTCCTTGAGCAACATGGAGGCCAGGTTGCCGTGGCCGATGCCCACCTTGCGATCGTCCGCTACGGAGCCGGGAATGCAGAAGGCCTGCATGCCCTCGCCCAGCGAGCAGGCAATGTCGACGGCCTTCTTCTGGCCTTTCTTGAGGGCAATGGCGGCACCCAAGATATACGCCCAGCACACGTTCTCGAAACAGATGGGCTGGATGCCCTTCACGATGGCGTAGACGTCCACGCCCCTGGCATCGGTGAGCTTCTTCGCTTCTTCGAGGGAAGCGATGCCGTACTTGGCCAGCACCGGGGTGATTTGGGCGATTCTGCGTTCATAGGATTCAAACAGAGCCATGGTCGATGCCTCCTGCTACTGGTGGCGGGGGTTGATGTATTTGGCCGCTTCGTCGAAGCGTCCGTACTTCGAGGTGGCCTTCTTCAAGGCTTCCCCGGCTTCCACGCCCTTGCCGATGGATTCCATCATCTTGCCCAGGTGAACGAATTCGTAGCCGATGACCTCGCCGCCCTCGTCGAGTCCGAGGCGGGTCACGTAGCCCTCGGCCATTTCAAGGTAGCGCACGCCCTTGGCCACGGTGCCGTACATGGTGCCGATCTGGCTGCGCAGGCCCTTGCCCAGATCTTCCAGGCCGGCGCCGATGGGCAGGCCGCCCTCGGAGAATGCCGTCTGCGTACGGCCGTAGACGATTTGCAAAAAGAGCTCGCGCATGGCGGTGTTGATGGCGTCGCACACCAGATCCGTGTTGAGGGCTTCGAGAATGGTCTTGCCCGAGAGGATCTCGGCGGCCATGGCGGCACTGTGGGTCATGCCGGAGCAGCCGATGGTTTCGATCAGGGCTTCCTGGATGACGCCGTCCTTCACGTTCAGCGTGAGCTTGCATGCGCCCTGCTGGGGCGCGCACCAACCGACACCATGGGTGAGACCGGAGATGTCCTTGATCTCCTTGGCCTGGACCCAGCGGCCTTCTTGCGGAATGGGCGCTGGACCGTGATTCGGTCCCTTCGCCACGCACGTCATGTGTTCGACTTCTGTCGAGTAGATCATTCGCGAACCTCCTTTGAGACGGTAGCTGTCTACACCATCCCCCCTTGGCCGGGAAGGGCATGCAGGCAAACGCGTGCCGAAAAGAATGATTGTCGGAATAGTCGGCCCGCCCTCCGTCCTCCGCCCTCTGTACCCTCTTGTATTTCTCTGCGTCCACTCCTGGCCGCCTCCCCGCGGCCAGGCTAGGCTTCGCCCACTATGAAAACAGCTACCATCAAGAAACTCGTGGCCCGCGAGATCCTCGACTCGCGCGGTAATCCCACGATTGAATGCGAGGTCCATCTCGAATCTGGCGTCTGTGGCTTGGCCGCCGTGCCCTCGGGCGCGTCAACCGGCGAACACGAAGCCCTCGAGCTGCGCGACGGCGATGCCAAGCGCTACCAGAAGAAGGGCGTGCTCAAGGCCGTGGCCAACGTGGGCAAGATCCTGGCTCCAGTCGTCGTTGGCCGCGACGCCTTCGACCAGGCCGGTCTCGATGGCGCCATGCTGGCCGCCGACGGCACACCCAACAAGGCCAGGGCCGGCGCCAACGCCATCCTTGGGGTCTCGCTCGCGGCCGCCCGCGCCGCCGCGCAAGAGCTCGACGTTCCGCTCTACAAGTACCTGGGCGGCCCCAACGCGCGCGTGTTGCCCGTGCCCTTGATGAACATCGTCAATGGCGGCGCGCACGCCGACAACGTGCTCGACTTCCAAGAGTTCATGATCGTGCCCCAGGGCGCACCCACCTTCCGCGAGGCACTACGTGCCGGCGCCGAAGTGTTCCACACCTTGAAGAAAATCCTGCACGACAAAAAGGCCTCCACCGGCGTGGGCGACGAGGGCGGTTTCGCGCCCGACCTGCCCGGCGCCGAAGCCACGCTCGAAACCATCAGCGAAGCCATCACCAAGGCCGGCTACAAGGTTGGCAAGGACGTGGCCCTGGCTCTCGACGTCGCGTCGAGCGAGTTCTACGAGAAGGACAGCGGCAAGTACAACATGGAAGGCGAGAACAAGGTGCTCGACGCCAAGGGCATGGTCGAGTTCTACCGCGGCCTCATCACCAAGTTCCCCATCGTATCCATCGAGGACGGCATGGCCGAGAACGACTGGGACGGCTGGACGCTCTTGACCAAAGAGTTGGGCGGCAAGGTGCAGCTGGTGGGCGACGACCTGTTCGTGACCAACGTCCAGCGCATCAAGACGGGCATCGAGAAAGGCGCCAGCAACAGCGTTCTCATCAAGGTCAACCAGATTGGCTCGCTCACCGAGACCCTCGACTCGGTCGAGATGGCTCACCGGGTGGGCTGGACCACCATCACCTCGCACCGCTCGGGCGAGACCGAGGACGCCTTCATCGCCGATCTCGCGGTGGCGACCCGCTCGGGCCAGATCAAGACCGGCTCGCTCGCGCGTTCCGAGCGCGTGTGCAAGTACAACCGCTTGCTGCGCATCGAAGAAGAGCTGGGTGCGTCGGCCATCTATCCCGGCGCCGCTGCCTTCAAGGCGCAGCGGTAGCCGGAACGGAACCTAACCACAGAGAGCGCAGAGGGCGCAGAGGGCGGAAGTGAAAGGGGTTCCGGATCCGAACCCTTCCCTTTCCTTTCCGCCCTCTGCGCCCTCTGCGCTCTCTGTGGTGAAAGAATCCGGATCCCGTGTACTGACGAAGCGATCAGTGGGCAGCGGCTGGAGGCCCGGCTTTGACCGGCCAGGGCTTGCCCGCGAGCGACTGGCAGGTGGTACCGGGCTCGACGCGACGATAGGCCAACCAGCCTGTCTGTGTCTCGTCGCTGTCGCCGGCCATCAGTTTCAGACACAGCCCCTTCGCCCCCAGGATCTTCTGCTTAAGGCGGAGTGCGACTTCCCCAGTGATGCCGTCGTCGGTGGCACGACCTGAAAGAAGCGACGTCGCGGTCTGGCTGGAGACGTAGATGTCGCCGGAGCAGCTGGTGCCGGAAATCTGGACCGTGGCGCCGGGAAATCCATCGGCGTCGATGTCCTCCGACTCCCAGCCCGTGGACCATGGAACTGCCATCAGGGAGCCGTCTGGCTTTTCTTCCAGCACGATGTGCGCCTTGGGCAAGCGGGCGATGGTCTCCGGCTTCATGGTCGGGGTCACGCCTTTGATGGGGCGGATGTCGATGCGGCATGTCTTCTGCCGAATGTCGATACGTGACGAGGTTCGGTGTACTTCCGCGATGAAGTAGTTCTCGGTGTGGGTTTCCTTCTCGCCATAAAGGGGGATCTTGCGCTTGCCGTTCGAAACTTGATGGCCGGCCCACACCTCGATGCGCGGTTCGGCGGCGGCGTCTTCATTGTTCGCGGCCAGCAGGGCGGCGAGTGCGAGGAGGAGCTGATTCATTGTGCTTCGCCGCTACAGCTTGCCGAAAACCTTGGCCATCTGGCTGATGGTCTTGCCGCTCGGCTCGCGGCGCTCGCGGTCCACCACGACCATGGTCGTGCGCTTCGCGCGCACGATCACGCCCGTGTGCGCATCCACGCGCGCCCAGCCTTCCTTCACCTGCTGGGTTCCTCTTGTCAAAGCCTCTTCGCTGGCGTATTCGCAAACCAGGGTGTCGACGCCGCGAACTTCGCCGTGCTCACAGTAGGCGGCGCTGTTCGGCGCGGGGTCGACGCGCGCGAAACCCTCCGGGGCCAGGCCAACGTTGCGCCAGGCATTCAAGACGTCATCGGTGTGGGGAGTGCCTTGTACGTGGGCCGCAGGGGTCGAGGGACTGGACGACGGCGAAGTCTTGTTCTTGCCGCACGCGGGAAGCGCGGCCAGCAGGAAGATGATCGCTGGGAAGAATCGGGATGGTCGCATGTTCCTGGGCCTTTCCTCAGCGATGCCGGAGGTCTTCGTGTTTGGCTTGCGGCGCTGGACCGCGCGAGGGCGAGCCCACGGTGTGACCGGGTTGGGTCGGGGCGGGGCCGCGCGTCGGAGCGGGAGCTGGCGCAAAGCGCGCACCTGGCCCGGGATTCTGTGGCGGCCCGCGGTGAAGCAGTGGCGAGGTGACCGGGGCGGGCGCCGGAGCGTAGCGAGCTGGTGCCCGGTGGCCGCGTTCCAGGAAGCGCGGCTCCTCTCGCCAGCCCTCGTGCCGGCCGTGGTCGTCACGCCAGCCCTCGTGCCGGCCGTGGTCGTCACGCCAACCCTCGCGTCGGCCGTGGTCGTCTCGCCAACCCTCGTGTCGGCCGTGGTCCCGTTCCTCGATGTACTCGCGGCGCTCGATCATCGCGGGCCCGCCGAGGTTGATGCCCACCCCGATCTGCACGGGCGGGCCCGGCGGCGGGGGTGGGGCGACGTAGACCGGCGCGGGCGGTCCGCCCACCACGGCGCTGGCGCGCCAACCCGGCCCACCGACGGAGATCTCCGCGCGCACCATCGGAGGCGCAACTTGAACATCGACCACGGGGCGCGCGTAGGGCATGGGTGCGTAGGCCGCATTGATATCCCCATATCGAGGCCGTTCGGTGTAGTAGGCGGGCGGAAAGTTGCCCACGTACCAGTAGGCGCCGCCCGACAGCTGGAACTGGGCCTGCGGCGGTGGCTGGTACCAGTGGTAGTGCGGACCCTTGATGTAGCAATAGATCGGGTGGCCGAGCTGAACCTCCGCATCGACCACGGGATGGGCGCCATAGTACGAGTAGCGCGGGCCATCGTAGTCGAACGGGGCCGGATCGCCGACGAAGTAGAACTGGCCGTTGTTCTCGCGGTACATGCGCGGATCGTCGGGCGGATAATTGTGCACGTGGGGGACCTCGATGTAGCAGAAGCCGCCCCCGAACTTGTGTGGCACCGGGTGCTGCGAGAGGTACTCGACGGTCCTGGCCTGCGCGACGGTCACGAACGCAAGCCAGACCATCAGCCCAACCATGAGCGCGCAAAGTCTTCGCATGGGGATCTCCTGCCGACGAGAGAAGCCGTACGTCTTCATCGCGCCATGATACCCAATAGACACCCGACAGCGCCACGGCGGAAATCCTGTTCGTGCTGCGAGATTGGCAAAGACCTGTTCGCCACCAATCCGTCGCTGTCGCCCTCGGACATGTCGACGTCCCCCCCGTCTTGACCCCATGCCTGAGACGGGGCAATCACGCCGGCCGACACGGCCGGGCCGCGCGTCAGCGCTTGCTCGCACGCTTGCGGGTTTCGGACTTCGCCACCAGCACGGCATCACTCGTCGCGGCCGGAGTTGCTCGTCGGGCCGGCTTGCGATCGAGAACGCCATCCGCCTGCGTCGCCTTCGCGAGACTCGAAATGGGTGCCGCATCCGCGCTCTCGCTCGCGGCCTTGGCGGGTTGGCGGCTTTCGCCCAGGCTCGCCTTCAACGCCTCCATCAGATCGATCACGCGGCCGGTTTCGGGCGCAGTCGGCGCTGTGGCAATCTCCTTGCCCGCGATCTTGCGATCGATGTCGGCCTGGATCCGTTTGCGGACGTCGTCTTCATAGTCGGCGGGGTTGAACGTCTCCGAGCCAATCTGATCGACGAGCTGCCTGGCCAGCTTGACCTCGGACTCCTTGACCTCGGCGTCGGGAATGGGCACCTCGGAGAAGGGGCGAACTTCGTCCGCGTATAGCAACGTCTGCATGATGATGCCGATCCCGCCCTGGGCGTCGTCGGAGACTCGAAGCATGACGATGTACTGCTTGCCCCGCGCCGCATAGCGGGCCACGGCGGCGCGATTCGCCTCCCGCATCACCGTGCCGAGCAACCGGTATGCCTTCTCGCCCCCCTTTTCAGGCCCAAGGTAATAGGCCTTCTCGTAGTACAGGGGATCGATACTTTCGCGCGGGACGAACTCTGCGATCTCGATGGATTGGGTCGCCTTCTCCTCCAACGACTTCAGCTCGTCGGGCGTGAAGGTGACGTATTGATCTTTGGCGAATTCGTAGCCCTTGACCATCTCGTCGCGCGAGACGACCTCATTGTCGACGGGACAAACGTATTGTTGTTTGAGCCGCGAGCCGCACTTGCCGTGCAGCAGATTGAACGAAACCCCCGCCGAGGATTGGGTGGCGGAGTAGAGCTTGACTGGAATCGATACCAGCCCGAACGAAATGGTTCCGGTCGAGATTGCGCGCGCCATGCAGCAAATTGTGATCCCGAAACTGGGTCGGTGCCAAAAAAAGACAATTTGAATCTCCTTTGATGTCGTTGAGCGTCGAAGAGCGGTGCTCGCAACTCGCGACGTCAACGCGCGGGCGACATCCAATTAGCCTTGGGCAAGCTTCTCCACGAACTGCGCTGCGAGCTTCGGGCCGATCCCCGCGTCCTCGTGTTTGAAGTAGCCGAAGGCATCGGCCCAAGCCGGATCCATGCCTGCGAGCTTCTTGGCCCAGGCACCGAGGGCAGCTTCGTCGTAGTCGGTGCGACGCAGGCGCAAGTAGCCCCACGAGGTCGTCGCAACCAGCGGCGTCGCCAGATTCTCGGCGTCGGCCACGCACAACGCCGCGCCGTGCGTGCGCAGGGCTTCGTAGACGGAATCGTCGAACCAAGAGCTGTGGCGAAACTCGAAGGCGGCGCGGGTTTCGCGGGGCAGGAGGGCGAGAAAATCCACGAGCCGCGGGACATCCTTACGCAGGAACGGCGGCAGTTGAAAGAGAATGGGCCCCAGCTTCGCGCCGAACGACGACAGCGCCTTCAGAAAATAGGCGAGGGAGTCGGCCGTGCCCGCCAGCTTCTGTCGGTGGGTGATCAGCTGCGGAGCCTTGGGGGCGAAGCGAAACGTGGCCGGCGTCGTGGCGGCCCACGTGGCCAGCATCTCGGCCTTTGGCATGCGGTAGAACGTGTTGTTGATCTCGACGGTCGTCAGTCGCTCGGAGTAATACGCCAGCATCTGCGCCGGCGGCATTTTTGCCGGGTAGAAGCTTCCGCGCCATGCGGGGTAGCTGAAGCCGCTGGTTCCGATCCAAGTCCTCATAGTCTCCTTTCTGACATGAAAACCGCTGGTATTCACGCCACCAGAAGAGGCTGGCGCTAAGTTGATGGGCCTCGACGAATACAAGCGCAAGCGGGACTTCACGGTCACGGCCGAGCCCCCGGCGCGCGTGGGGGCGACGGCCACAGGGCGGAGCTTCGTCGTGCAGAAGCATGCCGCGCGCCGGTTGCACTACGATTTCCGTCTCGAGCTCGACGGTGTTCTCAAGAGCTGGTCGATCCCCAAGGGCCCGTGCTTCGATCCCGCCGCCAAGCGCTTGGCGGTCGCGGTCGAGGACCATCCTATCGACTACGGAGGATTCGAAGGCATCATCCCGGCCGGTCAATACGGCGGCGGCACGGTGCTATTGTGGGACAAGGGAACTTGGAATCCGCTATTCGACCCGACGGCGGGCCTTGCGGCCGGACACCTCAAGTTCGAGTTGCTCGGCGAGAAGCTGCGTGGTCGCTGGGCCTTGGTCAGGCTGAAAGCACGCGGGCGGGCAGTGGGTGGCCACGGCAGCGACGATCGCAGCTGGCTTCTGGTCAAGGATCGCGATGCCTATGCGCGGCCCGAAGCCGAATGGAGCGTAACCGATGCCTGTCCCGAGAGTGTGGTCACGGGTCGCGACCTGGACGCCATCGCCGCGGCCTCCGACCGCGTCTGGCACTCCAATCGGGGGCGAGTGGATCTCGGCGCCTTATCCGCCGCGCGTCTTGCAACGCTGCCGGAGCGGATTCGTACGGCGCAGCCCAGGTTTGCACGAACGGTGCCCGATGGGGACGGTTGGCTGCACGAGCTCGAGATATTGGGCGAGCGAGTCCTGGTCCGCGTGGACGGGGGGCGCGTTCAATTGCTCGGCGTCGACGGGCGCGACCGCACGGCCGCGCTCGGGGGCGTGGTCAGTGCGATTCGGACGCTGCCCGCAAGCCAGGCCTTGATCGACGGTATCGCAACGGCGCTGGGTTCGGACGGGCACTCGGGGACGGGCCGCCCTGCCGACACGCTGGTCGCAATCGATCTGCCCTATCTAGACGGCTACGACCTGACCCGCGTCGCGCTTGGCGAGCGCAAGGCCCTGCTGGCTTCCCTGGTTGCCAAGGCCGGGCCTGGGGTTCGCTTCGCGGACCATGTCTTGGGTCGCGGACGCGAGATCCTGGCCAAGGCTAGCTCCCTTGGTGCGACGGGGATCGTGTCGAAGAAGATCGACAGCCACTATCCGCCGTCGGCGTCGGCCTGGCGAATCGTTCGCTGTCCGACCCAAAGTGCGGCCGAGCGCACGGATATCTCGGCCGCGGCAACGCCAACCGTGTCGCGTGAGATTCACATCGCAGGGGTGAAGTTGACCCATCCCACGCGGATGCTCTACCCCGACGTGGGCATCACCAAGCTCGACCTCGCCCGCTTCTACGAGCGCATCGGCGAGCGGATGCTTCCCCACCTCGTGGATCGCCCTTTGACCTTGGTGCGTGCTCCGAACGGCATGGGCGGTCAGCGGTTCTTTGTCCGCCACGCCGGCGATTGGGCGCCGCCCGAGCTCAGGCAATTCGAGATCACCGGCGGCACGGGCGCGGGCACGGCCATGATCGTCGACGATCTGCGCGGCCTGGTCGCCTTGGCGCAGATGAACGTGATCGAGATCCACCCCTGGAATGCTCGCACCACCGAGATCGAGCGGCCCGACCGCATGGTCTTCGACCTGGATCCCGGGCCGGAGGTTCCGTGGTCGGATATCGTGGACGGCGCCAAGCGCGTGCGGGCCGTTCTCGAAACCCTCGATCTCGCGAGCTTCGTCAAGACCACCGGCGGCAAGGGTTTGCACGTGGTCGTTCCCTTGACCCCCGCCGCAACCTGGGAGCAAACGCTCGAGTTTTCACGGGTCATGGCCCAGGCGCTGGCGCGCTACGAGCCCGCGCGCTTCTCCGCCGGCCTGGCCAAGGCTCCGCGAACGAACAAGATCTTCGTCGACTATCTTCGCAACCGCCGGGGCGCGACTTCGGTCAGCGTTTTCTCGTCACGTGCACACGCAAGCGCGACCGTATCCGTGCCGGTGGCGTGGGAGGAGCTTGGGTTCGGAACCCGCGACGATGCGTTTCATGTCGGCGATGCCGACCGCTGGTACCCGAGGCGGGATCCGTGGGCGGACTACGGCAAGATCCGCCAGAAACTGACGGCGGCCAAGATCAAGGCCGCGCGGGCTGCCCTCGAACGCGTGCACGTGTGAGGTGTCGACCGTGAGGTGTCGACGATGACGGGCGCACAATCCAAGAGTCGCAAGAGCAGTGCGGCCGCCGCGAACATTCTTGGCGCGGTCGCTGCGCCTTTGCCCAAGGGGGTCGAACCCGAGCTCCCCTCGCTGGCGGACGCGCCACCGTCCGGCCAAGACTGGCTGCACGAAATCAAATTCGACGGCTACCGCATTCTGGCCAGCATCGAGCAGGGCAGGGTGATCCTGACGACCCGCAAAGGGAATGACTGGACGGATCGCATACCTACTTTGGAGAATGCGCTGCGAACCATGCCGGTCAAGACCGCCATGCTCGACGGCGAGCTGGTCTCACTCGACGAGCGCGGTGCGAGCGATTTTCAACGCCTGCAGGACGCGCTGGGTGCCCGGCCGGCGCGCGGGGCTCGCCTCGTCTACTTCGTGTTCGATCTGTTGTATTTGAACGGCGTGGATCTGCGTGGTGCTCGCCTTGGCCAGCGCAAGGCATTGCTGGCTGAGCTCTTCACCCGCGTTCCACCGCCCTTCGCCGGCACCCTTCGCCTGAGCGACCACGTTATTGGCCAAGGTTCGGCCTTCTTCGCCGAGGCCGCCCGCATGGGCCTGGAAGGAATCGTCTCCAAACAACGGGACGCTCCCTATCGCTCCGGGCGCAGCCATAGCTGGCTGAAAATGAAGTGCAGCCGGCGGCAAGAGTTCGTCGTGATCGGATTCACCGATCCCAAAGGCACGCGCAGTCTTGTCGGGGCGCTATTGCTCGCCACCTACACGGGAGGCCGACTCGTGTATCGGGGACGGGTCGGCACCGGGTTCAGCGAAAGTTCTTTGCACGACCTTCACCGCAAGCTCGCACCCTTGTGCGCCAGCCAGCCGACCCTCGCGCACGCACCCAGCGGTACCGAGGCGCGCGCAGTCCACTGGGTAAGGCCCGAGCTCGTGGCCGAGGTTTCATTCTCGGGATTCACCCAAGATGGCCTGCTTCGCCATTCCACATTCCTGGGACTGCGCGAAGACAAGGCAGCTTCGGAGGTCGTGCTCGAAGAGGCGGGCTACGACGGTAGCCGGAGAAGACTGCGCTTTGGTGGGCCGGCGAACCTGAAGCTGTAATCCGAGGCGTATTGATTTAGCGCACCCTCTGGCAGGCGCCCCTAAATCGGGCCAAAGACAACCCCCGCGGCATCTACAACCAAGGTGCCGCTCAACAGTTTGACTTGAATGGTGTGGGCGCCGTTGGCTAGACCGCGAATCGTGAGTGTCTGGTACATTTCCTTCGACGCCATCGTGGTCGCGGAAGCATTTGTGACCTGCCCGTCCACTGTGACTTCCAGCTTGGCCGAACCGTCATTCGGCCCCACGATATCCAGCCCGGTGCCTGCAAATGTGTATTTCAGCGTGGCGCCCGCCGTGCTGGTCTTGGAAAGCGTGCGCTGATAGTCGTACATGTCCTGGCCGCTCAAATGCGACCAGGTGCCGCCATAAACCAACTTGGCAGCTGGTGGCGAAGCCAAATCGGTTGTCTCCTGGTCATCGAGCAGCTCGGAATAGTATGGGGCAGAGCCATCGACGGTTTCGACTTTCAAGTTGTCGAAACGCGTGTAATAGTAGCCGCTGGCCAGGTCCACACGGCCGGCCAACCTGGGGCTCGCGTCGGTGTAGGTTGTCAGCGCCACGCTGTCAAGATAGGCCGTCACCTTCGAATCCACGACCAGAAGAGCCAGATTGTGCCAAGTATCGTAGGTCGCCTTGAATCCGGCTATTGTCGCGCCGCCGGTACCAGTAACCACGTTTCCGCTGGCCGCGGAGACACCGTCGACTAGGAGCGCCCAGCTGCCGTCGAACAAGAACCTGAGTAGATAGGGCGTACCGCTTGTGGTGTGGGAGTTGCTGCCCCCTTGTTGGCGGGCTCCGATAGCAGCGTAGTTGTCTCCGCTCTGGGTGCTGCTATTTTCGAAGGAGACGTCGACACTTGCCTTGTAGTTGAGCCACCGCTTGTCGCCTAGACCGGTGATGGGATTCCCATTGTTCCATGTGCCCCCAAGTCCCATTGCCGATTGATCCACCTGTTGGCGGAGGACGTGATTGGTAGAGCCGCTCGGCAGGAAGACTTCGAACCCGCCGTTGCGGTCGCAGGTATAGCGGGGCATCGCGCCTTGTGGGCCGCCGCGCGACGCCAGATAGTCCTCGGTCCCGGTACTTTGCCCGCCCACTCCGATGACCGGAACGGTCATGCCGGAATACTCGAAGTCATCGGCGTACAGAATCTTGTCCGAGGTGTCTTGAGTCGAGCCGGTCGCATCGGTGTCGAGCACAGTCCGTGCTCCCTCTACCGGCAAAGGGGTGTTGTATTCTGGACTTCCGACATTCACCAGTGTCGTAGCCGTCAGAGCCGACCATGGTTTGACGGTGATCGTGTAGCTGCCGCTGGAATCCGCGGAAATGTCGCAAAGGTATTTCAGGTAATTGCTGTTGAAGGCTTGTCCCGTGTCGGCAGCGCGGGTTTCCCAGAGCTCCAGGGAAGGCTTGTCGGTGTAGGCCATATTGGTTGCCTGGAGCTTGTAGGTTTGCCTGGTTGCGCTGTCGTTCATGAAAATGGTGGAGAAGTTGCGCTTGTCGGGCGCAGCGAGCGTTAGATAGCTGGGAGTTCCGTTGCGTCCGTTGACGGGGTTTGTACCTGTCGCGCCAGTGTAACTGGATTGGGGCACCGCCCTCCAGATCCCCGCGGTATTGCCCTGGTCTTCCCAACCTGCCGTGGCAAACCAAGCGAAATGCCTCAAGACGTCGAGACCCGCATCATAGTGGATCCAGCCCGACCATGGGTCACGCGCGCTGAGCAGCTCCTTGAAGGAATATTCTGCGCCTTCGTAGAAGGAGCCGATTGCTGGCTGATAGATGAAATGGGTCCGACGCGAATTCACAAATCCCTTGATTATGGTGTTGCCCATTTCCAGCGGGCCGTTGGTCCCGCCTATGCCTGAGCCAGAAATGGGACGAAAAGCCGTGTTGCTGAAGGTAGCCTGCGCCTCACTGGTCCAGATCTCCTTGTCGAACTGTTCTGCCAGCTTGGTAAAGTCGCCCGCGCTGTCGTCATCGGTGTTGTAGTGGTATGCAGCAACCGAGACTGCTCCGCGCAGTGTCGCGTCGCTGACCATGTTGCCGCCGAAGGAGCCTATCCCGACTTCATCGGAAATCACAACCTTGATACCGTTATACAGCGCCTGTTCGGTCGTGCTGTTGAAGCCAGTCGTGTCTGCCTTGACCCGATCTGAATACTGTGTGGTCGAGGTCAGATCGGGGGAACTTTCGTTAACACCGGGGTTGACGTAATCGACCATATAGCCATAACTGCGATACGCGGCCAAAATGGTGTTCTTGTACCATGTGTAGATGTCGTCGTTGGTCTTTACCCAGCCGGGGGCGTTCCAGCGCAGGATGCTCACCTTGAGATTGGGGCTAAGCTTCTTGGCGTCGGCCGCGAGCTGAAACCCAGGAGCCCGTTTGACATTGGCCGACTCGGTTGCCAGTCGCATCGTAGCCGGGTCCGGTCCGGTCGAGTTGTTGCGATCGTTACCCATTTCGATTTTGACCTGGGTCATGATGGGATGGGTCCCGCCGAACAGGACGCCAAGAAGCTCGGCATACTTGTCCGGGTGCTGGGCCTTGTAGTCCATCAGCAATGCACTGGTACCGTTGGCACTGAGCACGCCAAATCCCTTGAAGGTGAGGCCGTTGACGTTCGTGGCCTTGATGTTGGTGCCATCGAGGGAAATGCTGGTCGGCGTCCCCGTGGCCGCGCTGGCGGGGCACGTGACCGTGGAGCCGCCACGGCCGCCGGAGCCGACTAGGCCGCCGGTACCGTTGCTGCCACCCTTGGCGACTGGCCCGTCCGTGCTGGCCGAGCCGCCGCTCCCAGCCGCGCCCCCCGTAGGCAAGCCACCGGTTCCCACGCCGCCACTTGCCGAGCCACTTGACCCTCCCGCAGCGACTCCGCCGGTCGCTACGCTGCCATCAGGTGGCACTCCTCCACCGGAAGCGATTGCACTCCCGCTACCAGTGGCCCCGCCCTTGGCCGTCGCGCCGCCGCTGCCGGACGCGCCGCCCTCGGTCGGCAATCCACCGCTGGCGCTCGTACCACCGCTGCTTGGCACTGCGCCGGAACCAGTCGCGCCGCCGTTATGCCCGGTCGAGGTGGAGGCGTTTCCGGAGCATGCGCCCAGTGCCAGTGTCAGTGACAGCCCTGCTAGTGCTTTAAGTCGACGGGTAGATGCTATATCAAGAATCTCCATTGGTGCCCTTCCAATCATGAACCGGTCGCCAGTGCCCGGATCTCTTCAGGCGAGAGGGCCCGGCTGTAGATACGAAATTCATCGACGTCGCCGTCCAGGTAGGGATCGTTCGAGAATTGGGAGCGGCCGATGTAGTTGTTCGCTGTGCTGCCCAAATCCGCCGGACGGAGCGTTATCGACAGGTTGGTGCCGACCGGCGCGCCGTCGAAATAGAGCGTCCCTCCCGATGGTCCCAATACCACGGCGACATGCGTCCATTTGAGGGCACCGATATTCGTTTGGGCGTCGATCACTTCCTCATGGGTATTGCCACTAACGCTGATCCCGAACCTGGCCACATGGTTCAGATTGTTGTCCCGGGTCATGTACATGTAGGAGGTCGTGTTTTGGCCGAAATCCCAAATGCGTGACCAGGCGTTGGTCGTGCTGTTGATGTAGACCCAGGTCGCGATGGTGGCCTCGCATGCGCTGGCCAATATGCCGGCCGGCAATGCTACGTAGCCTTTGTTTGCCTCAATCAAATCAAGGGCGTTGCCGATTTTGCCCGTGGCGAAGACAAAGCCAGGAGATCCGCCCGTTCCTGTATGCAGCGTGCCGTCGTTCCCCAGCGAGGTCGAATCCAACAGCACCGTTCCCGACGCGCCCGCTGCCGATTCACAGCGATACCAGGCAACGAGGCCCTCACTCAGGCCACCGCCGGCGTCGAATCCAACGTGGTCGTTGCAGGTCGTGGCCTGACCTATGACCGCTCCGTCGAGCGCGATGGCCGCGTCCATGGCGGGCATGCCACCGCCCAGGCTTTGGTCTCCGCTGCACCCGAGTAGCAGCGCGGCTACAAGATATGCTCGCAAGCGAATCGATTGTCCTCCTATCAAACATGAGTGGCAAGAGCGCCCGGTCCATGACACGAAAACACGCGAGTCATGCAGCCGTCGATTAGCAACCCGCTTTCCCCATGCTGTTGAATTCACATATTCTCCCGGCCGCCAGCCGCGCCTGACTTACGGCGTACGGCCGCAATGGCAACGAATCCGAGCAGCAAGGCGAGCACAGCGTTGCTTCCGCGAGAGCTTTGCTCGATCCCGCAGGAGCAGCCGGACGTCTGTCCCCCGGGGACGGTCGACGGATAGCTCGCACCGCCCGTGCCGGAGCCACCCGAACCGGCGCCGCCACTGCCGACAGCTAGGCCGCCGGTCCCGAGGCCGCTGCCGACAGACGCGCCGCCAGTCCCAACGACTCCGCCGCTGCCCGAAGTCGCGCCACCAGTCGTGACGGCTCCGCCGCTGCTGCCCACCGTGCCGCCAGACCCTCCGGTCCCGCCGCCGGCCCCCCCAGCGTTGTCGGTCGCACCATCACTGGCCACTGTACCGCCGTTGGAGGCGCCCCCCACGCCAGAAGCGTCCGCACCACCGGCGGTCCTTCCACCTGCCCCACCAGACGAAGTCATGCTGCTTCCCCCGAGTCTCCCGTCCGCTCCACCATGGCCATTCGTGCCGCCGGATCCCCCAGCGCCAGCCCCGCCACTGCCCGCGCTGCCGCCTGCGCCTCCATCTGTGCCACCTGTACCGGCCGAACTGGTCCACGCGTACTGCATCCGCTCCAACCCTGATTGGTTCGGAATGGACAGCGTGATATTGGAACCGCTTCCACTCTTTATGGTCATGCTGTACCAGTCTCCATCCTTGAGACCTGCCCAATAGAAGCTGCCCATGTTCCAGGTGCGAAGCTGGCTAGAGGCGCCGCGCAGATAGGCCTCGAAATAGTTAGTGGGCGTCTGGCTGTAGTCCATCGTGCCATAGCTGACCCCGTTCTTGCTGCCAGGACTCATCGGTCCGCCCCATTCCGTGCAAACCGTGCGGGCCGCATAGCTTCCTACTTCGCCCTGGAAATGGGATTCCCATTGTGACTCGGTGGTCCAAGACGTAGAACCCCACATCGAATATTCGTGAACCGCCAAGAGACAGTTGTCGAATCTGCTGTCGGACCCGATATCCGGTACATTCTGAGCCATACCCGATCCATCGAGTATGACTCGATTCTTCGGAACGCTAGCGAACTGCGTCAGCCAACTGTTGTACAAGTTGCCGAGATCGGTTTTGTTATACATGTTCGGCTCATTGTAGATCTCGAAATAGACATTGCTGTTGCTGCCATATTTGTCCGTTACAGTCTTCCACATTTTCCAGAACGCAGTCATGTCTGCAGGTGCGGCGCCATGCGCAGCTCCCCAATAGCACAGTAGAGCCATGCCGTTGGAGGCAATGGTGTCAATGACGCCCGTGTAGGTGCTCCAATACTGTGAGACGGTTGCCTCGTTGATAGGCAATCTGACACTGTTGGCGCCGAGCTTTGACACGAACTGGCCCATAACGCTTGTGGCCACCGCCGAAGCCGAAGCGTAGGTGTCCGATGAAGACAGGCCTGCGATGTAGACGATACCGGACTGGAAGTTGTCCCCAGCATCCGCCCAGTTGACACCCCTGAATTGATTGGTAGCAGCCGATGCACCTGATGCGCCCATCGACGCAATACTTAAAGGTATCAAAGCAAGCGCTACGGATGAAACCTTCTTACTCTTTGACATTTTTCATTCTCCGCGTTGGTTGGAGACTGTCCCGATGGTCAAGGATGCCCACCCTGGCATTCCCGGGTGTCCCCGTCGTGGTTTGTCGAGCGTGCCCGTCGCGAATGGGACCGACAACTGTTCCCGACGTGCCCGCTGCCGATTCGCAGCGATACCAGGCGACGAGGCCCTCACTCGGGCCACCACCGGCATCGATTCCAACGTAGTGGTTGCAGCTCCTGGCTGGACCTGTGACCACCCCGCCGAACGTGACGTCCGAGTCCATAGCGGGCATACCACTTCCGTGGCTTTGGTCTTCGCCGCACCCGAGTGGCGGCGCGGCTACAAGATATGCTCGCAAGCGAATCGATTGTCCTCCTGTCGAATAGGAGTGGCCGGAGCGGCCGGCCCGCGACACGAAAATGGCATCCCCGTGCGTTCGAGTGAGTTGAAAAGGGGCGTTTCGCCGACAATCTCTTGTGGCATAGTGAGCCAGTGAGGTCGTGGTCGTACGAATCCTAGTCTTGCTGCCGATAGGGCTCCTACTCGCACGGCAAGCGATTCCGTCGCCAATGCAGGCACAGAACCAGGCTCCTGCCGGGCCGCCGATAGACTCCCCAGTGGATCTCGACTGGAGCGCTCCCGGGGAATGTCCTGACGCGAACGCCGTCCGCTCGGAGGTGGTCAGGCTGACCGGCGCCACGACACGGGGCTCGCGTCACCTCAAGGCGCATGTGTCCATTCGATCGACCGATGGAACGGGGTGGATTCTCTCGCTCACGACCGAGCTCGACGGCGTGTCCGGAGAACGGACGCTCTCGGCGGTTTCATGCGATTCGCTGACCGAGGCCGCCGCACTGGTGCTGGCACTGATTTTGAACCCGGACCTTGCGGTCAAGGCACCCCCGCCAGTGGGTGATCAGCCATCCACGCCACGGACCGCCACCCTTGCGTCGGCGAACGACCGCGGGGTGCGTCCGCGGTGGTTGGTGGGCGGTTACGCAGGGGTACAGAGGGGCGTGCTCGAAGACCCGTCGGCGTCACTCGCGCTCTCACTCGGCGTTGCGCTGGGCCGCCTCTCACTGCGCCTGATGCCAAGCCTAACGCCGCCACAGGAAGTCTTCGTTACCGACAGTCAACCGCAGGTCGGTGGCCGGCTCTGGCTTGCAACCGTGGCGGCCCTGGGTTGCTCGGCAGTGGCCCTGGGTCCGGTCGCGCTGAGCCCATGCGTCGGGCTCGATGTCACCAGGCTTCAGGGGCATGGCCTCGGAGTCTTGCAACCACGCGAGAAGACAGTGTACTGGACCTCCGCGGAACTGGCGGTCTTTGCCGGCCTACCTGTGGAACACGGTGTTCGCCTCGAAGTGGGTGGAATCGGCCTGCTGCCGTTTCGCCGGCCCAGCGTCTACCTGGACGGAATCGGATCCGTGAGTCGACCTGCGGCCTTCGGTTTCAAGGCGCTGGGTGGGCTCGCTTGGTTTTTTGAGTGACGTGATCAGCGTGGGGCGGCCACTCAAGTATAGTTATCATAGGTTTCGGCCTTGGAATCCCAGACAGAGCTCGCCCTGACAAAACCCGCCGGCCAACCGGGGCAACCAAGCTCAGGCGCTCGTGTGGAACAGATCTACGTCGAGCATGTCGCGATAGTTTGGCGTGGGCTGAGGCGGTTGGGGGTGCCCGAGGCGAGCGTCGAAGATGCCGTGCAAGACGTCTTTCTCGTCGCGCACCGTCGACTGGCGGACTTCGAGGGACGATCGTCTCTCAAGACCTGGCTCTACGGAATCGCGTTACGCGTGGCGAAGGACTATCGCCGTGCCCAGGTCCGTCAGGCACACAAGGTGGAACGGCTCGCCCAGATCTTGTCCGTCAGCCCGGCCGCCGCGCAGACGCCCATCGGCGAGGCCGAGCGTCGCGAGGCCAACCAGGTACTTCACGCCATCCTGGCAGAGCTCAATGAGGATCATCGCGAGATCTTGGTACTGGTGGAGCTCGAGGATTTCTCGGTGCGAGACGCCGCCGCCGCGCTCCATCTACACGTCCGCGCCTGTCAACGCAGGCTCCGCGCGGCGCACGCGGCGTTCGAAAAGAAACTTGCACGCTATCTCGAGCCCAGCGGGAGGCAGTCTCCATGAAACAGCTCAGCCCTTCGGCACGTCGCCTGTTCGAGCTTGCGCGTGGCCAAAATGAGCCGGACGAGCTGAGCCGCAATCGGGTGGCACGCGCCTTGTCGGCGAAAATCGCAGCAAACGCGAGCCTGATGGCAGCATCAGCTTTGCCTCCTAAATCGGGCGTTGGTTTAGGATGGATCGCTGCCAAGTCCACTCTGGTGGTAGGCGTCGCAGGCGCATTGGTGGCTGCGGGCTGGTTGACCCTACGGATCGGCGGGACTGCTGCGCCACAGGTGGCTTTGCCCCAGCAGACAACCCAGGTTGCCAAACCAGTGCCGGTGGTTGAAGTGGTGGATGACCCATTCTCTGTACCAAATCGGTCGGCCGCGATCAGAGCGCCAAGCAAGGTTCCCGTCTACCGAAAGCCCGCACGGCCCTCCCTGCAGCCGGAATCTCCGCCTCCCCCGACTGCGGTGGGGACGGAAGATGGGCTCCGAGCGGAGACGGAGGCGCTCCGCCTGGCGCAGCAAGCACTGCGGGACAAGATGCCGCAGCAAGTGCTCCGGCTGCTCGACGAGCAGGACCTGCGCTTCCGCGACGGGCTGCTGCTCCAGGAACGTGCAGCGGCTCGCATTCTGGCCCTGTGCCAGGCGGGCCAGGCTGAAGAGGCACGTGCGCAGGCCCTTCGCTTCGAGCGACTGTGGCCGCGTTCCGCGCTGCTCTGGCGCATACGCTCTGCGTGCTGGGCACCTTGACCGGTGTGTGGGCTTGTATGCTGTTCGTGCGTTTGTCGACTCTAGTAGGCACACCCTGGTGCGGCCGAGTTGGCGGGGCAAACTTGGCATTCCATGCTCAACTCCGTGCCCACTGGGATCTGCGGAGTCTGGGCGATCTCGGACGCGGTCCGCACGACGTCGACCCACTGTCCCTGTCCGGGACATCGAGCGGTGTCGTTGAGGAGCTGCCAGCAATCCGCCGTCGCCGTGTCAGGGCTCGCACCGGGATCGCATTGGGATAGCGGGGTGGGGGCTTTCACATAGGTCAACTGACCGTTCGGGCTGGCAACGGGATTGAGATAGAACACAAGGCAATCGGGCTGCAGCCCAGGAGTAGCGAGATCCGTGTCGACCATTTTGGCGTCCAAACAGAGGTTGGGCAGGCGATAGGCCAGAGAGCTTCCAATACCGCTCAGCGAATTCGAGAAGTCGGACTCGCAAATGCTGAACTTGGTGCCGTTTTCGCCGAACTGGTCGATGAAGGCCGCCTCACGCAGACCACCTATCGCCCCGAATCCGGCGTCGTCCAGGTTGTACGTGGTCTGATCGGTGGCGCTATAGTGCTGGGGGTCGTAGCAAATGGGCCACATATCATAGACCTGGGGGTGTGCCCTATCGGCGGTGTTCGGATTGGGTGTCAGGTCGATCTTGTACGGAAGCATATCTTGGCCATCCAGGGGCCAACCGAAGATGCCGGCCACGTAGATCAGCTTGTCCGGATTGCTCTTGAGGGATTTGATCTCGTTGGCAAGGCGTTTGAAGTCCTTGAGCGGGCTGCAGCTTGTCGGTACCGACGTATCCGTGCCCGCCTTGCTGCCGTCGCTCTGGTTGGGGCAAGCGTCGGTCCGCGCCGCGCAAGTCGAGAAAGGTGCCGAGAAGGCCGCGGTGGTCGGATAGCCTGGCGGTGCTTTGGTGAGGTTCACGCCGCCGCATTGGTGGGCGCGGGTCGAGCAGCGCAGACTGGCCGATTCGTTGAGCAGGTTCACATTGTCCCCGAACATGCCGTCGTTGGGCGCGGCCGAGCAGTCGTCCTCGTCGCTGAGGAAGACCAAGCCGAGATAGGCATCGGGCCGTAGAAACTGCTTCTGCTGGGTATCGTTGCCAACACCCTTCAGCACGAGGGCCCACTCGAAGGCCTGCAATTGGTGCTCTTCACCGCAGCCCATGGTGCCAAGGCCGCCGGCCAGGCAGGCGAACACCGTATTGATGTCACCCCTGAAGTTCGTCGCCTGCCCGTCCGTGTAGGTGAGAAACGTGGCACTCGGGTCGGTGACCCCGCAGGCCGTTGCGCCGATCATCTGAAACTTGCCCCGATCGCCATAGATGCTGGTGGTACCGTCGGGCAAGATCTTGGGACCGCAGTTGCCACTCGGAAAGGCCCCCCCAGTGCCCAGGTCGCTGTCGATGATGGCAACATGGAGATCGGGCAGACTGTCGGTAGCTGGGTCTTTCAGCGGTTCGAGCAGCTTGGGGAACTGAGCCCGCAGCTTGTCCTGCTTGGGTGCCATGGAGGGCGAGTTGTCGATCATGACCACCAGATCGAGCTGCCGGATGGGCGCAAGCGGAATGGTGAAGGTCTTCCTGCTCGGCGCAAGCTCGACTTGTGAGTCGTCGAGCGGCGTTCGAAATCCGATGCACGTTGTCGTGAGCAGAAGTGAAAGCGCCAGTGGCGCCATGAGACGCTGGTTGGATTCGCTCATCACAGCCGTACTATAACCCCGGTTGGTTGGCACGGCTGGGGAAATGCCGAAGGCCCCCGGCTACGATCCGGCAGGGATCTCCGCCGCGAGGATGAGGTTCGAAAAGTCGTGGGTGACGCCCATTTCGTCGAGGATCTGCGAGATCTGGCCGCGGTGGTGCGTCTGGTGGTTGAACATGTGGTCGAGAGCGTCGCGCAGGTAGTAGCGCCGCGGATTACCGCGGAAGTCCGAGTAGGCCAGGATCTCGCCGAAGCGAGAGTTCTTGGTCAGCGCGATCCAATCCTCGAGGATCGCATCCACGGCAGCGCGCTCGCGGCGATAGTCGTTGAAGTGGGGGAAGGTGCAGGCAGCCCAGGCGGTGCCGGGCGGCTGGATGTTCGCCCGGAGCAACGGCTCGTCCGAGGAGCACAGCTCGCGAAAGCGCCTTAGCCAGTTCATGTCGCCCGTGAAGACGTGATCGAGAAGACCCTGGATCGAGCCGTAGTAGGAACCGCGCGCCTTCACCAGCTCACTGGCCGGAAGAAGCGCAAGATGGCCGATGAGCTGTTCGTTGGCGCTGCGATTGTAGCGCGCGAGGTAGGCGAAATGGCGACGGTCGTAGTCCATCGGCCAACTATACAAAGGCAAAAGGTGCGCGCCAGTTGAAGCCGCGCCTCAGGCGACGACTCTGCGTGCAATTGATTTCCAACGTGTAACTTGCGAGCAACCGAGGCCAGTCCGTAGCGAGGGATTCTAGCGTTCTGCGACTCAGTCAGCTTGAGCGAGCAAGGACTCCATTCTGATTGAACAAGCCTGACGGGGCTGGCCAGCACACCCAGCAGAACGCCGTCCGCGATCAGGTCGCCGAAGCTGAGTTCGGGGGCCTTGTTTGTCGCTTTGGCCAGCCCCCAGCTGGTGCGCAAGCCCCTGGGAACCTCGATCATGTAACTCGCCTCGGGAACGATGATCCGCTCGAACACGGGAGGCTCAGCCAGGCGCCATGGTTTCCCCAAGAGCGGTCCCAGCAAGGCGCCGAGAAGCAGGATCGCTCCGGCAACCATGGCCGATGGTCGCAGCCACGAGGATTCTGATGCAGGCGTGTTCGGCTCTTCCGATCTCGCGGAGGGTATCATTTCGGCCAGGAGACCGAGCATGATGGCCGCACCCACCAGGCCGCCGCCAAAATGCGCGGCCCAGTCCACACCGGGCCGAAAGGAGTTCATCACGTTGAGCGCTAGATTCTGCCCAGCCCTCGCGAGCAGGCGACGCTGCATCGGACGGGGCAGCAGCCGCTTCGATCGCCAGGCGAACACGAACTGCGCGGCCATTAATCCCCACAGGGCGCCCGATGCGCCGACGCTGAAACCGCGGTTCAGCGCGAGCGACAGTAGGCTGCCACCGATGGTGGAACCGGCGTAAATGAGCAGATAGCGCGCGGTTCCCACCATCCGTTCGAGTTGCATGCCGAAGAGCAGGAGGGCAGCCAGGTTGAACAGGAGGTGCGCCACGCCACTGTGAAGAAAGGCGCAGGAAATAAGGCGCCATAGTTCGGCGTCGGCCACGCGCGGTCGGTAGAGCGCGCCCATGTGAATGAGTCCAGGGGTCGAGTCGACGGCCCCCAAGGCCCGCTGCAAGGCGAAGAATCCCAGCATCGCTGTCGCAAGAATCCACGTGGCGATGGGTTTGCGACCGGCCATGAGAGCGGTCAGGGCTTCGCCTTCCCTCAAGGTCTCCTCTGCAGTTTCCTCACCTGCGGCAGCGATGGTTGCGCGAAACGCATCCCAGTCCGGAGCGCTGGCGCCTCGGGCGCCGGTTGCCAGGTAGGCGGCCAGTGGCCACTTGGAGGATGGGCGCAGGGCGTACGGCCACGCGGAAGAAGGTAGTTGCCAGAGTCCGCCCTGGTCGCTCAAGTGCATGAGCCGGATCCCGCGCCCGGTGAACATCGGCAGGGCGTCCAGCAACACCTTGCGATCATCGTCTGTCCCTCCGACCAGCAGAACTTCGAGCCGTCCATCACGCAGGGCCAGGATCTGACTGCGCAGGATACTGCCTCGGTTGGCGTCGAGCGGCTTGCGCACGAGAAGCATGGCCTGCGACAGATCCGCTGTGCGCAGCAGGGCTGTGTCGTCCTCCAATTCTGCAACGCGCGCGTGGGTCGGCCCCACGACAAGGTCGTACAGGATCGCGTGCAGGCAATCGTCTGGACTGGGTACGAAGTCCATCTCGTCACGCAGCGTACCCCAGGTGAAAGGCGCCAGCGACGTCTAATCTATCTACACTACCCGGCTTCGCGGCCTGCGGTAATGCCCTTCTTGCTCTGAGCGGATGTGACCTGCTGCCAGTGGCGCATGGGCATGAGGCAGTGTGGCCTAGGTTTGCGAACGGGACCGCGCGACTTCACGCGGGCCAGATGGAAGACAGCTTGAGGTGGCAGGGCCTTCAGCCTCCCTTGGTGCCTCTGGGACCACCCGGCACAACAAGTCGCCAGGAGTGGTCTCGTGGTTGCACCTCGAAGAATCTACCGGCATGTCTTCGTTCGCTCCGTGCTACTATTCCGTTGTAGCGGTTTTTTGTCTACGGGAGGCGATCTCGCGATGCCCAAGCTCATTTCCGCTTCATTCGTTGTTATCGCGTTTCTGACCCTAACGAGTTGCCGCAACAACGGGCTGAGTGCGCGCGTGCCCACCGGGGGAGCTCGGATCACCGGCGGACCGCCCGCGTCGCGTGGAGGCTCCAACGGAAGTGGGGGAAGCAGTGGAGTCGCAGACACAGGCGGCGTGAGCGGCAGAGACGGGTCAGGCGAGAGCGCCGACGCGAACCCCGACGGAAGCGGCGCCGACCAAGCCGTGGCCGGAATCGGCGGCACGACTGGCCTGGGTGGAGCGAGCGCCGACGGCGGCACGGTTGCTTCCGGGGGCAGCGGCGGCACAGCTGGCCCGGGTGGAGCGAGCACCGACGGCGCCACGGTTGCTTCTGGCGGAAGCGTCGGCACAGGAGGCGCGGGCACCACGGGTGCCGGCGGTCTGGTCGGACAGGGGGGCAGCGGAAGCGGAGGAATCAGCACGCAGGACGCCGCGGCTGGCGGCCAGACCGATTTGGGCGGCAGCGCTGGCACGGGCGGAGCCTCTGGTTCAGGCGGGACGACGGATGCGTTCGGGCCTTGCGACATCTATCTAACGGCCGGCACGCCATGTGTGGCGGTCTTTAGTACGGTTCGCGCTCTCTACGGAGCGTACCCAGGGCCCCTGTACCAGGTCAGGCGCTATTCGGACGGCTCGACCACGGACATCCCGGTCGAAGCTCCGGGCGGCTTCGTTCGGATATCCGTGCAAGACTCCTTCTGCGCCGGCACGACGTGCACCATCTCGATCCTTTACGACCAGTCTCCGAACGAGAACCATCTCAAGCGGTCGCCCGATACGCTTTACGTCAAGAATTTCAACGAAGCGAGCGCCACCCCCACCGCCGCCAAGGTCACGGTCGCTGGTCATGCGGCCTATGGCATCTACTTCAACAACCCCACAGCGAACGTCGGCTACCGGAACAACAACGCCAGAGGGCTCGCCACCGGTGACCAGTCAGAGGCCATGTATATGGTGCTCGACGGGAAACGCTACAGCACGGGCTGCTGCTTCGACTTCGGCAACGTAGGGGCGGGTACGGACGAGGGCAGTGCCACGGTTGAGGCCCTCTATTGGGGCGCCTACATTTCGTCTTGGCCGGGGACAGCTGGAGGTGGACCGTGGGTCGGGGCGGATTTTGGTGGAGGTGGAATCTTCGAGTGTGATGGCTCGCGGCCCGACTGTGCCAGCACATCCATCACTGGCTGGGACTACGTCACGGGAATGCTCAAGGGCCCCGCTGGTAAAGCGTTTGGGCTCAAGGCAGGCAATGCACAGTCCGCTCCACTCGAGACCGAGTGGGCCGGCGCCCGCCCGGCCGGCGACAGCCCCATGCAGAAGCAAGGCGCCATCGTCCTCGGAACGGGCGGCGACGGGAGCAACAACGGCGTGGGAATCTTCTTCGAAGGCGCGATAACCATCGGCAGTCCGCCGGATTCGACCGACGACGCCGTCCAGGCCAACATCGTCTCGGCGGGGTATGGGCGTTGACCCTTCTGTGTTTGGGTTCCGCCCTAGGACGAAACTGCTCCGGGCTCAGACAGAGGCCTATGGTCGCCGTCCGGGCAACCGCTGGCGAGTTGAAGACACTTGCGCAATGATTCACCCATGGCTTGCTTCACCCATGGCTTGCTTCTCTTGCTTGCTGCGACTCCCGACGCGGGCCCAAGGCGGGACGCGGGCATTCCACTGTGGGCGCCTCAGCTGAGGCCCGACCACATGCTTGAAGGCAGCTACGGTCTGCGCAGGTGGGGGGAAGTGAAGGCGAGAACAGCGATCGCGGTCAACGCGATCATTACCCCGCTCTTTGGCCTGATTGTCTACAGTTTACTTGGTTGCCTGCCTGTGAAATCATATTCCTTTTCCTCTACGAACGGGAGGCGTCGTCAGGGAATGACAAACTCGCACGGGCAAGCGATCGTTTTTGCGATCATGGCACTTATGGCCTGCCAGCCGCCCGCCCTGTCCCTGGACCATTCGGATGCAGGCGATGCGAGCCATCCTGCTTGCCCCGAGTGTGATGAACACGCGTGGTGCGCTCGATCCGCCGAGACGGTGGTCTGCACCTGCCGGGATGGCTTTACCGGTGACGGCCACACTTGCGTGGACATCGACGAATGCGCACAAGATACGGCTCCTTGCGATCACCAAAACGGGATCTGTACCAACACAAACGGCGGCTATGCCTGCTCCTGTGCGGCCGGGTGGAATCTTGGCTCGGATGGCGTCACCTGTGTGGAGGCGTTCAAGGCCGTCCAGGTAGTCGCTGGCGGTGATCACAGCTGTGCCATCAAGAGAGACAACACACTCGCCTGTTGGGGAGACAACGCTTACGGCCAGTCCACGCCTCCCTCCGGCACGTTCCTGCAGGTGTCCGCCGGCTATTTGCACACCTGCGGGGTACGTACAGACGGTACGGCCGCCTGCTGGGGATTGGACGAAGGCGATGGCCGGACCGCTCCACGTTCCGGTCCATTTGTACAGGTGTCTGCTGGTGCCTTTCACACATGCGGAGTGAAGACGGACGGCACCGTCGCCTGCTGGGGAGACAATGCCTACGGGCAGTCCTTACCGCCTGCGGGCACCTTCGTGCAGGTGGCCGCGGGCTACGCGCACACCTGCGGGCTCCGGACCGACGGTACCGTCGCCTGCTGGGGATCTGACAAGTACGGAGAGTCCACTTCGCCTGCGGACACCTTCGTGCAGGTGACCGCCGGTGGGGATTTCGATTTGAACCGTACCTACTTTGGCCATACCTGCGGCGTACGGACCGACGGTACCGTCGCCTGCTGGGGAGACAATGCTTACGGACAGTCGAGGTCGCCCTTGGGAGCTTTCATGCAGGTGGCGGCCGCTTTCGATTTTACCTGTGGGCTGCATGCGGACGGTACCGTCATCTGCTGGGGATGCGACGATTGCGTTGCTGGGTTTCTCACCCCGCCGTCAGGTACCTTCGTGCAGGTGGCGGCTGGCGGCGGGCACGCTTGTGCCTTGAAGGCGGACGGCACTGTTACTTGCTGGGGATCGACCTTTTACGGCGAGTCCACGCCACCTGCCTCAGATTGACGTGAATGAAAACTGCCATGCAAGGAAACGTGAAAGCAGCGCTTCTCTTTTTCGCCTTGGTGTTGTTCGCGGGCTGCCATCCATCCGCTTTCCCCTCGGTTTCTGCGGATGCGGGCGTCGAACCGGACACCTCTCTGCCCTCGTGTCCCGAGTGCGATGAGCACGCATGGTGCGCGCCGTCCGGCGAGACCGTCATCTGCACGTGCAGGGACGGCTTCACCGGTGACGGCCACACCTGCGTGGATATCGACGAATGCGCTCAAAGCACGGATGGGTGCGATCGCCAACATGGCATTTGCAGCAATACCATGGGCGGGTATGCCTGCTCCTGCGAGCCAGGCTGGTCTCTGGCCTCGGATGGTGTGACCTGCTTGGACGCATTCACGGCCGTCCAGGTGGCGGCCGGTGGAGGCAACACCTGCGCAGTGAAGCCAGATGGCTCTATCTCCTGCTGGGGATCCAATGAGGGCGGACAGTCATTGGCGCCTTCGGGCACTTTCAAGCAGGTGGCCACCAGCCCCGGCAACGAGGATAGCAGCTTCACCTGCGGCGTGCACACCGACGCTACCATCGCTTGCTGGGGAAAGATCTTCGACGGAAACACCACGCCGCTTTCCGGCACTTTCGAGCATGTGTCCGCCGGTTACGGGCACATTTGCGGCATCAGGACCGATGGCACCGTCGCTTGCTGGGGAGAAACCGTCGTGAGCGGAGACACCACGCCACCTTCCGGGACGTTTCAACAGATGTCCGCTGGTTCTTACAATAACTGCGGAATAAGACCGGGCGGCACCGTTGTCTGCTGGGGAGATAACCGAAGCGGGCAGTCCAAGCCGCCGTCAGGCACCTTCCAGCAGGTCTCCGCAGGAGACCAAAACGCCTGCGGAGTGCGGACAGACGGCACTGTCGCCTGTTGGGGAGACAACCAGTACGGCCAATCCAAGGCACCTTCCGGTACCTTCCGGCAGGTGTCGGCCAACTTCAGGCGGACCTGTGGGCTTCGCACCGACGGCACCATAGTCTGCTGGGGGACCGCCGATGCTGGAGACAACGAGCCACCTTCTGGTACCTTCGACCAGGTAAGCGTTGGTTTTCGTCACACCTGCGGGGTCCGGACCGACGGCGCGGTTCTCTGCTGGGGATCTGATCAATACGGACAGTCCAGCCCGCCATCGGGCACCTTCGAGCAGGTGGCGGCAGGCGGCGCTCACGAAGTGGCCAGTATTGACTCCAGCGGTGGCCTTTCCAGCGCGCATACGTGCGGGGTCCGATCGAACGGCACGGTTGCCTGCTGGGGCAATAACGAATCCGGACAGTCCTCGCCGCCATCGGGCACCTTCCAACAGGTCGCGGCCGGCAACTTCCACACCTGCGGCCTGCGGATTGACGGCACAATCGCTTGCTGGGGAGACAACTCCTACGGGCAGTTCGCGCCGGTCTCCCCAACCTTCCTACAGTTGACCGCCGGCAACTATTACACCTGCGGCGTGCGCTCCGACGGCACCGCCGCTTGCTGGGGGGGTGACGACTACGGACAGTCCGACCCGCCTTCCGGCATCTTCCAAGAGATTTCAGCCGGCGGGAGAGACGAGGTGGACACCTATCCTCCTGACGGCCAGACGTGCGGGGTTCAGTCGAATGGCACCATCGTCTGTTGGGGCAACAACCGATACGGACAGTCGACACCGCCCTTGGGCTCGTTCCGGCACGTGGCAGCCGGTGGCGACCACACTTGCGGGGTGCAGCTAGACGGCACGATCGTTTGCTGGGGAGACGACCAGTACGGAAAAGCCACGCCGCCGGCGGGTACCTTCAAGCAGGTCTCCGCTGCTGACAGGAATAGCTGCGGGATCCGAACAGACGATACGATCGCTTGCTGGGGAGACAACAGCTACGGAATGTCCACGCCGCCCTCCGGGTCCTTCCGGCAGCTAGCCCTGAGTGATACGCACGCCTGCGGCGTGAGAATGGACGGGACGGTCAGCTGCTGGGGAGAAGTCGTTCGGTAGTTGCTGTGGTTCGTGGTGAAGGGGCAATGCGGTGCGGAGCGGTCTATCTGGGTGCCGTCGCCCAGCTGGCCGTGCTCATTGTGGCCTCAGCAGCGGACACCGACCGCCGCGGGACTGGTGCCAGAGATTTCCTTCCCAGGCCCGCACCAGACACACTCGATTCGGTTGCGCTCACCGTTGGCGAGGACGCCGGTGCCCACGGCTACTCTGGCAAGAGGACGAGGCGCGTTCCGGGGCTGGGGAGCTCGGTGTTGACCACCGTGAAACACTCGGTTGGGTCAGCCTCCACCGGCATAGGTGAGGATCCCTCGTAGTCATCCGGGTCGTCCCACTCGCCCAGAACGAGCGATTGAGGATGGCTCGCCGACATGAAGCGCGACCGGCGCGTATCTCCGTCAAGCTCAGCAAACAAGACGGCCCGGTCGCTGCGAAGAGCTGTTGGGCTGTAGACTTGCGCGTTCGAGAAATAGGAGAGTCTGTCGAGACCGGTGGCGAGATCCGTGAGATGCAATCGGTATCGACCATCAGCGACGGTATCAATGAGCAGCACGCTGCTGGTGGCAGGGGGGACCTCGAACTCCCAGCCGTTCGACAGATTCCTTGGCTTCGATCCTTGCATGTCGACCACCGAGACCTCATACGTCGGGAGTGGTCCTTGTGCAGCTGATTCGTACCCGCTCAGGGACACATACATGGCGTACTTGCCCTGAGAGTCGAAGGCGAAAGCTTGAACAACGGAAAAGGGGACGCTCCAGTCCTCGACGAGCAGCAGCGGATCTCCGCTATGCAAAGGGACGCTGTAGATCGACGTAACAGAGCTCGGGTCCGACGGCGCAGACCACCCCACAGCCAGCACCCGGGTCCGATCGGGAGAGAACTGGTGGCCGTAGCACGGGAAGCCATACCCAGGGTACCGATCGGCGGCGATGACGAACGACGTGTCGCCCGAGCCGGGCACGTGTCCGCGAATGTCGCCGGGTGAACCAGACAGGCCGTCGGTTTGGAAGACGAGCAGGTCGTCGGAGGCAAACTCCAGCAGAGATACGTTCTGAGCCAATGCGATGGTGTAGGAGCTCCCCGTCGTGTCAGCCACCACGATCGTGCGATCATTCACATTATAGGAATCTCCCGTCTGGTACGCGATCCAATGGCCATTGGGCGAAACCATGATGGGTCCCATCACTGGATGCTTGTCGACAAGGTTCGCTGTGCCCGTCGCCACGTCAATCACTGCAAGGCCGTTCTCCACCCCGACACATGAACCACCGAGGTACACGCGCGTTCCGTCCGGTGTCGGCCCGAAATCGCAGGTGCCGCTGAACAGCTTGCGCGTCTGCTTTCCGTCATACACCAATGTGTCGTCGCCGCCACTGCCTGTTCCGTAGAGAAGAAACGCCCCACTGCTACCCAGTGGCCCGGCGGCGGTGAGCGCATCGACGACGGTGCTGGTGGTGCCCGAGGGCAGATCGACGCGGATCAGGCGATCGGTAGTGTCGCGGACTTGGAGCAGGAGAAAGGATCGGTCCGGCGAGTAGTAGGCGTAGTGAGTTTTCCAAGGGACGAGGACCTGCTGGTCGGCCAGCGGCATGAGCGCGCTACAGGGGAGTATGTCTGCGGCGTCGGTGGGTGCTAGGGCGCCACCCCCACAGCCGAACAGCGCAACCAGCAACACAAAGATCCACTTATGCGCATGGGGCATGTAGGGATTCTCCACGCCTTGCGGCGGCTTTGCAAGCGCCAGAGGCGCAATTCTAGATTTAGTAGGTCGCCCAGATGCCGGCTGTTTTGGCCACCGTCGTCTGCTTGTACGCAGAAAGCAGGTTGTCCTGCGAGGCCTGCAAGCTCGCCAAATGTTCCATGAACTGTGCGGCCAAGGGGCCCAGCGCGGATCCGCCGCCCAATCCGGGGGCCGCCGCTTGATTGGCGTATTTGATCGTGTCGAAGATGTGACTGTCCGCCTCGAGTAGGCCATTGTTGATGATTGCGTGGCAGGTAGTATCGTCCTGCCCCAGGCACTGTTTGAAGATCTTCGCGAACGGAAATACCCGCCACCCAGTCGGGGATGACTGCGTGATCGAGCCGTCGAACGGAAACCTGCCGCCGGTGGCCGCCGTCATCTTCCGCAGAAAGGCGTTGTTCGTGCGCATGCTCATGTACACGCGGACGTGATCGGGTGCGTAGTACCAGAGGTCCAGGAAACGCGGGTAGCCCAGCCGCGTGGCGATCTGCACCACCTTGATCAACCGATCCCCTTGATTGTGATTCTGCCTGTCGATGTTTTTCACCACCGACTGCGCGATGCGGATGACTCTTTCGGCGTGATTCCGTCTTGATTGTTCCACGACGGCGGGCGACGCCTCGACTCGGTCGGGCGGGAACGTAAGGATGTCGGCGGCGAAGTGCACCGCCAGCGCCCAGCGTCCGCTCGGGATTTGGCTCTTGCGCCGCCACAGGGTCGCTTGCAGGCGAACCTTGGTCCCCCTGGGCACCGAAGAGCGCAGGAACCGCCTGTGAATTTCCCGGATCTCCTCGGAGTCGCGCACGAGCCCGCGCGCGTAGCGCCCGCCGTCGCTGCGATAGGTGATGTACGTTCGCAGGCCCTCGGCCACGTTGGCTATGAACTGCTCGAAGTCGGGATCAAAGGCAACCAGGTACGTATGGGGCTCGCCAAACAGCTTGTCCCCGCGCTTGATCGCCTCGTCGATGTGACGTGCGTAGACCGAGGGCGGGTATTCGCCTTTCGGGGCCGGGCTCAGCTCCCACGCGAGGTGCCTCGACCCATTGCCACCCCACCCATATGTTCCCTCGAAATCACGATGCATGACTCCTCCTTTTTCGCGAGCAATTCTGCAACCGCCGTGCCACAGCGTCCGCGCCGCCAATGCACCAGACGTGAGGCCTCAAGGGCGAAGTCCGCTTCGCTTCGGGCGCGACAAGCGGGCTCGCCGGCGAAGGACCTTTCGCGTCTCCAATCGAGCCCGCCGCGCCCAGTCGGCATCTCGCGCCAGATCAGTTGGTTGAAACGCAGGCGTACGCGACGGGCATTGCGAGCGGATCGGCCGGTCAGAAGTCGCGCAGCCATGGCCTGGAAATCACCGCTGGTCTCCTTGAGCAAGTTGCGCAGAAAACGCGTCTCGATCCCCGTAACCCAGTCGTGCAGACTGGTCCTCGGAACGGGCGGCGATGGGAGCAACAACGGCGTGGGAATCTTCTTCGAAGGCGCGATAACCATCGGCAATCCGCCGGATTCGACCGACGACGCCGTCCAGGCCAACATCGTCTCGGCCGGGTACGGGCGCTGACCCTTCTCTGTTCGGGTTCCATGGGTGGATCGAAAGACTTGACCTGCGGGCAGCGACTGGCGACTCTCAGCCCGTAGAGGGGGACCGCACGACCATGACACCAAGGAAAGAAGCTTACTCGGGGACTCGCGGGATCATCGGTCGGTGGCGTGCTGTAGCCTTTGCGCTCGTGCTCGCGGCTTGTGGCATGAGAATCCGGACTGTTCGCAATCTCCCCGGACGGAAGCGCCAGCGGTGGTTCTCAAGGTGGCGAGGCGGGCGCGGGCGGCATCACGGCCAACGGCAGCGGGGGGCACGCCTCGCCGGGTGTGGGCGGCATCACGACCAACGGCAGCGGGGGGCACGCCTCGCCCGTTGCGGGCACGGTGGTCGGCCAAGGTGGGGCATCGACCGGTGGTCGCCCCGCGAGCACGCCGGCGCTCGGGGGCAGCACGACGGTTGGTCGTGGCGGTAGTGCCGGCAGCGGCAACGACGGAAATGGAAGCGGTGGTCGGGGGAGCGGCGGCATGGGCGCCGGCGGCCGATCCGGAACGGGTGGTAGCACCATGATATCTCGCGACGGCGCGGTAGACACCGACGCCTTCATTCACGCAGACACGGCGCTGCCCGGCGCGCCGACCATCGACCCCAACAGTGGCTATGTGACCATCAATGCGGGCACCGTCATCTTGAGCGGGTCGATTGTATCCAGTTGCGCGGGTGCGGGCACAATCTGCGGCGGTCTGACCTACACGGAGAGCTCCTTTTGTGCCTCTGGGACCGTCGGTGCCAGCTCCACTTACAAGTCTTGGGCGAACGCGGCGTTCAACGTCAACCAGGCGCAATCGGGTGCGAGCGGCTCGACCGGCTCGCTTCCCTTCGTGGGCAGCAGCATCACCGTCAGCTACTCGAACAAGGGCGGCTCGACTCTGGAACTGCAACTGTGGGACGGCAGTAACTACTGGTGCGCGTACCTGCCGCCGTCAGCCGGCCCGAATACCGTCAACATTCCGTTCTCCCACCTCAACTCCGCTTGCTGGGATATGAGCGGCACGGCTTTCGTGTCTGGCACTTCCGTCGGAATGGTGCAGTTCCTGGTGCCCTGCAGCGCCACGACCTCGACGCCTTTCGACTACTGCTTCCTGGGCTTGACGGTCCAGTAGTCGGACAGCGCCGTCGCTGCTCCAAGGATTCAATAGAAGCCCAGGTCGGAGACACCACCTGCGCGACGCTGTGTCAGTAGAGAGTGATCAAGTCCGCGGCGGTACCAGTGCCGCCGCGGGCACGAGCTGGGGCGCCTTCTTGCCCGTGGGCCGATGGCGAAGGAAATACAATCCCGCCTGGGCGCCGAACTTGGCGCGTTTGAGCAGTGGTAGCCCCTCCAGGCCCGGCCAGAACAGGTTGCACGTGTCGCAGGGGTGAATTTCGTTGCGGCGGCCACTCCAGTGCATCTCGCGGTACTTGGACGCCACAGACCCTCGGTAGACTTCGAGGATGGGCTGCTTGTTGACATCTCCCCAACTGAACTCGCCGTCCTGATCCATGCAACAGAGCGTGACCGTGCCGTTCGAGAGGATGTCCAGCCGATCCATGTGCTCGCAGGGATAGTTGGGAATGGGTAAGTTGCTCTGGATGTCGCCCTTGTAATTGAACAGACCGGAGATGAAGGGCTTGACGTCGAGCTCCTTGCACAGGGCGAGGAAGTTCTCTTGCTCCTCAAGCGAGGTGTCGAGCACGCGCACCATGCGTACGGTGATCTGGCGCGCCAGGCGGTGGCGACGGACGGGATCGGTGGCGTAGCGCAGATTGTTCAGGGTGCGCTCGAGGTTGAGGCCCATCACCGACTTGTAGCGTACCGGGTCCGTGGTGTTCAGGCTGATGAAGAGGTGGTCGATGCCGAATTCGGTGAGGGCATCGACTCGCTCGGGCAACATGCCATAGCCGTTGGTATAGAGGCGCAGCTTGGTCTTGGGCAGGCGGCGGTGAATCATATCGAGCCGCGGCAGGATCTTGGGATCGGAGAAGGGGTCGCCTTGCAGGAAGGGCTCGATGGCCGGCAGGGGAAACTCGCGGCACTGCTCGATGATGCTTTCGAACAGTTCGTCCGTCATGTGCCTCTTGCCGCGCTTGAGCGTGTCGTTCGGGCAGAAAACGCACTTGGCGCTGCAAAAGCTGGTGGTCTCGACGGCCACCAGCCGGGGGTATAGTGCGGGGTTCATCGGTGTATTGGATGCTCGTCCGACCAGATGGATTCGACCGGAAGAGCCCGCCAGTTGACTCGGTGGATGCTATGAGACAACCCGAAAGGGTATGCGCGAATGTCAGAGGGCGTTCACGTCAAATTCTCTTCAAGCGGGGGATGGGAATGGGGCTAGTTGTTGATGATGCGAGCCAGGCCGACCATTTCCGTCGAGAATGCCACTCCCTCTTCGCGACTTGCCTGGAGATTCAGCTCCATGACGTTTCTGCCCGCGATCACAAAAACCCCCAGCGACAATCCCTGAACAAGATACTGCTCCCGGCTTCCCATGGTGATCACCTTGCGCCGTCGACTGATTGCCTTGATGGCGGGAATTTCCGAATCGAGCCCGTCGCAGACGTAGAGGGTGTCGATGCCTTGGTTCGCAACGGCCTGATCGAGCGATTTCATGTCCCCTTGTGACAGGGTGGCGATTCGCATGGGCAGCCCGGCAACGCTGGCCGATTGCAGCGCCTTGAAAGCCTCTGTCATCGCGAGAGCCATTGCCTCGGACCTGGAATCGCCGCTCTTTCGGAGAATGGCGATATTGACCGTGCCACCCGAGCGCGCCTGAAGATTCATATCGTATGCCAGAGCCCGCAGCAGGATCGTGGCTTGCTTGGCCGGTGGCACCGACGACGCGGGTTCTTCGGACGTCGCGGTTCGCGCAAACAGGGTGACCAGCACGGCAAAGGCGAGCCTTGGCGCGTGCATGGGCGCTCGCACGCTGGAAGTCAGCGAGGTCCTATGGACATCCGTCCGTCGCGGGATCATCGACGCCCGTTACCACAACGGTGCCGGCATCCAGGTCGGCCACCAGGTTCACGATCTTGTCCGCCGGAAAGCCCATCGGCGTGGGGAACATGTGAAGGACGAACGCGTCTTCGCCGGTGCACAGACCCATCCCGCTATCCGAGTTGACATCGAAGCAGACGTAGAGCGCAGCATAGTCTCCCGCTGGCAGACCGTTGTCGATGACGGTTTGTGGGAACGCGAGGCTGGCACCGGGGATCATGTGGCTGCTGGTCGGGCTCATGGACGGGAAGGTCTGGAAAAGCGCCACACGAAGTTGGTCGTTCGAGGTGGGTATCCGGCTTGATTGCACCACCAGGTTCATGGTGGCCTTCCCGGGCGACGGACAGACGGTCACGGGCGTCGAGCACGGGTCTAGCGCCCCGGCCTGATCGTAGAGGGAGAAATCGATGCCTGTGTTGGGAACGCTGTCGGTCACGTTCACAAACCCCTCATCGGGGTGAAGAAGGGTACAGAAGTCAGGATAGCCGCCGGCCGGTAGCTGGGTTGGGTCGGCATCAGGCGCATCGATGTCGATGAGCTGCCCGACGACCTTGTACTTGTATGGGGTGATCCAGTTGATTGCATAGGGCACGCCCGCCGCCAGGTTCGGACTCTCGATGAGGACCATCGCGAATTCGCCACCGGATGGAGGAAAATCGATGAAGAGCAGGACGCGCAGGCCGGGACGCTTCATCGCAAGTTGGGCGCTACCCTGGTACGAGACGCGGCCCGAGATGCGATCGCCAGCGTCAGCGGGTGGGTATTGACTCGTGCATGCACAGCAAGCGAGAGCCAAGATTGCCACCGGCCCGATAGGTCGCATTCTCATCACTTGCCTCCGCCCAGCCTGGGTTCCCGAATCTGAATTCCCATGAGCACCGTAAGGCCGATGGGATGACCGCCGCTGAGCGGATACTGCACGAGGTCCGCTCTGCTCCTCAACGTGGCTAGCAAATTCGTGCCTTGGGCGAAGAGCTCCGCGGCGCCATCAAACAATTGCTTGCCGATACGTGCGTTCAGGATGAGCTGGCTATTGCTTGTCGGACGGTTCCAGAGGAGGCCAGCGTTGCTAGACTCCAGGAGAAGCGGATGGATAACCGAGGCATAATAGAAATCGACGCCAAAGCGAAGCGTGCGAGCGCTTGCATCCGCACCGAGCTGAAGGATATGCGTAGGGAAATCACCGGTCGATTGTAGCGGACTCGTGTCCTTTGTGCGCGTGAGGGAGTAGGCCGCGTGCGCGCTCAGTCCCGTCGTTGGACGAAACCTGGCCCCCAGCTCGAAGCCGGCGTGGGTACGACTGGGCGAATTCTCATAGCTCACGGGCAACTGAGCCTGCTGGAAGGCAATGAGGTTGTTGAGATGCTGGTAGTATCCGGTGAGGTCCAAGCGCAACCAATGCACGGGCCGTCCTCGATACCCAAGCTCAAGTGAACGAACCTGCTCGGGACGGAGCGACAAATTGCCTCGCATGGTATTGGGGACCGGAACGGGCGGCGGGTATTGTCTCTCGCCCTGGTCAGGCAAGTCGACGATTTCCCATAGAGATGGCGTGCGATAGGCGCTGGCCGCCACCAAACGCAACGAATGGTCGCCGTTCAAATGGGACACGAGGGACAGGCGTGGGCTGAGATTGACGTAACGGGCACTCCCTCCGCCGTCGGCGGAGACATCTGCGCTCTCGGCGCGCAACCCAAGGTTGAGCAGCAGCTTGCTGGAAAAACGCGTCTCGCTCTGCAGGACGGCGGCATCATAGATCTGCGAGTAGTCGGTGCCGAAGAAGCCGAGCGAGCGCTGGTAGGCACTCTCTACGCCCAAGGACACGACGGTGAGCACTCGCCGCAGATCGATGTCCGCCTGGGCCAACAAATGCGCCCGGTGATTGATTGGCGCTGCTCTCTCCACCACGTCCTGGGGATTGGATGCGCTGACCGGCGCAGTGGTGTTCCTCGCACTGAGCACCGTCGTTGTCTCGATCACGCGCCGATAATCGCCATTCAACGTCAGTGTGGTATTAGGAAAAAGCTCACCTCGACGAAATGTCGCGGTCACGGATTGTTCGTTGCCGTCGTCGTAGAAGGCCTGGCTGGTCAAGGCGTCGATGGTTCGCAACCCCTCGGATTGGACTTGGCGTAGGTCGAGCAGCAAGCTCGTGCGCTCGTCCTTCCGCCAGTCAAGCGTGGCTCCGAGGTGGTAGCCGAAATCGCCGTGCTGGGGAATCGAGGTTGGATCGGCCGGGGCCCATTCGGGCATGTGGTTCCATCCGGCGGTCAGGCTGCCTCCTAGCCGCCCCGACTGATTGCGCATCGAATAGGTGGCGTAGCCGGTGCCAAGGTTGTCGACGCGGGTGCTTTGGAGAATCGTTCGGCACATCCGGTAGCCAACCGTTGCCGGCAGCGAAGACGGCTTCGATGCCTGGGTGATCGAGGGGTGCCTTTGTCGTGATGTTGATGACACCGCTCACGGCGTCCGCTCCGTAGAGGATAGTCCCTGGTCCTCGAAGGACTTCGATGCTCTCGACTTCGCCGACGTGGATGGGAATGAGTTGCCACGACGGGGAGCCGCGGTCTACTTCCATCAGGCGTCGGCCGTTGACCAGGACCAGGACGCGGTTGTTCGCAGCTCCCGCCACGCCTCGCAAACCCACATCGAAGCGCCCGGCGTTGGTCTGGACCACGTACATCCCTGGCACCCGCCGCAGGATCTCCGCCAGGGACGTGATGCCAGCGGCGGCAATCTCGTCGGCGGTGAAGACATCCATGGCGGCGGGCGCATCCTCGATGGACTGCTTGCGCCGGGCAGCCGACTCGATCACGGGCGCGGCCAAGAGATCGCCAAGATCCAGCTCGGTGATGTCCTTGACCTTGGGCGGCGAGGTATCATTCCAATTCGTCTGAGCATGCGCTTCGCGCGCTGCCGTCCAGAGAAACCCTAGACAGAGTGCTGCGCAAGCTAGTCTTTCGCCCGTTCTCACGTTCTACGTGCCCGCCGATGTTGACACGATCACATCGGGCGATCAGACGAGAGGCTTGAGCTTGGTAACGCGACTGGCCCCCGAAGCATCTCACATGCAACGCCAATGAAGCTCAACCGGATTACGCCCTTCCTTTGGTACGACAACCAGGCCGAGGCGGCCGCCAAATTTTACTGCTCCGTCTTCAAGAAATCCAAGATCCATAGGGCCTCGCCCATGTCCGTCACCTTCGAGCTGGACGGCCAGATGTTCTACGCGCTCAACGGCGGGCCCCACTTCAAGTTCACGCCCGCCATTTCCTTCTTCATCAGCTGCAGGGATCAGAAAGAAGTCGACTTCTACTGGAACAAGCTACTCAAGGGCGGCCGGCCCAGCCAGTGCGGCTGGCTGCAGGACAAGTACGGTTTGTCCTGGCAGGTCGTTCCCGAAGCCTTGGGCGAGTGCCTGGCCGGCAAGGATCGCGCTGGAGCCGAGCGGGCCATGCAGGCCATGATGGGAATGGTGAAGCTGAACGTGAAGGGGCTGAAAGACGCCTACGCCGGCCGGCCCGTGGCGCGTCGGCGGAAGGTCTGAGATCGCACTATTCGGCCATCCACAGCGATACTCGGAACGCGCGGTCGAAATAGTCGCCGTGGGCCACCTGTGCCCCATCCCATAGGGTGAAATGGCCGGTGGCATCGCTGAAGTGCACCTCGAAGCAGAGGACGCCACGCAGGTTGGCGAAGTCAGCGCGGGACACACCGGTTTGAGCGCCTTTTGGGGGCGTCCTGACCAAATCGGGCGCGCCATAGGCGCTCAGCATGTATTGCTTGAATTCTGCTACCCGTATCGCGTAGTTGCGCTTGTCTGCGCCCAGAACCGTCAAGAGCCCAGGGTGGTTCTTGGGAATGGCCTGTCCCGCTAGATTGAAGGCTTCACTCATGCGCTGTTGTCGTGTCGCTGTCTGCTACTTCTTTTTGGTCTTCTTGGATTGGCGATGGATTCTGTCTTTCAGGGTTGGAGTGTAACGCATGACCCCCGTATCGATCGCGATCCATTTTAGGGCGGGGGGGCCGTCGAGGGGCTCTTTGCGTGCCTTGAGGTAGACCAGAAGCTCGGAGTGGGGCGGCGGCATGCGGTTGTCCCGTTCGACCTGCCAGATGAAGTGGAAGGGGCTTCCATCAGGAGAACCTGCGATCACTTCAAGAACCTCGCACGTGGCATCGTAGAAGATATAGGGATCCCGGGGATTGCGGAAGATATCGGTCAGATTCAATAGACGGCAAACAACCATGGCCGATGCTTCGTGCGCCAGGGTGCGAAGAATCCGGTCGTTGAAGAAGTCCTTGGGTGGGCGAGTGTCGACAGGATAGCCAGGTGATAGGTCGGTCTTGGCCGCTTCGGGGATGCTGAAAGCCTCTCTTGCCTCACGCGCATCTTGCGCGGCCCAGGCCATCCTCTGACAGCCGGCAACCATGCCCACGAGCAAGACGACCCCGACCGCTGTGCCCGGGGTGGGTCGTGCTTCGCCACGGGCCGCTCGGGCCAGGCATTCGGCCTGAGAGTCTTTTGGACAGCTGGGCATCGCGATTCCTCCGAATGAAGCACCCCAGTTTACACCGAATCGCATATCGAACCGCGGTGGTTCGGGCGAGCGAACCCAAAGCCTGCGCTGGGGCATCCCAACGTGTACCTTTCTGAGGAGACTTCGCAGAGCATGACCGCGAACTACTGGCTGGTGAAGACCGAACCTTCGACCTATTCCTGGGAAACCCTTGTGCGTGACAAACACGCGCGCTGGGATGGCGTGCGAAATTTCGAGGCCCGTAACAACCTGCGCGCCATGAAGAAGGACGACCTCGTCTTTTGCTACCACTCGGGCGAGGGCAAAGAGATCGTCGGCATTGCCAAGGTGGTGAAGGAAGGCTACGCCGACCCGACCGCCAAGGAAGGCGACTGGTGCGCCGTCGATCTGGCCCCAGTCAAGACCTTGGTCCGTCCCGTCACGCTCGCCACGCTGAAGGCCGACAAGGCGCTGGCCGACATGGCTGTCGTGCGCAAGCCGCGCATCAGCGTGGTGAAGATTCTTGCCCCCGAGTTCGCGCGCATCCTGGCGCTGGCGGAAACCAAGCTGTGATTGGGCGGGTATCTCAGCGCGCGTAGAAGGGCGTCTTCCCGGCCGCGTGATCGGTTGTGTCCACGATTTCCACGACCTCGGGTGCGATTCTGCGCACCATAACCTCGACGCCCTGGCGCAGGGTCACCTGCGAGGATGCGCATCCTTGGCAGCCTCCGCTCATGGCGATGCGCAGTTTTCCGTCTTGGTAGTCGACGAGGGAGATCTGGCCGCCGTGCCCGGCGATGCCCCGGTTGACTTCACCGTCGAGCAGCTCCTGGATGGCCGCGCGAACCTCGGCGTCGGAGCGCCCCCAGTGCACGTTTCGCGATGTGTTTTCGAGGATCGCGGGCACGCCCGTGAGCAGCTGCGCGCGGATCTTGGCGCCGATGGCGGCTTTCAATTGCGACCATTCGACCTCGGCTACTTTGCCCACGGTGACGACGTTCTCCGAGACCAGCACGTGGGCGACACCGGCCAGGTCGAACAGCTGCTCGGGCAGGGGCGAGCCGGCGGCACGTTCCGGACGGTCGAAGAAGAACGGCCCACCCGGATTAACGCTTTGGCCGACCGTGAATTTGCACGTGTTGGGATCGGTCAGCAGGACCTCGGCGCGAATCGCAATCAAGGGCACAGGGCGGGCTTCAGACATCTTCCACACTCGCGCTCGTTCCACCTTCGGCCTGCGCTCGCAGGCTTTCGTAGGAATAGATCCCGGTGCTGTGCCCGTCGTTCCATTTGATGGTGATGCCGTAGCTGCCCACGCTGGTGAGGGTGACGGGGGCGATGTCGGGCCGCACCTTGCTTGGATCCAAGAGAGGCCGGCCGCTCATCTCTTCCACGCACAGGGCGCAGGGGCACGCCAGCCGCAGATCCCGGACGTCGAAGTCACCTTTTCGGCCGTCCTCCCACAGCACCGACAAGGTTCGGGGATTGGTTCGCCGCAGGCCAATCGCCGTCGTGCGCGAGCCTGACTTGGCTGTTGCCCCTTCGGCCCAGCCAGGGCCGGTGTCGGAGCCGTTCCACTCCCACGAAAACGGTTTGAGCGCCGTGGTGGGCCTTCCTTGCAGTTGCGTTGCCAAGGCCGTGGCGATGGCGAGGTAGGCCTTTGCGGCGACGGACTTCGGCTTTTCCAGCACGATGGGCAGGCCGGCATCGCCGCAGGTGACCACATCCGCATCGAGGGGAATCGAACCGAGAAAGGCCACGCCCAGCTCCTTGCTCATGCGCTCGCCGCCGCCACGGCGAAAGACATCGGTGTCTTTTCCACAGTGCGGACAGGTGAAGGTGCTCATGTTCTCCACGATGCCGAGGATGGGCACCTGGACCTTCTCGAACATGCGCAATCCACGACGCGCGATCTTGAGGCTCACGTCCTGTGGGGTGGTCACGATGATGGCCCCGGAAAGCGGCACGTTCTGCGCCAGCGTGAGCTGCGTGTCGCCGGTTCCAGGTGGCAGATCGATGACCAGATAATCGAGCCTGCCCCATTCGACGTTGCCGATGAACATGTTCAAGTATTTGTTCACCATGGGGCCGCGCAGGATGGCCGGGTTGTCGTCGCCCGTCAGCATGCCCATGGACATGGCTCTCAGGCCGTGGCGTTCGGCCGGCAAAATGGTTTGGTCGGCCGTGGCCATGGGCGGTTGGTTGGCGGGCAGGCCGAGCATGCCTGGAATACTCGGTCCCAGGATGTCGGCGTCGACCAGTCCGACGCGTCCGCCGACCTGCTGCAGGGCCAGGGCCAGGTTCACGCTGACCGTGGATTTTCCCACGCCGCCCTTGCCGCTGCCTATGGCGATGACGTGGGTGATGCCGGGCAGCTTTTCCGGTCCGTGCGAGGCGTGATTTGCTTGCGCGTGGGGATGGGGATGATCGTGTGGCACGAGGGTAAGATGCTCGCTGGCGGCGCCAGGGTTTGCGCCTTTGCCGGCTTTGCTGCCTAGGCCTGCTAGCATTCGGCTAACCTCATGCTTGTCCTCCGCATCGTTTCCACCCTCGCCGGGCTGCTGGTGCTGCTGTCCGTCCTGCTCGACGCTCTCGAAACCGTGGTTCTCCCCAGGCGCGTGCGCGGTCTGTTCCGTCTGACAGCCTGGTACTACCGATTGACCTGGGGCCCGTGGGCGGGAATGACGAGGCGGCTCAAGTCGCAGGCGCGCCGCGAGTCCTTGCTTGGCTACTACGGCCCCCTGTCCTTGATCTTTCTCCTTGCGCTCTGGGCGGCCGGCCTCATCCTGGGGTTCGCGTTCGTACAATACGGGACGGGCGGCCACCTCCTCTTGTCGAACGCACATCCGAGCTTCGGGCTCTTGCTCTATCACAGTGGCGAGACGTTCTTCACTCTCGGCTATGGCGACATCGTTCCGGATTCGGGCCTGTCGCGCTTCGTGGCCGTGCTGGAAGCGGGGATGGGCTTCGCCTTCCTGGGTATCGTCATCGGCTACCTAGAGCTTGTCGGGAAATTCCGGGCCGCCCAAAGGGCCGGCCTGCGGCTGGCGGCTCGCACTGACCGTCCCCAGGAAAATCGTCGCACATCATGCGTTTTCTCGTCGTGGGGGATCGACAACGGCGACGAATTGTGGCTGATGGAAAGTGTGACCAAGGAGGTCCGCGATGTCTGCACGACGCCGAGGCGGCAACAGCCAGCCCGAACTATTTGCGCGATCGAAACGACCCGCGATTGCGTTGCCCGACAATCATCCGATGGTGGTCTTGACCGACACGGTGGATTGGACCGAGCTGGAACTACGGGCGGAAAAAGTCCGGGCCAAGAAGCTCAAGAACGCGGCGGGACGACCGCCGAACTTGCGCGCGACACTTGGGGCGCTGACGTTGATGGCGATTCGAAAGATGCCCTACCGCGAGGTGGAGGAGCAGATTCGGTACTACGCGCCAGCGCGATACCTGTGCGGTCTGACGGAGACGGACTGGACGCCGGATTTCACGACGATTCAGGATTTTGCACAGCTTCTGGGAGAAGACGGGTGCCGGCTTATCAACGAGGCGGTGGTGAAACAAGCCGTGGCCCTGGGGCTTGCCGATGCCAGGGTCGCAGTGGCCGACATGACGGCACAGGAAGCGGCGATTCCGCATCCCAACGAAATGGGATTGCTAGGCGGCTTCGTCAGGTCCATCGAAGCGGCGGCGAAGAGAGCGGGACGAGGCTTGCAGGATTTTGTGGGCAAGATGTACGGCAAGTTCCGGGCGGCCAAGGCGCACGTGCGCAAGTACCGGCTGTTCGCCAAGGGCAAAACCAAGGCGGCCAAGGACCGGATGGTTGCGCAGATGACCAGCATCATCGAAGGCATCAACCAGAACCTGGGCAAGGCGCTCGCGGTTGCGGCCGAGCAGGGACGCAGACTGCGCGGTCACGCCGTGGTCGCACAGCGCAAGCTCGTCGAATTGCACGAAACCATGCGCAAGTTGGTACCGCAGATTCGCCACTGGCTGCGCACGGGCTTCGTCGCATCCGGCAAGATCATCAACCTGCACATTCCCCAGCTCTACTCGATCGTGCGCGGCAAAGTGGGCAAGGCGGTGGAGTTCGGTCTGTCGTGGGGAATCACACGTCTGCGCGGCGGCTTCGTGCTTGCGACCATGGCCGGGATGAAGACCGACGTCACCGATGCAAGCTATGCCGTGCGTGCGGTCGAAGATCTCGCATCTCTGTTGGGGAAGGCACCGCGTGCCTACGCCTACGACCGGGGTGGGTACAGCACGGAGAACGTGAAACGACTTCGCAAGCTTGGCGTGCGCGATATTGGATTGGCACCCCGAGGACGCGCGCCGTGGGAAGTGGTAGGCAAAGTGAAGGACCGTCTCATCCGGGAGCGTGCGATGGTCGAAGGGTCGATTGGCACCATCAAGTGCCCCAAATACGGATTCAACCGCCCGGCGGCACGCTCAGCCGGGATGATGGGCGTATGCGGCCAACGTGCGGTGCTTGGGCTGAACCTAACCAAGCTGCTTCGGGGCGTTGCCGAAAAGAAGGGGATTGCCCTGGCGATATGAGCGAAACGCGGGGACAACGCTCACCCTACTGGCGAAAATCAGAGATTGCCCGCGCCAGGCAGCGCGGGATGGGCAGACATCGCGATCGGCACCCCGAATTTCCCGACAAGCTCTACCTACCGACCATCTATTCGGCCTTCTCTCGTCGTGAAATCGAGATCTCCTTGCTCGACGCGCGCGCCGGATCGCCGCCCACCGCGGCCGAGCTTCTGCGGCGCTACTGCCAATGCCCGCCCCACGACAGCCTCGACCAGATCTTTCACGCTTGGGAGCGCTGGTCCGCCGAAGTCCTAGAGAGCCACCTGTCCTATCCCGTGCTCAGTTTCTTTCGCTCGCAACACAACAATCAATCGTGGCTGGCGGCGCTGACCACCATCCTGGATGCGACCTCGCTGGTCATCGTCGGTATCGACGGGATCCCCAGCGAACAGGCCAAGATGACCTTCGCCATGGCCCGCCACGCCGCCGTCGATCTTTCCCAAGTGGTGATCACCCGGTACGATCCACTCTTGCCCGATCGCCTGCCCGGCGAGGAACTGTCGCGGTTGCGGAAGTCGCTTTCCGACAAGAACCTGAAACTGCGCGAAGGTGCCGATGCGGAAGCGAAGCTGGCGGCCCTGCGCGCGATGTACGAGCCCTACGTCGGTGCGCTGGCGCACAGTCTGCTTATTGCCTTGCCACCGTGGCTCTATCCCGAGAAACGGCAAGACAACTGGCAGGTCGCTCCATGGGACGAGGCCATCGCGGCACGCAGCAGCGTCTCGGTTTCCTCCTACCATAGCGAGGATCACTTCTAGGACCAGCCATGACCGCCGCGCTGTCCATCCTTTTTCGCGACGAGAGCCTGATCGCCGTGGACAAGCCGGCGGGGCTGGCGGTTCATCGCGGCTGGGCGCGCGAGCACGACGTGGCCCTGGTTCGCTTGCGCGACCAGATCGGCGCGCGGGTCTTTCCCGTGCATCGGCTGGATCGAGCCACCAGCGGCGTGCTGCTGTTCGCACTGTCGGCAGAGATGGCGGCGCGGGTCTGCGAATCGTTCGCTGCGGGAAAGAGCGAGAAAACCTATCTGGCCCTGGTGCGCGGCGTTCCTCCCGACGAAATCCTGATCGACCACCCGCTGCCGCCGGGTGAGGACACTCGCGCGCCGCGGGTTTCCGCCCAGACCATGATTGTCCGCCGCGAGGTGTTTGGCCGCTACAGCCTGGTCGAGGCGCGGCCGTTGACCGGTCGCTTGCACCAGGTGCGGCGACATCTCAAGCACATCTCGTGTCCGCTCATCGGGGACGTGAACTACGGCAAGGGCGAGCACAACCGCCTGTTTCGCGAACGCCACGGTCTGCACCGTCTGTTCTTGCACGCCACGCGACTGCGTCTGCCGCACCCTGTGCAGGGTGGCCAGCTCGACATTGCCTCGCCGTTGCCCTTGGAGCTCGAAGCCGTACTGCAGGCCTTGCGCGAGGTTGAAAGAACTCGTTACTAGCAGCCACCCCGTCCGGTGTTTGTTCCAGCATTCACCAGATCGCGAACGCGGGCGTTACTTACGCAGCTTGAGCTTGAGGCGCGCGAGCTCGGCCTTGAGCTGCTCGATTTCTTTGCCCTGGGCCTGCACGGCGGCGACTAGCATGCTGGTGTAGCCGTACAGATCCACCATGTTGCCGTCGCGATCCACGGCCGGGCTGCCGGGAACGTCTTCGATTATGAAGCCGAGGTGACGTTTGCCGGCCAGGGCAGGGTCACGGTATTCGTAGGTGGCGAGCTTGAAGCGCGCCAGATCGTCGGCGATGCGCTTGCGGTCGGTTTCAGCCAGGTACACGATGTCCTGCTTCGCACGGCGGGTGGAGACCGGGCAATAACCGCCGCTGGCGGCATACCACGCGCCCTGCTTGCACAGTCGTGCGCCCGTCGAGCCGCAGGCGTAGGTGCAGGTCTGGCCGCTCGACGAGCACGAGGTCCCGAGCAGCGGCATGGCAGCCGGGCATGCTGGATCGGCGTTGGGGGCATCGCAGTGCCACGTGAGTGCGCCACTGCATGAGGCGACCGGCCCGTTCGTGCAGTTGGTGCACGCGCAGTTGAGACCGCTGTACGCGCAGTAGGCGCCGTCGGTGGGGCAGCTCTGGCCAGCGGCCGCGTCGCGGGTCGCTGGGCAGGTCACGGGCGGAAGGGGCGAGCAAAGCTCGGGAATCGTCGTTGTCCAAGTCCCGTTGGTGCAGGTCGCTTTGTCCCGGCACGATGGCCGCGGATCCGTGCCGAACTCGCACGTCAGCCCCTCTGTGCACAGCCAGCTGCTGATCTGTGAGATGTCGGCCGGGCATGGCTGGCTGGGTGCCTGGCACGCACCGTCCGCCGCCTTGGAGACGCCGGCTATTCGGCGGTCGCAATCGCTGGGGTAGGTTTTTCCGTCGCAGCCGCACACCGGCTGGTAAATGGCTGGACAGGCACCGCTGCCCATGCTTGCGCAGACGCCGGAGATATCGGGCGTCGTGCAGTTCCCAGTGGGCAATTCGCAGAACTGGTTGGTCGGGCACGGAAGGCCCGCGAAACCACCGCACATCTGGCCGGTCGAGCCGCCGCTGCCGACTGCGCCGCCAGCGCCGGTCGCGCCACCGCTGCTGACCTTTCCGCCGCTGCCGAGCGCGCCGCCAGCGCCGGTCGCGCCGCCGCTGCTGACCTTTCCGCCGCTACCGAGCGCGCCGCCAGCGCCGGTCGCGCCACCGCTGCTGACCTTTCCGCCGCTACCGAGCGCGCCGCCAGCGACCGTCACGCCACCACTGCCGGGAACACCGCCCGCGCTTGTCGCGCCACCGCTGCCGCCACTGCCTACCTTTCCACCGCTGCCCAAGGCTCCTCCCGTGACCTGCCCGCCACCTGCGCCGGTGGTACCACCGACGCTTCCACCGCTGCCGGGCGTCCCGCCAGCGCCGGTTGTCCCGCCACTGCCATGTGTGGCCAGACCTTGGCCTCCGCATGCGGTCAGACCAAACAGGAGCCAAGCCCCTGCACCCATGATCGTTGTCGCTGTGCTCTTCATGCTGGCCTCGCTCCGCCGACGTTACGCAAGAACCGTTCCATCGTCACGTCAACCTGGCCTGGGGCCGAAATCTTGAGGAATGTGGCCTTTACCCCAGCGGCGCGTTCAGAAATCTGAGGCCGGTGCTCCTATTTCGCCTTGGTTCCCGCGACCGGGGGTGGTCCGCTTCGCCGTCATCATCTAAGGCAAAAGCCGGATGCGGTAGTCCCGCTCGTCCGGGGGCCGCGGGCGAGCGCGGTCCCTATTCCGACATTCAGGCGACCCTAGCCTGGTCGTTATGGGTCACTTTGAATGGGCGTGCACCAGTTTGTATGCGAATTGTCTCTGCCACTGGGTAGACGGTGATTGTGCCGTTGTCGCTCTCGCCGGGGCGCGCGCTGGCCATGATGGCATCCACGACAGATCCAACCATGTCCTCTTCGACGATGGTCTGGATTCGCACCCTTGAAACGGAATCAACGATGCAGTCCGTGCGATAGATCATTTTCCGACCGCTGCCGCCACAATCCGTGACTTCCGACAAGGTCATGGTTTTGACTCCGACTTGCCGGATCTGCACCTTCACGTCCTCAAGCATCGATGGTTTGATAATGGCTTCAATGCACTTCATGTCGTTGCCTCCTGGCTCAACATAAGCAGGGCGGAGGAGATTCGACAATGGATCCGACACAAGTTTCCGGGGGATTCTCCCGGAAGCAACAACCATGAAATGTTGGAAACAACAGAGTTATATTCCGTTCTCAATTGGGAAGCATTTGACATTCCGTCATATGCTAGCCCGCGCTCTGTCCGATCCGGATCGCCCGCTCGGCGAGCTCGCGTCCATAGTCGGTCCAGATACCCTGGCCCCAGTAGCGGTAGCACGAGGTTTCGGCGGCCAGCAGGTGAAAGAGGGCGCTCCGGTAGCGGGCGCTGTTGGTAGAAACTGCGTTCAGTATTTTCTCGGAAAACAAGGCGCTGGCGCGCTCCATCGGCCGCAGGACGTCGTCGTAGCCGCGCACCCACGAAATGTTGTTGGTCCACGATCCGCCCTCGACGTGAAATCGTACATCTTCCTTCTTCAGCTCGGCGATGACCTGGGCAAGTTTCTCCGGCCCCGAGCCAGCCTGATAGCGTTGCCACAGGCGGTGGTGGAAAATCGGACTGTATGGCCGGAAAATCCCCGTCTGATAAGCCGATGGATTCAAGGTAGTCCAGATACTCGCTCACATTCAGCGGCGGCACCTCCGAGCCGCTGGCCTCGCGCATGACCTCCATGAATTTGGGCGGAAACTCGTTCATCATCACGCCGCCGTTTTCTCCGTCGGCGATTTGGGTCACCAGGCGGGGAATTCGCTTGCCGGCAAGCTCGGTCGCCCCGACCGACTTGGCCTCGTAATACGGCTGCATTTGCGCCACCAGCTTGGTGTCGCTGCCCTGGGTCTTGATGATGGCGACGATGGAGGTGCATTCGCCCTGGCTGCTCCTCACGACCAAGCGATGCGGGATGTGCTTGTCGCGAAGCGCGGCGCCGTCCTCGGCGCGCTCGACGGTGTGCTCTTGCACGAGCACCCAGCGGTAGCCGCAATCGCGCAAGGTCTTCACGAAGTCGTAGGCGACATCGGGGTGGTTGGGCAGCGCCATCTCCGACGGAGAAAATCCGCGCAGCCGTTCCAGGGCCGCAAACCCGAAGATGGCGGCGAAATGGTGCTGGAAGGCCTGCACGTGCAGGCGGAAGTCCTGCACCGGCGTCGACGGCGCCACGGCGTGGCCCCAGGGGGCGCCAAGCCACTCCACGCAGCGGGCGTAGTCGGGGTTGCGCGCCAGCGGCACGAGTGCGTCGAACACATCGGCAAGCCCCATGTCGCGCAGTCCGTGCAGCAGAGTGCCCGAATACTCGAGCATGATGCGCGGCTGCTTCCCTTCGCGCACCAGGGTGGGGATGAATTCGCCCATGCGCTTGTAGCACCAGTGAAAGACGCTGGCGTTGTGGTTGTCCCCGTCGTTGGGGTGGTCCATCATGTGCTTCAGGTTGCTGATGATAGGCGCGGTGCCCGGGTCTGCGCCGCCCGCGGGGATGAGCGGCTGGTGCATGTGCAGCGCGCAGGCAAAACCGGAGCGAATCCGTCTGAAATCGATTCCACTCGCCAGGTGTTGCTGCTCGCGCGGTCGCCGCATGACCGCGCGTATGACCTCCTCGCTGCCCGAAATACTGGGAATACCGTCGACGGTCTCGGGCATGGAATGGGTCATGGTCTCCTTTCGCTCTGACATCGTTGTGACTCAACCGTGGTCGTCCGCTGACACAGAGCCTTTCATACCTAACCCATGGATGGTTCTAGCAAAAGCGTTCATCAGGCCGCTCCAGCCCTGCCCAGGTCGTCGGGCGGGATCGTTCGTTCCACCATGATCCTTTTGGTGATGGTTCATCTGGTCGCGGCGGTCGGAGTCATCTTCGGTGGATGGTCGTGGCGCGGATTCGCCTTCGCCATCGCTGTCTACTATGTGCGCATGGTGGTGGTTACGGCAGGGTATCACCGTTACTTCTCCCATCGCGCCTTTCGCACCTCGCGGGTGTTTCAATTCCTGCTGGCCGTCGCGGCCCAGAGCGCCGCGCAAAGTGACGTTCTGTGGTGGGCCAGCCACCACCGCTGGCACCATCGACACTCGGACACGCCACTCGACCTGCATTCGGTCAAACAGCAGGGGTTCTGGCATGCGCACTTGGGGTGGATCCTGAACGACAAGTGGAAGGCTGACCTCAAGGTCGTTCCCGATCTTGCCAAGTACCCCGAGCTGCGCTTCCTGAGTCGTCCTGGCATCAGCTTTTTGCCAGCGGCGGTGCTGGGCCTGGCATTTCTCGTGATCGGTGGCGTGCACGGCTTGGTCTGGGGATTCATGGTGTCAACCGTGATGCTCTGGCACGGATCGTTCGCCATCAATTCCTTGACCCACATGTTCGGCGGTCGGCGATACGCGACCAAGGACAACTCGCGAAACCACTGGCTGCTGGCCATCATCACGACCGGCGAAGGTTGGCACAACAACCACCACCACTATCCAAGCGCGGCCAACCAGGGATTCTTCTGGTGGGAGCTCGATATGACCTACTTGGTTCTGCGCTGCCTGGCGAAGGTCGGTCTGATCTGGGATTTGCAGCGCCCGCCCGCGGCGGTGCTGGCCGGCCCGTTGGTCGCGGACGAGAGCCAGGCCGAGTTGGACTGCGTAGCCTAGCCGAACGTGTGGAACAACTGCCCGCCATGAGCCCCATGGCGGTTTCTGCATCTCCAATCAAGGCCCACATCCACCTCTGGGACATCCTCAGGCCGTTCAGCCTATGCGCTGTCTGGTCGCATGTGCCAGAATACTTGGATGCACATGACCACGGAACACAGCTCGATTCCGAGTGCGGGATGGCGGCCTTTTCTGCTTTTTGGCTGCTTCGCATTGGCAGTGGGCTCCATGCGGTGTTCGTCGGGAACCGCCGCTGGCGACACAGGCGGTAAGGTTCAGACTGGCGGGGCGGGTGGAGGGGGCGTGGCGGGAAGCGAGAGCGGAATGGGCGGATCCACCGCTGTGGCGGGTGCGACCGCGAGCGGCGGCCTAACCGCAAGCGGTGGCTCGACGGCAAGCGGTGGCTCGACCGCGAGTGCAGGCGGGGGCGGGCGCGCGGGTTCGACGGGCGAAGGCGGGAGCAGCTCAGGTGGAACATCAGGCGCTGGCTGTGGGGGGGGCTGTGGTGGAAGCGGCGCAATACCCGATGCAGCCGTGGATGCACCTCTTGTGTGCATCGGTCCTGCGGTTTCCCAGGACCCAACTCTGCGCAGCCCTGCTCCCCGTCCGGATGCTGCAGCGGATTCATGCGGAGCGTGGGCGCTGACCGACGGCGTGTGCTGTGCCCAGTACTGCAGCAACGACAACAAGTCCGAAGATTGTAGCTCGTGCGGGGGACCTGGCTCGCCTCAATGCACAGTCGTCAACAGCCGGGCCTGTACATCAGGCCGCTGGCCGGAAGTCCATTGCGTCTCTGACAATGAACCTTGGCACTATTCCCGCTCGACCCACTTCGGACTGACTTACGGCGGGGCTTGCGCGTTCGGCCTGTACGGGCTCTGCACGAAAGCCTTCAATTTCACCGACCCAACTTTGGGAAAACTCTGCACGACCTTCTGCAAGACCTACCCTGATCTTTGCCAAGACCCCGCTGACACCACGCTGCGTGGAAATTTTGCGGCCCCCGACGGCGACTACTACACGCAATTCTGGCCTAGCCTCCCTGGGGACAATGACAACTACTTGAGCTGCGGCGAATGTTTTCAGCTCGTGCGCACCAACAAGGATGGTAGCGACTATCAGTCCGGCAGTACCGGCTATACGCCGCCTATTGTGCTTCAAGTGGTGGATTCCTGTCCCTGCTCGGCCAATTCCAAGTGGTGTTGTGGCTCAGGACGCGACCATTGCGGCGAGGTCTCCGATTTCAAATACGGCTGTCCGCTGCCACCTGCGCCGCCCGTGCCTCCGCTTGACCACGATCCACTACCCAATGAGAGTCTTCACCTAGATCTGTCGGACATTGCCATGGCCCGCTTGCAGACCGGCGATGCCAACGGGCAAATGGTGGACGGGGTTATCCCAACCCGCTACCGTCGCGTACCTTGTCCGGTGACCGGCAACATCTACATCCTTGTGAAGAACGGCGGCACCTACTACTTCTCCTTCAGCGTGGTCAATGTTTCCGGGCTTGGATCCTTGGTGAACGTCGAAGCCAGGCTCCCGACCGGCGACTGGATGGCAATGAAACGAGACCCCAACTACACGCAGGCCAGGCCGCAAGAACGCTTTGGCACCTGGGTGCTTCCTCAACTTCCGTCAGGGGTCGGACCTTTCACACTGCCCCTGGCATTGCGATTCACGGACGGATCGGGGCGCTCCATCGTGTCGGAGCAAGCGGTGAAGAGTTGGGATCCACCGGCCACTACAGACGCAGACCTGGCCGCCCTATACAAGGAGTTCTACTACATCGACACCGGCGTGCAGTTCTGACGGCGTGTTGTTCGCGGTGCTCGGATGGTCGTTTAGCCGTCAACGATCAAGGCTACTTGCTCGCCGGGGCCGTGCACGCCCTCGATCAAGATGCCCTCGACATCGGCTGTCTTGGACGGGCCCGTGCACCAAATGATGTTCGCATCGTCGCCCAGCGCTGAAATGGCGTCGGGAATACACGCATGAATACGCGAGCGCGGCACCACCGCGATGTGAATCCAGGGCGCCAGCGCCGCAAGCCGCACAGGTGTCGAGCGATCGTCGAGGATGATGGTTCCACTTTCGGCGATGGCGCCCGCGGCCCTCGTGATACCGAAGTGGTAGTCGTCAACACGAGCCCGGGAAAAACTGGTTTCCAGTGTGAGCTCAGTCGCGAACGCAGGACCAAGCGCGGCCAGCACCTCGGGATCGACGTACCCAAGTTTGGCTTCTTTCGTGCGCAGCCACGCAGCCAGCGCTGCCGGGTCGCGAAAGGCGCGGCCGTGCACAGCTTCCAAGGCCTGCGTGAATGCAGCCACCAGGTCGGGCATCGCTTGCGCGTGCCGTGCGATGGCCACGCTCGCATCGAAGGTCGGCAACGTCGTGCGCGCCTCCAGCGGCTGCAGCGCCGCGCGAATTCGCGCAAAGATCTCGTCGCGCGCATCAGTCATGCTTTCTTTCCACGCTTGCGAAACCACGAGCGGAAAGCGCCGCCACGCCAAGCAGGAAGGTCGCGCTCGCCTTGCCACGCGCGCAGAGGTCCCGGCTGCACGGCACGCGGCATGTGGTCCACTAACTTGCCCATGCCAAGCGCCGCCTTCCACGCGGTGGGCATGGAAGCAAGCTTCGCAAAACCGCCCAGGGATGGCGTGGCACCCGACGGTGCGCCTTCTTGTTTACCCCGGTTGCGAAGTCGGACCAGCAAATCAGGAATCGGAATATCGACCGGACAAACTTCGGCACACGCGCCACACAACGTGGAAGCCTTGGGCAAGTCGGCCAGCTCTAAAAATCGCTTGCCGGCAAGCAACGGCGAAAGCACGGCGCCGACGGGCCCAGGATAGACACTGCGGTACGCGTGCCCGCTGGCCTGGCGATAGACCGGGCACACGTTCAGGCACGCTCCGCAACGAAGGCAGCGAAGGATCTCGCGATACTCCGTGCCCAGCACTTCCGTACGCCCGTTGTCCAGGAAGATGACGTGCATCTCTTCCGGACCGTCAGGCGCATCAGGCGATCTCGCGCCGCAGATAAATTCCGTGTACACGCTCAGCCGTTGGCCGGTGGCCGAGCGGGCGAGCAAATTGACAAAGACCGACAACGATCTGTCGTCAGGCACCAGTTTCTCGATGCCGACCACGGCAATATGACAGCGCGGTGCCGCCAGACAGAAACGAGAGTTGCCTTCGTTGGTGACCAGTACCAGTCGACCACTTTCGGCCGAAACGAAATTGGCGCCCGACAGACCGACGTCTGCTTCCAAGTACTTGCGGCGCAGAAATTCGCGCGCCCGTCGCGTGATGACCTCGGGAGTGTCATCGTAGGTACCAAGACCTTTCTGCTGGAAGGTGCGGGCGATTTCCCGACGGTTCTTGTGCAGGATGGGCTTGACGATGTGGCTCGGCCGGTCGGCATCGAGCTGGACAATGAACTCGCCCAGGTCGGTTTCGAAGCACTCGACGCCGTGATGTTCAAGGAAAGGCAGAAGCTCGATTTCTTCACTGACCATGGTCTTGGTCTTGACCAGGCGTTTGGCGCCGCGAGCTTGCAGAATGTCGAGCACGCTTTGGCAAGCCGCCTCGGCATCGAGAGCAAAGTGAACCTTCACGCCGCGAGCACGCAGCTTCTCCTCGGTTTTTTCAAGGTACGAATCCAGGTGCTCCAGCGTGTGCTGCTTGATCTGCCCGGCCAGCTTGCGCAGGAGATCCACGTCGGCGTAGTCCTCGTGCAATACCTGCGTGCGCTTTTCGTGGCCCGCTTTGCTGCCCAAGCGCACGGACGTGCGGCGCTCGTCGCTCTGTTCGGCAGCAAATTGGTCGATGGGCTCGCGTTTCATCGGCCCACCTGTGACGATGCGAGCGCATCGCGAAGCACCTGGGCCACGTGCAGTGCGCGCAAAGGACGACCTTGCCGCTCGGCCAAGCCGCGCAGGTGAAGCAGGCAGCTCATATCCGTCGACACGATCACGTCCGGTTTCGCCGCAAGCAGATTGTCCAGCTTCAGCGTGCCCATGGCTGTCGAAATGGACGCAAATGCGACCGAGAACGTGCCGCCGAAACCACAACACTGCTCGGCCTCGTCGAAGTCTACGAATTCGAGTCCCGACACCGAGCGCAGCAGCGCGCACACGGCATCGCCGGTGCCGCTGCCCCGCGAGTGACACGACCGATGAAAGGCCACGCGCCCGGCAAAGCGACCGGGCCACGACGTGACGCCGAGCCCACGCACGATGAAGTCAGTCAGCTCCCACGCCCGCGTGCCAAGCTGCTTGACCGCCACAACGTCCGGTTCGTTTTCGAACAGAATCTGAGCCCCGTGCGACAGCATGGCCGCACACGAGGCCGACGGAATGACGACCGGCGCTTCGCCCGCGAAGACATCCACGGCATGACGAAGCACCGTGCGGGCCGCGGGCCAGTCGCCCGCGTTGAAGGCAGGCTGGCCACAACAGGTTTGCCTTGCCGGAAACTCGACGGTGCAGCCGAGATGTTCGAGGACCTCCACGGTCGCTCGCGCCACGTCGTCGAAAAACGCGTCGCAAAGACACGTGCTCATGAGCTGCACTCGGCGCGCGGGTGAGGCGGCGACAGAGACAGACGAGGAAGGTGCGCTCATGACCGCGCCACGCGCTTGCCGCTTACTGGCCTTCGGCGACGACCGGATTGGTCAGTCGTCCGATGGACTCGATCTCGACGGTGACAACGTCGCCGGCTGCCAACCAGCGGGGCGGCTTGCGCGCCATGCCCACGCCTTGGGGCGTGCCGGTCATGATGACCGTGCCCGCCACAAGCGTCGTGCTGCCACTCAAGAATTCGATCAGCCGTGGCACGTCGAAGATCATATCGGACGTGGTCCAATCCTGCATGCGCTCGCCGTTGAGAATGGTCGCGATGTGCAGGTTGTTGGGATTGGGGATCTCGTCGCGGGTGACCAAGCACGGTCCGAGAGGCGCAAAGGTGTCGAAGGTCTTGCCCCGACACCACTGACTGCCGCCCATGCGAATTTGCCAATCGCGCGCGGACACGTCGTTGGCGCAGGTGTAGCCGAGAACATAGTCGAGGGCGCGCTCGCGCGTGACGTTCTTGCAGGTCTTGCCGATCACCACGGCCAACTCGCACTCGTAATCCACCTCGCTCGATGCCAGGTGCGTGGGAATCTCGATGGGATCGTCGGGATTCTGGACCGCGCTCGCGCTCTTCATGAACAGAACGGGATACTCGGGAATCTTGGCGTGGGTTTCTTCCGCGTGATGGCGGTAGTTGAGACCGATGGCGAGGATGCCGGTGGGCGCGACCGGCGCCAAACGCTTGCGAACCTGGGCGCCTTCGGAGGTGACCGTGAACGAGCCGAAAATGTCGCCGTCGATGAGGCGGACCGAGCCGTCTCCCTGCTCGCTGCCGTAGTGGGTAAGACCTTTGTTGTCCAGATAACGTACGATTCTCATCGACTGGCAAGCTCCTTCCAAACGGTGCCGCTGGGGAAAAGGTGGGCGAGGCGCGAAGGCGTTTTCATGGTGATGCTCAAGCCCGACGCCAGCGGCGCGACATACCGCCCGTCGCGAATCACGCACGGATCGACGAAGTGCTCGTGCAGGTGATCCACATATTCGATCCAGCGTCCTTGCAAAGAACCGGACACCGCGATGTAGTCGAAGATCGAGGCGTGCTGCACGTATTCGCACAGCCCCACGCCGCCCGCGTGCGGACACACAGGAACGCCGAATTTGGCGGCCAAGAGCAACACGGCGACGACTTCATTCACGCCGGCCAGGCGACAGAAATCGATCTGGCAGAAGGCGATGGCCTTGGCTTGCAGAAGCTGCTTGAACACCACGCGATTCGGGCAATGCTCGCCGGTGGCCACGCCGATGCCGTGGACCTTCATGGCCTGGGCGACGGCCGCATGACCGAGAACATCGTCCGGGCAGGTCGGCTCTTCAATCCACAGCGGCTTGGCAAACGCCAGCGCGCTTGTCCACTGGATAGCCACCGGCACGTCCCAGCGCTGGTTGGCGTCGACCATCAGCGTCCGATCCGGGCCGATGGTCTCGCGGACGATCTTGGCGCGGCGAATGTCGTCGGCTTGGTCCAGGCCCACCTTGATCTTGAAACCCTTGAAACCGGCATCCATGCCTTCGCGGCACAAGCGCCGAACTTTCTCGTCAGGATAGCCCAGCCACCCCGCCGACGTGGTGTACGCGGGATAGCCATGCGCGCGCATGTCGGCTTCCCGCTGCCGCCGGGAAGCAAGCCGCCGATCGAGAATGTCCAGCGCCTGATCCGGCGTCAGCGCATCGGTGAGATAGCGAAAATCCACCAGCTCGACGATTTGCGCAGGCGACAGATCCGTCAGCAACTTCCACAGCGGCTTGCCGTGGAGCTTGGCGTAAAGATCCCACAGCGCATTGATGACCGCCGCAGTCGCCATATGCATGACGCCCTTCTCGGGGCCAAGCCAGCGCAACTGGCTGTCGCCGGTAAGCCGCCGACAAAACGCGCCCGGAGATTCCACGAAGTCGGCGATGGCATGCCCGACAATCATCGGACGCAACACCTCGATGGCCGCCACCACCACGTCGTTGCCGCGACCGATGGTAAACGCCAGCCCGTGACCCTCGACGCCGTCGCCCCGATCCGTTTCGAGCACCACATATGCCGCCGAATAATCGGGGTCCGGATTCATGGCATCCGAGCCGTCGAGCTCAAGCGACGTGGGGAAACGAATGTCGTAGGTCGCAAGGCCGCGAATTGTGCCCTCGAGCAGTCCTGTTTTCGTCATCAGTAGCGTCCGGCCCGCATTATTTGCCCGCGCTCCAGCCGCCGTCAATCATAAGGGTGCTGCCCGTGACCATGGCCGACTCGTCAGCCGCAAGATAGAGCGCCGCCGCCGCTACTTCGTCGGGGCGCACCATGCGGCCGGTGAGCTGCGTGGACACCATGTCGCGATAGGCCTGCTTGGGATCGGGATACTCAGCAATGCGCGCTTGCACGAAAGGCGTTTCGACCCGCCCTGGACAAATGCAGTTGAAGCGAACGCCGGTGTGCGAATGATCCAGCGCCATGGCCTTGGTCAGGCCGACCACGGCGAACTTCGTGGTGGTGTAGGCCAAGCGGTCGCGAACCGCCACGATGCCGCCGATCGAGGCCAGCGAAATGACACTGCCCGTCCCCCGCTCAAGCATCGCCGGAACGAAGGTCTTGCAGCAGTTGAACACGCCACGCACGTTGACACTGTAAAGGCGGTCCAAGTCGGAGGCGCCGGTTTGCAGCAGGTTGCCCACGTGACCCACGCCCGCGTTGTTCACAAGGATGTGCAGCGCGGGCACACGGCTCGCAAGCGCCTGCACAGACGCTTCGTCGGCCACGTCGGCCGTCGCAAAATCGGCCTCTCCGCCCGCCGCGCGAATCGCATCCACCGTGGCCTGACCGCCCGATGGATCCCGATCCACGACCCACACCGCCGCGCCCTGCGCCGCGAGCAGCTCGGCGATAGCGCGCCCGATGCCCGAGCCCGCGCCCGTCACCAGGGCCACCTTGTCGTTCAGACGAAACGGAGTCATGCGACCGAGAGTAGCACTACGGATTCACTAAAAGGCTCAAATCACGCCAATGTCGCTGGTCGTCTTGGAAGAAGGCAGTCGATAGCAGCGGCGCGCGTTTTCGAAAAACACGGCCCTACGCTCGTCGGCAGATAGATGCGAAAGAAGACTCCGCACAGTTGCGAGCCAGCGTGCATAAGAAGCGGCCAGCTTGACCACCGGCCAATCGCTGCCGAACAAAAGCCGCGTTGGCCCGAAGTAGGCCGAGCAAATGACGGACGTAGGGCTCAAGGTCGGCTTCGCCCCATGGGACGGCGGCCTCAGTCACAAGGCCCGAAAGCTTGCACATCACGTTGGGCAAACGGGCAAGCTGTTCGATGGAACTGCGCCAGGGATCGAGCAGGTGGTCGCGAATAGCCGGCTTTCCGGCATGGTCCAGCACAAACATCGTATCCGCACACCGCCGCACAAGCTCGACCGCGGCCGGCAACTGATCGTGCGTCACACAGATGTCAAACGTCAGCTCACGCGCGCCGAGCGACTGCACGCCGGCCACGAACTCGGGACGCAGACAGAAACTTCCGTCGCCTTCGCCCTGGATCGGGTGGCGCACCCCGCGCACCAGCGAAACGCTGGCAAGCGCATGAAGCGCCGCCGCGGTTTGCGCTCCGCCATCCATGGGCGCAAACGCCACAATCCCCGCAAGACGCGGCTCGCGCGCCGCCCACTCGGCGATCCACTGCACCTCGTCCAGGAAATGCGCACGATCGCATTCGGCCTGAACAAAAACGATATACGCAGGCAACTCGGCAGCTTCAGCTATGAAATGCTCGGGCGTGTGAGGCGCAGCGATAGCCGGGACCTCGGCGAGCCACGGATAAGAAAGACGTGTCGGATCCCAGAAGTGGGCGTGCGCATCGACAAACGGATTGATTTCGGTAAGGGACGTGGATGCCTGCATGGTGAACTTCAGCCCAAGGCGCGATCGAGGTGAACGTACCCGCCGTCGACGAAAAGATGCTGCCCGGTAATATGGCCCGCAGACTTAGCCGACAGTAGAAACACGGCGGTTGCTGCAATCTCCTCGGGCTTCGTCATGCGTTTGCCAAGCGGAATCTTGGCCACGATGGCGTTCAGCTTTTCGTCGGGGTTGGAAAATGTTGCCAGCCAACTCTCGTAAAGCGGTGTCATCACCTCGGCGGGAACAATGGCATTGACCCGAATTCCGTAAGGCAGAAGCTCGACCGCCCACTCGCGGGTCAGGGCTAAGATGGCGCCTTTGGCGGACGCGTAGCCCGAGGTCCCGCCCTGACCGGTCACCGCCGCCTTGGAAGCGATGTTCACGATCGCGCCGGCCTGCACACGCCGAAGGTGCGGCAAAGCGTGATGGGCGAGATCGTAAAAGTGGAACAGATTGCGTTCCACGGAGGCGCGATAACGCTCGGGGCTGCCGTCCTCCAGTCCCACGCGGTCGTTGACACCCGCGTTGTTCACCAAGGCGTGCAAGGCGCCAAGCTCGCGCACCACGCGCTCGACTGCTTGGGCGCAGGACTCGGACGAGGTCAGCTCGGCAGGAACGAACAACGCGCGATGACCGGAGTGGCGCAGCTCCGCAACCAGCGACTCTCCCGCAGCGGCATCGCGATCCAGGACGACCGGAGTCCCCTTTTCACCTGCAACGGCGCGAACAATGGCGGCGCCGATGCCCTTGGCCCCTCCGCTGATGAGCACAACCCGGTCTTGCAGATCCAGATCCATCGTTCCTCCGCGCGTGCAATTGTACGCGCGGCGGATCCGCGAAAACAAGCCGGCGGGTCAGAAATCGGACGCTGACAGTGGGCCAGCCCGCGGAGTTGGGCCCGTGGGAGCCGGTAGCGGGGCGGCTTTTCGCTTGGCTGACGGAATGCGTCTTATCGGACAGGTTTGGTTGTTAGATTCGGTGAAGGCGAAATGGGGCTTGAATGTCCTGTCCACCCTAAAGTGCGCCATTGGACGCTCTTTTGGGGACGTCGGGCAGACGTCATCGCTGGCCAGTTTCTGCATCAGACGATCAAAGGAGTCGGGCTCGGAGACGCCCAAGTCACTACCCCTGCTCTTGTCGCTCCCGCGCGCAGCGGAAGTGCGACAATCGCAGCTGCTCGGATCCCTTTCCTCCGATGCGCCGTCACGGGTCTGGGGCGACCTGGGTTGTGCTAAGAACAGATTAGCCTCAATGACCACCGCACAATTGACGTTCCTGAGGTTCATCGGCGCCACAAGCGTTGTCATTTTCCACTTCGGGCGAAGCGCAGGGTCACTGGCTTGGGCCAATGCGCTTTGGGACCGGGCGAACGCCGCGGTCCCGTTCTTCTTCGTGATGTCCGGCTTCATTCTGACTCACGTCTACGGCGCCAAGGGTATTCGGCGAGCCACCGACTTCTACGTGGCTCGTATTGCCCGCATCCTTCCCGTCTATTGGATCGCCCTGGCGCTGGTGGTTCTCTACGAGCCCAGACAGCAGCCGCCGACGACGTGGTGGGTTTGGCTGAGCGCCTCGTTGCTCCAGTCCTGGTGGATCGGGTACTCGCAGATTCTCAACGTGCCTGGCTGGTCGTTGTCGGTCGAATTGTTCTTCTATTTGCTGTTTCCCTTTCTCCTGCGCACGATGTCGCGCCTGCGCACCCGCACCGTGCTGGTGGTGGCCGGGAGCGCATGGGTGGGGAACGTCGCGCTCAACGTGGTTTTGATCCCTTGGACCGATCCCTACCGGTACCCCTACCTACGGGACTTCACCTTCTATAGCCCCTTCACGCACCTGGCGACCTTCGTGGTCGGCATGGCGGGAGGCATCGTCTTCGATCGCTGGCACGAGCGTCTGCGGGGCTTGGCCGTTCCCCTCATGGTCGGCTCGACGGCGGCATTCTTCGCCACACTCCTCTTGCCGCGCTGGACGATCCGTTACGAGCTCAATGGCCTGCTCGTACCCCTGTTCGTATTGTTCCTGTGGGGGCTCGGCTCAAATCCCGACCTGCTCCTCGCACGCCTGTTTCGCTGGTCGCCGCTCGTCGCGCTGGGCGAGGCGAGCTACGGCGTCTACATCCTGCAGTTGCCGGTGCGGTACATCTACCGTCCCCTGGTCGAACGATCCTCGCTCTCGGGCGACGCCGTGTTCTGGCTCTACTACGCGGCCCTGGTTCTGGTATCGGTGCTCGCCCTCAAGTTGATCGACGCTCCGCTGAGGCGGACGATCAAGCGCGTCTACGCGAAAGTCCTCCGATAGGCGCCGGTAATTCGCCAACCGCAGCGTTGCAAGAAGCCTCGTCGTTCGAAGGGCAAGACATCGTCGCCGGAAGGGGGGAACGAAGTGGGCTCATCCGATTGATCTTCCTCTTGGCCGATTCTACGAGCCGTATCGCTAAGCGGCGCGCGCCTTCGCCTTGGCGGTCTCTTCCTCGCGGTTCTTGGGTGGCGCGGTCGTCTCCAACGGTGGCGAGGTTCTCTGACGCGAAAACTGCCTGCTTCGTTTTGCTTAGCACGCCTCCAACCTCGTGTTACAGTGCCCCACCCGGCGCGCTGGGCGAGGCCGGCGAGGCAAACGCATCCGCTGCAAAAAAAGGATGAGCCACTTTTTCGCTGTCACGGATCTAAACTGGGATGCCTAAATCCGAACACCTCAATGGAGACCTCGTGAAGAATCAACAGCAGCTTGCACGCGCGCTCGGCGTCGGTTTCGCGCTCTTCGGACTGGCTTGTTCATCGAGCGGCGGGTCCAGTCCGGGCACAGGCGGGTCCGCCGGGGCCGGCGGCGGTACCAGCGGCCCGGGGATGGGGGGCTCGACTGGAACGGCGAACGGACCGACTGGCGATCCCCTGATCGACAAATTCCTCTGCGCCGATCAGGCGGGAGCACCCGCTGTCGCTGCCGTGCACCCCACCGTCGAGCAGGAGGCCTATCAGCACGTCGAGCTTACGGCTTACGTCCACTACGGGCTGGACACGTTCGACGGCACCGAGCAGGGCAACGTTTCGGATACCCCGGCCGTGTTCAATCCGACGAACCTCACCCAGGCCACGGTCGATCACTGGGTGAGCACGTTGCAGAACGCCGGGTTCCAGCAGGTACAGCTTACGGACAAGCACAGCACCGGGTTCTGCCTGTGGCCGAGCGCGACCACCAACTACACCGTCGCGAACAGCCCCTGGATGGGCGGCACGGGAGACCTGGTGAAGATGTTCACCGACAGCATGAGGAGGGCCAACCTGAGGGTGGGGGTGTACCTGAGCCCCTGGGATCAGCGCGTCCCAAGCTCGGTCCAGAGCTACGGGTCGGTGCTCACGGATCAGCTCACCGAGCTCCTGACGAACTACGGCAACGTGTATGAGCTCACGTGGGACGGCTTCAACTCGGCCGGGTCGCATGGCACGCCGGCGACGGTCGACTGGGCGCAAATCTCCCAGAAGGCCAAGACGCTGCAACCGCACCTCCTCGTTTGGGCTGGGCCCGAGGTCTCCGAGCAGATGTCGGCAGAAAATCCGCCGAGCTTCCCCGACCTTCAGTGGATCGGGAACGAGAACGGACAAGCGAGCCGGACCACATCGAGCCTCGACCTCACAAATTGTGCCGCGCTGTTGGACGGCACGATGGTGGGGAAGAACCTCTGGTGCCCGTACGAGTCCAACGTCTCGTCGCACATGCCGAACTGGTTCTGGCATCCGAACCAGCCGCCCATGTCCGCGGCGTCGATGGAGCGGATTTATTTCAGGACGGTAGGCATGAACTCGACCCTAATTTTCAACATTCCGCCCGACCAGACCGGAGACTTCGACCCGCTAGACGTCGCCCTGCTCAACGATTTCGGTACCTGGTACCGCTCCACGTTCAAGACCGACCTCCTCAAGGGCGCCCCGGCCACGGCTGATTCCACCTGGGCCAGCGCAGGATTCGAGGCAAGCCAGGCGGTCGACGACGACTACTGTACGTACTGGGCTGCCGCGGACGGCAAGACGACGGGAACGCTTGAGGTGACGCCGGCTTCCCCGGCCAGCATCAACGTGATCAGCATCCGCGAGCCCATCAAGATGGGCGAGCGCGTGACCAAGTATCACATCGAGATCAACCAGAACGGAACCTGGGCGACGCCGTCCGACGCCAGCGATAACCTGGTCCAGGGCACCGTGATCGGGAATCGCCAGCTCTGGCAGATGAACAACGTGTCCGCGACCGGAATTCGGCTGGTCATCGAATCGGCGCGGGATGTTCCGCTCATCGCCGAGTTGTCGGCCTACTAGGACCGTCGCGTGCCAACCTTAGTTATGCAATCAGTGATGGAGTCAGCCGTGAGAAACCCAGATCGTGTGTTCGGACTTTGCCTGCCGGCGATGCTCGCTTGCTCCACGGCGGCCTGCAGTCGTTCCTCTGGTGGAGGCACGGGTAGTTGGATCGTCACCACCGACGGGACGAGCTGCCAATCGCCCGGGCCCGGCCTGACCGACTGCGGGGCCGATGGGGAGAATTGCTGTACGAGCGTCACCATTCCAGGCGGGTCGTTCTATCGGTCGTACAACACAACGATCCAGGGCCAACTGCAGGGCGGAACTCGGGGTGACCCCGCGACGGTGAGCCCATATCGGCTAGATAAGTACTTGGTGACGGTCGGCCGTTTTCGTCAGTTCGTCGCCGCGTTCAGCGGCCAGAACAGCGGCGACAGGTGGAAGCCGGCAGAGGGGTCGGGCAAGCACACGCACCTTTACAGCGGCCGTGGACTACAGGACAGCGGCTCGCCTGGCTTGTTCGAGCCCGGATGGGACTCTGCGGACGACAGCAGCCTGACCTCCGGCAGCCTCGCTTGCGATCCGCAGCTCGCGACCTGGACGAGCGACCCCGGCCAGAACGAGAATCGTCCTGTAAACTGCGTCAACTGGCCGCTGGCGTACGCCTTCTGCATCTGGGACGGCGGGTTTCTCCCGAGCGAGAACGAATTCGAGTTCGCCACAGCGGCCGGAGGCCAGCAGCGCGTGTTCCCGTGGGGCAACGACGACCCGGGGGCCTCGCCCGACTATGTCATCTACAAGTGCGATTACCCGCCCGGCAACACGACCTGTACCGGGGTGACCAACATTGCCCCAGTCGGCACCGCGCAGCTCGGCGCAGGGTACTACGGGCAGCTCGATTTGGCCGGCGAGCTCAATGAGTGGATGCTCGACTACAATGCTGCGTACACCGTTCCTTGCACCGATTGCGCGTTCCTGACCCACGCTTCGGGGCGGGGCGTCCGAGGAGGCTACTTCAATAGCAGCTCGTCCATCGAAATTCTGTCCTCGTACCGCAACGAAGGCTTGTACCCGACCAACAACTTCATGAGCAACGGGTTCCGTTGTGCGAGGTCGCCCCAATGAAAGCCATGCGCCGTGTATCGCAGCCCCTACTGATGTTGACGGCGGCGTTCGCCGTCTGTTCGTCTGTGACCACAGCCGCGGCCGAGGAAGCCGGCTCGTCTGTGCCCACAGCCGCGGCCGAGGAAGCCGGCTCGTCTGTGCCCAAAGCCGCGGCCGAGGAAGCCGGCTCGTCTGTGCCGAAAGCCGCGACCGAGGAAGCCGGCACGTCTGTGCCCAAAGTTGCGGCCGGGGAAGCCGGCTGGAACGGCTGGCGACCAGATTTCTCGGGTTACTTCCGGGCCCCACTGGGAATTGCTATCGCCAACCATCTCGATCCGGGAAACGCCCCAAACAACCCCTCAGGCACGCAGCTTTCCTTCGCGCCCGATCACGCCGTGGACGGCAACTTCAACAGCTTCGCCTTTACCCGCGTTCAGGAAACGGACTGGGCGGAAGTCTATATCCACGCGCGAAAGAAGCATATCGACGGGGCGGTCGGCTGGGGCGGCTATTGGTTCCAGTCGGTGGGCTATCAGCGGCCGTTCGCGCAATGGATGCCTGGGTTTGCCTGGATCCGCCTCGACGGAGACTTCAAGATAGCTGGTGTCACGCCCAATGCCGCCGTCCAGATTGGAGCCTTTTGGCCCACTTTTGGCTATTTCCCAGCCTACGACACCTACACGATGGGCCGCATCCGGCAGATCGGAGAGCGGATTGATCTGGCGGTGCCCTTCACCCCCAACTTGAAAGTCACCTTGACCCAGGGCGTGGGCGGCAATCGGAACGGCTTCGCTTCCGTCGGCACGGTGCCGGTCGTGGGGATCAGCAACAACGACACCACCACCGCCCTCGACCTGCTCACCTACGCGAACCTCGCGGTTGACTATCGCGACTATGTTCACGTCGGCCTTCACTGGAATAGGAGTTGGACCACTGATCCCGGCAATGACGCCGGCCTCCCCACTTCCGGCGGCGCGACGTTTCAGGATGTCAGGGACGCGTATCTCCAGGTCACTGCGGCGGAGGTGAAACTCAATTATCCGCGAGCGGGCCTCGTCTGGCTGTCCCCCACGTACGTGCAGATCAAGAACGGCTGGGCGCTCGATCCGCTGGGCGGCGTTGAAGTTCTGCACAGCCAGTCCGGGCTATTCGGGGCAAACTTCATGGGTTACGAAGGCACGGTGACCAACAGCACCGGGAGCGGATCCACTCTCGCCTTGGGTGGCATGTACCAGAACACGCTTGGTGGCATGATGGGCAGAGGTTTTGGAACGGAATTGCCGGACCTGCGCCTCGACGTTTTCGGGCTATTGGCGATGAGCAGGCGCGATTTGCCCTCCGGGTCGAATTTGCAGAAAGAGCTGAACCAATTCAAATGGGGTGCTTCGCTCACCGGCCAGACGCTCACCTGGCTCGCGCTGATGCTGCGGTACGATCGGGTGAACAACGCCAGTCCTAAGATTGTCGACCTCCAGATCCCGGGGAACGACTTTTCGATGCTGACGGCCCGCCTCATCGTCATGTCCCATTTCTCTTCGGGCGAGATGGTTTACATCCAGTACACGCGCTATTTCCTGGGCGACGCCTACCGCACCACCCCCGGCGCCGCGGACTACCAGTTCCCGTCGAACCCTCACGTGGGTTACCCGGCGGAAAACGTGGTCGCGGTCTCAGCGACGATGTCCTGGTGATCTCCGTGGGCTCGGCGAGAACGAGTCCACCGGCGGGCGGCGGCGACTTTCTCTCCCTGGGCCGGCCGAAGGGATAGGCGGCCCGTCAACCCTCGATGACCACGCCTTTCTTAAGGATGATGTTTGCGTAGAGCGAGGTCTCGCTCGTCGCGACAACCGCGAAAGCCTTTTTCGCGCGCTCGTAAAAGGCGAAGCGTTCAACATTCTCAATGGCGCTGTTCTTGTTGGGAAATTTCCGGATGATTTCCTTGTAGGTGTCCCAAATGGTCGGTTTGTACGTATCGCCGGGAACGACCTGCATGAGCGCCACCGGCGCCTCGACATACGGGTCGAGCGGGAAAAATCTGAGCACCGCTTCCAGCAACTCCGGCACCCTATTGCCGTCGCTGCGCACCAGGCGCTGAGCAATGGATACCGCCGGAAAGTTCCCGTCGGCAATGACCAGCTCATCGCCGTGGCCCATTTCCATGAGAATCTTCAACAGTTCCGGTGAAATGATTGAAGGAATTCCATTCAACATGACGTCTCCTTGGTGTGTGGTGGATCAACCATTGTAGGGTGGCATTCTTGACCTCGCCCGCGCGGGATGAGGTCTAGTGGGCCGCTCCAAGCTTGACGGACACTTTCTCATCGTCGGAACCCGCGTCTTTCGATTCGAGTTTTTTCCACATCGCCGCATACAGGGCCACGCCGGAAAAACAGACCAGCGGAACGATAAAGCCAACGCGCATGGAGGAGGTGTCCGCGATGTGGCCCATGAACGGCGCCGCGATCGCCCCGCCGACAATCGACATGACGATGAGGGACGCGCCGAACTTGGTGTGATCGCCGAGCCCCCTGAGACCTAATGCGAATATCGTCGGAAACATGACCGACATGAAGAAGAAGGTGGCGAACATCGCGTAGAGGCCGATTTTTCCGCCGAGCATGCATACCGCGCACAGAACGACGTTGATGACCGCATAAACGGCGAGCACGCCGTGCGCTCTAAACTGACTGATGACGGCGCTGCCGCAGAAGCGGCCGATGGTGAAGACAACAAAACCGATTCCTCCCAGCCATCTCGCGGCCTGCGCCGCGGTGACGCCATGGCCGTTTTCAATACTGTAATTGACGCAGAAGCTGAAAATCCCGGTTTGCGCCGAGACATACAGGAATTGCGCGGCAACGCCCAGGGTAAAATGCTTGCGCCGGAAGAGGTCCCAGTTTTGGAAAACCACCAGGAATGCGGCGATACAAAAAATAACGAGCAGTGAATACCGGGTCGGCGCCAGCAGGCCGGGAGCCAGGTTCAATAGAGCCCAGACGAGTCCCACGATCGGGGAAATGAAGAAATAGAGCAGTCCGCAGACGGCGGCCACCACGATGCCGATTCCTGCGACCTGGGCTCCGGAAGGTTTCAGCCGGTTCTTTTCCGATTCCGCGAGTTTGCTCTCCTCTTCGGCATGCAGATCGGGAATCTTCGAGGCCGCGAAGATAACCAGCAGGACCGCCACGAAAATACCCACCCCGAGATACGGCATGGACAGGCCGGCATGGGCATTGGCGCCCGCGGCGGTGGAAAAAACAAAGGATCCGCCGACGATCGGCCCTAAAATCCACCCGCCGCCGTTTATCGTTTGGGCGATATTGATGCGGGTCGCGCCGGCTTCCGGCGAGCCCAGAACCGTGGCGTAGGGATTGGCGATCGTTTCCAGGCAGGTCATGCCCGCCGCGATGACGAACAGGCCCAGCAGAAACGCCCCGTAGGTCCCGATGCTCACCGCGTGAACGAACCAGAACGTACCGCCGGCGATGAGGGTCAGCCCGACAAGAATTCCGCCCTTGTATCCGAATTTCCGGGCGATCATGCCGGCCGGAATGGCCATGAGGAAATACGCCAGATAATTGGCCGACTGCACGAGTCCGGATTGCTCCTTGTTGATATGCAGGGCATCCTGGAAATGCTTGTTGAGGATATCGATCATGCCGTTGCAGAATCCCCAGAGCAGAAACAGGGTCGTGACGAGCACGAAGGTCACGAACAGGTTCTTTCCATCGGCCGTTTTGAACATCTGAGAAGATTTCATACCGCCTCCTCTTCGAGTTGAAGGTGTGCCTTGCCGCCGGCGTGGTCCGCCGGCTTACGGAGGGGTGACTTCCCCGGCAAGATCCCAGAGCGCTTCCCAGTTCTGGCCGGGTTTCCACAGAAACACTTGTCCTTTGACAAGACGGCAGTTCTTGTCGATGGCCGAGATCGAGCGCATCTCCTCGGCCGTGAGCGGGGCCGAAACGACGGCCCGCAGATTCGCCAGGTATTTGCTGCGCGTTACGGACAACGGAATAGGCACCTGCCCCCGCTGCACCGCCCACTTGACGCACACAACCGCCGGATGTACGTTGAGCCGGCCGGCGATTTTCACAATCACCGGGTCTTCCATGTCAACCGTGTCGGTCGGGGCACGGTCGCGCTCGGGACGGCACGGGGACCCGATCGGGCTGAAAGCGATGGGAACGATTCGGTTGTCGATCAGGAATTGAAAAAGCTGTGGCTGCTGAAAATGCGGATGGCTTTCGAATTCATTGCTTACCGGCCCTATTTCCGCGTCACGCAGCAGGAGCTTGAGTTTGGGGATGGTCATATTGGACGTGCCGATGTGCCTCACCAGGCCCATTTTCACCAGCTTTTCCAATTGACGCCACGTCTTCATGTAGTTCTCGTGAATGTACGGCTTTGCGTTGGGGTCGCGCGACGACACATCCACGCCTTTGGCGTGAAAATTGGGGAATGGCCAGTGGATCAGGTACAGGTCGAGATAATCCAGCTGCAGGTCCCTGAGGGTCTTCTCGCACGAGGCGATAACGTCCGTTTCGGCATGCTTGTCGTTCCAGAGTTTTGAGGTTATCCACAACTCCTCGCGCTTGAGGCCCTCCTTCTGCACTTCGCTGAGCGAGTACCCGATCCGGTCTTCGTTGCCGTACACCGACGCGCAGTCGATGTGCCGGTACCCCAGCCGGATAGCGTCCTTTACCGCGGCGGCGATCGTGTCGCCGTCGTACCGGTCATTGCCGAAGGTCCCCAGGCCGATACACGGCAACCGCGCGCCGCCGGCGAGATTTCTATAGGGGACTGCCGCCGGATCGACGCCGTCCGGGGCGCCGGTGAATGTTGTCTTTTCCATTTTCCCAAAGCCTCCCTCGATGAGTGGACTATCTGATTTCCTCGTCGAATACCACCGCGACTTTGCCGCATTTGCCTTCGTTCATGAGCGCATAGGCATCCGCCACCTTGTCGAATGTAAAACGATGCGTTACCAGGTCTTCGGGATGGATGTTCCATCTGACCAGCCGCTCGACGATCTCCTCCATGAGCCAGATGCTTGTGACCCACGAGCCGTAAATCGTTTTTTGTTCGTGGATGATGTCGGGACTGGGGTTGAATTCCACCGTCCCGCCCTCGCCGACCATGGCAATTTTTCCCCACTTGCGGGTCGCGCGGATGGCGAGCTGCCTGCCGGCGGTGTGGCCCGAGCAGTCGATGGCCCGCTCGCACCCGCTCCCGTGTGTCAACTCGCCGATTTTTTTGAGTGTATCGGGCCCTGAAACGAACACGTGGTCGGCGAGATTCTTGTCCCGGGCGATCGCGCAGCGTTCCTGAGTCACGTCCACGCCGATGAGCTTTTCCGCGCCCATGGCCTTGGCGAGCATGAGCGTCGCAAGCCCCACGGGGCCCAACCCGACTACCAGCACCGCGTCGTTCCCGCTGATGCCCGTTTTCTCCAGTGCTTCATACACCGTGCCGAACCCGCACGCGACCTGCGCGCCGTCGGTGTAGGTGAGCCCGTCGGGAAGCAGCACGCAATCCTTTTCCTCGGCGAGCATATAGGGGGCCATGCCGCCGTCACGCTGCCACCCGTACGCGGCGCGGAGGGGACTGGTACAACTGATCATGTAGCCCCGCCGGCAGTCGTTGCACACTCCGCACCCGGATATATGGTAAATGACAACCCGGTCGCCTTCCTTGAAACGGCGCATTCCCGGACCGCATTTGACGATCTGGCCGGCGGGTTCATGGCCGGCGATTTTGTTCTGGTACCCTTCGGGACCTTTCCCGAGGTGCTCGCGGTAAATGGCCCGGATGTCGCTTCCGCAGATCGTCGACGACTTCATCTTAATGAGCACTTCGCCGTGGCCGGGCTCAGGAACCGGTACCTCCTTGAGGACCACGGTGCTATTTCCCGGCAGATACGCGGCTTTCATTGATGGCGCCATAGGGGATACTTCCTTTCGCTAATGGCATGGAGGGTTTGACGGAGGGACCAGCACTGTTTTCGAATCGCTTCACACGCTGAAAATAGTATTACCATCGTCCGGCGGTACGCGGACGGGACACTGCAGGACTTTACCGTCGGACGTTGTTGCCAGTCCACCCGCCCTCCGTACTGCCGTCAGACGCCGAAGGATCGTGCCGCTTGTAGCGTCGACCTCCGCAACCGTACCGGCGGGACTTTGCCGTAGCGCCGACTAGACTAGGGGGTCCTGGCACACCGGAACCCGACGCTGGGGAAGCGGTTGGCTGGGTAGAAGCGCGAGCCGTCGTTGTTGACGTATGACGACTCCAACGTCGCCTCGTTGGTACCGCCGTAGAAGCCGTCCCGAGGCGCCCGGGCGGAGCCACTTGCGAGATGCGCGCAATCAACGCAGGGGTTGTCGTATGCCTGAACCATATAGTCGAGAAACGGTTGTTGCAGATTCCCCACCAGATCGAGCTGCCCCCACTTCCCTGCCCCGAGCAGCGGCGTGCCCACGGGAGCAATGTTGCGGATGGTCCCGTCGCAGGTCCCCGACCCATCCGGATAGTCGCAGTTCCAAATCACATACTGATTGTCCTTTCCCGGCTCCGTCGATCCCCAGGGGAATCGGCGCTGCTCGCTGCCCCCGGCAGCCGCGAACTCGTACTCCGCCTCGCTAGCCAGGAACCCTCCATCCCAGATACAGAATGCGTAGGCCTCGAACCAGTTCACGCAGTTCATCGGGAGCTTCTCGTTAGCGCCCGGACTGTTCGTCCACACGAATAGATCACTTTGGCACTGGAGAGTGTCGTTCGTCAGATTGAGCTTGTTATTGTACGACGTGATCCAGCCAGCCTCGTAGACCACCCCTGGTCCTGTTGCGCCGCTGTCCACCAGGCCTTTGCCGTTGTTAAGGTGCGTGTGCTTGCCCGATCCCACGTCTGGCGTGTACCCCGAGCCCTGATCCCAGGCTGTTACGAACTGGCGGAACCGGCCGACCGTCACCATGTACTTATCCAGGCGGAAGTCGCTGATCGTTGCTGGATCGGCTGTGCTCGTGGCACCACTGCCGTCATTCGTGTACGTCCGATAGAACGTGCCACCCGGCACTTTCATGCTCGTGCAGCAACTCTCGCCGCTGGCACCGCAGTCGGAAAGGCCCGGGCCGCTCGATTGGCAGCTCGCTGGCGTAGCCCCGGATCCCGTTGAGCCGCCTGTCCCCGACGCGCCGCCGGTAGCCGCACCGCCCGCATTGGTCCCCCCTGCGTTGCTACCTCCCGACGATGTGGCTCCTCCCGAACCGGAACCGCCCGCGCCCGATCCCCCGGACCCGGAGGGGCTACTGCTCCCACAGGCCACGGACAAACAGACGATCGCAAGGCAGAGGGGAAATGTTGTACGCGTTTTCATTGTGTCATCACTCATTTTCATTGTGCCATCACTCAATAGACGCCGAACTCGGCGATGGTGGGAGAATCCTTTGCCGAATCGATAACCAACCTAACTGCCTGGGCCGTCGTCCCGTTCATCTGCCAAAGCTGGCGGTTGCCGATCACTGTGCCCTTAATCGTCGTTCCCGAGCTATCCGTCGGCGCCGTGTTCCAGGTGCCGTTCTGCTGGATTTCGACGTGATACTTCGTCACTCGTTCACCTAGCTCGATGGCTTCACGAATACTGATCACGTTGATGGTGACGGGTGAGGCCGGCGTCACCGTGAGCGTCCCCGAGGTCTTGCCACTGGCCGCCGCCCAATACGTGCAGATGTCGTCATCCACCGCCTTGCCTGCCTCGAAGCCTGCGGCCGACCACGTCGAGTCCGCAGTCGCGGGTTGTCCTTTGAGCAGATTGGTCTTGTAGAGGTTGCTGTACCAGGTTCCGAACTGTTGAAGCAGGGTGATGTCCTTCGGATCGAACTCACCCGTGTTGGAGGGCGGAACATTGAAGTTGAACGTACAGTTCATTCCGACCGTCTGGAAATAGTTCTTCTGCATATCGGCCAGTGCTATCGGACTTGAGCCGGGATGCCAAAACCAGTTCGGCCGGTGGCTCGATGTATTGCATTCGTATGGGCACCACGTCTTTCCGCCCCCGCAGTTAGACGTGTCGAGGCTCGACGTCGTGCGACTTCCGGTCCCATTCTCGTTGCCAATCCACTGCACATCCGGGGTCGCGCCTGTATTGACGATCTCCGGACCCGCCCAGATAAGGGTGCCAGGCTGCGCTTGTCGGATTTGTTGAAAGATGGTTTTCCAACTGGTGTTGGGGCTGCCCTGGGCAATCGAATTGAACCCGTCGAATTCGAACTCGTAGGAGTTGCCGTAGGTGTAGAGCTCGGTGAGCAGGTTCGTGAAGTAAGTCTGGTAGTCGGACTTCGAGCTTGGGTAGTGCGAGTCCCAGGGGCTGAGATAAATTGCGATTCTCATGTCATTCGCCTTCATGGCGTCCGACCAGAGTTGCAGCACGTCTCCCTTTCCGCTCATCCAGGGGCTGGACGCCACGGAGTAGTCGGTATACTTCGACGGCCATAGGACGAACCCGCAGCTATGCTTCGTGACCAGCATCGCCTGCCGGAAGCCCGCGCCCTTGAGCGCGGTCACCCACTGGCCCACCGAGGTCGCGTCGAGCTTTGTCGGATTGAAAATGGAGGGCTTGTCGGTCGGGTCGCACTGCTCACTGCCGTCGAATGTGGACAGGCCAAAGTGAAGGAACGCCGTCATCTCGGTGCGCTGATAGGAGAGCTGGGCCGGGCTGGGAAGCGGCGCAGTGCCCGTCGGTGCGCCGGGTAGACTCGCGCAGGTTTGACTTCCTGACGTACCACCGGACCCTGTGGTACCGCCAGTGCCCGAGCCGCCGCTGCCGGCTGTGCCGCTGCTGGTGGAGCCACCACTCGAACCTCCGACTACGGTGCCCGAACCACCGCTACCCGAGCCGCCGCTGCCAGAGCCGCCGCTGCCAGAGCCAGCGGTGCCAGAACCACCGACACCAGAGCCACCCTTGCCTGAGCCGCCGCTACCGGCGCCGCCACTCCCTAAACCGCCACCACTAGCACTGGAGCCACCGCTTGCAGAGCCACTCGATCCGCCAACGGCGCTGCCTCCCGAGCCGCTCCCCCCGGAGCTACTCGTCGTAGCGCTGGATCCGGCCACGCCTCCGGTGCTCGTCGCAACCGCGCCCCCGGATGCGCCCCCACTTCCCCGACTGGACCCACCACTGCCACCACTCGTCGCGTTGGACGAACAAGCAGTGCCAAGTACCGCAAGTGCGGCGACCACGAGCGTGCGTTGGGAACGGTTCGATATCATTGGGCTCTCCTTGTTTTTCTTCTTGGCGACGGCCTATGGCTCCTCGCGGCGCTCCAAAGTCCAGTCGCATGGTAGCCGCACTGGGATGAGTGTGCTCCAATACCTAGAAGATCCTTTGCCCGAACGAAATGGCTCGCGCTGAGTAGGTGATTTTCGGCAGGCCAGCGAGAAATCGTGAAGAATGTTGTAGCGCACCGCGTTTGCAGAAACGATACCCGTCACTGCGCGGTGATCGAGACCGAACCTGCGCCCAGCCCGGACGAGGTAGCTGATACGGAGATTGGACCGGCTTGACCGGTCGACTGAACGATCGCCAGGGCCTTGCCATTGAAGGCCGCTCGGGTCGGTGACGTGTAGGCGGTGACGTCGATCGGGTTGCCGTTGTCGACGCCGGCAATGCGGCCGGGACCGGTGACGGCAAAGGTGATGCTGTTGCTCGCGGTCGGGGCGAAGACCCCGGCGGCGTCCTCGACGTCTGCGGTGACGAAGGCAACGTCCCGCCCATCGGCCTGGATGGAGGCGCGATCCACGGTCAGCTTCACCTGCGCCGCTTGGCCGGCCGTGGTCACCTCCTCAGAGGCCACCACCGCGCCGCCTCGGCTGCCTTCGGCCCGCAGCGTACCGGGCGCCCAGGGCAGGCTCCACTCCAGGCGGGTGGTGCTCGCGTCGAACGTCTTTGCCCCCTGGGACACGTCGTTGAGAAACAGCTCGACGCTGTCGCAGTTGCTGTAGACCCAGACCATCACGGTCGTTCCAACCGTCCAGTTCCAGTGGGGCAAGATGTGGACCGTGGGCGCGCTCGTCAGCCGGCTCTGGTAGAAGTAGTAGATGTCCTTGGGGAAGCCGGCCGTATCGATGATGCCGAAATACGAGCTCTTCGCCGGCCAGGAATTGCCGAAAGGCGTTGGCTCGCCGCCGTAGTCGAAGCCGGTCCAGTCGAACTGGCCAAAGAAATACGGACGGCTGGTGTTGATGCGGTACATCTCCGAGGTGGTCATACCGTCGCCCCAACCGATGTCGTACGACGAGCACTGCATGGCGGAATAGTCACAGCCGACCGAGTGGAGATTCTGGTCCGGGTTCGAGTAGTAGATGCCGCGGCTCCGCACATCCGAGCATTCCTCGCTGCCGAAGATGCTCCAAGTCGGGTGTGCCGCGTGGTCGCGGTCGATATGGAAGGTCGAGTCACTGGGCTTGTAGCCCACGAAGTAATTGTATCCTTGCAGATCCAGGATGTTGGCGACCTGCTGCTCGACGCCGTTCGCGTCGGCCATCGCGTTCGAAGCCCACGTCACGGGGCGGGTGCTGTCGAGGGCCTTGACCCAGTCGCGCAGCTTCGTCGCCGTGGCCACCGATGGACCTGAGAATCTCGTTGCCGATGCTCCACATGATGACGCTCGGGTGATTGCGGTCGCGACGAACGAAGTCCTGAATATCCTGCTCGGCCCACTGGCTGAAGTACAGGTGGTAGTCGTTCGCGACCTTCCCGTATTCCCAGACGTCGAAGGCCTCGTCCATGATCAGAACTCCCATTCGGTCGGCCAGATCTAGCAGCTCCGGCGCCGGAGGGTTGTGCGAGGTTCGGATCGCGTTCGACCCCATGGCTTTCAGGATCTGCAGCTGGCGCTCGATGGCACGGACGTTGACCGCAGAGCCGAGCGCTCCAAGGTCGTGGTGATTGCAAACGCCCCAAATTTTCATGGGCTGGTCGTTGAGGTAGAAGCCGGTCGCAGGATCGAATTTCGTCCAGCGCAGGCCAAGCGAACTGAGATACGTGTCCACCGTCTTGTCGCCGACGAGCAACTCGACCTTCACCTGGTAGAGGTTGGGAGAATCGACGGACCACAGGTTCGGGGTCGCCACGGTGAGACTGCTCTGCGTGATGGTGGCCTTTCCATCGGCGGCGGCCACGTCGCTGGCGTCGCTGGTGTCGCTGGCCACCTGCGTGCCGTTGGCATCGTAAATCGTGGCTCTGACCTTGACCGACTGCGAGCTCGACGACAGGTTTTCCACTTCGGTCGCCACCGAGACCGTCGCCGAGGTCGCGCTCACGGTTGGTGTCGTGATGAACGCGCCGCCAAAGGCGATGTGGATGGGGTCGAGAACGGTCAGCCAGACGTTGCGATAGATCCCGCTGCCGGAATACCATCGGCTGTTCGGCTGGTTGTTGTTGGCGCGAACCGCGACGACATTGGAGGAGCCGAACTTCACATAGGGCGTCAGGTCGTATTCGAAGGTCGAGTATCCATAGGGCCGGCTGCCCAGCGAGGTGCCGTTGATCCACACCTGGCTGTTCATGTACACGCCGTCGAAGTCGATGAGAATGCGCTTGCCGGAATACGACCCGTCCAGGATGAAGGTCTTTCGGTACCAGCCCGTGCCACCGTCCATGAATCCGGATCCGCCGCCGCCCGGGGAGTTTTGGTCGAACCCGAGCTCGATGCTCCAGTCGTGCGGCAGGCTGAGGCTGCGCCATGTGCTGTCGTCGAACCCAGGTTGCTCGAGGTTCGGGGCATCGCCCAGGTGGAATTTCCAACCCTCGTTGAAACTCCTGCCTCGGGCGCCGTTGTAAGCTTGGCGCGGCTCACCGGCGGCTGGCAGGCCACCGTCTTTGCTTCTGCTCGATCCGTTGCCGCAGGCGGCGGCAAAAAGTAAGACGGTCAGGGCACAATCATGTCGCAGGCGCCAGGGCATCGGCCAACGATGCCAGCAAATCTGGACGCGAGCTACGATTTTGGTGCGGCGCCGCCGCCCCTACTTCGGCTCGCCGTACACAATGCCGCGGCCGCTGGTGCCGAGATAGACGCGGCCATAGACGCGCGGGTCGCCGATGATGACGTTGCAGAAGCCGTACTGGTGCTTGTCGTCGTTGATCCTCACCCATGTGCGGCCGGTGTCGTCCGAGCGGAAGATGCCCGCGACCTCGCCGACCTTGCCGACCAGGTACAGGGCCGGGTACTTCTTGCCGTCGGCGGGTTTGCCGAATCCGATGCCGTGCGCGGTGCCCACGCTGTCGACGGTTTCCCAGGTCTTGCCCGAGTCGGTCGAATGGTTCAGCTCTTTGCCGCTCGTAATCCACACGTCACCCTCGATGCCGGGGACCGCACGGGCAGAGCTCGAGCTGAGCTCGTAGTCGGCGAGGTTTGGCAACCCATTCGGGGAGGCGGTGAAGTGGGCGCCGCCGTCGGTGCTGTAGTAGGCTTGGCCGCCTTTGGCGTCGAATATATAGAACTTGCTCGCATTGACCCTGTCGGCAGCGGGGCGGAATTGAACCGGTGCCCAATCGGGGGTCTTGTCCGGGTTCGGCAGACCCTCGACCAAAGACCACGTGGCGCCTTGGTCCTTGGAGTACACGACCGGCGACTCGAAGGGAGCCCACACGAAGGCGCTGCCGTCTGCCGACACGGCGATGGAGCCCGCGCCTCGGCCCTTCTTGGGCATGGACTTGAACGGCTTCCAGGTCTTGCCGGCATCAAGAGAGACCGCTCCCCAGAGCCCCTTGTCCTCCCAGCCAACGCGGGCGACGATCTCCGGCTTGCCCCAGGCGATGTCGATGCCGGTGCCACTGCCGCAGATGGGATTGTCGAACATGCCGTCGGCCGAGGGTGCATTCAAATCGTCGTGACGGAAGCCGCAGAGATCGGCCATCACGCTGAGAAGCGGCGGTCCAGCAGGCGGGCTCACCAGGCCATTGACGGCGGTTTCTTCGAGACCACGGTCGAGGAAGGTCCAGTGGGTCGGCTTGTCGGAATCCGCGGCATTCGCGTCGTCGGTGGCCCAGATGCCCTGCCCGGTGACGTACATGACGTGCGCGGGATTGAACGGATCGATGTCGATGTCGCCCATCCAACCGCGCCCCATGGGCTCGGTCGGGGCGCGATGCCAGTATAGATACTTGGCGCCGGCATCGTCGCGCACGACTTTCGGCAGCAGGGCCTTCCACGTCTTGCCACCGTCCGTGCTTCGGTACACCTCATCGCCAAGGGTCCAGCGGTCGATGGTGCTGACCATGATGGTGCCGGGCTGACTGGCACTGACCGACAAGCCGCCGTAGCCGAACTTGTCATCTTCCGTGGGAGCCTTGGGCGTGATGTTGGTGAACTTGTCCTGCTTGGGCTGATACTTCCAGACCGCGCCGCTCGTGACCTCGTTCGGGCCGGGCCCATTGCCGTAGCTCAGGTACAGCGTACCGGCCGAGTCGAACTCGGCGTGGCTGGCCATCATGCCCTCGGGCTGTTTGGGCAAGAGCTTCCACGTCGCGCCGGCATCGGTGCTGTGGAACAGGCTGCCTGCCTTGTTGGCGACGACGGCGTAGACGACGGGCGTGGCCTTCCCCTTGCTGCCGCTGGCCTTGTCGAAAACCACCACCGAGATGCCCACGCCGTTGCCACTGTCCGTGGCCGTGAAGCTCTTGACCTGGTCCCAGCTCACGCCCGAGTCCGTGCTTTTCCATAGGCCGGCTTTGCGCGATCCGAAGTAGAGGGTGCTAGGCAGGTTCGGATCCACCACCAGACGTTCGCCGTTCGAGCGACCATCCTCGTTGCCGCCCATCTGGAAGGGCACTTCGCTCTTCTGCCAGGTGTTGCCACGGTCGATCGAGCGAAGCATGGCGCCTTTGCCGGCCCACGACTGCGTGTACATGCCCACGGCGATGTAGACCTTGTTGGGGTCGATCGGATCGGTTGCCAGGCTTTCGACGCCGAGATGGTCGGACTTGCGCTCGGCATCGTCGGTAAGCGCAATCCATGTCTTGTCCGATGGATTGTAGCGATAGGCACCGCCCACATCGGTGCGGGCATACACCAGATCCTTCTCGGTGGGGCTGAAGATCACGCCGCTGACGAAGCCGCCGCCAAGGATGGCGACATTCTTGTAGTTGTACGCCACGGTTCCAGCCAGGCCGCCGCCGCTGGGCGCCGCTTGAGCCACCGCGGCCCCGGCGTTCGGCAGCTGTGCGCCTGAGCCCTGACTGCACGTGCATATCTTGCAGGCGTGCTGCGCGAAAGCGGCCCCGATCACCGCCAGTGAGATTGCCCAGGGAGTTTGCTTGGCCATTCTCTTTGTCCTAGTGCTTTTCCGCCGCCAGGTCGTCGACATAGATATCGAAATTACGCGGGGTTCCGCTCCAGGTGCTCATACGGAGCTCCCAGAACGAGTGCAGGTCGAACTTCGCCCCGGCGCCCTTGGTAAATTCCGAGATCGGGATTTCGACCTTGTGCCATTTCCCATCCGTGAATCCCTTGGCGTACTTCTCGATGGGGGCGTCCGAGCTGTTGGAGTTGTTGCTGGCGCCGAGCAGTACGCCGACAGCACCCGGCTCAGGCGCGTCGGCGCGACTCTTGGCCTCGACGCGGATTTGGAATGTGAGGTGGGTGTACGGGGTCAGGTCGACGCCCGCGTTTTGCGGGTACCAACCAAACAGGTTCCAGCCTATCCCGATCCAGCCGCCCCCCTCACCGTGGAACTTGAGGCCGTTGCTGTTGTTAATGCCAGCCTTGGCCTCGACACCGACCTTGACCTTGCAGGTGGGTTTCTGATCGCAGCCGTCCCACCCCTGCGCCCCCGTGCCGGCATCGTCGCCATCCCAGATGACGAGCCGACCGCCGGTGGACACCGGAGCGGCCCGGGTGTTGTCAGCCGTCGGTGCAGGTGCCGCCGCTGGTCCGGCCGCGACTCCGGTTGCGGGACAAGGTGGGCACAAGCAACCGGCCACGCCAAACCCGGCAAGAGCGGCGAGCCACGCGGCGGCGGACAGGGAATTGGGAGTCATGCGGCGAGCCTCCTGGCGTGCAAGCTACGGGACGAACGACAGATCGTCGATATGGATGTCGACGTTGTAGGCTCCGCCATTGTTCCAGGTGAAGTTCCAGTGAATACCGGTGATCTCCGCAGGCTCGACGGGCTTGGGCTTGCCGCCGGTAAAGTCCGCCCACAAGATGGTCTGCGTGACCGGGGCCGCGGTGACTGGAATCGAGGCCGTGGAGTTGGCGCACACCTGCTGGGAGTATTGATTCAGCGTGGGGTCGGCCGGAGGCGTGCAGCGGCCGGGATTGGTGGCAGGAGTGGTGGCATTGATATCGTCGTGGGTGTTGAGCCAGGCCGCGCTGACGGAGTCGTTCAAGGTATCCACCTCGAAGGTGATCCCGCCATATGATCCCGCATCGCCAGAGATTTTGAACGAAATGCCCTTATACGCGGAGGCATCGACCGTGGTGCAGTTGTCGAAATACAGGCCAAACCCCGAGTAGTCGCCCACGGTCCCACTGATGTGCCAGTCGCCGCCAGTTACGTCCGAGACAAGCGCTGCTGGATATGTGTATTCTCCGCCTGCGAACGTCGTGGAATTCCCGAAGTGCACTTGGGTGGTGTCTGTCGCGCCGGGCGTGAAGTCGGTAATCAGCGCCCCGGCCGGAGGCGGGCACAGCTTTCCATCAGTCGAGACCGAGCCCGTCGTGCCTGCGGTACCGGCCCCGCCAGTTCCTGCCTGTGCGGTCGTGCCACCAGCTCCTGCCGGCGTGGTCGTGCCGCCGGTTCCACCGGAGCTCGTCGATTGGCTGGTGCAGGCTACTAGCCCGCATGCCAGGAGCGTCGTTAGGAGGGTGTTTGCAACTCGAATACTCGTCTTCATGAAGGTTTTCCTTTCTCTAGCTCGACCCCAAGGTCAACAGCGACATCGTCGAGGTCTGGGATCTCATCTCTCGAAAACTACTCACTGCGCCTTCTTGCGGTAGAAAGCCATCCTGGCGATCCAAAGGTCTACCTCGGACTCCACCGGCATGCGGATGCCGAAGTAGCGGAGCCCGCTGGTCAGGAGGCCGGTTCCGGGCACGTTTCCCGCGTCGAAAACCAAATTGGGCACTCGATTTGGGGTTGCGGCCTGCTGAAAATCGGCGAAGGGAACGGTGTAGAATTGCCAGTCGGTCGTCACCGTAATGACGGTGGAATAACCATTCCCGCACTCATTCGGGTACGGCGCACGGGTGATGCCGCCGCCGGTAATCGGGGTGCCCGTGCTCGGGTCGTAGGTGACCGTCGTGCTGGCCTGTCCAGACGACGCAGCTCCGGCATCGGTGCCGTAGGACACGCAGTAGGTGGGCACAGTGGGCGTACCTGACGTCGTGTTTTCGTCGTTTAGGGAGAGCGTGAAGCCCTTGCTCGTCGGGCCGGGAGCCCGAGCCCACAATGCTATTCCCTCCCAGTCGTGCGCGTCCTCCGACTGCTGGGAGCCGAAATTCCAGTTGCCGAACAGGCCTCCCCACGCATCGTTGTGGGATGCGCGGAAAACGACCGCCGTCGTGTACCCGCAAACCCCCCCATCCGGGGCGTCCGGGATCGCGGTGGGCCCCGTCACCGAGGCGGAGGCGACGTACTCGCCGACACTGCCGCCGTCAGGCGTGTAATCGGGCGACCCGTACCACTGCGCGGGATCGTCTAGCGTCAGATCGGGAGACGAGTTGTCCGGGTCCTTAGTGTAGAGCTCGTACCCATTTTCGGCGGTGCAGTCGATGGGCACGTTCTTGCTCGTCGGGTACTTGCTGCAGGCCGTGCCGAGACCGAGGAGCAGCGTTCCCGCGCAGGCCATTGCCGCGAAACGCGACCATCGGAGTGTCAATGTAGGCCTGAGGCTCATGGTTCGCAAGGCTACCACCAGTAGGTGGCCGTCAGGGAGAAGACATCACGGTCCGGGTTCAAGCTTGGATCCAGGTGAGGAGGATACCCTGCCTTGACGTAGACGTTGCTCCCGTACACGAAGTGGGAATACTGCAGCGCCAACTCGCCGCGGCTTCTCCAGCCTGGGTGAAACAGCAGCCGAGACGACCAAGTCGTGAAGGCCTGCGTCGAGTCGTCGCCGTGGAGGCGCACGTGATCCAGTCGTTCCGAGACGCCGAACCAAGACAGCGGCAGGTAGGTCACCTCGGCACCGCCCTTTAGCTTGTTGACGCCGTCGTAGGCCGGGTCGTGGCTAGAGACGTGGGTCATCACGCCGAACAGACTGACCAGCACGTCCGGGCTCATGCCCGTATAAAGGTCGCCGAAGACCAGCCGTGCGACGCTGAGATCGTACTGCGCCCCGAGGGTGCTCAGCGATCCGTTGCCGTTGCTGTTCGGGCCCAGGTACTGCTCGATCAGCTCAGGTCCGCCGCGGGCATTCAGGATCTCGATGGCGCCAGAGACCGTGCTGGCATTCGAGGCTTTGGTCCATGCACCGCCGAGATAGAGGTGACCCGCGCGTTTGGCGGTGACGTGGAGATCGGCGCCCAAGACCATAATCCGCCCATTGGGCATTTGGCCGCCAAGGCCGAGGTCGTCCTGGGTCCAGGCGGTGAGATAGTGCAGGCCCAAGCGGGCAAATCCTGCGTAGGCAACGCCAAGATGCAGTTGGTTGACGAAGGTGGCGCCGACGTTTGGGTCCGCGAAATCGTTCCAACCGGCGGGGACCATTCCGACGGGCGGCCGTCCAAGCTGGCCGCCAATCCCCTGGTCCAGAACCAGAAAGAAGTCGCCGAGCTTCACGCCGGTGATGATGTTTTCGCCGATGGTATTGGTGCGTGCGATAAGCGGCGTGCCGTAGCGGCCAGCGTCCCACGCCCCCATGGCACCGTAGCGACCGGTGAAGGCGCCGACATTGAGCTGGAAGGGAAAGCCAAAGGTCTTGGTCAGGTTTGCTGTGACGAAGGCGTCGTTGACGCCGAGCTGATCGACGACGTTATGGTACCCGGCGCCGTCCGTGGCGGTCTCGCCGGCCAGGATCGCCGTGGCATACACCGTCGAATTGCCATAGAGGAAATTGAGCTGCAACCAGGGCGACGGCAAGGCGCCGGTGTACTCGAAGCTCCGCAGATCCTGCGGGATGAGCGGGGGCGAATGCAGGACCGTGCTGCTTTGTCCAGGGCCTGGGTCCTCCCGATCGTGCACACCGAGATACGCGGGCAACAGCAGATAGCCGTGAAAGTCGAACACCAGCTCCTTCGACTCGGCCGGCTGAACACCGAAGGGGAGCGAAGGGGTGGCGCTGCGCACCTGCGGTTCGCCGGGGGAAAGTCCGAGTCTTGGGATTTCCTTGTCCGCGCTACCCTCCGCGGCCATCGCCAGCGCGGGCATGGCGAGCAGAGCCAGGACGGTGCCTGACTTCCAGCCGGACCTACGTGCATAAAGGACGGTTTTCATCGTCGAGCGCTTTCGGTTCAGAAGGTGATGTAGCCGCCGAGCACAATGATGTGGTGATCGAGCGGCTGAGCTGAGTTGTTGTCGACGGCGCTGCTGTAGAAGCGCCGGCCATAAATGAGCTCTATCCGGTCCAGGCTGGTCCAGTTGGCATGGTACGCGATGCCGGGATTCAGGCTATACACGCTCCACCGCTGGTAGACGGGAATGGCGCTAGGCGTGCCATCGGACCCGACGACAGCGGCAAGGACATTGGCATTGCGACTTTCACCGTAGGTCTTGAAGGTCAGGCTGAACTTCGAGGTCATCCGGTATTCGGTCTCGACGCCAAAGTAGTATCCCGTGGTGTCCTTGAAATAAGGGTCCTGCGTCGACAGGGTTCGCGTAATCATGCCCGCGATGGCGACGCGGATGTCCGGAGCGTTGGCGGTGAAGCTGCGCGGATACCAGAGTAGGGACGAGACGCTGAAATCGTACTCCGCGCTGACCACCGCGACCTTGCCGTTGCCGTTGCTGTACGGCCCGAGGAACTTGTTGACCGTGGTGATAGCACCCTGGGTCCAATCGGTCGTCCACCAGATGCCATCGCTCACGGACGCGCCGTTGGTGAAATCGTAGAGGCCGCCCGTCGCGCCGACGTGACCCCAGGGCTGATCATCCCAGCTGGCCTCGACGAGGTAGACATCCATGCGCCCGTCGCCATGGTTGTTGGTATTCAGGGCGTTCAGCGAGTGCGTGCGCTCGTCGGCGCCGTGGTCAGATGCGTAGTGCAGCTTCAGGTGGTACTGATTCCGGAAGTCGAGGCCCACGTGGGCGTGGTGCACCCAATTCGAGACTCCCGGCTCCAGCCAACTGTTGTAGCCACTACCGCGTGGAAAGTCTTCCGGCACGCCCGGCACGACCACCAAGCCCTGCGTCAGGGAGATGTGGAGGTCACGCGTGAGATCCCAGTCTCCGGCGGATGTTTCGCCCAAGCCGTGCACGGCCAACATGGGGCCGAAGACACCCCAACCCCACTGGCCCGGGCCGCCATAGACCTCGAGGACGGATCCAGCCTTGAACTTCAGGTGCAGAAGACCGAGCGGATCTGGGGTCAGCTGAAGGTAGGCCACGCCGAATCCCGGCCCCGAAATGGGCGAGTAGTACCCTTGGTATTCCTGGCCGCTCGGCTGGAAATAGTAGGTCACGTAGGCCGATAGGGTAGGGGTGCCATAGCTGAGGTTCAGGGTGACGCCAGCGCCCCCCCAGTACGGAAGCTTTCCTGCGGAAAGCCCCGGCACGTGCAGCGGCGTCCCCGAATACCCCTCTGGCGGATTGCTGGAGGCTCTTCCAATGCCGACCGACTCGTAGCCATAGATGCGTCCGCCAATGCGGAACATGGACGGGCTCTGCTCGGCGGGCGCGCCGAACGAAGGGGCCCGGCCCCCAGGCGCGGGCGGGACCGGCGGCGCCTGCGGCGACAATCCAACGCCTGGCAGGACCTCGGATCCGGGTACGTCATCGGTCGCGGTGGAACCTGCCTGATCGGCACGCACGACGCCAGCCGCGAGAAGCACAGGGATGCTTGCCGCGAGAGCGGAACGGTATCGCAAATGGACCATCAATGCCTCGGAATCTGGATCGAGCTGGCGTTCGCAGGGCCGATCCCGCCGGCAGGTACGCTTGCCCCCTGGACTGCGAGCATGAAGCTGACGAGGGCCCAATTGTCATCGGGGCTTACCGCCCCGGCACGGCCCTTGGGCATGTGCGTGTTTGTGAAATCAAACAAATCCTGGGCGTTTCGGAATGGATCCCGCCAGGCGGCACCGGCCGGCCGCGCCTGCGCCTCGATCTGCAACAGTTGGGGATCGTTAAGGCCTGGGTCGCCCGAGCTTACCGTGCTGCGAGGGTATTCCGGCAGCGCACCTGGGCCGAGCACCGCTGGAGTGTTGCCAATGCCTTCGCCGCGCTGACCGTGGCACTTGGCGCACTCACTCGCGAAGACGTTTGCACCCTTCGCGGATTGTCCGCGCGCCTGCGCGAGATCCGCAGGGGTGGCGCCCAGCTGGGTTGCCGCGCAGCCGAGCACAACCAATCCGCAGACCGACAACGCGCCACCGATGAACGAAGGGCCTCTATGAGTAAAGCGATCCGACATCGGGTACTCTCTCTCCTGTTGGTTGGCGGCGCATACTAGCGGATTCGCATCGTTTGTATATGAAATTCCTGCTCGCTAGCCTGGGCGTCGGAGAAAGGCACGCCGATTGGCCGAGAACCTGGTCGAGGTCGGCGTAGCCGGTTTCCCGGCTGGTTGGCTTAGGCGAATTCTGATAGCGTCCCGACACGTGCAAACCAAGTTTTGCTCGATCTAGGAGTCCTTATGACATCCCGCTTGTTCCTTCGCGCGCTAACGGTTTCGGCAGTTTCAGTCTTGAGCGTATCCTGTGGCTCCTCGAAGAACAGCCCCGGCGGCCCAACGGACGCAAGCAGCCCCATGGGCGGCGGCCAAGTCTGCCCAGCCATCCCGGGGGGACCGGCCGGACTTGCGCCCCTTGCCAGCGCGCCTCAACTCGCCTACCAGCGCACCGAGCTGACCGCCTTCATCCACTTCGGCATGGCCACCTTCGATGGCAGCGAGCAAGGCAACATGTCCGTCGACGTCCCCTCCCTCTTCAATCCGACGAATCTTGACGCGACCGCGGTGACCCAATGGGTGAGTGCTCTCAAAGCCGCTGGCATTGGTCAAGCCATGCTGGTAGCAAAGCACAGCACGGGATTCTGCCTTTGGCCGACCACGACCACGACCTATTCCGTCAAGAGCAGCCCTTGGATGGGCGGCCAGGGAGACGTCGTCAAGCTCTTCACGGATGCCATGCACGCAGCCGGGCTCAAAGTCGCGCTGTACCTCGCGCCCTGGGACCAGTCGTACCCGAGCTCGAAGGCCGACTACCAGACGTACTTCAACACGCAGCTCACCGAGCTTTTGACCAACTACGGTCCGGTCCACGAGATCGAGTTCGACGGTTTCAATGCGCCCACGTCGAACGTCGACTGGAAGTCGGTGTTTGCCCTGGCCAAGCAGTTGCAGCCCGACATCCTGGTCTGGGCTGGTCCCGAGATCGTCGCCACCGGCGCAGTTCCAGACGTGCAGTGGATCGGCAACGAGAACGGGAGTGCGAGCCGAACCACGTCGAGCCTCGATACGAGCAACTGCGGAAACGGGAGCACTTGGTGCCCCTACGAATGCAATACCTCGGATCGCACGCCGAACTGGTTCTGGCATCCCAACCAGCAGCCCATGTCGCTGAGCTCGATGCTGTCGGTCTACTTCAACACGGTAGGTATGAACTGCACGCTCATCTTCAACGTACCGCCAACCACCACGGGGCAATTCGATGTGGCGGACGTCGACCTGCTGCAACAGTTCGGTGCCTGGTATTCCGCGCTCTACTCGACCAACCTCTTGAAGGGACAGCCAGCGACAGCCGACTCGACCTGGGCGAGCGCGGGCTTCGATGCGGGCAAGGCGGTGGACGGTGACGTATGCACCTATTGGGCTGCGGCCAGCGGCACGACCACCGCGCGGATCGAGGTCACCCCGGCATCGCCCGTTGCGTTCAACGTGATCAGCATCCGCGAGCCCATCGAGACGGGCGAGCGGGTGACCAAGTATCACGTCGAAATCAAGCAGAACGGCGCCTGGAACACGACGCCCTTGACCACGTCAGGCGCGAAGATTCAGGGCACGGTCATCGGACAACGCCAGCTTTGGCAGCTCAACTCGACGACCGCCGAGGCCATTGCGCTGGTCATCGATTCCGCCAGGGACGTTCCCGCCATCGCCGAATTCAGCGTGATGACCGCCCCGGGCGTAAGCACGACGGACGCGGGCCCCATCACGGGCAACGACGGCACCCTGTGCCCACTTCCCGCCGTTCCGCTCATCACCGACTTCACTTTCGCGGCCCCCGACGGTGGTTCGACGGACACGACCGGGGTGCACTTCGGCAGCTCTGGCTCGCTGTCGGGCGGCGAGTACACCTACCCGGCGGCGATCACCTCTAACGTGAGCTTAAGCAATTGGCACATCACCGGAACAGTCGGGACCTACTCGGGCTTCGGCCTCTACTTCGACGGCTGCAACCGGGTCGACGCCTCCAAGTACAAGGGGATTTCTTTCAAGATCTCGGGATCCATGGGCGGCAACCAGCTCACGCTCGGGGTTTCGACCTTGAACGATGCGATCTCCTCCGGATGGATCAATACCCACGGTGGAAACTCCACCGATCCCGGCCGGTGCATTCCGTTCTCCGGTACCGGCCAATACTCCGAACAAGGCTGTTCGACCCCGACCAAGACGATCGCAGTGACCTCGACCGAAACCGTGGTGAACGTCCTGTGGAGTGATTTTACCGGCGGCGCCCCGGAAGCGAGTGTCCTTTCGCCCGCGGAGATCACGAGCATCTCTTGGACCCTGCCGTGGTCGAGCGGGTCCTACCCGGTCGACATCGTGATCGACGACCTTGCGTTCATCCCGTGAACGGCCACGGCCACGGCCACGACCTTCAACAGCTGTCGCGGGATTACGGGCTCTTGCCGGGCTGCTTGCGCAGCAGTAGCAGGAACACATCGTTCTCGCGCAACGGCAGCTCGCGGGTGTAGGTGCCGTCGGCGTGAACCGTGACCGTTCCATCCTCGATCGGCTTGCCCGAGCTCGCGGCCTGGATACGCTCGACCTGGGCGCGGGTCAGCTGTGCGGGGGAGCCTAGGTCCCGGTAGCTGGTGTACGCGTCGTTGACGCGATAGCCGACCTGGTAGAGGGTTTGCTGGTAGCGGCCAGCGGGGACATGGCGGAGGTGGATCTTGACGGCGCCTTTGGCGGCTGCCGGAAGATCCCGTTTGTAGAACACCTGGTCGTTCTCCGAGCTCTCTGGGTTGGCGACGGTGAAGTCCCAAAGCAGAACCTGCAGGTTGCCAGCCTCGTCTTTGGTGACATACGAAGCCGGATCGGTCGAGGCCAGCTCGGTCGGGCCAAGCCGGTTCAGAAACTGATAGGCAAAAAAGGCCGGCTTTCGGATGTCCTGGTAGTTCAGCAGGCCGAAGCCGCCATGAAACGGCGTGAAGCGCGGTCCGGCTTCCTCGAAGATGTCGGTGAAGACCCAGTAGGACATGGAATTCGCAGCCGTGCCCGACTTCTTGAGCTTATCGAGAATGAACGAGGCGCTGTGATAGCTGTCGTGGACCGGGTCAGTCGGCGTGTACGATGCGCTCCACTCGGTGAAGTGCAGCTCTAGCTTGGGCAGCGGCGAGGCCGCGATTTGCTCGCGCATGCGCAGCACGTTGCCGTAGATGCTGCGTGGATTGTGCGAAAGGATGGTGCCCGCATTGCCGGTTTCGTCCAGGTGGCCGACGTCGACTGCGTAGTCGTGGGTGGATGCAAAATCGACAGGCACGTTGTTGGTTGCGCAGTAGTTGATGAATTCAGGCAGCCAGGCGCAACCTGCGGTGGCCGGACCGCCCACTCGGTAGGCCGGCGAAACGCCCTTGATCGCGCGCGCGGTGCGTGCGTAGAGATCGAAGTAGTCCTGCTGGGTGCCGGCGAAGAACCCATCCAGGTTGGGCTCGTTCCACACTTCGAAGTACCAGGTTCGCACCTCGGCCTCGCCGTAGCGTTCGGTGAAATGCTTGACCAGCGAGCGAATGAGGTCTTCCCATTTTTTCGCATCCTTGGGCTTGGTGACGTTGCCCTTCCACCAGAAGATGGTCTTGCTGCCGCTGGCGAGGGCGCCCGGGCAGAAGCCCAGCTCGACGAACGGCTTCATGTGGATGCGCTGGAGGAAATCATAGACCGCGTCGAGGTACTGCCAGTTGTACTCTGGCTTGCCATCCTTGTCCTCGCGGTACACACCCATGTCGTCGCCGAGCAACCCGTGCATGCGAACATAGGTGAAGCCACACTCCTGCTTCACGTAGGAAAGCTGGCGTTGCCAGTCGGCGCGCAGACCCTCCGCGACCCGACCCGCCCCGACGCACACCTTGGGCATGGGGTTCGTCGGTCCCTCGACCACCCGCACGTCAGCGGATAGGATGCGCTCGGCTGAAGGCGCGGACATTGTCGCCGTTGCGGAGAAGACGATGGCGAAGAGACTCAGGATGAAGCGGGTCATGGGCTAGACCGTACCCGAGCTACCAGGGCAAGAGCGCGCGCCGGCTGCTGGCGTGCGTGACGAGCGAAATCGTTGCCGGAGAAAGGCCGCTCGACTGTGCGGTGAGCTTCACCGTGCCGCTCTGACTCGTCGTTTGGATGATGGTCTGCCCGAGTCCAGCGAAGACGCTGCGGCGCCATTCGGGCGAGCGCGGTTGGTCCACCAAACGCAGCATCACGCCCTTGTTGATGCCCGCGACGTCGCCCCAGTTGGCCAAGGTGACCGCGACCGAGCTCTCGCCGGGATGGAGCAGCGCCTTCACGTCGTAGACGGACGGCGCGCGTGGGTCGCCAGTCGGGGCGATCTTTTTGCTGTTCAGGAAGACTGCAATGCCGCCGTCAATCTTGCCGAACCACAGCTCTACGCCCGACGCTGCCAGGTCTTGCGCCGAAACCTTCAAACGGGTGCGAAAGATCGCCCTGTCGTTCGGGCCGAGCGGGCCGCTCTCGCTGCGCACGTCGGCCTTGGCCCAACCGGAATCATCGAAACTGGCAGCGATTTCCGGCAAATCAGGGGCGTACGAATCGGCGACTTTCTTCCAGCGCCAGTCATCCAGCGCGCGCGTGCGCAAGGTCGGTGCGGCAACGAACTTATCGGGCTCGTGGGAGCTGGGGTCGCCGTTGCCGACGCCGATGATTCGCCCCGGCCCTTCGAGCTTGAAAGCGATGGCGTTCGCCGCGGCTGGGACCACGCGGCCCTGCTCGTCGACCACCGATACGGCGACGACGGCGATGTCCTCGCCATCTGCATCGAGTGTCGAGCGGTCGGCAACCAGTCTGACCGCCGCGGGTGCGCCCGTGGTTTCGACCTTGGCTTCTGCGACGAGCCGGCCACCCCTATATCCCTTGGCGGAAAGAATGCCCGGCTGGTAGGCCACTTTCCACTTGAGCTCGGAGGCGCGTTTCATGGCCTGCCGACCGAGGCTCTTGCCATCGAGGAACAGCTCCACTTCATCGCAGTTGGAGAGCGCGCGGACGTCGATCTCTTGCCCTTCCCGGCCTGGCCAATTCCAGTGCGGCACAAGGTGCAGGACCGGCTTTTCGGTCCACCAGGCCTGATAGTTCCAGAAGTTGTCCTTCGGGAATCCGCAGGTGTCGAGGACGCCGAAGTGCGAGCCTATGCAAGGCCAGTTGTAGGGGGTCGGCTCGCCGCGATAGTCGAAGCCAGTCCAGATGAAGCCGCCCGACAGCCACGGACGCGCGTCGAAGAAGCTCCACCACTCTTTCGCCGTGCTCGACCAGCTGGTCTTGTTGTCGTCGTACGCGCTGACGTAGCCGCGCTGCTTGTCGCTGGCGTAGATGCCGCGGGTGGAGACCGTGCTGCCCTGCTCGCTGCCGACGTTGGGCTGGTGCGGATGGGCGGCATGGTAGTCATCCATGTCCTTGCCGACATGGTAGTTCCATCCACGCGCTTCGATGATTTCGTTGATCCCGGTGAACTCGTTGCCGATGGGGGCCGCGTAGGTCACCGGCCGCGAGGGGTCCAGTCGCTTGAATGTATCTTGCACGCTGGCTGCGACTTGACGACCCGCGGGGGTCTCGTGAACCAACCACTCCTCGTTTGCGATGGACCAAATGGCGACGCTGGCATGGTTGCGATCGCGACGGACAAACTCATCGAGCCAACGCGAATGCATCGAATCGCTGCCTAGTAACCGGCTTTCATCCATAACCAACATGCCGAGGTGGTCGCAAGCCTCAAGCAGCTCCGGCGTCGGCGGACCGTGCGCGGTCCGGTAGGCGTTGCTGCCCATCTCTTTCAACTTCGCTACGCGAAAATACTGAAGCCGATTCGGCATCGCCAAGCCAACGCCAGCATGGTCTTGGTGATTGCACGTGCCCTTGATGACGTAGGGCTTTCCGTTCAAAAGGAATCCCTTGTCAGGGTCGAAAGCCACGGTGCGAATGCCGAACTCCGTCTCCAGTCGATCCGTGACTTTGCCTCCGATCGAGACCTCAGTCACAAGGCGATAGAGCTTCGGCGTCTCCGGCGTCCACAGCTCGGGCGCGCGCACGCTGGCCACCTTTTCCACCTCGACCGAGCCTGCGGCGTCGACCCTCGCAGAGCGCTGGGTCTTGACCGCCACCTTTCCGTCCGGACCAAGAACCGTCCACGTCACACTCGCTTGGGCGGCTTTGCCGCCGGCATTGCCCAGCCGTGTCTGCAAGTGAATCTCGGCCGGGCCAACCGGGACATTGTGCGCGAAGCGGCTATAGACGAAGACACCGTCGGGGGCGATGGCGAGCGGCGAGGTCTTCACCAGCCACACGTGGCGGTAGATACCCGCGCCCTCGTAGAACCAGCCCTCGAATTGCGAGGCATCGACACGAACCGCGACGAAGTTCTTTCCCCCGACGTTTGCGACATCGGTGATGTCGTAACGAAAGCTCCCGTAGCCGCTCTCGTGGCGACCGACGAACCATCCATTCACGAACACCGTGCTGTCACGAAAAACCCCGTCGAACTCTAGCCAGATACGACGGCCAGCATCGCTTTTCGGCAGCTCGAAGGTGCGGCGATACCACGCCACGCTGTTTTGCGGAAAGCCGTCGCCAATAGCCTTGAACCCGTGCGCGCCGTCGGCCTTGCGATCGAACGGCAATTCCACCGCCCAGTCGTGGGGCAAGTCCACGCGCCGCCAACTGGCGTCGCTGAAGTCGACGCTGGCCGGGCCGTATCCGCTGCCCGCCTTGGCCAGGTTCTGCGCCGCCCCCCATTCGTTCCCTAGATGGAACCGCCAACCGAAGTCCGCCAGCTGGCGTTCGCGCGGGCTAGTGTCGGCGGCGACCGCCGGGTTGGCAGCGCGGCCGAGGGTGAGGGAAAACAGACCGAGAAAGATGCCGTAGCGAAGAGTGTTCATGGTGTAGATAGTCCCCTGATATCACAATTCTTCGCCTGCAATCCAAGATGGCTTCAGGCTGCAGGCTCCAGACTGCAGCTTGCTTTGTTGAGAGCAGCGATCACTCTCCTGGACCTCGACGAATGGGCTAGCACTTCAGCCTGAAGCCTGGAGCCTGAAGCCTGGAGCCTGAAGCCTCGTGATAGATCAGCGGCGGCGACGGAATCGTGGCCTTTGCCTTCGAAGGCCGAACGCTGCTGCAAGCAGGCCGACAATCAACATGGTTCGGGAGGATCCGCGGGCGCCCCCGATGCCGCAGGAACAGCCGGAGGACGAGCCACCGGTGGACGAAGATCCACCTGACCCGGAATCGACCCCGCTCACTGCACCTCCGCTGGCTCCGACGTTGCCACCCGCCGCGCTGCCAACTGCGCCGCCGCTCATGCTGCCGCCAGCACCACTGCGCGTACCTCCACCCGCGCCGCCCGAGCTACCGGTCACGCCGCCGCTGGCAATGGTGCCGCCGCCGTCGCTGCTCACGTAGCCGCTAGCCGTCGCACCATCGACAGCGCCCCCAGCTCCGCCATCGATCGCGGCCTGGGCTTGGAACTTCAGCCAATTCAGATGCACGACGCCGCCAAACACCACGTACAGGCGGGACACTCCGGTCACTGGCTGGTCAAGCACACACGTCTGAGTCGCCCAGGCATTGGAAGTAGAGCTCACCGTGCACTCGCCCAGCAGCGTTCCGCCCTGCGCATCCGCATGCAATTCGAGGGTGGTGTCGCTCGGGGATTTCACGCGGAGCTGAACGCTGGCTACCCAATCGTCGGTGTAGTCAACATTTTCGAAGTAGACATAGCTGCCGCTGGTGGCCGATATCGATTGCCCCAGAGTATCATCGTTGCTGTCCTCCTTGGTCACGCCGGATTGGCCATCGTAGTCCTCACCCTCGATTTCCACTAAAGAATTGCGGCCGGTCAATGGGCGCTTCAGGCCAAGAATGATGAGCGTCCCTGACTGCCGGTTGAGCGTGAGCGAGGTGCTGAACGATGTGTTCACTGTCTTCTTGGTGACCGGTTGGAGCAGCGCCAGGTGTTGTGCCTTTCGCAACTCTTGCAACTGCGCCTCGGTTGGGTTCTTGGGGCTGCCTTGATTCACCCAGACCGAGTAGGGGTTGCTGTGGGTCTGGTCCACGATGAATTGGGTTACGAAGATCTCTTTCCCCGCCAGGGCAGGGGGCAGATTGTTCACATTCACGGTGACGCTGTCGGAGCCCGCGGTCTTGATGGTCGCGAAGTAGTCGGAGACGATGATCTGGATCTCATCCTCGGCGTCGGATTTGGTCGCCATGGCATCGACGCCGTCACCGCCAACGCCGCCGCTGGACTGCAGACGCTTCGGGCCAAGATAATTCAGCATCTTGAAACCATTGAAGGCGGCCTTGCGGATCCCTTGAAAGGTCATGAGGCCGAACACCGAACCGAACGGAAGGGTTCCGCCCTGCTGCAGGATGTACGAATCGGCATCCTTGCCGTGCTCGCCAAATACGTCCGACACCACCCAGTACGAGAAGACGTCGAGCGGCGGCGTGTCGCCATTGTTCTTGTCGGAAAGCAACTTGACGCTCTTGAGGATGAACGGCGCGTTGGCATGGCTGTCCATGCTCACGAGCCCGTCCGTCGTTCCCCCGCCCTGGCCGGAGTACGACGAGTTCCATTCCGTATTGAACGATTTGACCGCCGCTGTGGTGTAACCTGCGCCCGTGATCTGGCTGACCCGGTTGCTGTTGTCATCGACGCAGCCCTGGGCACTCACGGGTGAGCTCCCATCGCCGCCCGGGTAGCAGTGAGACGACACAAAAGTCACGGGTTTGTTCGCGCTCTTGCAGTGCTTAAGGAAATCGCCAATGGGACCGTAGTAGGTCGTTCCGGGTCCACCGACGAGGGCGCTGGGCAGCACGGAGGTGATCGAATCGACCGCGGCGTCGTATAGGACATAATAGTCACTCATCTTCTGGGCGGTGGATTCGTTCGCATCCATGCCATTCCAGAACCCGGGATAGTCCGGCTCGTTCCACACCTCCCAGTACCACTTGCCAACGTCATCTGCACCGTACTTCTCCACGCAGTGCTGGACCACAGCTGTGATGAAATTCTTGTACGCGTTGTAGTCCGTGGGCGGGCTGCGATAGTCGCCACCGATGGCGAGCGCGGTGGGCATGAAGTCGAGCTCCATCAGCGGGCGCATTCCAGCCGACACGATGGCCGTCAGATAGGTGTCGAACTTCGTCCAGTCGTACGAGCCCGGCCCTTTGTAGATGCCGATGTCGTCGTTCAGCACGCCGTGACCTCGTACCCGCATCATGCCAAGCTCACGGTTTGCGATCTTGTAGTGCGTCTGCAAATCCGAACGCAATGTCAGGCTGGCAGTGCCAGTGCCCACGCTGGCAGACCAGAAGCGCGGGTTCCCCGCCGTCTGCTTTGATGCGTCCACGGTAATGGTGTAGGTGATCGCGCTTGAGACCCGTGGGCATGCAAGAACCAGCAGCCCGACCGCAGCGGTCGCCACGAACCGCGCCCAACTTTGGCAACGATCGACGCCGGCAAATCTCGGTCCCGATGTGTTTGCGATGGAATGCATTGTCATACTGTGTTCCTACTTTGTGCCCAAGTTCCGAGGCGGACAAGATGAAAACGCCCAGCAGCTTGGAAATGCGAACGTCGAAGTGCTCGAAAGCGGAGCACTATGTGGCGGCGACTTGGGCAACACGCTCAGTATTAGTACTGGCTCAAGAAGGACCACACTTCTTTGGGCATCCACGTCGTGCTCTGTCCCGAATCTACGGGCGACGGCGTATGGCCGCCGTCAAACGGACACCAGTGGACAGGATGCCCCGCTGAACAGCCCTTGTAATCCGTGCAGACGTGGCCTCCGGTGGGCGCCTTGGGCAGGGTCTCGGCCGTGCAGCCGTTCGTCTTGGCAAAGAAATCGGCCGTGGAAGTTTGTCCGCCCGCCTCCTGGGAGCCGAGCGAAGCGAAGTAGGGGACGGGCTGGCAGGTCGTGGGCATCGGCTGCCCCCCCGCGGAGTGAGCAACTCCAGCGCGGAACACACCTGGGCGCTGGCAGAGGAGGGTAATTGTCATTGCACCGCCCATGCTGAACCCTTCCAGCTCGACCCGCGACGTGTCGATGCACAGATCGTCCTCGACCTGCTTCAGGATGTCGTCGGTGAAGGTCACGTCCGCACCACCGGTGTTGGACCAAAGCCCGCCGGTTCCGTCAGGGGCTATGAAAATGGTACTGTTGTTTGCGAGGGCCAAGAGCCCAAAGAACGGGCTTTGAGTCGTGTAGCAATCAATTCCTTCGGTGTGACAGTTGAAGACCTGGCTCGCGCTGCCGGTGGCCCAGTGGTAGGACAGGATTAGCCGGTAGGGGTGGTTATTGTCGTAGTTGTCGGGGAGTCGAAGGATGTACTGACGGCCGCTTGCGACCTTGTTGTAGTTGATGGTTGTGCCGGGGCTGTTCTTCAGGGTGGGCGTCTTGCTACAGCCGCTGGACATGGCTACGCCACCGTCGACCCCGCCGCTCGTCCCCGCTGTACCGGTTCCGCCACTACCCGTGCCTGCTGCACCGGATCCGCCGTTGCCCATGCCTCCTGTACCGGCTCCGCCACTGCCCGAGCCAGCCGCGCCGCCCCGCCCACCGGATTCTCCGGCTCCACCGCTGGCGGTGGCCCCGCCCATAGAAGCGGTCCCGCCCACGCCCATGCCGCCGGCGCCGGTCCTTCCGCCCGCACTCGTCGTGCCGCCGGAAGTGGTCGCCCCACCCGAGGCCGTGACTCCTGCCGAGCCGGTCGCTCCGCCCAAACCCACCGTGCCTCCAGAGATTGTGACGCCTCCCGCGCCCGTCACTCCGCCCGAGCCCTTCGTACCACCCAGGCCCATCGTGCCACCGGCGCTATTGCCACCGCTTCCACCGCTGCCAGAAGAGTTGGACGACGAGCAACCGTTTGCGGCAAGTGAAAGAAAGAACGTGACACCCACAAGGACCAAGCGAGAAGAGCGTTGCGAAATATGCATGAGGCATCCTCCTTGTACGTCCGGACACAACAATCCCCGCGCCAACAGATGTCAAGCAATAAGGGCTCTGGACTCCACCGTAGGCGTGGAAGGCGATGCCAATGGCGTTCTCGGAGCAGGTCGTGATTCCCCATGGCAGCGCGAAGACCGCTTGCGCGTTATCCACACTCAAGGTATTCCCTCTAGCTACCGTTCTCTGTTGGGCGGGCCTTCGGATCTAGCGGGTGCCGGCGTTGGCACGTGGAGTCGACCATGGCAATACTTGCACGGAGTGTTTTTTGTGATGAGTCCGAATCGTCGGACGCAGGCCGGAGTGCGGGCGAGGCACTGCTCGCACGCTTCGGTACCCAGGAACCGAAAGTAGCGCTTGTCTACACCACGATGAATCACGATCAGCCCGCTGTGTTGGAGGGGCTTCGCGGGGTGCTGGGCAAGGATGTTCTGTTGCTGGGCTGCTCTGTTCAGGGCCTGGTGTCCAACGAGAACCTGACCGAGGATGGCTTTGCTGTTGGTGTCATGGGGCTCGGGGGCAGCGATCTCCGCTGTGCGGCCGCGGTTGAGCGAGAAATCCAGAATGATTCCAAGGAAAAAGGGCGCCGGCTCGCGCAGACTCTCAAGCGCGACATCGGTTGCGAGCCCAAGGTCGTTGTACTGATCTATGATCCCTTGTGTGGGGCCGATGTCGATGCGATCCTCGAAGGAGTGCAACTCGAGGTCGACTGTCCACTCGTGGGCGGCGCCGCAGGGCAGCCTTGGGGATCTCCGCGGCAGACGTTCCAGTACTGGGATCGAGAGGTATTCTCTCATGGCGTCCTGGGCATGGCACTGTCGGGGGCCTTTGCGCTCGAAATCGGTCTCAGTCACGGCACGGCCCCAAGTGGAATCGCCAGTGTAGTCACCAGAGCCTCTGGCAATCGGGTATTGGAGATGGACGGCCGCCCCGCGGGCGACGTCTGGCGTGAAACCACCGGCTGCCGAGCGGAAGATATGGTTCACCAGAGCCATTTTGCGACGTGGGCGCTTGGCGTGGAAGTGAAGGGTCCCGGAGGTCAGGTCGAGCGCGCTATCCGTGGTGCATTCGGGTTCGATCCGCAGACCAGCGCGATCATACTTCAGGCGGCCGTGCCGGAGGGAACTCGGGTCATGTTGCACCACAGGACCATCGAGAAGATCCTTGGCGGCACGGAAAACATGGCACGCGATCTGGCAGCTCGCCTGGTCGGACGCCACCCCTGGGCAGTGCTTGGATTCGAGTGCGCAGCGCGAACGTTTCCATTTCTGGGGCAAGCCAACACCCACAAGGAGCACGAGCACTTGCGCGCCGCTGTGGCACCCGAGACGCCTTGGCTGGGCATGATGGCCTGGGGTGAGATCGGACCCTGCGCGGGCCGGCCGGCCTTTCACAACTACAGCTATCCGCTGCTCGTCTTGACCGACGAGAGGCCGTGAACGTACTTCCGGCCCCACCCAGATATCGTTCCCGCGTATAAGGTGATGAGCTCGTGGAAGGCGAGGAGCAGCTTCTGAGAGAAAAGGCCAGGCTCTTGCTGCAGCGGGAGCGGGAGCTGTTCGAGCTGCGCCTGAAGCTCGACCAGCTTGCCGTTTGGTTGAGCATCGGACAAGCGTTGCCTGAGTTGTTTCTCAAGCACGGCGCGTCCCCGGACGAGGTTTGGGACCGCGTTCGCAAGACCCTCCTGGCCAAGCTGCGGCTGCAGCGAGTGTTGTTGCTGGAGATTCACTCGGAATTCCTGCGGGCGCTCACACCAACCGGCCCCGAGCGTACATTGCCCATCGAAGCGCGCCTGCTGCTCGACGTCCGGCCTTGGGGGTTGTGCAACGATCCCAAGGCAGATTCAGGCCAACCCGGAGTGGCTGCCTTGGCCGAAACGCTCGGTTTGCATCAATTCATGTGGAGCAGAATCGTGCGCGCACAGGGGTCGCCAATCCTGATGGCGGGAGGCTTCGACCGCACGAAGGCCGTCTTCCAGTCGCCGTTTGTGGACAACGACGCTGCGCATTTCAACAATGCCGCCCAGCACATGGAGTCCTTGCAGGCGAACAGGCTTCTAGTGGCCGAGCTGGAGCGCGAAAAGGATCAACTCCGGCAGGCTAACTTGACACTGGAGCAGCGGGACCAGGCGCTGCGCAAAGCAGCCGAGGAGCTGCAAGCCGCCAACGAGACCCTCGAGCAGCGCGTCCGCGAGCGCACCGAGGAGCTCGCAGGCAAGAATTTCGAGCTGCGCGAGCTTCCTCGGCGGATCCAGACATCCATCTTGCCAATGGTGACCACGGCACCGTCCATCACCATTTCGGCACGTATGGCAACCGCGGAAGAGGTCGGTGGCGACTACTATGATGTGCTACCGGTTCTTGACGGGGCATGGGTTGCCGTTGGCGATGTGTCGGGCCACGGCCTGCAGGCTGGTCTTATTACCTTCATGCTCCAGAGCGCCGTTGCTTCGCTTACGGCGGCTCGCCCGACCGCCCCACCAAGTGAGATCGTGACCCTGCTGAACACGGTCTTGTACAAGAATATCCGGCAGCGCCTTGGCAGTGACGACTACGTGACGTTCGTGCTTCTTCGGGTGTTCAATGACGGGCACGTCGTATTGGCGGGCTGTCACGAAGAATTGCTCGTCCGGCGGGCACGAACGGGAATCTGCGAGACCATCACCCCCCAGGGCACCTGGCTGGGGGCAATGCCAGATATCAGTCGCTCGACAGTCGATTCGCACGTGCGCCTCGATGCGGGCGATCTGTTGATTGCCTACACCGACGGCCTCATTGAATCGAGAAACCAGGCTCGCGAGATGTTCGGAATTGAACGTCTCTCTGGCGAAATCCTTGCGTCGGGTGAATGTTCGCCGGACGAACTCTGTGACCGGGTGTGGAAGAAGATTCACGCCTTCTGTGCGCGTCCCGAGGACGATATCTCTCTCGTCGTGCTTCGCTTCGAGGGCGTCCGCTAGGCTGCCCGCCGGCGCCTGCGAACGAAGACCGCCAACGCGAGCCCCAGAGCGACGAATGCAGTGTTCACGTAGGTGTGGCTCTTCGACGGCCCTCCTAGAGCGCAGCCGCATCCGCTGGAACCGCCGCCGCCGGTGGCTGAGCTGCCGCCGGCACCGCCTTTACTCGACACGCCGCCCGAGCCGTTGCCAGCGCTACCACCGCTCGCGGAGCTACCACCACTTCCGACTAGGCCGCCCGAACCAGGGCTGCCGCCGCTGCTATTGGTCTTGCCGCCAGTTGCGCTGCCACCGCTGGCTTGACTGCCTCCAGTTCCCGAAGCTCCACCTGCGCTGCTGGTTCCCCCGCTACCGGTGCTTCCGCCTGTGGCATTGCTTCCACCGGTGGAGACACTGCTGCCACCGGAGCCGCCGCTGCCGCCACTTCCGCCAGCACCCGTCGTTCCGCCGCCGCCGCTGCCACCGCTGCCGCCGTCCGTTTTGCTTGCGTCAGTGCCGCCGTCGCTGGTGGGGGTGCCGCCGTCGCCCGCGCATTGTACTATTTCGGGATCGACCGCTGCGTTGACCGCGGTCTGGGTGTCGAGCCCCAGGAAGGGCAGGACGTACTTCCCGACGAACAAGGTGTCAGACGGGCCGTGATCGCCGTTGATCGAGTCGAAAGCGTCGAGCACCAGATATCCGCATGCGTTGTTCCACTGCTGCTCTGTCGCTTGATGAGTTCCCAGGGTCAATCCTGTGTTCGTCTTCGTCGCGGTGGTGCTGAGGCTCAGGAGATTGATGTACTGCTGTTCTGAGTACCCCATGTTCTTGAAGCTGATGAGCGAATCTGCATCGCCATGGAAAAGCTGCAGGCGGGGCCGATGTCCGGTGTATCCGGGATCCATGGCGCGCACGAGGTCTCCCCACTGCTGCGCAGTGTAGTTGACCGAACCGCCTGCGCACGAACCGTTGTACCCGGTGGCGTTGCTTGAGTTGTCGTTCGGCCCGTGACACCCGGCCGGCATGCCAGCAAATGACGCACCCGCCTTGAAGATGTCGGGGTAGAGTCCCAACAGGAGCTCCGTCATCATCGCCCCCGACGAACAGCCGGCCGCATAGACACGATCTTTGTTGGCCGAGTACTTCGAGAGCGCGTATACGACCATTTGCTTGATGGCGTTGCTATCGCCGCCGCTGTCGCGCGTCCACACCTGGGTGGAATCGGTCGTCCAGCATCTCAAGCTGGTGGGGTTGCTCTGCGGGACGACCATAATGAAGCCATATTTGTCGGCTGCACTCTTTAGGTCCGGTGCCTGACCAAGTACAACGCTGGCGTTGCTGTCGCAGGAGTGGATCAGGGTCAGGATCGGCGGGTTGGTGGCCACCTTGTCTGGCACGTAGGCGTACATGGACACGTCCGAGGGCAGGTTAGCCACCCCTCCGCTCCAGTTGCTGACCTGCTGGAGCGACGCCGCTTTCGCGGGGGGCGCTGCCACCATTCCGAGCGTGGCGGCCAACAGGGCACCGAGCTTCGCACAATTTCGAATCATGAGCGGATCCTCCACTAGTTGCGAAAGAAATGTCAACCACCGTTTCCCGGCTCACACGAATCGGACCAAGCATAGCCGAGCAAGAGGCGGCAGCCTAAACCCAGATTGCCCGTGGCCCTGACGGTCATCGCCTCATCGCCCCACGCATCATCCTGGGCGTGCTAACTTTTTTTCACAAAAATCGCAGGCAGGCGACAATACGGCTCATGACGTCGAATGCACCTTCGAGAGTTCGTTTCGTAATCTTGGCCGGATCTTTGCTCCTGGCTGCGGGCCAGTCGGGTTGCTCCAGCGGGGGCGGTACCGGAAATGGCAGCGGGGGAAGCGGTGGTTCTGGAACCACAACCGCTGGGGGAAAGACGGGGACAACGGGGGGAACCGCCGGCGCGGGTATGAGCGGTGGCGGTGGTGCAGGCGGAGTGGGCGCGGGTGGCACGACAGGAAGCGCTGGGGCCAGTGGGGGTGCCGGAGCGGGCGGGCGGAATGGCTCCGGCGGCGCGGCAGGAGGTGCAGGGCCCGCTGGGGGCGCCGCAGCGGGCGGGCAGACCGGCACGGCCGGCTTGGGCGGTACTGGAACAGCCGGATCCCCCGGAGGCACTGGTGGCATAGGTGCCGGAGGCACGACCGGCCCGCTCGGATCGGGAGGTCAGGGCGCTGGCGGCCAGACTGGGGCCGGCGGCTCGACTGTTACGTGCACGGGAGCAGCGCCAACCGGAACGACCTTCACGGTAGATACAACCGGCGTGACCTTCACGGTGGGCAGCGGCAAGATGAAAGTGCAGGTCTGCGCGGCAGACATCATCCGCGTCGTCTACACGAGTGCCTCTTCCATTCCCACGACGACCTCGATGTCCGTCAGCAACACCTGGGCCACGCCCCCCGCATTCTGCGTTACCGAGGCCGCGGGGACGTTGACCATCACCACGGCGCGCATGAAGGTCAAGGTCACCGAGAGCACGGGCATCGTCAGCTACACCGACCTGAGCGACACCGCCCTCGTGGCGGAATCGAGCAAATCCGCGTCGGGCAAGGTTCAGACTGCGTTCACTTCGACCTCGGACGAGGCCCTGTTTGGTCTCGGGCAGCAGCCGAGCACCACGTCTAACCGCAAGAACTCGTCCGTGCACCTGGCCAATTCAAACGGCAACATCTTCATTCCGATGATAGTTTCCAACAAGGGCTATGGGCTCTTCTGGGATAACCCCTCTGCGGGAGACTTCAGTAGCAACGGCACCACGACCAGCTACACATCCGGATCCGGCGCTGTGGTGGACTACTACTTCTTCTATGGTCCCACCATCGACCAGGTCATTGCTGGATATCGCACGACCACCGGCCCCGCGCCGTTGTTCCCCAAGTGGGCCTACGGTCTGTTTCAGTCCAAGGACCACTACGCCAGCCAAAGTCAGATCCTGGCCGTCAAGGATGGTTATCGCAACGCCAAGATCCCGGTCGACTGCATTGTTCAGGATTGGGACTACTGGAACGAGAACAACAGCGCCACGGGCAATTCCTGGGGCTCCCATCTGTTCGACAAGAGTGCCTATCCCGAACCCGGCGTCGGTGATAAGTGGTTTTCATACGGCCAACATCCATGGAATGATCTCGATCTGGCCTGAGTATGAGGAAAAGCCCGCTGCGGCCGACCCAACGGATCAGGACAACTTCAATGCGCTCAACGCCATGACAAGCCCAACCAAGGCGCTCTATTCCAGCGGTGGCACGCACCACTTCTACGACACCTTCAACGCCGCGGCTAGAACGCTGATTTACCAGCAGATCTATGACAGAGTCATGAACAAGTACGGCTGGGACGGAATTTGGGCGGACAATACCGAGCCGCAGGCGTATCCGGACAGCGTCGACGTGGGCTCGCAAGACACAGCGGTCGGCAAGGGATCGACCGTCATCAATGCCTATCCCTTGCAACACTCCAAGGCACTGTACGAAGGGTGGCGCAAGGTCGGGCCGGACGGGAAGCGCGTCTATATCCTGACCCGTAGCGCCTGGGCCGGTATCCAGCGCTACTCCGCCGCCGAATGGTCGGGCGACATCAATGCTGACCTCGGAACCTTTGTGAAGCAGATTCCCGCGGGCCTAAGCTACGGACTCTCCGGGATGCCCTACTGGACCACCGACATCGGTGGTTATTTCGGGACGCCCTCCGAGGAGCTGTTCACTCGATGGTTTCAGTTCGGGGCGTTCTGCAGCCAGTTCCGCATTCATGGGCAAGCCGCTAAGGAGCTCTATGCTGGCCCCGCTGGCAACCCGTGGACCGCCGCCGGCAAGGCGAACATGCTCGCGGTTGATGTTCTGCACTATCGCTTGATGCCCTACATCTACTCGCTGGCCTGGAAGACCACCAACGAGGGCTACACCCTCATGCGACATCTGGTTTTCGACTATCCGAAGGACACCAAGGTCTTCGGCATCGCCGATCAGTTCATGTATGGTCCGGCCCTGCTGGTCAACCCGGTCATCACCACCGGGGCCACCAGCCGGTCCGTCTATCTGCCGGCAGGGAGCTGGTACGACTTCTGGACCGGCGCGACCGCGACCGGTGGCACCACCGTAACGGCGGACGCGCCACTTAGCAAGATTCCACTGTACGTCAAAGGCGGATCCATCATCCCGATGGGCCCCAACATTCAATACGCTACCGAGAGCATCGATCCGCTCGAAATCCGCGTCTACAAAGGCGCCAACGCGACGTTCACCCTCTATGAAGATGAGGGCGATACCTACAACTACGAGACCGGTAAGTATTCGACCATCACCTTCACGTGGGACGACAGCGCACAACAGTTGAGCGTCGGCGCAAGGGCGGGGACCTATACCAACATGCCGGCCACTCGAACATTCAATGTCGTATGGGTCGGTGCCAGCCACGGTGTCGGAGCTGACGTGACGGCGACGGCGGACCAAGTCGTAAAGTACGACGGCACCGCCACCTCGGTGAGCGCCAAGTAGCCAGCGCCAAAAGTCAGCTGTCGTTCGACCCAACCCCGTCTGGGGCGCCTTTCGCTCCGACGGTGACAGACGTAGCCACATGTGACTAGCCCCACTCTCCGTCGTTCGAGTCACGGTCTGAGACTAAGCTTTTTTCGAAGGCCGTGTCCGCCGGAGGTGCTGAGGTGCTATCGTCTACGGCATCGCCAACTGCACGATTCCGCGGGGAGTCGTGTACTAACTCAGGTGGAATCAAGGTGCCTCGACATGACCAGAGACGAATCGTTCCATGGTCCAGTTCTTCGTGATGCAACGGCGCGACCGGCGTTTCTTGCACTCTTCGCGGTGGCGCTGCTGACGACTGGCGCGTGCGCCAACGCCACAGTTGCTGGCGACGGCCAGGGCGGCAGCGGCGAAGGGAACGGAGGCGGCGCGAAAGGTGGACAGGGCGGGTCGGGAGGGGTCATCGTGATGAATTTCGACGTCCAGGCTCCTTCCGGCCCCGATGCGGGCGTGGACCGGCCGGGCGGCGGGACGTGTGGTGACGGTGTTGTCGAGCGCAGCGAGCAGTGCGACGACGGCAATACGACCAACGGCGACGGCTGCAGCCGGCTTTGCCAGATCGAAGCGAACTGGGACTGCCCGACGGAGGGGAAACCCTGCACGTACGTGGGGAACTGCGGGAGCGGTGTCCTGACCACCAACAAGGCCTGTGACGATGGCAACACGGTCAGCGGCGATGGCTGCTCCAGCGACTGCAAGACCGTCGAGGCCGGCTACATCTGCCGCGTGCCCGGCAAGCCTTGTTCCACGCGCTGTGGTGACGGCATCGTCAAGGGTTTCGAAACCTGTGACGACGGGAACACCGCCAGTGGCGACGGCTGCTCCGGGACGTGCAAGATCGAACCCGGCTTCGACTGCACCGGCAGCCCGAGCACCTGCAACCCAACCGTATGTGGCAACGGGAAGAAAGAGGCCGGCGAAACCTGCGACGACGGCAACACCCTGCCCTACGATGGTTGTGCCTCGAACTGCCAGAGCGAGCCCCAGTGCGGAACAGCCACCAGCGCGGTGGGCGCCTGCAAGAGCACGTGCGGGGATGGCATCCTCTGGCGCGGCATCGAGGAATGTGACGACGGCAACGTGGCCGATGGCGACGGCTGCTCCCACGACTGCAAGATCGAAGCGGGTTGGACTTGCAAGTCCTTTTTCGATGATCCGCCCCCGAAGCTGCAGATCCCGATCATCGCTCGCGACTTCGAATCGTACTCGAGCGGCCCACCGGTCAGCGGACATCCCGATTTCGGACACTACTGCTGCGACGACAGTCTGCAGAAGGGTAAGGGCGTCCTGCGGTCGACGCTCGACACCAACCACAAGCCGGTCTGGGCCGGGCCGGATCCGGTTCCGGATCCGACGCAGATTCTGTTCACGGGAAAGACCTATTTCGACCAGTGGTATCGCGACGTCAGCGGCGTCAACATGACCTACTACGAAAACTTGACCCTGCTGCAGAACGCGACCAGCAAGACCACGTACGCGATGAACAGCGACACCGACCCGCCCTGGTATGACCTGTGCGGTTTCTTCCCGCTCGACGATCTTACCAAGCCGCTCCTCGATCAGAACACGGGACAGGCAGTCACCTACCACTATGACCAAGGACAGGCAGACGATCGCACATGCCACGCGTACCAAGGGCTGGGATTTGGCAACAGCTGGGCGAACCACAATTTCTCTTTCACCACCGAGCTGCGCTACTGGTTCCAGTACCAGGGCACCGAGCAACTGAAGTTCACCGGGGACGACGACGTGTGGGTGTTCATCAACGGCACCATGGCGATCGAGATGCCCGGTACCCACAACCGGGCAGTGGGGACCGCGATCCTCGACGCATCGAACGGGACCGCTCAGGTGGGCTACGGAGAGCCCCCGTCGTCGTACGCGACTGTCGATCTAAAGATGACCATCGGCAGCGTCTACGAGGTAGTCGTGCTCCAGGCCGAACGCTGGTGTTGCGGCTCGAACTACATGCTTACCCTGGCGAACTTCATTGGCGGCAAGAGCCAGTGCGCTCCTACCTGCGGCGATGGCGTGACCGTGGCCGACGAGGAGTGCGACTGTGGCAACGGCACGGTTGCCGTGCCCGCGGGATGTCCTGGTCCCAACAGCGATACGACCTACGGCGGCTGCACCACACAGTGCAAATGGGGCCCCTACTGTGGCGACAACATTGTTCAGGGCCCACCGAGCGGTCCCGAGGAATGCGACCTGGGCAAGCAGAACGGCGATACCAGCGCGGGGAGCAAGTGCAGCGTCTCGTGCAAGGCACCTCGCTCTTGCGGCGACGGCAAGGTGGACACCGATCTCGGCGAGGAATGCGACCTCGCCGGCAACAACGGCGTCAAGCTCGATAGCCAGTTGCAGCCGGTCAGCGATCCCAACGATCCCAACGGTCAAATATTCTGCACCACCGACTGCACGATTCCGCCAGGAATCGTCTACTGAAGGTTTGGAAACCCTCCTAGGGTTTCCATTACAACCGAACCGTGGTTAGCATGTCCTCGATCTTGTGTCGCAGGACACTGCGCGGAAACCGGCGGCGGAAGTTGGCGGCGCCCTGGCGGGCTTCGGCGCCGCGGCCGAGACCGACCAGTGCCTTCACGCGAAGCACCTCTCGCTCCTCCGAGAGGCGTCCGGCTGGATAGCCGCGCTCATGCTCGGCCAGTACGGTGAGCACTGAGAGGAAGTCGCCCCGCGCATCGGCCTGTCGCGCATGGACGAGCAGTTGCAGTTCCGCCTGGAAACCTTCGTTGCTGCCAGCGAGGCCGATCCGGTGCCTCGACCTCGCTGCCCGCGGCGACACGGCTGGGGCGACGGGTGCGGGCGCGGCTTCGTTGGGGACAGGGGTAGGTTCGGGCGTCAGCTCGGCGGCAGGAGGCGCGAGCAGAAGGGGCCGAGGGGCTCGCGGCGGCTCCGCGCTTGTCGGCGGGGTTGGTTCCGGCCGCCACAGCTGCTGGTAACCGGCGGCGGCCCCGGCCAGGAACACGACGCCCGCGGCGGCGGCTAGGAGCAGACGGCGGATGGGCGAGGAAACCTTGCGTGGAGCGGCCGCCACCTCATCCGCTGCGCGCAACGCCTCGCGCGCGCGGGCTAGGGTTCGCGCACGTACTATCTCGGGCTGCGGGACCACAACGCGCTCATGCGCCAGCAGCGCATCCACCGCAGGCAGAAGTGGCGGAGGCATCCGGCTGGTGTCATGGCCAATCATCGGACGGAACTCCTGTGCTGGAGGTGCGTGACGGCGGCCTCGAGCTCGCGGCGCGCCTTGCGCAGGCGCGAGTACACGGTGAAGAGAGGAATGGAAAGGGTGGAGGCGACGGCTTGTACGGGAACCTCGTCGAGGTCGTGCATGATCAGCACCGCACGGCGTTTCAGCGGAATCCGTTCGAGAGCAGTAAGGACGACCGCACGCGCCTGATTGGCTGCGAGAACTTCGTCGGGGTAGGGGGCCCGGTCTTGCCCTTCGACGTTCGCGAACGACACCTCTCGCCAGTGCTTGCGCCGGTGGGAAGCGGCCACGCGGAAAGCGATGCCGAACAAGTAGGGTTTGAGCGCGCGCGTTGGGTCGTACTCGTGCCAGATGCGGCGCAGGACCAAGAACACCTCCTGGGCCAGATCCTCCACGTCCTCGGGACCCACACCCAGGCGACGAAGCGTGCGTATCAGATAGTCGAGCTCGCTCTGGTAGGCTTCAAAGCATGCGTTATCGATCGTGTTGCGCGTGTTGCGTGACACGGCTCCAGAATTGGGCGGATTTGAAACGAGGCGTACCTGGTTCACTAGAGCACTTCCTAGAGTATGACATCCTTCTGGCAGGACGAGGCTTGTTACCGTCGGGCATCACCCACACGGTGGCCTGCAAGGCATGCTGCCATGCGCATGTAGGGTTGTGCCACGAATCCGGTCCCGGCGTGGGGCGGGTCGACATGGCCCGCACGGTGGCGTACCCTTCCGCTCCTCGCCCAGCTGCCCCGTGGGAAAGCGGCGCCCGCGATTGGTCGTGATAGCGAGCGAGATCGCGTGACGAGATCGCATGACAAGAAGGCCGCACTTCGGCAAAATACCTGCGACCATGACCGTACAAAGCACCAGCGGAGAAACCCTATGAACAACGCCTTCAGATTCGATCGCCGCGTCGCGCGCCTGGCACTTGTTTGTGCGATGACGTCAATCGTATGGTCGCCACGGGGCTGGGCTCAAACGCAGTACACCGCTTCTTGGACATCGCTCGACACGCACAATCCGGCGCCTGATTGGTTCCAAGATGCGAAGTTCGGCATTTACTACCACTGGGGCGCATTCAGTGTCCCCGCATTCGAATCAGAGTGGTACCCGCGCAACATGTACAACAAAGGCGACGGGGCGTACAACCATCACCTGTCGACGTACGGCGATCCGTTTTCCAGTTGGCCGTTCAATGATTTCCTGACCGGCGCCAATGACAAGTCGGGAAAATTCACGCAGTTCGCACCGAAGCTGGTGTCAAGCGGAGGCAATTGGGATCCCAACGCGTGGGCGCAGATCTTCGCCGACGCGGGTGCCAGGTTCGCCGGGCCGGTGACGGAACACCACGACGGATTTTCTATGTGGGACAGCAAGGTCAATGCGTGGAACTCGGTTGCCTTGGGGCCCAAGTTGAACCTGGCCAAGTTGCATGCAGATGCGATGCGCAGCAAGGGGCTCAAGCTGCTGATGTCGCAGCATACGGCCTACAACTTCACGGGCTACTACCAATACGCGCCGGCTCAGAGCGACCCGAGCCTGCAGCAGCTTTTCGGACAGCTGCCCAAGGCGCAGGAGGAGACGATTTGGTTGGGCAAACTAAAGGAGATCATCGACGAGTTCATGCCCGACGTGATCTGGCAAGACTTCAACCTCACCCAAATCAGCGACACCAATCTGATGAGCTTCCTCGCCTACTATTACAATGCCGCCCTCGCTGCGAACAAGGAAGTTGTGGCCACGGCCAAGGACGGCATCACTTCCCCCCACAAAGGGCAGGTGTTCGACTACGAACGCGGTGGGCCCGCGGACATCACCACGCCGTATTGGCTAACGGACGACGCCGTCAGCCCTTCAAGTTGGTGTTACACGACCGGCATGGGGTATTACAGCAGTGCCCAGATGGTGGGCTCATTCATCGATCGCGTAAGCAAGGGCGGCAACCTGCTTTTGAACATTTCGCCGACGTGGGACGGGACGATTCCACAGCAGCAACAGGACATCCTGGCCGCGTTTGGGACGTTCCTCAAGCAGATGGGCACGGCGATCTACAGCACGCGCGCGTGGGTGGTGTACGGCGAAGGACCGACCAAAATGGGTGGCGGCGCTTTCACTCAGCCGACGGCCCTGACCTCTAGCGATATTCGCTACACCAAATCGCAGGACGGCGATGCTGTGTACGCCATCATCGGGGGCTGGCCAGGCAATGGCAAACAGGTGAACATGACCGCGGTGACGACGAGTCGCTTTCCGCTTGGGTCAGGCAAGGTGTTCCTTTTCGGTCCGACCAACGGCGCGGCGATCGAATTGCAGGCCACTCAGGACACCTCCGGTCTACACGTGACCCTGCCGAGCACGCAGCCCTACACGAACATTGCCTACGCGATAAAGATCAGCCAGAGCGGCACCGTGCCGGCACCGACGCCGTGGATCGGTGGCACCACCACCGATGGCGGCGTGGGTGGGGCTGGCGGCAGCGGCGGCGCGGATGGTGGCGGCACTGGGGCTGGCGGCAGCGGCGGAACGGGGAGCGGCAGCGGAGCCGGCGGCGCTGGCGGGGCAAACACGAATCCATCGAGCACCGCCGGTGCACTCGGCAGCGGCGGCGTGAGCGCCACTGGCGGAGCACGCAGCTCAGGCGGGGCCACCGGGACCGGTGGAAGCAGCTCCGTCGGCGGAGCCAGTAGCGGTGGGGCCTCGGGATCGTCGGCGGCTGGCGGCAGCGGCGGTGGCGCTAGTGGAGGTACCTCGGGCGGCCCCGGTGCGGGCGGGGCTGCGGGAACCTCGGGCAGCGGAGGAAATGGGGGGACCTCTGCCTCGGGCGGCAATGCCGGATCCGGCGGCGGCCACGGCGGCTCCGGGACAACGACGACCGCGTCCAGCAACTCGAGCGGCTGCACGTGCTCCATCCAGGGCACTGGCAGATCCAGCGCCGGCGCATCGTTGCTCGTGCTGGGGCTCATCGTGGCTTCCCTCGTTCGCCGACGGCGTCACCGACGCCAAACCACGGGACGTGGCGCGCCAGTGGATAGCCTGCTGAATTGATGCTCGAGGTGTCCACAGGGGGAAATGTATTGAGACGGTCGGATTCTTGCCACATCCTTGCCTAAACCACCGACCGAATCGGCGCCGTCTACACCAGAAGATTCAAGTGTGAAGAGAATTTTCGCGACAAGAAGGATCCGCGCTTCGGACTGAGCAGCCGGCTCGTCGTGTAGCCGTCGACCTTGGTCTCCATCTCGCTAACGTGGTCTCCCTCACGGCCACCCCAGATTGTCGTGGTTCCACTTTTGTTTAGGTGCACAATTTTTTCTTGTCGCAACCCGCCCCATCGCAGAAGAATGGACCCACTAAACTGGCTCAATAGAGAGCCTAGCGAGGAAGGGGAAGAACGATGGCGACTGCACTACCTACTGAGCCAACTGCTGGCGCTTTGAGAGCACTGGAGGCCGCGAAACGACTGGCTAGGCAGACCAGTCCAGCGATCTGGTTCGATAGCTGGTACAACGACGGACGCGACAACAATCTTGACGGCGTGGCCGACGACGCCGGTGAAAAAGGGAACAGCAACGGGGATGGGGCACACTACGGCCGCACGTACAAAGCGCGCGTCGCTCCTCTCGCCATCCTGTCTCCGGAGAGCATGCCTTCATGGGCACTCTGGGAGATCGACGTCGTGTACAAGGTGTGCATTGATGTTCCCATCGAGTCCTACCTTGCCGCTGGGATACCCGTGTGCAGGACCCGCTGGATACCGACCTTCTTCGCGACACTGAAGGGCATGCCGGGTTGGAAGGTCTGGGAGGGCAAACAGAACCTTCCAGAGCTCATGGACGGGGATATCGTGGCAGCCTGCAATCAGCAGCACCAGCACGCAGGGATCGTAGATACGGGGATATACGACAGCATTATCAACATTCCCGGGCCGACTTCCCGGAGGCGCTACGGGATGTTTTGGCCGAGTAGTCTCAACGATATCTGTTCCGTACCGCGCATGCTGTTCGAGGCGGTTCTCGGTATCGACCGTGTCGCACGGTGGATCAAGTGATGTCTGGTTTTGTTCGCGTTTTCGCGCTAGTCCTGACGTCTTCGTGCATTTTCAGCTGCGGGAGAACAACTCGTGGCAGCTCTTCCGTGGCGCCGACGAACCGTCCGACGATTGCAAGCGTCGGGTCCAGTACAGGCGCCGCATCGACGGCCGCCGATACCGCCGTGCGGAGTCAGTGCGGTGCCCCGAGCGCCAGACTTCCAGTGGCAGCCCTTACCATAGACTGGCAGGAGGAGGATCGGCCGAGCAGCATGGAACTGCGACCCAATGGGGAGATCCTGCGAGGCGGGGGCGTTGTGGCTCGAGTCGTTGGCAGCTGCGTCCTCGACATCCAGGCGCAGGTCCTTCGCTTGGTCGACGAGCAAGGCATTGTCAGCGACAAGACACGGCGTCGTGTTGGACAGTTTCAGAAGGCGACAGGTCGAGGCAAATCCGAGCCACCATGGGGCAAGGTCGAGGCTCTGGTCGCGCAAGACGGGTCGGTCGGTGCCGTCACGGACGACGGTGTCGTCTACTTTGCAAGACCAGGGGAAGAGGCCGTCTCGATGCCTGCGGGCGTGACCGGCCCGGTGCCGCAGGCACGACGGATCGCTCTTCTGTTGCTCGACATGCGTAGGGAGCTTTCGACCGCTCATCGCTGATTCGCGTTGGGAAAGCTGGGTGAAAGGGGGACCACTTCACTTTCGGCGGCCCCTGAGACTGCACCCGCCTGGGAGGCCCGCCGCTGGTTCGATTCGGATGACAAGATTGCACTTGTTGGGCAATTTCGTTCATGCAGCGGGCAGACCCTGTTCACACCATGTACTTCGGGGTATCTTCGATACTGCCCGCGCATTTAGCTTTGGCACAACGAGGTCAGCGCAATGAAAAAAGTACGGATATCGACCACCAGCATTGGATTCGCGTTTCTCCTCGCGGCGTGCGGCCAGAGCTCGTCAAGCTCCCCACAGGGGGGCGCCAGCGGTGGCACCGTTGCCGGCACGGGCGGCGCTGGCGGCAACGCGAGCGGCGGATTTGGCGGGAACCTGGTTGGCGGGTCCGGCGGAAACTCGGCTGGCGGCTCGGGCGGGAACAATGCCGGCGGCTCGGCCGGCAATCCCAACGGCGGCGGGCCGGGTTCAGGCGGACAGCCTGGTGCGGGCGGCGCGGGTGGCAATGCGACCATCGGCGGGTCGGTCGGCAATCCCACTGGGGGTGGGATGGTTTTAGGCGGGCAGTCAGGTACCGGCGGCACGACAACCGGCGCTGGCGGGAGAGGCGGCTCGATCGGAGGGGCGCCGGGCTCTGGCGGAGGTCAGACTGGCGGGGTGCAAGGCACGGGTGGAACCACGAACCCGGGTACCGGAGGATCCGCTCCACCCGCAAACACATTGGTCACGTCAGCATCGGGCAGCTACTGGAAGTCCGGGACCTGGACGGAAGTGACCAGCAACGCCACGGTGACCGTCAATGACGGCTCGGCGGCGCAGACCTGGGAAGGCTTTGGCGGAGCCTTCAACGAAAAGGGGTGGAGCTATCTGACCACCCAGGCCATGCAGGACCAGGCCATCCAGTTGCTCTTCGGCACCGACGGGGCGCACTTCGCGTGGGGGCGCATTCCGATTGGTGCCAGCGACTACGCCATAGATCGCTACACTGACGACGAGACGGCCAACGACACGGCGATGTCGAGCTTCTCGATCGATCGGGACAAACAGAAGCTGATCCCATACATCAAGGCGGCACAGGCAGTGAAGTCCGACATCCGCTTTTGGGCCAGCCCGTGGACGCCGCCAACGTGGATGAAGACGGGTACCTTCATAGCGAGCGGCGGGAACGGCAAGAAAACCTCGTCGAACTTCGACAGTGGGGACATGAAGACTGATGATGCGACCCTGACGGCGTTCGCCCAGTATCTCGTGAAGTGGGTCCAGGCCTTCCAGGGTCAGGGAATCAACGTCGAAATCGTCTCTCCGCAAAACGAGCCCAACTACGCGGAGAACTACCCGTCCTGCCACTGGGATACGAGCACGTTCGTCACCTTCGTCGGCAAGTACTTCGGGCCGGCCATAACCAGCGCGAATCTCAACCTCAAGGTTATGGATGGTACGCTGTCCAATCCTAGCGGCGACGCGGATATCGGGCAGAAGGTGCTGCAAGACTCGACCGCGAAGGGCTACATCGGGGCCATCGGCGTGCAATGGGGCATGGCAGCCGCGAACCAGATATCGACCTTGAAGAGCCTGGCAGGCGGCATATCCATTTGGCTCTCGGAGCACCAGTGTGGCGGCACCATAGGATCGACCTCGCCCGCACCCAACGACCAGGCCTACGGCGTGGCTAGCTGGGGCAACATCCGCGACGCGATCAAGAACGGGGTGACCGCCTACAACGCCTGGAATATGGTGCTGGATCCTGGCGGCCTGGGCATCGACGATGGGCGCAAGTGGCCGCAGAACGCCTTGCTCGTGGCCGATTCGGGCAACATTGCCCAAACCCCGGCCTACTACGTATTCCGCCACTTCTCCCAGTTCGTCGACCCGGGCGCCAAAGTGGTCGCAACCAGCGGCGGCGACGCCATAGGGTTCAAGAACCCCGACGGCAGCCTGGTGGCGGTGATGTACAACAGCGGTTCGGCCAACAACAGCTACGTCGTTTCCATCGGCGGCAAGAAGTTGCAGTTCACCATGCCCAACAACGGCTGGGCGACGATCAAGTACAAGCCCTGAACGATCGAGCATTACTGGAAGCTAGCTTCCCGGTCGCTCACGCCTCGGCAGAATGCTGAGCTTCAGCTACCGCGAGGCTGCTTGAGCATTGACGAGGTCTTGTCGGACAGGACAGGGTTGAGTGGCTCCGCTTGGCCAAGAGCAACACCGCTACGCCAGCCACGCTGACCGGGACAACTTGGATCACGTGGTAGAAAAGTGCGAAAGCAAGCGCTGGGCCCTTGCCGATCCCGGCGAACATCAGGACGGCGACGGTCGCGCCCTCGAAAGGACCGGCGCTGGCTGGCGTCGACGGAAGCGCCATCGCGAGGTTGATGCCAAGAAGGACGACCGTCGCCAACGGAAATGAAACCTGCAAGCCCATCGCTCGTGCCGCCAGCACAATCATGCCGGTCTCGCAGGTCCAAGCGAGCAGCGAGAGTAGCAGCGCGTAGGCAAGCGCGCCTGGTTTGGAGAGGGCTCGAAATCCAGGCGCGGTTCGCCACAGGAATCGACGGAGGCGCTGCTTCCAATCTGCTCGGACCGTCTCGTCATGCAGTTGGTAGGTGGTGTCGACTGCACGCCCAGCGGTGAAGCGCAACAGCACCAGCAAGGCGACGGCTGCGACGAACACGGCCGGCGTGGCGACGGTCGCCCATCGTTGTCTCGACAACGAGCAAAGATGCGACAAAAGCCATGGCCGCCAGCACCGAGATTTCGATCAGGTTTTCGACGACCGTGATGGCAATGGCCGCCGATTTGGTCACGCCACTCGCGCGCTCCAGCATCCACAGGCGCGCGACATTTCCGCCTCGAAGTGGCGTGATGTTGTTGATGGCAGAGCTGGTGAGCAGCGCCTGGAATGCCGAGGCAGAAGATAGCTTGCCTTCGAGCAGAGTGCGCAAGCGCAGGGCGCGCAGGCTCATCATGCAGGCGTTCATGGCGACAATGATTGCCGGCAGCAGGAATCCGGCTCGCGCGATCGTGTCGGTCATGTCGTGCCAGCGCACGCCTCGCGCGAGGAAGACCATCGCGGCCGCCAATGTCAAACCGCGCAGGGCGAGACCCCACCATGGGCCCGTCCGGCGGGTTGCGTTTTCAGCGTCGGTAGACATCGGCAGATCCCGCTGCGGTCTTGGCAGCGTCGTGTGCTGCCATGGGATGGACCATCTTGATGGTAGATGACAAGGGCGGGCGGACGGTGCGTGCGGCAAGCGGAAAAGGGCCTGCGGCAGCGGTCGTCGCTTCCTTGGGCTGAAGCTTCTTCATGATCCAGAGCACGCGACTTGCGGCCGTGAACGTGCTTAGGAACGCGAGCAGCCAGAGCGCAGCCTGTGCTACGGCGTAGGAAGGGTGCGGAACGAAACCTTCCGCGCGGTGCCCGAGGTATGGGGAAAGTGCGAGGGCCAAGCCGAGAACTACCAGCCGATCGGCTCGCTGGATAAGACCCTCGGAGCCGGAAACACCGAGCGTTTCGCCTCGCGATCGAGCATAGCTCGTGGCGAAGGACATGATGAGCGCCGTCAGGGCCGCAAACATGGTTGGGGTTCCGGCGTAGTACACGGCGAATCCGCCCAGGATCGTGCCGTCACAGATGCGATCGACGGTGGAGTCGAGAAAGGCGCCCGCTTTGCTGACCAGCCCCTTGCTGCGGGCGAGATGCCCGTCCACCAAGTCGAGGGTGTTGCCGACGATCAGCAGCACAGCAGCGAGCGCGAAGTGTCCGGTGGCGATGGCAACGCCGGTGGGAATGCTGGCCACAAGCGAAGCCAGCGTGAACTGGTTCGGCGTAAGGCCGCTGCGCTTCGCCAGGCTGAGGAAAGGGCCGAGCAACCAGTAGTAGAAGCCCACGAAAAGAGGGCCGAATAGACGGCGGCCGGCACCTTGTGCTTTTGGCGCAGGCAGGGACTCGATGCCGAGGACCCAAAGGCAAATGTAGGTTGCGAAGGGAATCAACGCCGCGGCCGAGAAGCAGACAAGGAACATTAGGTCGATCGTCAATCCAGTCAGCGTCAATCCAGTCAAGTGCGACATGAAGTTCATGGCAGCCTCCTGCTTTCGGTGTTGGCGACGGCCCCTGCCGGGCGAAGTTGTCGTTGCGGGATTCGCCACAGCCGTTCAGATAGAACGACTCCGACGATCTTCGCGTACGACAGCAGCGTGGCAGCGAGGAGCACGATGAACGCCCAGGGTTTCTTGGTGGCTATTCGGTTCATGGTTGGGATCAATGCAATCGAGTTGCCAGAGATCTGGCGCCGCAAGTTGGGTGGAAGTTGGGTGAAAAATGCGCGATGTCTCGCGACGTCTGGTGAAATCCGTTGGCCGGTGCCAGGGAAGTGGCAGCTTTCCAACAGTGGGCTTGCGGGTGCGTGATGCCGGGCACTGCAAGCCACAGCACGCTACGCCGCGCCCGTCCGCCTTTGGCGCTTCGCTTGGTAGCGAGCGGAAACCGCAGGGACCAGGAGCAGGGCGGCCAGCAGACATCCGATCTCGCCGAAATTGGCGAGCTTGCCGAACGAAACCAGGGCACCGTTGGACGCGATCAAGAGCGAGCTGTAGCCGATGATCGTGGTCGACGAGCAGAGTGCGACCGCGCTGCCGGTTTCGGCGAGGGCGCGTGCGTGTCTTTCGGGCGGCTCGCCGGCGATGCGCGCGAAGATGTTGACGGCGTAGTCGACACCGATGCCGAAGGTGATGGGTAAGGCGACGAAGTTGAGGAAATTGAGCTTCATGTGCAGGAGTGCCCCAGCGCCTCCCATCCAGACCACGCCTACGCCGAGGGATAGAAGCACCATCGCCGAGCTGCGAACATTGCGGAAGAGCAGCACAACCATGACCACAACGCCGATCATCGCCGCGAGGGTTGCGATGGGACCGTCGTGCGCGATCGAGCGCAACATGGCCGCAAACAGGGAGGTGTGTCCGGCGGCCGAGGCTACGTGTCCGCTGGGCAGGGTGACGTTTTTCGTGACGTCGGCAAGCCGGATCAGGTTGTGCCCGTCCCAATTGGCCCACACTCGCACGGGGAAAAGCAAGGCGACACGTCCCACGGTCCCGTCGGTTTCGCGGAATCGTCGCGCAATGGCTTCGGGCAAGTCGGCGGGCAGCAAGCGGTGCACATCATCGGGTGGCATCCACTCGGCAACCAGTTTGCGATTCTCGTCGGAGAGGCTGTGCATCGCCTCGCCGCTGAGGCGTCGGCGGAGATCCGCAAGCAGGGCGAGCTTGCCATCTTGGTCCTTGGGCAGATAGTCGAACGCGGTCGACACCGACGACAGTAGGCCGCCGGTGGGCTCTCCGGCCGCAACCCGCCGCGCACATTCCCGGGCCAGGGTCGTGGCGTCGGCCGCGAAGTTGGAATGCGCGCGCGTGAGGCCATCCGTGCAGTCCTTTTCGAGCACGGCCTGGTCGTATTGGGCAGCATCCTCCGGGGACGCGAGCAGCGCGACGCCCACGGGCGAAATGTCCTGCGCAAACATCTTGCCGACCCTACCGTACAGCTCGCCCGCACCGTGCTTGCGGCTTTGCTGATTGCGCAGCTTCGAAAAGTCGTATTCGAACGGGTTTCGCACCAGCGGTGCCACCGAGATTGCGGCGACCGCCGTGGTGACGGCGACGATGCCAAGCAATATCCGGCGGCGCCTGAGCAGCACATCGGCGATGGCAACCAGGGTCCGGCTCGCAGGCAGCGCTTGCGGCGGCCGGGGCTTGCGGATCCTGTCCCAGAAGAGTATCAGGGCCGGGCAATAGCTGTAGGTCGCGAGCCAGCACAGCGCCATGCCGGTGCCGCCGACGAAGCCGAACTGGCGGAAGCCACGAAATCCAGTCAGGGTTAGGCTGGCGTAGGCGATGCCGGCGGCCAGGGCGGCCGCGAGCGTCGGGCGAAGGGTGGCTGCCATGGCTTTGGCCATAGCGTTTTGCGATAGGTCCGCCGGGGCGCTCACGCGCTCTTCGCGGTAGCGAGCCAGCAGAATGATGCCGAAATTGATGCCATTGCCGATGATGATCGAGCCGAGAAACGCAGTGTTGGTGTTGAGGTACCCGATGGTGAGCGCGGTGATGCCGAATGCCACGGCTACCCCGAGCAGGGTCGGGAAGAAGACATAGCCAAGGGCGAAGGCGCTGCGGAAATACAGCACGATCACCAGCAGCACCAGGACCGTGCACACCATGGAAACCCACTCGACGTCGGACTTGAGCGCGTCGTGCTCTTCGATGGCCGTGGCGACGTCGCCGGTGATGCTCGCCTTCACTTGGCCGAAGGCCGCAGGTCGCGTGCTGTCGATGATTCGTTGCACGTCATCGCGAATGCGGAACCCCGACGAATCGCCGGTTCCCGACGACGCGGTCCACGTGATGATGGCCAGCAGGCTGCGGTCCTGGTTTTCGTAGTAGCCAGAAGGAAAAGCGTCTTTCGGCTTGTGCGCCTCCAGCTTTTCCTTCAGCGCGTGCAGATCCTTGGCGGGGTCGTCGTCTCCCTCGCCCTTGTCGGGATCCGCGAAAGGCAAAAACATCGGATTCTTCTTGGACGCGATCAGCTTCTTCACGTCGTCGTCGATCCGTTGCAGGTCGACCAAGTTGGCGTAGAGCGCTTTGTTGTGCTCGAAGAACGGTTTGCTGACATCTGCGCGGTAGTCGATGGCGCGAAGGCTGGAACCCAGCAAGGGCTGTAGATTCTTGACCAGGGCTTCGGCGAAGCTCTCGTTGGCCGCGGCATCGGGCCCCTCGACGGCAACCACCAGCGTCGACGGGGCGCCGATCTTGTCGCCGAGCTCTTTGAGATGCGTGACTTCCGGATCGTCCTGCGGCAAGAGTTCGGTGAAATCGGAACGAAGCTTCAGTTGTGACGCCGCCGCTACCCCGAGCCCGAACAGAACCAGCGCAGCGATGCAAATCGCCAAGTCGTGGCGGGCCAGGAAGTCGACATAGCGGGCGATGCGCTTCGGCGGCAGCTTGCAAGCGGGCAGCTCGGCCGCTGGCGCCGTGGCGGCAGTACAAGCGGACATCAGTCGCGCCCTTCGCGACGGAGCAGGAGGCGAATGCCGGCGACCTCACCTACGGGGCGGTAATCGCGCTGCAGAAGTGCCTGCAAGCGTGGAAAATTCGACGGTGGAAACTTACCATAAGCTGCCACGTTGCCCGGCGACGTCTCGACGAACAACGGTGGCCTTCTTGCGGCCATATCCGCCTCGAACATGTCCCAACTCTCGGGAACGATGTTGGGCGAGGCATCCACGGCTGGGTCCGATTGGGAAGGCGTGGCTGGTGAAAGTCCGGTCATGTAGTTGGAGAAGACAAAACGCGTGCCAAGCGGGCGCTGGGCCATGAAATACAGGACCGGCACGTTGCCCCACACCACCAGGCTGTCGCCGGGACGGGAATGCGCCTCGATGAGGTCGACCATGCGTTGGTAGTCGGGCGCCATCTCGCCTGCGGCTGCAAGCACGCGGCCCTGAAGCGTGGCCACCAGAAGGAACGCGGCCGCCGGCACGCCAAGGGCGGCCGAGACGAGACGGCGGCGGGTCTGCCACAGGCGAGCGGCGGCTGGGGCGGCAAGCACCGCGAGCGGTGCCGTGAACTGGTGAAAGTAATGGCCGAAAAAACGCCCTCCGGTGGTGATGGCGAAGGCGCTGACGGCCAGCCAGATGGCCGCGAAACGAACGAAGTCGACGCTGCCTTCTCGTGGTTTCGTCGTCAGCGATTTCAGCGCGGACTTGGCGCCGAGGATCCACAGGAATGCCGCCGGAATGGCCACGAAGGAAATCCGGACCGCCGCTCGCTTGAGCGTCTCTTGCAGGCGGAAACCGGCCTTGATGTAGGCGAAGTTGAAGCGAAACCAGAACCAGGCGGCGTCGAGACACCCGGCGTGGAGCATGAACGCGAACGCGGCGCCGAGCACGATGGCCACGCCGGCAGCGATGGCCACACTGGCCAGCAGCAGGCGCGGCACCCGTCGCCAGTGCGCGACGAGCAAAGCGGAGCCGTAGAGGGCCAATTGCACAAGGGCCTGGTACTTGAAAAGCATGGCGATGCCAACCAGCAGACCGGCCGCAAACAGGGGCCGCAGACACAGGGCCCCGGATCCTTCCAGGAAGAACAGCACCGACGCTGCCAGCGGCAGCATCATGAACAATTCGCAGTTGGCCGCCTGGGCGTCAAAGGGCAGCAGCGTGGTGGTGAAGACGGCATAGAGCAGTGCTGCCCAAAAGGGCGCGCGGGAATCGGGCGAAAGCCCGCCAAATCGGCGAACGATGCGCGAAAGAATCAGCGTGGTCGCGAACACCACCCCGATGGTCAAGAGATGCAAGAGCAGCATCCCGCCATGTGGCCCACCCACGGCTTGCGTGAAGCCGTAAACGACGTAGATCAGCGGCGGTTTGTGGTCGACCACGTCGCGATAGAGGGTTTGCCCGGACAGCATTTCTCGGGCGACCACCGCGTAGATGGCCTCGTCATCCGAGAGGCACGACCTTGCCAGCGAGACCACGCGCAGGCCGACACAAACCGCGGCAAGGGCCAACGTTTCGAAGCGCGACAGCGACACCGATTTCATGGTCACGCGCTCGTGCAACTCGCATATTGCGTACCGCCCAGAATTTCGCGGTAGACGTCGAGGACTCGATCGGCCACCAGCGGCCAATCGAACTGTGCTGCTGTCTTCTGACCTGCTTCAGAGCAGCGTCGTCGCAGGCACGCGTCGTCGAGCAACTGGCGCGTGCGTTCGGCCAAGCGTGCGCAGGTCGGGTCCGAATCCACGTCGACCATGAATCCCTGTACGCCGTCTTTCATGACGTTGCGAAAACCGGGCGTGTCGGCCGCGACGACCGCGCACCCCGCCGCCATGGCCTCGACCACGATGATGCCGAAGGTTCCCCCGAGGGCGGGGCACAGCAACACATCGCCAGAAGCGTAGTAAGACGGTCGTTCATCGCTTTCGACGAAGCCGACGAAATGAGCGTCCGCGCGCAGGTCCGATGGCACCATGGATTCGTACATGGGGCGCAGGGGGCCGTCACCGACCAGAATCAAGCGCGCATCGGTACCAGCGCGGCGCACCCCGACCCAAGCGCCTATCACCCGATCGACCCCATTGCGCGGATCGAATCGCCCGACGTGCAGAACATTCAGTCGACCGTCGTCAAATTCTGGACGCTTTTCACCAGAAGCGAACATCGACACATCGACACCGTTGGGGATCACGCGCCAGGGCGCCTTGAAATAGCGGCGCAGACCGCGCAATGCCGTCTCGGACACCCCTATGGCGGCGTCCAGCCGATCGAGGTAGGGCTGCAGAAAGCGACGGAAGGCGAAGTAGAGAAGATTCCGCTCGAAATCGCTGTGGAAAGTCCCCACATTGGCGCAGTCGGAAGCGCGCAAGGCGAGAAAGGGCAGGGTGGGCATTAGCGGCGAATGCGCGTGCAGGACATCGAAGCACTCGGCCCGCAAGATCTCGGCCACTCGCCGCGACAACCCCTTCCCGACCGAGACGCGGGCGATGGATCCCCCAGATAGCAGCGGAATGGAATCGCCGACGCGAATCACGCCATTGTCTTCGTCCGCCCTTCGCTCATCCAATGGGCGCGTCTGGCGACTCGTGGAAGCCAGCCGGTCGCGCACCGTTGGAGCGAGAATGCGCACGTCGTGTCCCGCCCGGCGCGCGGCGCGGGCGAAATGGTGAACGTGCTCCTGAATCCCGCCTAGGGTTGGGTAGTAGTACTCAGTGACGATGCCGATCTTCATGACCGGCTCGTTATGCAAGACGACTGCCAGACTGATCGGGTGTGTGGAACGCCGACCGCGCAGCTCGCGCTTGGCAACGGCGTGCGGATCCAGCTACGGTACGGTCCATGGGCAAGCGCAGCACCGCCAGCACGGCCTTCGGCATCGTCGATTTGGCGTTGGCCGTGCTTTATTCGTTTCTCGTCCTGCGGGTCATTCCCAGCCGGTCGTCGACCTTCACGGTGGTCGCGCTGGCGGTATGCGCAGTGATCGCCGCGGGCGGCGTCGGCATGATCGCGCAGAGCCGGCTCGGACTCATCGTCGCGGCCGTCGCGGCCTCGTCCATGATCGCGGCGACCTTCGTCCTCATCCTCCTGCTGGTGGCCTCGGCCGCCTACCTGCACGGGATCTACGACGGTATCGGTCAGGCAGGCGCGGCGCTCGCCATCCTGGCGGCCCTCCTCACCATCGAGGTGGTCGGGCTGGTTCCCGCGCTCCAGCTCGTCCACCTCTGGCGTCGCCGCCGCGAGAGTCGATGAGGCCGCGCGGGGCGGTCCTCCTTGTCGTGGCGCTTGCTCTGCCGGTGGCGCTCTATGCGGGCGTCTATTCCTGGTACCACCTAAGCCCGCGACCGATCCTCGACTCGCGCTCTGCCGACATCGCCCTGCGCTGGCTGCGCGCCCCCCTTGACGAAGCCGAAGCCCCGGCAGCGGCTGGCGCGCTATCGCTGGCCGCGCTCGGCACTGCCAGCCAGCTGCCGCTGCCTGGGCCACTGTGGGCCAGCCTCTACCTGCGCGGCCAGCTCGTCGTACGCCATCGCGCCGACGCGGCCACGGTGGGCGAGGCGTTGGTGGAGGCTCGCCGCGCGCTTACGGAGTCCCCCGCGATAGCTCTTCTAGATGCGGAGGATCGCCAGGCGGCGCGGCTGCGCCTCGACCTTTTGACAGCGCGCGGACCCGTGGTCACGGGGATGCCGCTGGCGCTCGCCAACTCGTTCGCCTCGGGACGTGACGGCGTCGGCATCACCACGGGGTATCACAGCGCGTATCTGCTCCCCGACGACCTCATGCGAGACGATCTGCTCGCCGCGGCCCAGCCCGTGGCTTTCATCGCCGAGCTGCGTTCGGGCCTCGACGTCGAGGCCGCCGATCACGCTTTGGCCGCTCAGCTCGGGTGTGCCGCCGCCGACGTGCGCAAGGCCCACCGGCAGCTCTTTCGCTTCCGGGTGCAATCGTTCGTCGACAGCCCGGACCATGCCCGGGCCTTGCCCGTGGACCGCGGGCGCGTGCCCGTGGCCGCGATCGACCGGGCCATCGTCCGCACCGCGCTCGAACGTGCCGCGGACTACGCCGTCCGGCAGTTGCGCTGGGACGGATCCTTCGAATACATGTACCAGCCCTTCCGCCACCAACACTTCTCCGACGAGTACAGTCTGCCCCGCCACGCCGGCACCACATGGCTGCTCGCGCTCGCCTACCGCGTGCTCGGCCACGCTCGCTACCGCGACACGGCCACCAGCGCCATCGACTACCTGGCCACGCACGCCGTGCCGTCCGAGTGTCAGACCACGGACTTCGCCTGCGTTGGCTCGAACGACGCCGCGGATCTGGGATCGGCGGCGCTGACCAGCGTGGCGATCGTCGAGTACCAGCTGGCGACCGGCGATCGGCGCTTTCGCGGCCTGGCCGAACGGCTGGGGCGCTTTCTGCTCCACATGCAAAAGCCCAGCGGCGACTTCTGCCACGGCTTCACCCCCGGGACCGGCTTGCGCGACTGTGCCGGCCAGGTCCTCTATTACAGTGGCGAGGCCGCGTTCGCCCTGGCCAAGTTGCACCAGATCCTGCCCGACCTGGCCCTGACCGCCGGCGCCGAGCGCGCCCTCGACTACCTGACCGGCCCCAACTACGATTACTTCCTGGGCCAGTTCTTCATCGGCGAGGATCACTGGACCTGCATCGCTGCGGAGGCCGCCTTCCCCTTCGCCAACAAGGATGCCTACGCGCACTTCTGCTACGCCTTCGCGCGCCTCAACCGTCGCGTGCAAGTCGAGGCGGACGGCGGACCGCTGGCAGACCTGGCCGGCGCCTTCGGTGTCACGCCTTTCTTCTTGCCCCACAACACGCCTGCGGGGAGTCGCACCGAGGCCAATGTGGCCACCTACCGACTGAGCGTCCTGCGCGGCGAGCCCCAGCCCGACATCCTCGAAACGGTACGGCGCAGCCTGCGCTACCTCGTCGACCAACAGTTTCGGCCCGAGGGCATGTATTTGTTCGCGCGCCCCGATGAAGCGCTGGGCGGTATCGGCCAAACGCCGCTGCAGCCAGTGGTCCGCATCGACTACATCGAGCACATGGCCTCGGCCATGGCCCGCGGTCTCGATCTCGTCCCAGAACGGTGAAAGCCATCTGGCCGTCGACGAGAGAAACGACTTCAGCATGGCGAGCACGCGTTGGGGCTGTTCGAGATTGCTCATAGACTTGGAACCGAAGTGGACCAATCTTCTGCTCAACTGCCCGCCCAATCGCGATGGCACCTGGACACTGCAATCGTCAACCTGCTGCACGACGTGGGTGCGGCCTGGAACCCGAACCCATTGCGTCCGCCGCTGCCCGCCCAGGGCCCTCAGAACGAACGCCCGTACACACCGGTGTCGGCTACGGCCAGCAACGGAAATGCGAACGACGCGATCGACGGGAAGAACGACACGACGTACATCACCATGTGGCAGCCCAAAGGTGCGCTGCCACAGTCAATCACTTTGGATCTCGGCCAGGTACAGTCCGACGTGGGCTGGCTGGGCTGCGTTCCGCGCTACCACAACGAGACCAGCAGCAAGGATGGCAACGTCACCTCGTATCGCATTCTCACCAGCAGCGACGGCCGCAACTTCAGCGAAGCCACCGCGGGAACCTGGCCCGCCGACGGCCGAATGAAAATCGCCACCTTCGCCCCCACGCCCGCCCGCCACGTGCGCTTCGAGATCCGCGCCGCCAACGGCAGCCCCGCTGTCACCGAGATCACGGTGGGCGGGCGGCTAGGGTCCAAGGACGCGGGCGCCGGCGCTGGGCTCAAAGACGTGGATCTCCGCCGTGCGACCGGAGCGCCGCCCATATCCCGATACGATGGTCTCGGAGAAAGCCCCGACGGCGTCGGCCTCTACCAGGTTCACGGTACTGCCCCCGAACCCCGCGCCAGTGAGCCGGGCGCCATGGCAGAAGGGCAGGGCCAAAGCCAGGTCCACCAGAATGTCGAGCTCAGGGCAGCTCACCTCGTAGTCGTCGCGCAGGCTCGCATGGGATTCGGCCATGAGGGTCTTGAGGCGGCCGGTATCGCGCGAACCCATGGCCGTCACGGCTTGGCCAACGCGTGCATTTTCCGAAACCACGTGACGGCATCGCCTGGCGACGACGGGGGGAAGCGCCGAGAGAAACCGCGTGAGATCCTCGGGCGTCACGTCGCGCAGGGCACGCACGTTTGGCAAAGAGGCGGACAGGATTCGCACACCCTCCTCGCATTCCGCCCGGCGCTTGTTGTATTCCGACGAGGCGAGGGAATGGCGAACTCCGCTGCCCGCCACCACGATTTTGAGTTCCGCAGGGATCTCCACCGTCTCGCGCGCCAGGGAGCGGCAGTCGAGGAGCAGGGCCTTGCCTTTCTCGCCGAACGCGGAAGCCATCTGATCCATGATCCCGCATGCAACCCCCACGAAGCCGTTCTCGGCCTCGCGGGCCAGCTTCGCGACATCGAGGAGACGACAATTCGAAACCGCCAAGGGTGCGCAAGAGAAGGACGGTCGCCACCTCGTAGGCCGCCGAGGAGCTCAATCCGGCACCCTGGGGGATGTCGCCGGTGATGGCGGCCTCGCAGGCCGGGATGTCGATCCCTCGATTGCAGAGCGCCCAAACCACGCCCTTGAAATAGTCCGCCCAGGAATGCTCGGGATCCCGTTTCAGTGTTCCGCGCGGAAAGGCGCAGCTCTTCCCCAAGTCGACGGCGTGAAGGGTGAAGGTGTCGCCGGGAACCCGGCGCGCCGCCACGGCCACGCCCCGGTCGACGGCGGCGGGCAGAACGAAGCCGTCGTTATAGTCGGTGTGCTCGCCGATGAGATTCACGCGTCCGGGGGCGTACGCCGCAGCCTCGGCGTCGCGGTTGGCGGCCTTTCGGAAGGCGGCAAAGACAGCTTCGTGGTTCAGCTTCACTTCTGATGTCATCTCAAGCACGGCTCCAAATGGGGGAGGGGTATTCGCCACGCGCCACCATCTCGCGGATGGTCTCGATCGCGGCAGGTCTATCTTTCGCGTGGGTCACGCCGAACCAAGCATCGGAGGTCGGCAGGACGCGCACTTTCGCGGCTTTCTCCGCGAGAATCTCGCCGAGGACCACGGGGATGAGGCATTCGGAATTGTCCTGGATCTGCTTTTGGACATGGAGGAACCGGATGAGATGGCGCTCAAGCTGGTCAAAGACCGCGGGAGAAAAGCCGAGCATGTTCATGGAAACCACCTCGTCCCCTTTCAGAACGCGCACAGTCCCGGCCTCGTCCACGTACCTGCCCGTGCCTCCTGACCTTTCCATACCCGTGCGCTCGACCAAGGCCTTGAGAAAACCCTCTTCGTCGACCTCGCAGATGGCACGCGCCACGGCCCCGTGCTCGGAGAGTGTCTGCAGGACCGGGTAGCCCACCAGACAGTATTCCGGCAATGGACTGGTCACACCTGGCTGCATGAGGTGCTTGGCCACGGCCTTGAAGGCGCTCTTTCCGTAGTAGTCGTCGGCGTTGACGGAGACGAAGGGCTCTTTCACGCAGCGACGGGCACACCAGATGGCGTGGGCCGTGCCCCACGGCTTCGTGCGCCCCGTGGGTGCGTTGAACCCCGGAGGAAGCTCGTCGAGCTCCTGGAATACGTAGTCGACGGACACCCGGTTTTCGTACTTGCTGCCCACACCCGCGCGAAAGTCGGATTCGAAATCGTGGCGAATGACGAACACGACCTTGGCAAATCCGGCGGCCATCGCATCGTAGAGGGCGTAGTCCGTGATGGTCTCGCCGCTCGGCCCGAAGCGATCGATCTGTTTGAGGCCGCCGTACCGGCTGCCCATTCCCGCAGCAAGGATGAGGAGCGTTGGTTTCATATCTTCCCTTCCGTGTCAGCTTGCCGGCATGGCTCACCTCGATGTGAGCAGACCGAGCCGCCACGGGATTGCGTTGTAGTCGCTTGTATCCGTCCCACGGGTGAACCCCTGATAGAGGTATTGAAGCTTCGACTTGTCAATGGCCATGGTCTCGTCGTAGCCAGCGCGGATCATTTCTCCGTGACTGATGTCATCGCTCCATGCCGCGCCGTCGAACGTGACATTCTGCTTGCCGACGAAAGGAGCGGTTCCACTTTCGTGCAGGGGCGTCCAGGGACCTTCAAGACTGTCCGACGTCCACGAGCGGAAGTAGCGTCGGTAGTTCGAGCTTGCATCGAAAGCCTCGACGAGGGCCAGGTACTGGTTCGTTCCGTTCATTTTGTAGACATTGCAGGCCTCGAACAGTCGCCCCGCTTCCGCGTCCTCCATCACCACGACGGGATCGCTGAATCCATATGGGAACTTCGCGACGGACGTCTTGCTCTTGTACCAGCGACCTTTGTCATTGGAAAAGAACAGATGGCAGGACTGCGAGTCGCAGATCACCCAGAAATCCAGCCACCCGCCGTTTTGTTCGACAATCGCTGGTGTCTTGGCGAAGAAGGCCGCGGGCTCGGTCCACTTCGTCGGATCGCCCGGGTCGTCCGCCGTCGAGAACATGGGCGGCCCCGACTGGAAGACGAGATACCATTTCTTCTGCGGCGTGAAGTAGAACAACTGTGGCGCGGCCACGTAGGTGTTGAAGCCGGGCGTCTTGTCCATGTAGTAGAAGGAAGCCTTGGGCGCCTCACTCCAATCGGCAAAGGACAGGTAGACCATGCCGTAGATACCACCGCGAGCAACGGAGCTTGCGTAGACGTGCCAGCGGTCGTTGTACCGGACGACGGTTGGATCCTTGACGGCAACGAGCTGGTGGGCAGGGTCGGATACGGGGGTGATAATGGGCGGGGTCGAGGCCCACGAAAGGCTGGCAGGCAGAGCCCCGGTCGACCGCAACGTTGGCGCTGGCGGCACCGTTGCCGCAGCTAGATTGGCGGCCGAGGTGGGGCCTTGCGAGGGCGGCCGCAGACACGAGGCAAGCACCGTGCCCAATAGCAGTGCAACCGCGGCCTTTCCAAGCAAGGGCCGCGAGCAGCCGAGGCCTGCCTGCAGGGGATGCCGTAGCTCTACCTGAGCGTGTGGATTTCTCATGCCGGCAGCCATGGTTTCCCCATGGGGCCACGTTTGTCAATGTTGGGCTAGCCATCCACGCCGCGGTCGTGGAACAATCGCGCTCCTTCAAGGAGAATTCATGCAACGAATCGCGAAGTCCCTCATGCTGCTCATCGCTGGCGCCGGCTGCTCGGCCGCCATGCGCGACCCGGGGCACCCGGCTTCAGCTCCGGTTCAAGTCAACCTTCAGCGCATGCCGGATGGGGTTCTCGTCCGCGTGGGCGAGGGCTTTCTCAAGCTCGAGGTTTGCGCAGAGGACGTGGTGCGGGTTGCGTACGCCAAGGACCAGGCCTTCTTTGCTCGCAAGAGCCTGTCGGCTGCTCCGAAGCGCTGCGATGGTGCGCAATTCGACGTGACCCAGGCGGCGGGCACGGCGACCCTCGCGACGTCGAAGCTGCGTGTCCGCATCGACCTTGCCACGGGACAGGTGGCCTTTTTCGACCCCTCCGGCGCTCCTGTGCTGGAGGAAAAGGCGGGCGGTCGCATGCTCAGGCCCGCGACCGTGCAAGGGCGAGGAAACGCAGCACGTGCGCCAAGAGTGGCTCGCCCATGCCGACGAGGCGCTCTACGGTCTCGGCGAGAACCAGCTTGGCCTCGTGAACCTCAAGGGATACGACCTCGACCTCTGGCAGCACAACGGCACCATCGTGATTCCGTTTCTGGTTTCGAGCCGCGGCTGGGGTATCCTCTGGGACAATACCTCCTTCACGCGATTCGGAGATCTGCGCGAGCTTGCGCCCATCCCGCCCGAGCGTCTCTTCGACTCCAGCGGCAAGCGCGGCGGCCTCACCGCGTCGTTCTACAAGCGGCGCGGATTTCAGGAACCTGGTCGGCGAGCGCGTGGACCGCAGCATCGACATCGCGCTGTCGAGCAAAGAGAAGAAGCCCAACCAGCTCATTTATCCCAGCTTGCCCGAAGGACCCGCCAGCGTGCGCTGGGCGGGCGAGGTCGAGCCGGACGTGACCGGCGACTACACCTTCCAGACCTTCTCGAATAGCGGCATCAAGATGTGGGTGGACGATCAAGCTCGTCATCAACCATTGGCGGCAAGGCTGGCTGCCCTGGAAGGACGTGGCCAAGGTGCGGCTCGAAGCCAAGCACCGCCACAAGATCCGGCTCGATTGGAGCAAGGATCAAAACATGGAGACGGTGCAGTTGCTGTGGAAAACGCCGGCTTTCATCGCTCCCCACGCGACTGGCCCCCAGACGACCTCGCTGTGGTCCGAGGTCGGCGACGGCATCGACTACTATTTCGTCTACGGTCCGGCGCTGGACAACGTCGTCGCGGGCTATCGGCGCATCACCGGGCCGGCGCCGATGATTCCGCGCTGGGCGCTCGGACTTTGGCAAAGCCGGCAGCGCTACGAGACGGCGAAACAGAGCCTCGACGTCGTGGAAGGTTTCCGCTCGCGCGGCATCCCCTTCGACAACATCGTCCAGGACTGGTTCTACTGGAAGGAAGACAGCTGGGGCTCGCACGAGTTCGACAAGCTCCGCTTCCCCGATCCGGATGGGTGGATCCGCAAGATTCACGAGAAGCACGCCCGCCTCATGATCTCGGTGTGGGGCAAGTTCTATCCGGGCACGAAGAACTTCGAGGCCATGCGCTCGCAGGGGTTCTTGTACGGGCTCAACTTGACCGAAGGGTTGCGCGACTGGGTCGGCGACGGAGGCTATCCGTACACGTTCTACGATGCGTTCAATCCCGAGGCGGGCAAGCTGTTCTGGTCGCAGATGGAACAGGCTCTGTTTCGCAAGAAGGTGGACGCCTGGTGGCTGGACGCGCCGGAGCCGGATCTGTCGCCCGTGCCCACGCTGGACGGACAGCGCACCCACATGCACCCGACAGCGCTCGGCTCGGGCTCGCGCATGCTCAATGCGTACTCGCTGGTGAACAGCAAGACCGTCTACGAAGGGCAGCGGTCGGCGGCGCCAGATCAGCGAGTCTTCATTCTGACCCGCTCGGCGTTCGCGGGAAACCAGCACTATGGCGCGGCGGTTTGGTCGGGCGACATCACCTCGACCTGGACGGCGCTACGCCTGCAGATTCCGGCCGGGCTCGGCCTGTCGCTCTCCGGGATCCCGTACTGGACCATGGACATCGGAGGATTCTCAGTTCCGGCGCGCTTCGCGGCGAAGCACCCCACGGCGGAGGACACGGAGGAATGGCGCGAGCTGAACGTGCGCTGGTTCCAGTTCGGCACCTTCGTCCCGCTCTTGCGCGTGCACGGCGAAGCACCGAAGCGAGAGATGTGGGAGCTCGGCGGCGAAAAGCACCCCGCCTACCAAGCCGAGCTGAAGTTCGACAGAATTCGCTATCGCCTCCTTCCCTATGTCTACTCGCTGGCGGGCGCCGTCACGCATGCGGGCGGAACCATCATGCGGCCACTGGTCATGGACTTTCGCGCGGACGCAAAGGCCAGGGACGTGAGCGATGAGTACCTCTTCGGGCCGGCGTTCCTGGTGAGCCCGATAACCACGTACAAGGCTCGCAGTCGAGCCGTCTACCTGCCGGGCGCGACCAGTTGGTACGACTTCTGGACGGGGGCGAACGTCGCGGGCGGACAGAGCATCGACGTGCCGGCAGCGTACGACTCCATGCCCCTTCACGTGAAGGCTGGATCGATCATTCCGACTGGGCCCGAGATCATGTACACCGATGAGAAGCCTGCCGATCCGATCGTGCTGTGGGTTTACACGGGCGCGGACGGGGCCTTCACGCTGTACGAAGACGACGGTCTTTCGTACAGGTATGAAAAGGGGGCGTTCGCGCGCATCCCGATGCACTGGAACGACGCCGCTCGCACGCTCACCATAGGAACGCGAGAAGGATCGTATACGGGCATGCAGAAGGAACGCACATTCGAGGTCGTGGTCGTGTCGAAGAGCAAACCGGTCGGCTTCTCCTTTGCCCCCAAAGCGGACAAAAGCGTTCGCTACGATGGCGCTCCCATCGAATTGAAGATGGAAACCGAAGCCGGGAAGCCTTGAATGGCTTCTGTCAGGGCTCATTGCAACGATCGGAGGTGCGTAGTGCAAGCGTGTAATCTCAATGTCTACTGGATCGCCGGCTTTGCCTTGGCCCTGACGTTGGTCGGCTGCAAACCCTCCGCGCAGGCGCCGAATGGCAACGGAGGCTCGACAACCGGCGGTGGAGGCGCAGGCGGATCGAGCTCCAAGAGCGGTGGATCGAGCGGTAGCGCTGGCACATCGAGCGCTGCTGACGGCGGCGCGGGCGGTGGCTCGAACAGCAACGCGGGCGGCGCCGGCGGCGGCGCGGGTGGTGCAGGCGGCACGAGTGGCAGCGCGGGAGGCGCGAACGGCGGTTCCTGCGACAACGTCAGCTGCACCGGCGGACTGGTGTGCGTGTCTGGAACCTGCCAGTGCCCGACCGGCGCAAGTCTTTGCGGCGGCGTCTGTCTGACGGGGACGGACATCCTCACCAATCCTGCTCACTGCGGGAAATCCGGTTGCGGCACCGCCTGCCCTGACACGGCGACGTGTGCGTCCGGGGTTTGCCAATGTCCGAGCGGGCGAACCGCCTGCAGCACCGTGTGTGCGGACATGACCGCCGACCCGAAGAACTGCGGTAAATGCGGCACCACTTGCGCCAGCGGGATCTGCACGGCCGGTGTCTGCCAGAAGGTCAAGGACTGCCTCACCAAGGCCATCATCGTCACGCCCCTGGTGGCAGACTTCGAAAGCTACGACGGGACCACGGCGGCCACCAGCTGGGGATGGGCTTTCAATGCTCCGGCCGGAGCCGCCAACGCCGTCTACGCCGGTCTCTACGACTCCAACGACGGCACCGGAACCCCACTTCTAGCCATCGTGGGCCCCGGCTACAACAACAGCAAGTACGCGGCCAGCATCTCCAATACCCAGGCAACGAAATGGGGCGGGCAGCTCGGTATGTGGATGGGCTGTGTGGATGCCTCGGCGTATGCAGGGATCTCGTTCTGGGTGAAGGGCTCGGTCCCCAACAGCACGGCAACGCTGGCCCTCGCCACGGCCGGCACCTCCGGCCCGGACAGCACCGGGTTCGGGGGCGGCACCTGTACCACCGGCACCTGCGCCGGACCGAGCATTACGTTCCCGGTGACGTCCGACTGGAGTCAGGTGCTAGTCCCGTGGGCGACGTTCACGGCCGGAACGGCCAACGGCGGCGACGTCGCGACGACCGGCAGCGACATCACCGGTATGAGCTGGAACGCGGCGCTCGCCTACGCAGCCATCGGCGACGGCGGCTACGCGCCGACGCCGGGGGCTTACAATCTGTCCGTGGACAATGTCCAGTTCATGAGCAACACCGCCTGCGGCACGGGACTCACGGTGTGCGGCACCGGCTGCGTCGACACGACCACCAACAACGTCAATTGCGGCACTTGCGGCAACGCCTGCGCGAGCCCGCGCACTTGCGGATCGGGGAAGTGCAACTGCCCGAGCGGCTACACAGACTGCGACGGACAATGCGTGAACGCACAGATCGACGCTCAGAACTGTGGCGGCTGCGGCAAGGCCTGCACCGGCATCTGTTCGGCCGGCGCGTGCCAGACAAGCACCTGCACCGCCGACATGCCTCAGCAGGGCCAGACCAGCACCTCCGGTGCCTCGATCGCCCTGGGCAAGTACTGGATCAACAACAACTTGTGGGGCGCCAGCGGTGCCACCGGAACGCAAAGCATCTGGAGCATGTGTTCGTCCGGCAACACCATCGGTTGGGGAACCGACTGGACTTGGAGTGGATCCGCCGGCCAGGTGAAGTCCTACGCCAGCGCGGTCCTGGGCTGGCAGTGGGGCACGAAAGTTAGCGGCACCGGGCTGCCGGTACAGCTTTCGGCCAACAAGAACATCACTTGTGGATGGACCTATCGCGTCCAGCCCGGACAGGCCATCGACGTCTCCTACGATCTCTTTGTCCATAGCATGGCCAACCCCGGCACCAACGACGACCCGACTGACGAGATCATGATCTGGCTCTATCGGTCCGGCGGAGCGGCCCCCATCGGCGGCACCATTGCGACGGTCAGTATCGCCGGCACAACCTGGGAGCTGCACCAGGGTATGAACAACAAGTGGAACGTGTTCTCGTTCGTGCGCACGGCCAACGCCGACACGGGTGCCACCCTGAGCTTGGCGGACTTCCTGCACGATCTGACCGCGAATCGAGGCCTATCGAGCTCCAAGTACCTGAGCAGCGTGCAGTCGGGAACCGAGGTTTTCCTCGGTAGCGGCCGCCTCGACACGGATCAGTACTACTGCACTATCCAATAGTGAGGCGCCCAGTCGCCGGAAGCGGGGACAGTCGTGAAAGCCACCCCGCTCAGGCGGCCCTGCGCGAAATCAAGATTTCCTTGTTCAGGTTGTCGAGGATGACTTCGATGTCGTCCCGCGACTCGAAGAGAAGTTGGTAGGCGCCGAGCGAACACTCAAGCGGATAGTCTGTCGTTTCTTCGGCAAGCGATGCTAGTTGCGATTGCAACGCCTCAAGCTCGTCGGCGCCAAGATTGTCTTGCTCGTTTGCCACTGTAGTCATCCCACCCGTTGCTAGGCTTCACAGACAGTATCGGCACAAAACGCGCCAACCTTAGAGGGACCTGACACCTTGCCGGCTGGACGACGCAATCTCGATGCGCCGAGTCTTCCCGTTCCGATGGTGCTAAAGTACCAAGCCTTCATGCCTCGACAATCCACCATTCGCCTCGCCAGAACCAAGCTGCTCGGAGCCGTCCTGTGCCTCGCAGGTTCGGCGTGCGCGGCGCGCCTGTCCAGAATCCCTGCCTATCCGTTGTATCCCAACCCAGAGCGCCACCTCAACGCAAGCCAGGTCGCGAGGCTTGTCGCGCTCACGGACGCCCCCATGTCAAGGGCGCTTCTCAAGTCCGTCGACGGCAAGGACCTGCCGGACCAGAGCGGGCAGGCGTTCGAGCTACTGCCGGGGTGCCATGTGGTTCAAACCACAGACAATCTCACCATGGCTAATGACTACGTTACGTGGAGGGGAAACATCGGTTCAAGGGTCTTCCCGCTCCGGATGAAGCCGGGCCACACGTACGTTGTCAGGCTGAGTCTCGTCCAGGACATGAGCGGAGGCGCCCGAGTGTCGATTCGGGCGGAGGAGCAAGACCCTAGCGGGACGAGCAGCGCGACCTTCGATTCGGCCAAGGGCGTGGACGAAATCAAAGCCTGCCAGGCCTGGCACAGCGACGACAAATAGTGGACGGGTGCTAGACACCATCATCCATGGGCAACAACGCAGGAACCCTTGAAGGACCTATGACGTGAGACCTCTCTCCATTTTTCTCTTCGGAATCTTCCTCACCAGTCCACTCGCTGCTTCGGGAGCCACCCGCCAGGGAATGAAACTCCCTGCGCTCATCGGGGACCACATGGTGCTAGAGCGCGATCGCGCGGCGATTTGGGGACGCGATTTGCCCGGCCAAGAAGTGACGGTCACCCTCCAGGGCGCAACGAACGTCACCAAGGCCGATGGGGCGGGCGAGTGGCGCCTGGAGATGAAGGATCTTCCTGCGGGCGGGCCCTATGACATGACGATAGCGGGCTCTTCTTCCGTCACCATCCGGGATGTCGTCGTCGGCGAAGTGTGGGTGGGGGCGGGCCAGTCCAACATGGAGATGACACTCAAGGAAACCACCGATGCCAAGCAGCGGATCGCTCTTGCCCAGGCCCCGAAGATTCGCTTGTTCCTGCAAAGCCACGCCATGGCCGAAAAGCCTGCCCTCGAGGCCCAAGGCCACTGGGTGGTCTGTTCGCCGGAAACCGCGGGGGATTTCCCGGCCGCTGCCTACTTCTTTGCCCTGGATTTGCAGAAGAAGCTCAGCGTTCCGGTGGGACTGCTGGTGTCGGCCTGGGGCGGCTCCTACATTGAAAGCTGGATGCCACGGGACGCGTTCGAGGCTTCCGCCGACGGCAAGGCTCTGCTCGCCGCGTGGGCCAAGCGCACACGCATGGATCCGGGGCTTTGGAACGGGGGCGCCAGTCGCAAGCTGGAGGTGGCGAATCTCCGCTTCGTCTCGAAGGACGCAACACAACCTCCTCTGACCATCGCCCAGGGGACGGGTGATGCGGGCGCGCCGGAGAAGAACCTGGGCGGCCTGTGGAAAGGCGACGCTGCGGCCGGATCCTCGGTCACGTATTCTTTCTCGGACAAGGGCGGTCCGAAAAAGCTTCCGGCGGGACGGCTGACCGGCACCTTGTGGGGCGGGGCGTGGGGCTTCATTGGAACCCAGTTCAAGGCCGACGGAACCGCCATCGACCTCGGCGCCTATGATGCCGTCGAGTTCGACGCCCGTGGCGACGGGCAGTACTTCATCTTCCTGCCGCAACCCTCGATCACCGACTCGGACAACTATCGCACGCCGCCGTTCACGGTGACCACGCAATGGAAACGACACCGCATCGCGCTCGATAGCCTCAAACAATCGGGCTGGGGCGCGCAGAGGCCACGCACGCCCGAAGCCGTCTCCGGGATCTCTTTCGGCGCCGTGGTGCCGACCTTGGATGCCATCCCGACGGTCATGTACAACGGCATGATCCATCCCCTCACGCCTTACTCCATCCGCGGCGCGTTCTGGTATCAGGGCGAGGCCAATGCGGGCCATGCCGCCGAATACCGGCGCTTTCTTCCCCTCATGATCCGGTCGTGGCGCAAGGCCTGGGGACAAGACGATTTCCCCTTCCTCATCGCCGAGCTGCCGCTTTTCAAAGACCCGACGGATGCGCCTAGCGAAAGCGAGTGGGCGGAGATCCGCGAAGCCCAGGCCATGGCCCGTGGCGAGCCCAAGGTCGAAACGGCCGTCCTGCTGGATCTCGGTGAGGCCAAGAACATCCATCCCGGCAACAAGGCAGGCGTTGGGGCACGGCTGGCCATCGCGGCCGTTCACACCGCCTACGGAATGCCGGGCTCCTGGACCGGTCCGCGCTTCGGTTCGATGACCGTGGAAGGGAACAAGGCCAGGATCCATTTCGATGAGGTCGGAAAAGGTCTGGAGGCAAGGGGCGGCGGACCCGTGACGGGGTTCATCGTGGCAGGGAAGGATGGCGTGTTTCGGCGTGCGCAGGCCAAGATCGAAAAAGAGAGCGTAGTGGTCTGGAATGAAGAGGTCGCCCAGCCCAAGGCGGTTCGCTACGCATGGGCCGACAACCCGGTCTGCAACCTCTTCGGCAAGAACGGCCTGCCCGCCGAACCCTTCCGCACGGATGGCCCGGCGCAAGCAACCTCGGCGGCCGAACAGCCCAAGACCATCCCCTACACCTGGAAGAGCGTTCAGATCGTCGGAGGCGGCTTCGTGGATGGAATCGTGTTCCATCCCACCGCCAAAGATGTCTGTTACGCGCGCACGGACATGGGCGGCGCCTATCGCAGAGATCCCAAAACCAAGCGCTGGGAACCGATGCTCGACTGGATGCCCTACAAGGATTTGAACCTCATGGGCGTCGAGAGCCTGGCCGTGGATCCTTCGGATCCGAGCAAGGTCTACCTGGCCTGCGGCACGTACACGGCGCCTGATGTTCCCGACGGCGCGATCCTACGCTCGTCGGATCAAGGCCACAGCTTCCAGCGCACCAACGTGCCCATCAAGTTCGGTGGCAACGAAGCAGGGCGTGGCAATGGCGAGCGCATGGCCGTGGATCCCAACGATGGCCGCATCCTTTTTCTGGGCACCCGCCACCGTGGCCTGTGGAAAAGCACCGACGGCGCCGTGACCTGGATCAGGGTGGACAGCTTCCCCGCCGATGTGCTGACCTTGCCTGCCGAAGAAGCCAAGTTGCCCGCCTGGAGCGGCGGCGGCCGCAGCGGCATCGTCTTCGTGGTCTTCGATCCCACCAGCGGCAGCAAGGGCAAGGCCAGCCAGACGCTCTTCGCGGGCGTCTCGGTGATGGGCAAGCCCAGCCTCTACCGCAGCCACGACGGCGGCGGAACCTGGAGGGCCGTTCCCGGGCAGCCCACCCAATACCGCCCCAACCACGCAGTCTTGGCCCGCGATGGAAATCTCTTCATCAGCTACGGCACGGATCCTGGTCCCATGCCGATGGTGGATGGTGGCGTCTGGAAACTGAATACCAAGAGCGGTGCCTGGACCGATATCACGCCGGACAAACCGAACAAGGAACGCAAGTTCGGCTACGCCGCCGTGGCCGTGGATGCGAAAGATCCCAAGGTCGTGATCGCCAGCTCCTTCCACCGTCCCAAGGGCGAGGACGTCTTCCGCAGCACCGACGGCGGCGCCACCTGGAAGCCGGTCTTCGGCAGCGGCGGCGTCTTCGACTACAGCCTGGCGCCCTATGTTCGCGATACGGATATCCACTGGCTTTTCGATGTGGAGATCGATCCCTCCAATTCCGATCACGCCATGTTCACCACCGGCTACGGCGGCTGGGAGACCTACGACCTGACGAATCTCGACAAGGACCTCCCCACCCATTGGACCGTCATGAGCCCCGGCATCGAGGAGACCGTGGCCCTGGCCCTGTACAGTCCCACCGACCGTGGGATCCTGAAAGGGTCCCGCCCCTCCCGCGACGGACTTCGTCAGGCGGAGCCCGACTCCGTCCACGCGCAAAGTGCCCAGCTGGTCACCGCCGTCGGCGACTACTCGGGTTTCGTCCACTTCGATCTCGACAAGCCCGCGCCCGGCGGCACGCCCAAGCCGCCCTTCCTTGGGAACACCCACGATGTCAGTGGCGCCGAGCTGAATCCCAATGTGATCGTGCGCATCGGACGGCCGCGTACAGGCATGAACCTGGGCTATTCGCTGGATGGCGGAAAGACCTGGCGAGAGCCCGCCTCGGTGCCCGATCCCCAAACCACGGAGGGATCCATCGCGGTCTCTGCCGACGGCGATACCTGGGTGTGGGCGCCTCGCGATCGCGTCCCCTACCTCACCAGGGACAAGGGCGCCAGTTGGACAGCCTGCGAGGGGATCCCCAAGGACACCCGCGTGATATCCGACCGTGTGAACCCCAAGCGTTTCTACGGCATCGCCCTCTTCGAAGGCAGACTGTTCGAGAGCCTCGATGGCGCGTCTCACTTCAGCGAGCGGCCGCTTGTCCTCTCCGATGGACTGCCGAGGCGCGCCGGAACTGGCGACGACAACCGCAGCGATCGCGGCGATGATCGCGGTGGCCAGGATCGCATCTACGCCACCCCGGGGCGCGAGGGAGATCTCTGGCTGGCCGCCTTCAACGGCCTATACCACTCGGGCGCCAAGGGTTTCGAGCGCATGCCCGCCGTGGAAGAGATCCACGCCTTCGGCTTCGGCAGGGCGGCTCCCAAGGCCAAGTATGCCGCCCTGTACTTGGTCGGCACAGTGCAAGGCCAGCGCGGCTTTTTCCGCTCCACCGACAGTGGCACCACCTGGGTGCGCATCAACGACGATCAGCACCAGTGGGGGCTGGTCCTCCACATCACGGGAGATCCCAAGAAGTTCGGCCGCGTCTATGTGGGCACACACGGAAGGGGCACGTTCTACGGGGATCCTGTCAGCAAGTAGGTACTCAACCTTGTCGGGTCGCGTGGTCATCCCCCGCGATAGCAAGATTCTTTGAGCTGTGCCAAAGTTCAGCGCCACCAACCGGGTGGTAATCATGTCGCAAAGAGTAGCGATCCGTACCGTCGCGTTGAGGAGGAGGAGATATGAAGATGACACGCTTTCGTAGTCCGCTCGCTTGTGTAGTAGGAATGGGGCTTCTGGCCGGGGCTTGGATGGGCACTGGCTGCTCCGCACCGACCAGATCCAACAACAGCGGCAGCGGCGGCTCGACGGGTGGCAGCGGCGGCAACGGCGCAGGTGGGGACAACGCTGGCAGCGGTGGCAATACTTCTGGCAGCGGCGGCGCATCGGGCGGAGCAGGGTCCGGAGGATCCGGCAGCGGCGGCGCATCAGGTGGAGCAGGTGATGGAGGATCTTCTGGCAGCGGCGGCGCATCAGGCGGAGCAGGTTCTGGAGGATCCTCTGGCAGCGGCGGCGCATCGGGCGGAGCAGGCGCCGGAGGATCCGGCGACAGCGGGGGCGCTTCAGGCGGAGCAGGTGGTGCTGGGGGATCCAGCGGCACAGCAGGCGGCGGGGGATCCGGTGGTACAGCGGGCGCTGGCGGCTCCGGCACGGGCGGCGCAGGATCCGGCGGCACCACGAGCACGGACACAACCTGTCCGATCGTTTGGGATTGGGAAGGCAGCACCGCGGACAGCTGGACGACGTCGGATGCCGACGTGACCGTGGCCGTATCCACGACTCAAGAGCTCACCGGCACGCAGTCGCTCAAGGCCACCCTTCCCGCTCTGACGAGCCAGGCCGCCGATGACGCCGGTACTGCCGCAACCTCGTCGGTAAAGACGATCGCCACTACCCCTCCACCTGGAACCTCCAATATGTGGCCGGGCGCGACGGTTACGGCGCACGTCTGGGTTCCGGCCGGAACCACCAATGTCTGGACGCAGTTGTTCACGCAGTCCAACAATTGGGCTAGCTGGAACAACTCCCCCTCCGTGATTGCCACCTCGGGTGATTGGACAACGCTGACATTCACGGTGCCTGCGGCTACAGCGGTGTTTCCCGGCGGCATCAACCAATTCGGCGTCCAGATTGGCGTCAGTGCCGGCAACTCATTTGCAGGAGGCGACATCTTCATTGACTCCATCACGGTCTGCGGCGGAACCCAGGCTTGCTCGGGCACGGGCACCGGATCATTCGATTTCGAGACTGCGGGCGCGACCGATGGCTGGGCATTCAAGGGCGCCTCGGGCGTTACGGACACCGTCGTCACGCAGTCCACAGACCAGCACTACGGCACCAGCGGTACCGGCTCGCTCAAGGTCGTCATGACGGCGATTCCCGTTGCGCCCTCGTCGACAGCTTTGACCTCTCGGTTGGTCGAGCTTGGGAACCCCAAAGCGTATTGTGGTCAGACCGTCACGTACCATGTGTATGCCGACAACGTCACGGGCCTTAGCGTCCAGCCTTACGCCTCGGCGAACGGTTGGGCCTGGCTTCCCGGAACCAGCGTAACCCTGACCGACGCCAACACCTGGACAGACGTCACGTTCACCGTCCCGGCAGCGATCAATTTCCTGGGATTGCAGGCCATGGGACTTCAGTTGAGCAATACGTCCACCACGGACACCTATTCCGGAACCGTGTACGTCGACGGGATCGCGTGGCAGTAGTCGCGTGCTGAGCCACGCATTGCTTTTGCGAGCGCGATTCTCTCGCGGAATCTACGCTCTTGCTCTTCTCCCGCGGTAGGCGAGCAAGAGCATCACGGCACCGAATGCGATCTGGACCAGTCCCCACCCCAGATTGATGTTTAGACCCAGGGAATGGCTTTGGTAGATCGCCGGGTCCGAAAACACGCCAAAGATGGCGAGGATTGCGCCAACGACGACGAAGAGGAGACCGATGGGAATTCTGACATCGAGGTGCATGACGGTTACCAGAAAAGCAGGTTGAGAACGATCGCGAGGGCGAAAACGACGCTGCCAAGCAGGGCTGGGCGTTGCCACCAGCGAGCATCGCGTTCCTTGATCTTAGGGGTGAGGGAATAGACCAACCCGGCCAGATCCTCGTCGGTTTTCTTCTGACGGGTGGCGAGCGAGATGAGGATGGTCGCGAAAAAGCAGGTCGACCAGGCGAAGATCGCGGTCCAAAAGTTCTGCGCCATTTCGCTCGGATAGACATGGACAGCCCCAAGCCAGCCGCCCTTGATGCCAGCGGCGGCGCCGTGAGGTAGGGAAAGTCCGTGGTGGATGGCAGCGGCTACGGTGCCTGAGATCAGGCCGAAAAACGCGCCATGGCCTGTCGTGCGCTTCCAGAACATGCCAAGCAGGAAGGTGGCGAAGAGGGGCGCGTTCACGAACGCAAACACAAGCTGCAGGATGTCCATGATGTTGTTGAAGGACGCCGCCGCATAGGCAGCGGCCATCGACGCGAGAATACCAACCACGGTTGTCCAGCGCCCCACGGCCAGATAGTGCGCGTCGTCGCCGTCCTTCTTGATGTAGCCCTGGTAGAGGTCGTAGGTGAAGACCGTGTTGAAGGCCGTCACGTTGCCGGCCATCCCGCTCATGAACGAGGCCATCAAGGCAGTCAGGCCGAGCCCGAGCATGCCGGTGGGAAAGTAGTGGGCGAGCATGGTGGGAACCACCATGTCGTAGTCCAGCCCGCCGTTCTTCGACGGCAGCTGGAAGTTGCCGCCCGCGCTGTGCAGCGCGATGGCGATGAGGCCGGGTAGGATCACCAGCGCGGGAAAGAACATCTTCGGCACCGCCGCGAGCAACGGCGTTCGCCGGGCGGCGCCCATGTCCTTGGCGGCCATCGCCCGTTGCACCACGAGAAAGTCGGTGCACCAATAGCCGAAGGAGAGCACGAATCCGAGCCCCATGGCGAGGCCGAACCACTCCACGCCCATGGGATTGGCCGCGGCCGAGCCGGTGTGAGACCACGAATGGGTCCAGGTGCCAGGGGCGAATCCCGCGTCGGTGGCCGGCTTGACCAGCTTGGCAACCAGGCTGTCCCAGCCACCCACGTCCTTGAGCCCAAGCAGCACCAGGGGCAGAAAGCCGAAGACGATCAGGAAGAACTGAAGCACCTCGTTGTAGATGGCCGAGGTCAAGCCGCCCATGAAAATGTAGGCCAGCACGATGATGCCCGAGACCAGAATGCAGCCGTGGAAGTTCCAGCCCAGGATGGCGCTGAGCAGCTTGGCCAGCGCGTACATCGATATGCCCGACGACATGATGGTCATGCACGCGAAGGTCAGGGCATTGAAGCCCCGGGTTTTCTCGTCGAAACGCAGCTTCAGGTACTCGGGAACCGAGCGCGCCTTGGAGCCGTAATAGAACGGCATCATGAAGATGGCGACGAACACCATGGCCGGGACGGCGCCGACCCAGTAGAAGTGGCTGGTCATCATGCCGTACTTGGCACCGGATGCGGCCATGCCCATGACCTCCTGGGCGCCCAGGTTGGCCCCGATGAAGCCAAGGGCGCAAATCCAGGCTGGCAGCGAGCGTCCGGACTCGAAGAAGTCCTTGCTGCCACTGACCGTGCGACGGAGCACGAAACCGATGCCGAGCACGAACAGGAAGTACGTGACGAGCAAAACGTAGTCGACGCTGTGAAGCTGGATGCTGTGCGGGAGCATGGGTCCTATGCCTGATGGGCGTTGGGGCATAGTACGTCAACCTACCGAGGCAAGAACACTGCGATTCGGAGTATCGGGGAGCCGTGCAGGTGTGGGCGACCGAGACGGGGACGGGGAGCGGTGGATCGGGGAAGTCCCGCGAAGGGGACCACAAGACCCCGGTCGGAGAATACGGTCTCGGGGATCCGCGCCCGTCGAAGTCATTCAGCACGTTCATTCCAATCGGCTACCCGACGGAAGAACAGCGGAAGGCTGGGTTCACCGGTGGGGCTGTCGGCGTTCACGGGCCGCACCGTTGGATCAAATGGCTCGGGAGTTTGGTCAACACCTTCGATTCGTCGGATGGCTGCGTGGGCGTGGCGACCGACGGAGAGATAGAAAGGATCTCCAATTGGGTGCGTTCAGCCTCCGCAAAGAAGATCGAATTGCGATAGAAACGTCGTTCCCGCCCAACGAGGCAGACAGCGGGTGTTTCAGCGGTAGACTTCTCGTCGGTTGCCGACCTTCACGATGGTCACTAATTTCATCGTGTCGTCGATCTCGTAGAGAATGCGGTAGTCGCCTTGGCGAATGCGGTACTTCTCCGCGCCGCTGAGCTTCTCGCAGCCGTTGGGTCGCGGGTTGTTCGCGAGCAGTTGAATCTTCGCGACAACACGCTGGCAGTCGGCCTTCCGAAGATCGCCGATCTCCCTGGCAGCCGAACGCTTGACTTCGAGTTTATAGCTTTCCACGTCGCTTCAGATCGCTGACGAGGTTCTCAAAGGACGACGTGGGCTCCTTCGCTCGGGTTCGGAACGCCTCCAGATCCTCGGCGTCCTCAGCCAGTCCTGCACGAACGGCGTTGTTCACAAGTTCAGACACCGACAAATCGGTCTCCGCGGCCTTGACGCGAAGCGCGCGGTGTAGTGTCGGATCCAAGTAAACGGTGGCTCTCTTCGCGTGCGCCATGGCAGGCATTATGACGTCATGACGTTCTAACGTCAAGACGTGGGATGCTGCCGAACAAGCCGTAACCCAGGTGCCCATGAATGCGTTTCGCGGTTTGCGCATGCCCCCAAGCTAGTCCCGATGCGCAACAACATTTTGTCGAAAAGCCGGTGTCCTGCCCATTACCCGTGTACACTTGCTCGCCGCCTGGGGCCTCCGGGTCCCAATTTTTGCGGCACGATGCCTCCCACGGTGGGAGGAAAGTAAGGGAAAAGGTAAATGCAAAAAGGTACAGTTAAGTTCTTCAACACGGCCAAGGGTTTCGGATTCATCACGCCAGAGAGCGGCGGCAAGGACGTCTTCGTCCATGCCAACGATCTCGGGGGCGCGGTCATTCAGGAAGGGTCCAAGGTTGAATTCGACGTTGTCGAAGGCAAGAAGGGGCCCCAGGCCAGCGGCGTGAAGGTCGTCTAACCCTGTCGTGTCCGAAAGGTCATGCCCAGGTTGCGAGACCGACGGTGGTGGCCTTTCGGACGCTTCGAATTTCTTGGTTGTCGACGAGGCCGGGGACTCGTCGGACCTAATCAGAGTTTCCCCAGGGCAGAGCGACGCTGGTGGCTTGCTCCACGATGATGAGCCCGGCCGCGAGGAGCCTTTGCCGCTCTCGTTGCGCTCCGTAGCCTCCCAGCAGGACCTGGCGATCCCTGCCGCTGTCTTTCCATGCGGACAGCCGGGATAGCATCTGGGTCCGCAGGGACTTGGCCAAAGGGCGTGTGATGGACAACGCTATGGCGCGTGCCTGGGTCGTCTCCGCCGTGGCCAGGGTCTCCTCGATGGGTGTGTTGGCGCCCAGATAGATGACGTCGAGCCCAGACCCAGCGGCGTGAACCGCGAAAGCCAGAAGGCCCCCCTCGTGTAGCTCGCCTTCGGGGCAGGCACAAACAACCTTGGGGGCATTGGGCCGGCGGCGATTTTCGCTGTCCAGCAGGCTTTGCAACCGCGCGCGCACGATGGCCGAGCCGAAGTGCTCGGCCGCCACCGATAGCCTTTTCTTTTCCCAGCGATCGCCGATAGCGCGCAGGAGGGGCAGCAGGACCTGCTCGCAAATCTCGCGGGCCGGCCGCGCGCCCATTCCGCTGGCACGAAAAAGCAACCTTTCGAGCGTCTCACCGTCAAGGACGGCGACGGCGTCAAGCGCCGATTCCAGGAACGAAGACGGCATCGGCATGTTGGTACCGGCGTCGCCGCCGGGAAGGCGGAAGGAGGCTCGCCGCAACTGTTCGCGCGGCAAGCGCGCTACCTCGGCGATGCGCAAACCCTCATCGACCAGCACCTTGGCACCCTTGAGAATCGTCACGTCGTCGTCGGAGTAGACCCGGTACTTCGCGTCCGTCCTTTGTGGCGTGACCAGGCCGTATCGGCGCTCCCAGGCGCGAACGAGTTGGGTGGTAATCCCGGTTTTTTGGGCGACGGCTTGAATCCTGTACACACCAAGGAGCGTAGATGACATCGACATTTTGTGCAAGGTTTGTCTAGAGTATGTGTGCGTAATGTCGTGCGAATCCGACATATTGTAGAAAGTTTGTTTCCTTTACATTGTACAAACATCATACAAAGCATGAACCCAAGCAAGAGCAACATGCGCCGTGGAAAGTCGCTGGCAAGGGCCGCTTGCTGGGTGTTCTCCGCGGTCTACCGGATGCCGTCGGATCAGTTGCAGCGCTTCTATGCGGAGCGAACGAATGCACGCGACCGGCTCGCGCTTCTGGGCGCGGTGGCGCGCGTGCCCTGGCCTAGTCCTTCCCTGTGATCCACACAGCCAAGCGGAGAAATCCTATGAACGCACTCCATCGCATCCAACCCTCTGGCGACAGCATTCCAGCCTGGAACGATTTCATTGAACAGCAAAAGACCGATTTCTTGCGCAAGAGCGATCATCGCTCGGCAATCGGCTCGGTTCGCGAGAGCCACTGGGAAGACAGCTTGCTTGCGCCCGTGCGCGAGATCCTTTCGCGGCCTGGGAAGGCCATTCGCGCCAGCTTGGTAGAGGCCGGTTACGAGCTTATCCGGCCGGGAGAAACGCCACCGCCCGCCGCCGTGGCCTTGGTCGAAATCCTTCACGCCGGCTCGCTGATTGTGGATGACATCGAGGACGATTCCCCGGTGAGGCGCGGAGGGAAGGCGGTTCATCGCATCTTCGGGCTTGTTTGTGTCCGAGGCCATCACCCTGGCGAAGATGGTTCGCTTGGTGACGCTTGCGCGGGCACTAACCACGCGAGCCCTACACCGCGGGCCAAGCCCGCCGTAGCTCGACCGCGGGGGATGCGAAGGACCCTCTCAGGGTCCTCTGTCTGAGCTCACCAGATGGTCTTCGCGCAAGGTGAGGAGGTCGAGCTCCTTGAGCTGGGCTACAAGCTTGTCGCGCTGGATGGGCTTGACCAGATAGCCGTCGCACAACTCACGGTAGGCGTTCGTCACATTGTCGAGATCGCGCAGGGCCGTGGTCATGACAATCTTCGCGGCCCGGCTCGGGGGAAGCGAGCGAGCATCCTCCTGGGCGCGCATCGCCCTCAGTGCTTCCTGGCCATCCATCTCGGGCATCATGATATCGAGGCACACGAGCGCATACGGTTCGCCAGCTTCCTGAGCTTGCCGGAAGGCTTCGACCGCCTCCTTGCCGTTCACGGCCACGTCGCAGCTTCCAAACGGCTCGAGCATCTTCCTGAACAGAAGCCGGCTGGTCATGTCGTCTTCAACGATGAGTATTCGCATCACTTCCTCATCATCGGACAAATCGTGAGGAAGTGAAGCGCTGGTTGTACTGCGCAAGCCACGGATACCTGGCTACGCGGTGCCCGCCCGCGGCGCTGGAATCGTTCGACCCACGGGTGCGAGTGCCGCCTTGAGCTCGCTCAGACTGAAGGGTCTGCCGAGCACGCTCACATCGGCAAAGGCGCGCGCAAGCTGCTCGACTTGTGGTCCCATGTTCCCAGTTTCGATGATGACGGGCAGCGCGGGCCGGAGCGCACGCAATCGTGGCAAGGTTTCGCCTCCGCTCAACACAGGCATGTCGATGTCGAGCAGGACGAGGTCGAGCGCAAGCCCATCTTGCAGTTTGTCGAGCGCCTCTTGGCCATGGTTGGCGATGACGACAGCGTGTCCAAGCCTGCGCAGTTGCGCGCACATGGCGGTTTGAACCAGATTGTCGTCGTCGACCAGCATGATGCGCAAGCCACCCACGCCAGTCGCCTTGTCGCTGGGGATCGCCTGGTTTTTCGTCTCTTGTTGCGACAGGGGCAGGGTGATTTGGACCTGGGTACCGCGTCCGGGCTCGCTGTGGATCTCCATCGATCCCTTGTGGGCCTTGACCGATCCGTAGACGGCGGGCAGACCAAGCCCGGCGCCCTTGCCTTGCGGTTTGGTGGTGAAGAAAGGCTCCATGGCCTTCTCAAGGATATCCTTGGTCATGCCACAGCCCGTGTCTTCCACGTCGATCTGCACGCTCGCTTCCCCTTGCATACGCGTGCGCAAGGTCAGAAGGCCGCCGCTTGGCATGGCGTCCAGGGCATTCATCAACAGGTGCATGATGGCGCCACCGAGGGCGAAGGCGTCGCCGCGCAAGGGGCGCAAGTTGCCGTCGAGCTCGCTCAGTACGCGAATGCTCGGTTGAATCGAACGGCCGAGGAATCGCACCTGTTCCTCGATCACCTCGTTCAGATCCATCATCTTCGTGTCAGGGATATCTTGGCGAGAGAAATCGAGCAAACCGCGAACCAGAGTGCGGCCGCGCCCGCACGCCTGCAGGACCTTGTCCATGCGCTTGGCCAGCGTTTCGGAATCCGGCTCGGAAAGCTGGGTGGAGCTGGCCAAGTCCATGATGGTGCGAAGCACATTGTTCATGTCATGGGCAACGCCGCCCGCGAAACTTCCCAGGCTCTCCATGCGTTGTGAATGGAGCAGCTTTTCCTCGAGGCGCAGGCGCTCGGTAACGTCGTGAACCATCGACAGGCAACCGACGATTCGTCCACTGGCGTCGACGTCCGGGGCGCCGAACCACTCGCACGTGATGCGCTGGCCGTCGCGCTTGCAATTGTCCAAGATGGCGTGGCTGTCGCGATCGTTGCCGTTGACGACGGCGTCCCAGAACTGCGTTGTCTTGGCCCGTACCTCGGGGGGAACCAGGAGGTGGTAGACGTGTTTTCCCAATGCCTCGGCCGCGGGGTATCCAAAAATGCGCTCGGCCGACGCGTTCCAGACGGTTACGCGGAACTCCAAGTCCCAGGCGATGTAGCCAAGCGGCATGCGCGTGATCTGGAAGTTCAGACGCTGGTTGGTCTCGATCACGTCGGCCAGGCTTCTGTGCAGAAGCTCGTCGGTTTGCTTGCGCGAAGTGATGTCCTCGATCACCACCACGATGTGCCGTGCAGGAACGTCAGGCTCGCTGAGGGTCTTCACCTGCAAGTTGATCCAGACCGTGTGCCCGTCCTTGTGCAGGCAGCGCTTTTCGTCTCCAGCGTCGCCAGTCGCCTGGTCTTGAAATCCTTTCAGGATCGCCAGGTCGTAGGGAAGGTCTTTGGGATGGGTGAGGCTGTCGAGTCCTCTCGACAGCAGCTCGTCCTGGGAAAATCCGAGGATGTCGCAAAATCGCTGGTTGATCCTGACGTAGCGCCCGGTCTCGGCGTCGGCCTCCGCGACGCCGACGGTGGCCTGCTCGAAGATGGCGCGGAATCGCATCTCGCTCTCGCGCAGGGCTGCTTCGGCCAGCCGCTGATCGGTGATGTCGCGGGCGGTGGCGTAGATCAGATCCTCGCCGGCAGTGGCGCGCCATTCGAGGAATCGATAGCTTCCCTTGCGGTGGCGCATGCGACTGACGAAACCAACCACCTCCTTGCGCGAACGCAGGCGCGCCAGTGCACCCAGGGTTGCCTCCATGTCGCTGGGGTGGGTGAAGTCGAGAACCCGCGCGCCGTCGAGCTGCTCGGGGTCGTAGCCGAGCAACGTACCCCAGGCGGGGTTGAGGCGAACGGCTTGGCCTTGGCTGTTGAGGATGGCCAGCAAATCCAAGTTGGTCTCGAAGAACGCATCGAGTTGGTCGATGTGGTGGCGCAGATCTTCTTCGGTCCGACGGCCATGCGTGACGTCGTGGTAGGTCGTCACCACGCCTACGCCGGGCAGGGGCGTGGCGGTCAACTCGAACCAGATGGGTTGGCCGTCGGGGCCGACCATGCCGATCTCTTCCTCGGCCAGCACGCAACGGTCGCGCATGGCGCGGACGCTGGGGTGCTCGGCCGGGGGCAGAGGGGAACCATCGATGCGCAGGAACTCGGGCTTGTGGTCACCGTCGATGCAGAGGCCGAGCAACTCCTGCGCGGCCTTGTTGGCCTCGAGGATCTCGCCGCTGGCGTCCGCGACCACGATGCCAAGGGGCAGGTAGTCGAAGAGGCTTGAGGCTATGCGCCGGGTGTTGGCGCCGAGCTCGTCAGCAGGCGCGGGCAGACTAGGCTGGGCCATGGCCTTCCGCTTTCGCGACCTGCGCGAATTCACTCAGGCAGGCGCGCAACCGATCGGCTCGGATGGGCTTGGTCAGGTATCGGTTCATGCCCGCTTCGAGACAGCGCTCCGAGTCTCCGCGCATGGCGTGCGCGGTGACAGCCACGATAGGGACCTGCGCTCTTCGCCTTATCCCGGGGTCCGGATCCTCGGCCAGGGCTCGGATAGCTCGGGTCGCGGTCAGGCCGTCCATGCCGGGCATTTGTACGTCCATGAGCACCAGATCGAAATCCCGGTCGCGTGCGGCGCAGACGGCGGGCTCGCCTTCGCAGGCCTCCTCCACCGTGTGGCCATCCCGCCGCAGGATTCCCCCGACCAGCATTCGGCTGGTCGGATCGTCTTCAACCAGCAGGATGTGTAGCGCACTCTCTTGGCCTGTCTTGGGCGCCGGGTATTGACCGGTGGGCCGCTTGGCATGTGTCGCCAGCTTGCGAAAGAGCGCCGTGAAGAAGAAGGCGCTACCCCGGCCTGGCTCGCTGGTCACGCCAATCTCGCCCCCCATCTTCTCGACCAATCGGCGGCAGATGGTCAGACCTAGGCCCGTGCCCCCGTAGTTTCGCACCGTGGATGAATCGGCCTGGATGAAGGGGTAGAAAATGACTTGCTGGCGCGAAAGCGGAATCCCCATACCGGTGTCGGTGACGGTGAAGCGCAGGCCGCATTGCGGTCCAGGCGATTCGTCCAGCAACTCGACGCGAAGCTCGATGGATCCCTCGGCGGTGAACTTGATGGCGTTGGAGAGCAGATTGAGCAGCACCTGGCGAAGGCGTAGGGAATCGCCGCGCAATTCCACGGGCACGTTCTCCGCGATAGAGCTGCGCAGCGTGAGTCCCTTCTGCTCGACGCGCAGCCTGATCGAGGCCAAGGTGCTGGTCATGGCCTCGCGCACGCGGAAGGGTTCGTCGATGAGGCCCAGGCGATCGGCTTCGATGCGCGCCAGATCCAAAATATCGTCGATGATGTGCAGCAGGTCCTGACCCCGGCCCTTGACGATGTCCAAGTACTCCCGCTGATCGCCGGTGAGCGTGGTTTCGAGCACCAGGTCGGTGAAGCCCAGGATGGCGTTCATGGGCGTGCGGATCTCGTGGCTCATATTGGCCAAAAATTCGCTCTTGGCGCGGTTGGCGGCCTCGGCGCGCTCCTTCGCATCTTTCAACTCCCGAGCTGCCCGCTGGCGCACGAGGGAAATACCGATGACGGTTCCCAGCGATTCGAGGAAGGCGAGGGTGCCCGGCGTGAAGCGGTCGGGCCGATGGTCGGCCAGATGAAGCAGTCCGAGAGTGGTGGCGCCATTGCGCAGGGGAATCGCGGCGACAGACGCGTAGCCTTCGCGGATACAGGTCTTTCGCGTGAGCATCGACTCCAGCTTCGCCGTGGTGGCCACGGTTCGCGGGTAGTCGTTGCTCCAGAAACTTCCGTGCGCTGTGAAACAAGGTAGTTTCGCGTCCACCTCGCCGCGCAAGACATGGCCGCACAGGCACGCCTGGCCCTGGATGGCCGGCTCGCACAGATTGCGATCCAGGCCGATGAAGATGCCACGGGGCTCCGGAAACTCGAAGTGGGCCAACCCGTCGTCGCCGCATAGACGGATGGCGACCGAGTCGAAATCGAGCGCTCGTCCCAGCTCGGCCAGGATTCGCCGAACATCTTCGCCCTCGGGCCCGCCGGTCTGGTTCAGGATCTCCAGCAGACGGAGCGTGAGGTCATGGCGCTTGTCGACGGATCCCTCTTCGCCAGGCGGCTCGGCGGTCAAAGTTCCATCGTTCTCGGCCATTTGACCTCTTACAGCACAGTCCGGCATCTCTCCTCTTCTGGCGAGCCTCTACAAGTCACGTCCGGTGCTCTGCATCGGCATGAAAGAACGGTGGCTTGAGCCCTAGTTTGCGGACGCGGTCGCAGAAGGTAGAGCGCGAGATGCCGAGGGTCTGGGCGGCGCGTCGACGGCTGCCTCGACTTCCGTGCAGGGCCCAGCGGAAGATCGCGGTTTGCATTTCCTCGAAGGTCTTGCCGGCGAGGCAAAGGACATCTACATCGCCGGCGGTCGTGGAGGGCGTGCGCGAGGTAGCCGTGGTTGGAATGTCCGCCGGTTCGTCGGCGGCGCGCGAGGCGAGGCGGATTTCGCAGGCGTGCGGGAAGGCAGTCGGTGTCTCGATGTCGAGGGCGGAAACGTCGATGACGGTGTCGCTGAATGCGGCCGCCCGTCTCAGCGTGTTGCGCAGCTCGCGTACATTGCCGGGCCAATCGTGGGCCAGCAAGCGCCCCATGGCCTCGGCTTCTAGGACTCGCGGGCCGAGCTCGGGCAAGAGCTCGGCGAGAAAATGCTCGGCCAGAAGGGCGATGTCGCTGGGGCGTTCGCGCAGCGAGGGCAGGCGCAACTCGCAACCGGCCAGGCGATGGTAGAGGTCGAGACGGAAGCGTCCGCAGCTGGCATCGCGGCGGAGATCGCGCAGGGTGAGCGCCACGACCCTCACGTTGACGGCGATCTCGCCTTGCCCACCCACGCGGCGCAGGCGGCCGGTTTCGAGCACGCGCAGAAGCTTGGGCTGCAAATCGAGAGGCAGCTCGCCGATCTCGTCGAGCACCAGGGTGCCGCCGGAGGCTTCCTCGAACCAGCCCAGCTTGCGTGCGCCGGCGCCGGTGAAGGCGCCGCGCTCGTGTCCGAAAAGCTCGCTCTCGGCCAATTCGCGCGCCAGCGCGCCGCAGTTCACGGCCACGAAGGGGCCAGTCGTGACCGCGCTCAGGTCGTGCAAGGCTCGGGCGAGGAGCTCCTTACCAGTCCCGCTTTCACCGGTGACCAGGACTGGCAGTCGTGTTCGCGCCACGCGCGCGGCCTGGTCGAGAACTCGGCGAAGGGCAGGGGCCTGACCGACGATGGCTTGCAGGGCCGGGACTTGCGGTGCCGCGGGGGAGGGACTGGCGAAGGCTTGTGTGTCGCGCATGCCAAGGGTTCTCGGATCTCGGCCGCGAAAGTTGCCTGGCGCGATTCACTTTTCTTTGCGATGCCAGCAATAGACATGGATCCGCGCGGAACGCGGCGAAGCGGACTTCGGCTCGCGCGTCCAAAGGGCCGGGGCTGCACGTGCGCCACCGAAGCGACTTTCGCTTGCAACGCGTCCTGTCGTAGTGATCATGCGCCAACGTCGCAGGCACGATTCGTGCTTAAACCCATAGCGCCAGACCCGCGCACATTCGTTAGACGAAGTCGTCGAAGATGAAAGGAAATGCCGATGCTGACAGACGGAAGGTGGTTTCGCAGAGGAAGGGCGATCGTAGTAGACATGGGCTCCTCCCTGTCAGAGGACTCACTGAAAGCACGCCCAGCGGACCTGAGATTCGATCTTGGTCCGATTAACGGATTTTCCGGCTCGCTGACATCTACCGTCGCCAATGAGCTCCAGAGCACTCGTAGCGTTCAGACCGAAGCGGAGGAGTGGGAATCCGGCTCGGCACCGTCGACCCATGGAGCTGGATTTGGAAATGCGCCACGGTCCTTTGCCCTGAGAGTCAGGATTGCCGGCTACGCAAGTCCACGCTGGAGAGGCGCTAAGAGCGCGACAGAGGCCGACCGGCTCAATTTTCAGCTTTCAGCGAAGCGGGCAGAGCTGGCGCGTGCTCTCGTCGAGAGAGAGCTGCGGGCCAGGCTCGGCGCCAATATCAAGATCGAGTATGCGGTATCGCAAATGGACGCGCAAAGTCCGCAAGGCATTGAAATCGGTTCGTACGGTGCCGGAAGTGTTGATGCTCTAGCTGCCGTGGGTGGCAACCGCAAGGACAACTCGGAGATGTATCGCAAGGTTGAGGTGATGATCGAGAAGATCACCACCACCTACACCACTGGAGGCGTCTCGCTTCCGCCGCAACGGCTTCCAGGAAAGACCGATTCCTGGGCGCTTGGGGTTACGAAGCTGCGCATGTTGGCGGCAGGGCCAGCATTCGGTAGCATCGAAATCGCTTTGCGCAATCGCCTCACCGATAAGCAGATGTTTGCGACTGCCGATCTTTACGGAGGCGGCATTGGCGGCGGCGTGGCGAGGGCGGGGGCAAGTCTCAAAAAACAGGTCGCAAACGCGCTGAAGAACAATCTGATGCAAGCCGTGGGCGATTTCATCGGGCGCGGTGAGGTGTTCTTCACCACCAAGGACAAGATGGGGTTCGACAACTTCGATGGTCAGTTCATACGCATCGGCAAGGCCCTCGCATCACTGGGCATCAAGGCCGTCTATAGCTATGCTTCATTTCCGTTCATCAGCCATGATCCCAAATTGCTGGTGTTTCAGAAAAAGATCACCATCGGCTGGATCGATCTCGAAGGTTGGGTTGTCTCAGGAAAGCTGAATCTACGCGGTCCCAATCCCGGCGACTGGTGGGAATATGACAGAAGTGGCCAGGTGCAGAGCTCCTATGACAAGTCCTGGCAGGAGATTCTGGTGCTCACCTATCCGACTGGCAGCGCGGAGTTGCTCCCGACGGAGAAATCGCGGCTGACGGATTTCGTCGCAACATGGGTGCGGCGGTATCTGTCACCCGCAGAACCCTGACTCTTCCTGGTTGCCCAATGCGTGCCGGGCCCGCAGTTTGCTGCGTGCGAGCTGACTACTTCTTCGACGACGAGGGCGCGCCTTTGCCACCGCCCTTGCCGAGCTTCTTCCACACCACGGAATCGAGGGAATAGCGCCCGCAACCAAGCAAGAGAACGGTCAGACTGGCGGCAAGGTAGAGTCCCCACAGCTCGCGTTCGTGCCAAGCAGAGCCGTGCATCGTCGAAGACAAGGTTACGGCGGAAATGAATGCAACCAGGAACGCACCCACCCGACCAAGGAGGCCGGTGGCCAGCAAGACGCCGCCAAACAGCTCGCCTGCGACGGCGACCATCAGCGAATACTTGGGTCCCATGCCGAAGGGATCGGGAACGCTGCCCAGCCTGGAGCTGAAATGGTGCAGCTTGTCCCATCCGTGCAGGCAGGCCATGTTGGCGCCCACCACGGCGCGCAGAACGAGCAGGACGACATTCGAAGGCAGCTCTCGGCTCATCGCCCGAAGAGTGGCACAACCTGGGCCAGACCCCAAAAAACTCGCACCTCGTGCTAGCATCACATCCTCTCGCTGACGCACACCCCAAGGACGAAGGAAGCCCATGAAACGCCTATTCATCACCTCGGTCATCAGTCTGGTGGCGGGACTCATCCTCGGCCTGGTGGCGGGCCGTCGCATGCCGCCCTCGCGCGAGCAAGTTGCCAACTACCTCAGCAACCTGAGCGTGGGTGAGCTGGCCGACTTCACCAAGCGGCTGACCGCCCAGTGGGGCTTCCAGGCCTTCCCGCAGCATTTCTTGCCGGGCATGCCCGGAGTGCCCGCGGAACAGGGCAAGTAACTTCGCCCCTCACACACTCGTGCTTCGAACCGTGTGGCGCCGTCCGTCTCAGGACCCTTGGCTGGGCTGAGCGCCGTCCATCGCCGCCACGAATTTCCTCGACGGTGGGCAGGGCGGAGCGCGCGCCGATACTGCGGCACACGAGGCCGGCGGCGGCATTGGCGAAGGGGACGGCTTTTTCCAAGGGCCAGCCGTGCAGGTGGGCGAAGGCGAAGGCACCCGCGAAGGCATCGCCAGCGCCGGACGTATCGGCCACGAAAACATCCAGGGCTTCCTGCTCGACCATCTTGCTTCCCTCCAGCCCGACCGCGCCGGTTTCGCCCATGGTGATGAGCGCGATGCGCGGACCCAGGTTGAGGATCTCGCGCAGGCTGTCGCCCATGTTGTCCGAAGGGGCCAGCTCGTGGGCGAAGCGCTCGGAGCCGATCACGATGTCCGAGAGCGAGAGCAATTCGCCCATGCCTCCTGAAAGCTGGCTGGCGTTGAGCAAGACCTTGATGCCTTTGTCGCGCGCCTTCTCGGCGACGGCGGCTTGCACGGCCGGCTGCGTGCCGTCGATGACCAGCATGGCCGCGTCGCTTAGCAGGCCGGCCGGCAAGTCGCGCGGCGACAGCGGCGTCACGTTGCCGCGCGAGCGCAGAATCTTGCGCCGCCGCGTGAGCTCGTCGATTTGCAGAATGGAAACCGGCGACGCCTTGTCCTTCTCGACCATGAGCATGGAGGTGTCGACGCGTAGGTTCTGCATGCTGCGCAGGATGAAGTGGCCATGCTCGTCGTCGGCGATGCGGCCGAAGAAGCGCGTCTTTTCGCCCATGACGGCCAGGGCGGCCAACATGTTCGAGGCCGAGCCGCCGGCCTGCATGCTGAAGACCGAGGCGTCGACCAGGCGCTCGTCGATGTGCGGGGAAACGAAAAGAAGATCGACGGTGGCGAGACCTACGCCGACCACCACGCGCGGCGGTTCGGGGCGCGATTTCACGACTATCTTCGATCGTGCCTTCGCCCGCACCTTCGCTCTGCCCTTGGTTCGGGCGCGAGCGGATGGACGTCGGGCTCGCTGCTTGGCCACGGGCTTATGGTACCACCGGCGTGGAAGTTTGTGATTTTTCCACTTCGTCCCGCTTGGCCGACCCTGGCAGGACGGGTCGTCCCAGCGCTTCCTGCGCCAGGATGTAGCGTTCGAGCGCCGCCACGGCCTTGGCGCAGTTGGCGTTGGCAAAGTACGAGCGCCCGAGGTAGTAGAGCAGCTCGGGCCGTCGCTTGGCGAATTCGGCGTCGTCGGCCAGTGGTTTCAATTCGTCGATGGCATCGCCGTAGAATTCCGCTTTGTAGTCGAGAAATCCGGTGAGCAAGGAGAAGTCCTTGCCCAGCTTGGCGCCCCAGGTTTGTTCCGGCCAGTCCTCGACGATCTTGAAGGCGCTGGCGTACTTGTTCTTGTCGACCTGGGCCGTGACGTCCACGTACTCCTCGCGCACGCGGGTCGCGATGTCGGGGGCCAGGCCGGGCGGGATGACCGGCGGGGCCAAGCCCTCGTCGGGTGCCAGGGGGATCTCGGGGTCGCGATCTTCGCGGGTGGCAACCAGCTCTAGCAGCACGCGCGTGTGGGCCACATCCGGGTTGGCCGCGTCCTTTCCCGCGGCGGCGGCCTCGGCGCGTCCTTGCCACAGCTTGGCCTCGCGCGACTTGCCGTGCGCCAGCAGGCTGCGCGCCAGGAGTGCCATGTCCGACGCGCGGTGGGCGCCGTCGTAGCCTTCGACCAAACCCGTCAAGTGCCCATAGGGCCACATGGGGCCGTACACCTTGGCCAGGTAGGGATCGTAGGCCTGGTAACGCAAGAGATCGCGCGGCGCCGCGAACTCGATGAGGGCATTGTCGTCGGTGTTGAGCTGCGCACCGGCGACGAACGAGCGTAGCTCTTCCGAGCCCAGCAGCAGGAATGCAGGCACGTCGTGCGGCGAATCGAAGCCGGCGCGCTTGGCCTCGGCTGCGGTGATGGGGTTTTGGAAGGCGCGCGCGATCTTGCGGATGTCGAGCTCGATGGGCTTGCGGCTGGCGATGAGGATGGTGTCCGACGACAGATCCTCGGCCGCGAAGACCATCACGTAGGGAAACTCGCCGGCCAGGGTGCGGTAGATGGCCTTGATGTTCCAGGGCGCCATTTCGTAGAGCTGCGCCCACTGGCAGAAGATGCCGTCGTCGGCCAGGCGCGATTTGACCGACTGGAAATACTCGCGCGTGAACAGGTTCGAGACCCCGGTGATCCAGGGATTCGACGGCTGGCTGATGATGACGTCGTAGAGATCGCGGCGCTGCGACAGAAAGTTACGCCCGTCGCCCGCGATGGCTTTGACCTTGGGGTTCTCAGTCGGGCGGTGGTTCACGTTGTCGAAGAAGTGGGCGGCTTCGTAGATGGCGGGCTCCAGCTCGACGACTTCCAGGCCGGCGATGGGGTATTGGGTGGTGGCGCCGGCCGTGACGCCCGAGCCGTAGCCGATGAGCGCGACTTTGGGGGCGTGGTCGTTGTTGTACAGGAGCAAGGGCAAGAGGCCGACGCTGATCTGGGTGGGCATGTCGGCGTCGTTGGAGGCGTCGACCTTGCCGTTGTTCTTCATCGAGAACACCTTGCCCCACTGATCGACCGACACGGTGGTGGCGATGCCGTCTTTGTAATAGACCAACTTGGGCGATCTGCCACTTCTTCTTCTGGTGGCGGCGCTCGACCATGTCGATGTAGTCGCGGGCCATGGAGATGCGGAAAAAGCCGATGGAGAAACTGGTGAGGTTCCAGCGCGGCAAGGACCAGCGCCACGAGCGCCATGGCCACCGCGGTGGCCATACCAATCATCCGGCGCGCGCGCGGCAGGTTCGATGCGACGGAGAAGAGCAACACGGCCAACCCCAGATCGACGACCGCGGCCAGGTAGATCCCACGCTGCAGGCCAAGGCTGGGCAGAATCACAAAGCCCGAGAAGAAGGATCCGATGATGGCGCCCACGGTGTTGAGGGCGTAGGCGAAGCCGACGTCGCGGCCCACGGTGGCAAGGTCGCCGGTCACCACGCGCACCGTGATGGGAAAGATGGCGCCCATCAGAAACGTCGAGGGCAGGACAGTGAGGCAGGCGAGGGCGAACTGGCAGGTCAGGACGGCGTCGGCGCTGACCATGGTCGAGGACAGCAGGTAGGTGAAGACGAAGGGCAGGCGGTCGGTGATGAGGTACGACAGCCCGATGCACAGGACGATGCCGAGGTGGGTAAGCGCGAGCCCGCGCACCGGATCGCGAAAACGCGTGACCAGCCGCCCGAAGACCGCCGAGCCCGAGCCGAGCCCGACCAGGAACGCCAGCAGGATGATGGTGAACGAGAAGATGGATGAACCGATGATGACGGCCAGGGCGCGCGTCCACAGAACTTGCAGGGTCATGGCCGTTGCGCCTGAGACCGCGAAGGCAAAGAGCACTGCCTTCCGAGCTGCGGGCGAGATGGAAAGTGGTGTGGTAGCGCGACCACCGGAAGATGCGTTGTCCGCCGCAGCGGCCAGCTCGTCGAGCGATGGGTTGGCGCGGGTGGCTTGTTTGGCGGGTACCAGGCGACGCGCGACCAGGATGGCGACCGCCAGCGACATGTCGAAGCTGGCCGCCACCAGATTGGTGCTGCGAATGCCGACCATGGGCAGGAAAATGAAACCGGCCAAGAACGAGCCCGCCACGGCCCCGAACAGGTTGACCGCGTACAGTGTCCCCAGGCGCAGGCTGACGCGGCCAAGCTCGAAGGGTCGCGACACGAAATAGCGGGCCAGGATGGGCAGTGTCGCACCCATGAGCGTGGTCGGCACGATGAGCAGACCGGCCGAGGCGAAGAAGCGCAGAACGGAAAGCAGGGTGTAGCGGTCGCCAAAGGTGGTCCACAGCCACTGGTTGAGCCCCGGGTAGTAGCCGATGATCCACGGCACGGACAGCGCGTACAGGCCGATGGCTGCCTCGGCCAACGCGTAGGCACGAACCGGATCCTTGAGCCGGTCGCTGAACTTGCCGGCCAGGTACGAGCCCAGCCCAAGCCCGCCCATGTACGCAGTGAGCACCGTGGACACGGCCAGGGCCGTCGAGCCGAAGACCAGCGTCAACATGCGCGTCCACAGCAGCTCGAGGATGAGACCCGAGGCGCCGGAGAGGAAGAAACACGAGAGCACGACGGAGGGCATGGCGAAGGCCGCTTCTAGCATGAGGACAGTTGATCCCGGCGACCGGGAAATCTTCCTGCTATAGTGGGCGGTCGATGCGCTACGGCATCCTTTCAGACACACACGCGAATATCGAGGCTCTTGAAGCCGTGCTGAAGGCTTTCGAGTCTGAACGCGTGGACAAGTACATCTGCCTCGGCGACACCGTCGGCTACGGCGCCAGCCCCAACGAGGCCTGCAACCTCATGCGAGCGACCGTGGCGCAGACCGTCCTCGGCAACCACGACGCCGCCGTGTCGGGCCGCATGGACTATTCGTACTACTACCACGCCGCCCGCCACGTGCTCGACAAGCACGCCCAGATGCTGGAACCCGAGAACATGGCCTGGCTCAAATCCCTGCCCTACGAGTTCCGCGAAAACGACGTGCTCTTCTGCCACGGCTCGCCGGTCAGCGTCGAGGAGTTCGACTACATCTTCGCCCGCGACCAGGCGGCGCAGTGCCTGGCCATCTGGGAGCGCTTGCCGCAGCTCACGCTCATCGGGCATTCGCACCTGTGCAAGGCCTTCGCCATCAACCCCAAGCACGACGGCGCGCAAGAGGTGGTTACCTTGAAATTCCAGCTGCGCGAGGGCTGGAAGTACGTCATCAGCGTGGGCTCGGTGGGACAGCCGCGCGATTTCGATCCGCGCGCCAGCTACACGCTCTACGACAGCGACACCAAGACCTTCGAATACAAACGCGTCGAGTACGACGTCAAGACCTCGGCCAGCAAGATCCTGGCCTCGGATCTGGAACCCAACTTCGGCACGCGCTTGTTCCTCGGCATCTGACGGTCCTTTCGGATTGCCTCTGCGTCCTCCATGTCGTCTGTGGTTAAATCCTCGCGCATGGACATGAAACGACCTCCTGGCTGGCTTAGCCTGTTTGCGTGTTGCGCGGCTGCACTCTCGTCTTCGTGCGGCGATTTGAGGCGCAAAGGACGCGATGCGGGCGCCTCGCCCGACGGTCGTCTTCGAGAACCCGTGGACAGCGGTGGCGTTGGCAGGTCTACCAGTTGGGCGGACGACCGGGTCGCCGCCTTGGTGGCGCAGATGAGCTACGCCGAGAAGATCTCGCAGTTGCAGAACACCGCCCCCGCGATTCCGCGGCTTGGGCTGGCGGCCTACGAGTATTGGAGCGAGGGGCTGCACGGTGTGCTGACCGGCGGTGCGACGTCGTTTCCCCAGGCCATCGCTCTTGGCAGCACGTGGGATCCGGACCTGCTCGGGCGGGTGGCATCGGCTATCTCGGACGAGGCGCGCGGTTTCAACACGACGTCGGGCAAAGGGCTGACCTACTGGTCGCCGGTGATCAATATGCTGCGCGATCCGCGCTGGGGACGTTTCGAGGAGTCGTACAGCGAGGATCCCTTCCTCATGGCCAGGATGGGCGTGGCTTTCGTGCGCGGCTTGCAAGGCGACGACCCGAAGTACCTCAAGGCCGTGTCCACGCCCAAGCACTACGCTGGCAACAACTCCGAGTACAACCGGCACGATGGATCGTCGGACATCGACGAGCAGTTGTTGCACGAATACTACCTGCCGGCCTTCGAAGCCGCCGTGGTCGAGGCGGGTGCCTTTTCGGTCATGTCCGCCTACAACAGCGTGAACGGCGTGCCGTCGGCCGCCAATCCGCTGCTCTTGCGCAACATCCTTCGCGACACCTGGGGCTTCAAGGGCTACGTGGTGTCGGACTGCGACGCCGTGTGGGACATCGCCAACAGTCATCACTACACGTCCACCACGACCGAAGCTGCGGCCATGGCCCTGCAGGCGGGCACCGATCTGAATTGCGGTAGGACCTATCCGAACGAGCTGCAGGCCGCGCTCGATCAAGGCCTGGTGACGGAACGCGACGTGGACACGGCGCTGACTCGGGTGCTGCGCGCCCGATTTCTGCTGGGCGAGTTCGATTCCGCAGATCAGGTTCCCTACCGCTCGATGGGCGCAGAGGTCATCGAATCACAGGTCAACCGATCGCTCGCACTCGAGGCCGCGCGCGCGGCCATCGTGCTTTTGAAGAACGACGGCGGGCTGTTGCCACTGGATCGCGGGGTGGTGCACTCGATTGCGGTCATCGGGCCGCATGGCAACGATGTCACGCTGGGCGGGTACAGCGGTCAACCCGATCACAGCGTGAGCCCGCTTGCCGGCATTCGCGCGAAGTTCCCCGCGCCCAGTGGCGTCACGGTGGCCTACCAGCAAGGCTGCACCGTCGCTGGTAGCAAGGACCAATCCGCCATCGACGCGGCCGCAGATCTGGCCCGATCGTCGGACGTCGCCATCGTCTTCGTGGGCACGAGCCAGGACGTGCTACGCGAGGAGATGGACCGTCCTGACTGGAACCTGCCTGGCGCGCAGGGCGATCTCATTTCTGGCGGTGTTTGCCGCCAACCCCAAGACCGTCGTCGTGCTGGTCACGGCCGGACCAGTGGCCGTCGACTGGGCGCAAGCCAACGTGCCTGCCATCCTGACGGCTTTCTACGACGGCCAAGAACAAGGCACCGCCATCGCGGATGCCCTGTTCGGCGACACCAACCCCGGCGGCAAGTTGACCACGACCTGGTACACCGGCTCGGCCACGCTGCCGCCCATCGGCGATTACGATTTGCGCAAGGGCCGCACCTACCTCTACTACGAGGGCGCGCCGCTCTATCCGTTCGGCCATGGGCTTTCCTACACGACCTTCTCATATGCCGACTTCCGAATCGCGCCCGCCTCGATTGTGCCCACCGATTCCGCCACCATTGCCGTCAACGTCACCAACACCGGTCCGCGCGCGGGCGACGAGGTCGTGCAGCTGTACGTTCACGATGCATTTGCCAGCGTGCCCCGGCCCATCAAGGAATTGCGCGGCTTCCAGCGCGTTCACCTGGCGCCGGGGCAGTCGCGAACGGTCGCCTTCGCCCTCGCGGGCAAGGATCTCGCCTTCTGGGACGTCACGATGCACGCCTGGCGCGTGGAAGACGGTGTGTTCGACATCGCGGTCGGCGCATCGTCGGCGGACATCCGCGCCCAGGGCAGCCTGGCGGTTCAGTCTAGGCCTTGAAAAGCAGCGGGCGGTATTCAGCCTGGATGCGTACGTTGTTCTCGTAGAGAAAATACCGGAGCTGCAGCAGATCGAGGGAGTCCTCGGTGAAGCCAAACTGAGTGGGTGGAGTATCCAAACCCACCCACAACGATAGGCGTGTGGGCCATTGAACGAATGGCCTCAATGAGGTCGCGCGTATCGTCCACTGGCAGATAGTATTTCGAGGGAGCGCCTTCCGGCGGTATTCGGTAGTCCGATTCGACAACCGTGTCGGCCTGCCGCAGATGAAGACCGATCATTCGCGGATGGTATTGCTTGAGAAGTGCTGCCAAGCGTGCGCGAACCCGTTGCTTGTCCAAACCGACGAAATCACAACGCGCGACGTGCAAGCGATGGCGACGCGCAATCGCCGACACTTGGACGAAGGCATACGGGTACACCGCCTTGGGTGGATAGTTCGAGGCGTTGAGTAGCAGTAGATCTACGGTCTTCGGCACGCGCGGCACGCATTGATACTACTGGGCGAGCCTCGACCCTGCCTAGAAAAGCAGCGCGATCGACAGTGTCACGGACGGGGCAGGACCAAGGTTCGTAGCCGTGGCGGTCGTTGGCCTACCTGGCCGCTACTACATTTTCCGAACATTCCTGTCGATTGATTGCGAGGGAGAAATACCTTCAGGCTGACTGGAGGACATGGCGGAAAGAGTGTGACAGCCCATAGCGATCCAACCGAGGAGCTCGACGGCCGCTTTCGCCTGGAAGGCGCAACTGTCGCAGGCGGGATGGGCATGGTCCATCGCGCCGTGGATCTCACCTCCGGCGAGGTCGTAGCGGTCAAGATCTCCAGCAGCTTCGGCTCGCTGCTCGGCGAGCGATTTCAGCAAGAGGTTGCCTTTCTCGCCGAGCTCGCCCACCCGGCCATCGTTCGCTACCTGTCGCACGGCCGCACGCGACGGGGCGAGCACTATCTGGTCATGGAGTGGCTGGATGGCAAGACCCTCGAGGATCGTCTCCAGGACGGGCCGCTGACTTTGGCCGAGACTTTCAATCTGGCTCGCCGTATTGGCGATGCCTTGGCCGCGGCGCACGCGCACGGCATCGTTCATCGCGACATCAAGCCGGCGAATATCTTCCTTCCTGGGGGCGATCTCTCGAAGATCAAGCTGCTCGATTTCGGCATCGCCCGGCGGTTGTTCGACGCGGTTTCCTTGCGGCTGACCCAGGCGGGTTCGGCCCTGGGAACGCCGATGTATATGTCGCCCGAGCAGGCGCAGGGCTCGCCCGACGTGGATGCCCGCGCCGACATCTTTTCGATGGGCTGCGTGCTGTTCGAATGCATCACAGGCACGCCGCCGTTTTGGGGTGACAGCACGACCGGGACGCTGGCCAAGCTCAGCGATGGCAGCGAGATCGATGTGGCTGAGCGGTGCAAGGGCGCCTCTCCCCGGTTTTCCCGCCTGATTGGCCGTATGTTGGCCAAGAAGGTGGAGGCCCGCCTATCCTCCATGACCGAGGTTCTCCTCGAGCTTGGCCGCATTACCAGCGAGCTGCGCACGACCGGAACCCTGGCCGCGGTTCAGGTTGGAAGCGCCAAGCACCACCAGCTTACGACGACGGGCGAGCGCCGTTTGGCCGCGGTTGTCCTGGTTTCCGCGCAGGGCAACGCGGGAGGGAGCCCCCAACTCGATCCCGCGGCAACCGCCGCCGATCTGGGAACGGTGCTGGCGCGCGAGCTTGTGGGTTCAGACGGCGGTGCGGCACGTGTGGACGCGGTAGCGCGCGCCATTGCACCTTGGGGCGCTCGCATCCAGCAGCTGGCCAACGGTGGGCTGGTGGTGACCTTGCTGGCAGACGGAACCGCCACGCCGCTTGATCTCGCGGTGCAGGCTGCCCGCTGCAGCTTGCGGCTCAAAACGGCTCGGCCGGGATCTTCCTTCGCCTTGAGCATGGGCTACGCCCTCATCGACGAGGAGCTCCGCCTGGGAAATCTCATCGACGGTGCGGCCGGCCTCCTAGCCCGTGATCGCGCCGGCGCCATCCACGTCAGCGACGAAGTTCGGCGGCTGCTCGAGGCGCGTTTCGAGATCGCTGGCGAGGCGAATGGTAAGTCGCGTCTGCTTTTCGAACGTGGATTGCGTGAGGCGCCGCGCACGGTCCTTGGAAAAGACGTGCCATGTGTGGGGCGCGAGCGCGAGATTGCTGATCTGGTCGCAGCCTTCGAAGGCAGCGTGGAGGAGCCCTGCGCCCAGGCCATCGTCCTGACCGGCGGGCCCGGCAGTGGCAAGTCGCGCATTTCGCATGAATTCCTGGAACGCGTGCGAGATCGGGGGCAGCCCTTCGAGCTGCTCGTGGGCCGCGGCGATCCCATGCGCGCCAATGTATCGCTGGGACTTCTGGCCCAGGCCATTCGCGGGGCCGCGGGCATTGGCGGGACAGAAACCGAGGAAACCCAGCGCAAGCGCCTTCTTGCCCACGCTGGCCGGCACTTGCGGCCAGAAAACCTAGCCAACACCGTGGCCTTTCTTGGCGAGATCGCCGGGATCCCTTTTCCAGACGAGAATCTTGCGCAGTTGCGCGCGGCCCGCCAGGACGCGCGCCTGATGGCGGATCAGACGCAGGCCGCTTGGGTGGATTGGCTGGAAGCCGAGTCGGCCCATCGTCCGGTCTTGTTGCTGCTGGAAGATCTGCACTGGGGCGATGGACCAAGCGTACACTACACCGACGCGGCCTTGCGCGTGCTGCGATCGAAACCATTCATGGTCCTGGCGTTGGCCCGGCCCGAGCTTGACCAGCGCTTTCCCACGCTGTGGCGGGAGCGGCGGGCACAACGGATTCCAATTCTGCCGCTCGGAAGTCGCGCTGTGCAGGAATTGGCGCGACGGATTCTGGGCGACAAGGCTGAGGGAAAACTTGAGTGGATCCTGGATCAAGCGCAGGGCAATCCTTTCTACCTGGAGGAACTGTCCCGTGTCCTGGCCGAGGGCAAAGATGTGGCGGAGGTGCCAAGCACGGTGCTCGGCATGGTGCAGATGCGCTTCGATGCCGCCGGGGAAGGGGCCAAGCATGTCGTGCGTGCGGGCAGCATCTTCGGTCGCAGTTTTCGCTCGGCTGGCGTGAAGGCCTTGCTGGCCGACATGATCCCCGAGGACGTGGACCGCTGGTTGGAGATCCTGGTCGATCGGGAAATCCTCTTCGCCAGGCCGTTCGGCAATTCCCGCGAGCACGTGTTCCGCCACGCACTTCACCGCGACGCCGCGTACGCTCTATTGCCGCCGGAGAGCGCGGTGGTGGGGCACCGGTTGGCGGGCGAGTTCCTGGAACAAGCGGGCGAGCGCGACGCGATCATACTCGCCGATCACTTCGAACGCGGGAACGAGGCGGCGCGTGCCATTCGCTGGCTGCGCGTGGCAGCGAACCAGGCCTTGGAGACGAACGACCTCGTCGCGGCCATCTCACGTGCCGAGCGCGGCGTTCTGCTGGGCGCCGCAGGCGACGATCTAGCCGAGTTGCGCATCGTCGAGTCCGAGTCGTTCTACTGGCAAGGCAAATACTCTCGGGCCGAGAAGGCAGCGCGCGCAGGACAGGCATGTATGGATCCTGCCCTCGGTTTGAGAGTGAAAAGCGCGCTCATCACCAGTATGGGAGTGCAAGGGAAGTATGCAGAGGTTGCGGAAATGGCTCATATCCTGGAAGAGGAGCCGACGGCTCCGTTGTTGACCTCCCTCTGGCTTGATTGCGTGCTCGACGCAACGGCGTTCCTATCCTATGGAGGAAACCCGGCGCTGGCTCGGAAAGTGTTGGCAGTCGTGAAGGCCAAGGGGGAATCACTCGATGCGCATCTGGTGGCGCGTGCCGAGTCGGTTCAACATCACCTCGCTCGGGCGGAAGGCCGATTGTCCTTGGCCATAGCCCATCAAGACAGAGCCGTGCGGCTCCTCGTGGAAAATGGTGATTCCCGACGGGCCTGCGAGGCCATGGGGAATTTGGCTGTCTGCTTGCTGGAGGCCGGACAATTGGAGGCGGCGGAGGAACATGCCCGACGCCTGCTGGCCATGAGCGACAGAATGGGCCTCAGTCACATCTTCGGGGGGGTGTCGCAGATGCTCATGAACTGCCTCGCCTATCAGGGTCGACTGGACGAGGCCAGGGCTTGGGGGCGGCGTAGCTTGGACTGGACTACCGAACGTGGCGATCGCTGGTTTCTTTCCTATGCCCAGTCCTACCTCTCGGTGACCGAGTTTCTTGCGGGCGACTACCCAGCGGCTGAAGGCTATGCCAAGGGAGCGCTGGAGAGCACGACAGACAGGCCACTGCTGCGCCCCTTCGCCTTGGCATTGCTCGCGCGTGCACGTCTGGCTCAGGCGGGCGTAGCAGAGGCGCTGGCACTTGCCAAGCAGGCCTACGCAGCAGTGGACGCGAAGGTACACATAGAAGATGGTGAGGCCAGCGTACACCTGGTGTATGCGGAGGCCCTCGCGGCATCCGGAGATCGCAACGAAGCGGAAAGGGTCGTTCTCGATGCGGTCCGCTGGCTACATGGCCGATGCGAAACTCTCGACGACCCGACGATGCGCCCAGAGTTTCTCGAACGCATCCCCGAGCACCGCCGAATTCTCGAGCTGGCGGCGGAATTGGGCGTGACCAAGAACGCGGCGTAGATGTGCCCTATGCGTCGGCCCCGGAATCTCGCCGGTCCACGAGGACCGCCCACACCACACCGGAGACCGTGATGATGCTGCCAAGCGCTCCGCGTGGCGTGATGGGCTCGCCGAAGAAGAGCAGGCCGCCCACCATGGTGAGCACGACGGTGGTCTGCTGCACGATGCCCATGCCGACGGCGGTCAGCATGCCGAAGGCCGAGGTCATGAGCAGCTGGGCCGCGACGCCGAGAAAACCGCAGACGACAAGCAACAACCATTCGCGCGGAGTAGGGGGCGCCCACGCGCCCAGGGGTGGCAGCGCCGTGGGCAGCGTCGTGAGCAAGCCGAGTACCGTGAACGAGGCGAAGACGGTCCAGCTGCTTTCGTTCGGGGCGCCGTCTGCGGTCTGCCGGCGTGTGGCCCGGATCGCGGTGATGGCCATCCCCGACACGACGGCTGAACATGCCCCCATGAGCTCCCACCTGCCGAGGCGCCACGCGCCAGCGCCGCCGCTGGTGACCACGGCAACCCCGACGAGTGTCAGGCCAAGTGCCACGAAGGCGTGACGGCGCGGGCGTTCGCGTAGCAAGAGCCAGGCGAACGTCATCGACCACACCGGCGCGGTGTAGTTGAGCAGGGTGGCGATGCCGACGCCGATCTTCTCGATGCATGTGAAGTAGAGCAGCACCGCAGTGCCGCCGAACACGCCCCGGGCAATCACCCAACCCCATCGTCGCGGTCTGAGATCCGTTCGGAAAATGGCCAGAAACCCGAGCACCACCACCACGCCGATGGCGAATCGAACCAGCGCGACTTGTGGGCCGGGGATGGTGTGCGAGAGCAGGCGGGCCACCATGGCCATGGCGGCGAACAATCCGGACGAGGCTAGGGCGGTGAGTACGGCCTTGCGCGTGGAACCTGCCTGGCTATCGACGTGCTCGCTCATGACTTCTGTGAGGCTGCGCGTTCGAATCTACCAGAGCCCGTGACCGACCTTCGAGAATCACGGACGTTCGCGGTTTCTCCAAGGCGCCTTCTCGCGGATACTTCGCGGACCATGTCGTCCGAATCTAAAGACACGAAACCCGCGGAAACCCGAATGACGCTTGGGCAGGCCATCGAGCTGGCCAATGCCCTTCATCGCAGAGGGCGCACGGCGGAGGCCATCCAGATCTACCAGCAGATTCTCAGCGTCAGCCCCGACAACGCCGACGCTCTTCACTACCTTGGTTTGTGCCGATTCGAGCAGGGCGCGGCCGACGAAGGCATCGCCCTGGTTCGTCGTGCGCTTGCCATCGCCCCGGACTTCGCCGACGCCCACAACAATCTCGGCAACATGCTCCGCATTCGCGGTGATCTCGACCAGGCCGCCTTGTCCTACGAGCGCGCTATCGCCTTGCGGCCGGATAGTGCAGACGCCATCAACAATCTGGGCACCACCCTCAAGGCGCGCGGGCAGCTCGACGAGGCGGTGGCGATGTTCGAGCGGGCGCTCGCGCTCAACCCCGAGCACGTCCCGACGCTCAACAATCTGGGCAACGTCCTGGTTCGGGTGGGCAAGCAGAATCTCGCGCTCGATCACTTTCGCAAGGCCCTGATGCTGGCTCCGTACGACGGCCGGGCGTACTACCGGCTCGGCTACGCGCTGAGCTTGGAGAATCGACTGGCGGACGCAGCCGAGATCTATCGCCGATGGATGGAGCTGGAGCCGGACAAGCCGGAGCCTCGCCATCTGCTCGCGGCGTGCACGGGCCAGGATGTTCCCGAGCGGGCGTCGAAGGAATTCGTCGAGCGGCTCTTCGACCGCTTTGCGCCCAGTTTCGATGCCGTGCTGGACACCCTGAATACAGGGCCCCGGCGCTGGTGGCCGAGGCGGTTCGAGAGACCTTGCAGTCGAACGTCGGAAGCACGCTCGATGTCCTGGACGCTGGGTGTGGAACTGGTTTGGCTGGTCCGCATCTGCGATCGTATGCACGGCGGCTCGTGGGTTTGGACTTGTCCAAGCACATGCTCGGGCAGGCGCAAGCGCGAAACTGCTACGACGAATTGGTGCATTCCGACCTGATGGAACACCTGACGGAGCACGAGGCTGCCTACGATCTGATCGCCGCGGTCGATACACTTTGTTACTTCGGCGACCTCGGCGAGGTCGTGCTCGGCTGTGCCCGAGCGCTGCGGACTGGTGGGCACCTGGTGTTCACCGTCGAGATGTCGGAGCCTGCCGCCGCCCCCAGCGGCTATCGACTTCATCCGCACGGGCGGTACAGCCACAGCGAAGCTTATCTGCGCGGGGTGTTGACGGAGGCAGGGCTGAACGTGCGGATCGTTCGCTCTGCCCAGCTGCGCATCGAGCGTACGCCCGTGCAGGGGCTGGTGGTCGTCGCCGACAGAATGGCCTGACGATCGCCTAGGTTCGTTCGAGATAGGTGTACCCGGACAAGCCTTCCTCGTACATGCGCAGCAGCGAGCGCGTCTCTTCCAGGCTCATGCCATTGCTGCGCACGGCTTGCTCGGCGAAGCGGCGCACGCGCGCCACCAGATCTTCGCGCGCGTAGCTGACGTACTTGAGCACGTCGGTCACGGTGTCGCCGGTGACCACGTGTTCGATCTGGTAGCCGCCGCCCGGTGCCAGCGACACGTGCACGGTGTTGGTGTTGCCGAAGAGGTTGTGCAGATCGCCCAGGATTTCCTGGTAGGCGCCGGCCAGGAAGACGCCCAGGTAGTATTCGTCGCCGCCGACTCAGCGGGTGCAGCTCCAGCACGTTCTTGACGTCGCGGCGATCGATGAAGTGGTCGATCTTGCCGTCGGAGTCGCAGGTGATGTCGGCCAGCACCGCCCGCCGCGTTGGCTCCTCGCCCAGGCGGTGGATGGGCATGATGGGGAACAGCTGGTCGATGGCCCAGATGTCGGGCAGCGACTGGAACATGGAGAAATTGCAGAAGTAGGTGTCCGACAGGTTGCGTTCGAGACCCTCGAACTCCTCGGGGACTTCGCGCATGTCACGCACCAGTTTGAGGATCTTCTGGCAGATGGCCCAGAAGATGTCCTCGGCCACCACGCGCTCGGGCAGCGACAGGCTGCCGAGCGAGAACAGCGACAGCGCTTCTTCGCGGTATTCGAGGGCGTCGTGGTAGGCCTCGCGCACGTTCTTGGTCGAGATGTCGCGCCAGGTGTCGAATAGGTTGCGCACCACGCGCGAGGCGTTGTCGGGCAGCTTGTCGGGCGCCTTGCCCACGTCGAACTCGCCCACGCCCAGCGCATCCACGATCAGCATCGAGTGGTGGGCGACCACGGCGCGGCCCGATTCGGTGACGATGGTCGGCGGTGGCACCGCGGCGGCGTCGCAGATCTCTTGCAGGCTGAACACCAAGTCGTTGGCGTATTCCTGCAAGGTGTAGTTCATGGACGACGCGAAGTTGGTCTGCGATCCGTCGTAGTCGACGCCCAGGCCGCCACCCGCGTCGAAGTACTTGAGCGGCGCGCCCAGCCGCACGATCTCGACGAAGAAGCGGCCCGCCTCGCGCATGGCGTTCTTGACGGCGCGGATGGCGGAGATTTGGCTGCCCAGGTGGAAGTGGATAAGCTCGAAGCACGACAGCATGTCGATTTCGCGCAGGATAGCGCACCGCCTCGACCACCTCGCGCGTGGAAAGGCCGAACTTGGAGCGATCGCCGCCCGAGCCTTCCCAGCGGCCCGATCCCTTGGACGCCAGCTTGATGCGCATGCCGATGCGCGGGCGCACGCCGATTTTCTTGGCGGTGTTGGCGATGAGCTCCAGCTCGGAGAACTTCTCGACCACGATGAGCACCTTGCGCCCAAGCTTCGAGCACATGAGCGCGGTCTCGATGTACTCCTCGTCCTTGTAGCCGTTGCACACGATGAGGGCGTCCTCGTCGTCGAGGATGCCCATCACTGCCAGAAGCTCGGGCTTGGAGCCAGCTTCGAGTCCGTAGTGGTAGGGGCGGCCGAACTGCGTGATCTCCTCGACCACGTAGCGGTTCTGGTTGACCTTGATGGGATAGACGCCGCGGTAGTCGCCCTTGTAGCCGTACTCGGTCATGGCGCGCTTGAAGGCTTCGTGCAGATCCACGACCCGGCTTTTCAGGATGTCGGAGAAGCGAATGAGCAGCGGAAGTCCGATCCCGCGACGCACCACCTCGTCGACCAGCTCCTTGAGATCGATGCTGCCAGCCTCGGGCCCCTGCGGGTGGCTGACCACGTGGCCAGCGTCGTTGATGGAGAAGTACCCGTTCGACCAGTACTTGATACCGTAGGTTTCCGCGGAATCCGCGACTGTCCACTTTCGCGGCAATCCGTTCGTCGTGCTCATGGTCGTACGTTGAAGAAAAACGTTGGCAGATTCCAGTAAAAACCGAAGGAGGAGAGAGCGCAGAGGCTTTTGGAGGGCACGGAGAGGGGGCGCGGCGGTTCTCCTTTGCCTGTGCTACGGTGTTTGTCTATCGTGGCAAGTACCTTCGGCGAGCTTTTTCGGATAGCAACTTGGGGCGAATCCCATGGCCCGGGCATTGGCGTGGTGGTCGACGGGTGTCCACCGCGCCTCGCCATCACGCCGCGACGAGATTCAGGTCGAGCTGGACCGGCGCCGGCCGGGGCAAAGCCGCATCACCAGCCACCGCGACGAAGCGGACCAGGTCGAGATCCTCTCCGGCGTCGAGGACGGCCTGACCACGGGCACCCCCATCGCGCTTTTGGTGCGCAACAGCGACGCGCGCAGCGGCGACTACGACGAGATGCGAACGAAGTACCGGCCGTCGCACGCCGACTACAGCTACCAGGCCAAGTACGGCATCCGCAGCCGTGGCGGGAGGGGGCCGCTCCAGCGCGCGCGAGACCATCGGCACGGGTTGCGGCCGGCGCCATCGCGCGTAAGTTGCTGGCCGAGGCTGCTGCCGTCGAGATCGTCGCCTATGTGAAACGAGTTTGTGACATCGAAGCCGAGGTTGATCCAGCGACCGTCACCCGGGGTAGTGTGGAAAGTAACATCGTGCGTTGCCCGGACGACAAGGTCTCGCAAGCCATGATCGATCTCATCGACGCCACTCGCAAGGCGGGCGATTCGGTGGGCGGCGTGATCGAGGCGGTGGCGCGCAAGGTCCCGGCAGGACTGGGCGAGCCGGTCTTCGACCGGTTGGAAGCGGATCTGGGGAAGGCACTGCTCTCGCTACCCGCATGCAAGGGCTTCGAAAGCGGTAGCGGCTTCGCGGGCACCCGCCTGCGCGGCTCGCAGCACAACGACGCCTTCTTCGCCGAGCAGGGCAGGGTGCGCACCCGCACCAACCGCTCGGGCGGCATCCAAGGCGGCATCTCGAACGGCGAGGACATTGTCGTGCGTGCCGCTTTCAAGCCCACCGCGACCATCCTGATGCCGCAAGAGACCGTGGACGTCGACGGCAAGAACACGATCTTGCAGGCACGCGGACGGCACGATCCCTGTGTGTTGCCGCGCGCGGTGCCCATGGTCGAGGCCATGATCGCCCTGGTCCTGGCCGATCACTTCCTTCGTCAACGCGGGCAGTGCGCCCGGCCCTAGCACCATGAAGAAGACCAACAAACCCACGCGCAAGGCTTCGCCCAAACCCAAACGGAAGCCGACCCCAGCCAAACGGAAGCCGGTCGCAGCCAAGCCGGAGCCCGCCCCGGTTGCCACGTTTCAGGCGAAGGTGCAGGCGGGGACAGTCGATGGCGGCTCGATTCCCTATCTCGAAGTGACCATTCGGGAGCAGGTGACCGAAGACTCGATGGTTCGCCTGTTCGAACAGGTGCGTGGCGAAATTTCGAGCAGCCAGGTCAAGCGGATTCTCCTCGATTTGCGCGAAGGGTCCGTGGCCCTCTCGATTTCCGACCTCCACGGTCTGGCGAAGATGGTGGCGACGACCTTCGTCGGGGTCTTGGAGCGATTTGCACTGGTGCTTCGCCCGCAGGATGTGCCGCCCGAGAAATTCTTCGAGCCCTCGGTCAGCAACCGCGGCTTGCCCACCTTCGTGACCGTGGATCCGGCCGAAGCCGCCGACTGGATCGCCGCCAAGCTCAGGCCGGCCCGGTAGAACGCCTCGCGCAAGCGAGTGTCGATCGCCGCGGCGGAGAGGTCGACATTCATCGGTCGGCTTCCTTCCTCGGTTAGGGCGTGCTCACGATCTTGAGCATGACGACGGTGTGGCTCGCGAGGTTGCTCGCCGTGTACGAGTCGGTGGCCGGTCCCACATCCTTCGCTGCCCACAGATCGCGGACCGAGGCCGCGCCCGCGGGAAGGCCGATGTCGCTCCACTTGACGGTGATCGACGCGCTTGCCGTGCTGCGATTGAACAGTGCAACTGCTCGCGTGTTGGTGCCCGACATCTCCTTCGACCACACCTCCAGGTTCGTCCCTGGTGTGGCTACCACTCGACCTTGCTTGCCAAGAGGGTCTTGATCGACGGCGATGACCTCGGCGTTCAAGAGCGTGGCCTTGGTCGTTGTGCTCATCTTGGTCAGGTCGTTTCCCGTGATGAGCGGCGACGCCATGATGGCCCACATGCTGAAATGGGCGCGGCCTTCCGTGTCGCTGAGGCCATTGCCGACCTCTAGCATGTCGGGATCGTTCCAGTGTCCCGGCCCGGCACCCACCTCCTGTCCCTTGTTCGCGTCGATGAGCCGGGTGACATCGGCCCACGTTGCAGCGATGTCCATCCCGATACGCCACATGTTGGCGATTGTGGGCAGATTGAGCGAGCAGTTCGTTGGCGTACAGAAGGGACCCTGGTCCGCCGGGTTGATGCTGTAGAAGATGGGACGGCCGGTTGCCTTGAGCGCGTCGCGCATCGTCGCAAATGCGCTTAGCTGACCTTGGCACTTGTCGTACTTCAGATAGTCGACACCCCACGAGGCCCAGGTTTGCGCGTCGGTGGTTTCGTGACCGACGCTGCCGACACCGCCGGCGTAGCCACCGTAGAGGCCGGCGCAAGTCTTCGTGTTGGGTGTCGAATAGATGCCAAGCTTGAGGCCCTTGCCGTGAACGTAGGTGGCGAGCGAGGCAATTCCCGAGGGGAACTTGCTCGCGCTGGCTTGCAGCTTGCCGCTGGAATCGCGCCCGTCCATCCAGCAGTCGTCGAGATTGACGTACTGGTACCCAACGTCCTTCATGCCGGTGGAGATGAAAGCATCCGCCATGCTCTTGACCACGGTTTCGTTGAGGCCGCTGCAATTGAACGCGTTCCACGAGTTCCAGCCCATGGGGGGAGTCGCCCCGACCATGGTCGAGCCGCCCGTGCCACCAGCTGCCGCCGTCCCGCCTGTCCCTGTCGTTCCACCCGCCTGCGTTCCGCCCGCGACGGTCGCTCCACCGCTCGCAGCGGCGCCGGTGCCCGTTGCGCCACCACCTCCGGCTGCGCCACCCGCGGGAGCGCCGGCCGTGCTGTTGCCTCCCGCCCCTCCGGTCGCAAGGAGGCCGCCCGCTCCGGTCATGCCGCCACTCGCCGATCGGCCGCCAGTTCCGCTGCCGCCGACCGAGCTTGTACCGCCCGTCGCGGACATGCCGCCGCTTCCGAGCGTCCCGCCGGTCGTAGCGCTGCCTCCGGTCGCGGTGTTCACGTCAGTGCTTGTGGCACCGCCGGTCGCTTTGCTGCCACCCGTGTTTGCGGCACCGCCGCTTCCCCGGTTACCAGCAGAGCCTCCCGTCGAGGAGGGTGGGGGAGCAGTGTTTGTCTCCGAGCAGCCCCCCACAATGAAGGTGACAACAAGCGCAAGAAGACGTGGCGCAGTTTTCATGTCGAACGATCTCCGGGTGGCAGGGGGGCCACTTCTCGATGTCGCCGACGAGGAACCCGCGGCAAGCGAGGTCCACGCGACGATGTGTTCATTGGCCAAGCCAAAATGGCCTCTATCAACGAATACGCTCGGACATTTTTCATTGCGATGGTGACGATGTCCGAAGTAGGGTAATTTTGTGAAGATTCGCTCCTTCCCGCGATCAAAGCTGGATTCATGGAGACGCGGCGCACTGGAAGCCCTCACTGCGGACGTGGTGGCGAGTCGACAACCCGGCCCTGCGCCGCCACCAGAGTGGGCGCCGGCCCTACACCAGCTTGCCGAGCTGTTGCGCGAACCGGTGATGCCTCCGTCGTGGTGGACGCCGATGACGGCGTTCTTCGGCAGCATCGAAACCCGGACCGATCCGACCAGCTACTGCTGGGACGGAATGAAGCGCCTCGGGCGCACCGACGCGCCTCTATTCGCGTTCCAATTGACCTTGGCGGGTTGGGGGCACTTCCAAGTCTATGGTCAACCACCTCGACGCGTTCCCCCTGGTACCGCGTTCATCGCGCTCATGCCTTCACGGCATCGCTACTACTTGCCCCAGGATTCGCCAGGCTGGACGTTCGGCTGGATATCCATCCACCATCCCTACCTGCTCGCCAGGATGGTCAAACAGGTGGAGGCGACGGGGCCGCTGGTCGAAGTGGCGCCCGACGGTCCTCTGGCGGCCATCGCCCTGCGCCTCATGCGGGGTGCAATCAAGAAGGACTTTCGCGATCAATACGAGACCGAGCTGGCGCTGTTCGAGTTCCTGGTTGCTTGCGAGCGAAACGCGCGATCGGCACGTGACAGCTCCAACGAAAGCCAGGGCCTGCTGGAGGCGGTCAGGTCACGCGTCGTCGCAAGCCTGCCCAAGGCCCTCGACGTCAATGCCCTGGCCGCCGAGTACGGCATGAGCCGCACACACTTCAGCCATTTCTTTCGGTCGCGCACCGGGCTTACGCCCGCGCGCTTCGCCATCGAGGTGCGAGTGCACCAAGCCACGCGCATGCTGCTCACCACCCGCGTGCCGCTGAAACAGATCGCCGATGCGTGTGGTTTCGCGAATGCCAACTATTTCTGCAAGGTTTTTCGCCGCCTTCAACACGTGAGCCCGGCCTCTTACCGGCGAGCCCTCGGTTGACCCCATCGATTGAACCCTGCGCACGAGCCTGCTAGGGTGGTACTTCTCGCGCTGAGGTTGTCAATGATCGAACTGCGCCCACGTCACTCCGGAAGCTATGACCTATTGTATCTAGGACCCAAACTGTCTTGGATGGTGGGCCTGGCAGCGACGTTTGTGCTGGCAAGCGCGTCCTGCAACAATCCCCCGGTTGTGGGCGAAGGCTCGGGTGGCAGAGGTGGCGGAGGGCTGCCCTCGGGTGGCAATGGCGGCGGCCCCGGCAGCACATCGAGTGGCACCGGCGGTCTCATCATCATTGTCACCACACCCGACGCAGCCATCGACCAGCCGACCACTCAGAAGTGCGGTAACGGCGTCCTCGACCCGGGCGAGCAGTGCGATGACGGCAACAGCGACAACGGCGACGGCTGCAGCCGCATCTGCCAAATCGAAAACAACTACGAGTGTCCGACGCCAGGGCAGCCGTGCGTGAACATGGCCAAGTGTGGCAACGGCATTTTGACATCAGATGAGATCTGCGACGACGGCAACACGCTTGGCGGGGATGGTTGCTCGGCCGACTGCAAGAGCGTGGAAACGGGCTGGCAGTGCCGGGTGCCCGGGAAACCATGTACACCCAAGTGCGGCGATGGCGTCCTTGCCGCAACGGAAGCGTGCGACGACGGCAACAACACGAGTGGCGACGGTTGCTCGGCCACGTGCCGGCTGGAACCCGGCTTCAAGTGCGAAGGCAGCCCGAGCAAGTGCTCGCCCACCACGTGTGGCGACGGAAAGATGGAAGGCGCGGAGGGCTGCGACGATGGCAACACCATGCCGTTTGATGGTTGCTCGCAGGAATGTCAAATCGAGCCCGACTGCAGTGGCACGTCATGCACGTCCAAGTGCGGCGATGGCATCGTGCTCAATGAGGCCTGCGATGATGGCAACGCCGCCAGCGGCGATGGCTGCTCAAGCAATTGCACGGTCGAACCGGGCTGGACCTGCAATCAACCAGCGCTCGGCGACAAGATGCTGGTGCCGGTGATCTACCGGGACTTCAGGTTTCACAATCCAACCGAGTTCGAGCCGGACGTCACCGGCTGCAGCGGAGCCTGTCTCGGAATCGTGGCGTCCGATCTGGACAAAGACGGAAAACCCGTCTACACGGGCATTACCGGCCAAGGGATCGCCATCGAGAGCACGGCGAGCTTCGCCGAGTGGTATCGCACCACGCCCGACGTGAACCATCCGACCTCCGCCAAGCTGGCCCTGTGGAAGAACAACAAGGGCAGCTACGTGAACCGCTACGGCGCCAATGGCGAACAGTGGAAGGTCGGGGTCGATGGCAACCCGCTCTTCTTTCCCGTCGACGGAGACACCTTCACGCCTGCCTCGGAACGCGCCGCTGCGCAAGTGCCTGCGTTCTACGACCCGTCGCTGCCTTATGACGTCGACCAGAACGGCAATCAACGGCTGCACAACTTCAGCTTCACCAGCGAGGTTCGCTATTGGTTCAAGTACGAGTCCGGTAACACCTACGAGCTGGACTTCGTCGGCGACGACGACGTGTGGGTCTTCATCAACAAAAAGCTGGCGGTCGACCTGGGTGGGCTCCATTCGCCGGCATCTGGCTCCGTCACGCTCGACGCCACCGCCGCCGCAAATCTGGGCAATCTAGAGACGGACAAGGCGTACGAAGTAGCCGTATTCCAGGCCGAACGGCACACGACTGCCTCATCGTACAAATTGACCCTGAACGGATTCAACGCCGCACCGACCACCTGCGTCCCCACTTGCGGCGACGGTGTCGCGGTCGCCGACGAGGAGTGCGACAACGGCAAGGACAACAGCGACACGGCCTACGGCGGATGCACGACACAGTGCAAGTGGGGCGGCTTCTGCGGCGATGGCATCGTCAACGGTCCCGAGGAATGCGACAGCGGAAAGAACAATGGCACCCAATACGGTTCGGACGGATGCACGCTTGGTTGCACGCGCTCGCACTTCTGCGGTGACGGCCACGTGGATACCGACCAAGGCGAGGAATGCGACCTTGCCGACAAGAACGGCGTCAAGCTGGACCGCAGCCACGTCCCTTCGACCGACGCCTCCGCCCAGATCTACTGCACCACCGAATGCAAGTTCCCCCCCGGCATCGTGTTCTAGGCAACATTGCGGGTGCTAGCCTCCCCAATCTGCCAGCCGATGCCGCGATGCGGGCGGGAAAGGAACGGCCGAGCATCGGCTTCCAGCTTCTGCTGGCTTGTCCTAGGCTTTCTCTGCGCAGCTTGCTCCTCAGCAACGCCGTCGTTGTCATCGAGGGATATCGGTGCACTTTCGAAACCAGCCGTGGTCACGGCACGCGATGGTGGGGCAGCTGCACTGATCAATGGACTGTTGTGCTGGACGTTCGGGGACACTCTCATGACCGTGACCGGGGCAGATGGCTTCAACTACCGTTCCGCGACGGCGGCTTGGGGAGCGCCTCTCGTTCTCGACGAGGCGCTGGACACAAAGGGCGCTCCATTTCAACTTCTGCCTTACACGCAAGATGAGGCAGCTTACAACGCGAGCCATGGACCTGATGAGCGTTTTGCCCTATGGCCGGGAAGTCTGATTTCGGCACCTGATGGCAGCGGCGCTTGGATCTTCTATCAGCGCTTGATGATTCATCCGGGGACGCTGAACTACCAGCCACTTGATGTCGGACTGGCGCGCCTCGCAGTCAAATCTACGGTAGCCACGCGGGACCCATCGCCACTTTTTTCGGCCCCTACACCTGCCTATGCGCTCGGAGCAGTCGTTGACGGTGGCTTTGTCTACCTCTACGGTTGCAACGCAGTGCCCGCACAACTTGATTCGATTTGCAGCGTGGTGCGTGCTGCCATTGGCGACGCACCCTCAGGACCGCTCTGGCAAACTTGGGATGGATTGACCTGGAATGCCGACCTCACGCAGGCGGTGACGGTACTGCACGGGCCGCCAGGTGATCTGTCGGTGTCGTTCAACCTCTACCTTGGCAGGTTCATTGCCGTCTACAGCGGCATCTTTTCCAACGACATTTGGTTTCGTTCGGCACCTCATCCGGAGGGGCCCTGGTCCGATGCGCAGAAGGTGTTCACTGGGCTAGTACCCTCATCCGGCAACGACTACGCGGGGAAGGAGCACCCCGAACTAGCTGAGGATGGCGGCAAGAGATTGGTCGTGAGCTACGCACGCTCGACGGGAACCTTCGATGGTGAGATTCGCCTAACTTCCGTGACGCTTCCTTGAGAACCTCGACCCAATAACGCGTCGATTCAAGTCCGTCGAATCCTTGTTTTTTCGCCAAAGGTCGTGTTACGTTAGGCGTGCGTTTTTACCAGCCGAGCGGCTTCGAAATATCACAAATGATAGCAATTATTCGCATGAAGTGACAATGGATTCATTGCGCCGTTAACGATACGTTGGCCCATATGCGCGTAGTCTTCTAGGGGACCGCAATGGGAGTCAAGGATGACCGATGCCCAACCCCCCGCAGGAGCAGATGTGATGAAATCGAAGCATGCTTTGTTGGCTGTTGTCGCGTTGTCGGCTGTCCTGGGCTGCAGCTCGCCCACCAGAACTCCGGCGACCGGCGGAACCACGGGCGGGAGCCAGGTGTCGGGCGGCAGTGTTGGCAACTCGGGTGGAACTGGGAGCGGCGGCAGCGCAAGCTCGGGCGGCGCAACCGGCCAAGGCGGCTCGATTGCTAGCGGCTCGGGTGGGACAACGGCGGCCACGAGCGTCGGGGGCGCGAGCGGCGGAGCAGGACCGGCGGGGGGCGCACACGGGGGCGCGGGCGGAGGCTTTGGCGGCGAACCGCTCGGAGGCAGCACTTCCGCGGCTGGCGGTCGGACGGCCTCTGGCGGCAGCACGACCTCGGGCGGTAGCACTGGCGCAGGCGGAGCCCCCAACTCGGGCGGCGCAACTGGTGCGGGCGGAGCTACCAACGCGGGCGGAGCAACCGGTGCGGGCGGGGCCACCGCCGCGGGCGGCTCGACGGGCAGCGGACCCTGCGACATCTATGCAGCCGCCAGCACGCCCTGCGTGGCAGCCCACAGCACGGTTCGCGCACTCTACTCGGCGTACACCGGTCCTCTCTATCGGCTTAGGAAGACGTCGGATAGTAGCACCAAGGACGTCCTGGTCGGCGCGGACGGCTACGTCGACATAACCACGCACAACTCGTTCTGCCCATCCGGCACCGCGTGCACCATTTCGATCATCTACGACCAATCTCCGAACAAGAACGATCTCACAAAGTCGCCGTCGGGGACTTGGCTGCCGAACGGCGGCAACGAGGCGAATGCCGATCTCGCAAAGATCACGATCAATGGTCATACCGCCCACGGCATCTACGTCAACAACGACGGCGGCCACGGCAATCCCGCAACGGACGTCGGCTACCGGCACGTCGACGCCACGGGGGTGGCGAAGAATAACGATCCAGAGGCCATGTATATGGTGCTCGATGGGACGCGCTACAGTGGCATCTGTTGCTTCGACTACGGGAATGCCGAGCACGCCGTCGCCCCAGGGGCCGCTGGCACGATGGAGGCCATCTACTGGGGGAATTCCACGCAGTGGGGCCGGGGCGGTGGCCCCGGTCCGTGGGTCGCGGCGGATCTCGAACAAGGCATGTTCGAGGGAGACTCGAACAGCACTCCGACCAACACCACAGTGACATATACCTATGTCACTGCGATGCTCAAGGGTCCCTCTGGCAACACAATGGGACTGAAGGCCGGCAATGCGCAGTCCGGCAAGCTCGAGACAAAGTGGAATGGAAATCGTCCGCCCGGCGGCTTCTCGCCCAAAAAGCTGGAGGGCTCGATCATCTTGGGAACAGGGGGGGACGGTAGTGACTACGGCAAGGGGACCTTCTTCGAGGGCGCCATGACCAGCGGCAATCCTCCGGATTCCGCCGACGATGCCGTGCAGGCCAACATTGTCGCTGCAGGGTACGGAAAATAGCGATGAAACAAACACTCTTCCGACAGTATCGATGGTTTGCGGCGCTTGCCGCCTTTTCAACCTTGCTCGTTTGGGAAGGTGCCGCGAAAGCGGCGCCTGACGAGGCGGACGCGCCCGCGGAGCCGACCCCACCACCTCAGGCGCCCCAAGCCGAAGCACCGACTACCGGCGCGGTGGCGCCCGTTGCTGAAGCGCCTGCGATGCCAGCTCCGGAAGCCTATATCGAACACATGGGACCCGAGACCTTCCCTGGTCGTTTGCGTGGTCTATACGGCGGGTCGCTGTGGCTAGAGCCGTCCTTCCACGGCCTGCAGTGGCCGCAAAATACCCACACGGGACTTGGTGTCTCGGGGAACTTCTGGGTCGACAGCGGCTGGGAAAGGATCAAGCGCGACCTACCGCAACTGCCGAACTCGGGCATGTACTTTCAGCAGGGCCGCGGGGTGCTGCGCGTGACGCCCGCCTATGTGAGCGGTCGCTTCTTCATCCAGGGCCAGGCCGAATTGGTGGGCAATCTCTGTCAGACGGCGAGCGCGACGAACACCGTGTGCGCGGCCGCAGGTACCTTCACCACCGACGATCTTTGGATTCGGTTCGGCGAATGGAATAGCTGGGACGTCAAGCTCGGCCGCTTCGAGGCTTGGGAGATCTATCACTTGGGCATGGGGATGGATCGCTACACTTTCGAGCGTCTAGGGGCTGGCATGTTTGGCGTGGACAACCCAGCCAGCCCGAAGTTGGAGGTGCCGTCCTTGTACGGTGTGAATTACATGCACGACCGGCCCACCGACGGCCTAGCAGTGGGATATGCCGCTTTGCACCTCTATCCGACCGACTACCTGCGTTTCGAGCTCCTCGCCAAGCTGGGCACCGACGACTACCAGAAAGACAATGCTACAGGCAGCACCGCCGCGACCTACTACGGTGGCCGCCCAACCGCGATCCTCGACCTCGGTTGGTTCAAGTTGAAGGCTGGCCTCGAATACCAGAAGATCACGCCCGTGATGCAGGATATGGGCGCCTCGCCGGGACAGCCAATGCAGAAGAAAGATGCAGTGGAAGAGACCGTCCAGAAGGGCGTTGGCGGCTCTGTGCAGTTTGTCGTCGATCCCATCGTCGAATTCGGCCTAAACGCCGCGATCGGAAGTCAGAGCTACACGGACTCCTCCGGGAACGTCTTCGCGAACGCCGATACGTTGGCCAAGTCGTACACGACGAAGAGCTTCGGTGGATTTGCCAATGTGAGGTTGGCTGATCAGTTGCTGTTGGGCCTAGGCGCCAACTGGACACAGCAGACGGACACGTATCTCGCGCCCGGAAGCAACACCAACGATTACGTCTCTCAACTGCAAGGCTTCGCCGCGCTTCAATATCTGCTGACGGGACAGCTCTACATCAAGGCCGTGTTCGGCTATGCGCAAGCGAAGTTTCAGGCAAGCGATGCCACCATCCCCGTGTGGGACAACTACATGTACAGCGGCCGCATTCGGTTGATGTACCTGTACTAGATCCAGGCATTGCGGCGGTGACAACGGAGCCGTCTGGGGCGGATCGATCGTTCGGCTTCTTCTTGTTATCGCCTTGACCCTTGCCGCGAAGGCGTTGGCGAGGATCAAGCGTCAGCTGGGCGACGCCCAGGGCGGCAACTGAGCCCACGCCGGCTTTGTTTCCAGCGACGGGATCTGATCGGGGCCGACGACAGACCGGGTCAGAGGGGTTGACGCTGTGGAGGTGCCCGAGTAGCGTTCTCGGAAGGTTAACGATGGGCGACAAGGTCTTCATCAACGGAATGGCGGCGGTCCACGCGGGTAGCTCGGCCCAAGGCATTGCGATGCCTGACGTTTGCCTGTGCCCGCCCTCGCCCCCGGCCGGGCCCATCCCGACGCCCTTGCCCAACACCTTCAAGGCGGCCGACCTCACCTGTGGTGCGTCCACCGTGTTCATCGAGGGCAACCCGGTAGGCAACATGAACTCTTACATCAAGCAGTCGACCGGGAACGCCGTTTCCCGCCCGACTGGCGGCGGCGTGATCTCGCACGCGGTCGAGGGCGCGGCCTACCCGGTCATGGGCTCGCTCGACGTGTTCATCGAAAGCTCACCCGCGCTGCGCGTTTTCGACCTGTGGACCGCCAATCACATGCCAGGGGCCAAGATGCCGCCCAACACGCCACCCGCGCCCCTCATGGGCGCCATGAGCGTGCCCGCGATGGCGCCCCAGACGGCCACCAAGGACATGTCGAAGGGCAAGAAGGACAAGAAGTCTTGGGTGAGGTTCGTGGTCAAGGACAAGGCCGGTCTTCCGGTGGCGTGGGTCAAGTATGCGGCCAAGCTCCCCGACGGCCGCATCGCAGAGGGCAGGACCCCGCCTGGCGGCACGGTCGAGCTGCGCGGGTTGCCGAAGGGCCAGGTGGAACTGACCTTCGTCGACTTCGACGTCGCCTCCTTCGAAGGTGCCAAGGCGGGCGACGAACACGGCGAAGCTCGCGTCCACGTCGTGCGCCAGGGGGAGACAGCGGCGCAGATTGCGTGGAAGTACGGTTTCTCCGAGGTTGGCACCGTATGGCACCACCCCGAAAATCGAGAGCTGGCAAAGGCGCGGCCGAACCCTGATGTCCTCAGGCCCGGGGACAAGGTCGCCATCCCGCCCCACAAGGCGGCAATGTTCAAGCTGGCGGCGGATCAGGAAACCAAGATCACGGCAAAACGCCCCACTCAGCGCCTTCATCTGACAATCGAATTGGACGTCGACGAGCCAGCCGCCAATGCCCGCTACGAGCTGACTTTCCGTGACGGCCGCAAAATCTACCGCCGCAAGGGCACAACCGGCGGCGACGGGTTGCTGGACGAAAAAATCCCGCTGTCGGCGACAGAGCTTCGCCTCAGCGTTTGGCCCAAGGACTCCAAAGGCAAGACCGACTGCCTGAGACTGGAGCTTGGCATGGGGCACCTGGACCCAATCGAAGACTTATCCGGCGTCCAGGCGCGGCTCGAGAACCTGGGCTTCCACTGCGGCGATGAGGAAGGCGAGCTCGGGCCACGTACCCAGGCCGCCCTGAAGCGCTTCCGTGCCCAGTACAAGATAGATGAAGAGGATCTGCTGGGGCCGGCAACGCTCAAGCAGCTCGAAAAAGAACAGAAGGCTTGAGGAGGGGATCCATGGACAGCGACACTCCCTTTCACAAGATTGCCCCTGGAGAGAAGGGGCCGATCAGGCTTCGCCCTGTCACTGGCTGTCGCCCGGATTTGCCGCATCCCGAGCCGCAGAAGCCCAATATCACAGGGCGCTGGGAATCCGTCGTCGAGGATCCGCACAATCCACCAAAGCTCTCGTGGATTCTCATCGTCAACCAGTCCTCGACCTGGATCGAGGGGCGGCTCGTCGAAGTCCTGGACGCGCGTACCAAGCGGTCGCGGGCGGTTCAGGCCATTTGCGGTGAGGCTTCGGTATCTGGCGCAAATTTCTTGATCCAACTGGGGAACGACGTCGATACTACCGACAGCCTGATAGAGGTCGATGGTAACGATTTGGTTGTGACCCTCAACAAGGGCGATTGGCCTAGGCTCCAGCGCTTCGTCCTCATGCCGGACGGAAAGCGTCCATCTTTCTTCGGGCTAGCGATCGATGACGTGCTTAAGGGCAAAGGGCCGATTGACGCCGAAACTAAGGCCGTCATGACTCGCGCCGAAACCATGCCCCTGCATAGTTGGCAAGTGAGGAAATTGCAGCGGCTGCTGGATCCGGATTTTGTGAGCAAACTGCTCTTGTACGGCTACGAGAAGCATTTCTTCACGAGCTCGGGCGACGTTCTCGACCGACGATGCCGAGCGGCGGAGTGGATCCAGGACCTTATCCACGAGACGGTCACGACGGGGGGGCGTGGCTGCTGGCACAGCGAAGATTTGCCACTCATCCGCGCCTTTGCCCGGACCATCTTGGGTCTCAATCGCTCGGTATTCAACGGCAACACCCGTTCGCAGCTGCAGTGGATCGAGAGCCTCGCTGCAAGCGTGCGGACCCAAGCGGACCACGTGTATCGCAACCCATTGCCCCAATTGGCGAGTGATCTTGGTATCAAGAACGGCATCGGTGCGCAGCCGCGTGAGGGCGAGGACGAAAAGATTACGGAGGGCGACTACACCTACGAGCTTGAGCTGAGCATGCACCCGCCCGAGAAGGACGATGATCCAATTGTGGCAAAGGCTGCCAAGACGGTGACGAAGGCCGCATCGAAGCTGCTCGACAAACTGCCGACGGGAATGAAGTTAGGGGGATCACTGGGGCAGCTGACCGTCTCGATGAAGAACAAGCGTTCCCCGAAGGACAACTGGAATCGGAAATACAGCATCTTTGCGGGCGGCTTCGGTTTTGCGCTAGGGCTGGGCGACCAAAGCGATCTTTCGGGCAAGGGCAGCTTCGTGACCAACGAGGAGTGGTCCAGGCTGGATTTTGTCGGCTATTTCAAAATCGCCGACGGAGGCGCCTGGTTCGCTCCCCGTCCCTCCGATGTCGCGAAGGTTGTGACCAAGGGCAAGAGTAGGCGGGACTGGAGCAAGATCGACGAGGAGATGGACAAGGCCATCGAACAAATGCCTGGTAGCGCCCAACAGGTTTTGCGTGCGGGAGTTCGTGACGTTGCGGTAACCATCGTTGGGTCGGGCAACCACGAACCGCAGATGGTGATGTTCCAAGCGGCGAAGAAGGTTGGAACGGGACTGGGCGCCAGCGCCTTCTTCTCTTTCGGCTGGATTCGAATGCCGGATGATCTTGTAAGTGTCGACGACACTCGTGCGCTTGGACTTCGCGAAATGCAGATCTCAGCCGAGGGCAAGACTCGCGCCCATTTCGACCTCGGCTCAGCAGTCCTGACCGAGGATGGACGCCGGGCTCTCCGCCGTCTTTGCGCGGCCGAGCTGCCCTGGTTTTTGCGCGATGACACTCAAGTCGTTCTGACCGCTCACTGCGACCTTGTACGTTTTCGCAAAGGCACGTGCGCCTTGGCCGCGTCGAACGGCCTTGCTGGTTCTGACGACGCGAAGACGGACGATCCCCGCAACATGCAGCTCGCTGTCTTTCGCGCTACCAACGTCAAGCAGGCCATCAAGGACATTCTCGGCGACCGCTTGAAGATTCCCGACAAGCTGCTCGTGGAAAATCCCATGGGCAAGAAGGAAGCCGAAGAAGCCAAGAGCAAAGGTTACGAGCCGTACCGCAACCCTCATCGCCGCCGGGTCGACGTGACCATGAACGGTCGACACGTCCTTACTCTTACCGAGGCCTAATGAACAAGCTCGCAATCGCCATTTCACTCGTCTTGGTGGCCAGCATGTCTCCTGCCTGCAAGAAGAACATGCCGCCGGTTGTCGCACCCCGATGGGCTGCGATCGAAGACCTGGCTCGTGCTGCCGGCCCCACCTGTGATCGTGTGCTGGCTCTGCCCAAGTGTCCCCTTGAGCCAGACGGTCTTCCGCATCCTGAGGCGGGCCCGGAGGTGAAATTACCGGCTTCGCCTTTGGTGGGTGCCGCTGAAGTCCGAGACATCGAGGTCCTTTGCGAGGCTAAGGAGTCAACGCCCGACGAATTTACGCGTATGTGCTACCTACAGCACTATTTCGATCCCCGTGGCCGCCAACGAGACGCTCGGGACTATTGTGGCAGAAACAAGCCCTACCCCGGCTGGGAGCGCACAGAAGACGGACTCGCTCTTGCCTACGAGGACGGTTGCAAGGAAAACCTCTACCACGCCTGGATGCGGCGCAAGACTCCCGCGGGCAACACGGTCCAGGCCGGAGTCTATTTCTACGTCGACGGCCATCCGCCCGCCGTATCGCCGACTCCGGCGCCCCAATGATCCCAACCCATCGCCCGTCCATGCCCTGGCCCTGGTCCATCCGACTCATTCTTCTTCTCGTGCTCGCAGTCGCGGGGGCCTTCGTGTGGAGCAAGCGTCCGCTTGTCACCGATGCGGAGAAGGTCTGCAACGTAGGGGCGCTCTCTGGCTGCCCGTCGCTAGACAGCTCGATCGTTAGCAACGACTGCAAGATTGCCTGGCTGGAGCATTCGATGTGGCGCTTTAGCCGACTCGCAAAGCTGCCACGAGGAACTGAGCCGGGCGGTGGGGATGTCCTGCGCGGGCTAGCTCGCAACGCCGGTCTCGTGGCATGTGCTGAGGCGGACGCAGTGGATCGGGAATTCGAACGGTGGCGGCAACAGGCGGAAGAGGCCAAACGACGTTCGGCCGAGCAGGAGGCCGAATACACTTCAGCCAGTGCGACTCGCGAGGAACCGCCAGCAAAGCGCTTAACTGGCGTGGTGAAGAGCGACGCTCCCTTTGTCGACGGCCCACTCGATCCGTCGCTGGTTTCGAATGAAGTTCGCACCCGCATCGGCGGCATCAAGGCCTGCTACGAGCGCGCCCTCAAACGAAATTCGAAACTCTTCGGCAAAGTGAAAGTCCGCTGGACCATCACTGCGGCGGGCACGGTGTCCGCCGTCGAAATCGAGGAGGACAGCGTGGGCGACTCTGAAGTCTCTTCGTGTATGAAGGGGCTCGTCAGACGGTGGCGCTTCCCTGCACCTTCGGGCGGCCCCGTCGATGTGGTCTATCCGTTTGTATTCGAAGCGGTCAAGGAGACATCCCGGTGATGTTGCAGCTTGCGACTTGGCTTGAGTCCGGTGGGATCGTCATGTACTTGCTTCTCTTCGGCTTGGCGCCGCTCGTGGCGATCTCTGGGCTGCTTCACCTTATCCTCGCCAGCAGGAATTCCCTCCTACAGCTTTGCCTCTGTCTCGCGCTGACCCTGGGTGGCGGCATTTTTGTGACGGGCGTGTTCCGCTCCCGCGTCGTCGACGCCGTGACCCTTGCCCGTCCCGAGGAACACCTGCAGCTCGCGGTCGCGGGCTACCGCGAGGCGAATCGCCCGTTCGAACTATCGCTGGCCATCGTCCTGGCCGGCCTGCTGCCTTACGCTCTCGGCGAGATCCGGCGAGGCAAGAAGAGCGCTTCGCGCGCCACCCGTACCGCGTGAGGGTTCTCCTGCTCAGGGCTGGAAAACACCCACCACAGCACTGCCATTTGAGCGTCTCCCTCTGGAACCGCGATGAGGCACGGACGCCACGGCCACCGCGGCTTCAAGCTGGCGTTGGTCGACGTGTCGCGGAGGGCACACTTGAAGGATCGAACTATTGGAGCGCTATGCTGTCGAGGTAGATCGTGCCGTTCCAAGGGCTGTTTGTCGCCAACACAATACGCAGGCCGTCTATTATCAAACTCTGAGCAAAAGTCGCGCTCAACGGGTACCATCTATTGGCAGTCATCGTTGAACCTCCCGGGTATAGGTTGCCACCCGACTGCATTACACCGCCACTTGTCCCGAACCAAAAAATATTGCTGTTCGGAAAGTCGGAACCCGCAAAATAGACCTGAGCAGTCAATGTATATCCCAGGACGTCCAACCCGCTGCTATTCGAACATAGTTGCGAGATAACCGTAGCTTGAACGATAGAGTTGCCGTCCAGACTGACGCTCATTGCCAGGGATTGACTGCCGCCACCCGGCGGGGCTATTCGGGCCGTACCGAGAGGCGGAAAGATCCCGTTGCCGGAACTGTCGTAGATCTGCCACGAACCAACACCCGACTCGAAATCCCAACCCAAGCACCCGCCGCACGCCGGAGCACCCAGAGCACATGCGCAGCTTCCCGAGCTACTACAGCTCTGTCCCGACGGACAGTTGCCGCACGTAGCTGTACCGCCGCATCCGTTGGACACCGAACCACAGACACGACTACCGCATCCCGTCGGCGTACAGCATGCGCCACTGGCGCAGACCTGCGGTGAAGGACAGGTGCTCGGGCAAGTGCCTCCGCACCCATCGGAGACACCGCACTTGTTGGTACAGTTGGGAGTGCAGCAGGTCCCGCTGACGCATGTGCTCCCACTGCAGGTCCCGCAACTGACCTGTTTCCCGCAATTGTCGGTTAGCGTACCGCAGTTGGAGGTCCCGCACGTCTGGCTCGTGCTGACGGAAGTGCAGCCACACATGCCAGCGGCGCCACCACCTCCGCAAGTTTGACCAGTGCCTGAGCAGGTCGTTGAGCACTGCACAGTGTGGCCACAGTTGTTGACGGTGGTGCCGCAGTGGCCACCAACGCAGGTCGTCGTCGTGGGCTCGTCGGTGCAAGTCGCGCAATCGCTGCCATCGGCTGTGCATTGATTGGTGCTGCAATTGATCGTGGTCTGAGTCGGACAGTTGCCCTGGCCATCGCATATAGATTTGTTCGTGCGCACGCCACCCGAACAGCTTTGCAACGCACAGACTGTTGTGCTGTCGAAGGTGCAGGCTTTGGTGTTCGATTTGTCGCAGATGCCGGCGCACTTGCCCGAGCCGCCGCAGGCCTTGCGGGGGGTCGAAGTGAAGCTGCAGGTTCCGGTTGCGCAGGACTCGCAGGTGCCGTCGCACTTGCTGTCGCAGCAATGAGCGTCGACGCACGAGCCGGTGGTGCACTGACCGTCGGTCGTACACTTCGAACCGATTGGCAAGGTCGCCGGAGCATCGGGCCCGCTCGGTGCATCGGGTGTGGATGTCGTGCCACCGGTTCCACTCGGGGCATCGGTGTTGGATGTCGTACCTCCGGTTGCGCTTGGAGCGTCGGGGGTCATGCTGCCGCCGGAACCACCTGATGTCGCGTCGCCGGTTGATCCTCCTGCGCCACCTGCGCCGCCCAGATTTGCATCGATTGCCGCGGACGTTCCGTCAAAGCTTGTGGCTCTTGCGTCGTTCGTGTCGGGGCCAAGCGAGCCATCGATCCCAGGCGACGGGAACAGGTCGGCGCTGCTGCCGTCGATGGGGGCCAGCCCTGGGGCGCAGATTCCTTGGTTCGTTGCCTGGTTCTTCGCACAGTGGTAGCCGCTGGGACAGTTGGCCGGCAAAAGGCACGGGATCTTCGACGTGTCGGGGGTGCGAAAGCAGGCCGGGCCGCTCAGGCAGAGCAGTAGAACTCCCCACAGAGTCGCGTTTCGACAACCCCTTGGCCCTATTGAGGTCGTGGTGTTCATCAGAATCCTCCGGTCAACAAAGCGCTGGCCTGGCCGGGGCCGACGGCGGGCAAGAGAGCAACGCTGGTCGACGAGCTTCCGCCGGCTCTTAGCCCCAAACCGTACAAAATGGCGCCCGTGACTAGGCAGGCTGCGCCCACACCGTAGCCTATCCAAGCCATGGTTTCGTACGTCTTGCGGTCGGAATTCCTGGCTTCGTAGTTGCCGATGGTGGTCCCCATGTCGTTGCTCACGCTGTTGACTTTGAGGTTGAGGATAATCCCGGTGGCCAGGGCAGCAACGCCGACTGACGCCGTGACGATGCCGGCGACTCGCAGGCCCGACCCGCTATAGCCAGACGCGGGTTGCGGTCCAGGCTGCGCGGCAATCGACGTGGACGACTGCGGAGTCGATGGTGGCACCGGAGGTGCAGCGGGAGTAGGGGGAGGCCTGAACGATCCCCTCATCGCGCGCAACTCATAAGCACTTGATATTGCTGGCGATTGAAAAACTGCGAGGATTGACTTATCCACAGCAAGTTCTGGTACATGGATTCCATGAGCCACGAGACGACGACTCCTGGAACTAGATTGCGCAAGCCACTCGCAAAGAATCGGTTGCGCCCGGCGGACACACAGCGGTTTGTTGAGAAGCTTATTGGAGAGGATTTCCACGCGAAGAGAGTGCTTTCGCTAGCCAACGGGGTAACCGGCGTCATCCACGGCGCCACGCTGGGCATTCACGCCATCGGACAAGGGTTGGCGCAGGCTCAGGGACTGAATCCAAGGCACGCAGTCAAGCAGGTCGATCGCCTGATGAGCAATGCGGGTATCTCGTGCGATACCTTCTTTAAGAACTGGGTGCCTTTCGTGCTGGGCGCGCGTGAGGATGTCTACGTCGCGCTCGACTGGACTGAGTTCGATGCCGACGACCATTGCACCATCGCCTTGTATCTCATCACGTCCCACGGACGAGCGACGCCGTTGCTGTGGCGAACAGTCAGAAAGTCAACCATCGAAGGCTGGCGAAACGACCATGAGGATGACCTCCTGGCCCTGTTCGCCAAGCTGCGTCCGGCGCATACCAAGCGAGCGACCGTGCTGGCAGACCGAGGGTTTGGGGACCAGAAACTCTATCCCTTCCTTGTTTCGCTCGGCCTGGATTTCATCATCCGCTTTCGAGGAATCATCTACGTCGAGGCGTCCAACCGCGAAGTCCGACCTGCGGCACAATGGCTTTCACCGAGCGGACGAGCGGTCAAGCTTGCGAACGTCAAGGTCACCTCCGACCGGACGCCGGTGGCTGCGGTGGTAGGCGTGCACGCGCGCGGAATGAAGGATGCCTGGCATCTGGCGACGAGTCGCTCTGATCTCAGCGGCGCACAGGCAGTCAAGGCGTACGGCAAGCGCTTCACCATCGAGGAAACGTTCCGCGACGCCAAGGACGCACGCTTTGGAATGGGTTTGAAAGCTACGCACATTGCGGATCCCGAACGACGAGACCGACTCCTTCTCCTGGCGGCCATCTCCCAGGCATTGCTCACGCTTCTGGGTGCCGCGGCGGAAGAAACCGGACTCGACCGCAAGCTCAAGGTCAACACGGTGAAGCGCCGGACGCATTCGCTATTCACCCAAGGCAGCTATTGGTATGGAGCCATTCCAATGATGCCGGAGGAGTGGCTTGCGCCCCTAATGGCCGCATTTGGCCGCCTAGTTTCCGAGCAACGGGCTTTTGCTCAAGTGTTTGGAATTCTTTGATGCCTATGAGGGGATCCCTCAGGGGGGAGGCGGAACGAACGGCTGGGTCACCGACGCTTGGGGGTTGCGCGATTGGTCGGGGGGCAGCCAATCCTTGCAATCCGAGATGTGTTTTTCGGCCGCGGCTCGATCCGCCGCATCCAGCTTTGCCCCAGGCACGCGCAAGTACTCCTCGAACCTAGAAATGGCGTCCTCGTAGCGATGGTTTTGTTCAAAACAACGGCCTTGATTGAATATGTACGTGGGGTCCTTAGTATCTACAAAAAGTTCCGAGAGGATGGTGACACCCTTGTTGTAGTCGCCACTCAGGCACGCCATTCGGGCGGCGCGTTCCTGGGCTTGCTTGCTCGCCGCGAGAGCGGGCGTGGTCGCAAGCGCTACGAGAACGAGAGCGACCGAAGCGATGCAAAGAAAGGAACTGGCTGTGCGTCCAGCAGAATAGCTCATGGCGGCGAATTTAGCCTGGATCTATAGACGTTTGCAAGCACTTCCTGGATTGCCGACGCGGGCGCCCAACTGTCCCACGCGCGTGCGGGTTTGACCTTGGAAGTCCCGGCCAATCAAGCTACTTGCCGTACCCAGCAGCAGCGATGTTTGCCTGCACCGCGTTTTCCGTCGCATCAGTTGGGTAACCGGAGACAATAGCCCCTTCGAAGAAGATACCCGAGCTGGCGTTAGCGCCACCACTCGGCTTGCAGCAGTCGCCACCACAGCCGAGGATGAGCGCACCTTGCTTCCTCATAGGAGTGTATCTCGCGCCGGGGAGGGCGCCTTTGTAATACGTGCTCAAGCTGCCAGATGTCGCGTCGCCGCCCCTGAGTGCGTACTCCGTGGTCCCGTTGTTCTTCAGTACGGCCGTGACAAACGGGGCCGTCTGGGTCGGGTCGTTCTGATTCTTGGTGTTGCCGACTTGGGTGAAGAGTCCGTACTCCATATCGGCCATCACCCACGGACCGGATCCGGCTCCCGACCCCCAGGCCGTGGTCGTGCTGAAGTTGAGCGAATCCATTGTGCCTTCGCCATCGGCAATTCGGTCGGTTTCGCTGTTGCCATAGTCGAAGCAACAGCCACCGTTGGCGTTTCTGCTGCTGGTTACCATGTACAGACCCTCGGGCTCGGCACCGGTTGCCATGCCCGACTTGGAACCATCGTGCCAGTAGCAATTTCCTGGAGCGATGAAGAGGGAGTATACCTTGTGCCCGCCGACGGTCACCGAGTCCTTGGTCGCATTCGAGGGTTTGCTCGACGTTGAGGCTGGGACCTGAGTCGAGCCCTGGTACCACAGGTCGTTTCCCTTCCCTGACTGGTCGTAGACGACAGTGAGGACGCAGCTCGATCCAGAGCAGAACGTGTCTTCCGGCCCTGTGTCGGCGATGCCACCAGGCGCGAGAGTCAAGATGTCCTGCGTGGTGTTGTCCGTGCGCCTCACCTGATAGAGCTTTCCATTGTAGGCACTGTAGAGCGCCCGCACCACGCTGTGCGCGGCGACGCATGGCGTGTTGGCGGCTCCATAGATATCGCAAGGCCCTGTGCCGCCGGTCGAGCCACCAGCCCCACCACCAGTCCCGCCACCGGCTCCACCTGCGCTGCTCGTGCCGCCTCCTGCACCACCCTGGCTGGCTGAACCACCTCCACCGCTCTTGCCGCCCGAACCGTTCTGCCCGCCGCCCCCCGTCGTGCCCCCCGAACCTGAGCTGCCGCCCTTCTGCAGCACGATCGTGCCCGTCATGGTCGGCTTCGCAGGCTGCGGGGTCAGGGTCAGCTTGTTGCCCGAGACGCAGTACGAGTACTTGACGTCCTCCGGGCCGCCCGAAATGGTGAGCACGTTGTTCGAGGTCGTGTAGTTGTCGTTTGTCGGCGGGGACATGGATAGCACGCCAAGCCCGCCCGTCTGTTTGGCGGTGGCCGAGCAGCTGCATCCACCGTCCGCAGTGGATGGGCAATCAAGCTTGGTGTAGCCAAGGACGCTGGTGAGAAGACCAGCCGCCCCATCGCACTTGACGGGTGTCGACGAAATCACCAGGCACGAGGACGCCAGCGTGAATTGCTCGTTGCCGGTCGTGGTCGTGTTGTCCAAATACGTCCCGTCGGAGTTGGCGGTCCACGTTCCGGTCACCTGGAGGGAGCCCGCAACCGGCGCGGACGCGCACCCCGCGCCAACCGACCCCAAGTCCAGCTCGCCAGCGACATTCAAACACGACGACGTCACGGTCCAGGTTCCGAGCACGTCGCCCCCGCATGGGGCGACATTGGAGCAGGACCCCGCTGCTCCCCCGCTGCCGGAGCTGCCTAAGCTGCCGCCTGTGGCCGCCGCTCCCCCACTGCCTAAGCTGCCGCCTGTGACTGCTCCCCCGTTGCCTGAGCTGCCGCCTGTGACCGCTCCCCCGCTGCTGGCTCCCCCGCTGCTGGAGCTTCCTGCTGCTCCCCCGCTGCTGGACTTTCCGCCCGTACCCGATGAGCTGAGGGAGCTGGAGCTGTTGCAGGCTCCTGAAATCAGCCCGAATGCCATAGCTATCGCGAGAGCGGCAGATTGGACCTTCATCGAACATCTCCTTCCAAGAGGGGCACAGGGAAACCAGCTCATCCTTCGTATTTGCGTATTTGCCGCGAAGCCCGCCGTTTTGTCACGAAGTCTCGCCGAACGAGCATGAAAGGTTGCGCCCGTTGGCACGGGGCGGCGGTCATGGGCGAGTCTCCTCGTGTTCGAGAATCCCGCCTGGTAGTCGCGCTTCGCATGCAAAACCTCTTCGTTCCCCGCCAGGCCGAGTGTTAGGGTTCCTTTCTATCGTGGCGAATGAAGTGAAGCGATGGTTCCTGCCTGTGCGCGCTCCCGCGCGAAGAGTCCTGGTCATCGGCATGCTGGTTGTCGCGGGCGCGTGCTCAAAGAGAGCCTCGCAGACCCTGCCGGCGTCGGCCAATTCGGCCCCAGCCGCGCCCCCGGCCACGGCTGCGGACAAGGGCAGCAAGGCTTCGGCGGAGGACGATTCTCTTCCCGCAGGCATCGATGTTGGCAAGCTGGATGCGTTCAAACGCAAGGTCTTCGACCAAGTGGTCAACCGCGAACCCTCGGTATGCGGCAAGGGCCACAGCCTGCTCCACTCGGTCAAGCACGATAGCTCCTGCCGTGCTTCGTTCTATGCCGTCCGCTACGTCGCGCGTCTGGCCGATGAGGGATCGTCTGAGTCCGAGATCGGCAAGAAGCTGTCGCAGCGTTTTCGCGACCCTCACGTGCCGTACATCGACGTGTCGCAGGCCCCCAGCAAGGGCAGCGCGTCCGGGCGTGTGACCATCGTGGAGTTCGCCGACTACGAGTGCAGTCATTGCAAAGAGGCGCAGACGGTGATGAAGCAGCTGCTGGCCAAGTACGCGAGCGACGTCACCCTGTATTTCAAGCACTTCCCCATCACCTCGAACAATTCCCTCAATGCTGCCCTGGGTGCGACTGCGGCCCAAAATCAGGGCAAGTTCTGGCAGTTCAGCGACAAGGTTTGGGAAAACTGGGACCACATAACGCCAGCCCTGCTGGAAGGTCTCGCCAAAGAAATCGGCCTCGACTTCTCGCGCTGGTACGCCGACGTTGGGTCGGAAGAGGTGCGGGGGCACGTGCAGCGGGACCGGACCGAGGCACGCAGCCTGGAGATCCACAAAACTCCCGGCATTTTCATCAACAGCCGTCGGTACACCGACGAGGTCGACTTTGCCAGCCTGAAGGACTGGATCGACGAAGAGCTCGGTCGTTGAAAGGGCTTTGGCACCAGCGCCGAATCGCGTCTTCATCTTCGTGCGCTCTCAAGCTAGAGTCTGCCCCCATGGCCTCCAACGCACAGGACAGCAGCATGATTCAGTCGATTCAAATCAGCCGGCCCGCGCGTGCCGCCGGTACGCCAAGAACCATCCGAGGACGCGCGTGGGTGGCGCTGGCCATCGCTCTCGCTGGGTGTGCCACGACAGGGAGCGGCCAGAGCGGCAGCGAGGAACAACCCACCGAAGCCGAGAAGCAGGCCATGACCACGGTCGGCGGCAAGGCGAACGGGGTGGTCGTTTGGTCCAGCTCGCGCCTCGGCAACCACGACCTCTTCGTGATGAACACGGACGGCTCGAACGTCCACCCCATCACCAAGGGCGAAGCCGTCGACTGGTTCCCGCGCTTCTCGCCCGACGGCTCGCGCATCCTCTTCACCCGCAGCAAGAAGGGCTGGGTCTACGAGCGGGACGCCAACGCCGACGGCAAGTGGGACATCTACACCGTCACGCCCGACGGCAAGGAAGAAACCAAGGTCGTCGACAACGCGAGCTGGGGTGGCTGGATCGGCAGCGACGAGATCGTCTACGTGCGCACGACCGCTGTCTACCGCCGTGCCCTGGCCGGCGGCGCGGAAACCCTCCTGGTCGATAGCGCGAAAGTGCCGGCGCTCGACGGTGCGCTCCTGCAACAGCCCGAGCTGTCGAAAGACGGCGCGTACCTGGCCATCACCTTGCGCGGGTCGAAGCGCGAAACCGGCGTGTGGGATCTGGGCAAGAAGACCTGGACCCGCACCGGCGAGGGCTGCCAGATCAACTGGACCCCGGCGGGCGACGAGATCTATTGGGTACACCCCACTGGCAATGGCGGCAGCCGCGTCCTTCACCTGCCCATGGCCGCGGGCAAGCCCACCAAGAGCGATGCGGATCTGGACGCCATCACCTTGATCGATCTGCCCGGCCGGCGCTCGCACGAGTATTTCCCCGAGTATTCGGCCGACGGGAAGTGGCTTGTCTGGGCCGCCACCCAGCGCGGCCACGATCACGACATCGCCGACTACGAGATCTACCTTTGGGAGATCGGCACTCCCGCTAGCAGCGCGGCCCGGCTGACCTACCACTCGGGCAACGATCGCTGGCCGGACATCTTCATCGGCGCGCCCGCTGCGGCAGAGGGCGCGGCCAAGAGCAAGGACCCGGCGACCGCGGGTGCCGACGAGAAACCAGCCCCTGACAAGCAACCCGCCAAGGGCACGAAGAAGCGCCGCTAGCCGGAGGTGACCATGCGGCCGAAGCTTTCCCTGCCGGCTGTGGCGGACAAACAGCGGTCCCCCCGACCCGGCGCGCCCCTGCGCGCGCATGTCACGCGCCTGCCCACCCCGCGCCCGCCGCGCATCGCGGTGCTCGGCGCCGGCGGTTTCATCGGCTCCCATCTCGTGCCCCGACTGGCCCGCCGTCCCGGCGCGATGGTCGACGCGGTCGACGTCACCTTCGACAAGCTCGCGCTCGGATTGCCCAGGGTCAACCGCATCCAGGCTTCCCTTGCAGACTCGGGGTTGCTCGACGAGATCACTGCGCGCGCCGACATCGTCATCTCGCTCACCGCCCTGTGCAATCCCGCCCTCTACAACACGCGCCCGCTCGAGGTGATCGACGCCAGCTACACCGATCTCGTGCCCCTGGTCAAGCTGTGCACCGAGCGCCAGCGCTGGCTCATTCACCTTTCCACCTGCGAGGTCTACGGCCGGCGCGCCCTCACCGCCAATGGCCGCCCGTCGCGGCGCATGGACGAGGAGCGGACCGCGCTCTTCCTTGGCCCCATCCATCGCGAACGCTGGACCTACGCCGCGGCCAAGCAGCTGCTTGAGCGTGTGATCTGGGCGTACGGCCAGCATCATGGCTTGCGTTTCACCGTGGTGCGGCCGTTCAACGTCATCGGGCCACGCATGGATTTCATCCCCGGCGTGGACGGCGAAGGTATCCCGCGCGTCCTCGCCGCGTTCATGCATGCCCTGCTCTCCGGTGAGGATCTGGTTCTGGTCGACGGCGGTCGCCAGCGGCGCTCCTTCGTCTATGTCGACGAATTCGTCGATGCGCTTCTGCGTATCGTCGAGCGGCCCGAGCGGTGCCAGGGCCAGATCTTGAACCTTGGCAACGACCGCAACGACGTCAGCATCCGGGCGCTGGCGCGCGCGCTGGTGGGCGCCTTCCGCGCGCAGAGGCCGGACTGCGCCCTGCCGCGCCTGCGCAGCCAAAGCGCCGCCCAGTTCTACGGCCCCGGCTACGACGATTCTGCCGTGCGCATCCCCGCCATGACCAAGGCGCGAAGGCTCCTCGACTGGCGGCCACGCCTGACCCTGGCCGAGATGCTGCCGCCCATCGTGGCCGACTATCTACTGCGCTACGAAGCGCGCGTTGCGGGCGAGCCTTCTGCCCATGTGGCCACGCCGGGCGCGCCATGAAGCTGGTGGTGGTCGTCCCGGCGTACAACGCCGCCCGGCACCTGTCGGCGCTTATTGGGCGCATCGTCGCGGCGCGACCTCCCGCGCTCGCTCGCACCGTCATCGTCGACGACGGCAGCCAGGACGACACGGCCCGCGTCGCTCGGGAGCTGGCCAGCAGCACCCAAGGGATCGAGGTGGTGGTTCGCCCGCGCAACGGCGGCTATGGCGCGGCCATGAAGACCGGGATCGAGGTCGCGCGCACTCTCGGCGCCGACCGCGTGGCGTCCGTCCATGCCGATGGCCAGTATAGCCCCGAGGCGCTGCCCGGCTTGCTCGCCGCGCTCGACGGGCAGGGCTTCGATCTTCTGCAAGGCTCGCGCATCGCGGGCGGCCAGGCGCGCAAGGGCGGCATGCCGCTTTACAAAGTGGCCGGCAACTGGATCCTCGGCAAGCTGGAGCGGCGGGTCTTCGGCCTGTCCATGACCGACTTCCACAGCGGCTATCTGGTCTACGGTCGGCGGGCCTTGGCCGAGATCCCTTTTGCCCAATTGAGCGACAGCTTCGACTTCGACCTCGAGGTCATCGCGTCCGCGCGTGCCCGTGGGATGGCGGTTGGCGAGGCGCCGATCCCGACCCACTACGGAGACGAGATCTCCCACCTCAATCCACTGACCTACGGGTTGCGCGTCCTGCGCGTCCTGTGGCGATTCCAACGAGGCAGCTATGGTGTGTAGTACGGTTCGTCGAGCGGCCCTCGCGCTCGTGGTTGGCGCGGCGAGCGCCGGGTGCGCGACATCGAGCTTTCCCTGGCCCGCTCGGGGGCCCGCGGTCACCGCCACCCGCCAAGACGTCACCACGGTGGGCCCGTCCTACCGGCGTAGGGCCGCGCAGGTGCTGGTGCGACGGGTGAGCCGCCCCAGCCGCGCCAGCCTCGACTACGCCGCCTACCACGCCAACTTCATGAACGCCGATCCCGCGCCCGAGGGCGAACCCGCCGGCGAGAAGGGCAAACGTCCCAGCGTGGCCAATCCCTTCGGCGGCGCGCTGGTCGCCGGCTCGCTGACCGGCTCCGTGGCGCGAACCGCGCTTTCCCCCGAGGAGCGCACGCACCCGCTGGCCCTGCCGCCGCTGGTCGAGCTCCTGGTGTCTAAGAAGATCCCGGGCGCGGATCGCCTGGAGGACATCGTGACGAGCGTGCGCTCCGAAAATTGGGGTCTTCCCGGTGGCCCGCAATTCGTGCGCCAGACGGCGACGGAGGCCTTCCTGCACGATCCCGGTCAGGGCCGGCCAGTCGAGATCTGGCTCAAGATCGAATTCGCGCCCTGGTTCACTGGTTTCTCCTCGCCGCCCGACGAGGACGGCGATGGCTTTCCCGAGATCTACGGCCGGGTTACCGACGGTGTCATCGGCCCGACCCAAGACATCGTCCAATTCATCCGCGGCGAATACGAGGGACGCGTCCTCACCCCGGCAGAGGTCAAGGCCTGGGCGCACCAGCTCGCCTCGTACTGGTACCCCTCGTACAACACGGATCTCCTGACCGCGCCCACCACGTGGCCCGCCGCGGACACCGAGGCCGCCGTGCGCGGCGAGCTCGGCAACCTGAGTTTTGCCGCCCCCACCGTCGTCATGCGTGGCAAGCCGCAGGGCAAGCCCGTGTACAACGTGTTCCTGGTCGACGGCGCGGCTTCCGACGGTGACAAAGCCGCGGCCAAGGAATCGCCCGCCCCTCCGGCCCTCAAGCTCGCCCCGAGTGTGCCGTCGCCCGATGCCGCCGCCGTGAAGAAGGCGGTCCTCGCCGAGCTGGCCGCGCATCGCAAGTCGTGGACGTCGTGGACCGCCGAGGTCGCCCCGCTGCACGCCGTCCTCAAGAAGCGCTTGGACGCCATGCCGGCTGGCTCCAAGGCCATCGCGGGCAGCGATGGGTTTCTCTTCTTCCGCCAATCGATTACCTACGTGCTCGGCGGCGATCTCGCCAAACAGCATGGCGACCGCAATCCCATCCCCGCCATCGTTGCCTTTGGCAAGTTGCTCGCCAAGCACGGGGTGGACTTCCTGTTCGTTCCGGTTCCCACCAAGGAAGAGATCTTTCCCGACAAGACGGGCGCCGCGCCCGGCGACGCGAGCCTGGCGCCTTTCGCGGGCAAGGTCGTCAATCCCTTCGCGCGAAAATTCCTCCTCGATCTTGCCGACCACGGGATCGAGACCGTCGACCTGCTGCCCGCATTTCTGGCCGAGCGCCAAGCCAGCGCGGACAAAGGCGAAGCTCTCTATCAGGCGCAGGACACGCACTGGACCGCCCGCGGCCTCGAGCTGGCGGCAAGGCTTGTCGGCAAGCGCATCAAGCGCTTCCCCTGGTACGAGAACATCGCCGCGCGTCGCCGCGCCTTCCACACCAAGGACGAACCCTTCACCCGCCACGGCGACCTGTGCTCGCGCCTGCCCGAGGCCGAGCGCGCGAAATTCGCCCCTGAAACCCTGACCGGCCACCAGGTGGTGAATGCCGACGGAACGCTCTACGACGACGATCCCGACAGCCCCATCGTCGTCCTGGGCGACAGCTTCACCGGTGTGTACGAGCTGATGGACTGCGAGCACGCGGGCGTGTCGGCCCACATCGCCAAGGAGATCGGCTACCCGGTGGATCTGGTCATGAGCTACGGCGGCGGCCCCAACGTGCGCGAGAAGCTGATCCGTCGTGGAGTGGACAAGCTCAAGACCAAGAAGCTCGTGATCTGGACGATGACCGCGCGCGATCTCTACGACCACGCCGAGGGCTGGCAGCCCCTGGATGCAAAAGAAGCAAGATGACCACGACGCCGCTGCTCTGCTACGCGGCGGTGGGCATGGCCGCGCTCGGATGCAGTCGCAGCGCAACGGAACGGCCGCCCGGGCCGGTCACCAGTTCTCTCTTCGCCCTGGCCGCTGAATTCGGCGCCGACCCCGACGCCACCACGCGCGCCTTCGCTGGCTTGCAAGACATCGCTCGCCGCGTGGAGGACCGTCATCGCCGCTCGCACGCGGACGTGGCCGACGACATCAACGCCGTGGTCTTCGGCGAGCTCGGTTTCGAGCGCCAGGTCGACAGCGCCGATGTGCGCTTCTTCCAGTTGTCGTCCGTGATCGCCGACCGGCGCGGAAGCTGCCTCGGGCTGGGCGCGCTCTACCTGGCCATCGCAGAGCGCGACGGCATTCCTCTCGACGGCATCCTCTTACCCGGCCATTTCTTCGTGCGCACGCGTGCCCCGGACCACCACAATGTCGAGCTGCTCCGGCGCGGGGAGGCCATGCCCGACGACTGGTACCGAAAGAAGTATGGCCCCTGGCCCGAGGCGGGCTCGGCCTACTTTCGTCCCGTCACCGTGACCGAGCTGGTGGCCATCCATTGGTACAACCGAGGCAACGACCTTCGCGCCTCAGGCGATCTCGCCGCCGCCGAGCGGTCCTACACCCGTGCCGCGCGCGAGTTTCCCAACTTCGCCGAGGCCCACGCCAGCCTGGGTGCCGTCCAGCAACTGCGCGGCGCCTTTGCCGAAGCCGGGGCGTCGTATGCCGAAGCCGCCCGCGCCTGGCCAGATTTGCCCGGGCTCGCGGGCAACGTCGAGCTCCTCAAGCGCCAGCTCGACGGCGCGAGCCGGCCGTGACTGCACTTTGCTCGGACTACTACTTGCATTCGGCCGCAACGGCGGCGCGTGCAGCGTGGTCGCAGCCCTCGCTCCGCACCAAGCAACTTCCCTGACCCGATTGCCTAGAACTCCCTTTCGTGGAGGGGCACCGGCAAGTCCCTTCGTCAGACCGCGAAGGTGCTGGAATGCAGTGCTGCCACCGTCCGTCGCGCGCTGACGGCTACATCTCCAATAGTACAGGCGTCAGCCGGGGCAGAATCGCCAGCGTTTCAGGGGGCAGCTTGAGCCCTTTCGGCTGCGGCAAAATCGCTCGATTCTGGACTACGCGGCTTGGCCCCCGAGGGCATGCGTTTCGAACGAATGTCGCGTGATATTCCGACCGCCGTGCATAACAACGACCGCGCAGGTCAACTTTAGTGACATCCGATGCAGATTTCGCACAGCTGATGGCAGCAGATCGATAGCGACCTCGGCAGCCAATCCACGCCCGTCGCTGCTCGCCAGCTAGCCGCATGCCAAGCGACTCCGCCTGGGCGGTTGATGCCGAAATGGGCGATCTCGAATCTGCTCGCCTGAATTGGTATGCCGGAAGCGGGTGAAGGTTCTGGATTTTGGTATTGCGAAGATCAAGGCCTATCCGGGATCGTGGCAGGATGTCACGCGAGGCGGATTGCCACGTGGTCAAGTCGCGCCGCCTCGGGATTTGCGAGCCAAGCGGCTATGGAATTATGCGCCACGAACGGCATGCGGTTTGCTGGACACTGGCGGCAAGAAGAAAGGGAGGATGCCATGACCCGCAACCTGAAGATGACGCAATGATGGGTGTACGCGGCTCATTCTTTTTGCTGGCATACCGCCGCAGTGCTGCTCGCCAACGCCGGAAGGAAGAACGAGGTGAGCAAGACCGCGCTCAGAATTTGCCGGCGCAGTCTCCTGGACCTTCAAGAGACCTCGACCGCCCAAATCTCGAGAGCGAGCGCTTTGAAGCAGGACCTGGCCCAGTCCCTGGCCAAGGTGGAAGCAAACCGGGAGATTGAACAGGTTGATCCCGAAAGGCTTCAGCTAGCCGATATGCCAGGGCGATGTCGCATCCGATGTCCGCGGCCAGCGCGACCGTCGGCCGGCTCCTTGGCGCGATCGTCTACCGTCGGCAAGCCCTTGGCGCGATATTCTCGCTTGGCTTGCTCGATGAGGGCGCCTTCTTGATCCCGGCGCTCGATTGTAGCGAGCCTGCTTAGCGCCGGCTCGTTGCTCGCGCGATCTCCCACGACGACCACCAGCAGATTGTCTGGCCGGAAGTACTTTTGCGCCATCCGGTGCACTTGCTCCAGGCTGACCGCCGCGATCTGGCGGACGAAGGTGCCGAGCTCCGTGGGCGGCAGATCGTATACCGACAGGGTGGCCATTTGCGTTGCTAGCTGGCTGGCGGTGGCAAAGCGAGCGGGAAAGGCACCGATGATTTCAGCCTTGGTATCGGCGAGCTCTGCGCTGGTCACGTCGCCGGTGCGCATTCGGCCCATTTCCTTCAGGATCTCCTTCACCGCATCGGCCGTGTGCTCAACCACGAACTCGCCGCTTACTGTCCATGGCCCGGCCGCACGTCTGGCGTCGAATCGCGAGGTCACGCCGTAGGTCCATCCCTTGTCTTCACGCAGATTCATGGCCAGGCGCTTGAACGTACCACCCAGTATTTGATTGGCCACCAGGGCGCCGTAGTAATCCGGATTGTTGCGCTCGATGCCGGGTAGGCCGATCCGGATCGACGATTGTGGCGCGCCGGGTTTGTCGACTAGGACAAGGCGTAGCCTGTGCGGCGCGGCGACTTTGGGCAGATCGATTGAGGGAACCTTCTTCCGCTGCCAACTCGCGAGCAGGGGCTCGACCTTGGAGCGCACTTGCTCTTCGGTAATATCACCGGCAACGGCCAGTACGGCGTTATTGGGTCGATAGAAGGTCTCGTAGAAATGCTGTAGATCGCTGCGCCGGAGTTTTCTGAGCGACTCCTCGGTGCCCGAATCAGGCCACGCAAAGGGATGCCCGTCGCCCCACAGCGCACGCGAGAACACCTGGCTTGCCACGACGGGCGGATAGTCCGTGCGCAATGCTAGGGAAGAAATCAGGTTGCCCACGACCCGTCTGAAATCTTCCTCGGCGAAGGCGGGCCCTAGCAAGACGTCAGCCCACACGGGGATGGCTCGGTCCAGGTTCTCGCTGAGCGCGCTCAGGGCGACCCCAGACGAGTCCCAGGTGGCATAGGTCGTGAGGGTTGCTCCGAGCCGCGAAACCTCACTTGCGATTTGGGTTGCCGTGCGCTGCTGGGTTCCCTCGTCGAGCATATCCGCCACCAAGCTGGCCAGCCCCGCCTGGTCCGTTCCGTTCGCACTGCTGCCCGTCTTCACGATCATGTCCATACTGACGAGAGGCAGCTTGTGCGATTCGGCCAAGATGACTTGCAGGCCATTCTTCAAACGGAACCGCTTCACCGCCGGCACCTTGAATGATTCTATCTTTCCAGACGGTGGAACCGTTTCGCGGAAGGCGGCATCGGGAGTCGTGCGCAGTGGCGTCTCGCTTGGTTCGGCTCGCGGCGGGATTCGATCGTCCACCGATACCGGGCTGCTCGCAGTCTGCGTGGTTGCCCGTATCAACCGTCCCATGATGGGAGCGTTCGGATTTGGCTCGACATCGATCACCACGCGTTGGTTCTTGGTGAGTATTCTCTTCGCCCACATCCCAAGAGATTCCGGAGTCGCTCTTTCGTAGCGTTGCAGATCCTGGCTCAAGTAGGCTGGGTCATCCGCGAACACGTCATAGTAAAGAAGGCGAGACGCCAGACCAGACAGCGTTTCCATGCTCTGCAGAAGGCCGGTCTTGATTTGATTCTTGGCCCGCTCGACCTCCTCGCGCGAGGGTGGCCGGGTGAGCAGCCCGTCGAGCTCCTCGTCGATGACCCGCTCGACTTCGGTCGGGCTGTGTCCCTTCATGGGGGTGTAGTCGATTTCGAAAGTACCGCAGTACATGCGACTCAAATGGGTCACCGACACGGATTCCGCGATTTTGAGATCATGGACGAGCAGCCGGTAGAGGCGAGAGCTCTTACCCTCGCCAAGAATGTTGGCCAGCATATCCAGTTCGGCATCGCCAGGCATGAATGCGGGCACCGTATTCCACGCCATCTGGCCATAGGGAAGATTGATCTTGGCTTCCATGGCCAGCCGACGCTCGGCCTGCTGTGGCGGAATGGCAGGAGTGGGCGAGCGCTGCATGGGCGGTCCCGCCGTGATGGGGCCGAAGTACTTTTCGATAAGGCCCTTGGTCGCGGCTGTGTCGATGTCGCCAGCCACGAGCAGCACGGCGTTTCCAGGTGCATAGAAGCGATTGTAGAAGTCCGTCAAATCCGCTTCGGAAGCTGCATTGAGATCTGCCATCGAACCCACGACCTCATGGCGGTAGGGGTGACCCACGGGGAAGAGCGCCTCCAACTGGACACGAGCGACTCCGCCAAGGGGGACGTCTTCTACCGTTTCGGTGTAGCTCTCATTCTGACGGCTCATCAGCGGTGGCGGCGTGAGGCGATGTCGACGATGTTGTCGGGTAGAGATACGATCTGGACGTAGGTTGCAGCGAGCATGCGCCAGGCACGATCGAAACGGTCGCTTTGCTCCAAGGCGCGCAAGGTGAGAATGGCTTGACCACCGTCGTGGCGCCAGCGCATGCCAGAGCGCTTGAGTCTCTGTGAGACCAGCGTCTTGCACGCGGCCTCGACGATGCCCGAGCCGATGGGGAGATGTCGGCGAGCGAAGCTGGCGTAGCGCATACGATGGCGATGGTGGCGAAAATACCCGAGCGCGGAAATCACCTTGCGATTTCGCCGGTGATGCTTGGCCAGGTAGCGCAAGTGGCGAATGACTTTCTCCACGCCATCGGTGTCGTGGCGCAAGATGTGGCGATGCTTCTCGAATTCCAGTGTGAAGCGGACGGTGCCTTCGCCATGCACGGCGACCATCGCGTCGGCGAGGTGCTCGGCGGCATGGAAGAAATCCACGATCTGATAGCCCGCGTAGCCATCCGGCAAGGTGCCCAGGAAGGCCCAATTGTCTTTGGCTCCGTCTGCGATGGTGACGACGCGAAGGTCGGGACGGCGCGCGAGAATGGTCATCAGCTCCGCCGTGAGGCTGGCCTTGAGCGTGGGCTTGCCGGCTTCTGGCATGCGAGCGATTCGCCTGGTTAGCAGCAGCTCGCCAGCTCCGTCATAGAACATCAGCGTTCCACAGCTTGCCTCGTTGTAGCCGGTGGGTCCCTTGGCCAGTTTGCCCCGGGCGCGGGTGGCGGCGCATTTCTTTTCGCGCTGGCCGTCCTTCATGGGAATCAACACGCCGTCGAGGGAGACGGCGACGACCACGGCAACCGCGGGCACGCTCTCTTGGTCGCGTAGGCGCTTCTCGAAGTCGATGCGCTCGGCTTCCCAGCGCGCCGACAGTGCCTTGGCCATCCGGTCCAAGCTGGACTTCGATGGACACATGCCGCCCATGCGGACGAGCAGCTCCTCACTCTCGCCGGGTGTGAGGTGTGCAACCATCCACGCCGCATTCTGGGCTGCGAGCGGCGTGAAGTAACCGGCGACAACACCGGCACGCAACTCCATCGGGCACACCGCGCGTTCGCCGTCCTGTCGGGTCGAGTACAGCGTCCGTTCGATGCTGGCAGGCCCGGCGGCCGTCATGTATGTCTGCGAACAGCGAAGGACGCGTCGGTGTGGAACGCCGTCCACTTCGACTGCGGGTGCGTCGGTGTCGAGTCGGGCCAATTCCTCGGCTACGAATTCCGCCTCGGCCGCGGCGAAACGACGGCGCGCCTCACGCTCGAAGGTCTCGAAGTCCTTGTCGCCGGTGCGGGCGGCCTGGCGTTCACGCATGAACGCGCGCAGTTCATCGAGGGCCGTTGTCTGCTTGCCAACAAGTGCGGGAATCTGGGAATCTGTCATGGGGCATCCTCCGAGGATTTCGGTTTCGACAATCTCGAAGTACCCCGGCAGGCTCTGCCCTTTCAACAAATTACGCTGCCGGATACTTTGTCACCGGCCACGCGGTCGACCGTCCAATTCCCCTGTATTTCTCGGTCAATTCAAGATCTGCACCCTACCGTTTGGCGACGTTCGTTTTCCACGACGCCGCGCTCGGTGGCGAAGTTCTTGCCGAGCGTAGAGTGGTCTAGCAGAAATCCCATGCGTGAGCTTTCGAGCCAAAGGCCGAGCTCAAGTCGCGATGCCGGCAGGGTCTCGAAATAGGCCGTCCGATCCATATTGGTCGCACCATTGCGTGCCGAAGCCCCGGCCTCCGCCAGGTACTTAAAATACGCACCCTTGGGGATTTGCTTGGTGCCCTCGAACATCATGTGTTCGAACAAGTGAGCGAATCCGGATCTGCCGGGGCTCTCGTCTTTCGAGCCGACCTTGTACCAAACCTCGACGTGAGCCACGGGGACGCTGTGATCGACATGCAGCAGAACCTCGAGCCCATTCGGCAAGCGGTATTGTTCGAACGAAATGTCGGAGATGGCCGCGGCGGCAGGCGGGGAATGGAAGAGCAGGTAGGCGACTCCCCAGGCGTATGGCAGGGCAGACTTGAACTGACGCAAGGTCATGACAGCTGGTGACCTGCACGAGCCATGCCGAGACGTGGTTCTCGGAACCACGGTTGGCGTCATGATCGGGGTCAGCAGGGGCTGGTCGAACCGGTTGCGTAGCGAATTGCCACGTGAGGCGGGGCGCCACGTCAGATCTGCCTATCGCGCGGCTTGGAAGCGCTGAAAGACTTCCCTTCCGCGTGGCACGTGGGATGCAGCTTGAAGCGCATACGGAGGCACACGATGGAAACGAACAGCGAATCGGAAATGACTCTCGGGACGACGGCGCCTAGGGGGCCAGGCAAGACTCTCAAGCGGCGATCGCGCGTGCTCATCGCGGAAGATGATTGGGCCTTCAGGGACATGCTGCTTTTCGCGTTCGAAGATGAAGGGTGCGAAGTCGTGGCGGTCAGCGACGGTTCTTCTCTGCTCCAAGTCCTTGCATCCTCGATGCTCCCGAAATCCGGCGTCAAACCGTTTGACTTGGTTGTGTCCGACATAAGGATGCCGGGATGGAGCGGTCTTCCAGCCTTGGAGAAGCTGAGCCGCGACCCGATGTTACCGCCGGTTGTCGTGATCACGGCCTTCGGCAGCGAAGAAGTCCATGAGCGGGCCGAGAGGGCGGGCGCGGCGGCGGTTTTGGACAAGCCATTCGATATCCCTGACTTGACGGCCATTGGCCGACGCGTGATCGCCCAGCACGCCGCATAGCGTGGGGATCTATCCATGCACAGACCAAAATTCATCGAAGACGAAACGGCTGCACTTCCTGAATGCGACCGGGAACAATTCGCGACGCGAAACGAGTCCGGTCTTGGTACCGAAGTCGTTTCGTCGCCGCGGGATAGTCGGCGAGAGGAGTCCACATCGGAGAAATCCATCGTGTCGCTACTGTTGCCACTCTGGGGCGTGATGATGGTTGGATTTGCCGACTGGATCGCAAGCCGTGCGTTGGGAGCGCATTTGGTGCTGTCGCTTCTTATGGTGATTCCGGTCTACTTTGCAGTGCGAGTGCTAGGGACCAGGTCCGGAATGTTGGTTGCGGCGAGCGGTGGCTTGCTCTGTCTGGTTCTCGATATCTTTGCGCTATCGACACCGCAATTTCGATTTCTTCATTTCGGACTTGCGGCGACGCACTTGGCGCTTTACACAACGGCCGTTGCATGGGCCATAGGCCGTCGTCAGGTGACACAGTAGTGATAGAACGCAGCCGCCGTTGGGGTTCGGTTACAGTCGGTCCTTTGTGGCGAGTCGCCACGTGGGGCATGCGGCCACGGTCGTTTGTCGTAATCGGCGGCGTAGCGGCGAACGAATCAGTAGGCACCCTTCATGCAGGGACAGGGTGGCATGCAAACTCCAATGCAAGACAATTCAGCCTTTGAACGCATCTCGATGCGCAAGGCACGCAACGAAGATCCTGCCAGCCACCTCGGCCCGCATAGGCTTCTGCTTGCCGAGGATGATGGTCCGTTCCGGTTCCTGCTCACATCGGCCCTGCGCAAAGACGGGTACCAGATTGTCGCCGTATCCAACGGCGTTGACTTGATGGACATCCTGGGCGACTCACTCAGCCCGGATGGCACATTTGCCGCATTTGATCTCGTACTCTCCGATCTTCGCATGCCGGGGTGGCCGGGGATGGAAGCCTTGGCCAAGGTCGGACGAAATCCCGGCATGCCGCCGTTCATACTCTTCACGGCGTTTGGCGACGAGGATACCCACAAGCGCGCGCTTGAAATTGGTGCCCTCACCCTGCTCGACAAGCCCTTCGATATCGACTATTTGCGCGAGCTTACGGCGCAGGTGCTTGGCTAATCACAGATTCGTCCCGATATTTCCAATGGAAATGCTGGGGCCGAACAGCAGCGACCAGTGGGTCGCGTCGCCATGAGCGGTGCCGTCCGAGGAGGTGTACGCGTAGGCGCCGCGAAATTCGTAGGCCCCCCACAGATGGACCCCTACAGCGGCACCCTGGCCGACCTCGACGCGCAGGCCGATCCCGAGCAGCGTGACCAGGGTCGGGGGAAACGGCAGGGTGTTGATGTATTGCTGGGGAATGAGGCTCGCGCCAAGCACGCCCGTTTCGAGTCCCAGCAAGCCTTCTTTGCCTTGTCGGTTGAGCCAAGTCAGGCGGCCGAGCACGCCGAAGTTGAGGGTCATGGAGGCCGCTGGCTCGTTGATACGGTAGAGACCGGCCGGAACATTGAGGCTGACATAGAGGCGTACGTGGCCGCCCTCGATCGTCGCCGACCATTGTACCGAGGGTGGCTCCTGTTTCCCGCTGGTGTCCAGGACGTAGCGGGTTTCGTCGACGACATGGGACAATCGCACCTCGATCTGATCGAATTGTTCGGTGATGCCCTTGAGGAAGAAGATCCGCGGCTCGCCCCCGGGCCGAAGCACCATGTGTTCGTTCACGCTGGCGTCCGAGCGCTTGCCCCCGCTCGCCTTGGTGACTTCGATCTCCAGAACGACCTGCTGCTGTCCGTCTTCAGGCGATACGCGCTCCTGGTGGATTACCACTCGGCACGTTGCCCGGGCTGAGTATGGAATGCGCGCGGGTTTGCCCGGAGTGAGAGCGTGGGCATTGCCGTGGGCATCCGCACATAGGAATTCGGCGATGGGAGCCTTGTGTGTTGCTGTGGCGTCGAAGGAAACGGGGACGCTTGCCTCGCGCAAGGGCCGCTGGACGGTTTCTGAGAGCACGGCCAGATTCACGTCGGCAAACTCCTTGGGCAAGTCATCGCGACGATAGGCGTAGCGCAAGCTCACGAACCCGCCGCTCTTTCGGTTTCCACGTAGAAGGTTGCGATCCTTCTCGGTACGTAGGGTGTAGGCCCCTGGAAGCTCGAGGGGCAAGAACCTCGCGTGAGGCACACCGCCGACGGACCACAAGGCGTCGCGATTGGTCGGTATGAAATCAATGGGACCGTGGCCGGGCAGCTCCAGCGTCGATTCTGGTCGCGGCGCCGGCGCGGTCGGTGTCGTCACCGAACCCAATACCCCGGTCACGGAATCGGCGCGCGTCGCCGAGATGGTGACGCTTCCACCCGCGAGCTGCTCCGTGCGCAAGAGCACGTAGTCACCATCGCTCGTGTGAAGGGTGCGGACAACCTCCGCGGGTTCGCTGCCGACGGACCAGCGCAGCCGGGCGCTGCTTCGGCATCGCTCTGCTACCTTGACCAGAATCTGGGGCTCATCCGCGTCGCGCAGGGGTGGGCCAGAAACCACGGTGAGCGGGCAGCGTAGAATCGTGAAGGTGCCAGCTGTGCTACTTTCCGTCCGGTCTCCGTGGCTGATGGCAAAACGCGGTGACAGACGTGCTGTGACGGTGATCTGGGTCGACTGTGCCGGGACGCCGCGAACCAGGATCCCGCCTTCCCCAAGTTCGCACCGGGCCAGACCGCAATCGACACTGGCGACGGCCTCTGCATGCGCCAGAGGCAAGACGCCCATTCCTTGCGAGACGTCCAGGGATTCCGTCGCGGCGAATATCTGCCCAACGACGGTACGCGCGGGCCTGAGCTTGAACGAGGCGACGTCCACCCGCTGTCCCTGGCTGTCGAAGGTGGTCACGTCGGAACCATCCTTGGCGTATGCCGGGAGCCAGCGAAACGCGGTGTCGAAGGGGAGCTTGCGGTCGAGCGGGATGGCACACTGCTGGAACTTGCCGGTGGCCGTTGGCGCGAGGCAGGCTTCCTGGCCACTGTGACTGGGTGACTGCCACAGGATCTGACTTTGTTCGACATTCGTTCCCTTGAATTCGAGGCGGCCTTCGTCAGGAAAAAAGACAACGCTGGAGGGGTCGATATCCGGCCAGCGGCCGACGGCGATCAGGGTAAGCGCGGATTTTGCGTGCGCACAGCCTTTGGGATCTGCCGCCACTTCGACTTCGACACTCCGGTTCGAGATGCTCGCGGCATCGGGCGGGCGCACCGACTCCCGATCTCCAGAGGCTGTCCAGCCGTCGGGCGAAACACTGCAAAGCACCCGATGATTGCCAAGGGGTACTGCATTGCCTCCCTCGGGAACTTGCAGGGTTTCGGCCAGCGCGACAGCGCTGGTGGACGAGAGAATTGGAAGGGCTGCGAGGAGAGCGAGTGTTTTCATTGTGTGGATGACGAAATGGCAAGGCGCCACTATTTGTCTTTGTCGAAGCGTTCGAGCTTTCGATACATGGTGCGGCGATCGAAACCCAGAATCTGTGCGGCGGAAGTCTTGTTTCCGCCCACGGCTTCGAGGACGCGCAGGATATAGCGCTTTTCGATCTCGTGCATGGGCAAGAAATCGGACGTGTCTTCGCCCGAGGGCAACAAGGGCGTTCGTCGGTAGTTGCGCACGGTCTCGGGCAAATCCTCGACGACGATCTCCTCGAAGCGGGTCATTGCCACGGAGCGCTCGATGGCGTTCTGCAGCTCGCGCACGTTGCCCGGCCACGGGTAGGCGAGCAGCCGTTCCGCCGCTGGGGCGGAAATGCCCGTTACCTTCTTGTCGAGACGCTTGGCCAACTTAAGGGCGAAATTTTGCGCCAAGATCAAGATGTCGCCGCCGCGTGAGCGCAGTGGCGGCACCAGGATGCGGATGACGTTGACCCGAAAATACAGGTCTTGCCTGAAATGCCCGTCTTCGACTTCGCTCTCAAGATCCCGATTGGTGGCGGCAACAATCCGGGCGCGAAAGGGAACTTCGCTGTCGCTGCCAACCGGCCGCACCATGCGCGTTTCAAGGGCGCGCAACATCTTGGATTGCATCCCAGCTGGCATGTCCCCGATCTCGTCGAGGAACAGGGTCCCAGTGCCCGCCTTCACGAAGAGACCCACGCGGGTGTCCTTGGCATCCGTAAAGGCGCCACGGGCATGGCCGAAGAGCTCGCTCTCGAGCAATGTGTCGGTCATGGCCGCGCAGTTCATGGCCACGAACGGCCCAGCTTTGCGTGGACCTCTTTCGTGCAGGGCGCGTGCTACGAGCTCTTTGCCCGTACCGCTTTCGCCAGTCACCAGCACCGTGGAATCGGTCTGGGCGACAGCGTCGATGACGTGGCACAGGCGGCGAATCTCGGCCGATTCGCCGAGGATGTCGGCAAACGGTGGCGAAGACGTCACCACTTCGCGCAACCGGCGGACCTCCTCGCGAAGCTGGCGGGTTTGGCAAGCGCGGTCGGCTGCCACCACGAGCTGCTCGATCTCGAATGGCTTGGTGACGAAATCGTATGCCCCGGCGCGAATGGCGGCGATGGCCGTCTCTAGACTGCCGAACGCGGTGATGACGACGATGGGCAGGTCCGGTCGCTGGTCCAGGAGGCGGCGGCTCAGCTCCAGCCCGTTCATCTTTGGCATGTTGATGTCGACCAGCGCCGCATCGAAATCGCCGCTGGCCATGGCGGCCAGCGCCTCCTCGGGTGAGGTCGCGCTGCGCACTTCGAAGCCCTCCCGCCCGAGGCCATCGACGACCAGCCGGCACAGGGCCGCGTCGTCATCCACGATCAGAATCGACTTGTTCATTGGGTGTTTCCGGTTTGTGAGTCGAGGGCAGGTACATCGAGAAACGGCTTCCCTTGTCTACCGCGCTGGTGGCTGCGATCCACCCGCCGTGATCGCGCACGATGCCGTGGGCAACCGAAAGTCCGAGGCCAGTGCCGCTGCCTACCTCTTTGGTGGTGAAAAAGGGCTCGAAGGCATGGCGGAGCTGCTCACTGGTCATGCCGCCGCCCGTGTCCTCGACGTGCAGGCAAGCATACCCGCCTGCGGTGGCGGGAACGCCCACGGGAGGGGAGACAACCTCTTCGCAGGAGTGAATGGTGAGAACGCCGCCTTTGGGCATCGCCTGAATGGCGTTGACGACCAGGTTGGTCAGGGCTTGCTCGATGAGCCCAACATCGACCTCTGCGAAAGGCTCTGGTTCGGCGTGGTTGGTCTTGAAGACGACGTCCGACTTTTGCGCCATCGGGTGCAACAAGGCGAGCGTACGATCCACGACGCCACGCAGGCTCTCTTTCCGGCGCTGGGGTTGGCGGCGTCGCGCGAAACCCAGCAATTGCTTGATGATGTTGGTCATGCGCTCGGCTTGGTCGACGATGGCTTGCGCGCTTTCGACCAGATCGGCGCCTTTCACCTGTCCGCGCGTGATCATCTTGGCGCGTCCAGAGACGACGTTGAGGGGGGTACCGAGCTCATGCGCCACGCCCGAAGCCAGCTTACCAACCGTGGTAAGACGATCGGCATGGCGAAGTTGCTCCGAGGCTGCAATGCGCTGGTTGGTTTCCTCTTCCACCCGCGCCTGGGCCGCCGCGAGTCGGTCGCACATCTGATTGATTTCGGTCGCAAGCTCGCCGACCTCGTCTCTTTGCTTGAGATCGAGAGGCTGGGAAAGATCCCCGGCACCTATCCGTCGCGCCTTGGCCACCAGGCGGCGCATGGGGCGACCAACGAAGAAGAAACCGGCGACACCGACGGCGATGAAAGCGGCAAGTGCAGCCAGCGCCGTGCGCCCCAGGATTTGCATGATCTCGGCCCGAAACTCATTGTCGGGCTCGGTGAGTGGACCAGAAACCTCCAGTGCGCCCACCTGCTGGTTGCCAACGACCACGGGCAAGTAGGTGAGCAGGGTCTCGTTGCCAGCGACTTTCTCCACGAAGACCCGTTCCTCCTCCGCATCCAGACCTGCCAGGCGATCTGGGCGCACAAGCGGTTTCACCCCGGGCCCCTTGCCATCGGAGGTGGGCACGAAACGTAAGTCGAGCTGCTGGGTTCGGCGCACGCGATCCGCCGCATAGGAAAGCATCTCCAGCGCCAGGGCCGGGCCCTCTTTGCTCCAAATCTCGACCAGGGCCGGTCGCAATGCGCGCCCAAGCAAGAGCGAGTTCTCACGCGCCCTGTTCTCGGCGTTCACCATCTGCCGGTGCGCGGCCTGGTAGCCGCGCACGGCGAAAACCAGAAGCATAGCGGCCAGGATGAAGGCTGTCAGCTTGGCCGCGAGTTTCATGGTCCGGCCATCCTACCCCGGTTATGCGGCCGGGGTGGGAAGAGGCGAACGCGAAAAAGAGGCCGCGATGGATGGGGGAGCTCGGAGGTGGAGGAGCCTTCACCTAGCCCATCCACCGTGGCCAAGACTACCTCACCACCAAGTCGTCTCGGCGGTTCTTGGCATAGGCGGTTTCGTCATGGCCCTGGTACTTCGGGCCGCTCGCTGCCGTAGCTGACGACTTTGATGTGTTTACCGGGTACGCCAAGTCGCTCGAGATAGCTCTTCGCTTCGCGGGCACGCTTATCGCCAAGCGCGATGTTGTACTCGGTGGTGCCGCGCTCGTCGCAGTTGCCCTCGATGCGAATCGACTTCTTGGCGTGGGCCAACTCCTCGCCGAGCCGTTGCAGTATGGGCCGCGCGTCTTCCCGAAGATTTGCGGAATTGAAATCAAAATAGATGGCATTGCCATCGGAATCGTCCCTGGTCGGCGCCTGCGCTGCGACGTTGTCATTCGAGTGGTCAGTCGCAACACGAGCAGGTGCGGGCCGTGGTGCGGCTGCAACAGCCGGCGAATCGGGTTTCGGGGTCGCGTGCGAGCAACCGAACCCCAACAAGAGAGCTGCGAGGGTGACGGCTTTGCGGTTCATGGATCTTCTCCTCCTTGTTCATTCCGGCGTTCGAGACGCCCACCAACTCGATGACTGGCGAGCAATCGAATCTCGAAAGCATGAAAGCCCAATCAGCAAGGCGCGTGCCACCCATGCCACAGTGAAATGACCACGAAGACTCGGAATCTAGCCCGTCGCCACGTGACAACTTGCCACGCGTGGCGGATTGCCTCGGTGCGAGGGCTAGCGATCTCCACTCCGATCCATGATTCTAGTCGTGGCATGTCGCTTGCTGCCGCATTCCTGGCATGCAATCAGGACGTCATCTTCGCAGAACTTTCCCCTGGCTAACCGTTCCCCTGACCCTACTGCTTTTCGGGGTTGCGTCCAGCGCCTGCGTGACCACCGGAACCTTCGACAAGAAGGTTGCCGAGATGGACAAGCTTCGCGCCGACCACGATCGCGCGGCCGCCGAGCGAGAGAAGGATCTCAAAGCGCAAATCGACCATCTTCAGTCGCAGATGAGCGAGGCCGACAAGCACATCGCCACGCTCACTGCCGAGCGGGATGACCTGCGCAAGAAGGTCGACGATACGACGGCGCTGGCTGGGGAGCTTCGGGCCCGGCTCGAGAAGCTGGGTCAGAATGTGGACAAACTGACAAGCGAGAAGGGGCAGCTCGCTCAAGTGCTCGCCGATGCCAAGGCTCGTCTCGAGGAGCTGCGAAAGCAGAAGGCCGCGGCCGAGGCACGCGCAGCGACGTTTCGCAATCTGGTCGCTCGGCTCAAGTCAATGATCGACGCTGGCCAACTCAAAGTCGTCATTCGCGACGGCCGGATGCTCATCGCTCTGCCGAACGATGTTTTGTTCGATTCGGGAAAGACGAACATCAAACCGGACGGCCAAGCCGCGCTCGCCCAGGTGGCCAAGGTTCTCGCGACGATTCCCGATCGCAACTTCCTGGTCGCTGGCGACACCGACGACGTTCCGATTCATACGGCTCGCTTTCCCTCGAACTGGGAGCTGTCCACGGCCCGCGCCGTCGAAGTCACGAAATTCCTCGTCGCCAATGGCATGCGACCTCAGGTTCTTGCCGCCGCGGGGTACGGGGAGTTCGATCCCGTGGTGGCGAACGACTCGCCCGAACATCGGGCCCAGAACCGGCGCATCGAAATCGTGCTGCAGCCGAATCTCGCCGATCTGCCTTCCCTCGACGAAGGGAAAACAACGCCATGAAGACGGAAGTGACAACTTGCCACGCGAGGCAAGATGTCTCGGTCTCATGCGGCCGAAAACGGCTTCATCGCGTTGTCGAAACCATGGCATGTCGCTTGCTGTAGCAGTCGCGGACAGGAAATCGAGCACCCAACTCAATCCGGACAACACAAAGGAGAACGCATGACTCGCACACTCAAGACTCTCGCCACCATCTGCCTTGGAGCCTTCCTGCTCGCCAGTGCTGGATGCGAAGACAAGGAGAGCCAGGAAGCGCTCAAGACGTGCAGAAACGACCTCAGCAATGTGCAGAAAAGCCTCGCAAGCCAGACGGCAACCGCGAACGACCTGAAAGCGAAGCTCGCTCAGGCGGAAGAAAAAGTTCAGGAGCTCACCAAGGCGGCTGAGGCCGGCAAGGAGGGGAAGGGCGCCAAGGCATCCGAGGAGAAGACCAAGTCCGCCGAGGCGAAGAAGGCTGAACCTGCGAAGACCGAAAAGAAATCCAAGAAGAAATAGGCACCGCCGAATGGTGCTGCCGGCAAGGCCCTTGTGAACTTGCGAAAGCCCAGAAATTGCGAATGCGAAAGGAGTCTCCTCGTGAATCGATTCTCATCCCGCGCCCCGTTTCTGGGCTTTCTCGTCATCCTGCTTTCTTCCCCAGTGGTTCTCGCTCAGGAACCTAGCCTGCCAACCCCAGCGCTGCCTGCGCGGCCAGACCAGACAACATCGACGCAGGATTCCCATTCGTATTCTGGCTTGCCCAACTCGCCGGCCCGCTTCGGGCTTGGTCTCAACATCAGCAACATGGTGACCGGTGTGACGGCGAAACTTTGGGCCGCCTCGACGGTTGCATTTCAGGGCGCTGTCGGCGAGGGCGCCGAGGGCAATAACCTGCGGGCGCATCTGGATTTGCTCTTTTGTCCGGGCACGTGGGCGTCTTCCGATGGCCAATATGTCTTGCCCGTGTACCTCGGCATCGGCGGCGTTCTGGTCCACGACTTCGCGGTCGGGCAAAGTCCGAGCGCCACCGAGGGTGGTTTCCGCATCCCCTTGGGCATGTCGGTCCTCGTGCGTGGCAATCCCATCGAGTTGTTCTTTGAAATCGCACCCGAGTTCACCGTGCGCAGCAATGCCGCCGTTCGCGGCAAATATGGCGTGTACACCGATGGCGCCATTGGTGCTCGCTACTACTTCTAGAAATCGGCGTACGCGACGGCGCTCGCCGCCAGTGTCGATATGGTGCGGCAAGGATCGACTTGAAGTCTTTGGGACACGCTTCGATGTGCGCTATGAGGAAGCCGAGGATTATTCGTAGTGACTGAGCACCCCTTTCGTGATGTCTTCGCATTTCGCCGCCACTTTGTAGATTTCGGAACACTGCTTCTTCTTTGCGCCGTCGTCGGCGTCATCGCCGGTCTTGGTGCGGCCGGATTTCACTACCTGCTCGGGCTTGCCAAGCACCTTTTGCTGGACGGGATGGCGGGCTATCGGCCATCGGGCCCGGCGGGGGAGGTGCCGCTGTTCGCGGAAACCGCGCGCCCTTTATCTCGACTGATTCTCTTTGGACTGCCGGCACTGGGCGGCCTGGTGAGCGGGATCCTGGTCTACCTGCTCGCGCCCGAGGCGGAGGGGCACGGCACCGATGCTGCGATCGCGGCGTACCATTTCCACGAAGGAAAGATTCGAGCCCGTGTTCCCTTCGTCAAATCCATCGCATCCGCCATCACCATGGGCACGGGTGGCTCGGCTGGCCGGGAAGGTCCCATCGCACAAATCGGCGCCGGGCTCGGCTCGAACATCGCGGGCTGGCTCGGTCTGTCGGCTCGCCAACGTCGCACCCTGATGATTGCGGGCATGGGTGCTGGCATCGGCGCCATTTTCCGCGCCCCCCTGGCGGGGGCACTCTTTGCCGCCGAAGTGCTCTATCGGGACATGGATCTCGAACCCGAGGTCGTGGCGCCGGCCATTTTGTCGTCCATCGTCGCGTACAGCACCTTTGGTTCCATCTTCGGTTGGCATGCGCTGTTCGAGACACCAAACTTTCGCTTTCGCACGCCGATGGAGCTTGGTCCCTACCTGGTGCTTGGCTTGGTCATCGCCCTCGGGGGCCGAACCTATCCCCAGGTGTTCTACGGCATCCGCAACTGGTTCAAGAATCTCGCCATGCCCAACTGGCTGAAGCCCGCCGTCGGTGGTCTGATGGTGGGCGGAGTGGGGCTGTTTGTTCCCGAATCTCTCTCCACGGGATTCGGCGTGGTGCAGAAGGCATTCCAGGGTCAAGGCACCGTGCTTGCCTTGTTGGCCATCGCCGGCGCCAAGATGCTGACGACTTCTCTCACCGTGGGCTCCGGCGGCAGTGGCGGCGTGTTTGGGCCGGCCGTTGTCATTGGCGGCGCACTCGGTGGCGCGGTTGGGTTGGTCTTTCACGGCTGGCAGCCTGCTCTGGTCCCCGACCCAGGTGCCTTTGCCATGGTCGGCATGGCGGGATTCTTCTCCGCCGCGGCTCACGTACCCATCTCGACGGTCATCATGGTCAGCGAAATGACCGGAAACTACCATCTGCTGGTGCCCACCATGTTCGTGTGCATGCTGGGGTTCCTGCTCGTCAGGCGCCACACCATCTACGAGAAACAGCTACCGGCGCGCTCGGCGTCTCCCGCGCAACAGCGCCAGATCATCCGCACGCTCCTCGAACACACCAAAGTCGAGGACATCTTGGCCCTGCGGCCGAGAGAAGCTCCAGTTTCAGTGAACGAGCGAACGGCTTTGCCTGTGGTGCTCGAGCGATTCGCCTCCGGAGGGCAGTCTTGTCTTCCCGTGACCGGGCAGGACGATGCGCTGGTGGGTGTGGTCTCCTTCCAGGCAGTGCAACAGACCCTCAGTAGTCGAGCGGCCCTGGCCAACTTGATCGTGACGCGCGATCTCGTTACCCCCGCGGTCACCGTCACCGCCGACCAAAGCCTGTACTCGGCGCTGGCCAAGATGTCCACGTTCGACAGCAAGGAACTGCTCGTCGTGGAGAATCAGGATTCGCATCAGAAGGTGATTGCTATTCTCACCAGCGGCGATATCAACGCCATCTACGACGAGCAGATCCTCAATCCGCCGCAACCCGAGCCTGCCGCAAGCCTTGCGCTCGCGAAAGTGATCAAGCGATTGCTCCCCAAGGGCTGGTCGCGGGGCGCCTAGAAGCTTGCGAACCAGTCAGTCTCCTTTCCCGGCCAAGAAGTTATTGACGAAGACTCGCAATTCATCGATGTCGAATGGCTTATCGAGCACCGCCAAGGCGCCAGCATGATGTGCCTGCTCATGCAGTTCCTCGTCGCCGAATGCCGTGATGAAGACAACGGGCGGAATATTGGGGCCATAGCCCACTTGGGTGAAGACGCGCAACCCGGTCATGCCAGGCATCCGAACATCCGAGATCACCAGATCGAATTTGTCCGATCCAAGATCGGGATCCAGCGAGACCTCGATGGTGTCCAGAAGCTCGAATCCGTTTGCCACGGCAACGACCTCGTGCCCGTCAGACCTTAGAAGTGCAACCATCGTTTCGCGAAAAGCTCGATCATCCTCCGCCACAAGCAGCCGATGTCTGCGGGAAGGGTTGCCATTCGACTGCGTTGTTTGCAAATCATGCACACAACATTGACCTGCATGAGAGGTGCCAGTCGCGACACCTCAATCTGCATGGGTTGGCCTATCCGCGCTACGTGGCGGCCTGCCTCGCGTGGCATCCTGCCACTCCATCGTGGCTCAGCGGATGGTGTAGTCCGATGCGACCTTCTGGCCATTGCGCTCCAGGCCCAGGTCGAGATGGCTTGCTGACTTAAGCTTGGCGTAGACCTCCAGCGCCTTCTCGGGACTGGTCATTTCCAACCCATTGATGGAAGCGATCACATCCCCGTTTTGCAGTCCGATCTTCGCGAACGGGCCGTCGGGCCTGACCGCGAATAGGCGGAAACCGGCGGGTTTGCCACCGCGCATTTCGGGCACGATGCGCGCCGACCGCGACAGTAGGGCTAGGTTGCCGAGCACGGATTCGAGCGTCCCCCTCTTGATCTCGTATCGATACTCGCCGAGCTTCTTGATGCCACGATCGAGCTCCTGGGAAAACGCATCGACCGGCTGGGCTGGTGGCGGTGCTGGGCGGGGAGGTGGAACTGGCGCGGCCTTTGGCGGCAGAAGAAGATCGAGGAATTCGGTCGCGCCGGCATTGTCGATGTAAACGCGGGTGTCAGCGATGCTGAGCAAGGTCGCGCCGTGGATTTGCGCTCCTTCGCTGGAAGGCCCCCACCGTCTTCTGCTCGTTGTTGCGAATGACTGCCATGTTCCACTTGTGCGCCTTGGGCGTGGGCGCGTACATGACAGCAAGAAGCTTGAGCGGCAGCTGCGTTGGCTGAGGTTGCAGAGGTGTCATGTCGGGCAAAGTCACCGGTTCCGGATCGCCGTCCAGGCGGATCGGCGGACAAGTCGAACAGAATATGTTTCGCCGAAGAATCGCATTCGGTTGCTTGTTGCGCACTGGGGGCGGCGTATGTGATTGGGCTTGTGCGGCCGGTGGTCTCGGATGTGGTGCTTCGCCGAGTCCGTAGGCGACCAGACTAGAGGCAGAACTGCCAAGAACCGCCGCGCACACCGACACGACGACAGCGTCCAGCAGCCACATGTACTTGGTGAGAAGTAGTTCCACTTCGGAGCACGCAGGACAGCAACTCCTGGGCCAACTCACGAATCGGGCTGGCATGACGTTTGCGACTGGAGAGGATTCCGCGAACGTTCACAACCCGGAGGTTCCGCCCATGCTTCGAAACGCCCTTGCAGTTCCATTCATCGTCGCGCTGGCGTGCTCATGCGCCTCGGCCCCGGTGCAAGCGCCGGTCCCAATTCCGGTTGCCCCCAAGCCAGCAGTCGTAGTCGCGGCCCCCGTCCCCGAGGTAGCGCCAACCATCACCGTCGCCTCAACCGGCGAAAAGCAGCGTGATTTGAAGGCAGGCGAGTGCGAGGAGAGTTTCGATTGTACGGACACCGTGGGGTTCCCTCCTGCAGGGCAGCGCTGGACCTGCGAGAACGGCAAGTGCGGACACGCCAAGCTCCCCGACCTCAACCCGGAAGCATCGGCCGCCGCCACAGACGCCAACGCCGACAACAGCAAGGACACGCCGAAAGCCAAGAAGGCCAAGAAGCGCCACAACTGATTGAGCAGCGTGTGGCGTGGCACTCTGCCACGCGAGACGATTTGTCACGGTCGGGAAGCACGCGGCTGACGCGAGGATGCTTTTCCGCGGTGTACGCTCCAAGCTGAATTTCAGAGCGATGGGGGGGACCATGGACCTGCAACTTGGATGCGAACGATGAATCGAACCTTACGCTTTCTGCTGGCGCTGCTGGCCGGACTTGCGATTCTGACCCTGGCCGCGGCCTCCATCGTACAAAGAACGACTCGACAGTGGTTTGACGAGGACATCGCACTTCGAGTCCGTTTGATCGCGACCGGGGCGGGGTCGGCTCTGTTGGAGCATTGGTCTCTGGCAGACAAGGCTCCTCTGGAGCAGGTTCTCTCGGACATCGCGCGCGACGAGCGGATCATGGCCGCGGCCGCATGTGGATCCGACGCGGCGTTGCTAGCCCGAACCTCCGCCTATCCCGTTGGCCTGACCTGTCCGCTAATCTCGGAACGTATGCGCGCGTCTTCGCCCGACGGGCGTAGCCCAGTGGACGCGCCATGGAGCATGGAGTGGGTCATGCCGGGTGGCGATGTCCTGGTAAGTGCCATGTCGCTCGTCCGTGGTCGCGAGTCGGCGGGCTTTCTCGTGCTGATTCACGACCTATCTTTCATTGAGCGACGTGAGGCCAAGACACGGAAGTTCGTCATCCTCGGCTTCGGAATCCTGGCCATCGGCGCCGCGTCTATCACGGTGCTGGCTGCTCACTTTTCGCGCCGGGGCTTCCGCACGGAGCTTCGCCGATTCATTCTGGGGAAGTCGCACAACAAGGACTTCCTGCCGCTTGTACAGGACGTGCGCGAACTTGTCGACCGGATCGCGGCAGAGCGCGAGATGGACGGCCAAGGCGGCGCATGGAGCCCGCAGCGCCTCAAACAGACCCTGGTGCGCCATTTCCCCGGCGAAAGAGTGATCGTCCTGGCCAACCGCGAACCCTACATCCACCAGCGCCAGCCAGACGGAAGCATCAAAGTCATGCACCCAGCCAGTGGTCTCGTCACCGCCGTCGAGCCCGTCCTGCGCGCATGTTCGGGTGTGTGGATTGGGCACGGAAGCGGATCTGCGGATCGCGATGTCGTTGATCGGAACGACCATATCCGCGTTCCTCCGAAAGAAAAGTCGTACGACCTACGGCGCGTCTGGCTCACGCCCGACGAAGAGCGTGGTTACTACTATGGGCTTTCCAACGAAGGTCTGTGGCCCCTGTGTCACCTCGCCCATGCACGCCCCATTTTCCGCACTGAGGACTGGGACACCTACGTGGCGGTCAACCGCAGGTTCGCTGACGCCGTTTGCAAGGAAGCTTCGGGCGACGATCCCGTGGTGCTGGTCCAGGACTACCACTTCGCTCTGGCGCCGCGATTCATCCGTGAACGCCTGCCGCGTGCCGTGATCATCACCTTTTGGCACATTCCCTGGCCAAACTCAGAACGCTTCGGCATCTTCCCGTGGCGTGACGAGATCCTCGAAGGACTTCTCGGCAGCAGCATCGTTGGCTTCCATACCCAGCTCCACTGTAACAACTTCGTCGATTCGGTGGATCGCTACCTCGAAGCCCGCATCGACCGCGAGTCGATGGCCGTCATCCAGCACGGCCGGCCAGCCCTGGTTCGCGCCTATCCGATTTCCCTGGAATGGCCCTGCCAGTGGGTCGCGAGCGCGCCGCCCGTGACCGAATGCCGCAAGAGCGTTTCCGCTGAGCTTGGCCTTGCGCCAAATGCGTTGCTTGGCGTGGGTGTCGACCGGCTGGACTACACCAAAGGCATCGAGGAGCGCATGCTGGCCGTGGAACGTATGCTGGAACGATTTCCGGCCTATCGGGGACGGTTCTCGTTCGTCCAGTTGGCGGCGCCTAGCCGCTCCAAGATCGAGCGCTATCAGCAGCTCGATGAGGCAGTCGAAAAGCTCACCGCACGCATCAACGCGAAGTTCGGCAACGAAGGCTACCGCCCCATCATCTTGCTACAAGCCCATCACGAGCCGCCCACTGTGTTTCGCTACTACCGTGCGGCCGACTTCTGCTACGTCAGCGCCTTGCACGACGGGATGAATTTGGTCGCCAAGGAATTCGTTGCCGCCCGCGACGACGAACGCGGCGTGCTTCTGCTCAGCCAGTTTGCCGGCGCAGCGCGGGAGATGCCCGAGGCACTGATCGTCAATCCCTACAACCTGGAAGAGGCAAGTGCAGCTATTGTGCGGGCGCTAACCATGTCGGCGGACGACCAGCAAGGTCGGATGCGCGCCATGCGAGCCTTCCTGGCCGAGTTCAACGTCTATCGCTGGGCCGGACGAATGCTCATGGACGCCGCCCGCATTCGCCGCCGCGCCTCAGTGCTCGGCCAGCTTGATGACGACATCCTTGGCCTGACGAATGTTCCGAGATTCAGGGCATCGTAGGAGACCTCATCGATACAAAACCGCCCGGTTCGGCGGTTGGCGATGTATGGTGAACGAAGGCGATTTGCCATAACAAGCTCGAGGGGAAGAAATGGAACGTTCACAGCACGACGCGGAAATCGAGACTGAAACTCCAGGTCGCCCGGCAGAGAAGGGCAATCGCCAGGTGCGGCTTTCGATTCGAATGAAGGAATTCGATATTCCCCCCATCCGAGACGCGGTGGTCATCGGCCGGCGTGCTTCCATTGGGCCCCACGGGCTTTTCGAGAGCCTCGACCGGATGCTTCCCGGTGCCTATGAGCTAGCCGCCGTGAAAGACCACGAGATCGTCGAAGCGATTATCCTGCGCAAGCGTTGCCTGGGCATTGTCGACCGGGATCGACTCATCAAGCTGATTCTCCAGCACACGGCATCCCTTATGCATGATTCGAGCATCATCCAGGTGGAATTGGATTCGGAAGTGATTGTTCATATGGAATTCGACTCATGAGCAGGCCTTGTATTGGGGATCTGGCGCAACGCTCCCCCACCTTTTCACATCTCGACGCACTCTCCTCGGTTCTCGACGTGCTGACCAAGGGATTGCCTGCGGTGATTCTTCTCAATGAGATCCCTCATTTGCTGCTTCCATCCGATGCCGTGGGCCACAGCTCGTTCCGGCGCCTCACAGATCTCCCCTTGCTGCCCGCCACCATTCTTCCCGCAGATACGTCGCTGGCGGATGCGCTGGCGGCCAGTAGTGAGGAGGAATTCCTGGTGATTCGGATGCGCGAGGACTACGGCATCGTAAGCCGGAAACGTATCTTGGAGGCTCTTATCCACGATCTGGATCAACTAGGGAGTGCGCAGCCGACTCTCTATGCCCCCCTGCCCGATGTGGTGGACGAGCTTCCCGAGGGGATCCTGGTCGTTGACACCCAAAACCACCATATCGTCTTCGCCAATCGCAACGGTCGTCGAATGATGGGGTTGCTATCGAAGACCTCTCTCGACGAGCCACTGGAACAAATCGGGGACATAAAGCTGTCGACGCTCAAGGCGGACGCCGAGATTGGCCTGCCCAGAGACATTCAGATCACGGAGCCCAGTTCGCGCATTTTCTTGGTCAGGACCTTGACGCCGCCCAAGGCCGAAGGAAACAAGATGCTGCTCATCATCCGGGACGTGACCCATGTGCGGCACCGCCAGATCCGCGACGCGACCCAAGAACGACTGGCACTGCTCGGGCGCCTAGCCGGAGGCGTGGCCCATGACTTCAACAACCTGCTGGCAGTGATCATGATGCAAGCCTCTTTAATTCAATTCCGGGTTGATGAAGGTCGGGTCGCGCGTTCCGATGCAGACGTGATCCTCACCGCGGCTGAGAAGGCCCGGGATTTGGTGCGGCAGATTCTGGGATTCACCCGCCGCGAGCTCGTTCACGATCCCAAGGGGTTGGACCTCAAGGCCGCTCTCGATGAGCTTCAGACGCTTCTGCGCCGGATCATTGGTGAACGCTTCCACCTTCGTGTCAGCGTGGCTGACGATCTTTGGCTCGCGAATGCAGGTCGGGCGCAGGTCGAACGAGTCCTGACCAATCTCGTGGTCAATGCCAGGAACGCCATGTCCGAAGGCGGAGAAATCCTGGTCGAAGCTGTGAATGTCCCGCAATGCACGGCGTGGCCGACGAGCAAGACGGCGCTCCCTCTCGATGCTGTGCGGGTCACGGTCACAGACACCGGACGGGGTATGGATGAAGCCACCTTGTCACGGATTTTCGAGCCATTCTTCACCTCCAACACAGAAAGCGGAAACGGGCTTGGGCTCGCCACCGTCTTGGAAAACGTGGAAGCCTGCGGTGGGCATATCCATGTGGAGTCCACACCTGGAAAAGGAACCACCGTCACTCTTCTCTTCTCTGTTTCGCCACCTCGGAAGGAGGAAGCCCCGTCGAGGACTCAGGCCCACTCGGCAGCCATGACGGGAGGACAAATCCTCTTGGTGGAAGATCGCGAGGATGTCCGACACGCCATCCAGCAGATTCTGGAGCACGATGGCTACGTGATTCGGGCCTGTGCTACAGTCGAAGAGGCGAAAGCCTTGGAAGCGACCGGTGGCGTTCCGGATCTGCTGATCTGTGACGCCGTCTTGAGCGACCAATCCGCTGCAACCTTGGTGAGGTTCCTCCGTTCAATCGCCCCTCGCCTGCCCGTGCTGGTCGTAAGTGGCTATCCAAAGGAAGAGATCATCTTGGATGATGCCTTTTCGGGAATCGAGTTCTTGGCCAAGCCGTTCACGGGATTGACGCTGCTAGAGCGCGTGGGGCAGTTGGTTGGCGAAGGGAACTGACATGCGCTGTATCGCTCGCGTGGTGTGGCGTTTGCCGGCAAGTCCGTGTAAGCCCTGTGGGCCGCGAGCCATATGTTTGGGTTGCGCTAACGATGAAATCTTTGGAATGTCCTGGTTCGCAGCTGCGGCATAGACACTCGTCACCGTGAATTCATTTTCACCTGCTCGGTCGTCTCGCCCTTGCCCGCTCGCCTGGCTCGTGACCGCCACGCTGGCGTTCGTTTTCGCGAGCGGAGACCGGGTCGCCGCCAAGCCCAAGAAGGATGACAAGTCGCCGGACGCCAATCCCGCCGACAGCAAGACTTCGAGCGCAGCCCCCGCCGCAGTCTCGACGCCACCCGCGGGCTCGAGCCCCCTGGCGGAGCTCAAGAGGTCGAACGCCGCGCTCAAGAAGCTGTTCGCCACGTCGGTGCCTTCGTGGTCTCCAGAGCAGGACGTCAGGAAATCCGAAATGAACAGGATCGCCGGTGGCTTTCTCGATGTCGAGGAGTTGGCCCACCGCTCCCTGGCGCACCACTGGGACGCCCTCTCGCCGAAGCAACGCAGCGGTTTCGTCAGCGTCCTGCGTGAGCTCATCGAGCGCTACTACCTCAAGCAGGTAGATGACCCTGACTACGACCTGCACTTCAACAAGGAGACCATTACGGGCGACGAGGCTTCGGTCACCGCGAGTCTGACGAGCTTCGATCAGGGCAAGAAGGTCATCGTCGAACTGGAGTACAAGCTGCTCTACAAGGGCGACCGCTGGCTGGTCTACGACGTCATCACCGACGAGCAGAGCATGTTGGAGAACTATCGTGCGGAATTCAACAAGATCATCACCAAGGAATCCTTCGACGCCCTCTTCAAGCGAATGACCAAACGGCTGGAGAAGGCCGACTAGATGGGGACTGTCGACCACGCCCTTGATGTGGTTGAAAAGGGCCGCGCCGCCAAATCCTGTTGCCGTGCCGTCCACCGCCGTCGTCGATCTACTGCTTAGAGGGAGCATGCACGATGATGGGTAGGCCGCGCAGGGTGGGTTCGCGGTGGATGCTGGTGATGAGTTGAAAACCGTCGAGGCATCTCGGTGAGAGACTGGCGAATGGTTGTCTAGCGGTGCCCGCCACCACCGTGGAAACCGCCACCACCGTGGAAGCCGCCGCCGCTGCGGAAGCCGCCGCCGCCGCGGAAACCGCTACCGCCTCCGCGGTAGAAGCCGCCCCCGCGGAGCCCGCCGTCGCTGCGGTAGAAGCCGCCCCCGAGGCCGGCTCCGCGGTGGAACCCGTAGCCGTAGCCCCCGCGCCAACCGCGCCACCCGACACCCCAGCCGCCGTGGAAACGGCCCCACCCGTGACGGAAGCCCGGACCCCAGCCCCAGCCGCCCCACCACCACGGCGCGCCCCACCACCAGTCCAGGCCCCAATACCAGTCCGGTCCCCACCACCAGCCCGGCCCCCACGCGTACTCCAGGGCCGGGTCGTAGACCGGCTCGTAGTACACTTGGTCAGCGCTCTGCCCAGCCATCAAATCGAAGTATGAACGGTTCGTCACTGTCTGGGCGCCGCGATGGACTTGCCAGGTGAGAGTCACGTCGTGTGGACGCGTGGTCGTGGGCATGGCGTAGTAGAGATCCAAATCGCCATGGCCGCCCGTGGGCACCGTCTGGCGGCCAACGCCCTGGTAACCCTCCGCGTAGGTCGCGTGGACGGGCGGACCGTTGTCGAAGCTCACGGTCGACTGGGTCGGGTCGACGATCCACGGTTCGGCGTCGTTGTTTTCGACCGCAACGCGCAGGTGCAGCATCGACTGTTGCTGTCCACCTGGTGCGGTCAAACTCTCCACGCCAAGGGAAAGGACATAGCCCTGTCCCTTGGGTGAGTCGGCCGGAATACCGTAGCGCAACACGGGCGGTCCGGCGTTCTGCGAGGATGAAGATAACGACCCATAGTAGGCGCTCGGCCCATCCTGATCCTGATCGTACTCGGCGTATCCGCCGGCCAGCCTTGATCCGAGGTGCGTCACGGCACCGACGGTGAGCAGGTAGGCCGCAAATTCGCGTTGGAGCAAGTCGGAGCGCTAAGGCGCTCCGACTTGGGTAGATACGACACGAGAAGCGCCGAATTCCCGTTCTATCCACAGGCCCATCCTGTTGAAGGAGGTGACAAACAAGCGGGTGGCGGGCGAAGGGCATCGCCCAGGAAACCCAATCTCTCTCAACAGGATGGACTCCATGAAACTACGACAAAGAATCAAAGCAGTACAAACGTATTTGCGCCAGCGAGGAGAGGCGTTGTGCTTCGACGAGATCCGCGACCCTCGTAAGGCGCGGGGCCGACGCTGGTCTTTGAACGCGTTGCTGAGCACGGCCGTGTTCTCGCTGATGGCGCTGGCCCGCAGTCTGCGCGGGGCAGAAAGGTTCAGCGAAGATCTGGCCACAGGGCAAAAGAAGCGTGGCATTGACCGGCGAGTTCCGGACTCGACACTGGGTAACTTTCTGGCGGCACTGGACCCGCAGGGACTGCGGCGGCACCTGCACCGGCAGGTATTGGCCGAGCACCGGCGCAAGGCTCTGGAACCCAGTGTGGTGCCCATTCGAGCGATCAGCATCGATGGCAAAACCGTGGCGACGCTGTCGCAAGAGGCGAACAAGGATTGCCAGAAGCACAATCCGGAGGGACAGGCACCGTACTGGCTGTATCGGGTGGCGCGGGCGACGCTGATATCGTCGACGGCGGCACTGTGCATCGACCAGGAGGCGATACCGGCCCAGACGAACGACATGGGGGTATTCGCGAGTTTCTTCGGCAAGCTGGAAAAGACGTATCGAAAGGCGAACCTATACGAGTTGGTCAGCACCGATGCGGGCTTCACGTCGGAGGCCAACGCCCGGCAGGTGGATAACGCAGACAAAGCGTACATGATGGCCATCAAGGGCAACCAGCCGGAGCTTTACGACGAAGCACGACGAGTGCTGCGGGCACAGTCGAAGGGCAGCGCACCCGAGGCCGAGATGGACTGGGAATCGGATTCGTCGCGTGGGTGGATCAAGCGTCAACTGTGGCGGACGAGCGAGATGGCCGGTTGGGGAACATGGTCGCATCTACGCCAGGTGTGGCTGGTGCGCGTGCTTGCGCGTGCGAACCGGGAAGCGCCAGAGACGGTGCTTGAAGAGCGCTTCTACGCGACCAATCTGCCCACGGGGCGGCTGGGAGGCGACGCCATTCTAGCCTTGGTCAGAGCGCACTGGCGCATCGAGAACAACTGTTTTGGACGGCTGGACATCGAGTGGCAGGAAGACCACGGCCGCTGGGTCCATCGTGGCAACGGCCTGCCCGTGGTGTCGCTTCTGCGCATCGTCGCTTACAACCTGCTTGAGATGCTGCACGCCGTGCACCTTCGCTCCGAGGCAGCGCGGAAGACGGCATGGCAACAGCTACGGGATTGGGTGCGCGACGCTCTGATTTGGCCCGCGGAAGGGATGCCCAACCTTCCGGGAGCGTGTGCCACCACGCCCTGATCGCGCCCGTCACCCGCTTCTTTGTCAACCACCTCAGCGTATCTGATTTCATCCCGACGGGGGAAAGGGGGCATTGTGCCTTCCTGACGCATCCCTGGCGCTCGGAAGTTCGGGGCGGTCTGCCGCCACGAACTTCTGGGCGCCCCTGGGTGAGAGTCACGTCGTGTGGACGCGTGGTCGTGGGCATGGCGTAGTAGAGATCCAAATCGCCATGGCCGCCCGTGGGCACCGTCTGGCGGCCAACGCCCTGGTAACCCTCCGCGTAGGTCGCGTGGACGGGCGGACCGTTGTCGAAGCTCACGGTCGACTGGGTCGGGTCGACGATCCACGGTTCGGCGTCGTTGTTTTCGACCGCAACGCGCAGGTGCAGCATCGACTGTTGCTGTCCACCTGGTGCGGTCAAACTCTCCACGCCAAGGGAAAGGACATAGCCCTGTCCCTTGGGTGAGTCGGCCGGAATACCGTAGCGCAACACGGGCGGTCCGGCGTTCTGCGAGGATGAAGATAACGACCCATAGTAGGCGCTCGGCCCATCCTGATCCTGATCGTACTCGGCGTATCCGCCGGCACAACCGCTTGACACTGGGGCTAATGCAAGTAGCGGAAGCAGCAACGATTGGCGATGATTGATCGATTTCACGGCTACAAGTTCCTTCAATGCTCCGCTCAGGAAGTTAACCGCCCCTCAGCCGAAGGCACTACCACTGGCCTATGGCGCCCCAGCTCTCCGGAAGCTCCTGATGGCACCTCCTCCGTGGCCGCTGCATGTCGCGAATCTCCAGGACTGGATGCCCTTCGGACGGCTAGGTTCTGCTCGGAAAAAGCTACTCGTATGAACCGGTTCTGCGCACTGGTTGCCGCCTCCTCGGCAGGCGGGATTCCGGCCTCGTATCTTGTGAAGACCAATCCTGCCAGTATAGAAACAGCCAGGACTGCAACGCTACCAATGATCATACTGGTCTTGCTGCTAGTCAGGCTGTACTTCTTGATATCGGCCCTCGGGTTATCATCGGTATCCATGAGAATTCCTCCCTTCTCGCGCCGAGCTGATTACACTCCGCACGGGTCTCGCTTTCTCCAACTGGTCTATCCACGTCAAAGATTTGCATTACCGATGCCAAGAAGAATCCCGACGCCGTCGGGCCATCTCCAGAGGCGAAACTGTGGCAACCTGCCACGCGAGACAGATTGTCCCGCAATGGCAGTTGCGCCTGCACCAATGCATTCGAGTTCTACAAGACAGGCATGCCGGCATGGCTCCTATGGATGGGGGCAGCGAGAGAGGTGGAATATCCTGCAATGAACTGGCCAGGCGCCAACCGATTTCATCGGTCAAGGAAGGAGGACTTGACCGCCGAATGGCAAGTAGGACTGGCCAACCGACGCACACCGCGTTGTACCCAATCTAGGGTGTGGCTGCCATGTCCATGTCAACGGGAGCATGCCACGTGTCTGGGCGTGGGACACCCTCGCCCGACCAACGGCGGGGTGTGCCCTGGATTCCAGCATATTCGGCGCTAGGCTTGCCTCATCATGCGCAACTCAACAAGCACAATCATGTTCACAGTGTTGCTCGCGCTTGCTCCAGCCTTTGCTTTCGCCAAGAGCAAGGGCATCAGTGTCGAGCTCAAAGATGCCAAGGGCGAGAGTGTCGGCAACGTCCACATCAAACCCGCTAGCCATGGCGTTTCGCTGCAGCTGCATTTGCACGGTCTTGCGCCAGGCCAGCACGCTATCCACTTTCACCAGATTGCCAAATGCGAGGGTCCGGATTTCAAGTCGGCCGGCTCACACTTCAATCCCGAGGGAAAGGAGCACGGGCTCGACAATCCAAAGGGCGCCCACGCCGGCGACATGCCCAACTTCACCGTCGACGCGAAAGGGAACGCAAAGGCGACCATCGTGGACAAGATGGTCGATCTGAACTCGGATGCGAACTCGCTCTTCAGCAATGGCGGAACCGCTTTGGTGGTTCATGCCAATGCCGACGATATGAAGAGCGACCCCGCCGGAAACGCAGGTCCACGCATTGCCTGCGGGGTCATCACCCAATGACGACTGTCCGATGAGTCATGACGAGACTCATCGCGGTCAGCGAGGATATCGGTTGAGAACTCGATATCCATGATGAGCCTCGATCCCGGCTCGGACGGGAAGTAGCGCTTGGGGGCACTTCGCGCCCTGGTTGTCTAGGCCCTCCTTGTCGCGGGTGAATGAAACCGAGAGGCGGCCCTCGACGCGTGCCAGCTTCACGATGTAGACACTGTCGAAATCATCGTGTCCCCATTCGGGAACACTCGATCGCTCGCCACCGCCTTGCGCGACGAGATCCTTCACCAAGTTGACCAGCAACGAGTGCTCCCAAGCTACAAAGACCAGGGCGCCATCGTACTTCGTTTGGGTGAGCTCCTGTCGCAAGTTGTCGATGTCGCGGAAACCGAACTGGGTGTTCACCGGGAGACCGAACTGAATCGCGGTTGGCTCGATGGTGGCCAGAGGCCGGACATAGTTGTAGAGGGTGCCTTTGTCCGTGGTTTGTTGTCGGGGATCGGGTGCGAAAATGAAATCTGGCTTCCCGAATTTCGCTGCCAGGACGCGGGGCAGGGCGAGGGAGCGATTCAATCCTTGGCAACTCAACTGGCCGAGGCCATCCGACGGCTTTTCACCATGGCGGATCAGGACCAGGGTTTCCTTGGGCTGCTCGCTGGCAATGACCTCGGCGCTTGCAGCCAGCGAATCTGCGCTAACTAGCAAGAATGCAATCCCTACGACAGGTCTACCGTAGCATCTCATGCAAGGACCTTGGCGCACTCCCGCGAGATTCGCAAGGTCAGCGGGGAATGTGGCAGCATAGATGTCGCAACACCACCGTATGCGACCGCGCGGACTACCTTACTTGATTTTGATTCGATTCAGCACGGTGGTAGCACCGCCGCCGCGAGCGTCCTTGTCAGCCTCGGCCCAGCCAATCCAAGTCCTAACCGCGCCGGTTAGTGTGGCAACTCCTCCGTTGACGGAAACCTTGATGTCGTTTTTGCCCACGAATGGACTCCAGAAGAGTCTTTCTTCGATATTCCTTCCTATCTGTTCGTCGCTCAGGAATGCGCGCGGGCCGTATACATCTGAAGAATAGTAGGTCGACTGATCGAAGTAGGGCCATGCGTAACCGAGGTAGTCTGGCCAGGCATTGTGGGAATACGAGCCTTCCGGTTCAACCTTGAGACGGTTGATGATCGAAATCACACCCCTTGTCCGCGAAGCGGCATCTTGGGCGTCAGCCTTCTGAAGAGTCGAGCCAACTGTCCCGGAGAGGATGACGACGTGATTGAGGACAGCCACGTCGATCGCCGAACTGTCTAGCCTTGGGTCCCAGAGTAGGACCGCTTTCAGCTGCTCTTTGATGTCTGTGTCTGCGTACGTTCCACTGGGTCTCACTTTCAGCAGATTGTCCTCGCCCAAGGCGCCCGCAACGTTCCTCACATCCTGTTCGGCGGAGACTTTCGCCTTCAAATTCCCCACCGTGCCGCCGAGAATAACGATTCCACCTTCAACCGCGATGTCGAGGGAGAAGGCTGAAAGCCGCGGATCGATTCGGAGCGCTTCCTGGACGGCCTCTTTGATTTCGTCATCAGATCTTATGGGGTATTTCATCCGGCGCTTGGTGTCATCAAGTGCCCATGTTTCGACCTTCACGACGCTGTCATCCACGGCGAGCACTCCAGTAACCCAGACATCGTCGTATGCTCGCGATTTCTCGATAGCACTGCCGACCGTACCTCTGAGAGTCACTCTTCCGGCTTGTACCGCGGAACTGAGCAAATCTCCGTCGATCCAGATATCCCACTGCAGCCGAGACTTGACGTCGGCCGCAATCTGAGGATCGGTGCGCTTGGCCTGATAGTCGATCATCACGTCATTGACAACCTCCTTGACACCCCTTACGCCCTTGGCGATCCGCGCGACCAATTGCTTCTCGGTGTAGGAACTAACGCTTCCTGCTAGAATGGTCACGGCGTTCCTGACGGAGGCAGTCACCCGATATGATTCCGTCGCGGGATCTTGGAGGAGCGCTGCCGCAACATCCTTGCGAACAGCCTCATCGGAGCGGGGCTGGGAAGCTACGGTGATCCGGTCGATTACAGCCCGCACGCCTCGAATGCTTTCTGCGATCATGAGGGCACGGTCTTTGGCAAGGAGGTCGATCACGCTTCCGGAGAGGGTGACGATCCCGTCTTTGGTGGTGACATCGACAAAATTGGGAAATACACCTCTCTCGGATATCAATCCTTGCTGAACCGCCGTTGTGATGCCGTTGTCGGTGATCTTCCTTCTCGCTGGTGCGCCTAGTACGGACGGCGAGAACAGAGCTTGCACACTCGTCGCCACCAGCAGAATGGCGAACAACGGTCGGACGAAGTCGCTGCGAGGCATGCCTTTACTCCTTTGTTGGCCATACGCGGGCGCTCGAGACTTGTTGTGACGAAGCCGGAGCGTCCCAGTAGCCTTGGCGATTGTAATGGCGATGCAGAGCATCCTCATAATCGCGTGTCGGCATCGACTCTCTCGGGAATTCGGGCGCGTGCTCGATGGCGTCGCGCGTATGATTGACAACAATCTTGGAGTCGATCCAGCTGACACGGTCGATCCATTGTGGGGAAATGAGCACGCGTCTTCCCGGCCGCCAGTTGCGTGTGTCGAGGATGAGATATCGAATCTCCCAGGTCTCGTCATCGATGACGAAGTCCTCGACGTGCCCTATCACACCGTCCGTGGCCTCGGCCCTATGGCCTGTCACATCGGAAGTGCTACATAGGTGTGGATCCCAGCTCCCCTCGGCCTCGGCGCGCTTCTGCCACTCCTTTCGCTCGCGCGCAATGTGAGGATAGCTGCCCCAGAGGTACGGACCACCCCAGTACCTTGGCCAACCATAGTGCGCGTGGTGGGATTCTTCAAACTGTCTGGAGACCGGAGCCCCGCGGTCCAAGGCCGGACTGCTCTCGATCTGTTTCCTCGTCAAACTCACGGCAATGTGGTGCTCGCCATCGTTCACGGCTAGTAACGCATACGGGGAAAGCAACACGTAGCGTCCGGTCAACCAGTTTCCTGCTTGGGCAACCAAATAGCGAACCGCCCAATGGAGATCGTCGAAGTAAAATTCGTCGACCCATCCCATTTCACCGTCAAGGCTATCCAGTTTGTAGCCGTGCAGTGTCTTGGCTTTGTGGAGCATCGGGACTACCGCAACCACCATGGGTGCCACCGAGCCTTGCTGTGAGTGGCAATGGGTGTTGTCATCGCCGCGGCGTTCTGCGAGATGTGCCTACTGCGGAACCCGGTGGCTACCGCGCCCACCAGGATAGCAAATAGGACCATGACCGCCGCAATAATCGCCGCTCGCGCTCCGCGGCCCATCCTTGATTGCTTCAGCATTTCGGCCACTATTAAATCCTTTTCCATGGCTCGAAGCCGTGCATCGACCATGCCGATCTCGTACACTGGCGCGCCATTGCGGATCTGAGGCTGCTGCAGTTCCAATCCGTGGCAAATCGCCGCGCGTGGCAGAACGCCACGGGGTGCTAGCTCAACGCAGACGTTATAGCTGCGCGATTGCTTCAAGCAACTGGCACCGAGCATGCACAACACGCTGGTCTCTACGTGGTAAGGAGAAACCGATGCCTCTGCTTTGGGACGCCGTTTTCCTGTGGATGCTCGCCACCGGAACACCAGTGACGGGAGCCGCGACCTCCGCGACCCGCCCTACGAAGGTGACCTCAGTGGAGGGAATCACCGAGTACCGACTTGACAACGGCCTGCATGTGCTACCCTTGCGTAAAGTGAGCGTGACGGATCTGGTGGCGCTGCACAAGCATCTGTGGGGTGCCAGCGCCGCCCAGCTTTCCGTGGTCGGAGACTTCGACGAAGCGGCGGTCAAGGGCCGACATTGGGAAAGTCATCGCCACATGGAAGTCCGCCGAACCCTACAGGCGCGTCCGGCTACCCTTCCATGCAAGGGATCGGGCAAAGAAGAAGTGACTGGTGAGGTTCCTGACCCTTCAACCTTGTAATGTTGGTGCCAGGTGCGGGCAATCAGCTTCGTCTAAGTTGGGACGAAGGCGCACGACAGGTTGGATATCGACTCTTCTTCGCCGTGCGAGTGGCATCAACACCTCGGAGGCTCGATGAAGTCTTGTTTCAGAATCACCTCTCTCCTGGCCGCACTCGTGCTTGCCATCGTCACCGGCACGATGGGGTGGGGGGCTCAGGAAGCATCGAAGAGGGCCACCGCCGACGCAACCGAGGCCAATATTACCCGGATTACAGCAGGAATTTTGGAACAATCGCAGTTCGCGCATCACCTGATCGATAACGATCTGGCGGGAAACTTCCTGGATCGCTATCTGGACGACCTGGACTGGGCGCGATCGCTCTTCTTACAATCCGACGTGAAGGACTTTGCGGCCTACCGCGCCACGCTGGCACAGGCCACCCATGGGCCTGGGGATACCAGTGCGGCCCACGCCATCTTCCATCGCTTTCTCCAACGGCTGGAGCAAAGGGCGGCCTACACCGCCGACCTGCTGCGGACCGCGAAGTTCGATTTCACGGGCCACGATGTCTACTTCTATGATCGGGAGCACGCGCGGCGGCCCCGCGATCTACCAGAGGCCCAGTCGCTCTGGCGGCAGGAGCTGCGAGCTGAGTACTTGCAGGAAAAGTTGGCCGACAAGCGGCCAGAGCAAATCGTGAGCACCTTGATGCGCAGGAAGGCGCAACAGCTCGCGACGATGAAGGCCCTCCACGGCGACGAGGTGCTGGAGATCTACCTGAATTCACTCGCGCACGTGTTCGATCCGCACTCGGACTATCTCGGTCACGAAGAGATGGAAAGCCTGAACATTTCCATGAATCTCTCGCTCTTTGGCATTGGTGCGACCCTGGAGACCGAAGATGGCTACTGCAAGATTCACGAGCTCATACCGGGCGGGCCCGCGATGCGAAGCGGTCTGCTCAAACCCGGCGACCGCATCCTCGCCGTGGCGCAAGCGCGTGGGGAGCCCGTCGACATCTCGAACATGCCTCTCTCCCGCACGGTGGAACTGATACGCGGTCCGAAAGGATTGACGGTGAGTCTGACCATCTTGCCTGTGGGCGCAGCCGAGTCGGCGCCGCGGAAGACAGTCTCTCTCGTGCGTGATGAAATCAATCTGGATGACCAGCAGGCAAAGGCCCAGATTCTGGACTTGCCGACGGGGCAAGGCAGCACGGTTCGCCTTGGCGTCATCGATCTTCCATCCTTCTATGCCGACATGCGAGGACGGGGTGGCGCTCGCAGCGCAACCGCCGATGTTGCGACCTTGCTGAGCAAGTTGAAGGCGGAGCACGTCCGCGGGGTGGTCCTGGATTTGCGTGCCAATGGTGGTGGTTCGCTCGACGAGGCCATCAAGCTGACCGGTTTGTTCATTCGCCAGGGGCCAGTGGTACAGACGCGGGGCTTCGCGGGCAATATCGAGGTGGGTTCGGATCAGGATCCTGCCGTGCAGTATGACGGGCCGCTGGTGTTGCTGACCAGCCGGTTCAGTGCCTCTGCCTCGGAGATCCTGGTCGGCGCCTTGCAAGACTACGGACGCGCCGTGGTCGTGGGCGATTCGTCGACCTTCGGAAAGGGGACCGTGCAAAGCATTCTACCGTTGGCCCCCGTGATGGATAGAGCTGGTCTTCCGCACTCGTACGACCCCGGCGCACTCAAAGTGACCATGAGCAAGTTCTATCGGCCGAACGGCTCCTCGACTCAATTGCGCGGTGTGGTCTCCGACATCGTCTTGCCTTCTCCCAGCGACTTGAGCGACGTCAACGAATCGGCGCTGAAGCACCCATTGCCTTGGGACGCCGTGGCCCCAGCACTTCACGAACAGCTGAATCGCGTTCAGCCCTATCTTGGCACCCTGCGAGAGAGATCCCTGAAGCGGGTAAAGACGGAAAAGGAGTTCGCCTATCTGGCTGACGATATTGCTCGGCTCAAGAAGAGCATGGAGGATAAGTCTGTTGCGCTCAACGAAGCAGAGCGCCGGCAAGAGTTGGCGCAGATCAAGGCGCGCAAAGAGGAGCGCGAACTGGAAGGGCGGGCGAACCCCTCGGTTCATCCGAGGACCTATGAGATCACGCTCAAGAATGCCGCCTTGCCCGGCTTGCCGCCGCCGCTAGTGGCTAACGAGAGCCCGAGCCAGACAAAGGAGGCAAGGTCATCGTCCCCAGAAGTCGAGCTGGGCCAGCTGGCGACCGGCCGTTCCGCGGATAGCGACATCATCCTGAACGAAGCCACGAAGATCTTGGCAGACTACGCTGACCTCCTCGCTGGCCAACACAAACACCTCGCCGGTTCAGGAAAATCCGCACCGGTCTTGTAGTCCTGCGCGCACGACGGAATTCGCATTGGACGCGAGCCACGGAGAACGTCAACATCAGAGGCCATGGGCGAGACCTCCAGCCCCGGTGCGCCAAGTCGATTGCCCTCAAACGGGCGAAGTCGCTGGATTTCACTGTGGCTTGCCTTGCTTTCCGCTCTGCTAGGCGTGGTGACCGGTTTGGGCGCCTATGCTTTCCGAGTGTTCATCGGCGTGGTCCACAACCTGGCTTTTCTCGGCCAATTTTGCGCAACCTACGATTCCAACATCCATACGCCGCCGGGCCCGTGGGGCATGGCAGTGGTCCTGGCGCCCGTGGTTGGCGCCGTGTTTGTGGTCTTCTTGACCAAGCACTTTGCCCCGGAAGCACGCGGACACGGCGTGCCCGAGGTGATGGACGCTATCTACTATCAAAAAGGTGTCATTCGACCTGTCGTGGCGGCGGTGAAGTCCGTGGCCTCGGCGCTTTCCATCGGAACCGGCGGTGCGGTGGGCCGCGAGGGCCCCATCGTCCAGATAGGCGCAGCGGTTGCCTCGTGGATGGGGCGACGCTTTCGCGTCTCGCGCTGGGAACTGGCCACCCTGGTAGCCGCGGGAGGCGGAGCGGGCATCGCGGCGACGTTCAACACGCCTATCGGTGGAGTGCTCTTCGCGGTGGAAGTGTTGATGCACGAGGTGAGCGTACGGACGCTGGTGCCTGTCGCCATCGCCACGGCCACCGCCACCTACGTGGGCATGTTCCTCTTCGGCAATCACCCTGCGTTCCTAGTCCCCGAGCTGCAAATGCCGACTGGCACGGGAGCCGTGCTGCTTCCGGCCTATCTGGGGCTTGGCGTGCTCATGGCTTTGGTGTCCGTGGTGTTCATCCGTTGTCTCTACGGGGCCGAAGATCTCTTCCAACGCTGGATACCTCGTCGAGAATATCTGCGCCACACCTTGGGCATGCTCGTGGTGGGGCTGGTATTCGTCGCGTTGATGAAGACCACGGGACACTACTACGTGGAGGGCGTGGGGTATGCCGCCATCATGGATGTGCTAGCCGGGACACTGCACAGCATTCCACTGCTCATATTGCTGTTCCTTCTGAAATTGCTGTGTACGTCGCTCACGCTTGGTTCCGGGGCCTCCGGGGGGATCTTTTCCCCTTCGCTGTTCATGGGGGCGACGCTTGGCGGCGCCTACGGACTCGGGCTTCAATCGTTGTTCCCCGCCTTGAACATCGATCCGTCCGCGCTGGCCCTCGCGGGCATGGCGGGACTTGTGGCCGGCGGAACGGGCGCCGCACTTACCGCCATTGTCATGATCTTCGAGATGACGCTCGACTATTCGGTGGTGCTCCCCATGACACTGACGGTGGCGGTGAGCTACGGGTTGCGGCGGGTACTCTTTGCCGGGAGCATTTACACCATGAAGCTGACCCGGCGTGGCCACCATATGCCCGAGGCGTTGCAAGCCAATGCGCACCTGGTCCAGCACGTTTCGGAGGTCGTCACGGAGAAGGCAGGTGTGGTCGGAGCCGCCACGCGGCTGTCCGATATCAGGTCCGCGACGGAGCCGGGTGGACCAGCCTGGGTCGTGGTGCTCGATGATGACGGCGTCGTGGGGGTGTTGCCCCCGGGATGGTCGAATACAATGACCGACCCCACGAAAAAGGAGTCCACGGCCAGGGAAGCCATGCAGGAAGACGTTATTGCCGTGCCAGGAGACACCACCATCTTCGAGTTGCTTGCCAAGATGCAGAGTGCTCATGCGTCCGTCGCCGCAGTGGTCGACGATGAGAAGAAAGAGCCGACAGTGCTGGGGATCATGACCATGGCGAAGGTGGCGGAGGTGCTGGCCCAAGGCATGGAGTTGTTCAGGGACTAGCATTCACGGAAGGCCCGAGAATGCGCGCGAGCTCTGGGTTGTCGATGGTTTCGTGTGCCAGCAGCTCGACGACCAGACTGTCCAGGGCCGAGCGCACAATTGCTTCCAAAGCGCTCGGCTCATCACCGATGGTTGCGACAGCTTCCGCCAGAATTGCGTCGCTGGTATCGAGCCCTGCCGCGAGCGCCTGGCCCACAACCTGGACAATTCGCTCATGCTCGTCACGGCACTCAATCCCCACATCGGCTACGACAGCGCTAGGGATTCTTGTCACCAATGGTGAAGATTGGCATCAACATGATTGTCGGGTATTTGTCCGCGTTGAGTGGGGAAAGGAAACCGAGAGTCATGAATGGCCAGCCCAGGCATCGATTGTTCACCGCGCTTTTCACCTTGGTGCTTGCCGGGATCGTCGTAGTGGCGGTGGCCTATTCGGGTCTCGTCAACGTCGCCGCCACGTCGCGACCGTCTGCCCTGACACAGTGGCTGCTAACGACAACGCGTGACCATTCGATCGCCTCACGTAGCAAGACGATTGCCCTCGCGAATCTGACATCCGCGGCAAGAATTAGCAGTGGGGGGCAGCGCTATCGAGAAATGTGTCAAGGGTGCCATGGCGGGCCAGGGTTGGGGCGCGACGCGATTGGCGAGGGGCTGGATCCACAGCCTCCCGCGCTTTGGACCGGTGCCCTTGATGACGAAGGAGCGCGCGAGACCTTCTGGGTGGTCAAGAACGGCATCCGCATGACGGGCATGCCCGCCTTCGGTCCCACCCACGGCGACGAGAAGATCTGGGACATCGTGGCGTTCGTAGGCAAAATGCACGGAATGAGCTCGGCGGACTACGCCGCCGCGACCCAGCGTCCGGTCACCGCGCAGGCGACGGGACACGACGGGACGCAAGAACAGCCCCCCGTCGCTCCCCCGTGAGGAGTGCCATGCCCAGGATCGTTCTCACGCTTCCATGCGCCAACGTCGCGGGGGCGGGCCGGCCCGCTTGCCGTTGGACATGGCGCAAGACATGCTGATCACATCGCTGAGCAGGGATAGCTATTGGCTTACGCGATTCATCGTGCTGCGCTTGCTGGGCTTGGTCTATGCCGTGGCTTTCCTTGCAGCGGCCGAGCAGGTCGTCCCGCTTATCGGCGCCCACGGTCTTTTGCCAGTGGGTCCGTTCCTCGCCCAAATGCAAGATCAATTCGGATCCCGGCTGGCCGCGTGCCTTCGGCTCCCCTCACTGTTCTGGCTTTCCTCCGCGGACTCGGTCTTGCGAGGTGCGGCCTGGTTCGGGTTCGTGCTCGCCTGCCTGGTCGCCGCGGGTTACGCCAACGCCATTTTCATGGCGGTGCTGTGGGCGCTGTATATGTCGTTCGTCCACGTGGGCCAGGATTGGTACGGGTACGGATGGGAAATCCAATTGCTCGAAACCGGATTCCTCGCCATCTTCCTGTGCCCGCTCTTGGATGGCCGTCCATTTCCCAACGCGCACCACCGCGGCTGGTGCTCTGGCTATTTCGCTGGCTCATCTTTCGCATCATGCTCGGCTCGGCGCTGATCAAGCTCCGTGGCGACGAGGTCTGGCGTGACCTGACCGCGCTCTACTACCATTTCGAAACCCAGCCCATCCCCAATCCCTTGAGCCGCTGGTTTCACTGCTTGCCGCATGGGGTGCTGAAGGCGGGCGTACTCTTCACCTTTCTCGCCGAGCTCGTCGCGCCGTGGTTCGCCTTTGCCCCGCGGCACGCTCGTCATGCGGCCGGGGTGGTCATGGTGCTGTTCCAATGCATACTCATTCTCGGCGGGAATCTTTCCTTCCTCAATTGGTTGACCATCGTGCCGGCGTTGGCTTGTTTCGACGACGGATGGTGGGGCAGGCTCATGCCCCGGCGCTTGGTGGCGCGCGCGGAAGCCGCGGGTGCCAGCGCTCGCGAGAGTCGCCCCCAGCAGGTGACGGCCTGGGTGCTGACCGCGTTGGTGGCCGTCCTCAGCATCGAGCCCACGCTCAACCTCGTTTCACCCCGCCAAGTCATGAACACCTCCTTCATTCCACTGGAGCTGGTCAATACCTACGGTGCCTTCGGCTCGGTGGGCAGGGAGCGGCTGAACGTGATCTTTGAAGGCACCAGCGCCGACCAGCCCGACACCGCTGCCGTGTGGAAGGCCTATCCCTACCAGGCCTTGCCGGTGGCGCTCGATCGTCGGCCTCGGCAAATCGCGCCCTACCAGCCGAGGTTGGATTGGCAGATGTGGTTCGCTGCCATGGGCACGCTTGAGGATTATCCTTGGACCCTCGATTTGGTGTGGAAGCTGCTGCACAACGATCCCGGGGCGGTGGGCCTGCTCGGATCGAACCCATTTCCCGAGAAACCGCCGCACTACATTCGGGCCGTACTCTATCGCTACCACTTTGCCCCGCCTGGAAACCCGGCCGGGCACTGGTGGCAACGTGAGGTCGTGGGGACGTGGCTCCCACCTCTGTCGGTCTCCAGCCCCGCCTTGCTGGACTACTTGCGCGGCGAGGGCCGCTTACCGCGGTAAGATCGCAATCGAGCATGGGAGGTCACACTATGGGTATCATCACTCACCTCGTGTTGTTCGGCGCCATCCTGGTGGGCAGCGCGGCCGCCGCGCTCGCCCTCTATGGTCGCTACCGCACGTTGCCGTCGCTTTTCACCGGACCCCGAATCTGCCGGTTGGAGTCGGGCGGGTGTCAGGTGCTCTTCCGGACCAAGAACGCCGCACTGCTGGGAATCCCCAACTCCGCCCTCGGGATCCTCTATTACTCCGCCCTGGCCGCGGGCCTGTTATGGCAACGGTCGCTACTAGTGTCGCTGGCACACTGGACCGCCTGGCTCCTGCTCGCCGCCGCCACCTCGGCCCTGCTCATGACTGCGTGGTTGGCCCGGATACTCCTGCGCGACAAGCTCGAATGTCGCGTGTGTTGGACAGGCCACATTTGCAACTTGCTCATATGGTTGCTGCTCTTGCTGGACGTTGGGTGAAGTCCACCGGGCAGCGCATGCAGCATGCACGCTTTGATTGACATTTTTGTGACCCAACTATGGCTTTTCCGTGACCGGTGCCCCTCCATGCTTAATGCATGGATAGCAAAGTCGACAGCGCGCCTCGGGTGGATCGGGTTTCGGCGAAGTCTTCGAATAGGTCTATTCGAGCCACGATGATCCTTTTTTGGTTGGTTCATGGTGTCGCGCTTGCCGGGGTTGTTCTTGGCGGTTGGTCCTGGAGCGGTTTCGCCCTTGCGATTGGCGTCTACTACCTGCGCATGGTCGTGGTTACGGCCGGGTATCACCGCTACTTCTCCCACCGTGCCTACCGCACATCGCGCACGTTTCAATTTCTGCTGGCCATTGGGGCCCAAAGCGCAGCCCAAAGTGGGGTTCTCTGGTGGGCCAGCCACCACCGTTGGCACCACCGATATTCGGATACGCCGCTCGACGTGCATTCGGCCAAACAACGGGGGTTCTGGTACTCGCATGTCGGATGGATCCTGCAAAACGCGTGGAGTACGGATCTCAAGCTCGTCCCCGATCTCGCGAAATTCCCGGAGCTTCGCTTCTTGAATCGTCCCGGGATCGACTTCCTGCCCTCGGCGGTGCTTGGATTGGCCTTTCTACTCATCGGCGGCACCCACGCGCTGGTTTGGGGATTCATGGTGTCCACCGTCCTGCTCTGGCACGGTTCGTTCGCCATCAATTCCTTGACCCATCTTTTCGGAAGCCAGCGCTACGCAACCAAGGACAATTCGCGAAATCACTGGGCGCTGGCCATCATCACCACCGGGGAAGGGTGGCACAACAACCACCACCACTACCCTGGCGCGGCCAACCAAGGCTTCTGCTGGTGGAAAATCGATCTGACCTACTGGGTCCTTCGTAGCTGGCAGGCCATGGGACTAATTTGGGATCTCCGGCGGCCGCCAGCCGAGGTCCTTGCGGGTCCCTTGGTGGCCCCTATTAGGCCGGTCATTCAAGGCAGCTCTCAACCCGAATTTCGGCGGGGCCGTGGGCGAGCCGGCGCAGGCGCGCAGGTTCCAACGCGCACGCATGCGGCTCGCGCCTGACTCTGCTCAACTTCTACAATCGCGAGGTTGGGCGTACGCCGCCGATGATTTGTGAGGGTGGTCACTGCACCGCTAGCGATCGTCATGGCCTGGTCGGGGTAACCTTGATGGTGCGCGCGATTCGCCTGCGGCTTCGCCGGACGCGACAGCGGCGCGAGGCGGAGAGGAACACAAAGGTTGGCGTCGTCCGTGCTGTCGCTTGTTCGCTGTCGAACCCTTCATCGCTGTAATGGTCTCGCAAGATGTTGGCATGGGTTGGGACCCTACGCTTCTTCCTGACAGTCAGACCAACAAGGAGAAGAGGACATGGAAGCTTCAGTGAATTCCGCATCGATCAATGCCGGCCCGTTCAACAACAATGCGTTCGACCCTAGCCATGGCCGAAGTGGATGGCACGGAGATGTGCAACAAATCCAGAAGGAGGTGCTGGACTCGGCGGGGTGGGTTTCCCCTCTGCAAACAGAAATGGCCCGTGTCATCGTCGGGCAACGCTACTTGGTCGACCGCCTGATCGTCGGCCTTTTGACCAGCGGGCATCTCTTGCTGGAAGGCGTGCCTGGGCTCGCCAAAACCCTGGCGCTCAAGACCCTGGCCCAGACGCTCGATGGCGCGAAGTTTCGCCGGCTGCAATTCACGCCCGACATGCTGCCTGCCGACGTGGTCGGCACCATGATCTACAACCCGACCCAAGGCAGCTTCCAGGCCAAGCACGGTCCGATTTTTTCCAATCTGGTGCTCGCCGACGAGATCAACCGCGCGCCCGCCAAGGTGCAATCGGCCCTGCTCGAGGCCATGCAAGAGCACCAAGTGACGCTAGGCGAGGAAACCTATCGCTTGCCCGACCCCTTTATGGTGATGGCGACGCAAAACCCCATCGAGCAGGAAGGCACGTATCCCTTGCCAGAAGCGCAAGTCGATCGCTTCCTACTCAAACTGGTCATCAACTATCCCTCCAAGTCGGAAGAGCGCGCGATCCTCGATGCCATGGCGACCAGCGAGCCCAAACTGGATGTCGATCCGATCGTCTCGCTCCCCCAGCTCGCGCATGCTCGCGGCGTGGTCAACCATATCTACGTCGACGACAAGATTCGCGACTACATCGTGGACATCGTCACTGCGACGCGAGCGCCGGCCAGTTACAATTTGCCGCTCGCCGACTACTTCCTGTTTGGCGCCTCACCGCGCGCCACCATCGCCCTGACCCTGGCTTCGCGCGCCTGGGCCTTCATGCATGGCCGTGGCTACGTCATTCCGTCCGACGTCAAGACCTTGGCTCCGGATGTATTGCGACACCGGCTCGGTCTGACCTACGAAGCAGAAGCAGAGAACATCCAAGCCGACGACTTGGTGGCCAAGATTCTCGCCGCGCTACCGAACCCGTAAGGGGGCGACCATGGATACGAATATCAAAGATCTTCTGAAACAAGTCCGGCTCATCGATATTCGCACGCGTCGGCTCGCCACCGACGCCTTGGCCGGACAGTTCCATTCGATGTTTCGCGGTCGTGGCATGGACTTCGAAGAGGTGCGGGAATACGTTCCGGGCGACGAGGTGCGCACCATCGACTGGAACGTCACCGCGCGCGCTGGTCGCCCTTTTGTCAAAAAGTACCGCGAAGAGCGCGAGCTGACCATCCTGCTCGCGGTCGACGTGAGCGCTTCGGGGGACTTCGGTTCGTCTCAGCGCACCAAGCGAGAAACCGAAGCGGAGATCGCGTGCGTGCTGGCGCTCTCCGCGGTTCGCAATAACGACAAGGTAGGTCTGGTCCTATTCTCTGACCAGATCGAAGCCTTTGTTCCGCCACGCAAGGGCCGCCAGCACGTCCTGCGCATCGTACGTGAAGTCCTGAGTTGTCAGCCCAAACGGCGGGGCACGGACGTGGCGCATGCCCTCGATTTCATCAATGCGGTGACCCGGAGGCGCGCCATGGTGTGCGTGCTCTCGGACTTCCAGAGTGCGGGCGATCCAAGTCAGGCACTGTCGGCGCTGCGGCGTACGCTGCGCATGGTCAGGCGCCGACACGATCTGGTGGCTTTGCACGTGAACGACCCACGCGAACGCAATCTTCTCGAGGTCGGCCTGCTTACCGTGGAGGACGCCGAGACAGGCGAAATGATCGAGATTGATACTGGCTCGAAGGGCGTGCGCGAGCGTTTCGCCGAGCGTGCGCGGGAAAGAGATCAGCGGCTCGAACGAGCGCTGCGCGGCGAATCGGTCGATAGCGTCGAGGTCGACACCTCGCTGCCCTATCTTCCCGTGTTGATCGCACTCTTCCGCTCGCGACGAGGGAGGCGGCGATGAAACCTCACGGTTCGATGTTGACCTTACTCCTTTGCTGGTCTTCTGTGGGCCACGCCGCTGTGGGCGTCGACCACGATGGTGCCGCCGGTGCCTGCAACGACGTCCGCGGCAGGCGCCAGCACCGTCGTCTGCCACGGAAGACATTCGGGACGTTCGCGGGCCGGTGCCGATCCCGTTGTGGTGGCGCTGGCTGGCGCTCGGGGGAGGCGCAGTGTTGCTGGCTGGTTTGGGTGGAGTGGCCGCGGTGGTGATACGGCGACGACGAGCGAAACCGCTCAAGCCGCACGAACGAGCGCTGCTGCGCCTCGAACAGGCGCAGCCGCTGGCGGTGGCCGGGCAAGTGCGCGAGTACGCCGGGGCCGCCTCCGATGCCGTCCGCGAGTACATCGAAGAGCGCTTCCTGTTGCGGGCCGCGCACTCGACGACCGAGGAGTTCTTCGACGGCATTCTGGCCCAGGCGAAGGCGCCACTGGGCGCTCACCGAGAGTCCTTGCAAAAGTTCCTCGGGGCCTGCGACCTGGCGAAGTTCGCTCGCCTGCCCTTGCCCAGGGAACAAATGGTGTCGCTCAATGAGCTGGCGCGCCGGTTCGTGCTCGATACCGCGCATAACCCAGCCGAAAGCAAACCCGAACCCGTGAGGGCGTCATGAACCTCTTCTTGAATCCGCAGATCCTATGGGCGCTTGCGCTCTTACCATTGCTCGCGCTGTGGCTGGGGCGAAAAGGGGCCAGGCCAGCCGTCAGCTACTCGAGCATCGAGACTGCGCGCGAGGTCGCACGCACCCCGCGTAGCCGTTGGGGCCGATTTCTGAAGATCGCGCGCTGGGTGGGCTTGGCCCTTCTCATCGTCGGTCTTGCCCGTCCCCAGCTCGGGCACGCCTCGACCGAGGTGCAAGCCAGCGGCGTGGATCTGGTGCTCGCGGTCGACATTTCCGGCTCGATGCAAGCCCTTGATTTGACCGAGGGGGGTGAGCCGCGCAGCCGGCTTGACGTGGTGAAGTCCGTGGTCGCCCAGTTCATCAAGAATCGACCCAACGATCGCATTGGCCTCGTGGCGTTCTCGGCCGAGCCGTATCTCATGAGTCCGCTGACGCTCGACCACGATTGGCTGCTGCAGAATCTCGACCGCCTGCAACCGGGCATGATCAAGGACGGCACTGCGATCGGCTCGGCTCTTTCCGCGAGCGTCAATCGCCTGCGCGACCAGAAGTCGAAATCCAAACTGGTGGTTCTGCTCACCGACGGACAGAACAACGCCGGTAAGATCGACCCGGCTTTGGCCGCGCAGGCGGCGCAGGCCCTTGGCGTGAAGGTCTACACCATCGGGGTCGGCTCGAAGGGCGAGGCGCCCATGCCCATCACCGACAGTCACGGCACAACCCATATCGTCATGACCAAAGTGGATGTGGATGAAGGCTTGCTCAAGAACATCGCCGACACCACAGGCGGACGCTTCTATCGCGCCACCGACGCTGGCTCACTCGAACGTGTCTATGGCGCAATCGACGGCCTGGAAAAGACCACCAGAACCCTGAAGAAATACGAACATCACGAGGAGCGCTTCGCCTGGATGGTGTTCCCCGGAATGCTGCTCTTGGCGGGCGAAATAGGTCTCGGACTTACGCGTTTCAAGAGGATCCCATGACCATCCACTCTATCACCTTTGCCCATCCCATCTGGCTACTTGGCGGACTTGTTCTCGCCACGGTCATCCTCGTTCTCGGCGCGCGGCTCGACCGCAAGCGCAAGCTTGCCCTCGCCGCGTTCAGCTCGCGCCGCAAGGGGCCGACCTCGACTCTGTCGCGCATGCGGCGAGCATTCAAGAGAGCACTCCTGGTCACCGGTGCAGTACTCGGCTGCATGGCCCTGGCACGACCGCAATGGGGCGTGCGCTGGGAAGAAGCCCACCGGCGCGGGCTCGATTTGCTCTTCGCGCTCGATACCTCGAAGAGCATGCTGGCGCCGGATCTCAAGCCGGATCGGCTGACCCGGGCCAAGCTGGCCATTCGCGATCTCGTGTCGAAGTTCGAGGGCGACCGGGTGGGCTTGGTGGCCTTCGCTGGTGATGCGTTCTTGCAGTGTCCGCTCACCCTGGACCGCGGCGTATTCGAGCAGACCCTCGATGCCATCGATACCTCGACCATTCCGCGCGGCGGTACCGACGTGGGCCGGGCCATCGAGGTGGCACGTTCGGCGCTACACAATCAACCCGCGAACCACAAGCTGCTGGTTTTTCTTACCGACGGCGAGGATCTGGAAAGCCACGCGGTGGATGCGGCGCGCGCGGCCTCGGACGAAGGGATTCACATCTATACTGTCGGCGTCGGGACGCAAAGTGGCGAGCTGATTCCCCTGGGGGGGCCGGGCCAGTTCGTTCGCGACGAGAAGGGCGCCTTCGTGCGCTCTGCGCTCGACGAGAATACCTTGCAAGCCATTGCCCGTGTGACCGGGGGCGACTACCGCCGGCTGGGTGCGGATGGACGGGGACTGGAGGCCCTGTACCAGGATGTACTGGCCAAGCTACCGCGCGAAGATCTCAAGTCTCGCATGCACCAGATCCCCATCGAGCGCTTTCAATGGCCGCTCGGATTCTCGATCTTCTGCTTGGCGCTTGAACCGCTGCTGGGCGAGCGGCGTAGGCGCACGCGGGTCGAGGCGGAGCCGGAAAAGCGCTGGCCGAAGTTCGCGTCGCTGCGGCGCAGAGTGGTGGTCACGCTGGTGGTGGGATTGGCCATGACGGCGGCACACGCGGCGCAGGCGTCGACGCGCGATGCCGAGCGGGCGTATCACGAAGGTAAGTTCAAGCAATCGGCGGACGAATATGGCCGCGCGGTGGCCCGTTCACCCGAGGACGTCAAGTTGCAATACAACCTCGGCGTTGCTGCCTACAAGAGCGGCGACTTTGCCAAGGCCGGCGCTGCGCTCGATCAATCCCTGCACTCGGACCGTCTCGACTTGCAAGAGAACGCCTACTACGACCTCGGCAATGTGCTTTACCGAGTTGGGCAAGAATCCGTAGCGAAGAAACCCGAGGTGGCCACCGACAAGTGGAAGAAGTCCATCGCATCCTACGAATCGGCCTTGAAGCTGAATCCGAAGGACCAAGACGCAGTCTACAACCGAGATCTCGTGAAGCGAAGGCTGGCGGCGCTCGAAGAGCAGCAGAAACAGCAAGACGACAAGAAGAAGCAAGACGACAAGAAGGACGACAAGAAGAACGACAAGGCGGGCAAGTCCGGCCAACAGAGCAAGCAAGACCAGGCTCGAAAGCAGGGTCAGCAAGATCAGAAAGACCAGAAGGATCAAAAGGGCCAACAGGACAAGCAGGCCCAGAACGGCCAGCAGGGTAAAGATCAGAAAGATCAGAAAAACCAGCAAGGCCAGAAAGACCAGAAGGGTCAACAGGACCAGCAGAATCCTCAGAATCCGGGACAGTCACAACAGGGGACAGCCCAGCCTAAGCCCGCGGCGACTCCTCCCGGACAGACGCCGGCCGGCACGCCGAACGCGGGTGATGAAGCGAACAAGGAGCCGATGGAGCCCGAGGTTCCCGGGAAGCTTTCCAAGAACGACGCCAAGCAACTTCTTGATGCCGTTCGTGGAGACGAGAAGCTGATGCCCGTGGCGCCCGTCGGCCAGAACCGCCCGAGTGCAGAAGATACGGTCAGAAAGGATTGGTGAGAACCATGCAACCGAACAAACATGCCTACGTCAAAGTCGCCGCCATCGGTGTGGGTGCGTACTTGGTACTGGGGAGAAGCGCGATCGCCTCGGGCGCCGAATCGACTGCGGAGATCAGCCCGTCGCAGATCGCTCTCGACCAGGCCGCCGAGCTTCGGGTTGCTGCGGGCGATGGCAGCCAACCCGCGCTCCCGCACGTGGACGGTCTGCATTTCCGGCGCACGGGCCAGAGCACGGAGATGACAGACATCAATGGCGCGATGTCGCAGCACACCTGGGTTCTCTATCAGGTCGTCGCTGATCGGCCGGGCTCGTATAACATTCCGGTCGGAGGGCACACACTCGCTCTCAAGGTCGGCCCTGCGGGCAGCGCAAGTGCACCCACAGCATTTGGATCCAGGGCGGCTCTCCCGTCTGCCCCGGAGCTTTCCGCACGCCAGGGAGGCCAACAAGGATCATTGGCTCTCCTTCGCGTGGTGCTGCCGAGCAAAAAGCTATTCATCGGGCAATCCGTGCCCGTGACGTTCAAGGCATATTTCCGCGCCGGCACCGAGGTCACGCTCTCGGGTGTGCCGAGCCTGGGAATTCCCGCCTTCACCATCAACCATATGGAGGACAAGCCCCGGCAGAGCGTTGAATCCATCGGCGGCGTACCATACCGCGTCGCCACCTGGACGGGGCAAGCTTCGGCCGCCATGCCTGGGCATTTCGCAACCCAGGCATCGCTTCTCGTCGTGGCACGCTATCGCGAGGCTTCGCAACGGCCAGCCGCCGATCCCTTTAGCGGCATGCTCGACGATGACGACGCGTTTTCGGCCTCTCCTTCGGCGATGATGCGTTCCTTTATGAAGCAATCCGCCTTCGGCGGCGCTTTCGGCGATGTGTTCGGCCAGGTGCACGAGCGCGAGATGACCCTTCGCGCCCCGGTGCAGGCGGTCGAGGTGTCAGCCCCGCCCAGCAAGGGCCAGCCGGCCGACTACAACGGCGCGGTCGGGCGTTTCGACGTGCGCGCAAGCCTTGCGCCGAGCTCAGGTGCGATGTTCGCGCCCATGACCTTGAAGATCGAGGTCACGGGGCAGGGCAACCTTGACCGAGTATCGACTCCTGGTCTGGCCTCTTCGGCGAATTGGAAGACCTATCCGCCAAGCGCGAAGCTCACGCCGGAGGGTACCAAGATCTTCGAGCAGGCGGTGGTGCCGCAGGCGAGTGGCCGACTCGAGCTTCCCTCCCTGTCGTTCAGCTTTTTCGATCCCGTGCGAAACCAGTACGTGACTCGGTCGACCTCGCCGATTTTGGCGGACGTCGCGGTTGTCCAGGCCGGAACCCCTGCGCCAACTGCGAATCTGCCAAAGCTCTTCCCGTCAATCGCTGAAGGGCCAACAGTGGGGTTGCGGCCCAACCAGGTTGACGAAGGCCGCTTCGTCGCAACCCTGCTGCCACCGTATCGGCGTTCGTGGTTCTGGCCGGTGGTGGCCGCTCCTTGGCTTGGGTTGGGGATGGTGTTTGCTCGACCACGTGCACGGGGGACTTCCGAACGCATGCATCGACGAGCTCTTCGCGAAACCGTGGCGCAGTATCGCACGGCGATGAAGCGTGCTGCAGCCGCCGGAGATGCGATCCGCTTCCACGAAGCAGCCGGAGCAGCCTTGCGCCATCGCCTCGGCGAGCTGTGGAAGCTCGCCCCCGACGAGATTACCTCTGCCGAGGCCGCGGCCAGGATGGGCCAGGACGACGAGCCCATTGTCGCCGCGCTGAGGTCGGCCGAGCGCCTTCGCTACGGAGGTGCGGAAGAGGATCCGTCCTCGCTGGCGACACTTCAAGAGACGATCGAGCGTCGGCTCGACCAACTGGAGAACCGAACATGAGCCGTGCAAGATCATCGACGATGCCACGTGGGATGTACATTGGCATCTCCCTGCTGGCTGCAACTCTAGTGCTGGGCATTGCCAGCCCCGCGCGCGCAGAGTCGGGTGGCCCGAGCTTCGACGAGGCCAACCGCGCTTATTCCGGGGGACACTACGCCGATGCCGTGGCGGATTTCGAGAATCTCGCGCGATCGTACGGATGGTCGGCTCCACTCCTCTACGATCTCGCCAACGCCTATGCCCAGGAGGGGAATGTGGGGCTTGCGGTCTTGAACTACGAGCGTGCGCAGGTGCTTGCGCCGCGCGACCCTGACATCGTGGCCAACCTGGCCTATGTTCGGGCGAAGGCCGGTCTGCCGGCTCCTATGAAACCTTGGTATCAGCGATTGGCACGGACCTCTTCTCTGACCACATGGACCCTGTTTGCGGTCTCCGGTTTCTGGCTGGCGTGTGTGGCGTTTCTAGCAGGGCGAAAGTGGAGAGTGCGTCGACTTGTCCATGCCGGGGTCCTCGCCGCCCTGATTGGCGTGTCGACCTTTGCTGCGGCTGTGGTCCTCGATCGAGATCTGGATCATGCGGTGGTCGTCGAGAGAAAAACCACGCCGATCCGAGTCTCTCCGTTCGATACGGCGGCCAGCGAAGTCGCACTAAGCGAGGGCGAGGAGGTCTCGATCATCGGACACCACGGAAACTTCGTGCGCGTGCGCGATGGCCAGGGGCGCGGGGGTTGGGTACAATCTGCTGCGGTACAACTCGTTGTTCCGCGTCGATCCTGACGGGGACGGACCGGTTGTGCCGCCCATACCATGCGATTTCTTCTGATCGAGGACGACGAGAAGATTGGTAGCTTCATCGCACAGGGGTTGCGCCAGGAGGGGCACCTCATCGAATGGAGCCGCAATGGTGAGGAAGGATTCGGTTTTGCCCTGGACGACCGATTCGACGCGGCGATAGTCGATCTCATGCTGCCTGGTCGGGACGGTCTTGGTTTGATTCGCGAGCTGCGCGAGCGCAGGCACAAGGTGCCCATCATCATTCTCAGCGCGAAGAGCGACGTTGAGGACCGGGTGAAGGGACTTTCGGCGGGAGCCGACGACTACTTGACCAAGCCCTTCTCGTTCGCCGAGCTGCTCGCCCGCTTGCACGCGTTGGTACGACGGTCGAGCGGCACGAGCGAGGCCGCGCGCGTGCTTGCGTTTGAAGATTTGTCGCTCGACCTGGAATCACGCCGGGTCACGCGAGGAGGGCAGTCGATAGAGCTGCAAGCGCGCGAGTTCGCGCTCCTCGTCTACCTGCTACGCAATGTCGGACGCGTGCTGTCCAAGACGATGATCCTCGAGCACATCTGGAACTATTCCTTCGATCCGCAAACCAACGTGGTCGACGTGCTGGTCAGCCGCTTGCGCCGAAAGATCGATCGCGACTTCCCGGTGAAGCTGATCCAAACCCTGCGCGGGGTCGGGTATGTTCTTCGCAAGGAATAGTCGCCTGCGCTCGCTGGGGTTCAAGCTGACGGGTTGGTACTTCCTGGTTTTTCTAGCAAGCACCATCCTTCTGGCTGCCGCCGCGGAATTTCGCATCCGTTCGTCGCTCCGCGAACGCATCGTCGAGACCCTCACGAGCAGCCTGAACCGACACAGGCAAGCGTTCGAGGAACGAGGGATTGAAGGTCTGAGAGGACTGGCAGAATCGCCCGAGAATGGGCACCGGCTGTTCTACGTTCGCGTGGTCGACCGATCCGATATCACCATTTTCGAGAGAGCAAATCCCGGTCTGTCCTTCGCCGCGGACGCGATGGCGGCGCACCCATCGTCCCAGACGGTGCGTTCAGTGCGGGATCTGAACAGCGGTTCGCTGTGGAATGTGACGGACGCTCCGCTCTCGCAGGGACTCTGGCTGCAAATAGCGATCAGCGACGAGCAGACTCAAGAGGTCGTAGGGCACCTGCGCACAGGATTGGTCGCGGTATGGATCGGCGCGGTCACGCTTGGGCTCCTCGGGGGCTTCTTTCTCACCCGTCGGGCGTTGCGCCCGGTAAAGCGCCTCACCACCACGGCACGCAAGGTGATCGACTCCGGTGATCTTGCCTTGCGGGTCGACGAACGGGGAACCGGTGACGAACTTGACGAGCTATCCCGCCTTTTCAACGGCATGCTTTCCCGCAACGAGGCTCTCGTGCGTGGTATGCGCGAGGCGCTCGACAACGTCGCCCACGATTTGCGCACGCCGCTGACTCGTTTACGAACCGGCGCCGAGGTCGCGCTTCGCGACGTCGCGGATCCTCAAGGGATTCGCGAGGCCCTAGCCGACACCTTGGAAGAGTCCGATCGTGTGCTGGCCATGCTGAAGACGCTGATGGACATCTCGGAGGCCGAGAACGGCGTGATGAAGCTCGACCGGAGCAGCGTCGATCTCAGCGAGTTGGCGAGAGTCGTCCTTGACGTCTACCAGGACGTGGCGGAGGAGAAGGGCGTTCGCATTCTTACCCACCTGGCAACTGGTGTGAACGTCAGAGCCGATGCCATTCGTCTGCGACAAGCAGTCGCAAACCTCATCGACAACGCGATCAAGTACACGCCGGCTGGGGGACAGGTCGAGGTCACCACGGCGCGCACAGAGCCTTGGGCATCTCTTGCCGTCAAGGATACGGGCATGGGGATCTCTGCCGAGGATTTGCCGCGGATCTGGCAGCGTCTCTACCGCGCAGATCAGAGCCGGAGCGAGCGTGGACTGGGGCTTGGGCTCAGCCTCGTCAAGGCTATCGTGGAAGCTCACGGGGGACAGACCGAGGTTCAGAGCGAGCTGGGCGTCGGGTCGACCTTCAGCGTTCGATTGCCCACCGGCTAGCGCAATTCGGCGGGCATGGGGCCCCATGACGGGTTCTGGGCGCCGCCTTCGTAGATCTGGGACTCGCGACGGGTTTGCAAATTCATGACGAAGAGACCCTCGCGGCTGGATGCATAGACGAGCTGTCGGCAGTCTGGCGACCACGATGGATCGAAGTTGGACCCGTGGCCCTGGGTCACACGGTCGGCCTTGCCGGTGCGCAAATCGTAGAGAAAGATGTCGAACACCATGGGCTCGTCGCGAGAGGCGAAGACGATGATGGGCGACTCCTTGCGCGGGCAGAAGCGTGGCGATTGGCTGAACGTACCTTGATTGGTCAGACGGCGGGCTGGACCGCCGGATGAAGGCATCACATAGACCTGTGGGGTACCCTCGCGATCCGAGATGAACGCGATTTGGTCTCCACCGGCGGAGACCGACGCCGAACTATCGATGCTGGGCTCACGGGTCAGGCGGGTGACGACTCTGCCATCTGAAGCAGCAAGCTTGTACAGCTCAGCGTTGCCCTCGAATGACAGGGTTACAACCAAGAATTCACCACCCGGGAACCAGGCCGCACCGGTGTTGAGACCGTCCTGATGGGAAATGAGCCGAGCGCGGCCACCCTTGTCTGAAACCAGCCACAGATCGGCCCCGCCGGACAGGTAGGAGTTGAATGCGATTAGTTCCCCCATCGGCGAATAGGCTGGCAAGAAACAACGCGACTTCATCGTTGTGAGCACGTTCAACTCCTGACCATCCATTCCGATCGTCGCGATCTCAGGAATTCTATCCATCATGGCAAAGGCGATCCGTGACCCAGATACCCCACGCATGCCAGTGACATGGCCGATGACATCGTTCGACCAGCTGTGAACGATCTCCCGCAACTCGGTGCCTCGATAGTTTTTGGTCAGGACGGCAACGCGACCATGGCCGACTTGGTAGAGTCGTCCGTCCAGCACCAAGTCATCCCCCACGTGGACGATCTCCAACTTGGCGACCAGCTGCGCGCCAAGTTGCGACCACGGTTTCGTCGAGAAGCCCAAGCCTTCCTTGACCAGCGCAACCGGATAGGAGGCGGGATCGACGACCCGAAACGCGCCAGCCAGATCCAGGTCTCGCCGCTCGACCTCAATCGCACCCGCTGCCAAAGCCGGATCGCCGAGCGGCATCGGCAAGGCGATAGGAGAAATAGAAGGCTGAGGCGCGGCCATTGCAGCGGCGGCTGGAGTTAGGACGGCAAGCAGCGCTCCTGCCAGTACCTTGCCTTGCCCTGGAACACCCCGTCGAGACCGTCTCAATCCAGTCATGCAGCTCCTTGGTCGGGCCATATCCCTGCCGGAAAATTCCAGCAGCGTGCCGTGTTCGAATCGAGCTCGCACGATTAGCAGGTGGCGGTGGAACTTGACGGGTGGTCCTTACGGCCTGCAGGCAAGAGTCGTCGAAATACTGGTTGCCCGAGGACTTTCGCATCTCGGTGTGGGCCAGCGTTCCGTCGCCGAGGATGGAGAGCCGAACCTCGGCGGCGAGGCCAGCCAGTTCGGTGTCGGTGATCAGGCCCGTGGGGATGTTCCAATTCTTGCGGATGGCGGTGTAGATGGCCGTCGCGTACTCGTCGCCAGTCACGCCTTGCGTGGATGTGCCTTGGGCGGATCCCGGTCAGCGATCCCAAGGGAGCCTCCTGGGTGGCTTCCGCTTGCGCCAGAACCTGGGCCCGCTTGAGTGCGCGCTGTACTTCGCTCGATAGCTCTGCGTCGTCAGGTCGCGGCGCCTCCTTGGGGGCCGGCGCCGCTTTGGGATTCTCCGTGACCTTCAACACGCGTGGTGGTGCTTTCGGTTTGGGTGGTTGGACGATGCGGGAGAGCCAGAACTTGTCTGGTGGTTTGCCCAGCGTAACCAATCTTGTCACCAAGACGTCGCGAGGTACCTCGACGGGCGGCCGAGATCTGACGTGCGCGAAATAGATCAGCGTTACCAGGCAGACATGAATGGCGATAGTCGCAGCAATCCCTGCAACCGAGCTTCCTCGACCGAGCGGGCGAATGCGCCTCTGTAGGCCGCTGTTCAGCGCGTTTCTTTCGGCTTCAAAGCGGCGCGACGGTTCTTCGCCCAGCACTCTTCGTTGTGTTGGGAGCAAAGCGGACGGTCCTTTCCATAGCTCACGGTCTTGAGCTGAGCCTTCGAGACACCCAGTTGCTCCAGGTAGTTTTCGACCGCGGTGGCACGTTTGTCGCCGAGTGCGAGGTTCCAGTCCTCGGTTCCCCGCTCGTCTGCGTTGCCCTCGATGGTCACATGAAGTGCATGATCAGCTTTCAAACAACGCCCCACGCGCTGGAGCTTCGCCGTCTCGTCCGGGTGGATGTCAGCCTGGTTGAAATCGAAGTGAATGCGCTCCGTGCTGCACTCGGCGAGCCCGGGGGTGATGTCAACGCATTGCGATCGGATGCACAGTTGCCGCTCGCCGCAGTCGATGTCTGACGAGCAAGTGCGCTCGGGGCTCGGTGATGGTTTTGCCGCACTCCTGCCGGGAGCGGGAGTTGGCGGTGGCGCGACGGTCGGTGCCTTTTGCTGCTCATGAGAGCAGGCGAACCCGCTCCAAACAAGGATGACGAAGGCGGCGATTGCATTCCTCATGCGTAGTGTCCTTTCAGTTGAAGTTGTTGGCCCTCTTGCGTTCACTTCTTATTCTTGGCTTTGGCGGCGGGCTTAACCGCTGAAGCCTCTGCCTTGTCCGATTTGGGGCTCTTGAGCTGGTCTACCTCTTTGGTCAGCTCCTCGACCTTGGCCTGGGACTGGGCCAGCTCTTGTTTCAATGCGTTCACGCTTGCAACCTGAGCGGTCGAGTTCTTCTGGAGACTTTCGAGACTGGCACGGCAGGTGTTGAGTGCGGTCTTGTTTGCCTCGTCCTCGCACCCGGTGTTGACGAACAACGTTGCGCCAAGAAGCAAAGATAGGAGTGTGCTGAAAACACGGGTCATGGTCATCTCCTTAGAGTTTGCGGTTCAGGGAGCCTCTCGGTTCTCCTCGGTGCCAGCATTGAGCAAGCCGCGTGCCGTGTATCCCGTTGCGATCCCTGGTCTCAGCGAACGGAAATCCAAGGCCATTCAGGGAATGGCTCGCCACTCAGCTGGACAACCCGGCGGCCCGATAGCGTGGCAATCCGCCTCGCGTGACATCTTGCTACGACCCTACGACCCACACGTGATCATCGCTCTTGGTGCAGGCTTGTTCTCGCTAGACACCACGGCGGTACGGATTCTGAGAAAATTCAAAACCGCGCTCAGCGGGCTTCCAAGCCGACAGATGCTGTCATGCCTTGGGCAAGGTGATGAGCAATTCATGGTTCTGATGAGCGATCTTCATCTTCTCGGTCTTCACTGCCTTTGGTAGCTGGATGGTTTGGGAATACTGACCCCATTCCGTGACTTGCGTGCCGGCGTTCTTCGGTCCAGTCGTCTCGGTGTTCTCGTTGCTGACTTCGACCTTCAACGTCTGACTGTTGGGCAGGCTAACATTGACGTCCGAAGCCTTGGCATCTGGCAGATACGCGCGCACTTCAAAGCGGTCTTTCAGATCCTGCACATGGAGAGACAATGAATAGCCTGGATTTTCCGAGAAGAAGTCCAGCCGTGGTTCCATTCGAAACTGAGCCGTCATGGCGTCAAACATCTGGTCCATATGCAATTGCATGTTGCGAATCTCCTGAAATGGATTCCATTCAACCGGACCCTCGTGCTTCGGGCCGGGATCGGCCGCGGATGCCTTCGGTGACTTCGTCGCGGCCATGGCTGTTGACTTACCCGCCACGTATTTCATCGCAGTCAGTCCGATCAGAACGCCGGCCACCAGCGTGGTAATGCCGACGATGGCAGATTTCTTGTTTGCAGTCTTGTTCGCTTGGGCGTTGTCGGTACTCATGGGTCTTCTTTCCTTTCCTTTGCCGAGCCCAGGGCTGTCAGATGGATCCAGGCGACTGCATTTCCGGAGCCAAGAAACAGCTCAAAGGTGTGTTGAGATTTTGGCCAAAGGCGGGAGGGGGGGATATGGCAATCCGCCCTATGAGGCGAATCGCCACGTGACTTGCCCACGACGGCCGGACAATAGCGCGGCGCGCTCAGAGGGCAACCAAGTCTTGGGTGGTCGCCGTTGGAGCCGATCCATGCCTGGTCGCGCTCCAGGTGTTGCGTGACAAGCTGCCACACGTGGCGGAATGCCACGGTTGCGGCTGATGCGTCCCCGCGCGATTACATCGCCATCTCCGTGGCACGTCACTTGCTCTGGCTGGCAACCATGAGCCGAATGCGTACAGTTCTTGCCTGGGCATTCATCGGAGCCTTCATCGTCGCGGAGTCGGCATGCGAGCACAAGGAGTGTGATGATGCGGTGAAGATTTGCCGCGCCAATGTCGGCTACCGGACCCAAGCACCGCCGACACAAATGCTGAGCATGGGGGAGCTAGAGACGGCGCTCGCTCGATTGCATGCCAAGGTGCCCTGGCCAACGGAGGAGGCCGGAGATTCGTCCGGCGGGGCAAGGAGCAAGATGAAGGCAGGGCAACCGGAAAGGAAGCCCTCCGAGGCCACGAAGCAGCCTGTTCGTGCGAGTAGCACGTAGTATCGGGGCAGCGTTTTGGTCTGAAAGCGCCTCTGATGATGGTTCGGGCATCTCTGAGACATACTGTTCCTCTGCTACTGGGATCGCTCACGATCCTCGTAGTGGGAAGCGGTGCAGGTGCTGGACGCCACGCCTGGCACACAGCAAGCGGGGCTGAGGCGAGAGCCGGTCGGCCAGCCCTACCCACGGTCGTCGTGTTGCCCGACACGCAGTACTACGCATCCTCTTTCCCTGAGATCCTTGTGGACCAGACACGCTGGATCGTCGACGAGAAGGCTCATCGCGATATCGCGATGGCACTCCACCTAGGCGATATCGTCGACAGCGCAGGCGACAAATCTCAGTGGCAGGTCGCCGACTCGGCCCTGCGGATTTTGGACGGCAAGGTGCCCTACGTGCTCATCCCTGGCAACCACGACACAGACGCCAATCGGGTGGGAGTTATGGACGACTACTTCGCTCCGTCAACCATGCCGTGGATCGCGGGGACGATGGTCGAAGGGAAGATCGAGAACAATTACACTTTGATCGACATCGGGCCACGGCAATGGTTGATCCTGGGTCTCGAATTCGGTCCGCGCGATGCTGTCCTCGCCTGGGCCGATAGCATTCTGAAGACCTACCCCACGTTGCCAGCGATCATCGTGACCCATGCGTATCTTTACGAGGATGGCAGCCGCTATGGTATGGCAGAGCCTGGGCTCGCCGATCGCCAGCCTGCGGGACAGCGCTTCGCTCCGGAGGCTTTCGGGTTCACCCGCAGTGAAGGTATCAATGATGGAGAGCAGATCTGGCAGAAGCTCATCCTACCCAATCGAAACGTCCGCCTGGTGCTATGTGGTCATGACAATGGGGTCGCGCGGCTGAGCACCTTTCGGCCGGATGGCTCGCTTGTTCACCAAGTGCTGTCAGACTACCAGTGGCTCTACCAAGGTTCGGCCGACTATGCGGGCGGAAGTGGCTATCTGCGGCTTTTCGAATTCGACTACAAGAGGAAGGAGATTCGAGTGCGGACGTACTCCCCTTACCTGAATCGATACATGACCGACGACGCGAACGAGTTCACGCTCAGCCTGGATTTGTAGGATTGCTAGCGCCCGGGCGTCGACAGAGAGAAGACACATGGCTTTGACCCAATGTCCAGATTGTAGTAGGCCACTCAGCACGGAAGCTGTTGCCTGTCCACACTGTGGCAGGCCCAATCGTCCGCAGTCGAACGACGCTCTGATGGCAGTGATGCCTCGTAAGGGGGATAGAGAATGGCTCCCCGGCGACAAAGCAAATTGTCCGCATTGCGGTCGGGAAGTCCCCATTCGGCTGCCTAGGCACCTGGTCGTCATCGGCGCGCTTCTTGGAATTGGCTTCGTGCTTGGCGCACTCGGGAGCGTCGTCGCGGCCGTATCCAAGCCGAATAGGACGTCACCAGCTTCCGTGGCGACGACAGCAAGGTCCGACACCGCTTTCCAGGTGGTCAAGTCAATCCAGGCTGCGGCAATCAATCCTGTCCAAATCACGGCAGCTCAGCTCCTCCGAGAGTATCAGGACAACAGTGCTTCCGCGGATGCAAAGTACAGGGGGACGCTGCTGCTGGTCGCTGGCTCGATAGGCTGGGTAGACAGAGATTTTGTCGACGAGATCGTCCTGCATCTTCGGACAGGCGACAACATCGATTCGATCATGGCGACCGTGAATGATGCCGATACCAAGAAGGCCGCACGCCTCAAGAATGGCGAGCAGTGTTGTCTTGTTGTGCAAAGGCAAGACACGGATGGGCTCAGCCGCACTTGAGGACTGTCGGGTCCAGTGACCGCGAGCTTGATCCAGCTCCGCAACGGTGCGCTAACGCAGGATTCGATACAAAGCGATGTTCATGTAGGGTGAGGAGAATCGCTTCATGAGCTCCGTTCGAACTCCCGCTGGCGGCATGAAGTGGTCGTAGATTTCGCTGGCGAAGATGTACTCGGCCTCGGGCGAGTAGCGATAGGACGATCGCTTGAATTTCTCTGGCGTGTAGCCGTAGCGCGGATCCTCCAAGCCGAAGACAGTTGGAAAATTGGCAAGGATAGGTACATCCGGGCCCACGGTGTCTTCGAGATACTGGGTTGCCTCCTGCTGAAGGAGGACCGATTGTCGGAAGCTCATGTCGTAGGCGCAGTTGAACCGGGGCGAGGTCAGGTCGCCCAGGCATAGCAGGCCAAGACCCAGGGTCGCGGGAAACAGCACCTTGGTCTGGTCGCGCACCAATTCGAAAAGGGCGCGGCTGCTCAAGATGACCAGCGGGGGAAGCAAGCACATCAGGTATCGCTTCATGAAGACATTGCCGGCGGAAAATACCAGCATGCCGATGGTGAACACTGCGAAGGACCAAGCCAGACTGGGCACGAAACGCCGCTCACCTTCGCGCCGCCCGAGGAGCCTGAAGCCAATCCAAAGGGCCACGACCACGGACAAGGCGAGTCGGCCTTGTTCCGCAAAGACGGCAGAGACGCCGCCAGCCAAGGTTCCCTTCATGGCCGACCAGCGGAAGTTCACTTGGTTTTCGTGGAAAGGATAGAGGTACCAACCGTTTTGGTGTTTCTGAAACACAAGGAAGATCCCGTAGAGCAAGCCCGGGATGACCAGGGCCAGGATGCCGCCAATCGCTGATTTTGGGCTGGGACGAGCCCTCAGCCACTGTGCAATGAGGATCACGGCCAAGGCAGCGGCCAGCACGACGGCCGTCTCTTTCATGAAGATCGCCAGGCCGATGAAGAGTCCTGCTTGCAAGAATTTCCCGCGTGAGAAGGCGTGCATGGCCCACAGGCCGGCCAGCGACAAGGGAATTTCAGGTAAGAGCAGGGTGCTCTGAGCGAGGAAGAGCGGCTGAGCCAAGAGCAACCCGGCAGCGGCCAGTCCGACTGCGGAGTTCCAGTGTATCGCGCGCAATCCAGAACACGGATACCACCAGGCTGGCTGAGACACAAGCAGCATGCAGACATGGGCCACCAGGCGGCGTGGCACCAAAGACCCGAAAGAGCGCGCCGAAGACGAAAGGCAATAGAAGCGGGTGGCCCCGCGAAAGCTCGGGCGGCAGATACGAAGGCAAGAGGCCCAGGCCGTGGTCATGCATGTAGACCGCAGCTCGGCCGTAGACGCCCAACTCGTCCCAGAAAAAGGGCAGGGGAAGATCGCGCAGCTTGTAGATTCCAAACGGCAACAGGAGGAGGCGCTAGGGACAAGGCAAGCGCAGTTCGTGCGCGAGACATCCCAGAGTCGCTGGATGAAGGTTCTCGGCGGGTCCGGCACGCTTTGTTCTGGGAGCAATCTGATGGGTATCGCACCGTGACTGTGTGCCCACCATGGTTCTTCTTCTTGAGCGTGAGCATAATCGTCTCGCATGGCGCTTTGCAGGAGGAGTGCCAAGGTATAGGCCCGATCAGTCGCCAGCAATCCGCTAGCTTATGAAAGATTCGAGCGTGACATTCTGCCACGTGAGACGTAATGCCACGGGGATGGATGGCATCAGGGGCCAGCGCCCCGCCATGACTGCACCGCATTTCGGGCGCCGCTTGCGCAGGCCCTGCGCTTGCAGAGTATGCAAGCGGTCGATGGACAAGACCGTCAAGATGCCATGAAGATTCCAACCACGATTGTGGCGTGCCTTTTTACGGCGATGGTCCTGCGTCCGGCGCGTGTCGATGCCCGGGCAGAGCCAAAGCTGGACGTGGGCGTCGATGAGAAACTGGGACAGTCTGTTCCCCTCGACATCCAATTGATCGACGAGCAAGGCGATCGGGTTTCGCTGCGCGACCTGATCGACAAGCCGACTCTGCTCACGTTGAACTACTTCCGTTGCGTGGGGCTGTGCACGCCTCTCCTCAATGGCGTGGCCGACATGTTGCGAAAGACCGACCAAGTGCCTGGCAAGGATTTTCAGGTCATCACGGTGAGCTTCGACCCGCGCGACGATGCAGAGCTGGCTGGTGAAAAGAAGCAGAACTACATCAAGCAGCTTGGCCCCAACTTTCCACAAAATGCGTGGCGATTCTTGACCGGCAACCCGGATTCGACGAAGCGCCTCGCGGACACGGTCGGTTTCAAATTCGCCAAGCACGGTGAGGACTACGTCCATGCAGGCGCAATCATGGTGTTGTCCGCCACGGGAATGGTGACGCGCTACTTGTATGGAGTCACCTTCCTGCCCTTCGACGTCAAGATGGCCGTCACCGAAGCTGCGCAAGGCCGCACTGGACCCACGATCGCCCGCCTGCTCAGGTTTTGCTACAGCTACGACCCTTCCGGACACAAGTATTCCCTCAATGCCACGCGGATCGCAGCGGCCTTCACCATCGTGCTCGCTGCCGGCTTCGGCATCGCCGTGGCCGCCAAACGCAAGAGACACCCCCGCACGGACGCCAAGGAGTCTTGAGGACCGTGAAATCGACCATGCCCGACACCACAGATCCGAAGGGCGGCACGCGCCGCCTCGGTTCGCCAGGAGAGTTGGCACAAGAACCTCGCACGCGTCGCGGGCGACTTCTGCTTGCCGAGGACGACGAGGCCTTTCGCACATTGCTGCAGCAAGCGCTAGCTCACGAAGGCTTTGACGTGGTCGCGGTCAAGGATGGCACGGAGCTGCTCGAACGGCTGAGCGGCTCGCTGTCCGCGGGCTTTGACAAGGAGAGGTTCGATGTGGTGGTGTCCGACGTGCGTATGCCTGGATGGAGCGGATTGAACGTCCTCATCACCATGAGCCACCAGGCGAAACCACCTCCCATCGTGCTCATCACCGCCTTTGGTGATGAACGGCTCCACGAACAAGCGATGAACGCAGGGGCCATCGCGGTCTTGGACAAGCCGTTCGAGCTCGACGATCTATGCGCCCTCGTGAACCGATTGATGGAGCCCTGATGGATGTTGAACGTCGAGCGCGCCTTTTGATGAGCATTCTGGGATCCTGGCGCGTGCACCGGCAGTGGAGCCGCGCGAAAGCCGAAGCCAAGCAGCTGGTACGCGAAGCCAGGAGCATCTTGAAAAAGAGACGCTATCGCATTCCTGAACGTGTCGCGGCTATCGTGACGGCGGACACAAACTTGGTGGATGCGGCCCGCCTGGGCAAGGATCTGGACCGGCTTCGTCTTGCAATGACGGACCTCGACGACAAGATGGAGGAGTACCTGGCGTTCGCACGCAAGTCGGCGACGCGCCAATACGCCGAGTCCATCGGCTTGGCGTTGGGCGTGGCGCTATTCCTGCGCGCTTTCGTAGTCGAGGCATTCCAGATTCCCTCGGGCTCGATGATTCCCACCCTGGCCATCGGCGATCACATCTTCGTATCCAAATTCGCCTACGCCATCAGCCTTCCCTTCAGCAATGAGGTGATCGCCACGCTAGGCAAGCCGAAGCGGGGTGACATCATCGTCTTCAAGTATCCACCAGATCAGACTGTCGACTACATCAAACGTGTGGTGGGATTGCCCGGCGAAACCTTGGAGCTGCGTCACAACCAGGTCTTCATCGACGGCCGACCCATGCCACGTGAAGAGTTGCGCCGCTCCTGCTGGGCGAACAACGACGGCGGTGTCAAGGTCGATACCGACCGCCAACCCTGCGAGGTTTGGCTGGAGCATCTGGACGGCAGGTCGCACGAGACCCATCAGATGCCGCCTCGCTGGACCTCGTCCGATTTCGGACCAGTAACAATTCCTCCGGGCCACTACTTCGTCATGGGTGACAATCGTGACAACTCGAAGGACTCCCGCGTGTGGGGGTTCGTGCCATTCGAGCTCATCAAGGGACGTGCCCTTGTCGTCTGGTGGTCGCGCGATCCGGCTCGCGGTGGACTCAGTCCATCGGGCATCATCGACTGGTTCTCATCGATTCGTTGGGGAAGGTTCTTCCAACCCGTCAGATAGGATTCCCTCGTATCAGGAGGCTAACTGTGGCGTGGCGATCTGCCACGCGAGACAATTGGCCACACGCAGATGGGCCGTCGACTTCCTCGCTCACAGTCGGGAATGGGCCGGCATTTTCGAACCGGGTGCTGACCGTGCTGGTCTCCCTTCCCCGATGAATCTGCCATAGAAAGCTGACGTGGACTGGTCGACTTCCCTTACCCGAGGGAAAATATAGATCGAGCTCCCCACGCTTTCCCTGAGGAACCGCCAGCTTGGTGCCCGCCGGCACCGACTTCGAGTAGGCCGGAACCGGCCAACGAGAGCCGACGAAGTTCAGCTTCATGTCCCGAGGATCAAGAGTCCAGGTCACCGGATCTGTCAGATTCTCGACGGCGAGGGAAATGTGCAGGAACGATCCGAGTCGTCCTCTTGGACCGACCACCCGCTCAGGTCCCAATGACCTGACGCAGACCTTGCCTTTCGGCTCGATAGGCGGGATTGAGTAAACCGAAACTGGTGGGGCAGCTGGCTGTGGCTTCACCCACTCCTGGGTCTGGTCATTTCCAACCGTTTCCACGTGTGCGTACGTGCAGCCGACAATGGACGCCTGAACGGCGAGGAATCCCGCTAGGAGCCCTCTCTGGTATTCGCTCATGGTTGCACGTCCGTTCTGCATGGCCAATGCCAAGCGAATGGTCGAATTTGCGGTGCCAATCGCGGCGACTCGCGGAATTCTTCCGTGACAATCCGCCTCGTGTGGCGGGCTGCCACGCCCAACATGACTGCCGACGGGGATGTCGCGAGGCTCCTATAGGTTCTCGAAGTCCTTGATAATCTCCGGCAAGAAGCTCCACCGGAGCTCAATGAGACTCGGTTGAGTTGCCTTGGGGATTGAGGTCACCAGTTCTCCATCCGGGCGCTGAAGGTCGCCCTCGACAAGATCGTCTTCGAAATCGAAGTGCTTGACCGCGGGAGCAGCCTCTTCTTGGGTGGACGGTGTATTTGCATTTTGGGCGAATGCTGTGCCTGGAGACGCTTCGACCAACGAAAGAAGCTGGGTTGCGGTCATGAATCTGCCAGACAATATAGCCGCCGCGGCAATGTCGGTGGCGGTCATTGCGTCCGGCGCGGTGTCGGCACCATTTTGGTGTTCGCGGGTCAGCTCGCGGTGGACGCGGTCGATGAGGGTGAACCAGAAATCGTCCAGAGCGGCCCTTGTCTACCGGATCACGGCGAGGGGATGAACCCCGGGAGTTCCACGACGTAAGTCTCCTGTAGGGACGGCACGCTGCCGGAACCAACGCCCCAGTCGCTGTTCCACACCACGCGCGTGCCCGAAGGGCTGAACGTTGCCTGCGGCTGCGCGAAGTAGCCGAGTTTGTCGTTCAGCGCCTTGCCGAGCGCGCGGTGGTGCGCCAAGCGGCAGAAGGCGCCGGTCTCCACGTTGGCCACGAAGATCTCCTGATCGAACACCGTCGTGGTCGGCAAGTAGCTCGTGTTGGATGATGGCGATCCCGTGGTGTTGACCGCAACCCATCCGCGCAGCTTCAGCGCCTTCGCGCTAATGAGGGTGTTGCTCTGCGGATACGTGGAGATGATCACCTTGGTCTGCCCCGTCTTCACCCACTCCACGACGAGTTGCGCGCTAAATGGCTCAGGGGAGCCGAACTGCACAGTCGCCCAGTAGTCGCTCCCCGAAGAGTCGAGCCCAAGGTCTCCGTGCTCACCGGCCGCGGTGATCGTGCGCAGGAAGTTCATGCCCGGGTCATAGAGGCCCGTGTCCGACATGAGGCACCCGCCCGATGGGCAGGCCACCGGCGCGTCGCCAGCGACCGAGATCGTCTTTGCCGACTTCGTCCACGTCCCGCCGGAGAGAGAGAGAGAAACCGTTGGTCTGCCCCATCCCGAAGAGGCTGCCGTCCCATGCAAAGTACCCGTGGGTCGCGATCTGGGCCGCCTGCGCGAAGGCGACGTCGTTCGCGTTCGTACTCACGTGGTAGCGCAGGAGGCGCTGGCCGTCGTCGATCCACCAGAGCATGTCCGGGTCGCTGGGATCCCAGCGGAACTCCTCGGGGTTACCCGTGGTGCCGTTCGGCCCGAAGCCCGTGAGGCTGATCGAGTCCCAGCTGGGGATGCACTTGAGGAAGGCGTAGCTCGGCTTGCTCGGGGAGGCGTAGCGGTGGCCGTCGTAGAGGGCATATCCGCCCCCGCAGCTCCCGCCCCGTACGTAGAACAGCATGTAAGACTCGTCGATGTTCCATGTGGCGACAGGCGGGTAGACGGGCGTAGCGGTGTTTGTGCCGGCGCCGAGCTGCGCGGTGATGTCGGTCACGCGAACGATTGTGGTGCCGAAATCGGGGTCCTTCGTAGCGACGCCTACGGCGGGCTGTGCAAGCTTGGAGTACGGGATGGGGCCCGTCCCGGTCGGGAGACCCCGGCAGAGGTCGACCGTTCCGCTGGCCGAGCCGCCCATGCCCGGCCTCCCGGCGGATCCTCCCGCACCGCCGCCGGCCGTTCCGCCGGAACCAGTCGATCCGCCCGCTGCACCGCCGGTTGCGCTGCCGCCGGTTGTGCTGCCGCCCGTTCCGCCCTGGCCGGAAGATGTGCTGCCTCCACTGCAACCAGAGAGGACGAAGAACACCAGTCCGGGCACGGCGCAACCGGCGTGCCGCCTACGGTGCCCTGGTGCGATCGACTGCTTGGCAACCAGCTGGAACAACTGCAGAAACCGAATTCGCATGGAGCTATCCTCGTGCATAGAATCACACCTGCCCGCTCACCATCCACAAATATCGATCAGATCGAGAAGTTGGCGGCGGCGAGAAAGCCCAAACCGATCGCGGCCGTACGCCTCAAGATGAGCGAGTTCCGTGCGGGTTGGTAATGCTTGTGGGTCGAACCGAATCATGGGCAGATCTTGCCGGACACGCGGTCGGTCGCGCGATCGACAACATTGGCCGCCCGCACCCGCTCTCAACCTGCAAACCACGACGTGATCGAAAAATGGCGATCCTGTCAACCAGAATGAGGCATCTCTCGCCCATCTTGGCTCTCCGATCGACCATTTTTGCTCTCAGCCCAACCGTGATCGCTTGCTGTCCGAAAACCTGTCGTCGAGGTTTAAGCTGCCTCACGGTAAGAGGGCTCAAGTCGGGACGCGGTGTCCAGAATCGAAACCTCGACCTCCGCCGGGAGTTCCATGATCGCCTCGACATGGCCGGGATCTCCGCAACCACGATATTCAACGGGGCCTTCGCCGACATGCTTGCAAGCATCGCTCATGCTAGTCTGACCATTAGGAGGATGCCCATGAAGAGTAAGCTGAGTTCTCTCCACTTCGCCGCTTTGTCCTCCGCGCTGCCAGTGGCTCTTGTGCTGTCGACCATTATGGCCTGCGGTGCACCCGACAGATCGGGACCAAGTTCGGCGACTGGGGGAACCACCAACAACGGCGGGCAGACGGGATCAAGCAACACGAGTTCGGGTGGCGCGACGCAAGCAGGTGGTGTCACGAGTGGAGGTGGAACGACCGCATCGGGCGGGACGACCACGTCGGGCGGTGCGACCGCATCGGGCGGGGCAGGCGGATCGACGGGCCGCGGCGGCACAACCGGACCGGGCGGATCCACCAGCTCAGGCGGTGCGACCGCATCGGGCGGGGCAGGCGGATCGACGGGCCGCGGCGGCACAACCGGACCGGGCGGATCCACCAGCTCAGGCGGTGCGACAGCTCACGGCGGGGCTGCAGGCTCGGGTGGGGCTGCGGCTTCAGGTGGTGCAACCGGCAGCGCGGGATCGACTGGCACCCGCCCTTGCGACATCTACGAGGCAGCAGGCTACCCGTGCGTGGCGGCCCATAGCATGGTTCGGGCGCTCTATGCAGCGTACACTGGTCCCCTCTATCAAGTCAGGAAAGGGGGCAACACCAAGGACATCCCAGTCGGCACAGACGGCTACGTCACCATCTCTGAGCAAGACTCATTCTGCTCTGGCGGCGGGTGTACCATTTCAGTTCTTTACGATCAGTCCCCGAACAAGAACGATCTCGCCAAGACCCCCGCCACAACCTGGATAACGAACTCCAAGGAAGCGAATGCCACTGACGGAAAGGTCACGGTCAATGGCCATACCGCATACGGGATCTACATCAACGCCAACCAGATGGTCGGCTACCGGAACAACAGCTGCAGCGGGGTCGCAAAGAACGACGACCCAGAGGCTATGTACATGGTTCTCGACGGAAAGCGCTACACCTCACTCTGCTGCTTCGACTATGGCAACGTCTCCTCGACCGGCAAAGCCGACGGCCCTGGCACCATGGAGGCCATCTACTGGGGCTCCTCGACCCAGTTCAGCAAAGCGGGAGCTGGCACTGGACCGTGGGTCGAGGCGGATCTTGAATACGGCATGTTCGCGTGTGATACGCCGAGCACCGTCTGCGCAACCAATACCACTGTCACTGGCATGGCCTACGTCACGGCCATGCTCAAGGGTCCGTCTGGGAACTCATTTGGGCTCAAGGCCGGCAATGCGCAATCCGGTAAGCTGGAGACCAAATGGAATGGGAATCGGCCAGCCGGTGGTTACGCCCCAAAGAAGTTGGGCGGCCAGATTGTGCTGGGAACCGGTGGCGACGGCAGCGGCAGCGGTTCTGGAACCTTCTGGGAAGGAGCCATGACCAAAGGCAATCCTCCGGATTCCGTCGATGACGCCATCCAGGCCAACATCGTCGCTGCAGGGTATGGGCAATAGCGGGATCGAACCCCGTGATCTCACATAAGACTGGTGCAGTGGATGAAAGCGCTGCCCTGCTGCGAACGAAGACATTTTGCATTTCTTGTTCGCAACTGCGCCACCCTGGAAATTACGGCGAAAGTGCGCCTTCGGGAGGCTGGGCTTGCTGCCCGAGACATCCCTCGCAAGACATCGCACGATTGGCGGCCAGGCGTGCGGCCCGTGCATTGCCCTTTCTCGACTCGGCGCCAAGCGTGGTACCGACCAAATTCCAGGCGGACGATGCGCAGGATGACGGCCAAGGGAAGGAATGCTTCGGCGCTGGAGATGGCACGAAGGATTCCGGCCTTGGCGTTTCCTTCGGGGAGCCGATTTCCATCAACGTTGAAGGCGGAAGCCCGCAGCAAGTCGAGCAAGAGGCGAACGACAGCCCCCCTCCGTTATCGTCCTTGAGGGAGGCGGCATACCGTATTACTTCTTCACCGAGGCGCAGAATCACTCAGGAAAAAGCGTTGGCGACCCCAACGGGATTCGAACTGCTGGACTATCATACCGGAAAAAACCAGGCGCGACGCGGCCTTGCGATGGATTCCCGAGTGATTGCCAGCGGTTCTGTCCCTTGAGTTCGTTCCGCGAAGAGCCGCGCCGACCCGCGCGATACCCTCCGAAAGTCGGCCGTCGTGGCAACCAGGTGGCAATAGGGTGGCAAGAAGCCCGTTGGGGGACACCCAACGGGTTAGAGGGTCTCGCTGGCAAGAACCCGTTGGGGGCTCTTGGCGCATCCGATTTCTAAGGTCGCAATTTGCGACCCTAGAGTTACTATCGCGGCAGCCATGGCGGACCAGCACCTCCTTCCCGTCGAGCGCATCGAGCGCGCGATCCTAGTTTTGCGCGGGCACAAGGTCATGCTTGACGCCGAGTTGGCGCACCTCTACGGGGTTGAGACGCGGGTGCTCGTCCAAGCGGTCAAGCGCAACCTCGATCGCTTCCCCGCGGACTTCATGTTCCAGCTCACGATTGAGGAGGCCGACTTTTCAAGATCACAATCCGTGATCTTGAACGAGCAAGACCCCGAGGACGGCCAGGCTTCAAGATCACAATCTGGCACCTCAAAGCGAGGCAAGAACATCAAATACCTGCCCTACGCCTTCACCGAGCAGGGCGTGGCCATGCTGTCGAGCGTGCTGCGCAGCCCCCGCGCCGTTCAGGTGAATATCGAAATCATGCGAGCCTTCGTTCGCCTGCGCCAGATGCTCCAGACCAACGTCGACCTGGCCCGAAAGCTCGCAGTCCTTGAGAAGAAGTACGACGCTCAGTTTAGAGCGGTCTTCGACGCCATCCGCGACCTCATGACACCGCCGGAAAGATCGAAGCGGAGGATCGGGTTCAGCAAGGATAGGGCGTGAGCTGGCTACCGGATATCGTCGGGCCAACGGTTTGGGGCAAGTCCCGCTACGGCTTTAGGCTCCCACCCGAAACCCGCAATGCCGTCCAGTACCAAAATCGGATCGGCGAAAAACAAAGCAAGTCTCAGAGGTTGCTGAAGGGGCGGATGGACTTGCCCTGCTGCGAACGAAGACATTTTTCACTTCTTGTTCGCAATTGCGCCACCCGTGAAATCAAAGAGGAATCGGCTCTGCAGCTTGCCGCCCGAGACAGCGTTCGCACGACATCGCGCGATTGGCAGCCATGCGAGCTGCCCGTGCGTTGCCCCTGGCCAGCGCCAGTTCCTCGGGCACTTTGGCACCGGTCCCAAAGAACACTTCATCGGGCGTCTGCCCGTCGAACGCTGGATGTGGCATCTTCGTGTTGTGCTCACTGACGTGGAACTCCGCCAGCGTGCGAACACGCGCCACCGAATCCAAGCAGTTCAAAAACAGCAATTGATGCTTCAGCGAACGCCAATAGGCCTCGACAATCGAGTTGGAAAAGCCAACCTCGACCTGCGCCAGGATGCGATCAAGACATGCGCTGAACAAGGTGTCGTCCACCTCGCCGTTGATGTTCTCCACGCCGGAATCCGCGTACGTCAACGGCCGCCCAGCATCCACCAGATGCTTGCCAGCCGCGAGCAATACCTGGCACGTGTTCGATGGGTCGAATCGCTCCGTGACTGCCCACGCAAGGATCTTGCGCGAAAAGTTGTCTACCGCCGCTTGGAGGTAGACCTTCGTCCCGTCGATCAGCTTGATGACACTCGTATCGATATGCCAGATCTCGTTTGGCCGCGAAGCGCGGACACCGACGGTAGGCTTGGGCGGATGGATGCGCTGACGTGGTCGCCGCCAACCGCGTTCGCGGACGAGTCTCGCCCACGTTGTCGCCGAGGCGAAAACCTTGCCGATGCGCTGAGCATAGCGAGCGAGGGTGCCAAGCGGCATGTGCCTGCACTCGGGCGCCAAGACCATCTCCTTTACCGCGGCCACCTCGTTACCCGTGAGTTGGCCGGGGCTTGTGCGCGGGCACGACGAACGGTCAGTAAGCTCGCACGCCTTTTCGGCTCGCCTCCAGGCGTGGTAGCGCCCCGGTTCGAGCCCGGTGATGTGCAGGATGGTGGCCAGAGGAAGGCGGCGCGAAGGATGCCGGCTTTGGCCTTTCCTTGTGGGAGACGAACTCCATCGAGGGTGAAGCCGGAGGCACGAAGCAAGGCGAGCAGGAGGCGCACCACGGCGGCGAGCACTCGCGCGCGTTTCTCCCAACGCGCGCTGGAATCGAGCGCGTCCTGCTTGTTGTCGAACATCTCCGTCGTCACGACGGGGCGAAGTCCACGGCGTCGCCAGGTGGAAACGGTAGAGCGCGGGATGTGAACTTGCTTGGCAACGGCCATGGGGCCGCAACGAACGACGTGTTCGCGAAGACGATGGTCGTAGGCGCGCCGCGGCCGCGGCCGCTGTGCGTCTGAGGCAACGAGTGTCATTCCAGGAGCATGACAACACTCCGCGGCCTCGAAAAACTGAATGAAATCAGGGATGGCGCTCTTGCGAACAGAGAATTCAGAATGTCTCCGCACACAGCTGGCCAGAAATGCGTGGGTGAGAAGATGGACGGCAACCGTACAAGGTCTTGTCAGGCATGGCGATGGGATCCTTTCTTTCACACACTGATGCGCCAAAAGTCGCCGAGGTTCAGAGAATTTCAACCGAGGTGCGGGGTTGCGGTGTTGGCAACGAATGCCACAGAGCAGCACATGGCGCGCAGGCTGAGTGGCATTGTCGTGGCGTGGTCCGAATGTCACACCGGATTCGGAAGACTTACCATCCACTGCACGCCGAATCGATCCGTGCACATGCCAAAATACGGTCCCCAGGGCGCATTGGCCAAGGGTATCGCGACTCGGCCACCTGCGCTGAGCGCAGCGAACACTTGATCTGCCTCGGCCTTGTTGCTGGCGACAATTGAAATGTGAAAGTTGTTCCCAAACGTGACGGGTGGACTCAGGCCTTCGACCACGTCGCTTGCCATGAGGTGTACGGCCTCCGTGATGGGTAGTTGAGCGTGCATGATCTTAGGCTTCGCGGCGTTGGGCACATTGGGCATGAACGACGTCTCGCCGAAGGTTTGAATCATGGCAATCTTTGTCGTGAAGACGGTCTCGTAGAACTGGAACGCCTCGCGCGTGGTTCCGGGAAAGTTCAAGTAGAGATGAACGAGTTGCATCGGTCCTCAGTGCCGAAAGTCTGATCGGCCCAGGAAGCTCTCGCAACCCGCGCGGACAAGCGCGCAGAAATTTTCGTCGGCGTGCGCGCTACGGGAGGGTTGCCGAGGAGGGTGGCGCAAGACTCCTTCCGCATTCGATGTGAATCCTTCGGGCGCTGTCGGCTTCCAAACCGTGAACGATTTCACCGATAACAATCCTGGTTCATTGAGAGGCGTACACTGCACGGTCGGCAAACTCGCGCCACTCGCGGCACGAATGATCTTTGACAGCGCGTCGACCTGGCGCGTGAGCGTCAGCGTATTGCGTCTGGTCTTGTCGCGTTTCACCGTCCCCACCAGGTGCCAGTTGGGCCACGCACTTTCCACCACCAATCGACCGCGCATATTGATAATAGCCATGGCTCCTCCTTAACTGCCTCTCGGCAGCGATCGGGCAGATGTAATAAAGTAGAGCGGCAAGTGTTGGCCCGCACCAGGCATCGTATCCGATTGCGGGTTTCTGGATGGAAGGCGCGTTCACCAAACATTCCATCAAGTTCGGTTGATGATCTCGCGTCCTATTTCAGAGTGGCGGTGCCGCCCACCTCCACCTGCACGAGCACGTGTACCGTGGCGTTGCTGTCCGTGGCGTTCGTCCCGGCGTAGCGGACGGCGATGACTGAGGCGCTGGCTCCCCCCGTGAAGTTGGTGAGCAGTGCGGAAGGGACCGTGACCGTGCCGGCCGAGTCGGAGACGCTGCAACTGATCTCCCCTTCCGCGGGAGAGCCCTGAGGCGTCACGGTCACGATCATCGTCTCGCCGCTCTGGGTGTCAGGCGTCCAGGTGACGGTCCAGTCGGACGCAAGGGGTGTGAGCTTGATCCGATTCGGTGGACAGGTTGTTTACGTCGTTCCGTCGTCGGTTAGCATGTTGTCACAGTCGCAAAGAGAGGTCACGCCGCTTCCTTCATTGCCAGTTGCTCGCGGTGCCTTTGTTCGGCCTGGGCAGGCGAAATGTAGCCGATGGACGAGTGACGCCGCTGCTGGTTGTAGAACACCTCGATGTAGTCGAACGACTCCCTCTTCGCGTCAGCGTAGCTCGCGAACTTTTCCCCCAGCTCGAATTTAAAGGTCGAGAACCAGCTCTCCATCGCAGCATTGTCGTAGCACTCGCCACGGCGGCTCATACTGCATACGATGCCTCTGTCGTTGAGCATGTTCTGGTAGTCCTCGCTGGCGTAGGGGCTGCCCTGGTCCGAGTGGTGGAGCAACCCGGCGTCTGGGCAACGCCTTCGGGTAGCCATTTCTAGTGCCTTAAGCACGAGGTGTCGGTCGTTGACGGCAGACAGTGCCCACCCAACAACGAATCGCGCGAACAGATCGACGATCACGGCCAGGTAGAGTTTGCCGCCGCTCTCGCCTATCAACAATTCGGTGGTGTCCCCCACCCAGCGTTGGTTGGGCCGCTCGGCCTGGAATTGGCGATCCAGGATATTGGGCGCCACCGGCTGGTCGTGCTCGCTCATCGTGGTGCACTTGTACCGGCGTCGCCTACGGGCCTGGAGCCCTTCTTGCTGCATCAGCCGGATGACACGCTTGCGACTGACGTGCTCACCTTTCGCGGCCAAGTCCGCGAGCACGCGCGGACTGCCGTAGGTCTTGCGGCTGTGCTCATGGGACTCCTTGACTAGGACTGCCAGCCGTTGGTCGTCGCGTTGGTGCTGGGACTCCGGACGTGCGCACCAGGCATAGAACCCGGTGCGCGAAACACCAAGAACCCGACACCAAAGCGAGAGAGGCTCGTTGGCCTTCTTCTCGGCGATGAGCGCGAACTTCATGCGCTCTCCTTCGCGAAGAAGGCCGCGGCTTTTTTTAGGATGTCCCGCTCCATTCGCAGCACACGGTTCTCACGCCGCAACTGCGCCAGCTCCGCGCGTTCCTCGGTTGTCAGACCGGTCTTGCCCTTGCTCCTATCTGCTCTAGCCTGATTCATCCAGCCGCGCAGGACCGATTGGGACAGGTCCAGGTCATCGGCGACCTGTGCCACCGCTTTCTTCTCATCCAAGACCAGCGCTACTGCCCCTGCCTTGAACTCGTCAGTGAACGTGCGCCTCGGCCGTCGGTGTTTCGTCTTGTCTTCCATCTTTGCCACGGTATCCGCCTTTCGTTGGGTGTCCACGAAAACGGATCAAGCTCAGGTGATGGTCGGAGCAGTGAAAGAGGGCGTGAGGCCCGCGATGACCCCCGGAGCCTTGACCGTCGCGCTGAAGCTGTCGATCGTCGCTCCTGGCGCCGACACCGTCAAGGAGTCGCCGGGACTCCAGGTGAAGGATGGCGAGGTGGCCGAGATCAGGGCGGTGTAGGCCCCGTTCGAGAACGGGATGGTGCCGAGGGTCGTACTGCCGTCGGCGACCGCAATGATGCCGGCGCTGTACGCCGTGGGAATGCCCCCGCTGCTGGAGGTGGCAAGAGGTGGCTCGAAGCAACAACTCCCCGACACTGTGCCACCGCTGCAGGAGGGACTGGAGGCTGAGGATGTCGCCAGCAACTCCACGACCGAGCTGTGGAGGGTCGAGCTGCCAAAGACCTCATCCGCGAGGATCACCGAGCCGGTGTACGGCTCGCTCGTGCCGCTGCTGGAACCAGAGCTGCCGCCGGAGCCGCCGCCGCTGCCACTCGACCCGCCGCTGGCAATGCCAGCGTCGGCGGAGGGAGTAACGACATCGGGAGAGCTGGCAACGTCGATGGTCGGGACGTCTCTGGCAGAACCGTCCGCGCTACCTTGGGTTGTGCCACCTTCCAAGGCAGTCTTACTCTCGGAGCTTCCGCAGCTGGTGAGGCTCAACGTACCAAGCGCAAGCCCATACGCGAGAAGCACTTGAGCCGTTGTCTTTGGGGACATTCGTCGATTCTGGTTCAGCAACCTAGCCTCCTACCATCTATGAAATCCGTTGTGACATCCAGCCCACGCTTCCCTCGGTTACCTTGGATTGCAGCCCAGGCGAATGGTTTCATGTCAGGGCGAGATGCCCGGATAAGCATGTCGGCTAAGACCGCTGAGAACCTTGATCGCTACGTCGTGTGGGCGGCGGCGGAAGTTGGCGCCGAAGAAGACGAGGCGCTGGTGCTCACCGTGGACCAGGCGCTGGAGCAGTTCTTCCAGCGGGACAAGCTGTTCCAAGACAGCCTTGAGGACAAGACGGAAGCTGGAAATGGCAAGGCGACTAGGTCGTCTGGGTCGGCGGCGGCAACGAGCCATGCAGATAGCTCGCGTGCAACGGGGTCGTCAGCACCAAACACAACGCGACCGGCGGTGTAGTGATGAAGCGCCTGATAATAATCGTAGTTGTGCTGTGCTCTGGGTGCGGAAACGATCCCCCCGTTCCGCGGGCATTTGATCGCGCCAAGCGCGGCCGTGAGCCCAAGATCCGGTTAGCAAGATTCCGCACTTCGGCGAAAATGCTACCGCGCACGCCGAGATCGTTGAACCGCGCTTCTATAGGATTGTCTCCACTTCCAACCTTCTTGGGGACACAAAATGTTCCAGCCATTGCCAGCTAGCCCGGTCCTGTCCGTTCGGGAAGTAGCCAAGATTCTCGGGGTGAACGTGAAGACACTCTACAATGAGATCGCCCTTGGCCACTTCCCGGCCATCCGCCTCGGTCGGACCATCCACATATCCCGCAACGTGGTAGCCTCCTGCCTAGAGCAAGGCCGCGTCGTGCCGCCAGGAGGAATCAATGGCGGTAAGGCGCGATGAAGAGACAGAACAATGGCGTTATCGGAAAGTCGTCAAGTTACCCGACGGGCGAAAGGTCCGGATCAGCGGTACGCCAACGCTGAACACGAAGGTCGAGGCAGAGCGTGCGGAGCGCGATCACGTGCAACGCACGCTCTATCCTCCACCGATCCCCGTCAAGGACAAGGAGGTGCCGACGTTCGAGAAGTTCGTGGACGAGCATTGGATGCCGACCTATCCCGCATCGGCGGGCAACCGGCAGTCATCTGTGGACGAGAAGGAGCTGCACCTGCGCATGCATCTGAAGCCTGCGCTTGGGCATCTGCGGTTGGACGAGATCAAGGGCGAGGTGGTGGATCGGCTGTTCGCAGGACTGCGCAAACCGCGGCCGATCGGGAAGAAGGTGGAGGTCGGGAAGAAGGGGGAGAATGTGCAGCGCACGCGCGTCTTGGCACCGAAGACGACCAAGAACATCCGCGCGACCTTGAGGCGCGTTCTGGCCTCCGCGGTCGAGTGGGAGTTCATCGGCAAGGTGCCGGCGTTGCCGAAGGTGAAGGTGCCGGACAGGGATTGGGATCACTTCTCGGGCGAGGAATCGGAAAGGCTGATCGCGGTGGCCAGGGACGACGAGGAGCGAGCGCTGCTGATGTTCGCGCTGCGCACGGGGGCCAGGGCAGGGGAGCAACTCGCGGTTCGGCGGAGCGACATCGACTGGCACAAGGGCGAGATCGTGTTTCGGCGATCATCGACCGGAGGCAGAGTGGGCCCGACCAAGTCGGGCAGGGAGCGGCGGGTACCAATGACCGAGGGACTGGCGCTTGCGCTTCGAAAGGTGAAGCACCTGCGTGGGGATCTCGTGTTCTGCCGGCTCGACGGACAACCGTTGACCATTTGGCAGCTTCACGAGCGACTGTGGAGCGCTTGCCGTCGGGCGGGCTTGCGAGAAATTCGCTGGCACGACTTGCGACACAGCTTCGCTTCGCAGTTGGTGATGGCAGGGGTACCGATTCGGCGGGTGCAGGACTGGCTCGGACACAGCACGATCGCAATGACCATGCGCTACTCGCACTTGGCGCCGGGGAGTGGCTCGGACCTCATCCAAGCTCTCGAAAACCCCGCCGCCGTGGCAACCACGTGGCAAACGAAAAGCACGGAGTCGCAAAGTGCAGCGACTACGCGTAGTTAGATAGCGACCCCAACGGGATTCGAAACCGTTCCCATCACACACGAAAACACAGGCAAAACGCAGACTTGCAATGATCTCGTGGGGTTGCCTCTCTGCCTCTCTTCCGTCTGTTTCCGCTGAAATCCGTGCTGTGGAGGTGTCCGTGGCAGCCAGGTGGCAGCAAGCAGCGCAGACCCCGACCTTGACAGTATGTCATATCTGACATACTGTCGTGCATGAGCCAGATTGAAACCTACTGCGCCGAAGAAGCCCGCGATTTCCGAAAGGCATACAGACAAGCCCCTTGCCTGGTTGCATGGGGAGATCAAGACGCCGCCACTATCGACAGCTGCACGCATCGAAGCCGGCGTGCTGCTGCTGCGGCGTCTGCAACGAGGCGAGAGCCTTTCACTTCCCGAGTCGCGACCGATGCCCTCCGTAGGGCCGCGCTGCCACGAACTGCGCATCGACGACACCATAGCGAAGAAGGAATTTCGCATCATCTACTACATCGGCGTTTCGGCCATCGCGATCCTAGAGGTCTTCTCCAAGACGACGAGGACGACGCCGCCGACGGTAATCGAGCTTGCCAAGAAGCGGGTCCGGCAGTACCGGGAACGAGCGGAGGGGAATGAAGCATGAAGAAGGAAACCAAGAAGCGACTCGAAGAGGTGGGATGGACCGTGGGGAACGCCACCGACTTCCTCGGCTTGTCCTCGGCGGAGGAAGCCCTGGTCGATATTCGACTGGCCTTGGGCGATGAAGTCAGAGCGTCCCGCAGGCGAACCAACCTGACCCAGCATGCGCTCGCGAAGCTCATCGGTTCCAGTCAGTCCCGTGTGGCCAAGATCGAAACCGGTGACTCTACGGTCAGCATCGACTTGCAGATGAAGGCGCTTCTCGCGGCTGGGTCCAAGCCTGGCGCGGTGTTCTCCGCCCTCGCACGCAAGCTGGCGGCTCGACCGCGCCGAGCAGCCTAGGCAGAAAACTGGACGGGATCCAACGTGCGTCGAAGATCGCTGCCGGAGGGTAGCGAAATGGGACGAACAGCTCTGGTAGTCACGGACGAGGAACGCACGGCCCATCCTGAACCGGTCCTCCGAATTTCGCCATGTGCTTCCCGGCTGCTGGTCGCGCAGCTGCGAGCCAGGACATCCTGGAAGAGGTCCACCGAATTTCGCCACGTCCTTTTCTGCAGTTTCTGGCCAGCGTCGCACGTCGATTCTGCCATGAGATCATGGCATTGCTGCGGCTGACCGGGACGCGTGCTTCCATACCTACCTCCCCATTCTCCGACCCGTTGCCCAAGTCTTGGCCCAAGCACGCCAAGACCGGTACTCTCCACGTCATTTCCCTGGCCCACTTCGTGCTCACCCATGTGCGCGGCTTTGCCGTCAACAGCCCCATCCATCGCGTCCGCCTCGCCGCCGAGCGAGATCGCCTCGACTCCGAGGTCGCTTTGCTCCGGGAGGAGATTCGCATCAAGGATGCCCGCATGGCCGCTTTGGCGCCGCACCGACGCCCTCACTACTCGCCCACCGAACGCATGGCCATCCTGGAGCTGATGGCCGCCCGTGGCTGGTCCAAGGCCGAGGCCGGCCGCCGCTTCCTCGTCATCGACGACACCATTGCCAGCTGGAGCGGCCGGATTGAGGAGGACGAGCCCGGCGCGCTCGTGAAGTCCACCGTCCCGGTCAACAAGTTCCCCGACTTCGTCGCAGCCATGGTCATCAAGCTCAAGACGCTCTTCCCCATGATGGGCCGGCGGCGCATCGCCGGATTCCTCTCCCGTGCCGGCCTTCATATCGCGGCGAGCACCGTCAGGCGCATGCTGAACCGCAAGCCCGCAGCCCAGCCTCCAGCCCCACTGGCATCCGCCGAGAATCCCGACCAACCTCCGTCTTCGGCCAAGCCGTGTACCGTGATCGCGAACTACCCAAACCACGTTTGGGGCCTCGACACCACCGCTGTCCCGACCAGCGCAGGATTCTGGACCAGTTGGTTGCCCCTTTCCTTCGCCCAATCCTGGCCCTTCTGCTGGTGGGTTGCAGTCGTCGTTGACCACTGGTCTCGCCGCTCTCTCGGCCTTGCCCCAACGCCACAACAAGGCTCTCGATCTGGGATATGCCGGACCGGCGCAAGTTGGCTCGATTTTGCGAAAGGTGAAAGGCTGTTCAGCAAAGTCCGAAAGGGATGGTCGAAGGAGAAAGTACGCGAGTTCCTCGGCGCCCCGGCGTCCTGCACGCCGACCCACTGGCGGTACGTGGCGGGGAGGGTCGATGGGCCGGAGGTAACGTACGTGTACGTATTCGCAAACAATCTCGTCGAACGAATCGACGAGTCTGCCGTTGCCTGCCGCTTCCGCCTCTAACCCTCCCCAGTTCTCTACCCGCAGTCTGCCCGTCAGATTCACGTGCCGATGTTGCCTCTGCAAAGGAAGTGTTATGCAGGATCTCCCGGATTCGCCGACAGAGAGTTGTGCGAAATAGGACCTTCGGACGGGGACGGCAGCCCCCCAATCGTGTTCTCTAGGACGCACGCGCGCTTGCCGTTGCGTGGAAAAAGGGAGCATCGGCGAAGGCCTCGTAAGGAAAGGATTCAGCAACTTGCTCGCACGGTCACGCGAGTGACGTGGCCGCGCGAACAGGTCGTGGAACCTTCGGGCGCGCGGCCATTGGTCGCCACTTTATCAGGGTTGGGAGTAGATCCCCTCGGCAATGCCATCCACCGATCCATTGACCCCATGACCACCATTGCCGAAGGCCAACGTGGTCGTTGCATCCAACGTGACCGCAGCCGTTCCCACCTTGACCACGGCGAGGGACGGCCCGCCGGCGCCCGCGCCTGCTGCTGGTCCGGAAGCGCCATTTCCACCTCTGCTTCCGGGTGCGCTCACCTGAGTGGAATTGAGGCCACACGAACTGCCATTGGTGTTGCATCCTGTATAATTGATACGCTGACCATTTTCTCTCACAGCAATACTTCCCCCACTGTTTACCCATACCGCGTGGCGGGTAATCAGATAACCGTCGAACTCAGCTCAAATAGCGGAGTGAGCGTTTCGCAAGGCACGATGGTGCCTAGCCAGGCAATAGAGACGACTGCAGATTGCGCACTGCCAATCATCGGGTGCAGCAAAGGTGCGCAAACCCACATTTCGTTGCGCAGGCACGGGACAGTTTGCGATTTCAATGCAAGCGCTGCTGGCCCTCGCCATCACCGGCACGGGCAAGCAGAGCCTTGCCAGGTCGAGTGCTGGCGAGGGTGATGCCGCGACCGGGCCTATACCGTCGCTGAAGATTGTGGCTTGTGCGCCGACGGCTTTCGATGAATCATTCGGGTCCACGTCGAAGACCGTTCTTTCTACAACCAAAGGAGAATCCAATGAACATGAAGCGCAAGATCGCAGTGGCAGCCGTGACTATCCTGATGGGCTTGGGAATGTCAGCCTTGGCGGCTGGCCCCTTCGCCAAGCACCCGAACCTGGAAGCTGCGCACAAGCTCTTGCAGGATGCCACCGTGAAGCTCACCGAGGCGCAGAAGGCAAACGAGTACGATATGGCCGGGCATGCCGCCAAGGCCAAGCAGCTCATCAGCGAGGCACAAACCGAAATCATGGAGGCAGCAAAGGCCGCCACTGCCAACAGAAGTAGGCGCGTCCCGCCCGCGTCTCTTGGGATCAGCTCGACGAGCCCGCCGCACCAGTGACACTGTGCCCGCCGGACCTGCATGAAGAATCCGCCAAGACGGTGCTCATGCAGGCCAAGTTGGTGTGCGCATTGGGAAACGGCGGATTCAGTTTGGCGGCCACCTCGGTCCCATCCTTACGACTCGAAAAGGCGTTTCCTTGGGCTACACGCGGGCTCAAAAAGGCATCATGATACATTGACATTGCCAGCTCCCGCCTGAGTTCGAGTATACGCACCTCGGCTGATTGGCGAGACCGCCCGAACAAGCTGGGCAGTCGTTGTCGTTGGTGCAGCTGTCTTGTGGCGTGTGACAATAGTATCCGACAACCGAAATGTCTCCGGACGGAGAGCAGTAGCCGCCTTTACCGCAGTCAGAATCGATGCGGCAGTTTCCGGCAATGCAAAAATTGTCTTCGTTATACATGTACGGCGAACCGTGACAGGCACAGGTCTGACCGCTCGGGCAATCGCTATCACCGGCACATTCATCGTATGTACACTGGCACATCGCACTGTCACCGAGACGATTACATCGGCCATTAACGCCCTTTGTACATGAGGCGTCACTCGAGCACGTCTCAATACATGACGCGTCGGCAACGCATATCTGGCTAGTACAGGCGCTGCACCCGCAGTTGCCTGGACCGGCGGGCTCCGAACACTGAGCATCACTTGGACGATGATTTGTCGGTACCTTTCCCGAACCGGTCAGCCCGCCATTGCCAGTCACGCCGCCCACTCCACCTACGCCGCCAGAGCCATGGGTTCCGCCTCCTCCAAATGCGCCACCGGCACCGAGAATGCCACCACTGCCCATGTTGGCTCCCCCGAGGCCGCTACCTCCACCATTCCCAGATATTCCACCGGTACCCAGAGGCAACGCCACGTCGCCGCCCGAACCGCCGATAGATGGCACGCACAACACGTCGCACTTTCCACCAATGCAACCATGAGTGATCGTCCCACCCTGAACTACGCACACACTTACTGCGCATGGGCAATCCCCGTCCGTCGGAGATCGATTGGGGCAATAGGCCGCCCACGCAGCTTGGTTGGCTTCACATCTCTTCTTGCTAACAACCGGTAGGCCGCAGCACCACTGGGCGTTGCACTGGCTCGAATCCGTAGGGGTCGTGATCCAGGTGCACGACTCCGTGCAGTCGGCATCGCTTGAGCAGGCGTCTAGGTCAGCGGTCGATGTGGTACCGCCAGCCCCTGAGACTGCCCCACCGGCGCCGCTGTGGCCGCCCGTTGCCTGAACACCGCCCGAACCCGTCGCGCCACCAATGCCGGTCTGGCCGTGGGAGCTGAGACCAGACTTACTTGCGCATGCAATCATCATCAGGCTGCCCAGGGACACCGTCATCAAGCCGAGCAAAGTCCTGTGCATCGAATCCTCCGTTCGTCGCCCATCGAGAGCAACCTCCGTGCCACCTCTCGCCGTCGGGATCATGCCAACATCTCTAGGGTCGGCAAGCCTTCCGATGCATCAAGGTTTCAGAATTCTGAGGGCACCCTAGCTGTTCTGGTGTAGCGGGAGTGCGCGGCATGGAATGCGCTGGTCTGCATCGCTGGAGCCTCGGCCTCGGCATGCCTCGGCGCTGAGCCACATTTTGCCGTAAGCTTGCCGATCGGGAGTGATGGAGTTCGACAAAATCCAGCTGCGCGCCCGGCTCGCCGACCTAGCGGGCGAGGGCGTGTTTATCGGAACGTCATCATGGAAGTGGCCACTATCGGTCACTCCGAACTGAAGAAGAATGGCGTCTTCGTTGTTCCCGGCCTCGTTCGCATGGTTGTCATCAAGAAGCCAGCGACGAAAGAGCGCAAGGGCATCAACCCCTTCACCAAGGAGCCGACCGTCTTCAAGGCCAAGCCAGCACGCAAGGTGATCAAGGGACGCCCGGTGAAGGCTGCCAAGGACGCGGTAGCGTAGTCCTTCTCCTTTTGCTCCGCGCCGAGATGCTGGGTGCGCATCCGCTCATCCCTGCATAGTTGGCTCGGAGCAGATTTACCCTGCACGCCGCGACTACTGGAGAGCACTCGTCACGGAACTCGACCTGGTTCCGCCGACCGACGTAGAGCCCATCGGCGATACTCAGAGATTCTCGGGAAGTCGGTAAGCATCGGCGATGGGCCGAAAATCACCCCAAGGATCTTGACCACCGCCACCGCAGGCAGCAGTACGACCAGCATCCCCATCACCATGCTTCGCGCGCACCAGGATCGGCTGGCAAGAAGATCACCATCCGATCTCCTTGGCGGTCTCCGGGCCGATCACACATTGCTCTAGGCTGTCGGGCATCTTGGCTGCCGATACGGTGATGGGGACTCGACCGGCCATGATCTCGGCGAGGGTTTGCGGGAAGCGCGGGGAGCGGGCCGGTTCGGCGTAGCCCGCCGGGAAAAGGGGAAGGGTCTGTTCGTCGTATTTGTCCGCGGCCCCGAGCGTGTGCAGCAGCTCGTGTGCAATTACGACGTTGTTCGTGGGCGCATCCTTCGCGCTGGCAAAGAGATGGGCGATGGCTGTCCGGCCTTTCCGCAGGCCCAGGGAATGATCGAGTTCGGTGCCCGCCACCGCTGGATGGAAGAGGGCGAAGATGCGCACGTCGACCTCGGCCAGGCCAAATCTCCTCGACATTCGCCAGACCCAGTAGCGCAGCTTTAAGCTCCACAGGGCGACGCTGATGGCCGAGCGGTCGCCGGGCTCAGGAACCGGCGGTGGCACATCATCCACTTTCGGACCGAAGATCAGCTCGACTGGTGGCCGGGCTCCCACGTGGCGGAGTTCGCCTTCTCGCAAGAAAAACTTGGCCACGTCATCGAAAGCCGTCGTATCCAGCGAATCGATGTAAGCGCGGACGTCGCGGTCGGCCCCGGCGCTGACGGGAAGAATGGCGACGCGCAGAGGGCGTCTCCAGCTTGCGATGCGCCGGGCGTCGAGGAGAGTCCCGATGATCACGGCGAGCAGGATCGTCAGAAGGACGGCGATGCGGGTGCGGCGAAACCAGCGACGCCGTCCAGCCGCGCGCACACAGACCGGGCAGATGCCTTGCTGGCCGAGCTCCAGGCAGGCCGAGCATACGGGCGTCTGCTGACAACCCAGGCAGGTGCTCTCGCACGCGAGGTGCGGATGGCGCTGACACGCAGGGTGCTGCCCCGGCAATGAAGCCAGGGTCACCGTGAGCCCAAGTTCCTCGAACCGCTGACGCAGCCACTGGCGTTGGGACTCGCTAGACGCGGCCAAACGTAGCGACGCGGGCAAGCGTTTCCACAGCGCCTGGGCTTCTTCGCGAGATAGCCCGAGGCTCGTTCTAGCCAGCATCTGCACCCGGGCTTGTGCTCTCTCTCCTGGGCGAGGGCCAAGGGCAAACCGCCAAGTTAACGGTTTCGGTTCATGCGCGTTCAGTGTTTCCTCACGATTCAGGTTTCGACGATCGCGGAGCCTCGAACAGCTCGCCGACGCTCTTCTCCGTCAGAGTTTACGACTTCTCGCACGCTATTCGGTCGACCGGGTTGGAAACAATCCTTAAGGAAGCGGATGGCCTCAAGAAAGCGGACCAGCCATCCTGGCAACGCAATCCGGAGCCAGAGGAAATGTCGATCCAATGTGTCACCCGCCAGGCCCCGTCCTCGTCGACGAGGGTCAGATCGAAGCGATAGACGTCGGCCTGAGACTTGAGCAAATCCGAGAGGCTCTGCGAAGGCACGGATGCCATCGCAGCGACGACCGCAGCCTGGCACTCGGACGGCTCACACGAGACCGACGAAACGTGCGTCAGCAGGAAGACGCTGGGCCGCAGGAGAATGTGCGCGCGCATCAAGTCCATGATCATCTGCCGATCGTTTCCGTCCCCGTCACGATATTGGCGGGACACGACCGCGGCGACATTCTTGAGCTTCCGATCGCGCACACCCCTGGAGGCTTCCTCGACCGCTTCACGGACGCGCTCCTCGGGCGAGCGCCGCCGGAAAGCCCAATCAATAGGGCCGACAACAGCACCAGGGATCGCAACATCCGGCGAGCTTAGCAGCCTCGTCGGCCGGGCGGCCGCGCGGACACGCAAGGTTGGAACAGCTTTAGATGGCTTTTGCGCGACCAACTTACAGATCGAATGAGGTAAGATGACATCTACGAGAGGCTCTGAGCTCCTCGTAAGACCGCCGATGTACGTACACACCCGACAGCGAGGGATTCGGTGACCGCGGCGCTGGTTCCGACGGGCAGCCCTGAGACCTCCCTGCCGACGGCACGAACTGGATCGAAGCGCCTCAACCTCGCGGTCCTCATCGACAACGCCAACTTCTTCCATGGGTGCTACGAGGCAAGCCTGCGCGAAGCCCTGGATGCCAAGTGCCGCCTTCTGGGTCACAACCTCTTTCTCCTCTATGGCGGACCGCTGGAGGATCCAGGACCGATGGGGACGGCCGACAACACCATCTTCCGAGCAGTGACGTCGGGCTCGTTCGACGGGATCGTCGTCGCATCGAGCATGCTCGCAGCGTTCTGCGGACCCGGGCCGATTCTTCGCTTGCTCGAAAGCTTCCGCCCTACCCCCATGTGCAGCATCGGCATTGCATTGCCGGGGATTCCCAGCCTCGTGCTCGACAATCGCGCGGGGATGGAGGCGGTCGTCGAGCACATGGTGCGAGACCATGGTGTACGCCGGCCCGCCTTCCTCGCGGGGACGCCCAACAACCCCGAGGCGCAAGATCGACTCGAGGCCTTCAAGGCGGTGCTGGCCCGAAATGGCCTCGGGTTCGATCCGTCGCTGGTGGCTTGCGGCTACTTCATGCCCGAGCAGGGGCGTGCCGCCATGGAGTCCCTGCTGGCCAAGGGGAGAACCTTCGACGCCGTGGTGGCTGCGAACGACAACATGGCCTTGGGCGCGATCCAGGCGTTGCGCAAATGGGGCATTCGCGTGCCACGCGATGTTCCCGTGACCGGCTTCGACGATCTCCCGCTGGCCGCCGAGGGCAACCCGCCTCTCACGACGGTCGCCCAGCCGTTCGCTCGGATGGCGGAGATGGCCCTCGACACCTTGCTGGCACAACTGGCGGGTCGGCACGTGCCCGAGACTCAGCTCATTCCGTCCCAGTTCATGTGCCGAAGGTCTTGCGGTTGTTCGCTGGAGCATCGTTCGCGCGTCCAGCACCTCACCGCGAAGCCGGAGGCGACCAACTGCCTCGACCGAATCGCAGCGCTCGAGCCAGCGCTGACGAATTCGCTTCGATTGCACCCGGACGACGCAGCCTTGGTTAGTCGTCTGTTGGTCGAGGCCCTGCGAGACGAGGTGTCCGGCCAACGCGGAGCCTTCCTGAAAGGTGTGGGCGACCTTCTCGAGGACATCGGCGACAGCACCGAACAGCACGGTGTCCTGCAGGAGGCCATCGGGTGGCTACACGACGAGCTCGCCGACCTCGGGGAGACCGACCTCGAACGAGTCTTCTACGATTCACTCGCCTTGATTGGTTCCTCCAGCACCACCATGCAGGTGCGCAAGAACCTGATGATGGAGGACAACTACACGGTCCTTCGCAACGTCAGTGGCCACATCTCGGTGGCGTTCGATCTGACGTCCCTGAAGCAGACCTTGATCAAGGGGTTCCCTGCCGCCGGAATTCGCACGGCGTTCCTCTCCTGCGCGCTCGACGCCAGCGCGACGGCTCTGACGCCGCTGGTGTGCCTGGTCGACGGACAATCCGCCGCCGAGACCGAGTCGCACTTCCCGTCGTGCCAATTCGTCCCACGCAGCGCCCTTTCGCTTTCGCCTTGTCGAACGTTCCTGGTGTTCCCCATCGCGGTGGAATCCCAACTGCTTGGCGTCGCGGCCTTCGATCACGCCGACGGCGCCCGAAGCTACGCAGTCTTCCGCAACGAGATCACCGGGGTCTTGAAGAACATCCATCTGCACCAGGAGCTGGTGCAGAAGACCATGCTTCACGAACGCAGCGTCCAGGAGCGGCTGGCCGCCACCAAACGCATGGAGGCCTTGAGCGTGCTCGCAGGTGGCGTCGCGCACGACCTCAACAATGCGCTGGGGCCGCTGGTGGCGCTGCCCGACCTCATCATGAGGGATCTCGGCCAATTGCAGGGCGACGCGGGCACGATCGCGAAGATGTGTGCGGACGTCGAGATCATCAAGACATCGGCGCTGCGCGCCGCCCAGACCATCAAAGATCTTCTCACGCTCGGTCGACAAGGACGGATCGTCAAGCAGGCCATCGATCTCAATCGCGTGGTGAAGTCGTGCGTTGCCGAAAGCTCGTTGCGCCTGGTGCAAGACAAGAGCCGCTACGTCAACATCGTCATCGACTACAGCCCCGAGCAGCTCCCCATGCGGGGCTCGGACTCACAGCTGGCTCGCGCCGTGGGCAACCTCTTGCGCAACGCCATCGAGTCCATCGACGAGCGTGGCGAGATCGTCGTCAGGACCCGGCGCGAGCTGCTGGAGAGCTCCGCCAGCCGCTACGAAAACATCCCATCGGGAGAGTACGCCGTGGTCACGGTCGGCGACGATGGGTGCGGCATCGAACCGCAGGATCTGGTGCGCGTCTTCGACCCCTTCTTCACGAGGAAGCGGACGTGCGAGAGCTGCGGCTCGGGGCTCGGCCTGGCCATCGTGCACGGGGTGGTCAAAGAGCACGACGGCTTCATCGACCTGACCAGCATGCGTGGCAGGGGTACCACCTTTTCGCTCTACTTTCCGTTCACCCCGGCGACGATGCAGGCGGCGGCTCCGTCGGTGGCCGCCGCACCGACGACGTCTAGGATCTTGATAGTGGACGACGAACACCTGCAAAGACGCATGTGCCAGCGAGTCCTGACCGGTCTCGGTTATCAGGTCGACACGATCGAGAGCGGCTCGATCGCCTACCAAGTGTTCAAGCGCGCCCAGCCCACCGGCACAAGCCCCTACGACCTCGTCATCATGGACATGGCGCTCGGCGAGAAGGTCGACGGCCTCCAGGTCTTCGAGCTCATCCAGCAACTGTTCCCGAACCAAAAGGCCATCATGGCCAGCGGACACGCTCCGAGCGAGCGTGCCGAGCTGGCGGTCGAGAAGGGCTTGGTCTGGCTGGCGAAGCCGTACACCGTCGAGGCCCTGACCAGGGCCGTGCAGAGCGTATTGACCGCAAGATGAGCAATCCCGACCTTGACACAATCGCGAATGGGTCGACACTGAGCGGATGACGAGACGGCATCGTGGTCCACAGGCCACCTTTGTCCGAGGCGTTGCGTGCGGGGTGGCACTGCTGTTCGCTGGGTAGAGGGGCCGCTTTCTGTCTAGTTAACGCGGGCGGTCTCAAGCGGTGGACGCAACAGTTCGACCAAAGACCTCAGAGGGTTTCATCCATGCGAGTCTTTGTCTATTCCGAGAAACCGGGGACGTGAAGTACAGGCCGAAGGGAGGGAACAATCCGCGGCGGGTGGACCTGGACTGGCTGCGAGAGCATTTGGCAGAGAATCCAGATGTGCGATTGGTCGACCGGATCGAAGCCTGGCTCGAACGGAGCGGGAAGCGAGTTAGCATCGGGGCGATGTGGCTGTCGGTTCGTGCGTGCGGATGGAGTCATAAAAAAAACGGTGGTTGCCCGAGAGCAGGACCGGCCGGATGTACAAGCCAAGCGCGCGGCGTTCATCACCAGCCAAGCCAGTCTCGACACCGAGAGGCTGCTCTTCCTCGACGAATCTGGCTTTCGGCTCGGCTCGCCTCCGCACTACAGATGGGCACCAGTCGGGAGAAGGCCTGCGGCAAAGCAACACACGGCGACTGGTGCACGATGACGATGATAGGGGCGATCGCTGCGGGCGGATGGCGCAGTCTTGTGACCATCGATTCAGCGACGGACACCGAGGTCTTTCTCGCCTACGTAAAACAGCAGTTGGTCCCGCAGCTGAAGCCCGGCGACACCGTCGTCATGGATAATCTAAACTCGCACAAAGGGCCCGATGTCATTTCTGCGATTCGTGCAGCTGGGGCGACGGTACTCTTCCTGCCGCCGTACTCGCCCGACCTCAACCCGGTCGAAAAGGCTTGGGCCAAGCTCAAAGACATCCTCCGACGCCTTCCCACTTTGACCCGCGACGCTTTCGACAACGCGGTCGCCTTCGCCATGGACAGCATCTCCACGGCCGACATTAGGGCATGGACCTCCTTTGCCGGCTATTCGGTCGCTTCAATATGAAAGCGGTCTAGTACCGGACCTCGGGACTTGATCGCGAAGACGGTGGTCGTACGCGCAGCGCATCCGTGACGTTGCCGTGGCGATGTCTATCATCACGAAATCATCACCGACCTTGCTCGTGAGGAAAAAGCTCAACGATATTGAGGCCGTCGAACTTGCGTACACCAAAGTGCTGAATGTCTGCGCACACAGCTGGGCTCCGCGCGCACAAAGAGGTTCCAGCGCGGTTTCTTGTGGCCACCATCGACCAGGCTGCCCGTTCACCAGGCTACCGGTGAGCGTTTCATGAACTGCCAGATGACCAGAAACATGACGACAAGAACTGCCCAGAGGATCAGGGCGCGCTTACCGAAGTAGCGAGTCGCGGACCGCATAGGCCTACCACATTTCGGGCAGGCCCACGCCATCGTCGAGATCTGGCTACCGCAGTCAGGGCACGATACGAGCGCCATGATGAAATCACCTGCTGGGAAGCGACTCCCCCTACTTCATCCCCGCCGCCAACTTCACGGCCTCAGCGACGCCCTTCTCCTTGGCGACCGCTTTGACCTTCGCTCTGTCCGCGCCCTTGAGTGACTTCAAGGCACCCAGATACTGGCCCTGAAGTTTCCGCGCCCGTGCGACCTTCGGCGTGGCCTTCTTTGCCGTCTGAGCCTTTGCTGCTGCCGCAGGCGTGGCCTTGCCCTTGCGCTCTGCTCGGTACTTCTTGATCTTGGACTTGGCCACGTTCTTGTGGTTCTTGCAGACCATGCCGAAGATTGGTGCTGCTGTGTTCTTGCAGCCGGGTACTGGGCAAAGCTGCTTTGGCCTCGTCTTCTTTGCCGCCGACTTTGCCGCCACGGCTGCTACTCCCGCCACGGCCTGCTTTGGTGGCCTACCTGGTCCGCGCTGTGGCGGAGCGCCCAACGCACCTGCGATGGCACCTTGGATACGATCAACCATGGATGCTTCCATGGCAGAGGTGATCTGACTGACGAAGGACTCGACGATGGCGGTGATGTTCATCTCGGGCATTGGTACTCCTGGGAGTTGTTCCCGGTCATCGTACTGGGCTTGGGCCGGATGGGCAAAAGATCAAGATGGCCAGGGGTGAAGTTATCTCTGTAAACGCCGACGCCGAACGTGGGCGTGCGAACCTGGATCACGCGTGCCAGAGGCTACCTACCGGCAACGATTGCATGCGTCCACAGCAGTATTCATGACACGGACGTGGATGGGGCTCGATAGATCTGATGCAACCGATGCAGTGACCGATCCATGGACCAACAGCCCATCGGACCGTTACCTACGACGACTGGGATGGGAAGCTCATTCGCAATCTTGCACTCCAAGGGTTGGCGTGCCTGGGCCTCTGGCACCTCCTCTGGCACCTTAAGGGCTCCGTGGAGAACGAGTATGCCAAGCAGGCCAGCGATGACGGTGAGGATGAACTTGATGTACTTATCAGTCATGGGTCGCGATTCTACTACCATCAATGGCGAGCAGATCGAGTCGGCCAGGAGATGATATAGTCTCCATCCACGCCGGTGCCCAACCTAGCCCCACCAGATGATGCCTGTGTCCGTCGGGCAGCCGTCGAGAACTACCTGCATACAGACGAGTGCAGAACCACGTTACCCTGGCCTGGCAACGCCTGGCGCGGTCAACCCTGGCGCGGTCAACCCTGGCGCGGTCAACCCTACCGCAAGAAGCTACGAGGTTGTACCATGCCTCTGTGGCATCTCTTGTTCGTGCACTGTCGTCCCTGATCGTCGTTGCGGCCCTGGTTGGCTGCGCCGCAGCCGGCCGTGATGGAAGGACTGGACCGGCAGGCAAGGTCGCAGGCTGCAGTGGGGCGGAGGTGAATGGGGTATGGTGGCGAGCTTTCGATAGCCTCACCATGCCCTTGACGGCCGACGGTTGCTTCATCCGAGGTTGGGCGGATAACCCATCCTACCATCACACCGTCAGCGGCACCTACGACGAGGCTACCCGCACCATGCAAGGCTCAATCAACCGTACGACGGTCGCAAACGGATGCTTGACCGTCATGGCGGTGACTCTTGTGCTCACCGACCCCACACATTTCACCCTCGCCATCACCGGAACAGACGGTCGCTGCGACTTGGCCACGACGTACAACGAGGCGACGATTTGGGTGCGACGGTAACCTCACGTTGAACCTAAGAACTCCGGCTTGAACTCCATGACAACAGCGATATTTTCTCCCGCCCAGTGTTTGGGCTATCTCGCCTTCGTCCTGGGAGTCGGAGCCTTTCTGCAAAAGAACGACCGTCGGCTGAAGATCTTGGTCGCCATCGAGTCGCTGGTCTATGCCCCACACTTCTGGCTGTTGGGCATTCCCACGGCAGCGGCCAACGCCCTGACAACCGCCGTGCGCACCTCTTTGTCGCTGAGGATGCGCGCTGCCTGGCTTTCTGTGCTGTTCGTAGCGCTGCACATCTGTGCCGGGCTCTGCTTTGCAAGAACGCCTTCGGGCTGGCTGACGGTGATTGGCTCCTGCGTGTCTACCGTGGCCGTCTTTCACACGCGCGGCATGACCATGCGTATGATGATGCTGTTCAGCACCGGCTGCTGGTTGGTGAACAATATCCTCAGCGGATCGATTGGTGGCGCCGCACTGGAATTGGTCATCGCCATCGCCAATGCGACAACGATCCTTCGAATCGTCTTTGCGCACGGAAAGGATAGAGCCGGGATCAAGAAAGCGTCTGTGGTGCCGGTCGACTGACGGCTATCACAAGGTCAGGGTCACAAATGAGCGTGTGGGCCCTGCCGAGATTTGCGGTGTCTTCTTCGCCACCGGTCTTGTGGCGACTGCAGGGGGCAGCTTTATGCTGTTCGCGGTACTTCTTGATCTTGGACTTGATAACGTTCTTGGCGATGCGATGTACGTTCCCCTGCAAGTTCCTTGGTGCATCCTTCAATCCACCGGAAGTACATCGCTTTTTCTGAGATATTGTTTTGGACTGGACGGGGAACTTGTGGCGAGGATCGAAAGGCGTAGGCTTACGATATGGCTTTGCGCACAGAGTACGGTTTGGCTTGGAGACCCCTGTTTATCTGCTCGCGTCGGTGACTGGCTCATGACGGCTGCCGAATTCGCGAGGAACCTTCTAGTACCGGCATGTGGACTCGGCTTGCGTCAAGTTCTTGGCTGCATCGGCCTGGCGCTTCTCGCTGCCTGCTCCAGTCCATTGCGTGGACGCACCCAAGGCACAGGAGGCACGACAGGTAGTGGCGGGATGACAGGCATAGGGGGCACGACAGACAGCGGTGGAGCCGCGGGTACAGTGGGCACGACCGGGGCCTGCTTGACCTCCGATACCGGTGGTGGGCAGGGAATTCCGGTCACCGTCGCGGTCACCTGCACGGATGGCACCGTCCACACGCTGACGGAGTACCCACTCCCGACCGCAAGCTGCGGGCCCTACTGTGTCTGTGCACCGCAGGGAATCACGGCGGGCCCTGATGGCAATCTCTGGTTCACGGAACAGGAAGGAAACAATATCGGCCGTATCACGGTAGGCGGCATCATGACCGAATTCGCGATTCCGACGGCAAATGTCGTTCCCGATGCCATCACAACTGGACCAGACGGCAACCTCTGGTTCACCGAGACAGCAGAACAGGTTCCGAATTCTATCGGCCGTATCACTCCCGACGGGAAAATCACTGAGTTTCCTCTTCCAAAGGCATACACCTTGCCTCAAGGCATCACAACGGGAGCGGACGGTAATCTCTGGTTCACCGAAGAGGCGCTCGATTCCATCGGTCGCATTACCCCCGATGGGGCGATCAGCGAATTCCTACTTCCGAACTTGATCGACAGCGGCCATCCCTCAGACACTTTTCTCCAAGGCATAACCGCCGGGCCTGATGGCAACATCTGGTTCGCGGAGTGGTACGTCTACACCATCGGCCAAATCACCCCTTCGGGGACCATTACCAGCTTTCAGCTTCCGCCGGAGCCAAGTGGTCCATCGGGGATCACAGCCGGGCCTGATGGCAACATCTGGTTCATCAGGGTTGCTGGAGGCACGAGCGTACAGGTTCAGATTGGTCGCATCTCACCGTCCGGCGATGCGTATGCCGAGTTCAAAGTGCCGGCCGAGAGCTGGCCAGAGACAATCGTGGCCGGTCCCGACGGCAACCTGTGGTTTGGGGATTGCAGATCATACGGAAACAACCTTCGCCGCATCAGCCCCGCTGGGGACATCGTAAGCTGCCCCCTTCCGACGCCGGATAGAAGGCCCTGTGGCATCACAGCCGGCCCGGATGGCAACCTGTGGTTCATAGCAACAGGCAATGGCAGTATCGGTCGTCTCGTTCTATGATCTGATGGCTTGCGGGTGGCTGCCGATGTTCCGCAAAGAAGCAGTAGTAGCTGGCAAGGACGGATCCGAGAAGACAGAGTACCAGAAGGATGGCGATCGAGGTTGCAATTCGCTGTCGGCGTCGGGCGTCCCTCTGTTGCAGGTGGAGCCAATCTCTGAGAACCGCCGGTCGGCGATCAGGATGAGCGCGGCTGCATTCTTGCCGAACCGCTCGATTTCGTTCCGCTTGCTATGCAGAAACGGCCGCGCTCACCGCGGTCGGAGTCCCGCGCTATCGAGAGATCATTTCCACGTATACCGGGCACGGCGGTTCCGGGGGGCTGTGGACGAGCCGTGGAGCCCGGCGGGCGAATACTCTGGCAGCGTGGGAAAATCTCTGCTCAATGGATGGCGGGGCGAGGGCGTGGACGTCCGGGACCAGGTAGGCTACGGCGATGCCCAGATGCTCCGCGGCAGGCAAGAGGAGTCAGATCCCTCGAATCCCGTACGAGGATCGTGTGCGGCCCTGGGGGTCCTGTCCGCCGTGCAGCAGTAGATCCCTCGTAATGCACGCCATACTTCGCAATCGATTGAAGACGGTCTTGCGAGTGATGCCGAGAAGTTCTGCGATCTCGACCTGCGACATTTCCTCAACGTAATACATGATCGCCACCTGTGCTCGGTCTTCTCCGCAGCGTGCTAGCAGTACAAGAACAAATTCGCGATCCGCGAATTCTGACCATCGGACATTGAGAGCGTTCATCGTCAGTACGGCCGTAGTGCGACTCTCCATTTTTTGCTTGCTGAGAATGTTGAGACAAACGTTGGTGGAGGTGCGATACAGGTAGCTAATCGCCGCCTTCTCGCATGTCACGACAATACCTCTTGATAGAACGCGTACGAATGTCTCCTGTGTGGCGTCTCGCGCCTCCGCCGCAGATCGCAAGTATCTGTAGCAATGGCTGTAGATGGACGGGGAGTAGTTCGCGTACAATTGCGCGAGTGTGGTTTCGTCAGATCGAGCCGCCGGTGTCCATTCCTTTTCACTCTCCACCCCGGCGGCTCGGTCAACATTGCCGGCCATAGGGAGAGCGGATTGCACCGTGCGGCGTTGGTCGTCACGGTTGCCGTGATGAGGCCAAATCGTGCCATGGGTCTTGTCCCAATTCGGCGTTGAAGCAATGTCAGATTCAGAGCGCATGGTTGGTGTCCAATCTGCCTGGGTGGCCGCTGTCCGTGGCATCGTTGTCCACCGAGGGAACAGCAAGTCACGTGCCACGCAGAAAGTCGGCACTGGATCAATCAATCCGAGGGAAGCCTTGACGCCCTCAGGGCACCGGCGGTTGCGGATCCCGAGACGAGTACTGCATCTCTCCCTGGGATTCCACGGAGACTTACCGCGCCAGCAGCGTCGTGGAATCGTGAGGAGTTAAGGGGCGCAGTTCACGAAGTAGAGATCGTCGATCCAGATGTCGAACGCCACTGGCGCCGGAATGCCGACACAGTTGGCAGTGGGGTCGTTTAGACAACTCGGCAGATCGACCTGGAAGTTCAGTCCGTACACCTTCGCTAGGGTGAACGAGCCGGAGTGATAGCCCCAACTCGGCTCCTGTTGCAGCTCTGAGAAATCGACCCAGTACTGAGTGAATGTGTCTGTTAGCATGAGCGCTTTTCCAAACCCATCGTAGCAGTACGCCACGTCGGTGGGATCTGAAGGATTGCATTGGTTTCCACGTGGGTCAGTGTTCACGTCGTTGAATTGAACCCGAATGGCTTGCCTCCCATCAGCCGCGGCCTTGGCCCAAAACGTGATACCGCAGTACCCCTCTAGGTTGGCAGTGACACCGTCGGGGTCCGGTGCCGCTCCCTGGCCGCAGGCAGCCCCGTCAACGGCAGAGTCGGCCTCCGTGGCAGAACCGCCGGCATCTTCGCCCGAGAAGTCGGCGCCCGCGTCCACAGTCGGGGCTTGCGAAGGTCCAGCGTCACCATCGGTCAGGTCGGCAAAATCGAAGCCCATGTTCGCGCCCCAGTCCTTCTCCTTCGCGAGCCAAACGCCCACAAGCGGCTCGCCCGGTTTGGTCCTCAGTTCCGCGGCGTGCGTGCTGGTGACTCCGGGCATGGTTTCGTGTAGTGGAACCGTCGCGTAGGCCCATCCATCGGGGTCGACGGAGAACGGCTCGGGAAGAATGCGACTGGCCTGCGCGCAAGAAGTTGAGCTCGACCAGAAGCCGGGTCGCTGTCCTGCGGGCCACCCTTTAGATGGCTGCCACTCGATACGCCCGCCTGAACCTTCCATGTCGTCAATCTTGGTATAGGTCCGGCTATTCGCCTTCCCACATGAGACTGAAACCAGAACAAACAAGAAGAGGACCAGGGGAAGAAGCTTTCGGGACGGTCTGCCAAACATGGTTTCCATCGCCCATTGCCTTTATTGGAAGTAGATGTCGTCGACGTGCAAGTCGAAAGTCCCGGTCTTGCCTTCAGGTAGCTGGGCATTGAGGCTGAAGTTGATGCTGTCGACGCGTTCAAGGCACGCTCTCAGCCCTCCGTCGATTGCGCCATATGGGGTAGTAAAGGAGAGCAGACTGATTACAAACGGCTGCCAATCTTCTGCGAGCGTTGACGTTAACCAGGAGGTCACCTTCAGATGTTCGAAGTCATCCGCTCCCTGGGTCTGATTGTCGGCGAAGTGTGCAAGCGAGCAGTGAAGCTCCACGTAGAGCCTAGGCGACGTCGGGGATACGACGTCGAGTTTGGCACTGAATGCGATCGCGCTGAAATGCGATAGGTCTTCCGGCACTAGAGCCATTGTGTAAAGCAGTGCACCGGCATTGGACCCCTGCGTACTGGGGGGTTCTTCGACGGTGGCGTGCATCCACATCGAGCACGGTGAGCTGTGAGCTGTCACATCGTCGTCGACGCAGTCGTAGCTGCATTGGGCTCCGCCTGGGGTAGCTGATCCAAATTCCCCGCAGCGCCACTGGTCGAAATCGTGGTCGGCGGGTAGGTCGTCAACGCCATCGAAGTTGTCGATGAGCAAGGGTGCGCGTCCGCCAGTGCTGACGTCGAAGCAGCCGGCCGTGGCAGAAACCACCGCAAAGAGGAGCACGATGCGCACGGTAGGCATCACCACAAGCACCTCCAGCTGGCCGCGACCGACGAGCCTCCGGTCCACGTGATCGCGAAGGTCGAGGCTGTGCGGGCAGAGGCTTTATCCACGAGATACAGTGCACCTCCGGCCGCGACCATCACACCGCCCGCGATGGCGAGGCCCAAGATGGCGTGGTTGGCGGTGGTGAGCGAATCGGCCATGTGGTGGTTGTCCGCGACGCGCATCTGGTAGTCGGGCGATGCCGGGTTTTCGTTCTGCGCTGCAGCCTCGCCGGCCTGCCACCGATGGTATTCGCTCCGCTTCCACAGATAGACGCCCAGGGCACCTCCGCCAAGTGCCAGGCCCGCGCCGCCCAAGATGTAGGGCAAGGCCACGCGCAGGCCGCTGCGGGCAGCGACTGGCTTGGCGGCCTCGATGGTAGGCGTTGCGTTGGGTATTTGCGGGCGGACATCCTGGCCCTGCCCTGGGCCAACTGCGGCGGATTGTACGGCGGTCGCGCCATCATCGAGGATGGCCGTGATCTTGTGCGCCCCGGCCGTTACCCGAACCGGCTCTGAGAGCGGCGTGGGTCCAACCTCGCGACCATCGACGCTGATGACGGCGCCGACGGGAGCTGTGGTCACGTCCAGCTCGACCAGAAGCGCGTCGAGCTGCTTGATTTGGTCTTCGACCGGTCGGCGTTTTTGGGGCGGCACCTGGTCCTGGCCGTCGTGCAGGTAGCGCGATAGTGTGGCGGCTGCCTCCACTGGCCGACCCAGCGCGATCTGAACCTGGCCGATGTTGTACAGGACGGCGAAGTTCGGGCAAGCGGCGTAGGCATCGTTGAAAGCTTGCAGTGCACGAAGGTGCTCGCCCCGATCGAACAGCTCAAGACCACGCTGATAGAACGATCTCGCTGTGTCAGCACAGGGGGCGTCGGTGTCTGCCCGTGCCTTGCCCAGGTTGAGCATCAAAAGAGCGACGACGAGATAGGAGCCGATGCGCACGGCCCCTCGCGTCTGCATGCCGCGTACCATCGTCCCAAGCTGCGATTCCATGTCAAAATAGTCGTTCATCGTTTCGCATACGGATCATCCCGGTCAATAGCCGGCGACGGCATCGAGAGGTCTGTTGGTCGTGGGGTGGGCGTTTGCCCCGCCGGTGCACTCTGGGGTGACGTCTGAGCTTGATCCGTTTTCGTGGACACCCAACGAAAGGCGGATACCGTGGCAAAGATGGAAGACAAGACGAAACACCGACGGCCGAGGCGCACGTTCACTGACGAGTTCAAGGCAGGGGCAGTAGCGCTGGTCTTGGATGAGAAGAAAGCGGTGGCACAGGTCGCCGATGACCTGGACCTGTCCCAATCGGTCCTGCGCGGCTGGATGAATCAGGCTAGAGCAGATAGGAGCAAGGGCAAGACCGGTCTGACAACCGAGGAACGCGCGGAGCTGGCGCAGTTGCGGCGTGAGAACCGTGTGCTGCGAATGGAGCGGGACATCCTAAAAAAAGCCGCGGCCTTCTTCGCGAAGGAGAGCGCATGAAGTTCGCGCTCATCGCCGAGAAGAAGGCCAACGAGCCTCTCTCGCTTTGGTGTCGGGTTCTTGGTGTTTCGCGCACCGGGTTCTATGCCTGGTGCGCACGTCCGGAGTCCCAGCACCAACGCGACGACCAACGGCTGGCAGTCCTAGTCAAGGAGTCCCATGAGCACAGCCGCAAGACCTACGGCAGTCCGCGCGTGCTCGCGGACTTGGCCGCGAAAGGTGAGCACGTCAGTCGCAAGCGTGTCATCCGGCTGATGCAGCAAGAAGGGCTCCAGGCCCGTAGGCGACGCCGGTACAAGTGCACCACGATGAGCGAGCACGACCAGCCGGTGGCGCCCAATATCCTGGATCGCCAATTCCAGGCCGAGCGGCCCAACCAACGCTGGGTGGGGGACACCACCGAATTGTTGATAGGCGAGAGCGGCGGCAAACTCTACCTGGCCGTGATCGTCAATCTGTTCGCGCGATTCGTTGTTGGGTGGGCACTGTCTGCCGTCAACGACCGACACCTCGTGCTTAAGGCACTAGAAATGGCTACCCGAAGGCGTTGCCCAGACGCCGGGTTGCTCCACCACTCGGACCAGGGCAGCCCCTACGCCAGCGAGGACTACCAGAACATGCTCAACGACAGAGGCATCGTATGCAGTATGAGCCGCCGTGGCGAGTGCTACGACAATGCTGCGATGGAGAGCTGGTTCTCGACCTTTAAATTCGAGCTGGGGGAAAAGTTCGCGAGCTACGCTGACGCGAAGAGGGAGTCGTTCGACTACATCGAGGTGTTCTACAACCAGCAGCGGCGTCACTCGTCCATCGGCTACATTTCGCCTGCCCAGGCCGAACAAAGGCACCGCGAGCAACTGGCAATGAAGGAAGCGGCGTGACCTCTCTTTGCGACTGTGACAACATGCTAACCGACGACGGAACGACGTAAACAACCTGTCCACCGAATCGGATCAAGCTCAGTCTCGTTCGGACGTTTGTGCGGACGTCCGTTCGGACGTTCGCTCGGACGTCCGACTGCGCGCATGCGCTTCGCGGTCGAAGGCTCGACTGATGGTTGCCCCTCCAAGCCTGAATGCGCGGGCCAAGGTGGAGAAGCCAGCGTATCGCCCGCCGCTGGTCGTAACGCGGCCCCAGAGGCTGCCGAAGAAGCTTCCGTAGGTGTCGGCTGCGCCATGATGATTGGATTGGGCGCCATCTTCGTCTTGTGATTCGTCATGGTGGCTGCGGCGACTCCAGCAAGCAGAACGGCGGCAGTCGTCAGCAGCGCACCCCGCCTCCAGCTGCGCGCTCGACCGCCGTCGTCGACTGCGACCTTGGCCAGGGTCGAGGCCGATGAAGGCTCCAGCTTCTCGCCAGCCTGCACATTGATGGGCTTTCCACTGTGCAGGTCCGGCCACACCCGGCGCTCGGCGAAGGGAGCCAACTCCAGCGCCAGTGCTTTCGCGGATTGGGGCCGTGCGTCCGGGGCGGTCGCCAGAGCCCTGTCCACAGTCTCGACGAGTGCGCCGGGCAGGCCAGGTGCCGCGAGTGCGAGGGAAACCGGGTTGCGCGTGGAGATATGGTGCAGGATCGCATTGGGTGAATCCCCGGGATGCGGTAGTTGGCCCGACAGCATCTCGAAGAGAATGGAGCCCAGTGCATAGACGTCGGATCGGGGATCGAGCGTCCTCTCGCCACGCGCATGCTCGGGTGACATGTACGCGGGCGTCCCCATCACCGTACCGGTATCGGTGGTGGCGTGGTCGTAGCGCATGGGCACCAGCTTGGCGATGCCGAAGTCGAGGATCTTGAGCAGGTCGGTGCCGTCTTCGCGTCGGCAAATGAACAGATTCTTCGGCTTGAGATCGCGATGGACAATGCCAGCCACATGCGCCGCCTCAGCGCCGTGGCAAGCCTGTATGCAGAGATCGGCCGCCCGTTCGAGCGGCAGGCGGCTTTCGCGCCCCAGCAGCGATGCCAGATCCTCTCCGACCAGGTACTCCATCACGATGAAGGGCGAACCGTCGGCAGCAATGCCGAAGTCGACCGCAGAAGCGATGTGATCACTTTCCAGGGCCCCGGCCGACTCGGCTTCTCGCTGGAAGCGCCCCAGGTACTCCCGCCGATGCGCGAAGTCCGGCCTCAGGAACTTCACCGCGAATCGTCGTCTCACGATTTCGTGCTGCGCTTCATAGACGACCCCCATGCCGCCTTCGGCAAGAAAGCGCGAGATTCGATACTTCCCGCCGACCATTTTTCCGATTCGGGTCGCCCCCTGGCTGGCCAGGGCTTGTCCTTCGGGCTCTCGCATCGGCTGCGTGGCCCGCCTGGTGTCCTCTTGACCAGTGCTGACCGTCAATCGGCGCCTTCTTCGCTGACCCATGCCGGCCCTGTCCACAAGCTCATCCTGGCGGAAATTCTCTCACGAAATTTGATGGATGAGCAGCGATCTTCACGTCGGGCCAGTGGCCACCCGGACAACCCTCTTGCTGCCCACGACGACATCGACCGTCGCGAGCGTGAGAGCACCTTGCCGGCTGTCGCCTTCCCGCTGCTCAGACCGCGCCCGCTTCTCGACCACCCGAACAGGAAGAAATGCTGCGGGTTTTGCAGGCTTCTCGTTGAGGGCCTTCATCCACCAGTACAACCGGCTCACATGAAACCCATGCTCTCGGGCAAATCTACTCAACCGCTTTCCGCTTGACCGCGCCGCTGCCAGTCCAGCCCGCGCATCCTCCTCGCACCACCGTCGCCTACGCGGCGGCTCCAAGTTGACGCCAGTGCCATTGCTCTCAGATTTATTTTCTCCCATCGCGTACCTCGCGCGACACTGTCCTCCAAACCCAACGGCGATGACAGATGCCCACTACCGGCCGGATACTCCACGACGCTCTTCCACATCATGTAGTGGCGTTCGAGTCGCTGCCGATAGGCGTCGTCGTTGGCAAGCATCTCCTCGAAAAGTTCGAGCAGGGCGTCGGACAGCGCGGACTGCGGGTTCATCAAGTCGAGGAACGTTTGCCCTTCGTCTTCAAACGGCGGCTTGGGTGGTTCGAAGGCGTGGTTGATGGTGGCCACATGCATGTCGTTTTCGGTGTCGATGAAGTTGATCATGACTCGACGGCAGTCGCATTTTGGGTCGATGCAGAAATATTCCATGAGCATGTATCGATGCCCCGTCACCTTGCCAGGAAAGACTGGCGTGACTGCGCGGGTTTCGTTCTTCGCCTCCTCGGGAAAGAGGAGGTGGAAGGCCATCATGCTCATGGCGCGTTTCTAGTACGGCTGGCCGACGTTTGGAGATCGAAAGATGGCTTTTTGCCTTTCAAGCCTTCGGCGTCTGCGTTCGAGACCCAGTTCGCGATACTCCTTCGCTACGCTGGACTCCCAGACCCGCACGAGGTCGCCGGGGCCCTCGATGAGTTGTCGAAGCGCGGCCTCAAACAGTATTCCCATCTGAATCGCTGCCTGGGCGACAGGCTCTACCTGTTCGCCGCAATAATGCCGATCGACGACCGAGCGCACCGACAACGGCTGCAGGATGGTCACGGCGAGGGCTGGGCAGCGCCCTTGCTGGCTACCAGGACAATCCGCGCGAGATGATAGCTGGAATTCGAGGCAATCGGGAGCTGTACCGGCTACCCGATCTTGTGGTCGAAAGGTGGAATGAAATCGCCCTTGCACACCCGAGTCGCGGATTGGATTCGACATGTCGCCCGACGAATCTGGCGCAGCCTCAGCCCGCGCTCCTCCGGCTGCGAGGTCGTGGCCGTGACCGCCGATGTGGTCCGGTCCCGACGTGACCTGATCATCGAGAACTCCACGCTTTAACACCAAATCGACGTATTCCGTCGAAGCACGAAGCGTCCCAGGCTTGGGCTGACCGACCGGTTGAAGCTCCTTCTGGGTGCCTCGTTGCTCCCCGCATGGCGTCGGGCTGTTGCCATCGTGCAGCCAGACACTATCCTCCGCTGGCACCGAGGTCGGTTGTGGGGTGCCGAGCGCATCCGTGGGGAACTGCTCAAACTGGGCATCAAGGTCAGCAAACGCACCATCCAGAAATACATGCGCCCTGTTCGCACGAGCCGTGGCGGACAGACCTGGGCGACGTTCCTGAAAAATCACGCCGACCAGAGCTGGGCGTGTGACTTTGTGCAGACCTATGACATCCTCTTCCGGCAAGTCTATGCATTCTTCATCGTCCATCTTGGGTCGAGACGAGTGGTCCACGCCGCCGCCACGCGGAATCCCACTCAGGAATGGGCGGCCCAACAACTGCGCAACGCAACCATGGATGGCGATGCCCCGCGTTTCCTCCTGCGCGACCGCGACGACAAGTTTGGAGCAGCATTTGACCGAGTGGCGAACGGGGCCGGGACGAAGGTCATCAAGATCGCAGTCTGAGCGCCCAACATGAATGCGGTGATGGAGCGCTTTGTAGGCAGTGCAAGGCGAGAGATGCTCGACCACATTCTCCTGCTTGGCGATCGACACTTCGATTCGCTGGCTCGGCAATACAAGGTCTACTTCAATGAGGCTCGCCCCCACCAGGGGATTGAGCAGCGGGTCCCGTCCGGCACTCACCATCACGACGTGTCCAAGTCGATCATGGTCACGCCGGTACTCGGGGGTCTCCATGCTAACTACCGAAGAGCGGCCTAATCGATGAGATTCTCGGCGGATCGAATAGGTAGCCACCAAGGGGGGCGACAACCTCTGGGCACTTGGGCAACTGCACCGCATCCTCGCTCAAGTCGAGGTCAGCTATTCCAATTCTATGATCGAGGCCCTGTGGAGGATGCTGAAGCATGGCTGGTTGTTTCTGCACCAACTGGACACATTCACGGCGCTTGAAAAGCTGATCGCTTTCGATTTCGAGCAACACAATTCCGTTGTTCCCCACTCCGCCTTCGCTGGCCAAACGCCAGATGAAATGTACTTCGGCCGTGGCGACCAAGTCCCTGTCGATCTTGCCGTCGGTCGAGCGCGTGCCAGAGAGGCTCGAATGAAATCCAATCGGGAACTGTCCTGCGAAGCCTGCCGGCCGGCCATCCGAGAGGCGCCCGGCTCCTTGCTTTCCTCTACGATTTCCGGTGTGTTGCAACTGCACGATGAAATGTCTGCAATGTCATGATTCGTAGCTGCGCGACCACCGAGGCCGCACGATTAGAATCGCCCTACCATGCCAACGCCGGCACCCTGCCGGTGCGGAACCAAATCAACGCCGACCGAGAAGCCAGGATCTTTGCGGCGCCGCCGCAGCGCAATCGAGTAGGAAGGGCTGTCAGGATCCTTCGCTTCTTTCCAGGTGAGTACGGCGTCGTCGACAATCGCGGCTACGGCCATGCCCACGAAGAACGCGTCCAGGGCAAGCGATCCGCCACAACCGTCCTTGTCACAAGTACCCGAATGCGTGACCAGGAACCCCAGCCCCGCCGCGGTGAGCGGGACGGCCAGGCGAAGGCCGATGCTCAACCAGGCACTTCGTGCTTGGCCATTGGCCGCATGAATCAGCGGAGGAGCCAGCAAGAAGGTAGGCACGGCGAACGAGGGCACAGGACTCAAGATCGCCACCACAGACGTGGCATCGGCGATCATGAGTTGCCAGCCATACCACGTACGGCCTGGGCCCTCGCCGGGAGGCGGAGCTCCGGGCGCATCGGGAATGTCCTCCTCTTCTTCTTCCACTCCTGATTCGGCGGATGACGCCCCCATGGCGCGGTCCCGTTCGGGACCTTGGGGTGAAGAAGCTGACCCTGCCCCTCGACACTGCGCGGTCTGGGCACGTACGCTAGAAAGCACAGCGAGTTTTTGCCCAGCGCGATCGCGGAAATCCGCGGTAGCCGTCTTGGGATCGCCCCCGGCCACCACCTCCACGATGGCGACCAGTTGCGCCTGGTTGGCAGCACACTCCTCGACGGCAAGGTCGTGCGGCAACAAGGCTTGTGAATTGCGCATGATGATCACTTCGACGCCGCGACGTCGGGCCGCAAGGGACAATCCCTTGGCCGCGAATCGGGCATCAACCTCGGGAGCTCTCACCACGATAAGCAAGCGCTGCACGCTGCCCGACTGGAGCAGGCTGTCGAGCGTCGGCGATGCAAAGTCGAAACAGATTTCATCATTGGCCTGCGCATGTCCTGAACAGGCGAGCATAAGCGCGAGCACCCAAGAGCACCGACCGCATAGCCCCATCGCGGTCGGTCTGCCCAGGTGACGAGCCAAGCCAGGTTCCACGACGCGACACTAGCCGCGGAGTCGAGGTGGCACAAGCGTGAAGCAGTCCACGTTTTTTCGGCGATTGCTAGCGCCGCCGGTCAGAAGAGCGGCCATGTTTCGGCAACCGAAGCCCGAGCAGCCGAGCCAATAGATACCGACTCGGAAAGCCGGCATATCCCGTGTCCAGTGTTTCGAGGCGGGGAATCGTGCCCCACGGGGCGTAGTACCCCGCTGCGCGGTGGTGATGCCTGCCGAAGCACATCAGGATTCCTCGCTCCACGGTTTCTGGGAGAGCCGCACACTCGATGGCCAGGCGAGCGCGCATCTCGCTGGCACGCGGGATCACCTTCACATTCCGGCTGTCGAGGGGCGATCTTGGGTGTAGAAATATCGCCATGCGATTCGTGCTCAAGCTCGTCAAGATCATCGTCGCAGCTCTGATCCTTCTTGTGGCTACGGTCGGTGTGCTGCTCTATCTGTCGTTTTCGGGCAACTTGCCCATCAAGGATGGCGAGCGTCTGGACGGCGTCGAAGTTGTGAAGGACGGGATTGTCTCTGCGTTCATCGTCGACGCGGGCAACAACAATGTGGCCCTAGTCGACGCCAGCAATGACCGCCAAGCCAAGGCCATCGTTCTCGCGCTCGCTCGACGCAACCTTGGTCCTGATGCCGTCAAAGCTATCTTCCTCACGCATGGTGATCGCGACCACACGGCCGGAGCACTTGCGTTTCCGCAGGCGCAACTCATGGTCCTGGAGCCGGACGTGGGCTTGGCCGAGGGCCGCGAGGCGCGTGGCATCTTCAAGCTGGCAGGAACGCATCCGACCGGCATGAAGATCACCCGAGTCCTGCACGACGGCGAGACCGTGACCGTAGGAGATCTGCCGGTCCGTGTCTTCGCAGTCCCAGGCCACACGAGGGGCAGCGCGGCCTTCCTCGCACGTGGCGTTCTGTTCATGGGTGACAGCGCAGAGGCGACCAAGGAGGGCAAGCTCGCGCCCGGCAAGCGACTCACCAGCGAAAGCCCGGCGCAGAACCGCGACTCACTTCGCCTGCTGGCGGCCCGCCTTCTGCCCATGTCCCCCGAGATCAAAGCCATCGCGCCTGCACACTCGGGTGTCCTGACGAAGGGCCTGGCGCCTCTGACGGAATTCGCGGCGACCCCGCAATGAAAAGCGGGGAGCGTGGTGGGGATTGAACACCATGGCGATACTGAGCGCTTGCGCTCGACTTCCTGGAGCCTCTTGTGTGGTCAATATTGGGGTGCTCTCAAGCGAAGGGAAAGACGCGCGGAACAAGTACGGCTCCCTGCTGTAGTCGGCCACCAAGATCCGCGGAAATCAGACCGTCGGGTCGTGGCCAAGGGCTGTCTGCCAGCAAAATTCGCGACGGCAGGGAAGCCGGGGTAGAGGGCAGCGGCGGGGGAAGGATGAGGACCCAGAGTTAGCGCTCTGGGTCCTCGGTCAGGCGGATGAAGCTTGACGACTGGGGACGATAGAGCCCCCAGCTCTGGGCGTCCACTTTCCTTTCGTCCGCAAGGCGGATGGAAGACGAAGTTCCCTTGTATCAGCTGACCTGCGCGTTTTGCTGGCGCGTCTTCTTCGTTTGTCGCCGAGACTTTCGTGGACAGACTCTACTGTCCGAGTTGCCAGGAGGCAGGGCGAGCTCGCACCCGGCGCGCTGCCAATGCACGCCACCAGCGCAGTGAGGAAGGCCGACTCGATCATCGCGACCATGTTCGGGCCTGGCGACACCGGCTGGCCCAAGCAGCGCGGACGACGGTGACGGATATGGGTATCGAGAAATTTGCGTTTGCTTCGAAATCGGTGGCGCCGACGGCTCCGACCCCGCCGATTTCCGACGGGCTTGCGATGGTCGGCAGGAGAGATGACCATGAGCGAGTACACCGTGACGATGTCCTTCTCGGGCGTCCGCAGCCGAATTCTGGTGATGGCGGGGACCGACGAGATCTTGCGGGCCGTGCTGCCGCCGCCCCGGCAGGTCCGGCACACGCAGGCAGCGCTGTCGTTTCTGGAAGCCCTGGCGTTGTGGCTGGACCACAGTCCCCGCGTTGTTGTGTCTGCGGCCGAAGTGGACGCTACATCGTTGCTCGGGCTCACCGACGACTTCGGAACACCCCAGCGCGGCGTCTACTACCATGTCGAGGTCGTGGAGCCCAAGCCCCGCCGACGCGGGAAGAGGCTCGCGGGCGTCGGCGAGTTTCGTGACTTGCGCCAGCTCAGCCTCGTTCCCGGAGGACACCCGTGACCGTCGCTGCCGAAGTCGAGGCAGAGATCGCTCGGCTCTTTCACGTCGAGCACTGGCGCGTGGGCACGATTGCCGAGCAGCTTGGGGTCCATCGCGATGTCGTTCGTCGCGTGCTCGGTCTACTTCCGGCAGAGCCGCGTTCAGAGCGGACGCCGCTCTTGGTTGCGCCCTACGAAGCTTTCATCAAGGAGACACTGCTCAGATACCCGCGCCTGCGCTCGACGAGAGTTCTCGACATGGTCCGCGACCGCGGCTTTCGCGGCAGTGAGCGCACCTTGCGTCGCTTCGTTGCGATGGCGCGCCCAACGCCAAACCGCGAAGCCTTCCTGCGCCTCGACCCGCTCATCGGCGAGCAGGCGCAGATCGACTGGGCGCACGTCGGCCCCATCGCGGTGCCTGGTGGCAGCCGCTCCTTGTGGCTGTTTGTCATGGTCCTGTCGTGGTCCCGCGCCATGTGGGGTGAATTCTGCTTCGACCTCAGCGTTCATTCGCTTCTCCGCTCACTGTCACGGGCGGCGACCTACTTTGGCGGGACCACGCGGCAGTGGCTTTTCGACAATCCCAAGATCGTGGTACTCGAACGCCGTGGCGAAGCAGTCCGCTTTCATCCCTTGTTGCTCGACCTGGCCACGTCCTTCCACGTGCAGCCACGACTGTGCAGGCCCAGGCGAGGCAATGAGAAAGGCCGGGTGGAGCGGAAGATTCGCTTCCTTCGTGACCGCTTTCTCGACGGCCGGGAGATCTACAGCATCGAGCAAGGCAACCGCGAATTGCTGGCCTTCATCGACAACATTGCTCACGCCATGCCCCACCCGGAGCTCGGCAAGAAATCCATCGCGGACTGCTTGGCCGAGGAGAAGGAGCGTCTCATCCGCGTGCCCGATCCATTGCCGGCAACCGACCTCGTCGAACCGGTGGCCATCGACAAAACCGCCTTCGCTCGCTTCGATACCAATCTCTACTCGGTGCCGCCCGACTTCGTCCAGCAGACCTTGACCCTGGTGGCCGACGATCAGCGGGTACGCATTCTGCGTGGGCAGACCGTCGTGGCTGAGCACGAGCGGAGCTTCGGCCAGAGCCAGAAAATCGAGGCGCATGAGCATCGCGCGGAGATCATCCGACACAAGCGCGGGGCTGATTCGTCCACGGGACGCGATCGCCTGCGGGCTGCGGCTCCCGACATCGATATCTTGGTCGGTCGCTGGGTCGAAGCTGGCCGCAACGTCGGGCTCATGGTGCCCCAGACGCGACGGCTCCTCGACCTTTACGGGCGCGACATCTTCGCCCAGGCGGTAACCGAAACCATCGCCCGTGGCACGCACGACCCTGGCGCATTGGGCGTCCTTTGCGAGAAGCACCGCCGTGCCGCCGAGCATCCCGTCCCTATCGAGGTGACCATGCCAGACAACGTGCCTGACCACGATGTCGTCCCCCATGACCTGGGGGTTACGACGATGTCGATTGACGAGGTCATTGCTCAGCTCCGACTCCTTGGCTTTCGTTTGCCGATGGAGTCCCTGCGCGCTTTTCTCGAGCAGGCAACACGCAGTCGCTGGACCCCCGTGCAGATCACCGAGAAGCTCGTCGAGATGGAGCGCCGCGAGCGCGACGAGCGCAACCTGGTCGCGCGCACCCGTGCTGCCACGCTGGGAAAATTCACGCCCCTGGATCGCTTCGACTGGAACCACCCCAGGCGCATCGATCGCGCCACCTACGAGCAGTTGCACAGCACCGCCGAATTCATCGAGCGCGGCGAGAATGTCCTATTCAGAGGCCCAAGTGGCGTGGGCAAGACTACCCTGGCCCAAAATCTCGGCCTCGCCGCCCTCACGCGAGGCTACACCGTCCGCTTCTCGACCATGGCGGCGCTTCTGACCGACCTGCTCCGTAGGGAATCTTTGCCGGCCCTTGATCGCTGCCTACGCCATCGCTACGTCAATCCCAGGCTTTTGATCATTGACGAAATTGGGTATCTGCCTTGCGACAGTCGCGCAGCCGACCTCCTGTACAACATCGTCAGCCGCCGACACGAATCTCGATCCATTGCCATCACCACCAATTTGCCTTTCAAGCAGTGGGGCTCTGTCTTTCCAGGCGCCGCTTGCGTCGCCGCCCTGGTCGATCGCTTCGTCCAGCACTGCCATGTCCTCGATATCGACGCTGATTCCTGGCGCCAGAAGTCGGCCAAAGCTTCCAAATAGCCGGTGAAAGGCGATGCATTCTGACCAAGATCGACGGCGTTGGCTCACGCGCACCGAGGCTGCCAAGCGGCTCGGCACAACCATCGCCGGCATCCGTCGGCTCGAAGGAAGAACGCTATTCCCAGAAACCATCGCTGGTATCGAGCGATTTCGTCCCTCGGAGATCGCCGCCATCCTAGAAAGCCAGGCACCGCTTTCCAAACCCGTGTCGCCCAAGCCCAGGCGCCCAAGGTGGCGCAACTTCGGCGAAGAAGCCGCCGCTGTCTTTGCCCTGTTTGCCGAAGGCAAGGACTTGCGAGAGATCGTAGCCACCCTGCGCGTCTGCCCCGAGCGCGTGCGCACGCTCTATCACCATTGGACCACCGACCTCGAGGCCGGTGAACGCCTCCGTCCACCCAAGCACCCGGAGCCGCCGCCCGCCCACTCACGCCAGCGGCCACCGGCCACCGCCGTGCTCCCAGGGCAGTCCTCGTCCCTGCCCAAAAGCCTCGACGCCAGACCAGTCGCCTCTCCTGATGATCAGCCGACAGACCTCGCCGCGTCGTCAAATGCCGTCACCGCGCTGTTCGAGAAACTGCTTGGCAACCACTGATACCCGACCGTCCACACCTTCGCCCTCGTTGCGGCCGTGGCCGGAAAACCGCGGAAACACGTGGCCGGGAAAGTGCGGAAGTGTTTGGGCCAGAAAGGTGCGGAAATGCGTGGCCGTCTACACCCTGCTGGCACCATCGCCCCCAACGGGGGCTTCACGACGCGCGCGGCCCCCTCGGGGGGGCCTTCCTAAACCCACGCCCTACGGGCGTGGTCGATTAGTCGAAGCTGGCCGAGAACTGCAGAGAGAACGTGGCCGCGGTCATGGTGGTATCTTCCGTTGGATTCTTTCATGGAGGCGAAGTGGACCATGCCAGCCACGCCGATGCCCCAGCGCGGGGCCACCCACCACTCTTTGCCGACCTTGAAGTCGGCTCCGATGCCCAAGTTGGTGTCTCCGGTCGAGAACCCGGTGTCTGTCTCGCTGATGTACATCTTGGTGAACGTCAAGGTGCCCGAGACATAGAGGTTTACCGGTTCGAAGTAGTACAGGATGCCAGGACCAAAGCCGAACATGGTCAGGTCAAGGCCAGATGGCGAAATCAAGGGGGAGACGGTAGACCGACTGTTCGCGAGCCTGCGTGGCCCGCGACCCGTCGGGAAGGATGGAAGACGGACACGGGTGCTGTCGCCGAAGACCATCAAGAACGTTCGCGCGACCCTGAGGCGCATCTTGGCCTCGGCGGTCGAGTGGGGTGCTCTCGATAAGGTACCGGCTCTACCCAGGGTGAAGGTACCTGAAACGGGGTGGGACTTCTTCACGCAGGAGGAATCGGATCGGTTGGTGGCGGTCACACGAGATGCCGAGGAAAGAGCGCTCCTGATGTTTCCGCTACGGACGGGGGCCAGGGCAGGGGAGCAGCTTGCGGTTGAGTGGGGTGACGTCGATTGGCATCGGTCTGAGATCGTCTTCCGTCGCTCATCGACGGCTGGGACCGTGGGGCCGACGAAGTCCGGGAAGGAGCGAAGGGTTCCAGTAACCGTCGGGTTGCTGGAGGCTCTTCGCAAAGTCAAGCACCTGCGCGGAAGGCTCGTGTTCTGCCGTCAGAACGGACAGCCGCTCAAGATAGGCCAGCTACACGAGCGGTTGTGGAGTGCATGCCGTCGGGCTGGTCTGCGAAAGATTCGCTGGCACGACCTTCGGCACAGCTTCGCGAGCCAGCTCGCAATCGCGGGCGTACCCCTGAATCAGATCCAGCAATGGCTGGGACACAGCACGATCAACATGACGATGCGATACGCTCACCTGGCACCTGGCAGCGGAGCGAACCTCATCGCAGCCCTCGAAACGAGAAAATCCGTGGCAGCAGGATGGCAGCAAAGGCAAACGGAAGAGACGAAGCTGAGTGATATCAGCTAGGTAGATAGCGACCCCAACGGGATTCGAACCCGTGTTCATGGCTTGAAGGGCCATTGTCCTGGGCCGGACTAGACGATAGGGTCTTATTCAGTTTTTCGTAGGCTCGGGCGGCGCTGTGGGCCCAGCAGGAATTGAACCTGCGACCTACGGATTAAAAGTCCGCAGCTCTGCCAATTGAGCTATGGGCCCGGATGGGCGAAAAATGCTGTGAGAAACGACCGGCCGGATGGTCGGGCGGGTGTTGTAGCACGGGTCGCGACTTTCGTAAGGAAAAAATCCTTCGCATGCGGCCTCCAACGTGAGTGACGCTTGGATCTCTTGTGGCTCAATGCGCTGTCAAGGAACTGGCCAACGCACGCGAACAAAGTAGGGTTGATTTTACAGAAGTTGACACGACGGCCGATACAGTTGAACGTCTGCTCGATCCCTGGAGATTCCCATCCATGCTGCCATATCCTGAGAAACCAAGAGAGTTGAGGCGATCCGCCCGCATGAAGGTGGAGATCGCGGCCAAGTACGTCAGCGACAGCCTGGTCGTCGAGGGGGTGGTGACCGATGTGAGCGCAGACGGTCTCTTCTTTTGCTCGGACTATCTTGACGGCACGGGCGAAACCGTACGGGTCTGGCTCGACATTCCTTGGCGGAATCGGCCGCTGGAACTGCGTGGCGAAGTTCGCTGGGTCAACGACACGCCCAACGTCGGCGGTATGGGGATCAAGTTCATCGACGTCAGCCTTGAAGACCGCATGGTGTTGTCGTCGCTGGGGCTGTCCGCGCTGGCCACTGGTGCCTACGCCAACCCGGGCGGCGAAGCCTGAATTCTGCCCGCGGAACGGGCGAGACGCGGGGCTCGGCAGAGGGTAAAGTCGAGATCCGAGGGATCGCATGAAGAGCCCAGTCAGCGTCAGCATTGCCGGTCATCGTTTCACCCTGCGCAGCGACGAGGATGAAAGCGTGGTGCGCGAGATGGCTGCCCACGTCGACAAGCACCTGCGCGATTTGCAAAAGCAGACCCGCGCCGCTGACACCCAATCGCTCGCCATCTTGACCGCCCTGCAGATTACCGAGGAACTTTGGAAGGAGCGGCGGGGTCACGCCGAGCTGAAGAAGCGCGTGCGCGACAAGGGCCGCGCGCTGCTTCAGTTCATCGAACGCGAGGGGCGCGTGTAGCGCCTTTTGGTCGCGCAAACCGCGTTGGCGGAGGCGAGCTTTGCTCGCCGAAGCATAGCGCGGGAGGGTTTGGGAACCCGCCCGGGTTCCCATCTTGAAGTTGACGTAGCTCCGTCGGTGTGGTGGTTATAGGGGGTGGCCCGTTCGCTCGTTCCCAGGCGCAAGAAGCGCCGACCACAGCAGTTGCGCAGCTCGTTCGGGCTGGGTGCGCTCTTGGTTGGGCTGACCGCGGTCAACGTCTACTACTTCTTCCTGCGCCACGACACTAGGGTAGGCAGTCTGATGAAGCCGGTGTCGACCAGCAAGACGCTGTCCGACGGTCAGCGCGAGGCCCTTTCGGAATCGATTCCGCCGTCGCTGCAGGGCGCGGCCTATGATGGGAAAAAGCCACAGAAGGTGGCCGCACCGGCTGCACCCGGGGGCGGCTTCGACGACAACACTTTACTCGGGCAGATCGGGCCGTCGGATACGCTCAGCACGGTGCTGGTGCGCGAAGGCTTTGGTAGCTCCGCGGCCAACGTCAGCGTTGCGCTGGCCAAGCTGGTCGATCCGAAACTGATCCGCGCTGGCGAAAGGTATCAGGTCGAACGCGACGATGAGGGCACGCCCGAGAGCTTCGAGTACGTGCCGTCGCCCGTTCTGCACTACCTGGTCACGCGCCAGGGGGACGGCTCGTGGCAAGCCAAGAAGCAGGAAAAGCCTGTCGAGATCAAAACCGGACAGGCCTACGGCACCGTCGAGTCGTCGCTGTACGAGTCGGTCGCCAAAGCGGGCGAGTCCGGCGCGCTGGTGAGCCTGATCGTCGACATGTTCGCTTGGGACATCAACTTCTATACCGACACCCATCCTGGCGACCGCTGGAAGGTCGTGGTCGAAAAGCAGTATTTGGGCGGCCAGTTCTACAAGTACGGCAAACTGCTCGCGGCAGAGTACAGCGGCAAAACCGGCACCTTCCGCGGCTTCTACTGGAATCCGACGGGTGAGAGAGGGCGCGGTCGCTACTACGACGAGAAAGCCCAAGCGCTCGCCAAGAGCATGCTCAAGACGCCGCTGCGCTACGTGCGCATCAGCTCGAAATTCGACCTCAAGCGCTTCCATCCCATTCTGCACACGGTGCGGGCGCACCTCGGCGTCGACTATGCGGCGCCGGTCGGGACGCCGGTGTGGGCGCCGGCCAGCGGCAAGGTTGTTCAGGCCGAGATGATGCGTGGCTCGGGCAATACCATCGTGCTTTTGCACGCAAACGGACTGCAAACACGCTACTTCCACCTGTCCCGCTTCGCCAAGGGCCTCAAGCCCGGCAAGCAGGTGGCGCAGAAGGAAGTCATCGGATTCGTCGGAACGACCGGCCTTTCCACGGGCCCTCACCTGCACTTCAGCGTGGTCAAGAACGGTCAGTACATCGATCCCGACAAGCTTCCGCTCCAGCGCGAAGCCGGGCCGGCCAATCGCGTGGCGTACCTCGATGCCATTCGCCAGCGTGTCGCGATTCTCAAGTCGCTGCCACCCGTGGTAGCCAAGAACTAGTGGCCCGGGTTGACCAGCGGATCGGTCGGGGTGCCGCCTGCGTCGCCGGCATCTTGCGCACTCGGGTCCGGCCGCTTGTCCTGGGGCTCGTCGTCGTCGAAGGCACCCAGCTCGCGCAACACCTCTTCGTCGGGAACCGTGGGCGATTCTTGAATGGACGGCTGCTTGGCGCTGCGCTCTTGTGCGCGCCGGCGGCGGTAGAACAGGACTTCTTCGGCCAGGCCGAGGACGATGTAGGCCAGCACCAGGAACAGAAAGATGAAGGCCTTGGCGAATCCGGCCATCAGCCAGGTGGCACACGCGCCACCGATGAGCAAGACCACGCCGACCGTCTTCAAGGTCAGGCGCAGCTCCTTGAACGACCTGAAGCGGACGCGCGAGACCATCAAGAAGGAAAGGATCAGCACGATGACGGCGGTGGAGCTCTCGCTGATCAGTTTGTACTCGCCGCTGTTGTGGCTGACGATGACCATGAACACCAGCAAGCTGGCCGCGGGCGGGATGGGCAGCCCGAGGGTGAACTTGGCTGGCTTCTTGTGTCCCGAGTTTTCGTCGCGCCGCGAGAGCACGTTGAAGCGGGCCAGGCGCATGGCGCCCGCACAGACGAAGAGGCCCGCGACAAAGATGCCGGTATAGCCGAAATCGGTCAGGCCCCACTTGTACACAAGCAAGGCCGGAGCGGCGCCGAAGGTGATGACATCGGCCAGCGAATCGAGATCGCGGCCGAGGTCGGTCTGTGTCTTGGTCAGACGTGCGACGCGGCCGTCGAAGGTGTCGAAGGCCAGGCCGAAGCAGATGGCCAAGGCCGCGAGATAGAGGTCTGCCCCGCTGCGGCCAGAGGCACTCAGCGCGAGGGACGCGAACCCACACAGTACGGAGGACAGCGTGAAAAGGTTCGGAAGGATGTAGTAGGTCTTCCGGAAATCCACGGCGAGAGGATAGCATGCAGCTGTGTCTTTCATCAGAGCCGCTTTGACTGTTTTGTTCATCGCCGTGGCCACCATCCTGGGAAGCCTGGCGGGATTAGTGCTGCGCCTCGTGGACAAGAGCGGGGATCTTGTCTTGGATCTGGCGCGCGGATGGTCACGCTGGGTGACGTCCTTCGCGGGCGTGAAGATCGTGGTGGAGAACCGAGCCAACCTTGCCCCCGACAGGCCCTATGTGTTCATGGCCAATCACGCCTCCTCGCTCGACATCTGGGCGGTCTTTGTGGCGATTCCGCGCCGCATTCGCTTGATCGCCAAGAAACAGCTGGCGCGCATTCCTTTCTTTGGCTGGGCCATGTGGGCAGGGCGATTCATCTTCATCGATCGCCAGAACGGCGTCGCCGCCCGGCGTAGCATCGAGGTGGCTGGGCAGCGTATTCATGATGGTGTCTCGGTCCTGCTCTTTCCCGAGGGTACGCGCACGCGCGATGGCACGCTGGGTCCGTTCAAGAAGGGGGGCTTTCACCTGGCGATCAAGGCCGGTGTTCCCATCGTGCCGGTGGCGCTGCGAGGAACGCGAGAGCTGATGCCGGCTGGCAGTCTCCTCTTACGAAGCGGCACCATGACCGTCATCATCGGCGAGCCCATCGCCACGCAAGGCCTCTCCGACGAGGAGCGGGCGACGCTGAGCGATCGCGTGCGCAGCTCGGTCGAATCGATGCTGCGGGGGTGATCAAATTTCTAGTAGATTACCTGCACCAAGGTGAGGCCGCACGCTGGCGCGGTGACGCCGGCTTGGGTGCGGTCGAAATTGGTGAGCAGGACCGCCACCTGGTCGGGCGTCATCTTGCCCTTGCCGACCGCGACCAAGGTGCCGGCCAGGATGCGCACCATGTTGCGCAGAAAGGCCGTGCCTTCCACCTCCAGCGACAGCAGCGCTCCGTCTCGCCGCACGTCGAAGCGGCGCATGATGCGCACGGTGTTCAAGCGATCGCAGTCCGACGATCGAAATGAGCGGAAGTCGTGTTCGCCCACCAGGCGCGCGGCCGCCTCGCGCATGGCGTGCACGTCGAGTGGATCGTAGACGTGCCACGATTGCGCCGGGCGAGCTGGGGCGAGCGCACGGGATGATTCCACACCCGGTAGCGATAGATCTTGCCGCGGGCATCGTGGCGCGCATTCCAGCCCGCGGGCATGTCGGTCACCTCGAGCACCGCGATTTCCGGCGGCACGTGGGTGTTGATTCCGCGCAAGAAACCCAGGGTTGGAATGCGCGATGCGACCTCGACGCTGGCCACCTGGCCCTCGGCGTGCACGCCGGCGTCCGTGCGTCCGGCCCCGCGCACGATGATCGCCTGGCCGGTCATGGCGCGGAAGGCTTCTTCCAAGCATCCCTGCACCGTGCGCTGTCCGTCCTGGCGTTGCCAACCGGCGAAGTCAGTACCGTCGTACTCGACGACCAGCTTAAGTGTGCGCAGGGGAGGGGCGATTGTCCGTCACTAAAACTCGAACATCAAACCGGCGAACCAGGTGTCGTCGCCGACGCGAAGGACGTCCTTGCGGTAGAGGCCCGAGCCATCCACGTGGTCCAGCTCGAAAAAGGCGTAGGTGTGATTCACGCCGGAATCCGCGTCGAATTCACGCGAGGCGCCGGGATCGAGAAAGTCGAGCTGCAACGAGAGCCCCACCGCGGCCTGCCAGCCCATGGTGCCGCCCTGGCCTTTGTTTGCGTGGCCTTTGCTGTCGGTAAACCACGCAACGTCCCCGTTTCCGTTGGTGATGGTCCAGATGGTGTAGTTGAGCCCAATCTTCGCGTAGGGCACGAGCGGGATGTGCCAGTGATTGGCCGCTTCGTCCATGCGGTAGACCAGCAGCACGGCCAGTGGGATGAGGCGCAGGCCGGTGTTGTCTCCCGAGGGCCCCGAGGAAGGGTCCTGCACGCCCGAAGGGTCCTTCACAACAGGACACGTGCCGTCTTTCTGCAACCCGGTCTGCTTGCAGGCCTGCGCGTTTTCCTTGTAGTAGCCAATCACACCGCCCAGAGAGAGGGTGCCGAATTCCTGCAGGAATTCCCAGTCGAATTCCAGCTGCCACATGGGCCGCCGTTTGCTGCCGAAGACATCCGCCTGCGGCGTCGTCTTGCTGAATTCCGAGTCGATGTTCGGCGTGTAGAGACCGAAGCGCGCCTCGATGGCGTACTCGCGCGGGCTTCCCCCCCACGCCTCGGAGACGCGGTCCTCGACAAAGGAGCTATCGTGGTACACCTCCTGGGCGCGTGCACGCCCGGCCAGAAGCGTAGCTGTCGTAAGCACCAGGACGAATGGTCCGATGCCGGGCGGTCCCTTCCGCCGCCTCACCACCAGGACAAGAGCCAGGCCCACGAAACAGATCACGACCGCCGCGCTTCCCCGAGAATGCCAACTACCCAGCGAGCAGAAACCACCCTGGGCTGACCCGCCGAGGGTCTTGTATTCAGAGTAGAAATCGACGGTGGGAATCGGCATCCCATACTGGACGCTGGAGATGGCGCCGATGTTGCCGTACCTGTCCACCGCAGCAACTCCAACACCATACCAAATTCCATTCTGCAACCCGGTGATTCGGTGGCTGTTCGAGGCGGCGGGGATGAGTCCCGAACACAGGTACTTGGGATCGAGATTGGAGAATGGACTCCCGGTGGTGGTGGCGGCGGCGACGGCAGCAGTATTGTTCGGGCACAGCGTCGCGGGCGTCTGGTAGGACGGGTTGCCAAACGAACCGGTTGGGAAGACTTGAGTGTCGGCACCGCGCTGACAGAAAATCTGAACGCCAACGAGCGTCGTATCGGTGGAAATGTTGATCCCCCCCAGTCCCAAGTCACATTCAGCGCCTCGTTGCCGCCCTCGGCAACCACATCGGTGGGCGTCACCGGAACATTGCCCACCAGGCTGACGGTGGCCGATGGCCCAGGGTCGAAGTCGGGTTTGAAGCCATTGGCCGTGAGGGTCTGAACCCAGAATTGGAGATTCGTCTGCGTATTCTGCGTCCTGCATAGGGCGGCCGAGTCGCAAGTGCCATTGGAACCGCAGGTCGGGTTGCTCAGGGAATTGAAAAGGTAAGCAACGGGAATCGGACCACTTGGCACGAAAGGCACGTTTGCGAAGGCCGCCATGCTCGAGAATTGCGTTCCCGGATAACCTGTACCAGGGGCGACGAGATTGGTGCATACGGTTGCGAGGTCGGCTCCGACAATGGCGGTTGGATTGAGGCAGTCGTAGCCCTGGGTGCTCGCGAATAGGTACGAGACGCCCTGTCCGCCCCCCGCCAAGTTGCTTTCGAGCTGGGTCTGAATCTTTGTTCCAGCGGTAGCGCCTGGCTCGACGATGACCTCGAACTCGCCATAGGGGTCCGTGTCACATAGACAGCGTGCCTGGTTGAAATAGTACTGCTGCTGGGTCGAGTTCATCTGCACCCACTGCCCATTGTAGTAGCCCTTGAAGAGGATGGTGAAGTCCGACGCGGCCAAGGCACTGGTGGTGCCCGTGACGCCGCCCGCGCCGGTGCCGACGGTGCCTCCATATCCCTGCGCCGAGGCGCGGCTGGCGGCGAGGAGCATGAATGTGGCGGCGAAGCAGGCGAGTGCTGATTTAGGGAGGTGAGGTACTGAACGCATGTGCCATGGCAGGACTGTGCAATGCGAATGCCGTTTCAGGCCTAGGCCTATCTGTTTGATATCGTGGCGGAAAGTCTTACGACGGTCGCTGTTCTTTGGGGAATTCTGATCGGCTGGCATGGGGAACCTTCGGCTCTCGCCAAGTTGGCAAAGCACCTTGCCACCCTAGCAGCCCTTGTCAATCGACCATGGGCCTTCTTGTTTTCACTCAAGGTAATGAGTAAAAATACTCAATATCATGAGCAAAATGCCAAGCACTTCGTTTCGGCGCGACCATGCCGCCGTCCTTGCCGCTCGACTAGGCGAGGCGAGGCGCTTTCTTCAGGTGGTGGCCGGGCCCCGCCAGGTCGGCAAGACCACCCTGGTGCAACAAGTGCTGAGCGCGGCGGATCGTCCCAGCATTTTCGTTTCCGCCGATGAGCCGGCTTTGCGCGATTCGGCCTGGCTGGCGGCGCAGTGGGAACGCGCCCGTTTGGCGGCGAGAGACAACGGCAAGCTCGGCGCGGTGCTGGCCTTGGACGAAGCGCAGAAGGTGCCCGATTGGTTAGAGGTGGTGAAGCGGCTGTGGGACGAGGACACCCACGCTCGCTTGCCCCTGCACGTGGTGCTGCTCGGCTCCGCGCCGCTGCTGGTTCAGCGTGGACTGACGGAGAGCCTGACCGGACGCTTCGAAATCCTGCACCTGCCGCACTGGTCATTTTCCGAGATGCGCACCGCCTTCGGATGCTCGATCGAGCAATACCTCTACTTCGGCGGCTATCCCGGGGCCGCATCGCTGATGGACGATCCGATACGCTGGCGGCGCTACCTCCTCGATGCGCTGGTGGAGACAACCATCTCGCGCGACGTTCTGCTGCTCACTCGCGTGGACAAGCCCGCGCTCCTGCGCCGTCTGTTCGAGCTGGGATGCCGCTATTCGGGGCAGGTGCTTTCGTTCACCAAGATGCTCGGGCAGCTCCACGACGCCGGCAACACCACCACGCTTGCACACTATCTGGAACTTCTGGCTGGAGCCGGGATGCTGACGGGTTTGCCCAAGTTCACCGGCGCAGCGGTGCGCAGCCGCGGCTCCAGCCCCAAACTCCAAGTCTTCAACACAGCGCTACTCACCGCCCAATCTGGCCTGGCGCCTTCCGAGGCACGCGCCGACCGCGAGTTCTGGGGGCGTCTTGTCGAATCCGCCGTGGGGGCGCATCTGGCAAACGCCGCGGCTTTCGGCCTGTGCGAGCTGTTCTACTGGCGCGAGGGAAACCGGGAAGTGGACTTCGTTCTTCGCTCGGGCCGTGTGGTCGTGGCGATCGAAGTGAAGAGCGGCCGATCCCCCGTGGCGCTGCCCGGCCTGGCGGCATTTTCCGAGGCATTCAAGGCGAAGCGCAGCCTGCTCGTGGGTGGCGACGGCATTCCAGTCGATGAGTTTCTGGCTCGTTCGGTCTCGGACTGGCTGCAGGCATGAGAGAAGTCCTCAGGGCGAAACATCGATCCGGCCGCATTCGCTCCGAATCGTCGCCACGACCTCGGGCGGGATTTTCACGTCGCCATAGCACGCCGACGCGTAGAGCTCGGTCAGTCGCGCGAAGTACAGCGGCGCCTTCGAGAGGGGCGTTCTCCAGCCGCGCGAGGTACTCGTGCGGGGTTTCCCACGGGCGGCGTGGGAGGCCGGCGGCTGCCAGTCGCTTGACCGTCGCGTGGTAGACGCGCGCGATGGGAACTTCGCCGGACTGGCCCCTGTCCCCGGTTCGCCGGCCCTTGCGCCAGCCCAGTAGGCGCTTGCGCTGACTGACGACAACGATGGCAAGCATCACGATGCCAGCGACGACGAGCGCCTGCCGTCGTGTGAGTCCGGTACCTCGGTGCCCGCCGACGAAGGATCGACCGGAGAAGCCAAGCCTTTGCCCGAGTCTTTGGGCGAGTAGGATCTGTTGGCTGGCGTTGTACTCCACGACCCAGCGGCCCCAGAACAGCTCGGCCGAATCGACCAGTTGCCGGAGCGTGCCCATGCGCGAGTTGCGGCTGAGGGCTGGCGTGGCATCGACGCGCACCCAGCCTTCGCGACCGAGGTAGGCCTCGATCCACGAGTGGGCGCGGTTTTCCCTGACCGTGATGGCCTGGCGCAGATCGTTCCATTCCCCGCCGAGAAACCCATTCACGTAGCGCGTGGGCACGCCACCCGTGCGCAAGAGGATGGCCGCGGCCGAAGCAAAGTACTCGCAATGGCCGTCTTTCTCGGCGAAAAGGAAGTCTTCCAGTGGATCGGCGATGCGTTCGTCGCGCTTGAGATTCGTGGTGTAGCCATGGGTCCGGCGCAGCCAGCCCACCACGGCTTGCACCTTGGCGGCGGGTGTTCGCTGGCCGGCCATGATTTCGCCAGTAAGGGCTGATACGCGCGTCGTCAGCGAGGCCGGAACCCGCGAGTAGTTGTCGAACGTCGCGGGCGCCAGTTGTTCCGTCGCCAAGCTGACGCGTTCAGGGTGCGCGCGGTCGGTCTGGCGCGAGTAGACGCGATAGCGGGCCCCGAGAAACTCGGTCATGGCTTGGCGCCTGTCGTAGGGATTGCCTGGATTCACGCGGAACATGCGCAGCGAGACCTCGTCGGACCAGCGTGCCTCCAGGTCGACGGCCGTGAACGCGCCCGCGGGCGGTGGGGGGATCTCGAACAGCACCGGGCGGTCGAGCGCGAAGGCCACGGGATGCGCTAGCGCGACGATTTCGATGGTTTGTTCGATGGCCCCGCCTATGGATGCCCGCCAGCCACGCGGCGGATTGACCTCGAACGGGTCGGTGAGAAGGTAGCCCCGGCCCAGCTCGATGGGCGACTGAAACGAGGCCAGCTGGGTGCGCGTTCTCTCCTCGCGCGAACGCAGCCATTCTCCTTTGTCGTAGGTATCGTAGACGGTGCCGCGCCAGTAGAGAGACGAGATGACCCGATCGCGGGTGGTTTCGTCGGCGATGGCCGCGATGGCCGGCACCTGCGCGCGCAGCACGACGGTTTGGTTGTCGGTGGAGATCACGCCGTGCATGCCCAGCTTGACCTCGTCGGTGAATCCAGCCACGCCGACCGGCCGGCGGACACCGCCCAGGATGAAACCCAGGCCCACGCGCGGCACCAAGGCGAAGACCAGCGACGATCCCAGAAGCACCAGCAAGGCCACCGCACCCGTGCCGGCGAAAAAGGCGGAACCAACCACCCGGCGCGAGTTGAGCACGCGGGTGGCCGTGACTTGCTCGGCCTTCGATTCGCTGGCGTGGCGGACGATGTAGTTCTCTTCGATTTCGCGGCGCAGGTGGAAGAGCACCAAGGTCCAGGTGGCAAGCAGGACATAGCAGCCAAAACCCACGATGAAGACCACGCTGGTGGCAAGCCAGGCGGCGGCCAGCATCACCAGGAACGACAGAATGTAGACTTGCAGGTAGTCGCGGTTGGAGCGTCGCTGTCCCAGCTTGAGCACGAGCAGGAAGAGCACGAAGTCGAGGAAAGGCAGAAGGTCCACGTCGGGAAAACTGCGCGCGACTTGAAAGACCGAGGCCGCCAGAAGGATCAGGGTGACCACGTTGAACAACACCGTTGCCCGGCCGAGGAGTTGGCCGAGTCGCGTTTCCGGATCCCCGTACCAAGACAGCGCGGAGAAAAGAACCACCAGCACCAAGGTGAAGGACGACAGCACGTTGGAGGTGGCCAGCGTAAACACGGCGGTGGCGGCCAGCAGGTAGGTGGCCAGCTTGTGCACCAGACGGAATCTCACGACATCCTCCGCATCGCAACGCTCGTGCTGCCCGAGCCTATCTCGATGCGCGGCTGGCCGGGCGCGGGAACGACGGTCAAGGTGGTCGCGCCAGGCCCGGCCCATGCGGGTCGTTCGCCCACGTTCTGACTGTTGGCGGCCGGCTCGACCAGGGCCAGCGCGCGCAGAATCTGACCACCTTGGGATCCGCCGGTCTCGGGCGCGACGCCAAAGGCCCCGGCCACCAGCCCCACGCGAAGTCCGCGCCGGATGAGCACCAGCGCCAGCGATGCGGCATAAGAGACGGCGGTTTCGAAGGCAAGGCTGGCGTCGGGTTCGACGGCGGTTTCGAGCACGACGACGACCGTGCGCCCGGCTTCCTCCTCGAACTCGCGCACGAAGGGGCGACCACGGCGCGCGGAGGTGCGCCAGTGGATGCTGCTCGGGTCGTCGCCGGGGCGCAGCTCGCGCAGTCCGTGGAACTCGCCGCTGCGTGCGCGGGTCGCGCTTTGCCTCTCGCCCAGGCGCGAGAGTCCGGTGCGCAAGGTCAGGTCGGAGACCGGAATCAGCGCCGGGTACACCAAGAGCTCGGCCGGCGATTCCACGTCGAGCGATCGGCGCAGAAGCCCGAAGGGAAAGCGTGTGGACAGGCGCAGGCCGGTTAGGTGGTGAATTCCGCGTCGGGCTAGGGTCCGCCGGTACGAGGTTTCTTGTCGACGATGGGCCGGGATCTTGAGGAAGAAGCAGCGCCGGTCCACGGGATTGCGGTCGGCCGAAAAATCCTCGACCTCGAGGGAAAAGGTGGCGATCTTGCTTTTCTGGTTGCGCACGGCGATGCCCATCAGGAAGGGACTCCCGGCATAGATGGCGTGGGGCAGCTGCCGGTAGGCCTCTAGCCGGCGCATCGACGCCTCGGCCAGTACGCCATTGGCGATGAGCAAGCACAGCAGCATGCCGAAGACGAGGAAGAGCAGGTTGATGCCGCCGTTGACGGCGGCGAAGCCGAGCACCAGGGTGGCGCCGATGAACCACTTGCCTTCGCGGGTCAGCCTGAACTTGCGCGGGGGCCGAAACCAGCGTTTGAGACGGGCACGCAGGTTTGCCATGTCGATGTCGGCCTCACTTAGCCTGGGACCGGCACTCGGCCGAGCACCTCGGTGACGATGCGTTCTGCCTCGTCGCGGGCGCGGCCGGTCGAATCGAGTTGATTGGCCAAGACCAGTCGGTGGGCCAGGGCGGGCAGGGCCAGCGCCTTGAGATCGTCGGGCAGCACGTAGCTGCGGCCTGCGGCCAGGGCTGCGGCCCTGGCCAAGTTGCGCCAAGACAGCTCGCCGCGCGGCGAGATGCCGAGCGAGAGGAAGGGCGAGCGCCGCGTTTCGTGCGCGACATCGACGATGTAGCCGGCCAGCTCCGGCGAAAGATGCACCCGCGCGGCGGCTTCCTGAAGCGCGACGATCTCGCCCAGCGACACGACGGGCTGGATCTTGGCCAGGGCTTCCTCGGTCAGCGCGGGAGCTTCGAGCAAGAGTGCTCGCTCGACCTCGGCCGACGGGTAGTCGAGCCGGATGCGCAGGGCGAAGCGATCCATCTGCGACTCGGGCAAGGGGTAGGTGCCGTAGTGCTCCTCCGGATTCTGCGTGGCCACGACGAGAAACGGTTGCTCCAGCGCATGGCCGACGCCGTCGACCGTAACTTGGTTGTCGTTCATCGCTTCCAGCAGGGCGCTTTGCGTGCGCGGCGTGGTGCGGTTGATTTCGTCGGCCAGCACGACGTTGGCGAAGAGCGGACCGGGCTTGAATTCGAACTTGCCCGTTGCGCTCACCAGGACCGAGACGCCGATGATGTCCGATGGCAGAAGATCGCTGGTGAATTGGATGCGGTGGAAGGTGCCGCCGATGGAAGCGGCCAGGGCGCGCGCCAGCGTGGTCTTGCCCACGCCGGGCACGTCTTCGACAAGCAGGTGACCGCGGGCCAAAAGCGCGAGGACGCAGTTGCGGATGGCCTCCGGCTTGCCCCGGATGACACGCGCAACATTGCGCTCCAGCCGGTCGATGGACTCGGCCACGCTCTTCACCTGCTCGGCCGCCATAAGTCGGCTCATTGGGCTAATCATACAACGTCAAAGCCCGCGGTGACGGAGGTTTTGGCGGGGGCCGGGGTGCCGATGGGCCGGCGGGCGTCGACCGCCTGCTCTACCTAATGACTAATGCCAAGGTCTACTGCGCCGCCTTGACCTTCTTGATCTCGGCGATGAGTGACGGCAGCGACGATTCCCAGGTGGCCACCAGGCCGTAGTCGGCGACCTGGAAGATTGGGGCTTCGGCGTCTTTGTTGATGGCCACGATCACCTTCGAGCTCTTCATGCCGGCCAGGTGCTGAATGGCGCCCGAGAGCGCGACGGCGAAGTAGAGCTCGGGGGCCACGACTTTGCCGGTTTGTCCGACCTGCAGGTCATTGGGCACCATGCCCGCGTCGCAGGCCGCGCGGCTGGCGCCGAGCGCGCCGCCAAGCAGGTCGGTGAGCTCTTCCAGCACCTTGAAGTTGGCGCCTTCCTTCATGCCGCGACCCCCAGACACGACGACCTTGGCTTCGGCCAAATCGGGGCGCGCGCTTTTGGTCGCGTGCAGGGCCACGAATTCGCTACCCAAGGCATCGACGGCGCCAACAACTTTGCTCTCCACGGTGCCAGCGCTTGCGGCCGGGGCGGCGGGGGCGAACTCGGTCTGGCGTGCGGTGCACACCACGACGGCCGTTGTCACCTCGACGTCGGTGAGGGCGTTGCCGGCATAGGTCGGGCGGCGGAAGGATTTGCCGCCGAGCACGGCGACCACGTCGCTGGCCATGCCAGCGCCGAGTAGGGCCGCCGCGCGGGGCAGGACGTCTTTGCCCGTCGAGGTCGCCGAGGCAACCAGCGCCGTGGCGCCGATTTCCTTGCTCGCGGCCGCGAGCAGCGGCGCCCAGGTTTCGGCCAGGGCCGCCGATAGGGCGGGGTTGTCGTAGCACAGCACCTTGTCGACGAAGCGGGCGGCATCGACGGCGGCGGCGGTCACGCCAGCGCCGATGACCACCCCGACGACTGGGCCGCCGTGGTGCTTGCCGAGGGCGCGCGCCGCGGTCACCGCGGGCAGCGACGACGAACGCAGATTGGACGACGTGGTTTCGAGGAGAACGAGCGTTGCGGACATCAGATCACCTTTGCTTCCGTGTGCAGCTTGGAAACCAATTCCTCGACCGAGGCCACCTTGATGCCGGCCTTGCGCGAAGGCGGGTTCTCGTGGCGCAGGGTCTTGACCAGGATGCCGCCAGCGACAGCGAGCGACTCGGTGGTGATTTCCTTCAATTCCTTTTTCTTCGCGGCCATGATGCCCTTGAGCGAGGCCAGGCGCTGGGTGTCTTCCCATTCGGTTTCGGGGCCCGAGAGCGCTTCGTTGCGCACGGCCTTCTTGCCGATGATGCGCAAATCGACGGTGGCGACGGCGGGCAGGCGCACGCGGCGCTCTTCCACGCCGGTGTCTACCTCGCGCGAAACCGTGGCCGACGTGCCGTCGGCTGCCAGGGTGATGGCGGAAAGAAACGTGGCCTGCGGCCAACCGAGGTAGCCGGCGAGCAACTGCCCAACTTGGTTGTCGTCGCCGTCGACGGCCTGCTTGCCCATGATCACCATGTCGGGCTTTTCGGATTCCACCAATGCCTTCAAGATCCTCGCCACCAGATCCGCGTCCAGGGCCGTATCGTCGCCGGCAATCAGGATGGCGCGATCCGCGCCCATCGCTAGCAGCTGCCTGAGCTGGGTCGACGTGTCCTTGGGACCGATGCTGACCACGACCACTTCACCCGAGCGCTCGCCGCCCTTGCTCTTCTCGGTCAGGCGCAGCGCAGTTTCCACCGCATACTCGTCGAACGGATTCACCTGCCAGGTGGTGCCGTCAAGGACGACCGCGCCGCCTGCGATTTTCAACTTCAGCTCGGGATTGGGAACGCGTTTACAGGATACAAGGATCTTCACGCAAACCTCCTTCGGGGTTGGTTCTCTTTCGGAGTCGAAACTACGGCGTGGTCGTCTGCAGCGCCTCTTCCAGGTGGGCGAGGATTCGGTCGTTCGTGTCGACCAGCCACACGGTGGATGGGTGCGGCTGCCTGTGCGCGCGCAGCTCGTTGACCATGGCGCGCGCGGCATCCGCATGATCGGCGCCACCCAGGCCCGTCCCCAGGCCAGGAATGGCGATGACGTCGAAACCGCGCTGACTGGCGGCGAGGAGCGCGGCGCGGGTGGCGCGACGAACACTCTCGATTGCGACCTTCAAGCCCGGCTCTTCCATGGTAGGGGCGTGGATGATGTGCTTCGCCCACAGCGTGCCGGCATTGGTCACCACGGCGGCGCCGACCGCGATGGGCGCCAGGGACATGGCCTCGCGCTGGATCAGCGGGCCCCCTTTGCGCGAGAGGGCCGCGGCCACGCCCCCGCCCATGATGCCGAGCGAATTCGCAGGGCTGACCACGGCGTCGACGGCCATCTCTGTAATGTCGGACTTCGCGAGGTGAATTTGCATAGACTTGTGGGGCGTCCTGCTGAGCAGTCGGGCCACCGTAGCATCAAGCTCGTACGACCTTCAAGGGCCAGTCTCGTGTGGAGCCCCAATGTGGCGGGCGGATGGTGCCAACTGAATCGGCGCGGTACGACTATCCTCGGAGACGCAGCGCGCTCTCCAGAATTTCAAACTTGGCGGGTAGGCGTCCCGGGGTCTCGCCATCGATTTCAACCGGGATCTCCGCTTGCGGATCGGCCGGCGCCAGCCGCAAACGCCGACAGCGCACGGAGCGAACCTCTTTCATGGATAGGTGATTGCCCGAATAGATGCGATGGATCTTGGCCAGGACTTGCAGTCGCCCAAGGTCGCCCACGGTGACGAAATCGAAGTGTCCGTCGTCGAGGACGGCCTCGGGACAGATCTTCATGCCTCCGCCGAAAAACCGACCGTTGCCGATGGCCGCGAGCAGCAGGGTCATGCGGCGCGCATCGCCATCGTCGACCGAGACCGTGACCTCGGCGTTGTCGTAGGTCAGAAGCGAGCTCACCACGGCGGAGAGGAACGAGACCCTGCCGCCGAGCCGTTTGGAGCCTCGATTCGCCCGTTCGGCCACGACGCTGGAAAACCCGACCGAGGTCACGTTCACAAAATGGCGCGAGGCCTCGCTGCCGTCATGGGTCACGAAGGTGACCCGGCCCACGTCCACGCTGCGCGGCTTGCTCTTGCGCACGTGTTCTGCGGCACTGAAAAGCTCGTTTTCGATGCCGAGGCTACGGCGAAAATCACCTCCGGTTCCGCGTGGAATGATGCCCATCTCGGCGCTGCATCCTGCAGCCACCAGGCCGTCGGCCACCTCGGAAATCGTTCCGTCGCCACCCAGGGCCACGACCAGCCTGCGCCCCTTCTTGGCTTCCTCGTGGGCGAGGTCGCGCGCGTGCCCGGGCGCCTCGGTGAAACGCGTGTCGAAAACGCCGAGGCCGTCGGAGATCGCGCCGACCACACCGGCCCAGCGTTTTTCGCTGAGCCCACCGCCCGAGCGCGGGTTGACGATGACGACCGGTTTTTCCACGGCACGGGAAAATAGCACATGGGGAAATCGATGGCGCTCACTGCGTGGCTCTGGCGATGTGCGGGTTCGCATCGCGAATCGCTCCAAGCAAGGGGCGATGCTGGTGAATGCCCGGACATTCTTGAACCTGGGCGATTGAAACCGACGTCACGGTTTCCACACTTGTCTTGTTGAATCTGGGCGCCTATGTGGATATGGTCAGAGGCAACGGGGAATAGGAATCATGCAAAATAGTTGGAAGAAATTATTGGTCGTCGCGGTTGCCGTGGCAGCGTTGTCGGTGATGGGGGGCGCGCTCTCGACGGCGCGCGCGGAAGAGCACAAACCCAACGCCTGCGGATGCTACCAGAACACGGCCGGCGTCTGCATCTGCGGCAGACCGAGCAAGTGCGGCTGCCCGGAAGAGTGCGAGCCCAAGGGCTGCGCCGAAAAGCGGCAGAAGGAACTGGACAAGGAAATCCAAGCCGAGACCAAGAAGGCGGAAGAGGCCGACAAGAAACGGCGCGAGGAAGAGGCCGCCAAGGCTAAAGCCGCCGAGGCCAAGGCCGCCGAGGAGCAAGCCGCCAAGGAGTGGCAGGACGACGGCACTACAGCCGCGGATGAAACCGCACCGCCCGCTCCCAAGGACAAGGCCAAGAAGACCAAAGACAACAAGGACAAGAAGGAAGACAAGAAAGGGGCGGTCAAGAAGGAGGCGGCCAAGAAGGACGAGGCCAAGCAAGAGGCCAAGCAAGAGACCAAGTAGCTCCCTTCACAAGAACTGTCCGGAAATTGGATAGTTCGTCCGCAGCTTGGCCAAAGGCTCGGCCGCAGGCGGGGCAGAAACCAGCGGATCGCGCGGCAGGCCCCAAAGCCGGACGTGACGAACGCAGATCATCGGGTAAACTGCGCGGCCCATGGCTCATCAGTACATCTTCACGATGCAGGATCTCCGCCGCGTTCACCCGCCGAACAAGGAGGTTCTGAAAGGCATCTATCTGTCGTTCTTTCCAGGCGCCAAGATTGGCGTCATCGGCGGCAACGGCGCCGGAAAGTCGACGCTCTTGCGCATCATGGCCGGCGTGGACAAGGACTTCTTCGGCGAGGCGCGGCCGGCCGATGGCATCACCGTCGGGTACCTAGCGCAAGAGCCGCAGCTCGACGCGAGCAAGAATGTGCTCGGCAACGTCGAGGAGGCGGTGGCGGGCACCAAGAAGCTTCTGGACGCGCTTCGACGAGGTGAACTTGCGTCTCGGCGAAGACATCACGCCCGAGGAGATGGACAAACTGCTGGAGGAGCAGGCCAAGCTTCAGGACGCCATCGAGGCGGCCAAGGGTTGGGACCTCGACCGAACTCTGGAAATTGCCATGGACGCCTTGCGCCTGCCGCCGGGCGACGCGGAAGTGACCAAACTGTCCGGCGGCGAGAGGCGCCGCGTGGCCTTGTGCAAAATTCTGCTCCAGCGTCCCGATTTGCTCCTGCTCGACGAGCCCACCAACCATCTCGATGCCGAAAGCGTCGCGTGGCTCGAGCACCATCTGCAGGAATACCCCGGCACCATCGTGGCCATCACCCACGACCGCTACTTCCTCGACAACGTGGCGGGTTGGATTCTCGAGCTCGATCGCGGCGAAGGCATTCCCTGGCAGGGCAACTATTCGTCGTGGCTCGACCAGAAGCGCAAGCGGCTGGCGGGCGAAGAAAAGGCCGAGTCGGCACGTCAGCGCACGCTGGCCCGCGAGCTCGAATGGGTGCGCGCCTCGCCGCGCGCCCGCCAAGCCAAGTCCAAGGCGCGTCTGGCCGCCTACGAGGAGTTGCTCGCCGAAGAATCGCAGAAGCGCGAGGACACCGTGGAGATCAGCATTCCCCCCGGACCGCGTTTGGGCGACCTGGTGGTCAAGGCCGAGAACCTGTGCAAAGGCTACGGCGACCGCGAGCTCATCGAAAACCTCAATTTCAATCTGCCCCGCGGTGGTATCGTCGGTGTCGTCGGCGCTAATGGCGCGGGCAAGACCACGCTCTTTCGCATGATAGTTGGCCAGGAAAAGCCCGACAGCGGTACGCTGCGTATCGGCGACTCGGTCAAGCTGGCCTACGTCGATCAATCGCGCGATGCCTTGCAAGGCGACAACAGCGTGTTCCAGGAAATCGCGCAGGGCGCAGAGTTCTTCGAGATCGGCAAGCGCACCATCAACGTGCGCGCCTACGTCTCCGGTTTCGGCTTCAGGGGCCCCGATCAGCAGAAACGGCTCAAGGACCTGTCCGGCGGCGAGCGCAACCGGGTTCACTTGGCCAAGCTCCTGCGTAGCGCTGGCAACGTCCTCCTGCTCGACGAACCGACCAACGATCTCGACGTGGACACGTTGCGAGCCTTGGAGGACTCTCTGCTGTCGTTCCCAGGTTGCGCCGTGGTCATCAGCCACGACCGCTGGTTCCTCGACCGCATCGCCACCCACATGTTGGCCTTCGAGGGCGACAGCCAGGTGGTTTGGTTCGAGGGCAACTACCAAGACTACGAGGCGGACCGTCGCCGCCGCCTCGGCGCCGAAGCCGCCCAACCCCACCGCATCAAGTACAGGAAACTCATTCACTAGCCGCGAATCCCCGGGAACCATTTGCGGTGCCTCGGAGAAACCGCTACCCTGGCTGAGCCATGATCTCGTACTCCGATTTCGAGTTCGCAATCGCACGATGGAAATCTCGCGCGGCAGGTGCTTCGCAACCGGTCGCGGCTTTTGCTTCCGGCACCGTGGCGGCTGAGGTGCCGGTTGCGACCGCGCCCGAAGATCCCGCGCAGACCGCCAGTCAGGAATCGGGCGTTGTCGCAAACCGCGCGGCAACCCCGGTCTCGGGCAATATCTTGCTCAGCGACGCCTTGCTAGATGCTCCTCCGACCCCAGAATCCGACCCGGAGTAGTTCAACGCCGACAGCCAGTGACTCGAAAGCGAGTCCCGCGTTTCTAGAAGTAGGCGCGCGCGCCCAGCCCGATGTCGACGTCGAAGGCCAAGGGGGGAACAATCCACAACCCCGGGGCGATTTCCAGGTAGGCCTCCAACCAATGCGGCCGTCGGAAGGTCAGGTCGAGTCCCACGGGAACTCGGGCGAAAACGGCCACGTCGTGCCGCCCATTGCTGTTGTAGTAGTAGTCCCCGAAGGCCATGCGGCCCCCGGCGCCCACGTGCCAGTCGAGCCTGACGGTTGTGTCGACGATGGGCTCCTCGTACAGGTAGTCGAAGTGAACGCTGAAGAACTGGTTGACGGTGTTGCAGGCGTAGGGGCCATTGTTGTTGTAGCACCTGCCATAGCCCCAGAAGCCCACGCCAAAGTCGAGAGCGTTGTTTCGATCGAGAAAGAGCTTGCCGATGATGGCTGTCGGTTCGAGAAGTTGAACACCAAGGCCGAAGGTTCGAGATGTACCGACCTCAGTGGCTCGGGCCATGCTTGGATTGCCAGCCATGGCTGCGATGAGCAGAACTGAGAGGAGAATGACGCGTTTCATGGGACGCATACTATTCGATTCAGACAAATCTGGCCATTCGTGACCCGTCGCTGGTAGATCCACGGCCGACACCGTGGACCGAATCTACTATCAGCGCGTGTTGCTTCTTGTCGCCGCCGTGGCGGGCGGGCCTTCCTGCCAGGGCAAGGCGACACCTTCCTCGAAAGCAGCCACGCCATCCGAGCCGCCTGTGCCTGTCTCTCGTCCCGCTGCTCCCGCGTCGCCCGCGACCCTGCCACCCGAGCCCGACGACGATGCGTTGCCCGAGGCGTCTGGCAGGCTCGTGCCCGAGCGCCGAGCGATTCAAGTGGTGGCTGGAAAGGAACGCGTGGTCGACGCCGACCTGGCCTCCGACGAAGGGCTGACCCTCGTCGACCTGTCCGACGATTTCGCGCCCTTCATCTTTCAGGACGGCAAAGCCGCCGACGGCGCACCCTTGCCCAACCGCTATCGAGCCGTGTTCGTAGGGCTGGCCAACGATCGCACCGACGGTGACGGAGAACCGTTGCCGCCCGGCGAGCGCAACTACCTTGAGCTCTACGGCGTGCCGCCCTCGCTGTCGGTCATGCGCAAACGCTTTCTCGAAGACGGCGCGCGTACCTGCGAGAGCACGGTGGACACGGCCAAGTTGCTGGCCGTGGACAGCATCGGAACCTGGGGCAAGACCACCGAGAAGAAGGAAAGTGCCAAGCACCATTTTCGCGGCATGCGACTCGAGACCGCGCAGAAGAAGGCGGGCGCGTCCACGCTCGAAGAGTTGGCCAACAAAGACGCTCGCTACGCCCGCGAGGTTAGGGAGCATCTGCGCACGGAGGCCGAGCGTGCGGCCTTTGCGGAAGTGGAGAAGCGCCTGATCTGCGAAGGCCTGCTCGACGCCAGCAAGCACAAGGAGGGAGCCTACGACGGTCCCATGCGCAATGCAGCCCTAGATTTCCAGCAGAAGAACGCCGTGTTCGCGCAAGCCGATCTCACGCGCGGAACCCTGGAGGCCATGGCGCGTCCGCTGTTGCAAAATGATTTTCTGGCCTTGCGCCGGGTACTGGCCGAGCGGGCCGCGCACGCCGGTCGCATCATCGAGGATGGCAGCGCCATCGAGGCCATGCCGCCGGCCAAGCGCAACCGCCCGCGCAAACAGCCCACCTACAAGAACAAGGCGGGAGACGACGTGCCAGTTCCCGATTTGGTGGGTCAGGCAACCGATGCCACCATGGCGCGCCTCGGGCTGGCCACACCCGAGGACGCGCTGGCGTTCTTCCGCCGTCACCCCGAAAGCGATTTCCGATCTCTGCGCGCGGCCGTGCGCTTTCCCGCCTTGCCCGAATACTACGGCCCCCACATGGATCTGCTGGCCGAGATCGATCGCGGCGACGTTTGGTACGACTTCCCCTTCAGCGACAAGGGCGACCGCATGCCGCAACCACGCGACCGGTTTCCGTCGTTCACGCTGTTCGTGAAGTGGCGCGGAGAAAAGGTCCCGCTCGCCAATTGGCGCACCACCATCGGCGGCTGGCGAACCGAGGTTGCCTCGGACGGCGAGGAATACTATCGCTACAAGGACTCCGACGTGGGTGCGCGGGTGTGGCGGCACATCGTGGCCGCACCGGTGTGGCTGCCGCCGACTTCGGCGCCCATCGGTGCCATGGTCAAGACCAAGTACGTGGCGGGTGCCTATCCCAAAGTGGTGAACTACGACGAGACCGGCCCCGGCTATCTGTCGGCCTACGGTCTCGTGGCCGGGATTCACGAACAACTGCGCCGCCACGGCGCAGAGCTGGCGTTCTTCGACAACGGCATCCGTACCCACGGCTCGTTCGACTACCTGTCGTTGCGCGGTCGCTTTTCGCACGGCTGTCATCGCCTCTACAACAACCTGGCGGTGCGATTGTTCTCGTTCGTGCTCGGGCACCGCAAGGCCAAGGTGCTGGGACCCATGGCGCTCGGTTTCCGTCGCACCTTCTATTGGGAAGGCGAGGTCTACGACATGCGCTTGCCGACGCGCGGCTTCTACTTTCAGCTCGAACCACCGCTGCCCATCGAAACCCTGAAGGGGAAGATCAAGGGCAAGCTCATGCAGCCCATCACCGACTACGTGCCCAAACCGGGCGTGAAGTACGGCGATGGCAAGCCTCCCGCGGCGTCGAGTGGACCCGAGAGCAAGGCCGGAGGTGGACAGTGACCTCGCGCCTCGACTGGCTCCTCGCTCTTGTCTTGCTCTATGGCTGTTCGCGGTCCAGTCAGCCTCCCGCGTCGACTGCACCTGCCACGGTCCAGCCGCCGCCGACGGAAACATCCGCCAAGCCAAGTACGTTGGCGGCCCACGCGAAGGCGATGCCCGAGGCCAGCAAGGAGTCGCCCAAGGTCGAGGACGACGATCTCAAGACCGAGGAGCGCGAGGCCAATCCGTATTCCGAGACTGTGACGCTAAAGCTCAGTGTGACACCACAGGTGAAAGCCCTGGTCACCTGGGGCGCCAAACAGATCGCGCGGCTGGGGCCTGGAAGTATGGATGCGGAGATCAGTCGGACGCGCGGCAGCGGCCCGGTCGATCTGGAGATCAAGGCCGAAGGATTCATGCCCTATCACACGCGGCTCTACGCCGACCGCAACGACAGGGTCAGTGTTCGCCTCTATCGCGTCGAAGAGGCGCCAGGACTTCTTGGGTACAAGCGAAAAGACGACAAGAAGACACCCGCACAAAAGAAGTAGGGGGCGATGCGGCTTGGTCCGCGAATTGCTTTGCATTGGTGAACACCCTGCCAAGGAGTCCACCGTGCAACGACTCGTCGTGCAACTTCGTCCGCTTTTCATCACCGCCGACCGATTCTCGTCAGGCAGGGCCGAAATCGGTCACGGCGCTTGTGCACAAGGAGGCCGGCCATGATCTCCGGCTACGCCATCATTCCCGACGGGCAGAACGCGCCGTCCGCGCTCTTCATCGACCTTGAAGACGCCGTGGACTGGGGGCTTAGCACCTACGGCGGCGATGCATTTCGCATTCGCTACCTGGAAGTCGCCCAGGTCGAGACCGAAGACCGCGACGTCGCGCGCCGCCCGATGTGAGGGTGGGCAAGTCACGACAGTCATGTCGCAGTACGGTCGCCTGTCTGCTTTTCACCACAGCGGAGAGCACAGAGGTTGAGGGGGACGCAGAGCTAGTTGGCCAGAACTCTGGAGACGAACTATTCCTGATTTTTTGCCCTCTCTGAGGGCTCTCTGCACTCCGTGCTCTCTCCTTGTGAACCTCGCACAGGCGGTGCTCGCGGTGGTAGTCTGCCGGTCCAAGGCATGTCCGATTCGGAAACCGCACCCACGCAAATGGTGAAAGTCGCACGGGATCCCCTCGTCGACACCATCATCGGCGAGCGCTATCGCGTCCTTGGCCGCATCGGCGAAGGCGGCATGGGGACGGTCTTCCGCGTCGAGCACACCTTGATGAAGAAGGTGCTGGCGCTCAAGCTCTTGCGCGCCGAGTTCAGCAATGTTCCGGACGCCGCGCGGCGCTTCGAACGTGAAGCGCAGTCGGCCAGCCGGCTCAGCCACCCAAACATCATTGCTGTGACTGACTTCGGCCATGGCGCTGCTGGCGAGCTGTTTCTGGTCATGGAGTTCGTGGCCGGCGAGCCACTGGCGGAAGTGCTTTTGCGCGAAAGGCGCCTAGAGCCCGCGCGTGCCTGTCACATCGCAGGACAGATCCTGCTCGCCCTCGAGCACGCGCACGCCGAAGGCGTCGTTCACCGCGACCTCAAACCCGCCAACGTCATGCTGGTTCGGGATCCGGATCCGCGCAAACCCGAGACGGTCAAGATCCTGGATTTCGGCATCGCCAAGATGACCCAAGCCCAGGGCAACGACGAACCTCTTACGCGCGGGATGATGATCTTCGGAACGCCCGCCTATATGTCGCCCGAACAAGCCGCCGGGCAAGAGGCGGACAGCCGGGCCGATCTCTACTCGTGCGGCATTATTCTGTACGAGATGCTTGTCGGGCGGAAGCCCTTCGAGGATCCCGACTTGGTCAAGCTGCTCGGTATGCAGATCACGACAGCGCCGCCACGCTTCGCCGAGGTCGCCCCCGACGCGCGCATTCCGCCGGCCCTCGAAACGGTGGTCATGCGCGTGCTGGAAAAGGAGCGCGACAAGCGCTACGCGAGCGCGACCGAGTTTCGCACGGCCATCGAAAACGCATGCACGGACGCGGCGGAGCTGGGCGCGCGTTTTGCTGCATCGTCGGTGCGCATGGGTTTCACCCTCGGTGCGAAGCTTTGGGCCAAGCGGCCCGTGGTCGTCTCGGCCGGGCAGCGGACGTGGGCCCGCATTTGCGCGGTCAAAGGCAAGATCGACGAGCGTGCGCACCCGGTGCTCAATTACTTGCCCGAAAAGACTCGGCGCTACGCCGTGCCTGGAGTCGTCGTCCTTCTGCTGCTGGTGCTGCTCTTCGCGCGTGGTGGAGGCGGTCGCAAAGGGGCGTCGCCCAAGTTGGAGCCGCCCAGGCCGAAACCCGTTGCGGCTGAAATGAAGTCGCCCATCAAGCACATCGAAGAAACCATGGCCAAGGGGCTTCTGACCGAGGCGCGCGTTCTCCTTATGCAGCAGATATCTGCCCATCCCAACGATGGACGCGTGCGCTACTTGCTTGGCAATCTAGAATTCGCTGACAAGAACCCAAGCGCTGGTTTGCAAGCCTACGAGGAGGCGTTGCGTTTCGATCCGGGCCTTCGCGCCGATGCGGCCCTTCTGGTGAATATCCGGGCCGAGATCAACGACCGAAAGCTGGGGTCCGTCGCCCTGGACATGCTGATCAAGCAGGTTGGCAAGCCCGCCAGCGACCTTCTGGCCGACATGGCGTCCGACGATCGGCGCGCGGAGTTCCGCAAGGCTGCACGCGAGGCGTGCGAGACCCTCGACTGCGGCAGGAAGGTCGACCTGGTGAATAGCTACGCCCTCGATCTAGCCCAGGGTAAGAGCTGCGAGGAGAAGCGCGAGGCTGTGCAGAAGCTAGGCGAAACCGGCGACGCCCGTGCCATCGAGCCGCTCAAACGGGCGCGTTCCGAGCGGCGCAGTCTCCTGGGTGGATTCCTAAGTGCCTCGGGCAACGGATGTATCGGCAAGGACATCGACGCCGCCCTGACCGCGCTCGGGGCACCGCCGCCTCCTCCTCCTTCTTCGGCAAAACGGCGACGGCGGTAGCGGCGTGCAGACGTTCAGCCCACCAAACGTGGTGGTGGCGTTTCGGTGTGTGGATCGGCGAACGGAACGTTAGGTTCCTTGCCGGTGCGCAGGACTGAGTGTTTCACGCCGTAGGTGAAGTAGATGATGAGGCCGATGGCCATCCACACGAAGAGGCGGATGATGGTGTGTGGCTTGGCGTTGACGATCAGCCAAAGGCAGGTAATCACACCGCAGATGGGAACCAGATAGGCACCTCCCGGAACCTTGAACGACCTCGGAATATCTGGGCGCCTAATACGCAGGAGCATCACACCGATGCTAACCAATAGGAACGCAAACAGGGTGCCGATGCTGGTTAGCTCGCCGAGGATGTCGATGGGCAAGACTCCGCCGGCGAGAGCGCACACGGCGCCGGTTGCGATGGTCGTGACGTGCGGGGTGCCGAAACGCGGATGTACCTTGGCCGCCACCGGTGGCAGAAGCCCGTCGCGCGCCATGGAGAAGAAGATGCGCGGCTGGCCGAGTAGCAGCACCAACATGACGGACGAAAGGCCGGCAATTGCTCCGACCTCGACTGCCGATTCGAGCAAGTGCGAGCCGGTTGCGGCGGCGCCAAGCGCGATGGGGTAGGGCACCGACAGCTTGGTGTAGTGAACCACGCCGGTCAGAACAAGCGCTACCGCAATGTAGAGAACCGTGCAGATGGCGAGCGATCCGAGAATGCCAATCGGAAGGTCCCGCTGCGGTTTCCTTGTCTCTTGCGCGGCGGTCGAAACGGCGTCGAAACCAATATATGCGAAGAATACCGTGGTTGCGCCCTGCATGATTCCGGAGATGCCGAACCTTCCGTAGACGCCAGTATTGGGCGGCACGAAGGGAACCCAGTTTTCGTGGCGGACAAAGGGTGCGGCGAAAGCGATGAACATGAGGACGACCGCGACCTTTACCAACACAATAATGCCGTTGAAGCGCGCCGACTCCTTGATGCCCACGACCAGGATGGCAGTCACTGCCAGCACGATGAACATCGCGGGTAGGTTGATGATGGCGCCGGTGCCTTGCAGATGTTGCGCGGTCTCGTTCCAGATGAAGGGCGCGCGCGTCCAGGTCGCCGAGAGCTCGTGGCCGGTCACGTTTTTCACGAACGCGCACACGTAGCCTGACCAGCCCACGCTCACGGTGGCGGCGCCGACCAGGTATTCGAGAATCAAGTCCCAGCCGATGATCCATGCGATGAGCTCGCCCATGGTGGCGTAGGCGTAGGTGTACGCGCTGCCAGCGATGGGAATCATAGATGCTATCTCGGCGTAGCACAGGCCCGCGAAAGCCGCGGCCACGGCAGCAACGGTGAAGGAGAGTGCGACGGCCGGCCCGGCGTTGGCCGCAGCGGCATGGCCGGTGAAGACGAAGATACCGGTGCCGATGATGCCGCCGATCGCCAAGCAGAATCAGGTCGAAGGCACTCAGGGTGCGTTTGAGCCCATAGCCGTACTCGGCGTCCGAGCGCAGCTTGTCGACGGACTTGGTGGAGAAGAGCGGATTACCCATGCGATTCCGAGTTCATGCGTCCTCTGTGTTCTCTGTCTTCTCCGTGCTCTCTCCTCGCGGAATGAAGCATGGCCAGTGCACTATAGGTTGCCACCGCGATCACCAGCCACAGAAGATATCCGACGGATAGCTGACGGACCACGTAGGCCGCCAGCAGAACGCCCGGCACGCCCCCCAAGGCTAGGCCCAGGGCCGCCCGCGAGGCGTAGCTGCCGCGACCGATGAAACGGATCCCGCTGGTTGGCATGATGAACGCGCAGGATCCCATCATGACCGGGAAGATGGCCTTGAGATCCATGCCCAGGAACCCAAACAAGATGAGGCTTGGCGCATAGGCTCCGATGCCCAGGTTCATGAGCGCGCCGAAAGCGAAATTGCCGACGAGCCCGGCGGCCATGCGCCAGCCGTGCAGGCCCAAGGTATCGCCGCCGCTCGGCAACCAGTGCACGGCCTTGGCCAACATCAGCGCCGAGGCGCCGAGCAGGGCCAGGCCCATGCCGATCTGAATCTTGCGTTTGGGCCAGGCGGAGACCACGCCAGCGCCTAGCCACGAACCCAAGATCGAGGCCGCGATGAGCGCGACCAGCGAAGACATTTCCACCTGGATGATGGTGATATAAATGACCGCCTGCGCGACCGTCGGCCACATGTGGCCCACCAGCAAGGTGCCTGGGATGCGGCGGTCAGGGACGAGGCGGAACAATTTGTAAATCGACGTCGTCGTTGCGTAGGAACCGATGCCGAGGGTGTCGAAGAAATTGGTAATGAACCCAATTGCGGTCTGGGCCGGCGACGGCAAGCCGGGAAGAGTGGCGGAACTCTCCCCATCCTCGCTGGATGAAACGGGGCAGTCGGCCTGGGCCCCGGCTTGCCTCTCTGCATCCCGTGCTGCGTAACCGCGTTTCCTCGCAATATCGCGGCCCCAGAGCGCTGTGAATACGGCTCCGAACCCACCGAGCGCGATGAGCAGCAATGACCTGAGACCCAACATTCGCGCATGGTACACCGAGCCTTGTCGAGATTGACAACACCATCGAGACGCCAGGCCCGCAGCGATACTGGCAACCTCTCAAGTTATGGCAGGGTTTCCGCCGATGATGTCTCCGTTGGGATCTTGCTACCAATGGGGCATTGCGTAACGTGACAGGAATTGAACACGGCGAGTTTGACGACTTGAGCCCGGCTCTTGCGGGGAGTCGTTCTGCGCTCTTGGTCGTCGACGACGACGAGGAGTTCATGCGCGCGTGCGTTCGCGTTCTGGAGGCCTGGGGCTACCAGGTATGGCGGGCAACGTCGAGTGAAACGGCGTTGCAGATGGCGGGCGAGCATCTCTTCGACGCGATCCTTACGGACATCAATCTGCCTGGGGCCAGCGGTCTCGATGTCCTGCGCGCGGTGCGCAGCCGAGACAAGGACGTTCCGGTCATTCTAATGACCGGGGGACCAGAGCTCGAGACCGCGCGGTTGGCCGTGGAGTGGGGCGCCCAAAGTTACCTCATCAAGCCACTCGCCATGCCACAACTGAAGGAAGTCCTCGATCGGTCGATTCGCGCCTACCACCTGGCGCGACGGCAGCGGCAGATCCTCGCGGTCAGCGATCGCCTGGCACGCGAGACCGAAGCGCTGCGCGAGCAGTTCGCGCGCTCCCTCGATGGCCTGTGGATGGCTTTTCAACCCATTGTCTCGTACTCGCAGAAGACGGTGGTGGCGTACGAGGCGCTCATGCGCAGCACCGATCCCACGCTGCATCTGCCCATCGATATTCTCAGTGTCGCCGAGTCGCTGGGGGAAGTTCACACCCTTGGCCACAAAACCCGCGGTCTTATTGCCGAGGTGATGGAACACCATCCCGACGTCCCAGGCGTCTTCATCAACCTCCACGTCCTGGATCTACTCGACGAGCAGCTCTACGCGCCGGACAACCCCCTGCGGGCGTTCGCCTCGCGCATTCATTTCGAGATCACGGAGCGCATGGCCATCGAGAAGATCCCCGACACGCACTCTCGCATCGAGCACTTGCGCAGGCTTGGCTACAAGATCGCCGTCGACGATCTGGGGGAAGGATATTCCGGCCTGAACAGTTTCGCCGACTTGGAACCCGACGCCGTCAAGCTGGACATGTCGCTGATTCGCGGCATCGAACGCACACCGACCAAACGCAGGATGGTGCATGCTCTGGCCTCGTTGTGCCGCGAGCTGGGCACGCCTCTCGTGGCCGAAGGCGTGGAAACCCAAGCCGAGCTGGATATTTTGATCGACCTGGGCGCAGATTGGCTGCAAGGCTTCCTGTTTGCCCGCCCGGACTACCCGTTCCCAGTGCCGCGGATGTAGCCCGAATTCCGCATGATTCGGGCGGCAAACTGGGCCGTCTCGCGAGGCCAGAATTGTGTTGCGCCCCACGAACAGGAGACGTAAGAACAGGGCGCTTTCTGACCCCCAAAGCACTTCAAGGAAGGACCAAAGAAATGGCTCGCAAGACGGTCACCATTGATGGCAACGAAGCAGTTGCCTACATCGCGCATAAGACGAATGAAGTCTGTGCCATCTATCCCATCACCCCATCGTCCAACATGGGTGAATGGGCCGACGAATGGTCGGCGCAGGGCCGGACGAATATCTGGGGCACGGTCCCAGCGGTCGTCGAAATGCAAAGCGAAGGCGGTGCGTCTGCTGCCACCCACGGCGCCCTGCAGTCCGGGTCGCTGACCACCACCTTCACGGCTTCGCAGGGCCTCCTGCTCATGATCCCGACCATGTTCAAGGTCGCGGGCGAGCTGACCTCGACGGTCTTCCACGTGTCCGCGCGCACCGTCGCCACCCACGCGCTCTCCATTTTCGGCGATCACAGCGACATCATGGCCATTCGCTCGACGGGCTTCGGCCTCATCGGTTCGGGCTCGGTGCAAGAGGCGATGGACATGGCGCTCATCGCGCAAGCCTCGTCGCTGGCCTCGCGCTTGCCCTTCATTCACTTCTTTGACGGCTTCCGCACCTCGCACGAAGTGCAGAAGATCGAACAGCTGAGCGACGACGACATCAAGGCCCTGGTCACGGACGACCTGGTGGCAGCCCATCGCGCCCGCGCCATGTCGCCTGACCGTCCGTTCCTGCGCGGCACCGCGCAGAACCCCGACGTGTTCTTCCAGGCCCGCGAGAGCGGCAACAAGTTCTACAACGCCGCGCCGGCCATCATCCAGGCGCAGATGGACAAGTTCGCCAAGCAGGTCGGTCGCGCTTACCACCTGTTCGACTACGTCGGTCCGGCCGACGCTGAACGCGTGATCATCGTGATGGGCTCAGGCGCGGAGGTCACGCACGAAGGCGTGAACTATCTCAGCAGCAAGGGCGAGAAGGTCGGCGTGGTCAAGGTGCGCGTGTTCCGTCCGTTCTCGATGGAGCACCTCATCGCCGCTTTGCCCAAGTCGGTCAAGGCCATCGCGGTTCTCGATCGCACGAAAGAGCCAGGCGCTTCCGGCGAGCCGCTCTATCAGGACGTCATCACCGCCATCGCAGAAACCTCCTCCGCGGGCAAGCTGCCCTTCGCCATGCCGAAGATCGTCGGCGGTCGCTACGGCTTGTCGTCGAAGGAATTCACTTCGGCCCACGTCAAGGCCGTGTTCGACGAGCTCAAGAAGCCGGCGCCCAAGAACCACTTCACCGTGGGCATCAACGACGACGTGACCCACACGTCCATCGACGTCGACTACACCTTCTCCACCGAGCCCGACAGCGTGAAACGCTGCCTGTTCTACGGACTTGGGTCGGACGGCACCGTCGGCGCCAACAAGAACTCGATCAAGATCATCGGCGAGGACCCGCAATTCTTCGCCCAGGGCTACTTCGTCTACGACTCGAAGAAGGCTGGCGCGGTCACCGTGTCGCACCTGCGCTTTGGGCCCGACGTGATCCGTTCGAGCTACCTGGTCACGCAGGCGCAGTTCCTGGCGTGCCACAACTGGTCGTTCCTCGAGCGCTACGACATGCTCCAGTACCTGCAGACGGGCGGCGTCTTTCTGCTCAACAGCATCTACGGCCCGACCGAGGTCTGGGATCAGCTGCCCGTCGAGGTGCAGAAGCAGATCATCGACAAGAAGGCGCGCTTCTACGTCATCGACGCCTACAAAGTGGCGAAGGAAACCGGCATGGGTGCGCGTATCAACACCATCATGCAGACCTGCTTCTTCAACATCTCGGGCGTGCTTCCGCCCGACGTGGCCATCGACAAGATCAAGAAGGCCATCAAGAAGACCTACGAGCGCAAGGGCATGGACGTGGTGGAGAAGAACTTCCGCGCCGTCGACCAGACCATCGCCAACCTGATGGAGGTCAAGGTCCCCGCCGTGGCGTCGAGCAAGCTCAAGATGCCGCCCATCGTGGCCAAGGAAGCCCCGGACTTCGTGCACAAGGTGACCGCCGAGATCATCGCAGGCCGCGGCGACAAGCTGCCGGTCAGCGCCTTCCCGGTCGACGGCACCTTCCCCACCGACACCGCACGCTGGGAAAAGCGCAACATCGCGATGGAAATCCCGGTGTGGTACCCCGACCTGTGCATCCAGTGCAACAAGTGCACCTTGGTCTGCCCGCACGCCGCGATTCGTGCCAAGGTCGCGAATCCGAAGGCGCTCGAGAAGCAGCCCGCGACGCTCAAGTCGATGAAGTACAAGGGCAAGGAGTTCGACGGCCAGGCCTACATGATTCAGGTCGCGCCCGAGGACTGCACGGGTTGCACCCTGTGCGTGGAAGTCTGCCCGGGCAAGGACAAGAAGGAGCCCAGCAAGCGCGCCCTCATGATGGCGCCACAGATGCCCTTGCGCGCCGCCGAGCGCGAGAACTATGCCTTCTTCCTCGATATCCCCGAGGTCGATCGCAGCCTGGTCAAGGTCGACACGGTCAAAGGCTCACAGTTCCTGCAGCCGCTCTTCGAGTACTCGGGCGCCTGCTCGGGTTGCGGCGAAACGCCGTACTACAAGCTGCTCACCCAGCTCTTCGGTGACCGCGCCATCATCGCCAACGCGACCGGTTGCTCGTCGATCTACGGCGGCAACCTGCCCACCACGCCGTTCGCACAGAACAGCGATGGCCGTGGTCCAGCCTGGAACAACTCGCTCTTCGAGGACAACGCAGAGTTCGGTCTTGGCTATCGCTTGACCATCGATCAGCAGAACGCGTACGCCAAGCTCCTGCTCGGCAAATTGGGCGGCAAGTTGCCCGGCGAGCTCGTGACCGGGCTGCTCGAAGCCAACCAGGCCGACGAGTCGGGCATCAAAGCACAGCGCGAGCGCGTGGTTGCCCTCAAGCAAGCCCTCGGCAAGCTTGGCGCCGATGCGGACGCCAAGAACCTGCTCACCGTGGCCGACATGCTGGTCAAGAAGAGCGTGTGGATCGTGGGTGGCGACGGCTGGGCCTACGACATCGGCTACGGCGGCCTCGACCACGTCATCGCCAGCGGGCGCAACGTGAACATCCTGGTGCTCGACACCGAAGTGTACTCGAACACGGGTGGTCAGTGCTCCAAGTCGACGCCGACGGGCGCGGTGGCCAAATTCGCCGCGGCCGGCAAGCAGACGGGCAAGAAGGATCTTGGCCTCATGGCCATGGCCTACCGCAACGCCTACGTCGCCACGGTGGCCATGGGCTACAGCGACGTGCAGACGGTGCGCGCCTTCATCGAAGCCGAGGCCTACAACGGCCCCTCGATCATCATCGCGTACAGCCACTGCATCGCCCACGGTATCGATATGGCCAAGGGACTCGATCACCAGAATGCGGTGGTGGACAGTGGTGCCTGGACGCTCTACCGCTTCAACCCGGGGCTCTACGCCAAGGGCGAGAACCCGCTCAAGCTCGACTCGAAGCCCCCGAAGCACACCTACGAACAGTGGGCCATGACCGAGACGCGCTTCAAGTCGCTCACCCAGAGCAGCCCGGAGCGCGCCAAGGCGCTCATGCTGCAAGGTCAGCAAGAAGCCGTCGCGCGCGTGAAGTTCTACGAGGCGTTGGCCGCCAGTGGCTCGGTGTCGCCCTTCGCGCCGCCTGCACCACCAGCACCGAAAGCTGAAGGCTAGCTCCTAGCCATTGCAAGCAAGGGCCGAGAGCCGCTCCGTCGAGGGCGCGCTTCTCGGCCTTTCTCTTTTTTTCACCACAGAGAGCGCAGAGAGCGCGGAGACCGGAATGAAAGAAAGGGTTCGGAATCTCGAATCCGAAGACATCTTCCCTTCCGACCTCTGCGCTCTCTGTGGTGAAAATCCTACTCGGCCAGGCCAAGCTTGCGTTTCTCTTGCACGCGCGCGATGGCTTGCTGGGCAGGCTGGCTCTTGCGATCGCCGCCGGCCGCCCATTGCGCCAGCACCTCCTCGCACGCGGCGCGGACCTCGGGGCTCTTGTCGTAGACCGCGAAGTGCTGAAGAATCGCAGCCGACTCGGGCTCGCCGATGGCGGCCAAGGCCGTGATCAGGTTGACCTTTCCACGCGGCGCTGCCGTGTGCAGGGCGGTTTCAATCTGCGGAACAGCCCGCCGGCCAATCTTGCGCAGGCGATCGATGGCCGGGCCAGGCAACTCCTCGCTCTTTTTGGCCAGCACATTGATGGCCGCACCAATCTCGCGGTACGAGCGATCGTCGCAGGCCGGCAGAACCAGCAGAGCAAGCGCGAACGAGAGAATCAAACGTCGCACGATTCTAGCTCCTCCGGTTTGCCGGCCAGGCGACGCGCGTGGCGTTCGCGGCACTTGGTTTCCATCGCCACGGCGGGTTCGCCCAGGTCGCCGCTATGGCTGGCCTCGCGCTTCGACAACGCGGCGAAAAACGCTTCGCCCAAGTCAAGAAGCGCACCGGGATTCTTTTCGGCGAAACCGCGATGCCGCAACTCCGCGCCGCTGTGCAGACCGCGCGAGTACCAAGCCAGGGTCTTGCGCAGCTCGTGCAGAACCATCTTGGGGGACGCGTATTCGATCACAAGCTCGGCGTGGCGGCGCCAAACCGCGCGGCGCTCGGCCACGGTCGGGGGATCGGGCAAAGGTTGCCCTTCTTCGACGGCGCGGATGGCGCGGAACAGCCACGGATTGCCCCGCGCGGCGCGGCCGATCATCGCGGCGTCGCAACCGGTTTCGCGTTTCATGTCGAGATAGTCGGCCACGGATTGGATGTCGCCGTTGCCGACCACTGGAATCCGGCGCGGTAGGGTGGCGCGCACGTCGGCGATAGGGGCCAGTCGAACCGTGCCCGAAAAGCCCTGCGCCCGCGTCCGACCGTGAACCGTCACCAGCGCCGCTCCGGCGTCGACCATCCGGCGCGCGAAGGCGGCCGCGTTCAGCGAAAGATCGTCCCATCCGGCGCGGTGCTTGACCGTGACCGGGATGCTGGACGGCAGTGCCGCGCGCACGGCGCCGACGATGCTCGCCGCCAGGTCGGGCTCGCGCATGAGCGCGGAGCCGCACATCCCGGCGGTCACCTTGCGGGCAGGACAGCCCATGTTGATGTCCACGATGCTGGCGCCGACATCCGTTGCCATGCGCGCTGCCTGCGCAAGCACCTCTGGCTCGCGGCCGAAGACCTGCACCGCGAAACGCCGCCCGCCCAAGCTTGCCCACATGCGCCCCGTTGCTTTCACCGCGCCACGGGTCAGCGCCTGGGCGGACAGAAACTCGGTGTACGTCAGCGCGGCGCCGTGTTCTTCGCAGACGGTGCGGAACGGCAGATCGGTCACTGCCTCCATGGGCGCCAGCAGCGCGCCTGGACCGATATCGACGTCGCCAATGCGCATGAGACACCAACCATAGCACGCGCGATTTTGTATAGTCGCGCCTGGCAGCAGCCATGCGAACCGTAGGTCTTCTGATAGCGAGCAATCTCTTCATGACCGTGGCCTGGTATGGCCACCTGCGCTTCAAGGGCGTGGCCCTGTGGAAGGTCGTGCTGGTGAGTTGGGGGATCGCGTTTTTTGAATACTGTCTGCAAGTCCCGGCCAATCGCTGGGGGCACGGCCAGTTCAGCGCCTACCAACTCAAAATCATCCAGGAAATCATCACGATTATAGTCTTTGTCGGCTTTTCGGCGATCTGGCTGGGTGAGTCGCCACGCTGGAACCACCTAGTCGCCTTCGTGCTCATCGTGGCCGCGGTCGGTTTTGCCTTTTTGCCTCGGGCCGCTTGATGCCGATTGGCTGTCATGGGCACCCTCGCGACCGAAAGCTCGACGCGTCTCAAAATGCGACCCAAGGCAGCTTGAAACGAGCGCGAAACCTGCGGATGGGTTAATGTCCTACCCCCATGGGGTCAGGCAAGCCAATAGAGGACAAGGTACTAGGCAGTGCCGCCGCGGCGCTGGGGATCAAGTCGAGTGACGAGCTGGCCAAGCTCGATCAGAAGGGGCTATCGGGCTTCACACAGAGGCAGCTCTTCGAGTGCGCCAAGCGCTTGCAACTGAAGGGCGTTTCCAAGCTCAGCAAAGACGAGCTTGCTGCCCGCGTTGCCGGGGATTTCGCCGCCCGCCGCGCTCCCGTGGCGCAAGAGCCCGCGGCCAAGAAGACAAGGAAGACGCCCGCCGAGGGCGACCTGCCCGCCGTGGTCGAGAAGGTACCCCCGGCCGCTGGCGATGGGGCGGATTCGGCCTGGTCGCACAAATTCGAAGTGCGCGAGCACGCCAAGGACGAGTCGCCCGGAACCATTCCCTGGTCTTACAACTATGACCGCGTGACCGGCATGGCCGTGGATCCGGATCGCCTGTTCGTGTACTGGGAAGTCACCGACGATGCCATCGAACGTGCCCGCGCGAGTCTGGGCAAGGGCGGCAAGGATGCGTGGCTGAACCTGCGCATCTACGACACCACGGATCGCATCTTTGATGGCACCAACGCCCATTCCTACTTCGACCATCGCGTGGAGCGCGGGGATCGGCACTGGTTTTTCCAAATCGGCAAGCCATCCTCGTCGGCCTTCATCGACATTGGCCTGAAATCGAACGAGGGTTTCTTTGCCAAGATCGTCCGTTCGGGGCGCGTGGAGTTCTCGCGCCGCGAGCCGGCCGCGTGGGTCGAGCCCGAGTGGCTCAGCGTGCGCTCGATGATGGGGCCCATCGAACATGCTGGACGCGGTCCGCACGTTCGCAAGCAGGCGCCTGGTCTTGCCGCAGCCGCGCCTCCGGCCGTGCTCTCCGGCCAGGGCCCGCGTCGCCACGTCGCGCTCTTGCCGTGGGAAGAATCCTTCACCGAGGGCGAGGGCGGTCGCAAGGAGGTCATCGAGTGGGAAGAGCACATGACCGACGGCACCACCGAGTTCCATCGCGAGATGACCTGGGAAAGCCCGGTCATGGTGTCGGCTTGGGAAGCGGGCCCGTTCAGTTTCCCCGTGGCCGCGCCCGAGCCCGTGCGTGAGGACTTCGTTGGCCCCTCGCGCGTCTACCGGGTTGGCGGCCGCACGCACGTCGTACACGGACCCTGGCAGGTCGTGATCAAAGGCGTCGGCGCCCACCAGGGGCGCAGCGTCGTCGCGCGCTGGGAGATCTACCGCTCGTGGATCGCCGAGGAGACGGGCGGAGCACCGGGCGGTGAAATGAAGGAATTCGCCATCCCGGGCAGCTCCGAGAAGCTGCTGGTGGGCGCGAGCGAGCGTCGTTGGCGCTACGCCAGCGAAATGCGTCTCGGCGGCGCTTCGGAGATCTTCTTCCTGGGCGCGAGCGAATACCAGGCCCGCGGGGCCAGCGAGCGGCTCTTCCTGGGCGCCAGCCAGTACAAAATGCGCGGCGCGAGCGAGCGCCAGTACGCGGGCGGCAGCGAGGTACGCATGCGCGGGGCCAGCGAGCAGCGCCTGAGCGGGGGCAGCGAGTCGCGTCTCGGCGGCGCCAGCGAAAGGATGCTTGGCGGTGGCAGCGAGGGCAGGCTGGCAAGCAATCAGGAAGGAAGCACGCCACCAGCCACCGACGCCGGCCACTATCCATCCCCAGAGTCGTTCGGCAAAGAACCAGAGCACAAGGACTAGCCAACATGCCCACCGGATACTTCGCGCTGGTTTTGCACGCCCACCTTCCCTTCGTCCGTCACCCGGACGACCCGACGGTCATGGAGGAGCAGTGGCTCTACGAGGCCATCACGGGAACCTACCTGCCGCTCCTGCAAATGTTCGAAGGGTTGCAATCGGACCATATTCCCTACCGCTGCACGGTTTCGCTGTCCGCGCCGCTCATCGCGATGCTGACCGACGACCTGCTCAAGGTGCGCTACGCCGATCACCTGGACGATCTCATTCTACTGGCCGAGAAAGAGCTCGACCGCACCAAGCACGAGCCGCAGTACCACCGCCTGGCCGAGATGTACCACAACCGCTTCCAGAGCCTGCGCCACACCTGGCGCTGCCACGAAGGCAATGTGGTGGCGGCGTTCCGCAAGCTGCAGGACGCTGGCGGGCTGGAGGTCATCACCTCGACGGCGACCCACGGCTTTTTCCCTCTGCTCGACCGCAACTGGGCGGCTCTGCGCGCGCAGGTTCACGTTGCCGCCGACTACTACGAAAAGCACTTTGGCCGTCGTCCTCCGGGCATGTGGCTGGGCGAATGCGGCTATGTGCCGGGTGTGGATGAGCTTTTGCGCGAGGCCGCGGTTCGCTACTTTTTCGTGGACAGCCACGCCATCCTGTTCGCCGACCGGCCTCCGGTGTACGGCGTGTACGCGCCCATCTACTGCGCCACGGGCGTGGCCGCCTTCGGTCGCGACACCGAGTCGTCCGAGCAAGTGTGGAGCTCCAAATTCGGTTACCCCGGCGATCCGCACTACCGCGATTTCTACCGCGATATCGGCTTCGATCTGCCCATCGAGTACATCGGTCCGCACATCCATCCCGAAGGCCACCGGATGTACACCGGCTTCAAGTACCAGGCCATCACCCACGACAAGCTGCACGACAAGTGGGTCTACGATCCGGACGCCGCGCGCGGCAAGGCGGGGCTGCACGCCTCGCACTTCCGCGGCAACATGGAAAAGCAGGCCGAACGCCTGGCGGCGGGCATGGATCGTCCGCCCATCATCGTCAGCCCCTACGACGCCGAGCTGTACGGCCACTGGTGGTACGAGGGGCCGATTTTCCTTTCCGATCTGTTCCGCCAGCTGCACTTCGATCAAAGCGTGGTTCAACCCATCACGCCCGGCGAGTACCTCGACCGGCACGCCACCAATCAGCTTGCAACGCCTTGTGCCTCGTCCTGGGGACTCAAGGGCTACTGCGAGCAATGGCTGAACGAGAGCAATGCCTGGACGTGGCGACACATCCACGCGGCCGGCGAACGCATGGTCGAGCTGGCGCGCGGCCACTGGGGCGCGTCCAATCCCCTGACGGTGCGCGCCCTCAAACAGGCCGCCCGCGAGCTGATGCTGCTGCAGGCGAGCGACTGGACCTTTATTATGTCCACGGGAACAACAGTTCCCTACGCTACCCGACGATTCAATGAACACGTGATCCGCTTCTCCCGGCTTTACGACGAACTGAAGAAGGGACAGGTGGACGAGAAGTACCTGGCATCCGTTGAAGCACAAGACAACATCTTCCCGGACATCGACTACCGGATCTACGCGTCGTAGCGGCTCTGCGCGCACCCAGCGCGCCGAAAACGACACGCCCAGTAGCCCCAAGTTGAAAGTCGGTCGCAGTTCCGCCAGCGGTGAGTCCGCCGAGGCGGCGAGATCCGTTCCCAAGTCCGTGGCCAAGGGCGTTGCGAAGACGGCGCCAGCCAAGTCGGGACCGCCACCCAGCGTCGCGCCGCCGCAGACTGTGGTGGCACCCGAGCAAGTCGTGGCCGTCTCCGCCGACCGCAGGCTGAAAGTTCTCTTCGTCGCCTCGGAAGTGGCGCCTTTCCGCAAGACCGGGGGGCTGGCGGACGTGGCCGGCGTGCTGCCGCGCAGTCTGCGCCAGCGCGGGATCGACATTCGTGTGGTGATGCCGCTCTACCAGGGCATCCAGTGGAGCACGCTCGAAAAACTGGAAGGTACCTTGTCCGTCCCCATGTACTACGGCAGCGCTCGGGCGGGGCTGCGTATGGGCGTGTTGCCGGGCAGCGATCTGCCCATCTACTTCATCGAGTACAACCGATTTTTCGATCGTCCCCACCTGTATGGGCCGCCGGGGCAGGCCTATTCGGACAACCTCGAACGGTTCTCCTTCTTTTCGCGGGCGGCACTCGAGATGTGCAAGACCATCGGATTCATTCCCGATGTGATCCATGCCAACGACTGGCAGACCGCGCTGGTGCCCGTCTACGTCAACACGGTCGAGTGGGCGAAGCCGCTGCACGGCGCAGGCACGCTGTTCACGATTCACAACCTGGCCTACCAGGGCAATTTCGAGAGCGGGGCCATGTTCATCACCGGGCTCGGCCAGCATCACTTCAACTCGTCCGAGTTCGAGCACTTCGGCGACATGAACTTGATGAAGGCGGCCATCCGGCACGCGAATCTCCTGTCCACGGTCAGCCCCACCTACGCGCGCGAGATCCAGACCTCGGGCTACGGCAATGGCCTCGACGGTGAACTTGCGCTGCGCAGCCAGTTCCTACGCGGCGTGCTCAACGGCATCGACAATCACGTGTGGAATCCGGCCTCGGATCCCCACACCGCCACTCCCTATAACGTTGACGACATCTCTGGCAAGGCTGTGTGCAAAGAGTCCCTGCAAAAGCAGCTCGGTCTGCCCGTGCTCCCCAACGTGCCTCTGTTCGGCGTGGTGGGCAGGCTCACCAGGCAAAAAGGATTCGATGTCTTGGCGCATGCCCTCGACAAGATTCTTTCGTGGAATCTCCAACTTGTGCTTCTGGGCAACGGCGACTCGGAAGCCGAGCACTTCTTCTCACATCTGGCGGCCAGGCGCAGCGACAAGTTCCGAACATTCATCGGCTTCGACGAAGGCCTGGCGCACAGGATCGAGGCTGGCTCCGACTTCTATGTCATGCCCTCGCGCTTCGAACCGTGCGGGCTGAACCAGATGTACAGCCAGCGCTACGGCACCTTGCCCATCGTGCGTGGAACCGGAGGGCTCCTCGACACGGTCGTGAACTACGATCAAGCGACAGGAGATGGGACTGGATTCATCTTCTGGGATCTGACCCCAAACGCGCTCGCCGACACCGTTGGCTGGGCGCTGTCGACCTACTTCGAACGGCCAGCCCACATCGAGACCATGCGCAAGCGGGCCATGCAGCAGGATTTCTCTTGGGATCGCGCCGCCGAGGCCTACGAGGGCCTCTACCGCGAGGCCTACCAGATCCGGCGCGGGCATTCGTTTCGATAGTCTCCCGAGGAGGCATCCGGATTTCTCAACACAAAGGACACAGAAGACGCGCACGCCCCCTGTCGAACGCGACTTGCGCCGCGGGAGCGTCGAGGATGAGACGTGTGACTATAAACAACTCTATTGAGCTTGATCCGATTCGGTGGACAGGTTGTTTACGTCGTTCCGTCGTCGGTTAGCATGTTGTCACAGTCGCAAAGAGAGGTCACGCCGCTTCCTTCATTGCCAGTTGCTCGCGGTGCCTTTGTTCGGCCTGGGCAGGCGAAATGTAGCCGATGGACGAGTGACGCCGCTGCTGGTTGTAGAACACCTCGATGTAGTCGAACGACTCCCTCTTCGCGTCAGCGTAGCTCGCGAACTTTTCCCCCAGCTCGAATTTAAAGGTCGAGAACCAGCTCTCCATCGCAGCATTGTCGTAGCACTCGCCACGGCGGCTCATACTGCATACGATGCCTCTGTCGTTGAGCATGTTCTGGTAGTCCTCGCTGGCGTAGGGGCTGCCCTGGTCCGAGTGGTGGAGCAACCCGGCGTCTGGGCAACGCCTTCGGGTAGCCATTTCTAGTGCCTTAAGCACGAGGTGTCGGTCGTTGACGGCAGACAGTGCCCACCCAACAACGAATCGCGCGAACAGATCGACGATCACGGCCAGGTAGAGTTTGCCGCCGCTCTCGCCTATCAACAATTCGGTGGTGTCCCCCACCCAGCGTTGGTTGGGCCGCTCGGCCTGGAATTGGCGATCCAGGATATTGGGCGCCACCGGCTGGTCGTGCTCGCTCATCGTGGTGCACTTGTACCGGCGTCGCCTACGGGCCTGGAGCCCTTCTTGCTGCATCAGCCGGATGACACGCTTGCGACTGACGTGCTCACCTTTCGCGGCCAAGTCCGCGAGCACGCGCGGACTGCCGTAGGTCTTGCGGCTGTGCTCATGGGACTCCTTGACTAGGACTGCCAGCCGTTGGTCGTCGCGTTGGTGCTGGGACTCCGGACGTGCGCACCAGGCATAGAACCCGGTGCGCGAAACACCAAGAACCCGACACCAAAGCGAGAGAGGCTCGTTGGCCTTCTTCTCGGCGATGAGCGCGAACTTCATGCGCTCTCCTTCGCGAAGAAGGCCGCGGCTTTTTTTAGGATGTCCCGCTCCATTCGCAGCACACGGTTCTCACGCCGCAACTGCGCCAGCTCCGCGCGTTCCTCGGTTGTCAGACCGGTCTTGCCCTTGCTCCTATCTGCTCTAGCCTGATTCATCCAGCCGCGCAGGACCGATTGGGACAGGTCCAGGTCATCGGCGACCTGTGCCACCGCTTTCTTCTCATCCAAGACCAGCGCTACTGCCCCTGCCTTGAACTCGTCAGTGAACGTGCGCCTCGGCCGTCGGTGTTTCGTCTTGTCTTCCATCTTTGCCACGGTATCCGCCTTTCGTTGGGTGTCCACGAAAACGGATCAAGCTCACTATAGCCTCAAAAACACTCCCGTCGTGAGTATATATCGCCTTTCCAGCGCTGGAGGATGTATTCCGCTGGGGGATGTCTTCCCTCACGGTTGGGCGGTTGCAGTGTTTTCAGCGGCGGGCTTACACAGAACATCTATCCGCTTCTTAACCTCCTCGTAACGAAAAGTCGTCTCAAGCTCCCCATTTGTTTGTTGGACAATATCAGTACCCTTTCCCCATTCCTGATCGAAGCAAGCTAGGTACTGCGCATAAAGCCGCTCGTTATACTGTTTGCTAACCGAGTAGCTGCCGAAATTGCCGCCTCTCTTCTCCGGAAAGTATGAACCGAAAATGAGCTTGTCTTGATGACAGTAGATAGTCGTGAAAATTGGACTGTCCGTCATCTTGACTTCAAGTTTGCCTTTGGGTCGACTGGAACTTAGCTTCTTTACCAGCTTCTCAAGAAACTGAAATTTCTGATACATTTCACTTCTTGACTTGCTCGGAGCCAACGGATTGTCTGCTTTGGCGCGCTGTTCAGCGGCAGTTGACTCGGGGTTTATTATGAGCAGTCGCAAGGCGGCTCCTCGATTGAGAGCTTGGAATAGGGCGGATTCTTCCTTCTCCAAGTCTTTGAATGCATTTCCTCCACTTACGCTGACCAATGCGAGGTAGTCTCGTATTCTCCCGTTTTCTACTGAGTACTTGTGCGCCTCCTCTTCACGCCTTTGAGTGAAGATTTCTATGTACCGTTCCCTCCATTTCTTGTACGGATTTTCTAGAATTCCAATGCAGACTCTAAAGCATGCTCCTCCGGAGACAGACATTCCAAGTCCGAGCAAACAGGTGCCTACGTACTTGAGCGTGCTGTGTACCCAGAGTTCCTGTAGGCCAATGCCAACGACAACAGCAATCAAACCGGACACAGCTACTGAGAAAATGAGTGTGACGGGGAAATGCTCATATTCTTCGTTCTGCATTCAACTCTCCTTTGATCTCAATGTGGCGCGGTGAGCCTCGTTATTCGCGAAGCGATAGCCGGGGTCCAGGCTTTCTTCGAAGGGCCACGGCGGAAGCTATTTGAATCTTCCATTGCCGATTTCCCACGACAGTCTCTCGATCTTCTGTGCCAGCGGTGTTCGCAGCAAGGTGTTCGGACGTGGACAAGAAGCTAGATCGAAGTCGAGCGCACCATGCGAACGCCAGATGCTGTCCAGTGACTGAAAGTATCGTCGGTCGGTTCCCACATCGTACCAGATGCCCTGATACGTGGTGAAATGCAGCTCGTGCCGAAGCAATAGCATGTTGTTGATGTCCGAGAGGCTACGCTTCGGGTTGCCGGCGTCTATCAGCTCCCTCGCAAGCTGGAAGACGCGGCTGGAGTACACTGCCAGGCCAGTAACGACCCAGCGATAGCCCGCTTCTTCGGGCTTTTCAACGATTGAGTCGATCTTGCTGTTCTGGCGCCCCAGTCTGACGACACCAAATTGGGAAGGCTCGGCCGATAGCGTCAGCAGGATGAGGTTCGGGTTCGCACTGGCTATCATGTCGTGCATGGTTGGCACTGGTGATGGTGAAAGGAACAGATTGTCGCCCAGATAGAGGAGGAACCTTTCGTTTCCCACGAACTGACTCGCCAACAGGAGAACATCAGGGAGGGGGGAATTCTTTGCTTCGGAGGAAACTATGGTGAGATTCGGGGGGCGAATCCCGAGTCGTTCATGAAAGGCATATTGGAAATCATCTTCCCAGCCTCTATTTGTGATGACGAGAAACTCCCGCACGCCTGCTGACTGGAGGTCGCGCACGCCCTGCTCGATGACAAGCGACTTGCCCAGTGGCATGAAATGCTTGTTATACGTGCCGATATACCTGGAAAGGCGCGATGCGCCGCCTCCTGCAAAAACAACGGCTTTCATTGACGTGTCGAATTGTCTAGGAGCTTCGGTGAGGAAGCAATAGCAAAAGACTCGACGTATCCCTCGGCAAGACGTTCTCCACGAAATGCATGTCCTACGCCAACGCAGAGGTGGTGCCTGAGCGTCGCGACCGACTAACGAACAGCCGCGGCTTTCTCGGCTGCGCGGCGACCGAGATCGGTGTCGGCGGCTAGGGTTACGATGCGGGTCCAGACCTCGCGCGCCTCACTGGCGCGGCCGAGGCCGGACAAGGCCAAGGCGCGGTTGGTGAGCACGGCGATGTCCTCGGGGGCTATGGCCAGGGCGCGAGCGAGGAGGGGCAGGGCTTGTTCGAAGCGACCGGCCGAAACGTCCGATGAGCCGACCCATGCGGACGCCGACAGCTCATGTTCGCGTTCTAGACACCCAAGTGGCGCGGTCAGAGCCGCTCGGTAGGCGGCAGTGGCGCGGTCGCTCTTTCCGTTGTCGAGATCGAAGTAGAGGTCGCCCAACCGGATTTGCCACTCGCACGAGGGCACAGGCGAGAGCGCGGGCGGCGCGAGGAGTGGGCGAGTCATCGCGCCGTTCTCGACGGTGAAGTCGAAGGTCGCTGGGATTCTCGAAGGCCGAGATCAACTCCCGCCACTTGGGCAGCCGGCGCACGAACACGCGGCTGTCCTTGGCGCGAAAGACGAGAGCCCACTCTTCGGGATCCCAAAACGCTGCTCGGCGGTTGATGCCGGCGTAGTCGAGCAGCGCGCTTTCCACGCCGAGCACGTCCATGGCCTGGCTCCATTCCTCGCGCGAGACATCCATGCGGCCGAGCTGGCGGTGGAAGGGGGCGGGGTAGGCGGGCAATCGCGGGTCCACGAACACGCGGTAGCGCGGATAGCCCTGCCACAGCAGATAGGCGCCGGTCTCGAAATCGTTGTACATGCGCTCGCGCAGTCCGTGCTTCTCGACGAAACGGATGGCGTCGAGGGGCAGGATGCTTTCGTCGAGGCCGATGGCGAGGAATTGCCGACCGTGGGCGGCCTCGGCAAGACGGGGCGCCAGGGTCGCGACGGCAAGGATGGCGAGCACAAGGGCTCGCAGGAGTTGTGGGCGTGCTTGCTCGAATCGCTGGCTGAGCGCCGAGACGGCCGGCGCTGCGACCACGGCTAGAACCAAGACTGCGTCGGCGCTGAAGCGAACGTGCCAGGCACCGATTGCGAGCATCCCGAGCGCGGGCAGGCGATGGATCCAGGTCTGCCGGCGAAGGAGCAAGAACAGCGAGCCCAGTGCAAAGAGGATGAAGGGCGCATCCGAACGCCAGGTCAGGCTGCGAAATTCATCGACGGGATGCAGGTCGAAGATGCCGACGTGAAATGCAAGGTAGCGGACGATTCCCGTCCCGACGGGGGTGGCGAAGAGCGCGAGAAGAGAAAGGATCGCGAAGGCGAGAAAGCGCAGGCCGACGCGCAGCTGGCGGTGGTCAAGACAAGCACCTGCGCCCGCCAGTAAGAGCAGCACCGTGGCGAGAAAGGCGCCCGCGTGCAGGTTCGCCCAAAGGGCAACCAGAGGAAACAGCAGCCAGGCGCGGCGGTCGCCTTTTTCGATGGATGGAAGACACGACAGCACCACCATCTCGCCCAGCAGCGAGAAAATGTGCGGACGCTCGACCAGCCGCTCGCGCATGCACAGAAAGGCGAGCGCGAGCACCAGCGCCGAGGCGAAGGCCGAGGCGCCCTGGCGGCGGCAGATGCCATACGCAAGAGCCGCGATCAGCAAGACCACCAGCGTCTTGCCGATCACCACGGCAGGAAATCCGCCCGCGCGAAACACCAAGGCCGCCGCGGTGTCGAAAAGCCAGGCGCTGTCGAGGTAGGGCGCGTCCGGATAGGTGAAGGAAAACAGGTTGTGGTGGACAAGCGCGCCCGTGCGCAAAAACTGCTCGCCACTGGCCAGGCGAAAGAACAGATCCGTTTCTTGCACGGGGCAAAGACACAACCCAGCCACGAACACGAGCAGCCCCGCGAGGGCCATTGTTGGGCTACTTCATCGACTTTGACAGGGCCACAGCTTCGGTCTTGGTGCAGACCTTGTTCGAAGTCATGACGCTGACGAAGTACCCGCGTCCCGGCAGGTAGAGGCCCGTGTTGTTGGCAGCCATCGCGGCGGCCTTGGGCGACTTGGACTTGTCGGTCATCCAGACCTTGCCAACCTTCTTGTAACTCAAGAATGGGTCGGTGGGCTTGTCGAGAACTTCCTTGACCGCCGGTGCGTAGACCTGCACGAAGGTCTCCTCTGGATTCTCGCCCGCCACCTTGAAGTGGAACTTGCAGGTTTCCTTCGAGCCTGACTCACCCAAGAAGGTCGCGTCGGATTCGCCGCAGGCGGCGTAGATCGCTTCCCTGGTGAGGTGCAAGGTGACGTCTGGGCTGCAACATTTCCCGGCACCGAAGGTCTTGCAATCGCCAGCCTTGGCAGCCGCCGCAGGCGGCGTTGTCGGGGCAGGCGGGGCAGCGAACGTCGCGGTCTGGTGGAGCAGAGCCGGGACGGCGAGGGCGGCGGCGAAAACCGAGCTTGCGAGAACGATGCGAGTTGGCTTCATGGGCTGCTATCCTAGCACCACCCGCGCCGATCGGAACAAGCCGATCCGCCCTCGGGACGATGTACATTGCTACTTGGCGCCCCGGTTGACCATCAGGTCCAGGTCTTCGCGCAGGCTTTGCAAGTCTTCTTCGTGCTCGACCTCTTGTTCCAGGATGGTGAGGGCCATGTTGTAGGTCACCATGTCTTTGTCCTTGGTGGCGTCCATAAGACTCTTGTAGGCCGAGATCGCGCACTGTTCGCCTGCGATGTTTTGGTCGAGCAGGACGGCCACGTAGGGATCTGCAGGCGCGTCGTACTTGCACGGGCTGAGATCGAACCATTCCCTGGGCGAGAGCACGGGCATGCCGCCAAGCTGGATGATGCGGTTCGAAACCAGCGTGGCATGGCCCAGCTCTTCGGTGGCGTGCAGGGTTAGCTCGGCCGCCACCGCGTCCTTCATTGGCCCCTTGATGACCTTGGCGCCGAGCCAGTACTGGTAGTAGGCGAGCCACTCGCTGGCGTAGGCTTGGTTGAGCAGCTTGAGCAGCTGGTTGACGTCCATGCCTAGGATTTCGCGTGCTCGAGTTCCCATGTTTTCCTTTCTATCCGCCGTACAGTTTTTCCAGGAAGGAGTGCATGTCTTCGCGGCGGCCGGTGAGAAAGACGCGGCCGACTTGCGCCGCCAATCGTGCGAGGGGCGGGCCTGACTTGGCGATCCGCTCCAGGAGATTCTTGGCCTCTTTGATCTTGGCGGCTTTCACGGTGGCTTGCTTTGCGTCTTGTTTGGTGTCTTGTGGTTGCGAAGCTTGAAGCACGAGAGCTTCCAAGGCCACCATGCGGCGCACACTGTCGGCCTCCGAGCCTTCGAGAATGGCGGCCACCTCGCCGGGCGAGCGCTCGGCAGCCCATACCGCGCCCAGGCCGCGTACGGCGGCAGAACGCACGTCGTAGGCCGGATCGACCAGCGCTTGTTCGAGCAGGGGCGTGGCCGATTTGGGATCGCGCTGGGCGATGCGCGCGATGGCTTCGGCGGCGGCGGCGCGCACCGATTCGCCGCGCTGGCGCAGCACCAAACCCAGCATGGCGGTGGTGGATTCGGAGACGCCGGCAACCTCTCCGAGCGCGATAGCGCCTGCCCTGCGCGTGGCGGGATCTCCGGCGCGCAACATGGTTTCGAACACGGGCAGGACCTTGGCTGCGCCAGCGCCCGACGAGGTGGACAGGGCGCGCACAGCCTCCGCGCGCACGAAGGCGTCTCGATCCTCGGCGCCGCCTTGCAGAATGTCGAGCACCACGGGTTCCATGGCGGCGGCGGCTTTCATGGCTTCGAGGCGCATGCTTTCGTCCGAGTCGCGCGCGGCCTGGCGCAGGATGGCAGCCACGTTCAGCCGGGCCGCCACGCGCAGGGCGAGTTGGCGCTCTTCCAGATCCCCCTGACCGAAGAAGGCCGAGAGCTTCTTCTCCAGGTCGGCCATGTGTTTGCCGACGGGAACGCTGGCCTTGCCACACGCAACCAGGGCTTCGGCGGCGGACACGCGCACCGAGCGATCGTGGTCTTCGAGCAAGCCGATGAGCGGCGCCAGGACGATGTCGCCGGCCTCGCCGGCCAGCGCGCCGAGGGAAGAAGTCGCAGCGGCGCGCACGGCCGGCTCGTCCGAGGCGGCAAGTTGCACCGCCATGCGTGCGGCGCTCTTGGGATCGCCCTCGGTCAAACTGCCCAGGCAGGAGGCTGCCTCGGTGCGCACCTCGCGATTGTCGTCGCGCGAGGCGATGCGCAGGTAGGGCGCCGCCGCCACGGGCGCTTTCTTTGCCATCTCGCAGAATGCGCGGGCGGCGGAAACGCGCGTCGGAATTTCGCTTTGCTTGAGCGCCCTGGCCAGCGGTGGCAGGACTGCGGCGGGGCGGGTCTGTCCGATTTGACCGAGGGCCTCGACGATGGCCTTGCGCGTGGCCGGTCGCACCTTGACCATGGCGTGTCCCAGATCCTCGGCCACGAGCGCGGGCTGCGAGGCGGCCAAGCGAATGGACGATTCGATGGCGGCCTTTGCAACCTCGGGGCTGGGATCGACCAGTGCCTTGCGCACAAGCTCCGGTCCTTCGCGTTTGAGGAAGCCGAAGGCGCGCGCGGCTTCAGCGCGCACGTCGGGCGACTGATCGTAAAGGAAGACCTTGAGCGCCCTGCTGGCGGAATCGGGCTGCTTGATGGCCACCACGCCCCACAGCGCCGCGCCGGTCACGCGACCGGCGGGCGGCCCCTTGGTCGCGGCCGTGGCCAGGGTCTCCACCTCGGCCGGATCGATGAGGCGCGCGTAGATGGGCAGCGCGGCCGTGCGCAGGCGTGGCGGCGCATCCGGGGCGACGGCCTTTTCCAGCACGGCACGCAGCGACGCCTGCGCCTCGCCGTTCTTGCGCAAGTACGACAGGGCCGAAATGCGCGCCTCCTCGGGGGCTTTCTCGTCGGCCGCGATTTGGGTCAGGGCGGACATCGCCTCGCGCGGGATCGCGGCAGCGATACGATCGAGCAGGGCCAAGGCGGTGCGGCGGGATTGGCTGTCCGAGCTGCCCAGGCCCTGGCGAACGGCATCGGTGGCGGCGCTGGGGGCGCGCGTGGCCAGATCCATGACGCCCTTCTCGGCCAGGCGTCGGAACGATGGATCCTTGTCGGCCAGGGCAATGGCGAGAATGCTTGCGGCGGTGACTCCGTCGAGGCTGGCGCACTCGTGCAGGACCGTGCTGCGAACCGCGAACGAAGCATCCGCCAGCGCTGTGCGCAGGATGGCGGCGTGCGTGCCCTTGCCCTGCCGGCGGTCGATGGCCGCAGCGACCTCGACGCCGCGGCGGCGCACGTCCGAGGATTGATCGTTGAGAGCGGCGGCGAGGATCTCGTCCTCGCCGGCACCGCCGGTTCCGACCACGGCCAGGGCTTCCAAGGCTTCGCGACGTAGGGCTGGATCGACGAAGGCCTGCTTGAGCGATACGATGCCAGCGGGATCGCCGAGCAGCACCAGCGAGATGCCGCGCGGAACCGGGCCAAGCCCGTCGAGCACCGTGCGCAACCAAGTGGGGATGGGCGTCCCGCGGTTCTTGTCGAGGGTGCCGGAGGCGTGGCCCGAGGTGATGCGCCGGTAGAGATCGGTGGCCACGCCAGTCGAGGCGAAGCCAGTGTCGGCTATGACCGCGCCGAAACGCGGCTGCGCGGGTATGAAATTGAGGAAGGCCAGGCTGCTGCGCCCGCGGCGCACGACGACGCGGCTCGACGGCGAATCCTTGGCCGGGTCGAAGTCCAAGGTGTACGAGGTACGTAGCTCGAAGACCAGTCCGAAGAGCACGGCGAGCAACACCACAACGGTGAGGCCGGCGAGCAGAACCACACGGCGGATGCTGCGGCGAAGGGTGGCCCCTTCTTCGCTCGACAAGTCCTTGGCCACATGGGATCGGACCCGGCGGATCTCCAGCAGGGTCAGCGCGGTGCCGGTGAGAATGCGTCGGCGCAGAATGCGCCGCGATTCCTGCACGTTCGCGGTGGCGATGGCGGCGTGCTCGCGAATGCGAGGGATGAGGCAGGCATGGGACAGGGACAGTCGTCCTTCGCTCTGACCGGAGCTCTCGCGCAAGATCCCGCGCGCGGTCAGCACGCCCACCGCGTTTTCCACGGCGCCTTCGGGCAGCTTGCTGCGCGTGGTGAATTCTCCGACGGTCAGCCGTTCCTTTTCCACGCAAGCCAGCAGCAGGCGCATGGCCACCGTCTCACCGGCATCCACGATGGCGCGATGGAGGAAGCTGTACAGGATGGTGCTGGCGCCGCCTGCGCGCTCGTAGCGCCGCAGGGTCGTCATGTGCTGCTCGACGGCGGCCGTGGCGACGATCTGCAGATCCGCGGGAAGGCAAGGCCGGGCCGGCACAGATCGGCGGCCATGAGCTCGGCCAGTCCGGCCTCAAAGAACGTGCCGGTGTTGAGCGCCGTCTGTTCGAGAATCTCCGCGACCTGGGTTTCACCCAGGCGGCCGAGCTCCATCCAGGCTCCCGCGGCGGGCGATAGGTTCGCGATGTCGTGCAAGCGCTCCAGGCGGTGAAAGGACGCGCTGTCGATACATAGCAGCAGGCGCAGGCGGCTGCCGGCGCCGGCAATCGCCACCTTGAGCAGCGCGGCCAGGGGGGGCAGGGCAGCCGCGGCGGCCGCGTCCGCATCGTCGCCGATCAATTCTTCCAGGTGGTCGAGCACGAGCAGGGTGCCGCCCGGCGAGGATCGCGCGACGCTGATCAGGTAGTCGGACGCGCTTTCACCGGGCATCGGCGGTTCGCCGCGCACGCGTCCGAGCGCCTGCCACAATTCCTGATCGAAGTTGGCGTAACTGCCGAGATAGACCGCGGCCACGTTACGCTGGGCAAGCAGGGGCAGAAGACCCGGCGCGCAGCAGCGAGGTCTTGCCGACGCCCGGCTCGCCGCACAGGGCGGCCACGCGCGCGGCGTCCTTGGTGACGAGCTGGAGCAGGGCCTGGGTCTCTTCCGCGCGGCCGAAGAAGAGACTGGTGCTGCTTTCATCGTAGGGGCCGAGCCCCCGGAAGGGCCCTAGGGCGGGATGACCAGACGAAGACATTGACAGCAGGATAGCCGCCTCTGGCCGCGACTGGGCAGGAAAATTGTGCAGGGCCTCCTACACTTCGCTGGCGAAATCGGACTCGACCACCGCCGGGTCGTTGTCGTAGTCCGAAATGACCACTTCGCGCATGGTGGCGTCGGTCGAGGAGGGCGGGAAGAAGCCATCCACCATGTCGGCGATTTCGTCGTGCGAGGTGCCGCGTTTCACGGTCGCCAGGGCGTACACCACGTTGCCGTCATCGACCACCGACAGGAAGCCCACGCGGCGCCCGTCCTCGACGGCCCACAGATCCCAGACTTCCGACGACTTGGTGCGCGTGGTACGCGTGGCGTAAAAGGTGCGGGGTTCGTGGCGGGTGATGGGAGTGATCTTGGGGTCGCGAGGCATGGGGCGGGAAAGGTAGCACGGTTATCGCCAAGGCGCGGGCAGAATCGGCGGGCGCTCCAGCGCGCGGCGAGTGCGCTGCAGCTCGATTTCGCTGATGAGCACGGCGGGCGCGACGGTGGACACGGGCACGTAGCCCGATTCGGCGCCGCAGAAGCCGTTGAACACCGCGGTCTGGTCGGAGGCGGCGACGATGCGATTGAGCGATCCGATGGGCGTGCCGACGAACTCTACGCCGCGCACCAGGGTCTCCTCGCCGGTGTCGGCGTCGACCCGGTACACGATGCGCGGCATGCCCTTGAAGGCCTGGAAATCGTAGGTCGTGGTGTTGGTCTGGCCGCCGCTGATGTCGGCGATGATGAGGCCGAAGGCCTTCTTCTGCCGGCGGACTTCTTCCAGCAGCATCTCCTTCAGCTTGGCGTAGGAGACCACCTTGTCCAACTTGACGATGGTGCTGGCCATGCGGCCGATGGGATCCAAGGTGCCCTCGGCGCGGCCGTGGCCGTTCGAATCCAGCGAGCCCTTCACGGGCGTGCGGCTTTTGAGGTAGTTGCGTAGGATTCCGTGGTCGACCAGGGTCACCGGGCGAGAAATGACGCCCTCGTCGTCGAAGCGGTAGAAGCCGTTGAGCGAGACATTGCCGACCTTGCGCAGGGTTGGATCGTCGAGAACACTGACAAAGGTGGGCAGCACGGGTTTGCCGATCTGGCCCTTGAAGGTGGCGCCTTCCTTGTTGTCGTTCTGGCGCTCGCCTTCCAGGCGGTGGCCCAGGGCCTCGTGGAAGAACACGCCAGCGGCCTCGGGCAGCAGGATGGCAGGACCGTTGAAGGGATCCAGCATGGGCGCCTCGCGCAGGCGCTTGACCTCGTCGGCCAGCTGGGCCGCGGTCCGCCGCAGCTCGGCTTCGCTCGGGCATCTCGGCCTCGCTGGCGCCGTAGAAGCTCTTGAAGTGGTTGATGAGCAGGCCGTCCTTGGCGCGCGCCGAGGCAAGGAGCTGGATGGAGTAGATGAGGCGCTCGTTGACCAGCTCGGTGCCTTCGCTGGTGACCAGGTAGCGGGTCTGGTGGTCGACCGCCATCTTCACCTGCGAGTCGAAGATCTCGGGATAGGTCTTGAACAGCGCGGACACGCGGCGCAGGCGGTCGCTCCACTCGGCGCGGTCGAGCTTCAGCGCTGATCGGCGCGATCCACCGCGCGTCGCGGCCTTCTCGCGCGAGAAGCTGGGCATCTTGTCGTCCTCGACCATCTTGGTCACGCGCGTGCCGCGCTTCTTGTGCAGGGCCGCCAGCGCCTGCTTGTAGCGCGCGTCGGTTTGCAGCCACATGGTCGCGCGCATGGCATCCACGTCGTCGTCGATGGGCGCGAAGGTGGGCGGCTCGTAGCGGTCGAAATCGTCGAGGTCGAAGGCCTTTTCGGCCGAATCGTCGGCGGTGTTGTCGAACTGGTAGCTGCCCACGCGCACCTCGACCGAGGCCTGGCGCACGTTCTGGTAGCTGTCCTCGAAGACGGCGCCGAAGCGCGCGCCCAGATCGTAGTCGTCGTACTCGCGCACGAGGTAGCGGATGAAGTAGGGGCCGTCCTCGCCGGGCATTTTCAGCTTCTGCTTGGAGCGGCCGAGCTCGTCCTTGAGGGCGTTCAAGACGACCAGACGATGGTCCTTGGCTGAATCCGCGCTGGGCTTGGCTGCGGCGCGGCCACGTGACCGCTGAGGAGGAGGAACAGGGGGAGAAGGACTTTGAGGGATGGTGCCATGATGTCTTCAGCAGTCTGACCGTTTCTGATTGGCAAAGAAAGCGCTATGGTTGGGTCCCATGGCGACGATCAACACGAACTACCAGAAGCTTCAGGCCGGCTATTTGTTCCCGGAAATCGGCAAGCGCGTGCGCAATTTCGCGGCGGCCAATCCGGCCGCGCGCATCATTCGCCTGGGCATCGGCGACGTGGTGCTGCCGCTGCCCGCGCCCATCATCGATGCCATGAAGGCCGGCGTGGACGAGATGGCGCGCAAGGAAACCTTCCGTGGCTACGACGACCGCGGCCGCGGCTACGACTTCTTGCTCGAACCATCGCGGCGCATTTCCGCAGCCAGGGCGCCGACGTAGCCGCCGACGAGATCTTCGTGTCCGACGGCTCGAAGTGCGACACCGCCAACATCCAAGAGATTTTCGCCATCGACAACGTCATCGCGGTGACCGACCCGGTCTATCCGGTGTACGTGGACACCAACGTGATGGCCGGCCGCACCGGGCCAGCGGACAAGAACGGCCGCTACGGCAAGCTGGTGTACCTGCCCACCACGGCCGAAAACGGCTTCGAGCCCGCCTTGCCGAGCGGGCCACGTGGACTTGATCTACCTGTGCTCGCCCAACAACCCGACCGGCGCCGTCATGTCGCGCGCCTCGCTCCAGCGCTGGGTCGACTACGCCAAGCGCGAAGGCGCCATCATTCTGTTCGACGCCGCCTACGAGGCCTTCATCCGCGAGCCCGGACTGGTGCACAGCATTTTCGAGATCCCGGGCGCGCGCAACGTGGCCATCGAATTTCGCAGCTTTTCGAAAACGGCGGGCTTCACCGGCACGCGCTGCGCGTTCACGGTCATTCCCAAGGAGCTGTGCGCGCGCGACGCATCCGGCACGCCCGTCCCGCTGCACGGCCTATGGACCCGCCGCCACACCACCAAGTTCAACGGCGTGAGCTACCCCATGCAACGGGCCGCCGCCGCCGTCTTCAGCGCCGAGGGCAGCAAGGCCGTGCAGGCCAACATCGACTACTACATGGAAAACGCGCGCATCATCCGCGAGGGCCTGGCCAAGGCCGGCTACCGCGTGTTCGGCGGAGTGAACGGCCCCTACATCTGGCTGCGCGTGCCCGAGGGCCAGACGTCGTGGCAGTTCTTCGACCGATTGCTCGGCGAGGCGAACGTGGTGGGCACGCCGGGATCCGGATTCGGAAGTTGCGGCGAAGGCTACTTCCGGCTGAGCGCGTTCGGATTCAGAGAGAACGTGGAAGAAGCGATGGAGCGGATTCGCAGCAAGGTGAAGGCGTAGCGGCGATTCGGGAGAGCGGCGCTCGGCTTCTGCGGGCTATGCACCGGGAGCGACTCCGCCGGGAACGTCCATCAACGGCCGCGCTGCGCGCGTCCATGACTGACTCGGGCTCGGCTAGCATCCGCTCGCAAGGCTCGCGGAGCGCCTCCTCACGTCCCGTCGGGAGTCGCTCCCGGCCGCCCGCGCGCCGAGCTTGCGCCAGGTTCCCGTTCCAGAGCTAGCCAAGCGCTTGGCCACCGATTCCCGGTGGGCATGCGTCCGTGCATCGAGGCTATTCACAAGGCCCCGAATGCTGAGCGCTCGCCCCCTAGATCACCACGACCTTGGCGCGATGACCTGGTACCGAGGCCAGCGCGAGGTCGCGCGTGACCAAGGGCGCGCGCAGGGCCTCGGCCAGCGCGACGTAGAGAGCGTCGTAGACCGTCATGTTGTGGTGCAAGGCAAAGGCCCGATCCAGCAGGATGCCGTGGGCGAATCGCTGGATGGACAAGGCAGCGAGATCTTCGATTGCCTGCAAAGCGCGCCCCTTGGTCAGAACGCGCTGGAGCACCAGGTGTCGCAGCACCTGGCCCACTTCGGTATCGAGCAGATGAGGCGCCGCCATGCCCGTCCCATGATTCTCGATCGCGCGCAGTATCTTCCCCGAGTGCGGGCCGATCCCAAGCAAGAGGTCGACTGCCGCCGAGGCATCGATCACGATCAACGGCGGGTCTCTCGCTCTGCGCGCACCAGCGCGGCGGAATCGATCCGCCCGGTGGCCTTCGGCCGACGCCGGATTCTCTCGACAACTTCATCGAGAGTAGGCCGGTTGGCGACCTCGCTGACTTCACGCAGGAGGAAGTCCGACAACGCCATCCCGCGCTCCGCGGCGCGCATCTTCAGCTTGCGATGGATCTCATCGGGAACGTGCCGGATCTGAACCATGACCGCCATGCCCTAAGCATGCAAACATGTGGCGCACATGTCAAGCTGTCCTTCCGGGCGCGCGCGTCAGTATCCATACCCCGCAGCGACGATGTTCGCCTGCACAGCGTCGTCGGCAGCATCCGGCGGATTGCCGCTTATTATGGCTCCTTCAAAGAAGGTTCCGACACCGTTGTTGCTTCCGTCGCCGGATGTTCCCAGGATGATGGCGCCTTGCTTATTCATGGGACTGTAGCCAGGCGGACGTGCTCCGTCCCACTTGGTGAGGAGGGTGCCGGACTGCGCATCGCCGGCCTTTAGCCCAAACGCGTTTCCAGATGGGCCCTTGAGCATACCCGTAACAAAGGCCCATCCGCTTATCGCGGTATTGCTTGGAGTGCTGGTCGAATCTCCCTCGAATATGCCATTTCCGAGATCCGCCGCGACCCATGGGCCGTTGCCACCGCCCCTGCTCCACTGCGTGGAGGCGCCCCAGTAGATGGCCTCAATCGTGCCATTGCCTTCGGCGGTGCCGGACGTCCCTGCATTCCCGTAGTCGAAGCAGCACCATTGGTTGTAGCGCTTTCCGTCCACCACCACGTACATGGCTTCTGGCTCGTCGTTCTTTGCAAGTCCCTTGGTGGCATTGTTCCGATAGCCTACGCCGGTCGATCCACCGCTGTTGTCGACGTAGATGCCGTAGGCGGTGTGACCATTGATGGTGATCTTTCCCTGCGTGGCGCTCGCTTCGTCGCCGCCATTGGGCAGCCACGACGCCTTCGGCGACTTGACGAGATCGTTGCGGTTCGGGGATTGGTCGTAGAGGATCGAGATGGTGCACGTTGTGCCGGAGCAGAACGAGTCTTGCATGGATATATTCACGAAGCCTCCCGTGGCGAGGACTGGGACATCCGCGGTGGTGCTGTCCGACGCGCGCCTTACCTGGTAGAGGGCTCCGTAGTAGGCTGCGTAGAGCGCGCGAACCGTGCTGTGGGCTGCCACACAGGGCGTGTTGGCCGATTGATAGATGTCGCAAGGACCGGTGGAGGGCGTCGTTGTGCCGCCCGAACCGGGCTGCCCACCGACACCGGTGGCCCCGCCGGTCGCCGAGCCACCCGTGCTCGCGGGAGCGTCGCTGCCACCGTCTCGCGTCGTGACTCCGCCGCTGGCGCTGTTTCCACCCGTTCCGGTGCTGCCTCCGCCGCCGGTCCCGTTGATGCCGCCGGTTCCACCGCTAGTGGTGCCGCCTGAACTGTTGATCCCGCCGGTGCCGTTCGCACCGCCGCTGCCGAGGGGAACGTCCGTTCCGGTTTCGGATCCTAGCGGGGCGTCAGCCACCTCGGAACGTGTGGAATTGGTGGCATCAGAACCATTGGGGATCGCCCCAGTTTCGGCGGGCGACAATGGAGGCGCGTCCGTCGTCCCGTCGATCTTCGATGACGCGTCCAAGGGAGCAAGGACATCGACGTCGATCACGCCGGCTTCGGCACCATCCCTTTCCGGGGCGTCGCCTGCAATGGCCGGTCCGTCGACTCGGTTGCCTGAACCGTCCCGCGTCGTGCCGCCACCGTCGGGCGTTCCGGCCGATCCGCCGCCATCGCCACAAGCCGCGGTGGATCTTGTGAGCGCAACGTCGCTCGTCGTCTTCACGCCGCCCTTGATCGTCACCTGCTTCGTGGCGCTCCCGACGAGGCAATGGCCGCTGTCGAAGGCTTGCACGCCGATTGCGACTGGCGAATCACTGGCCGGGAGGTTGGGAAATTCCAAGACCAGGGCGACACCACCGGCGAGGGGGAACGATCCCGGATAGCTCCGGCTGATCTTGCTCGGTCCAGTAAGAACGACGCTACTTGCCGCTCCCGCCGGAATAGTGCCGTCGGCGGAGATGTTCAAGGCGAGCAAGCCCGTTCCCTGATCGGTTGCGCATCCCGTGGCCAGCAGGGCGAGGCCCACGACAGAGCCGGAGAGCCTCTTGCGAACTACGGAACGCATGCAACCCCCGTATCGCAAGCGGGAGATTTTGGAGCCGTCTTCTTGCTCAGCAACACTCCCGTCACCGCGCCGCCCGCGACGACGGCGCCGATGCCGGTCCAGAACCACCAGCGCTTGTAGACCGGCGGGCTTTCCTGCGGCTCAGGCGGAGCGGATTGCGAAATACCGAGCGGGTCGGGCGTGGCGGCCACCGCTGCGGACGGGGGAACAGTTGCCGTGGGCGGTGCCGCCGCGGCCGGCGCCACGCTCGGCTGCGCTGCGGGCGCGGGCGTTGTTGTTGGCACCGGCTCGGCCCCGCGCTTGCCGCCGGGGCCTTGCAGCTCATCGATCTTCTTCAGCACCGCATCCGAATCCGCTGGCGACAGATTCTTGGCCTTGCGTAGGTATTCCTTGAAGCGCAGCACGGCCTGGTCGTTCTTGCCGTTCTGCTAGAAGCATCTCCCAGAATTGTAGATGTACGTGGCGTCATTAGTATCGACGTAGAGGTCAGCCAGGATCTCCGCGCCCTTGTCCACATCGCCGATCAGGCACGCCTTCTTGGCCGCGCGCTCTTTGCCTTCGATATTCGCGCCTAGCGCGCTCGGCGCCGCGAGCAGCAGGACCGCGCCTGCGAGTGAGATTCTCAAGCCATTCATGATTTCGACCTTTTAAGAGAGCCGTGTTGGTCCGCCCAATTCGACGCGCCAATATGTTCGTTGCCCTCCGCGCTTTTGGCAAGCTGCTTTGCTCGACGTGATGCGAAGACGTGGGATTTCCACGGGCCCGAATACCTGGCACAATGAAAGCGGCCGGGCTCTTCGACACACGTGCGGCACCATCGCGGAGGCACATCATGAAGCTTTTCTGGGCATTGGTTCTTGGCGCTGCGAGCGCGGGGCTCGGGTGCTCGCACGGTTCCGCAGCTGGAGGTGTCGGAGGAGGGCAGGGTGGAGCGGCGGATGGCGCCAGCGGTGGGCAAGGTGGGACGGCGGGCCCGGTCACGTCTGCAACCGGCGGTGCGGCAGGCGCGATCGCGACCACGACTGCAACCGGCGGGGGCTCCACCACGACTGGCACGCTGACGGTCTTGCCCGAGGGCGATACAGGAATCGCGGTCAAGTATCCAGGGGACGTGGGCATCGCTGGCGATTCGGCGGTCATCTTCGCCGACGACTTCGAGAGCTACGCTCAAGCGGCGGACGTCGCCAAGCGCTGGGACAACATGTACCAGAACCAGTACATCGCTCTGGCCACGACGGCGGCCAACGTGTACGCGGGCAAGCAGTCGTTGGAGCTCACGCTGCCGCAACAGACAGGCGAGCTTTCCGATGCGGTCGAGAGGATGGTCAATCCCGAGCTGGACGTGCTGTTTCTGCGCTACTACTCGAAGTTCCAGCCGCCCTACGATGTGGTCGGCTCCAGCCACAACGGATCGAGCATCTCGGCACACTACGAAGTGGGCTTCCAATCGACGCCCGGTGTGCCGGCCAACGGCACCAACAAGTTCCTGGCCAATCTGGAAAACTGGCGCGGCGACGCGGCGACGGTCTCGCCCGGCGACCTCAACATCTATATCTACCATCCGCTTCAGCGCAGCCAGTGGGGCGCTGAGGGATCCCCTCATAGGCATCAAAGAATTCCAAACACTTGAGCAAAAGCCCGTTGCTCGGAAACTAGGCGGCCAAATGCGGCCATTAGGGGCGCAAGCCACTCCTCCGGCATCATTGGAATGGCTCCATACCAATAGCTGCCTTGGGTGAATAGCGAATGCGTCCGGCGCTTCACCGTGTTGACCTTGAGCTTGCGGTCGAGTCCGGTTTCTTCCGCCGCGGCACCCAGAAGCGTGAGCAATGCCTGGGAGATGGCCGCCAGGAGAAGGAGTCGGTCTCGTCGTTCGGGATCCGCAATGTGCGTAGCTTTCAAACCCATTCCAAAGCGTGCGTCCTTGGCGTCGCGGAATGTTTCCTCGATGGTGAAGCGCTTGCCGTACGCCTTGACTGCCTGAGCGCCGCTGAGGTCAGAGCGACTCGTCGCCAGATGCCAGGCATCCTTCATTCCGCGCGCGTGCACGCCCACCACCGCAGCCACCGGCGTCCGGTCGGAGGTGACCTTGACGTTCGCAAGCTTGACCGCTCGTCCGCTGGGTGAAAGCCATTGTGTCGCAGGTCGGACTTCGCGGTTGGACGCCTCGACGTAGATGATTCCTCGAAAGCGGATGATGAAATCCAGGCCGAGCGAAACAAGGAAGGGATAGAGTTTCTGGTCCCCAAACCCTCGGTCTGCCAGCACGGTCGCTCGCTTGGTATGCGCCGGACGCAGCTTGGCGAACAGGGCCAGGAGGTCATCCTCATGGTCGTTGCGCCAGCCTTCGATGGTTGACTTTCTGACTGTTCGCCACAGCAACGGCGTCGCTCGTCCGTGGGACGTGATGAGATACAAGGCGATGGTGCAATGGTCGTCGGCATCGAACTCAGTCCAGTCGAGCGCGACGTAGACATCCTCACGCGCGCCCAGCACGAAAGGCACCCAGTTCTTAAAGAAGGTATCGCACGAGATACCCGCATTACTCATCAGGCGATCGACCTGCTTGACTGCGTGCCTTGGATTCAGTCCCTGAGCCTGCGCCAACCCTTGTCCGATGGCGTGAATGCCCAGCGTGGCACCGTGAATGACACCGGTTACCCCGTTGGCTAGCGAAAGCACTCTCTTCGCGTGGAAATCCTCTCCAATAAGCTTCTCAACAAACCGCTGTGTGTCCGCCGGGCGCAACCGATTCTTTGCGAGTGGCTTGCGCAATCTAGTTCCAGGAGTCGTCGTCTCGTGGCTCATGGAATCCATGTACCAGAACTTGCTGTGGATAAGTCAATCCTCGACGTTTTTCAATCGCCAGCAATATCAAGTGCTTATGAGTTGCGCGCGATGAGGGGATCGTTCAGAGTGGGGCGACCATTTCTTTCCCACCGGCCTGGTCATGCCCAACACCAGCATTCCCTTCGACTTCGGTCCCGACTTCGTCAGCCGGCCCGACATCATTCCTGCGCTCGATCGATGGTACGCCTACGAATTGATGGTCAAGGCGAACACACCTGGCCAGAACGACGGCCGTATCGCCGCCTGGGTCGACGGCAAGCTGGTCATGGACTTCCCCAACCTGCGGCTGCGCGACGTGGCCAGCCTTACCATCGATCGTTTTGCCCTCTGCTTCCACATCGGCTCGAACCCCAACGGCCAATCCAAGAAGTGGTACGACAACGTGGTCGCCGCCAAGTCGTACATCGGGCCGCTGGTGAAGTAGGGGGAAGGGTATAGCGACTGTGAACGGACAGGGAGCGCAACAACCGCTTTACTCGCGCGGGCATGGGAGTACGATCCCTTGCACTGTCATGGAGGGTCGTCAGCCTCTGGTTCGTCTCTTGGTTTGGCTGGGACATCTGTCGATTCTCGCCGGGGCAACGGCGGCGGCGACGGTGGCGCTGCAGGTGCTCGCCGCGAAGGATGGGCTGCCGCTTCAGGTTGCGCTGCCGCAGTTTTTTCCCTTCGCCGAGATGTCGCTCTCGGTGGATGGCCTTTCGGCCTTCTTCCTCTTGGTCGTCGCGCTGATCACGGCTGCTGCCGCTATCTATGGGCCGTCGTACTTGAGCACGCACGCCAAGGCGCCCGTGGTGCAGACGGTGGCGCTGGGCGGTTTCGTGGCTTGCATGGCTCTCGTGTGTTGCGCGGGCGACGGGATGACCTTTCTGCTCGCTTGGGAGGGCATGACCCTTGCCAGCTACGTGCTTGTGGTCTGCGACACGCGCAGCGAAGAGAACGCCAGGGCGGGCCTGCTCTACTTGGTGATGGCACATGCGGGAACCGCGGCGCTGCTGGTTGTGTTCCTGACCTTGGCGGATCGCGCGCAGGGTTTCGATTTCATCGCGCTACGGGCCGCGGCGCACGGTCTCGACGGTGGCACCCGAACGACCCTGTTCATGCTCGCGCTGGTCGGGTTCGGGGCCAAGGCCGGCGTCGTGCCGCTGCACGTGTGGCTGCCCAAGGCACACCCGGCCGCGCCCAGCCACGCCTCGGCGCTCATGTCGGGCGTGATGTTGAAGGTGGCCATCTACGGCATCTTTCGCTTCGGCTTCGACCTGCTCGCGCCCGAGAGTGGTCCGCTGCCGGCGTCCTGGGGCTGGACGGTGCTTCTGCTCGGGAGCGTGTCCGCTGTGATGGGCGTGCTCTTGGCCCTGCAGCAACACGACCTCAAGCGCTTGCTCGCCTTTCACAGCGTGGAAAACGTGGGCATCATTTTGATCGGCGCTGGTGTGGCGATGCTTCTTGGCGGAGGCCGAGCCGCCCAGCCACTGGCGACCTTGGCGCTGGCGGCCTCGCTGCTTCACACGCTCAACCACGCGGCCTTCAAGGGTCTGCTGTTCTTGGGCGCGGGCAGCGTGATCAAGGGAACCGGCGTGCGCAACATGGAAGAGCTGGGTGGGCTCGCCCGGCGCATGCCGTGGACAGCTTGGCTGTTCTTGCTCGGGGCGGTGGCCATCTCGGCGCTGCCACCGCTCAACGGCTTCGTCAGCGAGTGGATGACCTTTCAGGCACTGCTGCTTGGCGGGGCGAAGCTCGGCGGAGCCTCGGGCCTGCTCGCGGGTGTTGCGGCCTCTATGTTGGCGCTGACCGGGGGCCTGGCCGCGGCTTGCTTCGCCAAGGCCTTCGGCGTGACTTTTCTCGGCCGCCCGCGAACTACCCACGCCGAGCACGCCACAGAATCTCCGGCGCCGATGATTGCCGGCATGTTGCTGCTTGCTGGCCTGTGCGTGGTGCTTGGGTTGGCGCCCGGCCACGGCATGCACTTGCTCGATCGGCCCGCGGCAGAGTTGCTGGGCGGCTACGGGGCCAGTGCCGTGGTCACCGCGCGCGGTCCACTGGTGCTCTCTGCAAGTGGCGCCCCCGCCGGCCTTGAAGCGACGTCCATCTCGGTCACGGCGGTCGCGGCGCTGCTGGGCGCGCTGGCGGTGTTTGCTTGGGTGTTGCGCGGCTGGCCTCGCAAAGCAGGGCGCCGGCTTGCGCCCACTTGGACCTGCGGAATGACACCCACCAGCCGCTTCGATTACACCGCAACCGCGTTCGCCAAACCGCTGCGCCTGATTTTCGCGGCCGTCTACCGGCCACGCCGCGCGGTCGTCAAAGAGACCGGCCCGTCGCCCTACGATGTCCGGCGCATCGGTTACACCGGCGAAGTGGTCGACTTGGCCGAGACCGTGTTCTACGCGCGGGTTAAGCGCTGGATCACGTCGAGCGCGCACGGCATCCGCGTCTACAGCACGGGGCGGATCCACGGCTACATCGCCTTCGTGCTGGTCACGTTGGTGGTGGCGCTGCTCTTGTTCGCCAAGGCCTAAGCCATGGAAACCACCGCGCACATCGTCCAGACCATCGCCCAAGCAGGGCTGCTGGTGTTGCTTGGGCCGCTCGTCACCGGGTTCATTCAGAAGATCAAGGCGCGCCTGCAGTGCCGGCAGGGGGCGAGCATGTGGCAGCCCTACCGCGATTTGTTCAAACTGCTGCGCAAGGGAACCGTACAAAGCGACAGCGCAAGTCCGTTTTTTCGCGCCATCCCGGTGCTGGTTCTGGCCGCCACGGTGACGACGACGACCATGCTGCCCGTGCTGTGGGCAGGTGCAGGTCCGGCATTGCTGCCCCTCGGCGATGCCATTTTGCTCTTGGCCCTGCTGTCCCTGGCGCGTTTTCTGTGCGCCATCGGGGCGCTCGACGCCGGCGGAGCGTTCGGCGGCATGGGGGCGTCGCGTGAGATGACCGTCGGCCTGCTGGTCGAGCCGGCCTTGATGATGGCGGTCTTCTCGGTCTCTGTGGCGGGCGGGACAACCGATCTCGGCGAGCTGGCGGCCCGACGCGGAACACTCCCGGCGCTGTCCTGGCAGGCGCCAGACCTTCTCGCCCTGTTCGCCATGCTGGTGCTGGCGCTGGCCGAGACCGGCCGCATTCCGGTGGACAACCCGGACACACACCTAGAGCTGACCATGCTCCACGAGGGCATGCTGCTCGAACACTCCGGTCCAGGGCTGGCTTGCATCGTGCTGGCCACGCACACCAAGCAGCTCGTCATCTTGACCCTGGTGGCGGCGCTGTTCTTTCCCCTCGGCTTGGCTCCGGGGCTCTTGCCCGCCGACATTGGGTTTGCGCTGGCAGCCTTCGCCGCCAAGGTGCTGGCCTTGGCGGTCTTTCTGGCCGTGGTCGAGTCGTCCTACGCAAAACTGCGCTTTTTCCGCGTGCCGCAGTTCCTGGGGCTCGGCCTGGTGTGCGCCTTTTTGGCGCTGGCGTTGAGGATCCTATGAGCGTCCTGCTGGCTATCCGTCTCATCAACGTGCTGGGTGCGCTACTCCTGTTCACCATGTTGCTCATCCTCGCCTCGGGACAGCTCTACCGCGCCATCTACGCCGTCGCGGCGCAGGCGGTGTTGCTGGGCATCGCCGGTGGCGTTCTAGGCGCCGCCACGGGCAACATCGATTTGTGGGTCATCGCCGGCATCACCATCGTCGTGAAAGCCATTCTGCTGCCCTGGCTGCTCATCCGGGTGGTCAAGCGGATCAACATCGGACGCGACATCGAGCCGGTGATCCCGATCAACGTCACGCTGCTGTTCGCCGCCGGCATCGTCGTGCTCGCCTTTCACCTCAGCGCCTCGCTGGGTGCTGTCCGGCAGGCGATCACGGGCAATGCCTTGCCCGTGGGCATTGCCCTGATCTTGCTCGGCGTGCTGGTGATGGCGTCGCGGCGCAAGGCCCTGGTTCAGATGGTGGGCCTGTTCGCCTCGGAGAATGGCATCTTCTTCACCGCCATGGCCATCAGCCAGGGCATGCCGCTCATCATCGAGATTGGCGTGATTCTCGATGTGGTGCTGGGGGCGCTGGTCATGGGCATCTTGGTTCTGCGTGTGCGATCCAGCGTCGACACCGACATCGCCGACTTGGAGAGCCTCAAGGGCTAGATGATGATGACGTCGAATCTCTTGTGGCTCGCTCCCCTGGTCCCGCTGCTCGTCGGAGCCAGCATGTTGCTTCTGCGCGACCGGCGCTTGCTGGCGGCGCTCGACATCGGCGGGTCGCTGGCCGTTCTTGGTCTGGTCGTGGCCATCGCGCGCAAGGTGTCGGCGATCGGCCCGGTGGGCGCTCTCGGAACCTTTCGCGCCGACGAGGTGGCGGTGTTGTTCCTGCTGCTCATCGGCCTGCTCGCCGTCGCGGTGTCGGTAGCCACGGTGGGATGGATGCGGCAGGAAATCGCGCGCGGACACATGCGCGCCGAGCGGCTGCGCTACTACTACGCCCTCGTCCACGGCTTTGTCGCCACCATGCTGGTCACCGTGCTGGCCGACAACCTCGGCATCCTGTGGATCGCGATGGAAGGCACCACCATCACCTCAGCCTTGCTGGTGGGCTTCCACGGCGACAAGCACGGCCTCGAAGCGGCGTGGAAGTACATCATCGTCACGACCATCGGCATTTCCTTCGGCTTGTTCGGCACGGTGCTGGTGTATGGCGCCGCCGTGCATGCGCAGGGCGGGGTCTTTGCCGGAGCCATGAACTATTCCAGCATCGCCGCCATCGCGCCCAAGCTCGACCCCGGCATCGTCCGCATGGCCTTCATCTTTGTGATTGTGGGCTACGGGACCAAGGCCGGGCTCGCTCCAGTCCACATGTGGCTGCCCGACGCCCACAGCCAGGCGCCCACGCCTGTTTCAGCCCTGCTTTCCGGTGTGCTCATCAAGTGCGCCCTGTTTGGCATCATCCGGTTTCACACCCTGGCGCGCGGGGCGTGTGGCGCCGACTTCAGCCAAGGTTTGCTGCTGCTCTTCGGATTGATCTCCGTCGTGGTGGCCACGCCCTTCATCATCGTCCAGCACGATCTCAAGCGTCTACTCGGCTACCACAGCGTCGAGCACGTTGGCATCATCGCGCTCGGGCTCGGATTCGGTGGCAGGCTCGGCACCTACGGAGCCCTGCTCCACGTGATCAACCACGGGGTCACCAAGGCCCTGGTGTTCCTCATTGCAGGTGACGCCATCGGCCGCTACGGCACGCGCGACATGCGCCTGATGAGAGGGTTTCTGCACATCGCACCCATGGCCGCGACGCTCTTGCTCATGGGCGCCTTCTCGCTGGCGGGGACGCCGCCATTTTCCATCTTCATCAGCGAGCTCATCATCCTGCGGGCAGGCCTTGGCGCCGGTCACTACGGGATGGTGGCGGTCTTCCTGGCCATGGTGGTGGTCATCTTCGCGGGGCTGATTCACCACGTGGGGCAAATGGTCTTTGGCGAAGCGGACAAGGCTGCGGATCGCGGACGCGAGGCGCTTTCGCCACTCTTCGGAACCCTGCTGCTTGCCCTGGTCATGGTGCTGCTGGGCGTGACCATGCCCCTGCACCTTGACCGGGTGTTGGTGCGCGCGACGGAGATTATCCTTGGCTGATGCGAACACCCTCGGGCAAGAACTGAGCGCGCGGCTGGCCGGGCAGGGTGGCTTCGCGCCGGGCCCGCGCCCGCAGGATCTCACCTTCAGGCTCCAGCGCGCCGCAGACGTACCTGCCTTGGTAGCCGATCTGTGCGCCGCGGGGCTGGGACTGGCGACCCTGGTTGCAACCGACGAGAGCGCATCCGCCGAGCGGGATGTGAAAGTCCGCTACGTGTTCGAGCCGATTGCGGCCGGCACCCGGCCTTTGCCCGACACCTTCGTCACCGTGGTGGCTTCGCTCGACCCGGACCGGCCCGAGGTGCCGTCTATCTCGACCCAAGTTCCGGCAGCCAACTGGCACGAGCGGGAGGCGCAGGATCTTTTCGGTATCGTCTTTGCCGGGCACCCCGATCCGAGACCGCTGGTCGTTCACGACGGTTGGCCCAAGGGCCTTTTTCCGTTGCGCAAAGGCTTCGACGCCCAGACGCGCCCCCCGGTGGAGCCGGCCGAGGAGTTCCCCCACTTGCTGGTCGAAGGCGAAGGCGTGCTGGAGGTGCCGGTGGGGCCGATTCACGCGGGCATCATCGAGCCGGGCCATTTCCGCTTCAGCACCGTCGGCGAGTCGATTCTGAACCTGGAAGCGCGCCTGTTCTATACTCACCGCGGGCTGGAAAAGCGCATCGAAGGGCTGCCCATCGTCGACGCGTTCTACGTGGCCGAGCGCATGTGCGGCGTGTGCTCGGTCTCGCATGGGCTTGGTTTTTGCGAGGCGGCCGAGCAGATCGCCGGGATTGCGGTGCCGGACCGGGCGCGCGCGCTGCGTACCCTCGCGATCGAGCTGGAGCGGCTGTACAACCACGTGGGCGACATCGGCAACATCGCCGCTGGCGCGAGCTACCACTACGGCACCTCCGCTGGAGCACGCATGAAAGAGGCGCTTCAACAAGTCGGCGAACAGCTGACCGGCAGTCGATTTTTGCGCGGGTTGATCGTGCCCGGCGGGGTCCGCCTCGATCTCACGACCGAGCTTTCGCGAGCCATCGTGTCCGTGGTCGGCGCCACCGCCGAGGCGCTGGCCAGTCTGTTGGAACGCATCGAGAACAATCCCTCGGTGACCGATCGACTGGACACCACCGGACTGTTGCGGGCGCAGGATGCAGTTGCTCTTGGCGTAACTGGCGTTGCAGCGCGTGCCAGCGGCATCGACCGCGATGCCCGGCGCGACCACCCACACGCGGGCTACACGGGCGGTCTGCAAGTTGCGGTGGCGACCGAGTCCGACGGCGATGTTCATGCGCGGCTGAACGTGCGAGCGGCCGAGGCGCGCGAGTCGATGCGGCTGATTCGCACCTTGCTGGAAGGAATGCCGTCTAGCCCGCTTTGTTCCGCGATGCCTGAGATTCTGCCAGCGTGGGGAATCGGCCTTGCCGCCATCGAATCCCCGCGCGGGGCGGCGATTCACTGGTTGCGCGTGGATGACGCCGGCCGCGTCGACCGCTATCATCTTCGGTCGGCTAGTTACGCCAACTGGCCCGCCGTCGCGCTGGCCGCTCAGACTTCGATCATTCCCGACTTCCCGCTGGTCAACAAGAGCTTCGAGCTTTGCTACTCATGCACGGATCGATGAGGACGTCATGCTGACCGCCATTCTGAGAAGCCTGCACACCGGCGTGGTGACGATTCGCTACCCCGAGGCTCCCGCGCATCCGCCGGAACGTTTTCGTGGCGCGCCCTCGGTTGGTCCCGGCAGCATGCTCGCCGAGCTTCCGTCACAGTCGATTCTGTCCATCGGGCGCCATCTCGCGTGAGACGGGGCGCTACGGCATCGATCTTGGGCGTTGCATATTCTGCGGTCGCTGCGCTGAAGGCTTGCAGGGCGGCGCCATCGAGCTTGGACGGCAGGTCGAGCTGGCCTCACGCCAACGCAGGGGCCTGGTGGTCGAGCTTGAAGCCGACAAGGACGGCCGTGTAGTGACACTTCCTTCTCCTCCGCCCGGCCCCGAGGTCGCCGCCCAGATTCGCCGCACTCTCGGCCGGTCGCTCGCCCTGCGCCATCTCGACTCGGGATCGTGCAATGCCTGTGACTGGGAGCTGACCGCGCTGCTCAATCCGGTCTACGACGTTCGCCGCCTGGGCATCGATTTCGTGGCTTCGCCTCGCCACGCCGACGGTGTCATCGTGACCGGGCCGGTGACCCGCAATTTGGAAACAGCCGTGCGCCGGACCTACGAGGCTGTTCCCGAGCCCCGCATCGTCATCGCCGTCGGCGCGTGCGCCACCTCGGGGGGCATGGTCGGACGAAGCTATGCCAGCGCGGGCGGCGTGGCCGAAGTCTTGCCAGTGGACGTCTTCATCCCGGGCTGCCCGCCGCGGCCCGAAGCCATCATCTTCGGGATTCTGCTCGCAGTTGGGCGCATCGACGTCAGGGGCAATACGTCGCTTGGCCTTAGCCAAGAGCGCACGTGAAGCGTGCGCAGCCACTGCAAAGCGTGGCGATGGCTACGCCAGGTAGCGGAAGGCGCGGAAGGTCGCTTGGCCGGAGCCACAGGCGTACAGGGCTGGGCGAAGATCGAGGAAGCCGCCAAGCACATTGTGGTTGAGACCGGCAACCTCGGCCGACTCTTGGGTGCGCTTCCACGTCTCTTCACCTGGCAGTCGGTAATAGAAGTCGATTTCCTGACGGTCGTTGACGATGCGGAGCGTGGCCCGCGCGGTTTTCACGCCGGTTTCCGGAGTGTAGCCGTTGGCCAAACGAACTGCGATCCCGGACGGTCCGATGCGAATCCCGCAAGCGCGGCCAGGGCTGTAGTAAAGCAGCAGTCCGGCCTCGCAGCCCGGCGTGCACTCGATGTCGGCTTCGAGGGTGTACGAGTGATCGCCAGCGATGCACGTAAGGGCGGGGCTTTCGTCCACAGTGCGGCCCTTTGCCGCAAGTACCAAGCGGCCATCGCCGGTTTGAAAGCGCGCCACATCCAGCTCGCGCCAGAATTGCCACTGCAGGCGAAGCTCTGGCGATATGAAATCGTCCGAAAGCGGCGGCGGCCGCAGCTGCTTCGTGCCGGACTTCATCATCGCGATGGGTTTTTCCGCGGAGACGCCGGCAGGCAATCGGAACCAACCGTCCTTGGTCCACTCCAAGGGAAGAAGGATCATCTGACGTCCGAGGCCGCGGAAGCCGTTCTCGTAGGCGTGAGCGGTCATCCACCAGCTGCCGTCCGGCGCCTCCACGGGGCGGCCGTGTCCCAGCGACATCCATCGATCCTTGTTCGAGGCCGTGTGCGCGATGGGATTGTGGGGTGAATACTCCCACGGACCATCTGGGTTCTTGCTGCGAGCGGAGACCACCATGTGACTCGTCGCTGGTCCCGCGGTTCCTCCTTCAGCGACCGTCAAGTAGAAGTATTCCCCACGCTGAAAAATCTTCGGGGCCTCCAAGCATTCGCATTCGATCCGAAGGTTGCTGGGGATCGGCCAGGCCTCGAATACCTTGTGCGCGGATCCGGTGACCGCTAGCCCGTCAGGGGTCAGCTCCACCACAGAGCCGCCGCCGAAGTGAAGATAGCGCCGGCCATGGGCGGCGATATGCGCTGGATCGATGGCCTCAATCTTCAGGTCGACGGGCTCGCTCCAGGGGCCGCGTGCATCCTGCGCATGCACGACGTGCAGACGGTTGTTGCAGGGAAAATAGATGAAGAAGCTCCCTTCGTGCTCGCACAGATAGGGGGCCCAAACCGAGCCGTAGTATTTCTTGAGCGCGGCGCCCACTTGCGTCCAGTTCACCAGATCCTTGGAATGCCAGATGGGCAGGCCGGGTGCGTAGTCGAACGAGGAGTGCGTGAGATAGAACTCGTCGCCCACGCGGATGGCGCCGGCATCCGGATGATCTCCGCCGAGCACCGGATTCAGGTAGGTGGGACGACCCGCAGCCAGCGCTGCAGAAAGGAGGCTATTGCCTCCGTTGGCGAATCCGAACGTCAACCCCGCTCCGAGCATGTTTCTGCAGAAGCTTCGGCGTGTAAAGTGCATCGGTCCTCCTCGTACGTTCGTGCGTCCGATCGCGAGGAATCTATCCTATTGCGGCCCTACCAACGCCACGCTTCCGGCAACCTGGGCAAGTCAGCGTCAGGTCGGTCCACCAAGCTGCAGCCCGACGCCCGCCCAAGGGTTGGCGAGACGGAATCCAAACGCCCATGCCACTGCTCAGTGATAGACCAGTAACATCAGCTCCTCCATCAGCTCCTCAATGTCCGCCACCTCTACCACAAAGAACCTACGGACGAAGCCTCCAATCTCTGGCACAATCATGGCGTTTCGGTGGTGGAGGTGCGAGCCATGGGGCCGGCCGCAGGCGCCGGCGGAGGCCATGGCAGCAGACCGTCGGATTCTTGAAAGTGAACCAAGGAGGGACGAATGATATCGAGCCGTTCTTTACGCACGCTCACGGTTGCCGCACTTGCGCTGTTTGGCTTCTCCTGCTCGTCTACCACCCCGACTGGAGGCAACGGTGGGTCGGGTCCGGCAACCGGCGGAGCATCTGGCGGAGCGTCTGCGACCGCTAGCGGGGGCGCTGGCGAATCGGGCGGAGTCACAAGCGGCGGCGCAGGTGGCAACGGCTCGGGAGGCAAAGCCGGAAATGGCGCCGGGGGATCCGCCGACGGCGGATCCCCCGGTTCCGGGAAGGGCGGATCCGGGAACGGTGGCGCCGTCAATGGCGGCGCGGGCAGTGGCGGATCGGCGGGATCGAGCAGCAGCAGCTCGAGCGGCGGCGCTGGCAGTGGCGGTTCGGCCGGATCGAGCAGCAGCGGCTCGGGTGGCAGAACAACCGGCGACGGCGGCGCAGGGGGGGCGCCCGATGCCGCGCCTGCCGGAACAGGCGGCGCCTCAGTGGCCTACCAAGGCCCTTGCGACGTGGTCGCCAGCGGGTGCGCGGAGGCGTACAGCGTGACCAGGGCGATGACGGCGAGCTACACAGGGCCGCTCTTTCAGCTCGGAAAGGCCTCGGACGCGAAAGCGACGGGGGCGACGCTCGATGTCGGCCAGACCAGCGACCACAAGGCGGATATGACGACCTGGAGCACCTTCTGCGGCGGGACTCCGTCGAATTGCGTGATTTCAATTATCTACGCCCAGATCCACAAAGGGAGCAACGATCTGCTGCCAGCAGTGTGGAAGACACCTTGGAATCCGGACTGTAGTGCCGGCGGCTACTCCTGCGCCGCGAAATTCACGATCGAATCGACGACGGCCTTGCCGATCATCACGACGGTTTCGCCGCAGGAATACGCACTCCGCTCTGGCACCACTGAGAACTTCGCCACCGGAGTCAACGGCGGGTCGAAGGCCATGGGCATCATGTACAATGGAAAGCCGCTCGCCAACCAAAACTATTGCTGCGGCACATTCGGCCTTACCCACAAGTACAACGCCAACGACACCTACGGCACCGATTTTATGGCCGCCCTAGCGTATGGGTGGAAAGATTCGGGCGGCTGCTGCATTGCCGTCAACTGCGGCAAAGCCAACACCTACTGCGTGGGGGCGGAGGAGGAGGAGAACAACGATCTGTACGACTACGGCACGTCGCCCGTCGATAACGCCATGGTCGTGACCCAGTTCGACCCGAACCCGACCGCTACCCACGGCACGGTGATTAGCTACCTGAACGGCGTCCAAGTGCTTTCGAAATCGCCTCCCGCGCCACTGTCCAAAGGAAACTACCCAATCAACGCAGCAACGGCAATCCACCTCGGCGGCGGAGGCGATCTGAGCCAGCCCGCTCCGGTTCTCATGCGGGAGGGTCTCATTACCAACGCTGTGATGACTGCGAGCGAAGTGACGGCAATGAAGGCGAACCTCGAGGCGTTCTATTCGCCGCTGAAGTTCCCTTAAGAGGCACAAAAGACAGACTCGACGCCTTCGACCCGCACATCCAGTGTGCGTGGATGACCGCAGTTGACGTCTCGGCACCCTCCCTGGAAATGGGTTGGCGACGACTGCCGGATTGCAACATGGGCACCGTGGTCGACCCGATCTCGGGCGTGGCAACCGAGATCGAGGTCGTGGCGGCGGGCCCCCTAGAGAATCCCCTTCTCCCGAAGCTTTGCAAGTTGGGCGCGTACGGCATCGAGTCCGCCGCTGGTGTAGAGCATGTACAGCCGCTCGGCACTGAGGTGAGAAAGAGCGGGGTTGCGATAATTCAAGTTGTAGCGGGCCGTGTCGCTCGGGTCGAAACCAAACGTGGGGGCCAGGGTCGCGAGCAAGATCTGCGCTACGGAAACCGCTGGGCCGGTCTGAGTGAAGTCGGCGTCGGACAGGTTGTGCAGCTGGTACTCGACAGGGGCGTTGACCTGGCTCGGCGTGGCAGCATTGAGATCGACGTCGCCAAGCCGCTGCACGGCCGGCAGTCGCAGCCGACCAGCACCATCGGTACGGAGATATCCCTTCGCCACCGGATCGATACCTGCGATGATCGCTCCCGCACGCAGCCAGTTCACCACCTTGTACTCGTTACCCGAGGTCGGATTCGAGTGCGCGGAAGCCTGCGTGATGACGAATTTCGGTGACAGTCCGCGTGCCATCGATTCTGCGATGCCGATGATGTGGTGACCGCCGGTTCGAGAATCGCCCGCGCCGCCGTAGTTGTCGGTCGCTCCATTGCCGCCGAAATTGAACTCGGCGAATTCCGTGCCGTCGGCGTTCCACTGAAAGACGAGCGGCTTGGCCCAGTCGTGCAAGAGTGGCGCTGCGACGATGATGTCTTGGTCGATGTCGACGTCGACCCGGTTGTCCTGATCATGATCCGAATCCGCGGCCGCAAGGGTCGGCAATCCGTTTGGGCCTGGGTGCCCATAGACTCGGCGATAGTTGGCCGCGAAGCTCGTGTCGCTGAGGTCGTTGAAGCTCTCGTGGATGGGAAGGCCACCGGGGTACGAGTGGTGCCCACCGAAGACGCTTCCGGGCGCCGAGAAGAACGGCTGCGGCAAATGCGGGCAGGTACTACCAGCGTCGAGCACGGGAGGCAGTACGCCCGCGAGCGCGCCGCCTGGGAAGACGGCCGCGTCGGACGCCGAGTAAAGGCCCGCGGCGGCCAGCTTGTCCACAATCGACTGTTTGCCCGTTGCGGTCTCGGCCGCTCGGTGGCGGATACACGCGTAGCGGTTCTCGACGAGATCGTGCACGTTGATTGCCAAGGCTCGATCACCGATCTTGGCGATTCGCTGTGCGATGAACTGTCGTGCCGACTGCACGAGGGCTGACGACGACGCAAGCTGAGCGGCGCTGCCGTTCCCCGCGCCAGGCACGGTCTGGTCGGCAGCGAGTGCACCCGATATAAGAGACCCCGAAACCACGGACACAATCGCAAATTCGATAGAGAGCTTGTTCATGATGAGTTCCTCCGTTCTGACGCGGGCGTGCAAAGTGGCCTACCCGCACTCCTCGTGCTTACTCGCGTGAGTTTCTGATCCCAGCGACAGGTGCGTGACGTTCCCGTGACCGGTTTGGAACTGCGCACGGCTTCACGGTTGCTCCCCAGTTTCTGTTTCAAAGACGTCCTCGACATGCTTCGCCACATAGTCAGTGAGCGATCGCGCTCACCGCGATCGAATTCCCGCCTTATGTGGAGTGCCGGATTATGTGGAGCTGGGCTGGGGGCAACCTGCGATCCCCATCGGTGAAAGAGAGGCAGACATTGCGGTGCGGCTCCACATAATCAGAGGCTCCCAAGGAAGGTGAGCAAAGCGTCGTCGGGCTTGAAGCGCCGGATGCTCGTCTGTGGTGGAGGCAGCTTGCTGAGCGCGGCCTCTTTTGTCGCCAGATCCGCTTCGACGTAAATGTGTGTGGTCTCAAGGCTCTCGTGTCCGAGCCAGAGCGCGATGACGGAGCAGTCGACCCCCGCTTGTAGCAGGTGCATCGCGGTCGTATGGCGAAGGACGTGGGGTGAGATTTTCTTGCCACGAAGGCTGGAACAGCGTGGAGTCGCGACGGTGACCGCTTGGTCGAGGATGTATCGGACACCATCGCGGGTGAGCGATCCACCCCGTGCGTTGGGGAAGGCTGGGCCATCGGGCGCGTCGTCGATTTCCGCGAACCAGGCCGTGAGGATACGGCCGGTCTTGGCCCACAGGGGAACGCTCCTGTCTTTGCGTCCCTTGCCGTGAAGAGCGATGAGTGCGGTGCTGCCGAAAGTGACCTGTGATCGTCGAACAGAGGTGATCTCGGAGACGCGAGCGCCGGTGTTGTACAAGGTCAGGAGAAGCGCGTAGTCGCGCCGACCCGTGCGCTGTGTGCGATCGGGCGCGGCGAGCAGGGCATCCGTTTCCTGACGGGTCAGGTATCCCACCACCCGCTGGTCCTCGCGTTTGATGGGAATGGCGAGCACCTGGCTGGCCAAGGCGACGTACGAGGGCTCGCGAAAAGCCACGAAGCGGAAGAAGGAGCGGAGTGCCGCCAAGCGCGCATTGCGGGATCGGATTGAATTCTTTCGATCGGCCTCGAGGTGGTCCAGAAATGCCAGGATGGCGGTTGCGTCGAGGTCATCGAGCTGAAGTTGCGATGGCTCCCGTCCACGTAGCTTCTTCAAGAACACAAGCAGGAGGCGAAAGGCATCGCGGTAAGCAGCGACGGTTTGAGGACTTGCGCGCTTGTAGCCCAGTAGGTGCAGAGCGAAGAAGTCCCGTAGGAGAGGCGCCAGGTTGCCGACGGCTGTCACGGGAGACCTCCCACGTCCGCGAAGTGCTCGAAACGGCGAGCGGCGATTCCGAGAAGCTCGGGGATGGCCGACAGGTACCAGTAGGTGTCCTCGGGCCGGACGTGACCGAGATAGACGGACAATTCGGGCAGTCGGGCACGGACATCCGCACCCTCCCGATACCAGGCGAGCAAGCGTCGCACGGCGAAGGTGTGGCGAAGATCATGTAGCCGCAGATGCTGCGTCCCAGTGCCAAGGCCAAGCCGTCGGACAAGTCCGACGAAAGTCCGCCGAATGCTCTGGTATGGGTGCAGATTTTGAATTGACCGAGAAATACAGGGGAATTGGACGGTCGACCGCGTGGCCGGTGACAAAGTATCCGGCAGCGTAATTTGTTGAAAGGGCAGAGCCTGCCGGGGTACTTCGAGATTGTCGAAACCGAAATCCTCGGAGGATGCCCCATGACAGATTCCCAGATTCCCGCACTTGTTGGCAAGCAGACAACGGCCCTCGATGAACTGCGCGCGTTCATGCGTGAACGCCAGGCCGCCCGCACCGGCGACAAGGACTTCGAGACCTTCGAGCGTGAGGCGCGCCGTCGTTTCGCCGCGGCCGAGGCGGAATTCGTAGCCGAGGAATTGGCCCGACTCGACACCGACGCACCCGCAGTCGAAGTGGACGGCGTTCCACACCGACGCGTCCTTCGCTGTTCGCAGACATACATGACGGCCGCCGGGCCTGCCAGCATCGAACGGACGCTGTACTCGACCCGACAGGACGGCGAACGCGCGGTGTGCCCGATGGAGTTGCGTGCCGGTGTTGTCGCCGGTTACTTCACGCCGCTCGCAGCCCAGAATGCGGCGTGGATGGTTGCACACCTCACACCCGGCGAGAGTGAGGAGCTGCTCGTCCGCATGGGCGGCATGTGTCCATCGAAGTCCAGCTTGGACCGGATGGCCAAGGCACTGTCGGCGCGCTGGGAAGCCGAGCGCATCGACTTCGAGAAGCGCCTACGCGACCAAGAGAGCGTGCCCGCGGTTGCCGTGGTCGTCGCCGTCTCCCTCGACGGCGTGTTGATTCCCATGAAGGACGGCCAGCGCGAAAAGAAATGCGCCGCCACCCGCGCCCGGGGCAAACTGGCCAAGGGACCCACCGGCTACAACGAGGCAAGCTGTGGAACGCTGATGTTCTATGACGGAGCTGGCGAGCTGCTGCTAACCAGGCGAATCGCTCGCATGCCAGAAGCCGGCAAGCCCACGCTCAAGGCCAGCCTCACGGCGGAGCTGATGACCATTCTCGCGCGCCGTCCCGACCTTCGCGTCGTCACCATCGCAGACGGAGCCAAAGACAATTGGGCCTTCCTGGGCACCTTGCCGGATGGCTACGCGGGCTATCAGATCGTGGATTTCTTCCATGCCGCCGAGCACCTCGCCGACGCGATGGTCGCCGTGCATGGCGAAGGCACCGTCCGCTTCACACTGGAATTCGAGAAGCATCGCCACATCTTGCGCCACGACACCGATGGCGTGGAGAAAGTCATTCGCCACTTGCGCTACCTGGCCAAGCATCACCGGCGAAATCGCAAGGTGATTTCCGCGCTCGGGTATTTTCGCCACCATCGCCATCGTATGCGCTACGCCAGCTTCGCTCGCCGACATCTCCCCATCGGCTCGGGCATCGTCGAGGCCGCGTGCAAGACGCTGGTCTCACAGAGACTCAAGCGCTCTGGCATGCGCTGGCGCCACGACGGTGGTCAAGCCATTCTCACCTTGCGCGCCTTGGAGCAAAGCGACCGTTTCGATCGTGCCTGGCGCATGCTCGCTGCAACCTACGTCCAGATCGTATCTCTACCCGACAACATCGTCGACATCGCCTCACGCCGCCACCGCTGATGAGCCGTCAGAATGAGAGCTACACCGTCTGGTATTGGATAGCTCCGGGGCGTTCGGAGACGAAGAAGTGGTCACACAGTCCGTCGTACCCGAGCCGGGATCTTTGAGTCGCGTAGGCTCGCAGTGCCGTTGCCGTCGAGGGATGCAAGGGAACCAGACGCGACTTGTGGAATTTGGTGTCGAGCACTCGAAGGTGTGGCAGCTCGGCTTCAAGGTGGACATCTTCGAGCCGCAGTCTCGTAATCTCACCCGCGCGCAAACCCGAGGCGGCAAGCAAGCCGATAATGGTAGCGTGCGTGTGAGGACGCAGGGAATCGTTTGGGCCTAGAAGTCGAGCGGCCTCGACCAGGGCTCGGAGCTCCTGATCCGTGTAGATGTAAGGTGTGGGGCGCCGATTGCCTGCGACAAGCCCCACCGGCGGAACTTCTGTTTGCGGCACTGAAGCACGGACGTGGGCCAAGAACCCGCGTACGATACTGAGCCGGCGAGCTGGACCCGAGACCCCGCAATGATCGTCGAGGCATGCCCAATCGACGGCCACCTGTGATCGCACTGCCTCATCCTCGCCTCGATGCTCGACGAATTTCACAAAGTCCCGCAGCAGCCGCTCCTCGGCACGCATGGGGAATCCAACTGCCCTCCGAAGGGCGATATAGCGATCGAGTCGGTCACGAAGCTCACCTGGCCTCATGACACACCTCCGGGGAAAGGCAGGGCAAGTCGCGACAGCGTCTCGAGGTCGAGTTTCGCGTAAATCGCGGTGGTATCGAGGCGGGCGTGGCCGAGCACGTCCGCCACCTGCTTGAAGGCAACACCTTGCCGTACCATCTGGGTTGCGACTGTGTGCCGGAGGACATGGGCGCCGCGGTGGCCGGTCGGCAGACCTGCCAGACGCAGGAAACGTCCGGCGATTTCACCAACGGAATACGGAGCCAGAGGCTGGTAGGGTGCCCGATTGCACCGAAAGACTCGACGGTCGCCGCTCAGTGGGCGATGGCGAAGGTACGCCACCACAGCGCGACCGACCTCATCGGACAGAGGCAACAGCCTCTCACGGCCGGATTTGCCAGCGACGACGAGAATCTCGCCGGCAGACCATCGGAAATGCTCGATTTGGAGCGCAGCTACTTCCCCCGCGCGCAGACCCAGGCGCGCCAGGAGCAGTAAGACTGCGCGGTCACGAAGCGCCACGACCGTCTCGCCATCGCAAAGCGACAGCACCTGCTGGACTTCCCCGGCGGTGAGAGCCTTGGGCAGCGAGGCTTGTTTCCACTGGCGAACAGTTGGCACGGCTGCTTCGAGGCCGCTGGGAACAACACCGCGGGAAACGAGAAAGCGAACAAAAGCGCGAACGGCGGTTACGGGTGGGTGGCTTGCCGACGGCTTGAGCTGCGCCGCCTTCCGTCGAACGAAATCCGCCAAATGATCGGCAGTCAAGACCGTCCACTCAATCGCACGGTCGCCGAAATGCTCCGCGAGCAGCAGCCGGGCGTACCGGCAGTAGATCTGCCGCGTGCCTACCGACAGTCCCGCAGCATGCTCAAGATGGTAGTTGTACAATTCCATCCACCGCTCCGACTCCGAAGCAGGCGCGGGAATCGGCTCGCGGGTGATTCCCGTTTGGCGAAGAAAGGCGAAGAAACTGTGCGCCCCTGCTGCTGTAGTAGGAAGGCGGCCTTCCGGCTGTCTACCTCTGCGACGCCTCCCGAGCTCGATCAAATACGCGGCTAAGGCGGCTTCATCCAGCTGTCGCACCGTCTGTCCTCGGTCTCGCAACCATCGGCCCAGGCGATCCGCAGAAAATACGTAACGGACGACGGTCTTGTGGCGGTACCGCTTCTCCAGAAGCGCAGCGACGAATTGTCCGAGAAAGTCGCGCGCGGGGCTTGCTTCGAGTCGAGCACGATCTTGCTTTCGATGAACGAGTCCTTCCAGCATGGCGTCCTCCATCTCGGCCATCGGGCCGAGAAGCCGGACGCTGCCCCGGATTATGTGGAGCCGCTACGCGGCGCCATTCACCAATCCATCGTCGAGATCAGCGCCGATGACACGCGCCAGCTCCACATAATCCGGCACTCCACATAAGAAGTAGCCGTTTACGTGAGTCGAGCGGAGCCGGAGGCGGAGCTCGCATTCACGTAAACGCGCGTTGGACGAAACGTTTGCGCGGCGGCTTGGCGGCTATGCGCCTATGCGATTGTTGTCCGGCTGCCGAGGTTTTGGTCGGCGCCGGTAGTGGCTTTCGCAAGGACATCGGACCGGATTGCACTAGAGTGTGGGGCACCGACGGGGTGGTGAGGGGCCAGCGTCGATTCGCGCCAGCTTGCAGAGACAGCGGCGGACAAAGCAGTGGCCATGACCGCTCGTAATTGGGTAGCGGTCGCGTCGCTCACGACCTTCATGAAGCATCTCTTGCTTGCGGCGGTGCGCGCACTGGCGGCAGCAACTGGCGCACTATTGTGCGCTGCTGACACCGCGGGCAGAGCAGGACATCCTGACCCGTGAGCGCGAGCAGCAGGGCCGGCCAGGGAAGATCCGGATCGATCCGGTTGGCGGATGGAAGATCGCCGCCGTCATAGGCGCCATCATGGGCGCCAGCGGTGGCCCCGGCCACGGCACCAGTATCGGCGGCGGGCAACAGGGCGCGCGCCTGTTCCAGGCTGGTGTTGACGTTGCCCGAGGACATGAGGCCGAAGTGGCGAATCTTGACGAAGCGGCTGGGGAGGATGTGCTGGAGAAATCGGCCGATGAATTCGGTCGGCGACAACGAGGCGGTGTCGCTGCCGCGGGTGCGGAAGACGACCGTTTGGTCGTCCAAGGTGACGATGCGAGCGTTGCTGATGGCCACGCGATGGGTGTAGCGGCCGAGATAGCGAAACACTTGCTCGGGGCCACCGAAGGGCCGCTTGGCGTAGACGACCCAGCTTGTCTTGTGGAGGCGCTGCCGGCGGCGACGGGCGGCGCGACATGGAACGTCATCGTGCAACTCGCCTTGGTCCAGCAGCTCTTGCAAGCCGGCCATGAATTTGCCGCGAAAGAGCGCGCCCACGACGTGAACGGGAAGGAGAAAGTCGCGCGGCGCCGGTACCCATTGGCTCTTGTCGTGTGCGAGACCGCCGCCGGTGACGATGCAATGGACATGAGGATGAAAGCACAGCTCCCTGGTCCAGGTGTGCAGCACGGCGGTGATGCCAAGCTGCGCGTCTTTGCCAAGCCAGCTCGGGTCGGAGGCCAGGCTCAGGAGCGTGTCGGCGGCAGATCGGAAAAGGAGAGCAAAGATCGCGGCCCTGTTGTTGTAGGCAAGGCTGTGCAGTTCACTGGGCAGCGTGAAGACGAGGTGGAAATAGTGAACGGGTAGGATACGTTGCAAGCGAGCCTCGACCCATCGGGCCTGGTTGAGCGCCTGACACTTGGGACAGTGGCGATTTCTGCACGAGTTGTAGGCAGGCGTCTCGAAGCCGCAGTCCGTGCAGCGGTCCAGGTGGCCACCGAGCGCAGGTGTCCGGCACGCGACGATGGCGCGCGCAACGTCGTGCTGGCCTTCTGTCAAGGCGTGGCTCTGGCGATAGTCGTCGAGGTGGCGGCGAAAGATGTCCGCCACCTCGAATGTGGGACGTACCACGGCTGCACCTGCCACGCCCGACGGGCATTGGGCATGTGCTGACATTCGTGGGCTGGGTCAGCCGAGGACGTTGCCCGCGGGAGTGCCGAGCAAATCGATGGGGCTCGGGGTGGCCCGCAGATGGGCGTTGCTCAGGTGCAGATAGGTGGTGGTAGATTCAAGGCAGGCATGCCCCAGTAGGACCTGCACGCTACGGATGTCGGCGCCGGTTTCAAGCATGTGGGTGGCGAAGCAGTGGCGCAGCATGTGCGGGTAAACGTGCTTCTGGATTCCGGCCTGGCGCGCGACCTTGACAATGACTTTGTAGATGCTTTCGCGCGTGAGCTGCGTTCCCGGGCGTTGCGAGCGGCCACCAGGAAACAACTCGGGGCCGGCGGGACGCGCGGCCCTCCAGTAGGTGCGCAGTGCTTCGAGAACGCGCGGGCTGAGCATCACATGGCGCGCACCCGTCTTGCCCTCGCGCACGTGGATCAGCATGCGCTCGCTGTCGATGTCCGTCACCTGCAACGCCGCGATCTCGCCGACACGCAGGCCGGCGCCATAGGCCAGCATGAAAATGGCGCGATATTTGGGCGAGTCAGTGGCGGCGAGCAAACGGGCGACTTCGGAGCCGCTGAGAATCTTGGGAGAGAGGCGTGGAACTTTTGCGCGAGGAACTCCGACGGTAGCGTCGTTGCCGGTGGTGGCAAATAGCAGGCAGCGCACGGCGGCCAGGGCCACATTGCGGGTACGCGCCGCGCGGCCTTTGCGGCAGAGGTCGAGCACAAAGCTCTCCACGTCGGCCGCAGTGACAGCAGCGGGCGCCTTACCCACGTGGGCAAGAAACCTTCGTGCGTAGCCGCTGAATGTGTACACCGTCATCGGGCGGTGTCCACGCAGCTCCATGTGGATCTTCATTCTCTCGATGGAATTCTGGACATCGGTCGGGTCGGACATGGTGATCTCCTTGGCTTGGGTGAAAGCCAAAGAGTCACCCATCATCGGCTTGAACACTCGACCGTGGCGACGCGCGACGAGCTCAGCTCAGGATGGAAGCCTGCCCCACGCCAACGCATGCCAAGCAGCACTGCCGCCAAGCTGCCGCGCAAGCGGCTTCGTCCAATGCGGGTTATGCCGAGCTCGGCATAACCCGCCCTTCTACGAGATCGCTTCCACCATCTGCGAGATCCGTGCTCCACAACTTGGAAAACGCTTTGCGACGGCCGTGCGACCGCGATAGCAGTGGCTTTCGCCAGGTGCTGGCGCACTCACCGACGGGATTCACCCAGATACGGGTAATACAATACTGAATTAGTGTATTTGAAAGTCTATAGCACGGAGGTCACCAAGCTGTGGCTTGAGAGTCGTGGGCGGTCTGACTAGCGTGCGGCCGTCTGTGAGACGCCGCTTTCTACGACGAGTGTTGCGTGAGGAGTATCGCAATGCTGGAAATTCCTGTCTTCCGATCTGGCGGCGCGGATTGGACGCGTAGGTGTGCCATGAAGCTCTGCACTACTTCCCTCCAGTCTCCAGTTCGCGCGCTCGCGCTCACGTTGCTTGCCGGCTTTGTCGTTGCCGCAGCGGCGAGGCCCGCCAATGCGGCCGTGCTAGCGGGCTGGGATATGTATGGACAGAGCAACTGGGGTACGTCGCCGCTGGCTGCGAGTACGAGCGCTTCGAATTTATCGGTGGGCTCGCTCACCCGCGCAAGCGGAGTCGGCGTTTCTGGCTCAGCCGCGGCGGGCGGGTGGGGCGGCAATAACTGGACGGCGACCAGCGTGGCGAATGCCATCGCCGCGAATCAGTTCGCGACTTTCACCGTCACGGCTAACGCGGTCTGTCAAGCCTCGTTCTCCTCGGTGAGCAAAATCAATTATCGGCGCTCAAGCACCGGCCCCACGAGCGGCCGGCTACAATACTCGATTGGGTCCGGCGCCTTCAACGACATCGCCACTGTCAGCTGGGCGACATGGAGCAGTGGCTCGGCATTGACCATCACAGCTATCGATCTGACAGGCATCCCGGCACTGCAGAATGTTGCTCCCGGGACTACGGTCACTTTTCGGATTGTCAACTGGGGAGCAAGCGGCTCGACCGGCACGTGGTACGTCTACGATGGCGCCACCGGGTCCACTACTCAAGGTGTCACCGACCTCGAAATCCAGGGCACGGTGACGTCCGTAGGTCCCACACCCACGCAAGTTCGCGTGGAAACCGCGGCCGATGGCACAGGCGACGTGGTGCCTGCGCAGAATCTGGCGCAGGGAAGCTCGCTCCCCGTCTACGCCGTCACACGCGACGCCAGCGACACTTTCGTCGCCAACGCGGCGGTTGTCTGGTCGCTGCTCTCGAAGACCGGTGGCGTGGTCGATGGCGATCTCGTGCCGAGCGGTGACGGCAAGAGCGCCGTCTTCACTGCGCACGCAGCCGGTTCCTCGGTCATTCACGCGGCAGTCAGTGGCCTCACGTCAAACGATTCGGGCACCATCACGGCGCTTGGCCCGCCAACCCCTCCCAGCGCCAGCGGACAAGCTACGCCTTCGCCGGTCGCGTTCGACAACACCGTCCTGCTTACGGTCCAGGTGACCCTCGGAGCAAATCCGACCAGCACTGGCATCGCTGTGACCGGCGATTTGACGACCATCGGTGGAAGCCTGGGCACGGTATTCTACGACGATGGCACGCACGGCGATGTCACGGCCGGGGACAACATCTACTCCCTTTTCACCTCGGTTCCTTTTGCGGCAGGGAGCGGCAGCAAGAGCCTGCCGATTTCGGTCACGGATGCCCAGAGCCGCAGCGCGAGCACTTCGATCGCTCTCGTGGTTCTGAGCCCGACCGCCCTGGCGGGCGTGGGCGCTGCCTCGCCGTCGTCCGTGGCGCAAAGCGGGACGGTCTTGCTCACGGTCCAGGTGCTCCCTGGCCTCAACCCGACCAGCACCGGCATCACGGTCACCGGCGATTTCTCGGCCATCGGCGGCGGCTCGGTCGGATTCTACGACGACGGCACCAACGGTGACCAGGTGTCCGGGGACGGGGTCTTTTCGTTCCAGACCACCGTGCCCTGGGGAACCGCAGCCGGCGCCATAAGCCTGCCCGTCACGGTTGCCGACGTGCAAGGTCGGGTGGCTGACGCTTCCATCGCGCTCACGGTTCTGGCGCCCACGAATCCGAGCGTCGCGGCCGCGGCCACGCCGTCGTCCGTCCCGTTCAACCAGAGCGTCCTACTCACGGCGACGGTCACTCCCGGCACCAACCCAACCAGCACCAGCCTCGCCGTCACGGGAGATATCACGACGATCGGCGGCGGCGTTGGCGTGGTCTTCCACGACGACGGCCTCGCCGGCGACGCCGTGGCAGGGGACAATATCTTCTCGTTCCAAACTTCCGTGCCGTCGTCGGCCGGCTTCGGTGTGAAGAGCCTGCCCATCACGGTCACCGACGGTCAGAGCCGCAGCGGCAGCGCCATCATCGCGCTCAACGTGTAGGCCCCGACCAATCCCTCGGCCACCGCGTCGGCCAATCCCGCGGCGGCGACGGCGAACCAGAACGTCACCTTGCAGGTTTCGGTGGTGCCTGGCACCAACCCGACCAGCACCGGGATCGCGGTTTCCGGCGATTTGTCGTCGCTGGGCGGCGCCCCCAGCGTCCAATTCCAGGACAACGGCAGTGGCAGCTTCTCGTACCAATACACGATTCCCGCGTCGCTCACGGGCGGCGCCCAGAGCGTGCCAGTCATCGTCACGGATGCGCAAGGACGGCAGGCAAACGCGTCCATCGCGGTCCGGGTCCTGGGCGCGATTGCCATCTTCCACGTCAACGACACCCACGCCCGGGTGACGCCGCACAAGTGGACCATCCCGTCGCACGACCCGGTGTCGGCCGGCTTCGAGAACGTGGGCGGCGCCGCCTACATGGCCGCCGCCATCCTGCAGCTCACGGCGGCCACGCCCGATTCGCTGGTCATCGACGCCGGCGATATCTCCGAGGGCAATCCGGTTGGCGACGTGAACGGCAACCAAGCCATGACAGGTTTCTACAGCCTGCTGTCGAGCAAGTTGCAGGCTCAGCGCGGGCGTGGCATGGACGCCGTATTGGTCGGCAACCACGATGTGCGCGACTCGACCTACATCGACAACCTGATGGCTCTGCAAGAACTCGGGCGTGCCCGTGATCTCCGCCAACGTCAGGGACATCAACACGCACCAGCCCTACTTCGCGCCCTACACGACCGTCACCATCAACGGCACCAAGATCGGCATCCTCGGCTACACCACCGACGCCTCCGAGGTGGGCGCCTCGCTTTCGACCACGCTCGAAGTTGTGAAAGCCGATTGGACAGGCACCACGGCTCCGGTGCATCCTCGCCGACTACGTGAGCACACTACGCAATACCGAGCATTGTGACATTGTGGTCCTTGCGGCCCACATCGGGCACACGTCCATCGCGACCGATTCGGCGGCCGGCGCTGGCGACGCTCTCCTGCGCGACACCGGCACGCCCAAGCTGCCCGAGATCGCGGTGACCGGCCACTGGCACACCTTTGCCGAAACCGTCTGGCAGCCCGCCAGCCTCAATTACAAGACCATCTTCACCGAGGCGGGCAGCTACATGCACTACGTCGGCGAGTTGCGCGTCACCGGCACGGGCACCTACGTTTCCTCGACCAACCACGTGGTGCGCGACGCCGACTTCACGCCCGATCCCGACGTGCAGTCGTACATCGACGGACTCATCGCGACCTACAACGCGAATCACCCCGCCATGCCGCTCGACACCGTGCTCGGTTACACCGCCGACAATCTGATGCTCGACAACGTCATGAAGTGGTGGTCGGCCGACGAGTATCCCTGGAGCGGCAACAATAGCGCCGGCCAGTGGGTCTGCGATGCCATGCAGTGGAAGGGGGCACAGCTCTTCGGGCAGGCCGACCTGGCCTTCGAGACCGGCGGCGGCGTGCGCTCCGACATCCAGGCCGGACCGGTCACCTTCCGGCAGGTCTACGAGACCTTCCCGTGGAGCGACGACCTCTTCTACCGGGTCAACATGACCGGCCAGGACATCATGAACTTCCTCAAGCAGACCAACTGCGACGCCGGCTTCTCGAGCGCGCTGCACGTGGTTGCGCACGACGGTGTTCCGGTGACCGTCACCTTCAACGGGCAGCCCCTCGACCTCGGCTACACGTACACCGTGGCCATCAACAGCTATATGTACGACCATCCCCCGACCGGCTGGACCTGGACCGACAAGAGTCCAAAGAAGTCGCCGGTCCTATGCCGCGACGGCATCGTCGAGTTCATGCAGCAGTTCCCGCAGTCGAACCCGTACCACGTCGGTGGCCCGCGCTACGAGCTCGACACCGAGTTCTCGGGCCAATACCGCGCAGTGGTCACCATGATGAACGACAACGACACCCGGCCGTCCTTCGAGGACGCGTTCATCCGCCTGCTTTCGGCCACGCCCGAGACCCTCATCCGTCGCGGCAGTCCGCAGGTGCCCACCAGCCTGGTCAACCGAGACGGCTCCATCGTCCCGACCAACCGTCTCGCCGAGGAGGAGCTCTATCGTAGCTACCTCGGCTTCGCCGCCGGCAAGCTGCACAAGGGCGACATCCTCGAGGTACGCGGCAAGGGCAGCTTCTACGGCGGTGCCCCCGAATTCGTCGACCAGGAGGGCATCTATGCCGACGCTGAACCATCCCCTCATCGCGCGCAACTCATAAGCACTTGATATTGCTGGCGATTGAAAAACGTCGAGGATTGACTTATCCACAGCAAGTTCTGGTACATGGATTCCATGAGCCACGAGACGACGACTCCTGGAACTAGATTGCGCAAGCCACTCGCAAAGAATCGGTTGCGCCCGGCGGACACACAGCGGTTTGTTGAGAAGCTTATTGGAGAGGATTTCCACGCGAAGAGAGTGCTTTCGCTAGCCAACGGGGTAACCGGCGTCATCCACGGCGCCACGCTGGGCATTCACGCCATCGGACAAGGGTTGGCGCAGGCTCAGGGACTGAATCCAAGGCACGCAGTCAAGCAGGTCGATCGCCTGATGAGCAATGCGGGTATCTCGTGCGATACCTTCTTTAAGAACTGGGTGCCTTTCGTGCTGGGCGCGCGTGAGGATGTCTACGTCGCGCTCGACTGGACTGAGTTCGATGCCGACGACCATTGCACCATCGCCTTGTATCTCATCACGTCCCACGGACGAGCGACGCCGTTGCTGTGGCGAACAGTCAGAAAGTCAACCATCGAAGGCTGGCGCAACGACCATGAGGATGACCTCCTGGCCCTGTTCGCCAAGCTGCGTCCGGCGCATACCAAGCGAGCGACCGTGCTGGCAGACCGAGGGTTTGGGGACCAGAAACTCTATCCCTTCCTTGTTTCGCTCGGCCTGGATTTCATCATCCGCTTTCGAGGAATCATCTACGTCGAGGCATCCAACGGCGAGGTCCGACCTGCGACACACTGGCTTTCACCGAGCGGACGAGCGGTCAAGCTTGCGAACGTCAAGGTCACCTCCGACCGGACGCCGGTGGCTGCGGTGGTAGGCGTGCACGCGCGCGGAATGAAGGATGCCTGGCATCTGGCGACGAGTCGCTCTGACCTCAGCGGCGCTCAGGCAGTCAAGGCGTACGGCAAGCGCTTCACCATCGAGGAAACGTTCCGCGACGCCAAGGACGCACGCTTTGGAATGGGTTTGAAAGCTACGCACATTGCGGACCCTGAACGACGAGACCGACTCCTTCTCCTGGCGGCCATCTCCCAGGCATTGCTCACGCTTCTGGGTGCCGCGGCGGAAGAAACCGGACTCGACCGCAAGCTCAAGGTCAACACGGTGAAGCGCCGGACGCATTCGCTATTCACCCAAGGCAGCTATTGGTATGGAGCCATTCCAATGATGCCGGAGGAGTGGCTTGCGCCCCTAATGGCCGCATTTGGCCGCCTAGTTTCCGAGCAACGGGCTTTTGCTCAAGTGTTTGGAATTCTTTGATGCCTATGAGGGGATCCCTCAGATGCCGACGGCGTCGAGTTCAACATCGTCGGCCACGACGACAGCCTGGCCAAGCCGGTTTTCATGCCCTCGATGGCGTACTTCTGGGGCAACGACAACTACAAGAACCACTACGTCGAGTTCCTGGCGAAAAAGGCCGGCACCGACACAGTCACGGATCAATACGGCACCACGATCAAGCTGTGGGACGCCACAGCCTATGCTTCCAAGAATCTCAGCGCGTTCAGCCCGGGCGACCTGCTTCTCGTCACCGGCATTCCGACCTCCGAAAGCTTCGGCATGCGCTTCCGCTGCGACGCTGCCACCAAGGCTTCTGACCAGGGCTTCACGGACTCGGACTTCCCGCCCAATCCAACAGTGGTCGCGGAGATGAACCCGACAGTCCCAGGTGTCCAGAAAGGCCCGGTCACCCTGAGCGACACGGCGGGCCTTGCGCCAACGACCTTCGATTTGACCCCGGTCGCGGACGCGCAGGTCATCAGCTACAGCAGCAAGGCCAACAGCAACTACGGCACTGCGACCAGCATGTACGTCGCGAGCTCGAGCTCGGGCACCTACCAGAACGAACGCTCCTGGATCCGTTTCGACGTGAGCAAGGTTCCCGCCGGCGCCACAGTCACCGGGGCTACGCTGCAACTGTGGTGCTTCAATGCCACCGGTCCGGCCCTCCCGGTCGAGGTCCGCAGCTCGGCCGTCGACACCTGGGGTGAAACCACCATCACTTGGAACAACCAGCCCGCGCTCGGCGATGTAGTCGCCACCAGTACATTGGCCTCCGGCGCGAAGAACCAGTGGTACTCGTGGGACGTCACCTCGTTCGTGCAGTCGCAGCTCCAGCCGAGCGGTGACGGGCTCGTCACGCTGATGGTGAAGGCAGTCACCGAAAGCCAAAGCGGCACGGCATCGAGCTTCGCCTTCGACGCCAAGGAGTATGGTAGCAACTTCCCCGTTCTCCACCTCACCATCCAGCCCCCGCCGGTTACCATCGACCATTCCGACGTCCTCTACCGCTACTCGGCCGACGATTCGAGCTGGGGCAGCTGGACCGAGGCGGGCGCGATTCCCGGCACCTCCGGTTCGATCCCGTTCAGCTTCGCCAACGGCTACGGCTACTACGAGTTTTACAGTGCGGCCACCGACAGCCTCGGCGCGCAGCAGTCCGCCGTGCCCATGTCGCAGACGACGGTGCACTACTCCGACCGCCCGGCGTACGACACCGTGGCCTATGTGACGCTTGGCAATCTGGCGCAAATCTACGACGGCACGCCCAAGCCGGTCACGGTCACAACCGTGCCGCCCGACCTGACCAACGCTGTGACCTACAACGGCTCCAGCGACATCCCCGTCCATGCCGGCTCGTACGCGGTGAGCGCGACAGTCAATCAGCCAGGCTACAACGGCAACGCGACTGGCACCCTGGTCATCGCCCAAGCAGCGCAAACAATCACGTTCGCTCCCTTGAGTCCGGTGACCATGGGAATCGCGCCGTTCGATATCTTCCCCTCGGCCGATTCGGGGCTGCTGGTGACCTTGTCGAGCAGCAACCAGAGCGTCGCGACGGTGTCGGGCGTCACCGTGACCGTGGTGGGCGTGGGCACCGCCACCATCACCGCCACGCAGGCAGGAGACGGCGATTACCTGGCCGCGGCGCCGGTCAGCCAGAACTTGGTCGTGAATCCGGTGAGCGTGCCGGCCACAGTGACACTCTCCAACTTGCAGCAGACTTACGACGGGAATCCCAAGATGGTCGGCGTCACGACGTCACCTCCGGGGCTGGCGGTCGCCGTGACCTACGACGGTGGGTCGAGCGTCCCCGTGCACGCCGGCTCGTACGCCGTGAACGCGGTCGTTACGCAGCCGGGCTATAGCGGCAGCGCCTCGGGCACGCTGGTCGTCGAAAAAGCCAGCCAAACCCTTACGATGCCCGACCTCGGTTCGCTGGCGTTGTCTGCCCCGCCGTTCGCGGTCGCGGCCTCGTCCAGCTCGGGACTGCCGGTGACGCTGACAAGCAGCGACCCGTCCGTTGCGACGGTGTCGGGTACGACGGTGACGGCGGTGGGCGCTGGCACGACGACCATCACCGCATCGCAAAGAGGCGACGGCAACTACCTGGCTGCGGTGCCTGTCAGTCGGGATCTGGTCGTCAGCGCCGCACCTCCGCCTGTTGCCGTCCCCTCCGCACCCGCCTGGGCCGTGCTGGGCTTGGCGATTCTACTCCTGGCGGGGGGCGCCACGCGACTCGCCAGGCGTCGCACCCTGAACGACCGGTGACCTGAGGCGATCAAGAATCCTTCTCGTTCGGTGGCTGGATAAGTGACTTGCGAAAAAGGCCGAACCACAGAAGCAAGGGCAATGCATAGGCCATACCGAGTGGTTTCACCACAATCTGGATGGCGAGCAAAAGCGCAGGATCAAGAAAACCGTGGTCGGCTACGCCGATCACGGCGCGCTCTTGGGCAATGAAGGGCAACATCCCCCGCAACTGAAATAGCAAGGCACCCATGAGCAGCTTCACGACGAGGTGTTTGCCGCCCCATATCTTCCCAGCAGCAAGCGTGAGGGCGGCAAAGAAGACTGTCGGTAAGTAGAAGAGCTGGTGAATATCGATGTCGAATTGCTCCTCCGCAGACTTGGTGCCTTGGTTCCAGACAACGTAAGTCGCGTGCCAATCGGCGTTGGGTCGCCGGCTAGGTACCAGACGAGCGACCCTCGGAGTCTGGGTGGCGTTCAGGACCAAGCCGTTGACGGCGCCACAGACAAAGGCACCATAGCCTCGTCCAACCCAGCTGAAAGGCCAGCTTAGGAGGAGAAAGAGGGGAAGGAATAGCAGCGCGAAGTGAAAAATTCGGCGCTTACTTGTGGTCATGGTTACGCCACGTCTGCTTGGGTCGTCTTGTCAGCGGATCCTTCTCTCTCATGTAGTGTCGCAATCAGGAAGATCGCCAAGGCAAAGGCCACCATGAACAAGGGCGCCAAGGTCTGATGGGTGCGATCGAACCAAGTCGGGGCGTGAGCTCCCAGCCAATAGAGTGCGCAGAGCCGGAGAATGTTGAGCACGACGAGAGCCAGGATTGCGATGAACACAGTGACGCAGCGACGCAGGATGGGCATGGGAAAACCGGCGAGCGCGGCCGAAAGCAGAATGTTCACCTCCATGGCATCGCAGGTTTTGACGATGCTCATGGAGAAGGTCCGCCCAGCGATGCGATTGGTGATGACCACGACGGACGGGTCGAAGATGGACAGCACCGCTCCGACCATCCTGGTGTAGCCGGAAAGATAGGCCTGGGTTGCCGCGGCCATCGCGCCGCCGTCCGGGTAGGGATAGGAATAGATCGCAAACAACGGTACCGCGATGGCTGCAACGATCAGGGGATAGCGCAAGCCAAGGAACGGCGACACGGCGTGGTCGGCGCGAGCTTTCACCGTGGAACCCATCACCTATTCTTCTCGTAGGTTGGCTTCTGCCCAGGGCAACGACTTGGTTACGATTCTGCGATCTCAAGGCGTGGGCATGGTGTTCCAGTACGTGTGCCGGAACGTAGCACAGGCGTGACACAACCTTCCCCAAGCGAGGCATACATTGCTTCGCAACGAATTGAACGAATGGAGGTTTGCCATTTTTCCTCTCAATCGAAAAATGAGGATCCCCGTAGCGTTTCCTATGGGGATCCTCGTAGCGCTACTGGCCGTTTCGGCTTGTAGCAATAGGCGAAACCAAAGCGGGAGCGTGAACCTGTCGGTGCGCTCCGTCGGCACGGTCGACGTCAACACCGTGGTTGCAACGGTAAGTGCTCCCGGGTTGACTGTGCCCAAGACCTATCCACTTTCCAACCGTGGAAGTGCGGGAACTTGGGAAGCCATCATCGGTCCGCTGCCGGTAGGAAAGGACTACCTCTTCGAGATTGCTGCACAGCCTAGCGCTTCGGGCGGCCAGCAAACCACAGGATCCGCATCAGGCATCACCATAGCGAATGACATGGTTCCAACCGTCGTGATTACGGCCCGTCAAGCCGCGGCCGAAGTTCCCGTCGAGAATGCTGCGCCAATCATCGACTCCTTGGTGTTGTCATCGACCAGCGTTCTTCCGGACGCTTCGATTACGATCGAGGCTGCGGCGCATGACCCGAATATGGATGACACGATTACCTTTGCCTGGTCCACCAGCCCTGCGCTCGATGGCCTCTCCGGCTTCTCGGCGCCTTCCGCCGCCGAGACCAGCTGGAAAGCACCATCCACGGAAGGAGACCAGACATTGGTTCTCACCGTCACCGACAACCACGGAGCGTCGGCTTCCGCGTCGATTGTCGTGCACGTGTCGACTACCCCTGACGTCGGACAGGCCGATGTCGAGGTCACCTTCAATGACTGGCCAGTGGTTACCAACCTCGTCGCGAATCCAGGCAACCTCACACTCGGCTTTCCGACGGCGCTGACCGTGACGGCAAGCGATGGTGACGGCGACACATTGGCGTACGCCTGGACGAGTACCTGCGCGAACGGAACCTTCTCGATCACAACGGCGCCCGCCACCAGCTTCACGCCCGCGGCTGGCGCCATCGATACGAGTTGTGATTTCGTCGTGACCGTGAGCGATGGCCGCGGGGGCTCGACCACGGGTCAAACGACCCTGCCGGTTGGCAAGCCTAAGACCGTCGAGGCACCTGCCATCATCACCAGCGTCCAGTCGGTCGAAACGGTCGATGCAAACGGAAACGTGAATCTGGCTGTCGAGGCGAGCGATCCTCAGGGCAGCTCGCTCACGTTTCAATGGGCATCCACGGCCGGTACGCTATCGAACCAGGTCGACGGCGTCGGCGCCTCACACGTCGTTTGGACTGCGCCCGCAGTGACAACAGGGGCCACCTTCACCGTCTCGGCGATCGTGACCGATGCGCTGGGCGCGCGTGTGACCTATGACTTCCCGGTCGCCACCGCGCCAGCGCCAGTGGCCGTACCAATCCCGAGATCCGCTAGCTGGCTGCTTGCTGGAGCCCTCGCGCTGTTGGGCTCGATGGTTGTGAAAAGACGGGGGGGCAAGGAACAGCGAATGCCAGCAGGAGAATCGTAGCCCGGCTGTAAAACCGGCAGCGATTGGGAGCGGAAGCGGGACTCATTCGCGTCGAAGCGCTCCGCGCACTCGGCGACCGTGCCGCGGCCCTGCGCCTGCTCCACGACAACGCGGACGATGCGGTCATCGGGCCTGCGTGCGCGCGAGCTGCTGGTTCTGCGCGGGGAGCTGCGCGCATCGGCCAATCGTTGCGCCGAGGCGATGGGCGATCTCTGACCGGAGTCTCTCGGCCACGCCCCACGATGCTGTCGATGAGCATGCCCGATTCGCGCGGGCGTCGTGCCTGAGCCGGCTTCACCGGTTCGCGGCGCCAATGCCGCCGTAGCGGCCAGCCTCCTGCAATCGCTGAAATAGTGCACCGGAGCCTGTAACGCTGACCTCCGATCAGACACTCACGGTTACATGGGACACAAGATGCCCGGACGAGAATGGACCCACTGCAGGTCAGAACAACGCTCGTATGCTCGCACCACAACAACATCGGCACGTTCCTTCGCGCCCGAGCATGCTCACGCGGGCCGCCCTCGCAGGCCCTTTGCGTTGGTCGCTCATGCTACAGCGGGCTCAAGGTGGCGGGCCTGCGCTGGGCAGGAAGCCTTCTCGCACAAGCGGTCGAGCAGCGGTGCTAGTGCTACGGGCAGGGTGTACCATCCAGCGACCAGCCGGAGGCGCTGCACGAGTAGGTCATGAAGTCGGAGCCGCACGCCGACTGACCGCAGGACACCGTGACGGGTACGTTGCCAGGGCCCGCGCCCGTGCACTGGCAGACGCCGCCATCCGGGCCGCCGCAGGACTGGCCAGGCGGCGACCAGCCGGAGGCGCTGCACGAGTAGGTCATGAAGTCGGAGCCGCACGCCGACTGACCGCAGGACACCGTGACGGGTACGTTGCTGGGGCCCGTGCCCGTGCACTCGCAGACGCCGCCATCCGGGCCGCCGCAGGACTGGCCAGGCGGCGACCAGCCGGAGGCGCTGCACGAGTAGGTCATGAAGTCGGAGCCGCACGCCGACTGACCGCAGGACACCGTGACGGGTACGTTGCTGGGGCCCGTGCCCGTGCACTCGCAGACGCCGCCATCCGGGCCGCCGCAGGACTGGCCAGGCGGCGACCAGCCGGAGGCGCTGCACGAGTAGGTCATGAAGTCGGAGCCGCACGCCGACTGACCGCAGGACACCGTGACTGGGTACGTTGCCAGGGCCCGCGCCCGTGCACTCGCAGACACCGCCATCGGCGACAGTGGAGGCGACCGTGAAGTCAGATTGAACACTGACACCATTGGCATTGCTTACAGTCACCGATACCGTGTAGCTAGCCTTCGCGGTGGCCGGTGCGGTCCAGACAACTTGCGAAGAGCCCGCGCCGTCAACCTGATTCGAGAGCACACCGTCGGCTGCCGCCCACGAAAAGGTGAGAGGACTGCCTTCAGGGTCGCTGGCCTCGACGGCAAAGTTCACGCTGCCGTCGACATCGACCACCGGGGTGGACTGAATCTTGGCCGTGACGATTGGAGGCGTGATGATCACGGGCTTTCCTACTGGCAGGGTCAACTGACCCGTGGCCGAACCACCGCGACCATCGCTCACCGCAACGACAAGGTCGCAGCTTGTGTCGGTCGCGCTGGCGGGAAGCGTGAATGCAACGGCTTGGGTCGTCGTGCTCGACCAACTGCCGCTCGTGCACGAGCTGGTCCAAGCGTACGTCAGGGCATCGCCGTCGGCGTCGCTCGCCGTTGCCGTGACCGAGGTTGGCGAGCCGAGCACGATGTAGCCTGGGGCCGCAACGAGATCCGTGACCGCCGGCCAGGTATTGAAGCCTACACTCACATCGGCTTGCCCGCGACCGTTGCTGGCCGAAACATGAATGACCGTGGACGCGGAGGTCGACGCTCCGTGGTTGTCAGTCACGGTCAGAATGAGAGTCTGATCCCCGTCGGCAAGGGGGGCGGTCCATGTGGTCGTGGCGGCCGCAGGTGCCGAGAATCCGCCGACGGCAGGACTGCTCGACCAGGCGAAACTGATGGTGTCTCCGGGGTTCGGGTCGTGCGCAGTTACCTTGGCTGTAATCGTGGCGCCGGGGGTAATACCGATGGACGACAGGACCCAGGAATCGATGACGGGTACGGAATTCTTGAAAGCAGCCGCCGCCGTGGTTTGCTGGGCCGTGATGGTGACCGTGCTGACCTGGCCGTTTGCGATCACGATGCCTGCCGCGCTGCCCGCATAGTCGACTGTGTTCGACCGATCGACGGCTCTGATCGTGAAGACGTAGTCTTTTCCTACAGGCAGCAAATCAATTCTGCCGCCCCAAACAGCCGTCGCTCCTTGCGCGAAAAGCGGAAAGGTCTTGGGCGACGCAAGCGACGGGCCGCTGACCGTGGCAACGACGCTGGTGACGTCGAGAGCCCCGAGGGAGCGCACCGTCAGATCCGCGCTGCCTCCCTGGACGTGATTTTGATCGCGACTGCAGCCTGCAAAGGCCAACAGGGCCGCAAATGCTCCCATGGGGAGCAACACAGCACTTCGTACGCTTCCGTGCACAGAAAACATCATGAGCCTCCGTTGGTCCGAGACTTTACGGGAACACCCTAAGCTCCTGATCGGGGCGTCCGCGTCACACTTGTGCAACGTATCGGTAGAAGTCCGCCCTCACCGTGCCGCGGACCAACATGAATCGGCTCTTGCCCGTCTGAAGCGGTGGACCCTCTGGCACACTCACGAGCCCACGAGTACTGCCAGTGCTACGCCCAAGCGATAGGTGAAGGCATTGTAGCGCTCGTTCGTGTGGACGGCGGGGCTTGTCAGCCGACCCAAGGACCAGGCCGGCGTGGCAAAGCCCTCGATACGGATGCCCCGCCAAACGCGTCCGATGGAGAAATCGACACCGAAATCAAAGACGGATGTGCCACTGTCGAGTGTCTCAGGGGAGTGAGCGATCGAGAACGCGGGATTGGCAAAGGTGAACAGTGGGCCAGCCGCCCATGTAAAGGCACGCTCGTCCACGCCGCGATACCAGGCGCCGGCGCGAAGGCCCGACATGACGATGGGCTTGTGCCCCTCGGTTTCCGAGGTCCACAAGATGGCATCGTAGTCCTGGACCCATTCGTATCCCGCGCCGGCCCACACGTGCTCGCTCAGGGACAACGCCAGTATGGCGCAGAGGCTGGGATACTTATCCGGTCGAACGAGCGGTGGCGTGGTCCGCACCTCGATAGTCACTTCCGTGGCTTCGGCTCTGCGCGGGGCGACCGCGCCGAGGCTCAGGAGCAAAAACACGGCGATCGTGAGCTGTCGCATGCTTGCTTCGCTCCTATCGCCACCGACGCCAGCAGAGCAAGCCGACCAGGGCCAGCCCAGCCAGGCTCAGCAGAAGACTGTGAGGGAGCCGCCCGCTCCGGCTCACCGAGCAAGCGGAGTCATCGTAGACCACGACGTCTTCGGTCCCCCGATAGTCGGCAGCGGCAGTCAGGGTCAAGCCAATGTCCGGATCCTGCGTTCCACTGTAGAACGAGAACGTCAACCGGGTCAGTCGATCGCCAGCCTCAGCCAAGCCCGAGAGCGAGGCGACGTCCCCGGCGTTGATGGCGCCCGAATACCACAGCGTGCGGTCGTAATTGTCCCCGCCTGAGAACGCCAGCTGCGCGTCGCCGTGGGTGATGCCGAAAATGCGCCAGGAAAACTGTTGCGAGCCTGAGGCGGAGGAGCTGCCGGCGCTCGCCATGCGCGAAGGTACGACCGGCACCGGGGTAGGAAAGGACAAGGCGACCGGTCCCAAGGCCCGGCAAATCGTTCCGCCACCCGGCGCCGCCTCCTGGCTGATCTTGAAGGCAACGAAATACCAGCCCTGCTGCACGTAGTACGAGAACACGCTGGTGTCCGCGCTGGAGTACGGATAGCCGTTGGCGGTCAGCCAATCCGTGAAAGAGGACTCGCTGTCCGCCTTGAGCTGCACCCAATCGAGAAAGCCCACCTGTCCGCTGGCGACCACGGTGGTGGTGTCCTCGGAGCCGTTTCTCATCCCGCCGCCGCTTTCGGACCCGCCGCAGGCGAAGCCGCCACTTTTTTGCACGACCTGTCTCTTGGTTGGCTCGGACAAGGCCACAGCGGTCGTGAAGGCCTGCTGATCGGTCAACGCTGGCTTCTGCGATAGAGAGCCAGGGACGGGCAGAATCAAGCCGAAGTCGGTGGCCGTGCCGCAGAAGATGGGCTGGAACACGTAGGTTTCGACGTTGTCTTTCCACCCCACGATGATGTCCTGGTGAGGATCGACGGTGATGCCCGTGCCGAACGGAGCGCCACAGGGGAAGGCGGCAGGGGCCGCAAGGAGCACCGCCCCGCTGATCGCGAGCGCGAACAAATGTTTCATGGCCCGTTTCATGGCTGCACCTCCGGGTAGGCGCAGCGGAAGCCGACATTGGGCGCCCACGAGCTCGGAAGACCCGGCTTGCGACAAGTCGTGCGCAGCGAGCTTTCGCCGCTGACCCAGCAGCCGCCACGCATGACCTTCAATGTGCCCGTCGCGGGGCCAGTCGGATCCTGACCGGGGCTTTGCCGGTAGTACCCGGCATCGTACCAATCCGCCGTCCATTCCCACACGTTGCCCGCCATATCGAAGGCGCCGTACGGGCTCTGGCCCGCCGGCCGTCGGCCCACGCGATCGGTGTCGCCCACGCAACCGGCGAAGTTGGCCTTCGAGCAATCGGGCGGGCTTTCACCCCAGGGGTAGGTGCGTGGGGCCTCACTGCCGGCCGCGGCGCGCTCCCACTCGGCCTCGCTCGGCAGTCGCCCGCCAGCGAAGGCGCAGAAGGCTTGCGCTTGCTTCCACGACACGAAGATCACCGGATAGTCCGCGAAAGCAGGATCGTCGAAGTAGTGCGTCCGAGCGTTCGAGCTTTGCAGCGACGGCGGGGCACAAACCCCGGCGTGCACGCACGCCTGGTAGCGGGCATTGGTGACCTCGTAGCGATCCAGGACGAAGGCCGAGCCCGTCACGCGGTGAACCGGCTTCTCGTCCGCGGCGCCTCTCTCGCTGCCCATCAAGAACGAGCCGGCAGGCACGTGCACGGGGCTTGGGTCGAGGGCCGGCGCCTCGCAGCCAGGCGCCTCGTCGACCAGGCCATTGCAGTTGTCGTCCTTGAAGTTGCAGGACTCGACCGCGCCGGGGTGGATCGTCGGATCGTGATCGTTGCAGTCGTTCCCGGCGGCGCAGCCGATGCCATAGCCGTCGCCGTCGAGGTCGATGCAGCCCGCAGCCGCCATGCCGCCGGGCGAGCCCGCCCTGGCACCCGACCGCGCGAGCAGGGTAAGGCCGACAACGCCTGCCCCCATCATAAGCACTATCCAAAGCGAAGACATCTTCATCATGGTCCGTGTCCCCCTCAAGTCACCATACTGCCAGCGGCACCGTGAGGAACGCGAAATTCACATGTCGGCGCCTAGGTGGTTGACGGCGATCACCATGGCTTGGCTTGCACCCCGCCGATCAAGGAATTTTCGACAGGGGACACTCGGAATTGTGAGGGGCTAAACTCCTGAGACCCGCGAAGTACCTTGAGGATCACGTGACGGCGGTGCGCGATTCGCCTGGCCCAACTCTTGCTGTATGCAGGCCACGAGGAGCTAGCATGACCAAGCGAGTCGGGTATTCACATCAGTCCTATGTCCTTCGGGGAGCGGCCATCCTTGTCTTTGCCGGCTGTGGCGGGGGTGGCGGCGGCGCGGGCGGTGCTGCCGATGCGGGTGCTGCCACGGATCTTGGCGGTGTTGCGGGTGAGGTCAGCCCGCCGTCCAGCCTCGCCGCGTACACGCTCAGCTACCGCAGTCAAGTGCGCGTCCCCCCGTCCGGCGCGATCTTGAGCTACGACGACTTCGCGGCGCAGGTCAGCCGATTGGACCCCATCGCGGCGAAGCGCTGTCCCGTCAGCAACAGTGCCCAATTCCAAACCACCGTCGACGCCCTGGGCGGAATCAACTGGACCCACCCCGTCGACATCCTGAAGGACTTGAGCCTGCCACCGCTCTACCGTGGGCACATTCCCCCCGCGCTCTATGCCCCGACGGCAAACACGGCTGGGGCAGAAGACAGTAGCAAGTCGGCGCCCACCATCGAGCGGCCCGACCTGATTGGCTTTCAAGACAACATCGCGATCTTCCTCTCCCAACGCCACGGGCTTCTCGCCGTGAAGACCGATGGCGCCACGCCCGAGCTGAGCTGCGCACTCAAGCTGCCTGGCAATCCCAAGTATTTCTTCTACCACGGCACGGAATTGGTCTTGCTCGTCAATGGTATATCCACAAATGAGGCCGCGCTTCTGCGGTTCGGCATCAGCGCCACCGGCTTCGACTTCCTGGACGCCGTCATGCTGGACAACCAACAGATCCAGGATGCGCGCCTGTTCGACAGCACACTTGTGGTCTATGCCAACTTGTTCAGCCCACCTCCGCCGACCACGACGCCCGCCGTGGACGCCGGAGTAGGGGGCGGCACGGCCGCTGTCCCGGCCGGGCGCACCGTTTCGGCGAGCTCGATCGGTGTGAAGGTGACCGTCGTGACGTGGGGGACACAGCTCAGCCTGGTTTCTCAGGAAGATCTTCTCAACGACCAGGTCAGCTCCGATCCCCTGGCCGGACAAAACCCTGTGGAGGCCGCGAAGCAGCTTTCGGTGGGGCAGGTGGTGGCTACCTATCGCAGCTACAAGTCCTTCATCAGCGCCAGCGACAGCTATTTTGTGGTCAGCCGCGATGTCAGCAAGACGGTCTTCACCGGCACCCAGTCCCAGACCTACACCTACTGCACTGCCAGCCATGCAGGCCCAGACCAAAGCGTGCAATACTGCTATCCCAACTACGAGCAGCGTGCTAATCCCGACTACAAGGATCCGCAATCCACCAAGGGCGACTATCCCTGCAACGGCAAATCGCTCCTCGATTGCATCCAGGAGGCAGCCCCCTTGGTGAGCAAGTACATCTACGTTCGCGTCGGGGAGACCTGCAACACATATACGTACCACGACTACATCTGCGACCGCACCGAGACCCAGACGGTCTCGTACCCGACCTACCGCACCGACCAAGCCACGCAGTTCGTGGTGTACCGCTACACCGACGGCGACTTCGTCAAGCTGGACCAGCAACTCTTCCAGATGGCGTCGCCAGGTACCACCACCGGCAGCGTTCCGTCATTGACCTTCACCGGAGCGCCCCTGGAGGTCAGCGGCTCCATCGACAGCAAGGGCGACCTGCAATTCCAGCAAGGGCACTTCTACGTGCTCACCAACCAGGGACAGCAATTGCACACCTTGCTCATTGCGGGTAACTCCATTGCCGAGCTAGGCATGCAGAACACACCCCGCCAGGGCGGAACGTACTCCTACTCCGGAACCCACTCGACCCTCTTCTCGGACAGCCGCATGATGGTCTCGCGCGCCTACTACGACTCCGCGGCGCCGAAAGGGATCTACAACTGGTCGGACGTCATCATGATGGACATGACTGCGCCGTCGTTCCCCACCCAGATCAATCACTTCGGCATGCCGGGGTCGAGCGACCAGCTCATTCTGGCGGAGACGGGCATCCTCGGCCCAGGCACGGTGAACTTCACCAGCAGCGGCGTGCAGCGGAACCTGCAGAAGATCACGCTCTTCAGTCAAGACAACGCCAGCGAGGTGGACAATGTCCTTCTGGGCACAGAGTTCAACGCGGATTTCGTGCAGACCTGGCTCGGCGTTGCCGACGATCAGCGCATTCGCCTCGACTGGGACAGTCAACGCTTGTTCATGCCTTACTCGGGCTATCATCAGGCGCCCCAGGGTCCGTTCAATCCCGCCACGCATCGTCTCAACATCACGGCGGTTGGCGTGGGCACGGGACTCGCGTCCGAGATGACTTTCGATCTTGCCGAGGACATCGTGCGAACCGTCTCCATCGCCTCATCGCCGACCGCTGGGCGAGCTCTGGCCTTTGGTGATTCGTCGATCTACGGCCTCAACCAGGACACGCAGGGTTGGTCGTTGGACGTCCTCGACGAATACGCCACGCCCTTCGCCGTTTATCGCATCAACGACAACGGCGACGTGCATGCCCGCATCGACCGTCTTGGCGCTCGCTGCAAGATTTCAACCTTCAGTGGGAGTCTCAAGGCGTTCGCCCCGACCGCCCTGGCCACGGGGCCGACCATCGACTGCCCCGAATCTGGCTCGCCCATGGCCATCGGGCTCGACGTCGTCTTCTCCAGCGCGTCGACCGGCTGGAGCCTCAGTCAAGACGGCCTGACCATCGCATCACTTGGCGCCGACCAGGTTACGGAAGCGCTCACCCACGTGCGCAATGACGAATACTGCGCGCTGGATGGAAGCAAGGACGACGGCACGCCGGTCCCTTACCTGGACACCGTGCCGGCAGCCGTCTGGTGCTTCCCGTGGCAGAACGGCGGTGTGGCAGTCGGCCCGCAACCGTAGGTAAGGAACCATCGGGCTGGCGCGCAGGCGTATGATTGCCTCGTGCTGAGCATCGATCGGCTTTCCCTCGACTACCAGTCGCGCTATTGCGAGGAGAACGTCTGGCGCCTTCTGGCGCGCAGCGAGCTCGAAGTCCGCCGCTCGTGGGCTGTCATCGTCTCAAGTCAGTCCGGCCACATCGTGGCGCTTCGCCAGAGAGCCGGGCGACCCGGGGATGGTCTCGTGTGCTGGGACTACCACGTCTTCGCCGTGAGCGACGATGCGGATGGGACGCGCCTTGCCTTCGACCTGGACTCGGATCTTCCCTTTCCTTGCCCGCTTGCGCGCTACCTGGCCGAGAGCTTTCCGCCCATGCGCCACCCACGACGACGGCCCATCTTCCGCGTGATGGCCGCCCCCGACTACCTGACCGGCCTCGCTTCGGATCGCTCGCACATGCGCAAGCCCGATGGGTCCTACTTCGCGCCGCCCCCGCCTTGGCCCGCCCCCGGTAGGGGCAAGAGCAACACCCTCATGGCGTGGATAGATGTCTCCTGCAACCCTCCCGGAGATCTCTATGACCTAGCCAAGATGAACGCCTTCGCTACCTGACGTTGCGCAGGTAGCAGTCCACTTGGCTATCGCCGAACACCGCCCTAACTGCCGAACGTGCACGGGCCGATGGTTTGCGCGGGCGGGACCGCGATGGGCGCGTTCCAGGTCAGGCCGGAGCTGGCGTCGACCGCGGAGAGCTCGACGACGCCCGTTGGAACCGTGACTTGGGTGCAAACGGTCTTCGCGCACACGATATAGGTCGACGGGTTCATGTTGAACTGGTAGCCACCGCGGGTGGTTTGAGCGCTGGCGATCTTGGCGTCCTGCACGCCGTTGAGGATGCCGTAGATGTCGACCTGGACATTCTGCTCAAGGGTGCCGCTCGCGTCCAGGATCTCTCCGAACACGCCCTGGGTGATGGGCTTGTGCGGGCAGATGTTGTCGGGGTTAGCGCAGTTGGCGAGGAGACCTAGGATGACAAAGAAGACGAATCTCATCCGGATTGCATAGCGCGAAGATATGGGGAATCCAGGATCTTCCGCGAACGATCGTCCGGGATGGCCGCGCGGTACTCATCGCGGGAGATTGAAAGGCGGCGGACAACAATGCCGCCAGTGGGCCTGCGTTGGAGTTTCGCGGATTGCGGAAGATTCGCACAACCGTGACACGACTGTTGAATACGAAAGCCTAGGTTGCCTCCGAAACTATCGGACCAAACGGAGGCTCAGTATGGCGCGCCACATTCGAAATGCACGAACACTTTCCTTGCTCCCGATGGGAGCCCTTGCAGCTCTCATGGTTCTTTCGGCCTGCAAAGGCGAGCAGCAGCCGACACTCGGCGGAGCGGACCTGACCGTGCACGCTCTCGGCGCGTTCGATGTCAGCAGCGTCGTCGCCACGGTAAGTGGCCCCTCGTTGCCGGCGCCCAGATCGGTTTCGCTCTTTGCGCGTGGAAGCGCGGGCACCTGGGGTGGGGTCATTGGTTCGCTGCCCGTGGGAAGCAACTATGTCTTCTCGGTGAGCGCACGCGACCAGTCGAATGCGGTGGACTACGCGGGCAGCGCCGCCGGAGTCGCCATCCTGAAGGACCAGGTCACGTCGGTCATCATCACGGCCCAGCAAGCCGTCGCTTCGGTACCCTTCAAGAATGCCGTTCCTGTCATCGATTCCTTGGTTCTCTCTTCGACCAGCACCGTTCCCGGTGCCACCATCAGCGCCAAGGCCACGGTACACGATCCGAACGCGGGCGACACCATCACCTTCGCTTGGTCGGTCAGCCCGGCCACGGGTGGTTTCTCGGCCCCTTCGGCGGCTGCGACCAACTGGACAGCGCCAACCAGCGAAGGCGACCAGACCCTCGTGCTAACCGTGACGGATGACCACGGCGCCTCCACCGCGGCTTCCATCGTCGTGCACGTCTCGGCCAGCAACGGCAACGGTCAAGCCGATGTCAACGTTCGCTTCAATAACTGGCCGGTGGTGACGGATCTTGTCGCGGCCCCGGGCTACATCGTGCTTGGTTCGCCGACCGCTCTCACCGCCACCGCGAGCGATATGGATGGCGATGCGCTTTCGTACGCCTGGACCAGCACCTGCGCGAGCGGCGTCTTTGGGGCGCCTTCGGCGTCCTCCACCAGCTTCACGCTCCCGGTCGGCGCGCCCGATGCGAGCTGCAATCTCGTTGTGGCTGTAAGCGATGGCCGCGGTGGTTCGACCATTGGCCAAACCACCCTGCCGGTCGGCAAGCCGGTGGCCATCGCGGCGCCCATCATCACCAGCAGCCTTCAATCCGTCATCGCGGTCGGCCCGGGCGGCGACGTGACCTTCTCCGTCGAGGCGAGCGATCCCCAGGGCAGCGCGCTCACCTTCCACTGGACGTCGGCAACGGGTGCGTTCTCGAATCAGGTCGACGGCGCGGGCTCCTCGCAAGTCGTGTGGACGGCCCCGGCCGTGGCCAGCGCCAGCTACACCGTCTCGGTCGTCGTGACGGATGCCCTCGGCGCCAGCGTTCAGTATGACTTCACGGCGTCCTCGGCCCCTCAATTCACGGTTCAAGCCTCGCCCACGGTCATCACGCCCGGCCAGCAGCCCGAGCTGGTGGTCGTTCCCAGCGATGGTGTCAACGCTTCTACCTGGAGCTACACCTGGGACGACGGGCGTAGCGGCTCCGAGGTTGGACGTTTTGCGGCCAAGGTCGGCAGCGACGCATCGGACGTACTTTACAATCCGGCCTACTGCCCGTTGCTCGGCAGCGGCGACATCGCGCTCGCACTCACCGTCACGGTCACCGACAGCGCCACCGGCCTTGCCAAGTCCGCCGCGGTTCAGGTCACGCTCAATTGCCCCGCCTTGGCCAACCTCACCACCGAGACGCTGTACCAGCAGCAACAGAACGCGTCCACCTACGAGCCCGCGCCGGCTGGCTTCAGCCCGGTCTACACCGAGCTCGTCGCTCGTCACGGCGCCCGCGGCATGTCCAGCGAAGGCTCCGACATTTCGGTCTACAATATGTGGCTCAAGGCCCAGGCGGATGGCGCGCTCACGCCGCTCGGCCAGCAGCTTGGTCCGGACCTGCTCGTCTTCATCAAGGCGAACACCGTCTTGGGCGCAGGCGTCCCGGGCATCAGCGCGCCGGGGTACGGCAATCTCTCGCAGCTCGGAGCCGCCGAACACCAGCAACTCGCCACCCGATTGGCGCAGCGTTTGTCCAGCTACTTCGCGCAGGTCGCCACGAGCGGACGCAAGCTCGTGGTGCAAACCTCGGGCGTGAACCGGGCCTACGACAGCTCCGGCTTCTTCGTGAACGCGCTGGCCGCAGTCAATCCCGCCTTGCAACCGCTCATCACCTATCCCGCGGCGGTCTCGGGCTACGGCAGCAAGCCCAAGGCACAATTACCCGGCACCAACCGCTTCCTGCTCTACTTCCACAAGCTGAGCGCGGCCCAGGATCAGGTGACGAACACAAGCGACCCGAACTACGCGACCTACCAGGCGAGTCTGGCCTATCAGACCTTCAAGGCGAGCGATCCGATCCAAAGCGCGAAGGTTAGCGCCATCAACGCGATCCCCGACGTCAACACCGCCGCCCAGATCGTGCTCCAGGGTCTCTTCACCCAGACCTTCATCGACAAGCTCGGTACTTCCGGCTACACCTTCGCGGACACTGGCACCTTCGGGCCGTACACCGGTGCCGACGGCAAGAGCTACACCACGACCGGGAGCGGAGGCACGACAATCGCCAGCGCCCTCGACGCGGCCAACAACCTGTATGGGGTCTACATCATCGCGCCCGCCATGCCGACCGAGCTCGGTGGTGTCGATTTCACGAAGTACATCCCCGACGCGCAAGCGACAGTGCTCGCCTACCTGGGCGACGCCACGGACTTCTACCAGATGGGGCCGGGCGCCACCGAGAGCGGCAACGCCACCTACGCCATGGCGCAGGGACTTTTGAATGACTTCTTTAACGAAGTCGACGCCATCGCCAAGGGCACGCTTACCACGGGCGCCAAGCTGCGCTTCACCCACGCCGAGATCCTGGTGCCGTTCACCTCCATCCTCGGCCTCAAGAGCCTCTTCGTTCAATTGCCCAAGGCCGAAACCTACACCTACGCCGCGAACAGCCCGTGGAACAGCAGCCTGGTTGCACCAACCCCCAGCCCATGGCGCGACGAGATCGTTGCCCCCATGGCCTCCAACGTCCAGTGGGAGGTGTGCGGCGACGGCAACGGTGGGCTCGTTGTGAAGATGATGCTCAACGAGCAGGAGACCGACTTCACCGCGGCTTGCGATGGCGCACGCCACTCTCCGGGCAGCCACTACTACGACTACGCCAAGCTGAAAACCTGCTACGGGCACCTCGCCCAGTAGCCGGAGAAGGGGTGGCGCGGCAACGTCGGCGTTGACCGAGCGCCAGGTTCCGACTACGCCTCGACGAGCATCACCAGTGTCTCGGCCAGCACTCCATCGTGGGCCATCGCCTCGGCGGCACCTGGGGTGCTCATCGCGGTCTTGAGAGCATTCATATCAGGAACCTCCATCATCACCGCGACGCGAGCCGGATTCTGCGGGTCGACGAATGTGCGAATGCCAGTGACGCCGAGTGGACCGAAAAACTTCTTGCGCATGGGCGAGGAGAGCCAATGCTTGCTGTCCTTCACGTGATGATAGCCGATGACGGTGGGCATGCTCTATCTCCTACGCGACGCACGCGCTGGCGCCGCAAATGTGTTGTGAAAATTGAACCGTTGGTTTGATTCCCCACCTCACCAAAGGGTTCTGTATTTCGCCACCTAGTCGGCAGCCCAACAGCGCCAATCGTTCCTCCAGGAGCTGACGTTGCCACTCATGCAGCGGAACCTTGGGATCGCATAGTGGCTTCACCGCCGCCGGAGGTGACTCGCGAGGTCGCATAGGGCTCGGAGCTCTGTGAGGCGCCGGGCCACGGCAGCGGCGAAGGGAGCGTTGGCGTTCCGCGGTCGGTCGGGCAGACGTCGCCGGGCTTCGGCGTCGCGCTCGGGGACGCACAGCAGGCGAAGTCGTTCCATGCGATTGATCACGCCCGATGGCACGCCCGATGGTGGATGGCCGGCCGGGCGATGCGGGTCTTCAATCATCGCTCGCCTCCAACTTCTCCAAGTCGGCGAGATCCTGGTTTCGCCCTGCCATCCTCTTCATGGCTAAAAGCACCTCACGCGGGACGACCCACAAGGGCCCCTCGGGCAGGACGACCTCTACGGTGTTCGCCAACAAGCCGGCGAACGCGTTCCGCTCGAGCAGGAAGTCGATCATCAGGTGCTCGCCATCTTCAATCTTGCTGACGCGCTGGACGTGTCGCTCGCGCGCGGTACCCTCATCGAAAACCAGGGGAAGCGCAGCGAACTTGTAGCCGATGGCGCGCACGGCATCGAGGGCCTCGTCCACATCCGTGGGCGCAATCAGGATGTCGATGTCCTTGGTGGACCGGGTGGCGCCGTGGATGGTTACCGCCACCCCACCGCAGATGGCGTAGCGGATCTGCGCGCGCGCCAGCGTGGCGCACACGGCGTGAAGCTCAGTAACCAGGTTCACGAATTCAGATTACCACGTGGAGAAGCCGTGATCCCCAACCGAGGAATCGGATAGCGGCTTCGCCGCCGCCCCTGCCACGAAGCGGGATGACGGTGGAGATGCGTCGGAATCCCCAACCGAGGGTAGTTTCTACGGTGAATCCCCAACCCGGGGAATCCCCAACCGAGGGTAGTTTCTAAGGGCCGGGGGGAATCCCCAACCGAGGGTAGTTTCTAAGCAACTTTTTCTCCCCCGGACCGATGGATTGGCATGAGCCTCCCACGCCAAGTGCTTCCGGGTTCCGACTACATGATCACCCGCCGCTGTTCCGAGCGGCGCTTCTTCCTTCGCCCCGACGAGGATACCAACAACGCCTTTGTCTACTGCCTCGCCCTTGCCGCTCTGAGAGCAAAGGTCGAGATTCTGTTCGTCGTGGCCATGTCCAACCACTACCACGCGGGCATTCACGACCCCGACGGCAACTTTCCCGATCTTCGCCGAGCACTTCCACGCTCTCCTCGCCCGTTGCCAGAACACCCACCTTTGCAGGTTCGAGGCGTTCTGGTCTTCCGAGCCCACTTCCGCGGTCCGCCTTGTCGAGCCCAACGACGTTCTCAACAAGATGGTCTATGCCTATGCCAACCCCGCCGCCGCAGACTTGGTTGACACCATCGAAGAATGGCCTGGCGTCAGTAGTTTCCAGGCCGCGCGCACCACACAACGGCTCGTCGCCGAAAGACCCAAGTACTTCTTTCGTTCCGACGGTCAGCAACCCGAGGTGGTTTCCCTTTCCATCTGCAGGCCGCGTGGCTTCGCCGACCTGACTCAAGGCGAATGGAACGCTTTCGTCACCGAGCACGTCCGCACCGCCGAAGCCGAACACCGCGAACGCCGCCGCGCTGCGGGCAAGTCGGTCCTCGGCCGTGAGGCCATCCTTGCGCAAAGGACATTCGACTGCCCGAAAAGCAGCGAACCGCACTTCGGCATCAGTCCACGCATCGCCGCCAAGAGCAAGTGGCCAAGGATCGAGGCCATCGGCCGCAGCAAGACCTTCCTTGAAGGATATCGACTGGCCATCAAGGCATGGATCGCTGGCGCTGTTGATGTCGTCTTCCCCTTCGGAACCTACTGGATGCGGAGGTTCGCACGCGTCCTTTGCGAGGCCGCGGATGGCGTGCATGAGCCCATGGCACCACCCCGTGGAGCGCCTGCGCCAGCTTGAAGGTGGTCTACAGGCGAGACTGAACCATCCTCTGGCAGGGAGAGCCGATTCGCTGGGCTGAATCGACCAGAATCGGCTCGTACTGCACCAAAGAGACGGGGGCTGCTCCACTGCGTGTCGGCAATTCTCCGCATGCCGCCGCCTGCGAGAACATTTGGCGCGGCACGAGTAGAGGAACGCCATGCCTCTCTATTCAAAAGGGCATGGCGAGCCCTCTCTGCTTTCTTGATTTACCCTCGGTGCGGGATCTGGTGGTGCCAAGAAAAACGGCCCTCCTGCTCACTTTCAGTCCCGGGAACAGCATCGAAGCGTACGTAGCCACCCTCAAGGACCTCGTAACCCATTCCTCCCCACCCGCCGGTACCTGTTACACCGCCCGTTGCTGAAGTACCTCCAACGCCGCCGGTGCCAGCCGCGCCGCTGGTGCCTCCGCCGCCGGACCCGCCCGTCCCCGACGTACCACCGCTTCCGCCCGAACCCGCGTCGATGCCGCCTGGGTTGGCGCTGACTTCCCCGCTACACACGTACTGGGTTTCGCTTACGTTGATCTCCGTTGCTTCGAGCACTCCATTATCGTTGAGGTCGACCCCGGTTTGGATCTTCACGCCATCATTCGCGCAATTCGCACCTGCTGGCTCGGCTGTGAGTGACACCAACGAATTGTGCCCGGCCGCGCCGGTGGCCCCATTGGAGCCGTTCGTACCGTTGGTCCCATTGGTCCCATTGGTCCCATTGGTGCCCGCTGCCCCTTGGCAATCCGCCGCATCGCAGACGCCATTGCCGTCTTTGTCCTCGGTCGCGAGATCGCAAATGCCGTTTCCGTTCAGATCCCAGCAGGATGTCCCGTTGGTTCCGGGAGTTCCCTGCGGACCTTGCGGGCCCGTTGCCCCGGGTGCGCCCGTGGCACCGGTTGCTCCCGTTGCCCCCGTCGCGCCCGTGGCACCGGTTGCGCCCGTTGCGCCTGTGGCCCCAGTCGCGCCGGTTGCCCCGGTCGCTCCTTTCGCACCGTTGCACAGGTTAGCCGTGCTGGTGATCTCGCCCGAATCCAGCGTGCCATTCCGATTCACGTCCAAGCCGAAGTTGATGGTCACTCCGCCTGCAGAGCATGCGGTGCCGGCGCTGAGCGGAACGATGCTTACGGCGGCGTTGTAGCCATTGATGTTGGTCTGGGTCCAGGTGTTTGTGGAGCCCTTGCACACGTAGAACTGGCTGGCGCTCCACACGTACCAAATGGCACCGTCGATCAACTTCACACATGGGGGAAGGTTGCTGGTCGTCAGTGCGAGCTGCACCTCGGGGACACGCGGCGGATCGCTGGTCGAGGCGCTCTCGTCGTGCGAGCAACCGACGATGCCTCCTGAGAGCGCGGCTAGAAGTCCCAATAGAGCAGCAGATCGCGTATTCATGTCCACAGCTGGCCTCCTTCGAATTGTCAAACGCTGGTCCTACGTGACGCGGATAAGAAGACGGAAGTCTCGTGACGTCAAGCAAAAGGTCAAAGCAGCTCTGCAACACTTTGATGTCGTGTCTGGCGCGGTTCCGAGCAGCCTTTCTCACCCCGCCACCGAGGTTGGCTGCACGAAAGGTCGGGCCTTCTTTGAGGCTTCCAATGCGATTCGTCACCTGGCCGCGCTGGCACAGGACCCCTGAGTACCGGTGCGCTTTGCCCAGCGGTACTCATCGCGGGGGATTGATAGAACTTTCTCAGGGTCTACCTCCCAAAGTACCCTGGGGATCTGGAAGACAGCCGGGCAAATGAGTGGCGTCGGTGCCAAGCTTCCATCATGAGGCAACGCGAGCTTCTGCCGACGGGCGCGCCGTCCATGTCGATCCGTTTTGCGCGGTTCGAGGACGTCTCGGGGATTCTTCGACTGATCGAGCGCGCTATCGAGCACGGTTGCCGCGACGACTACGACGAGCGCCAGCGCCGATCGGTCTACCTGGGATACGCGTCTTCGCTGTTCATCGAAGCGCTGGGCCCGTTCGAAACCCTGGTGGCGGAAATCAGCGGACGCTTGGTCGGTGCGACGCAAATCGATCCAAGAACCGGCCTCTTGCGCGCGCTTTTCGTGGACGCCGGGTTTCAGGGGCAAGGCGTTGGGAATGCGCTGCTCGCGGCCATCGAATCGCGTGCCCGTGCCGCCCACTGCGAGCGCCTGTGCGGTGCGATGTCCTTGAACGCAGTCGGGTTCTACGGACGGGCCGGATTCCGCGCGCGGGGTGGACCGGAGGGCCTCCGTGGCGCCCCGACCTGGGTGCCGGTGCTATGGATGGAAAAGCTTCTTGGTAAGTAGAAATCGCGATGCGCCGTTGGCTTGTTCTTTCGATAGCAATCGTCCTGATGGTTGCCATGATTGTGGCCGTGGGCTCTACTTTCTGGCTCCGCTCCTTCGGTGCCGCGCCATCCGGAGCGCGCCTCGAACGGATGCGCCGATCGTCCCAGTTCCGGGACGGGAAGTTTCGCAATCCCGTGCCCACCAATATGCTCGCGCCTGGGTCGTTCTTCGCCATGCTTCGCCATCAGTTTTTCGGCGACGAGGAACGCGTTCCCAAGCGCACGCTTCCGGTGGTCACGCACGAGGCGTCCGACTACGCCACCGCCGCGGCGTCGGGACTGCGCGCGACCTGGATTGGTCACGCGTCCACTCTGGTCGAGATCGACGGTCGTCGTGTTCTAACCGATCCCATCTGGAGCGCCCGCTGCTCGCCCGTGTCTTGGCTGGGACCGAAGCGCTTCCACGCGCCGCCTGTACCGCTAGAAGCGCTTCCCGCCATCGATGCCGTGGTCATCTCGCACGACCATTTCGACCACCTGGACATGGCCACGGTAAAGGCGCTGGCTGCCCGAGGCGCGCACTTCGCGGTTCCGCTCGGCGTTGGGGCACACCTTGAAGCGTGGGGAATTCCGCCCGCCCAAATCTCGGAACTCGACTGGAACGAGAGTGTGGACATCGCCGGCTTGCGTTTGACGGCCACGCCCGCGCGCCACTATTCCGGACGCAACCCTCTGCGCAAGGACAACACCCTCTGGGCTTCTTGGGTCGTGCAGGGACCACGACACAACTTCTTCTTCAGTGGCGACACCGGCTATTTTGACGGGTTCAAGACCATCGGCGAGAGCTACGGACCCTTCGATCTGGCCTTGATCAAGATTGGCGCCTGCGATATCACCTGGCCCGATATCCACATCACGCCAGAAGAGGCCGTGCAAGTGTTTCTGGATGTGCGTGGCAAGTTGCTGCTACCCGTGCACTGGGGCACGTTCAATCTCGCGTTTCACGCCTGGAACGATCCGGCCGAGCGCGTCCTGGCCGCCGCGCAGACCGCAGGCGCACACCTGGTCGTGCCGAGACCAGGTGAGTTCGTCACTCCATCGCTGATCGAGAATTCCGGGCCACCACCCTCCGTGGACGCCTGGTGGCGCTGACAACAAGCCCCTTATTCCTTCCTTTTGGGACAGTGGGCTTTGCCGGACCCTTGCTTGTAGCCGGTGGGCCGCGACCGATAGAATCGAATCATGGCAGCCGCTTTGCCCCGCCGGATGTTCGAACGGACGGCAATGCGAACGACGACCTGGATCATGGGAAGCGATCAGCCGGATCCGATGGGGACGTCGACACCTTCGCCGGATATGCCAGCGTCCCGCAGGCAGGATTGCCGGAACGTGCATGGACCTGGCCGTCGGCGCGGCAGTGGCACACGTTGCAGCCGTCCTTGAGCACTCCGTCAATCAAGGAACACTGCGCACCTCGTCTTGACCATGCCCGCCCTTTGTCTTCATAGTGCATGGCCATGGTTCGAACACTGCTCGCGTTCTGCGTCGCACTCTTGCTTCTATCCTGTGCCTCGACCTCCGCACCGCCGCTGCGGTTCGTGGATTGTACGCAGACGGCATATTGCGAATCGCTCATCGACTGGCCAGACCCATCCTGGTCGGCAAAGCATGAGGCGCTGTACCGGCAAGGGATTCGGTCCATACTGCATGAAATGGCGTGCGGGAAGATGGTGGCCAGGGGACGCAGGCTGGCGTACGTGGCAGCCGATGATCTGTCGGTACCCTGTGCGTCTGGCCCTGCGCAGATTCGACACGTGAAGAATCGAAACGACGGCAATAGGCTGCTGGCCGCGGGACGCATCGACTATGTGGTGGAGTTCGAGCGAGCGAATGCATCCAGGGTCAGCGACGGAATCGAGGTGCCTCTCTCGGCGATCTTCTATGGAAAAACCAGAAGGAAAGGAACCGATTCCCGCCTGGACGGCATGGACAACTACCTTATCGTGCAGACCGAAGCCATGACAGAAGTTCGCCTCATTTCGCGGGCCCCGCACGAGTAATCCTCAATCCCTTATATCGCCATCGTGCTATCTGTGCGCTGCAGGAGGGCCCCGTGAGTCCATTGCGCCGTTGTTCCTCGGCCATCGATCGTCAACGCGACAAGAACACTGGAGACAGGGTCACCCCGCTGCTCCTCGCACTGGCTCTGATCACGGGTGCCCAGTGCTCGTCTTCGTCGGTCGGCAAGGACGCGGGCTCGGACGGCAACACCGCCCCAGAGGGTGGCACCGGCACGGGTGGAACGACGCCGGTCGACGGTGCTGGCGGGCCAGGCACCGGTGGTTCGACCGGCGCAGGCGGCGCAATCGTTATTGGGCCGCCCGACATCTATGTGTCCACGACTGGAGACGATAGCAACCCCGGGACTCAGGATATGCCGCTCAAGACGATCCAGGCGGCTCAAGCTGCGGTTCGCATCCATGCAAAACACGGCAAGGAACCTCTCACCGTGGGTGTCATGGCGGGAACGTACTACGTCGGCAAGACCATCGTGTTCACGGCCGCCGATTCGGGAACCCAGGCCGCGCCCGTCACCTTCCACGGCATCGGCAGCCCGACCCTCAGCGGCGGCGTTAACCTGAGTGGCCTGACCTGGTCGGCGTACAAGAACAACATCATGCAGGCAACCGTGCCACCGAGAACCTCCGCCGGGATGTCGTTCGACGTGCTGTTCCTGAACGGACAGCGACAGATCGTGGCGCGCTACCCGAACTATGATCCAAGCAAGCTTACGACTCCCTTCCAAGGCGTCGCAGGCGACTACCAATCGCGTCCCAGCCAGTGGGCAACGCCCCCAACCGGGGAGGTCTACGCGCACTGTATGCATACCTCGGATTGGGGCAGCCAGCACTATGTCATGACCGGCGTAAGTGGTGGTAGCCTCAACCTGAGCAAAGCCTTGTGCAACGGCAGAGCGAGCGGACCCAATGGCTCTGGAATGATTCGAGAACGTCCTCGACGAGCTCGATGCGCCCGGCGAATGGTACTTCGACAAGACAGCGGGTGTCCTTTATTTCTACCCGCCGCTAGGGACCGATCTGAGCACTGCCTTGATCGAGATGGCGGGCATCGAGACCATCATCCAATTCCAGGGGACGTCGACCGCGCCAGTGCAGTTCGTCAACCTCGACGGCTTCCGCTACAACGCCACCTCGCGGACCTTCGCCAAGTGCAACGAGCAAGTTCTCAAATCGGACTGGGTCATCTATCGTGGCGGCGGGGTCTTTCTGAGCGGCGTCGAGGACAGCGCGATCACCAACAGCTTTTTCGACAACCTGGGTGGCAACGCCCTGTTCGTCAGCGGCTACGCCCGCCGCGTGAACATCCAGACCAACACGTTTGTCGGCGCCGGGGCCAGTGCCGTTCTGCTCATGGGCGTCTCGTCCGCGGTCCGCAATCCCGGGTTCGGGTACACCGGGGGATTTGTCGTCAGCAGCTTGGACAAGACCGCCGGTCCCAAGACCGACGACTATCCCGCCCAGTGCTGGGTTACGGACAACCTGATTCACGACATCGGCTATCCCCAGAAGCAGGTGGCTGGCATCGGTCTCGACATGGCGTCGGAGATCACCATCAGCCACAACAGCATCTACAACATGCCTCGGGCTGGCATCAACATCGGCGACGGGTGCTGGGGCGGACACGTCATCGAGTACAACGACGTGTTCGACACCGTGCTCGAGACCGGCGACCACGGCTCGTTCAACAGTTGGGGCCGCGACCGCTACTGGGATCCCACCGTCGCCACGATCGACTCCCGGGTGGCTTCCTCGCCCGGTCTCGAGGTGCTCGACGCGATGAAGCCGGTCCTCATGAGGAACAACCGCTGGCGGTGCGACAAGGGCTGGGACGTGGACTTGGACGACGGCTCGACCAACTACCAGATTACCAACAACATCTTTTTGGCGGGCGGTCTCAAGTGGCGCGAGGGCTACCACCGAACCGGCGACAACAACATGTTTGCCGTGGGCGCCAGAATGAGCGTGCACGTGTGGCCCATGAACAGCGACGACGTATTCACCCACAACATCTTCCACAACTACGATCCGGCCAATCCGGAAGCCTGGGGCAAGACCGTGGACTACAACCTATTCACGGACGCAGCGTCGCTCAGCACGGCCCACGGATACGGCGTGGACAAGAATTCGGCCTCTGCGAGCAACCCCGGCTACGTGGATGCGGCCCATGGCAACTATCAGCTCAGTGCCTCCTCACCGGCGCTCGCTCTTGGGATCGAAAGCATCCCTGCGGACAGCTACGGTGTCGTTAGCCTCAGCCTCAAGGCTCAGGCTCGTACGCCGTCCTTCGGCGCCACGGCGACACCCGGGAATCCAGACGGGGGCACGCGCGACCCCAACCCGATAACCTGGCGAGACGCCCAGGTGAAGAACCTCATCGGCCTGGACGAACGATCGGCGACCGGCCTGGGTGCCGACGTCGGCGTGCTGGTCGTGACCGTTCCGGCCGGTAGCCAGGCAGCCACCGACGGTTTCAAGAATTACGACGTGATTCTGCAGTTTGATGGCCAGGGCGTGGCTTCACTTGATGACCTTAATCGTCTGTACACTACAGCCACGGTCGGCCAACAGGTCGCCGTCGGCATTCATAGAGACCAACAGGATACGACGTTGACGATCACAAGGTGAGCGCAGGACGCGCAACGGTGGTGCGGAAGAGGCGCTGCGCCTGCCCGCATCGAGGATCGCCGCCTTTTCGCGAGCCCGCACGAGTGATCGTGTACCTTCAGCAGTGCGGCAAGGAGTGTTACACTCGCTGCCATGACAACACACCTCGGAACTGTCGGGCCTTCGGAGTCAGCATGTTCGCGGTGGGGCCGGATCCCCGGCGTGGGGATCGCAATCCTGCTCGCGGTTTCCATGGGGGCGTGCACCACGACTATGTACGCCGGGGCGAGGAGGCCATCCGCCGAGATCGCCGTTATATCGAGCGGAGGCGGAACCACGCTGGCCAGTATCGACGGCACGCCTGTCGACGGCGGCAGCACGGCCAGCTACGAGGTCCTGCCCGGCGAACACCTGGTACGCATGCAGGGCCACGCGTCGGAGTTCATGGGATTTTCCACTCGCATCTACACATCGCGCCTGATCAGTCTGTGCTTTTCTACCAATCCAGGACATCGTTACCGGGTGAGTTGCCGGCGGAGAGACGGCTGGTATGCCGAGGTCGTTGATTCCGCCACGTTCCGGCCCGTCGCCCTCGGATGTCCCAAGATGGCGGCCCAATTGCGGCAGCTCCGCGAATCTCTCAGTGCCAGCCGTTCCGCCCCGTCCAAGCAGAGTCCTGCAGACCAGCCGGACCCTTTCGAGCCGTCACCCGCCTCGGCGTCGCAGGTGGCTTCCGACCCCAATGCGCCGGCGTCACAGTCGGTTTCCGCTGCGCCGTCGCCCCCGCCTCGTTCGCCGGCGCCGGCGACGACCTTGGCAAGCCTAATGACTGACGGCCAGGGTGCTGTTCTTCCACAGGCCCCTCGTCCCGGAACCGGGTTCCACCTGGCGCTGGGCTTTGCTGGCGGAGGCGACAACCTGGTGACCGCGCAGTTCTCGAATGGAGACAGCGGCACACTAACTGCCGGGGGCGGCGTGTATCTCGCTATCGGCGCGACGGTGACCCCTCTTTGGATCGGAAATACGGTCGGACTTGGCCTGGGTGGGGACATCGGGTGGAAGTACGACTCCCTCAGCGCGAGCAACGGCAGCGTCGACATATCTCGCTTCCCGCTGGACTTGTGGGTGCAAACGCTAATTGCCCTCTCCGATAGCTGGTATCTGCACGTGCTGGCCGGCCCGCACAAGGAATCTGGAGTCAACCTCTCCGGAAGCGGCGTGGTTACCGGCGGCGCGGACTTCGACAGCCCGTGGGGTTGGATGGCCCAGGGTGGCTTCTACACGACCACCTCGTGGCACCTGGCCTTCGCTTTTGGCGTCCGCTACACCGGCGTGCACTACACGTCTGCCGGCCAGACTATCGACGCGAGCAACATCAGCCTGGACCTTACATTACATGTAAATCTCTAACAAGGAATACCTCGGGCTGCTGACCGTCCGGGCGGAAGAAGTACTTGGGTTTTTCAGCGGTGAGCGGTTGTGTGGTGAGCGCGGCTTGGAAGCCACTGACACCGGGCCATTCTTCGATGGTGTCAACCAAGTCTGTGGGGTTTGCATAGGCGTAGACCATCTTGTCGAGAACGTCGTTGGGTTCGACGAGGCGGACCGCGGAAGTGGGGTCGGAACACCAGAATGCCTCGAACCTGCCGAGGTGGGTGTTCTGGCAACGTGCGAGAAGGGCATGGAAATGCTCGGCGAAGATGGGAAAGTTGCCTTCGGGGTCGTGGATGCCCGCATGGTAGTGGTTGGACATGGCCACGACGAAGAGGATCTCGACCTTGGCTCTCAGAGCGGCGAGTGCGAGGCAGTAGACAAAGGCGTTGTTGGTTTCGTCGTCGGGCCGGAGGAAGAAGCGCCGCTCGGAACAGCGGCGGGTAATCATGTAGTCGGAACCTGGAAGCACCTGGCGCGGAGAAACTACCCTGGGATCAGAAACATCGACAGCCCCGATAGCTGGGCAGGTGCCAATCTTTCCGCTACTCGGCGATCAACTACAACAGCCCGACTAAATTCGAGCTTATGTATTCCGTGAAAAAAGCAGCGCAAGAAAGCCGTCCACCAAACCGGGTCAACCCCATGTCATACCTACTTGGGCGTCACCTTCATCACCGCGCCGGTTGCGATCATCCCCTGTTGAATGTCACTCGACCAATAGACGCTCGTCGCATCGACCGCAATGCCAAAAGCCTCTCTCGGCCCCAAAGTGGAGTACGGTGTAGAAGCGAGCATGACAGGCGTCCCTCCGCCAAGAGGAACCTTCATGACGGTGTCGTCCCCACTCGTAGCGACACTTTCCCCACTATTCGTCCAATAGACGCTGATCGAGTCAACCGCAATGCGGCGGGGGCCATCCTGGCCGGAAGCGAGGGTTACAGCGGTCCCTCCCTCAAGCGAAACCTTCATTACGGTGCCGTCGCCCAGATTCGTCCAATAGACGTTGGTAGAATCGACCGCAATACCATAAGGATTGTTCTGGCCCGCTGCCAGGGTCACGGCCGTGCCTCCGTCAAGTGGAACTTTCATCACGGTGCCGGGGGAGTCGGTGTATCCGCCATTCGTCCAATAGACACTGGTCGCGTCAACGGCAATGCCATTTGCGTATTCCAGGTCGGATACGAGTGTCGTGGGTGCATCTCCGCCACCACCGAGGGGAACCTTCATCACCTTGAAATCGCCTTGATCAATCCAATAGGCGCTGGTCGCATCGACCGCGATGTCACCAGCGCCGTTCAGTCCGGAAGCAAGCGTCACAGGCGTGCCTCCGTCAAGTGGAAGTTTCATCACGGTGTCATTGGTCGTCCAATAGACATGGGTCGAATCGACCACAATACCCCAGGCACTACCCTCCCCGGAAGCGAGCGTGACGGCCGGGCCACCGCCCAGAGGAACCTTCATCACCGCGTCGATGATCGTCCCAGCCGGGCCGCCGCCCATGTTCGTCCAGTAGACGCTGGTCGAATCGACCGCAATGCCGTAGGGGCTGCCGGAGGCGAGCTCGACACTTGTGCGGTCGATTGAACTCGGCGATGAACGGCCGCAGGCAGCGACCACGGCAAGGGCGGGGACAAGAAACCATTTCATGTTCATTGACATGCTGGCAGCTCCTCTGTTTGACGAGCGTAGCACCGAACGGTAGTCGAGCGAACGTGAGGCACGTGGGGCAGGTCACACCTTTGCGATCCCGTTCGGATGAGATCCCTCGAATAGCAGGAACCACCTCCGGATTCCGGACGCTGCGCCTCGCCCCGCGGTCAAGCGGGGTCGCCGCGCGAAGGGCAGCGAAGCTTGGGTGAGAGGCCACGTTTGCATGAGCTTTGCCTGCCACACCTCGTGCATACACGCCGCCTCCATGGCCCCGTTCACCGGCGCCACCGCCGGCGGCTGCGTCGGCAGCGTGCTCGCTTCCATTGCTCCTACTGGTCGTGGGCGCAGCGAAAGGGGGCCCGATTCTCGCGCTCTGCCTCGGGCGTGGCGGACGTCCACTCCGTCGGCGCCCGAGTCAACGTCGGAGGCAGTGCGTGCAGCTCCTCTTCGGTGGGGAGCCTGGCTGCCAGGGCTGCGCAGTAGATGTTCGCTTGCTTCCAGGTCGCGCATCGAATCGGATTGATCGTCGGCGCTTTGCCGTCGATGCAAAACTCGGCGCGCCTTCGGATCTTTCGCTTTGCTTGCGCGCTCTTCGCCCGCGAGCTCTTCGGCTGCTCGCATACGGCGCACTTGTGGAAGTCCATTTCGCTGACCAGATGCTCATCGACACAGATCCGCTCGGTCGGGCCGTGTTCACCGGAGCCAGCGTGAGCCTCGGGCGCATGGGCTGGCACCGAGGCCGCAAGGCGTGTGCCGGGTGGGCACGCGGGCGCAGCTCCGGCCAGCATGTCCGCAGCGTTGTCCATGACCTGTCGAGTCTTCTCCTGCAGCTTGGGAAGTTGCTGGGCCACCTCTTTCCTGACAAGGCGAACCGCCGGTGAGAAGAACGCCCGCACTTCTCTTGCTCCCCTGACGTCGGTCATGCTGTAAGCGACGAAGGCACCCACGAGCAGGACGAGGATGAAGATCAGGGAGCCGACCCCGGACGCGCCTTCTTTCGCTGGCTGAGACTCGGATTTCGCCGTTCTCGCCGGCGGAGGCTCAGGCTGCGTCGTCTTCAGCGACGGAGGCTCAGGCATCGTCATCGCAGGCTTCGCGGTCGCAGGCTTCGCCGTCACAGGAGTCATCGCGCGGTCGTCGATTCGGACCAGCAGCGTGGGCGCAAGCTGCAGGCTGTTTGACGGAGCTGCCTGTGCCTTCGAGGGGAGGCCGCGATCGACACCTTCAAGAAACTCTCCTGCGTGCTGAAAGCGGTCTTCCGGTCGGATCGCCAGGGCCTTTGCAAACGCCGCCTCTAGCTGGTCCGAGACCCTTGCTCCGAGGAAGCGAGGGGTGGGCCTTCGTGCCGGATTGGCCGAGGAGAACCCGAACTGGACGAGATCCTCTCCTTCGAGCGCGACCCGGCCCGTGAGCATCTCGCAAGCCAGCAGGGCCACCGAGTACACGTCTGTCCATGGCCCGGTCGCGCCGTAGCTTCGCGTGAATTGCTCGGGCGCTCCATAGCGGGGCGTGAAGGAGGTAATGGCCACGCCGGTCTTGGCAAGAGCCGCGTTGACCTTGGCATGGTCGGAAACCAACTTGGCGACGCCGAAATCGAGCAGCTTGCAGGGCGTGTCCGGCGCGCGCACGTCGCTGCCCATGATGAAGATGTTTGCCGGTTTGATATCTCGGTGGGTGATGCCTCGCCGATGAGCCACGTCGAGAATGGGCAAGATTCTCCGCAAAAAGCCGACGACTTCGCCCTCCGTCCACGGCTGCCCCTGACGCTGATCCTCTGCCAGGATGGCATCGAGCGGCGTGCCGTCGAGCCACTCGAGAACCATGAAGGGCAGCCACTGGCCAGCGGGTGTGGTGTGGGCGCCCACGTCCCGAGCCTGCACGATGCCAGCGGTCTGGCTCGACAGCTCGGTCAGAAGCGCACCTTCTTGGAAGAACTGCTGCAGCAGCTCTTCCCGGTATTCGGCGGGAGCTTGCGAGAGACCGCTGAAGAATTTCACGGCCACCGGTTGCTTCCAGATGGTGTGCTCGGCCACGTACACCACGGCAAAGCCGCCCTCGCCCGCGAGATGCTCGATGCGATACTTCTCGGCAATAACCTGTCCGGAGATGTTGAGCGGATCTTTGTCGGGCATAGGGGAGCTTCCAGCCGTAGGGCCATCATCCGCTGGATGGCCGGTTCGATCAATCGGTATAGCCCGGTTAGCTATCTTCTCGGCTCATACCGCATCGCCACAGCCCCCGAGCCGAGCTCCAGCCGGCTCACCAGCTTCAAGTCGACATGCTTCGATAGCCCCGCGAACAACGTCGGCCCGTGGCCCGCCAGCCTGGGATGCACCACGAGCTCGTACTCATCGATCAAACCCAGCTCCGCCAACGCCAGCGGGAGCTTCACGCCCCGGTCTGCGTCTCCGTGGCTACTACCCCTTCACACACACCACCTGCTTCAGCTCGGCGACGATCTCCACCAGATCCGACTGCTGGGCCATGACCTGGTCGATGCGCTTGTAGGCCTCGGGCGCTTCGTCGAGGACATGGGCGTCCTTGCGGCATTCCACGCCTAGGGTTTGTTCGCGCAGGTCGGCGACGGTGTAGCGGCGACGGGCTTCGCCACGGCTCATACGGCGGCCGGCGCCGTGAGAGGCCGATTCGAAGGCGTGCGGATTGCCGAGCCCGCGCACGATGAAGGACTTGGTGCCCATGGATCCCGGAATGATGCCCAGCTCGCCGTTGCCGGCGCGGATGGCGCCCTTGCGGGTCACTAGCAACGGTTCGCCGAAGTGCACTGGGTGTTGATCTTACCCTGACGTGAAAACTCGAAGGACTGTAAAGGGAGGGAATGTCTGCGAAACGAAAGAGGTTTCAGCCTCACCATGCACCTGAACGTTGTCGCCAGGAACGAAATACCCACTCAAGGACAGAAGGCCCCCATGTCGGTCGCCAAACTGCGAGCGATCTTGGAAGATGCGGGGATGCGAAAGAAGGGGCCCGAGGAGACCTTCGAGACATTTGAGAAGCGTCTCCACCAGCAGCTACAGGAAGTCGAGCGCGATTTGTTGGCGGAAGAGTTGGAGCGCGCCGACGTGGACGCGGATGCGATCGAGGTCGAGGGGACTGGATACCGGCGAGTCTTGCGCGCGGCACAAACGTACATGACTACCGCCGGACCAGTAACTGTCGAGCGAGCGCTCTTCAAGGATCGAAGCAACGACCACGAACACTGCATCGTGCCGCTGGACTTGAAGGTGGGGATGGTCGATGGCTTCTGGACGCCGATGGCGGCGCAGCAGGCGACATGGGTGGTATCGCAAATGACCCCACAAACGGGCGAGGAGCTTTTCAAGAGAGTGGGCAACATGACGCCCTCGAAAAGCAGCTTGGACCGGCTGCCGAAGCGATTGGCCGAGCGGTGGAATGACGACCGGAAAGAGTACGAGAAGGTTTTGCGCGAAGGGATGACCATCCCCGAGGAGGCGGTCACGGTGATGGCGAGTCTCGACGGAGTGCTGGCGCCCATGAAGGATGGATGCGCGGCGGAAAAGCGCGCGGAGACCGCCGCACGTGGGCATATCGCGAAGGGCCCCGCCGGCTATCGCGAGGTCGGATGCGCGACGCTTGGGTTTTGCGACCGAAATGGAAAACTCCTCGCGGCGGTGCGCATGGCAAGAATGCCCGAGCCACACAAGGCGTCGCTCAAGGAAGCCTTGAAGGCGGAATTGGACAGGGTGCAGATCTTGAATTGACCGAGAAATACAGGGGAATTGGACGGTCGACCGCGTGGCCGGTGACAAAGTATCCGGCAGCGTAATTTGTTGAAAGGGCAGAGCCTGCCGGGGTACTTCGAGATTGTCGAAACCGAAATCCTCGGAGGATGCCCCATGACAGATTCCCAGATTCCCGCACTTGTTGGCAAGCAGACAACGGCCCTCGATGAACTGCGCGCGTTCATGCGTGAACGCCAGGCCGCCCGCACCGGCGACAAGGACTTCGAGACCTTCGAGCGTGAGGCGCGCCGTCGTTTCGCCGCGGCCGAGGCGGAATTCGTAGCCGAGGAATTGGCCCGACTCGACACCGACGCACCCGCAGTCGAAGTGGACGGCGTTCCACACCGACGCGTCCTTCGCTGTTCGCAGACATACATGACGGCCGCCGGGCCTGCCAGCATCGAACGGACGCTGTACTCGACCCGACAGGACGGCGAACGCGCGGTGTGCCCGATGGAGTTGCGTGCCGGTGTTGTCGCCGGTTACTTCACGCCGCTCGCAGCCCAGAATGCGGCGTGGATGGTTGCACACCTCACACCCGGCGAGAGTGAGGAGCTGCTCGTCCGCATGGGCGGCATGTGTCCATCGAAGTCCAGCTTGGACCGGATGGCCAAGGCACTGTCGGCGCGCTGGGAAGCCGAGCGCATCGACTTCGAGAAGCGCCTACGCGACCAAGAGAGCGTGCCCGCGGTTGCCGTGGTCGTCGCCGTCTCCCTCGACGGCGTGTTGATTCCCATGAAGGACGGCCAGCGCGAAAAGAAATGCGCCGCCACCCGCGCCCGGGGCAAACTGGCCAAGGGACCCACCGGCTACAACGAGGCAAGCTGTGGAACGCTGATGTTCTATGACGGAGCTGGCGAGCTGCTGCTAACCAGGCGAATCGCTCGCATGCCAGAAGCCGGCAAGCCCACGCTCAAGGCCAGCCTCACGGCGGAGCTGATGACCATTCTCGCGCGCCGTCCCGACCTTCGCGTCGTCACCATCGCAGACGGAGCCAAAGACAATTGGGCCTTCCTGGGCACCTTGCCGGATGGCTACGCGGGCTATCAGATCGTGGATTTCTTCCATGCCGCCGAGCACCTCGCCGACGCGATGGTCGCCGTGCATGGCGAAGGCACCGTCCGCTTCACACTGGAATTCGAGAAGCATCGCCACATCTTGCGCCACGACACCGATGGCGTGGAGAAAGTCATTCGCCACTTGCGCTACCTGGCCAAGCATCACCGGCGAAATCGCAAGGTGATTTCCGCGCTCGGGTATTTTCGCCACCATCGCCATCGTATGCGCTACGCCAGCTTCGCTCGCCGACATCTCCCCATCGGCTCGGGCATCGTCGAGGCCGCGTGCAAGACGCTGGTCTCACAGAGACTCAAGCGCTCTGGCATGCGCTGGCGCCACGACGGTGGTCAAGCCATTCTCACCTTGCGCGCCTTGGAGCAAAGCGACCGTTTCGATCGTGCCTGGCGCATGCTCGCTGCAACCTACGTCCAGATCGTATCTCTACCCGACAACATCGTCGACATCGCCTCACGCCGCCACCGCTGATGAGCCGTCAGAATGAGAGCTACACCGATTGGACATGGCGTTGTCGCTACGGCCCGACCTGCAACTGGTGAAGGCCGCCGATGGGGCAAACGACAATTGGACGTACTTGCACAAGGAATTGCCGAAGGGGTTTGAGGTGGTGGATTTCTTCCACGCAGCGGAACACCTGAACACGGCCTTGGCCTCTGCCTACGGCGACGGCACGGTCGAAACGCAACGGCGTTTCAACGACCTTCGGCACGTGCTTCTAGAAGAGGAAGGCGGGGTGAAGAAGGTGATTCGGTCGTTGATCTACCTTCGAGAAAAGCACCCACACAGCAAACACGTCCCAACCGAATTGGCGTATTTCAGGAAATACCAGAAGCGCATGTGCTACGCGGAAATGAAGGCACAAGGTTTGCCCATCGGGACCGGTGTCATGGAAGCCGCGTGCAAGACCTTGGTAACGCAGAGGATGAAGCAAAGTGGAATGCGCTGGGGCAAGCAAGGTGGACAAGCCATCTTGAATCTGCGGGGCTGGGCGCAAAGCGAACGATTCGACCAAGCCTGGGCTCTGCTGGCCGCCACCTACCGAGTCGCGATTACCGTCCTCAATGACGTCGTTTCAATTCGCTCGGCCCGCCTTTGAAACCCACGAATTCTTACGCCAGTATGAGAGCTACACCGAGTGCACTTCTTCGGCGACATAGTTGTGGTGGCACGAGATGGTGCGCAGGATTTCCAGGCGCGGGAAAAAGTGTCGCAAGACCCGCGAAAGCAGGGACAACATCACATGCCGGTTGGCGCGTGCATAGTCCTGCGCCCAAGTGAGATCGTGCAGGTAGTCCGCGAATGCTTTCGACCCGGCCAGGAAGACGGCCAGGTCGGGATCGCCCAGCGCTTCGTTGTGGCGCAGATGAGCAGCCACCTCCATGTGATGCTTCGCCAGCGCGTTGCCGATGTGCCTACTGCCCGAGTGGAGCATCAACCACACGCCGTGGCCTATGTCTACGCACAGCTCGATGAAGTGGTTTCCGCCGCCCAAGGTGCCGAGTTGGGTGGCGGTTCGTTCGTCGAGGCCGCCGGGGATGAAGGCCAAGTCCTCGTAGCGCTCCATCAGTGATTGGCCGAGGGAGCGCAGCTCGGGATCCTCTTCCCACACGGCACGGCGGTGGCAGAGCTTGCCCACCGGAATTTCCTCCTCGATGGCCAGGCGCAGTTTGCGGAGATTGTCGGGCAACTCGTCGACAAGCAGATTCGTCTGCAAGGCAGCCATGCCACACCCGATGTCAACACCGACGGCTGCGGGGGCGACTGCCCCGCGCATGGCGATGACCGAGCCCACGGTGGCGCCGATGCCAAGGTGCACGTCGGGCATGGCGGCCACGTGATGCGCGACCCAAGGCAAGGCCGCTACCTTCTTGAGCTGGCCAATGACCAGGCTGTCGAGCTCGTGGATGGGCGCCCAGACCTTGATGGGGACCAGGCCGCCGTTGATAGTCGAGGATGGCATCAGAGATTGTCCTTCATGAACCTCAGGCTGACCGGATCGCGCCGAAAGCGCAAATCGTGCGTGCGCTTGAGATCCAGCGATTCCTTGGAGCCCAAGGTACTTTGCAACAATCGGTGAGGTTCCTCAAACTGCTCAAGCGGCCGGATTCCGGACGCCGGACGAGTCGAAACGACCCTCGGTCGGAGATGTGCTCGTGCCCGTGCGACCGCCGGACATTCACCCCGCGCCGCGTCACCCTAAAGAAGACCATATTTGTCCTGGTTGACCTTGCGCACGCGGAATGAGCAAACCAGACTTCCCTCGGTACCCAGATGAACGCAGACAAGTCCGGGTTGCAGTGCGACACGCAAGGGAGCCTTGAGCGGAGGTTTACATGGCGCCACGTCGCCCACGATTGACTGTGCAGGTTCAAACTCGTCGTGAGTTCCTGGAACGCAGCATAGGAGCCGCTGCTGCGGCAGGTCTCGCCGCCTGCCTCCCACCCCGCCGAGGCTCGGGCGGAGACGGGGGCGTTCCCCCACAAGACGCGGACTCGAGCGGGCCTCTGCCTCTAACGGCTTACGGCCCCATCACCCCCAATGAGCACTTCTACATCACGAGCTGTTGCTCGAATCCGCAGGTCGATGTCTCCACTTGGGAGCTCTCGATCCAAAACCGCGGCGTCGAAATCGCCAACATCGACTACGCCACGCTGACGCGTCTTCCTGCCCGCAAGAAAGAGCACACCCTGGAGTGCATCAGTGCTGCCCCGTTCTATCTGGCCATTTCCAATGCGATATGGACAGGGCTTCCACTGACTGAAGTATTCGGCACAAAGGGTGTTCAGGTCTCGCCGGGAACCGTAGAGCTGGTGTTCAGAAGTGTAGACGGATATTACACGTCTATTCCGGTGGCGGATTTGCAGAAACCCGTATGGCTCGTTTGGCTCATGAACGGCGTGCCGTTGCCGACAGAGCACGGTTATCCGGTGCGACTGCTCGTGCCTGGGCGTTACGGCATGAAGAACCCGAAGTGGATTACCAGTATCGACTTCGTCGATCAGCCGTTTACCGGGTACTGGGACCAACAGGGTTGGTCCAAGGATGCGGTTTACCAAACGAACGCGTTGGTTCACGTCCCTTTCGCTGACGTCCCGGCTGGGGAGCTCGTCGCCGCCGGGACCGCATTCGCCGGCAGCGATCCGATCGTTTCCGTAGAAGTCTCGGTGGATGGAGGTGACTGGCACTCGGCGACGCTCGACTACAATCCGGGACCCGACATCTGGACGCTGTGGCACTACGACGTGGTGCTCGATCCAGGAGCTCACACACTTCAGGCGAGGTGCACCACCCTTTCCGGAAATCAGAGCGACCCATCATCGGATGACCCCGACCCTCAGAACGGCTACGACGGCAGCGGCTTGGTCACGTTCAACGCAACCTGAATCTGAGGCCGAGGCGATTGCGTTGGCGACGGAGTTGGGCGGCCGCCTGCTGCTTCGCCGTGTAGCCGATGCGCACGGCCAAGTTCGAGCTTGTGTGGCGACCGCTCGGGTGCAAAGATTGCTGCGTGATCGAGAGAATCCTGCGCGCGGCCCACAGCTTCGAGGAGGTCGAGGAATTCGACCGCCAGGACATGGCTCGCTTGAGTCTCGAAGAGCGCGTTTCCGCGGTTGAACAATTGAGGAGGACTTGGTTCGGTGAAGCTAGAGCTCAATCCCGACTGGACCGAATTCTTGTCGCTACTAGTCTCGAAGCGCGTTCGCTTCGTTCTCGTGGGGGGCCACGCGGTGGCGGCCCACGGCGAACCAAGACTGGCGGCGGGGCTCGACGTCTTCGTCGACCCCACCTTGGCAAACGCCGCCCGCCTCCGTGAAGCTCTGTTGACATTCGGATTTGGTAGTGACGTTCCATCGGTGCAAGAGCTGGTTGTGCCCGGAAGCATCTGGATGCTCGGTCGCAAGCCCTGGCGCATCGACGTTCTGAACAAGATCGACGGCGTGTCCTTTGCCCGAGCCTGGAACGGACGCGCCAAGGCCGATTTCCGAGCTGGACCGCTGTTCCTGATTGGCCGCAAGGATCTCATCGCCAACAAGCGAGCCAGCGGCCGCGACAAAGATCTGCGGGACGTCGCGATGTTGGAGGCGATGACCTCGGGCCGCGCATCGCGCACACGAAAGGCGCGGCGGACAAAGAGGTCTCGTTCCCGATAGAGCCGATCCCACGGCCACCACTGGGAAGTTCGTACAGGACCGCTACGCATCGCCGGATCCGCATTGGCAAGATTCTGCGTAACCGTTCCGGGGCCAGCTTCGTATGCAGGGGAAACCGCGTGCTCCGCCCAAGGGTTGGGCAGACCGCGGAACCAGAAAAGGAAAGTGCCCCATGAAGAGTCATCAGTTTAGTCACACGTTGCAGACGTGTGTTGCAGCTATTGGTTTGCTCGCCCTTGCGACGAGCGGTACAGCATCGGCCGAGAGTCAGTCGGGAGCCCATGCACAGGGTGGCCAGCTTTGTGCGCTGGGCTTCTCGGCGGTGGGACAGCCGGGAACGGTGATTTGCAAGAACATCATGACTGGCGCGACCACGCAGTCAGTGCCGGTCGGCGCCACGAACGCTGGTCCAGGAGGTGGCGCTGGAAGCCTGGCCCGCCACGACAAGCGCGTCCTTGTGACCAACCAGTCACAGGGTGCTGTGCTCTTCGAGCTAGCCGGAGGGCAGTTGACGTCGCCCGTTACGCTGCAGACCGATGGAGAGAGCTCGCTTTCAGGGATCCTGAGCGACCGAGGCGCCTATGTTCTGACCGGCACGCGCCTGCTCTTCTTTCCACAAGGTGAGACGACGGCCGCCAGCAGCCAGCCGCTGCTTGTGGCGGACGGATCGGCGGCGCAAGTGACGCTCGCGGGCGGCTATGCCTACGTTTCGGAAAAGAACGGCTCGCTCGAAGCATTTTCGCTTGGGCGGGACGGCAATATTCACGGACACGCCACGCCGGTTACCGGCGTTCCCGCGGGCGTGATTGTCGGCATCACCGGGGTCGGCGATGTGGTCGTGTCGCCCATCGCCCACTTGGCCAGCAATGCCAACCAGTCGACCATCCCGGTTGTCAGTGGGCTGAGCGTCTCCCAGATTGTGCCGACCAAGGAGGTCGCGGCCTGCTGGGCGGCCAATGACGACGGCGAAGCCTGCATCACCAACCCGGGAAGCATGACGGTTTCGTGCGGGCATGTCGGCTCGGAAGCCTTCACGAGCTACACCAGCGCAGCGGCCAGCCTTCCCGGAGAGACAGTCTTCGACATCGACATGATGGACATGTTGGTGGGGGTTCTGGGTAAGAGCAACGGATCTCCGGTGCTTCTCGCCTACAGTCGCACCAAGCAGAGCGGGGATTTTCTCAGCCTCATGAACCAATTCCCGCTCGGTACGGCCACCGCCACCGGGGCGATGCTCCTGCCCCCACAGTAGTAGGGCATGCTTGGATTGCCTTTGGCTCGGGCGATTGCCCCTTTTGCAGGGGCATCCTTCGCCCGAGCCACAGGGCCGCCACCTCCATGGCCCTGTTCACCGGGGCCATCGCTGGCGGCAGCGGTCAACCGATGAAATCGCAGGCCGCCATACCCTCATCTACAATCTAGGTGTCGTCGTAGATTCTCTTGAGCCACCCTTGTTCAACTTTGATCGAGACACGAAGGGCGACCTCGGTCTTTTCGGCAATGTTGTCAGCATAGGGTGCAGATCTTGAATTGACCGAGAAATACAGGGGAATTGGACGGTCGACCGCGTGGCCGGTGACAAAGTATCCGGCAGCGTAATTTGTTGAAAGGGCAGAGCCTGCCGGGGTACTTCGAGATTGTCGAAACCGAAATCCTCGGAGGATGCCCCATGACAGATTCCCAGATTCCCGCACTTGTTGGCAAGCAGACAACGGCCCTCGATGAACTGCGCGCGTTCATGCGTGAACGCCAGGCCGCCCGCACCGGCGACAAGGACTTCGAGACCTTCGAGCGTGAGGCGCGCCGTCGTTTCGCCGCGGCCGAGGCGGAATTCGTAGCCGAGGAATTGGCCCGACTCGACACCGACGCACCCGCAGTCGAAGTGGACGGCGTTCCACACCGACGCGTCCTTCGCTGTTCGCAGACATACATGACGGCCGCCGGGCCTGCCAGCATCGAACGGACGCTGTACTCGACCCGACAGGACGGCGAACGCGCGGTGTGCCCGATGGAGTTGCGTGCCGGTGTTGTCGCCGGTTACTTCACGCCGCTCGCAGCCCAGAATGCGGCGTGGATGGTTGCACACCTCACACCCGGCGAGAGTGAGGAGCTGCTCGTCCGCATGGGCGGCATGTGTCCATCGAAGTCCAGCTTGGACCGGATGGCCAAGGCACTGTCGGCGCGCTGGGAAGCCGAGCGCATCGACTTCGAGAAGCGCCTACGCGACCAAGAGAGCGTGCCCGCGGTTGCCGTGGTCGTCGCCGTCTCCCTCGACGGCGTGTTGATTCCCATGAAGGACGGCCAGCGCGAAAAGAAATGCGCCGCCACCCGCGCCCGGGGCAAACTGGCCAAGGGACCCACCGGCTACAACGAGGCAAGCTGTGGAACGCTGATGTTCTATGACGGAGCTGGCGAGCTGCTGCTAACCAGGCGAATCGCTCGCATGCCAGAAGCCGGCAAGCCCACGCTCAAGGCCAGCCTCACGGCGGAGCTGATGACCATTCTCGCGCGCCGTCCCGACCTTCGCGTCGTCACCATCGCAGACGGAGCCAAAGACAATTGGGCCTTCCTGGGCACCTTGCCGGATGGCTACGCGGGCTATCAGATCGTGGATTTCTTCCATGCCGCCGAGCACCTCGCCGACGCGATGGTCGCCGTGCATGGCGAAGGCACCGTCCGCTTCACACTGGAATTCGAGAAGCATCGCCACATCTTGCGCCACGACACCGATGGCGTGGAGAAAGTCATTCGCCACTTGCGCTACCTGGCCAAGCATCACCGGCGAAATCGCAAGGTGATTTCCGCGCTCGGGTATTTTCGCCACCATCGCCATCGTATGCGCTACGCCAGCTTCGCTCGCCGACATCTCCCCATCGGCTCGGGCATCGTCGAGGCCGCGTGCAAGACGCTGGTCTCACAGCGACTCAAGCGCTCTGGCATGCGCTGGCGCCACGACGGTGGTCAAGCCATTCTCACCTTGCGCGCCTTGGAGCAAAGCGACCGTTTCGATCGTGCCTGGCGCATGCTCGCTGCAACCTACGTCCAGATCGTATCTCTACCCGACAACATCGTCGACATCGCCTCACGCCGCCACCGCTGATGAGCCGTCAGAATGAGAGCTACACCGTCAGCATATACCCGCGCTACCAGAGGCACTTCCCGGGGCACGGTACTGCCGATCCAGAACTCGAAACTCCAAACGGTTGCGTTCGGCTGAACTTTGCCTAAGCGGGCGGATAGCTCCCATGTTTCACCTCTGTCACGGACACGTGTCGACATCGTGCCGGTCGCAAGATTCATCATGGGAACGTGCAAGTTGAGCGAGCCACGAGGCTTCTCTGGAACCTCGTCGGTCATGGTTAGTTCAACCTCCTTGGTCACGTCAGCAATGATTCGCAGATCCTCGATGAGAACCCTGCCCGGGTTGTGAACCACAAAGGCTAGGGGAGTGAGCAACCCTACACGCTTCTCATATTCATCGAGTGCCTCCCTGCTCGGACCGCTATATCGACGTAGGAACTCGCTTGGATCCAAGCGAGCAACGGCGCTGTCTAGTCGAGAAAGTGCAGAATCAGGTACTGGCGGCGCTGTCAAGACGTGGGAACAAATGGTGGCTGAGTCGCCACAGACCGTCCTGAAGACCGCCTCACCGAGTTGAACCGACACCGTGGGCCGCAGGTCCATAGTGGCTTGAGCTGCGCCCATTCTTGCAATCTCGTCAGGGGATGCGACATCCGTAGTCGACCCACGGCGGAGATAGACTTGATTGGGTTCCAGGCGGCCAAACCGCTTCCTGAGAAAAATTGGTCGTTGCTGGGATTGAGCGATGATCACTACCCCGACATTGTTCCCATCGATGGTTGCGGGGATATATGCAAACTCGACCGGAACGTTAGTCTTGCTGTTGACCAATTGCTGGAGAGAGGCGTCATCCGGATGCCTCTCAACGCCATTGACACTTGCGCGATGGCCGGGGTTCTCGGACACTCCGATCAGAATGTAGGCGTCCGATGTCTTCCAGGCATTCGCAAATGCGAGAACGTCTTTGACAAATTCGGACTTCTGTTCGTCGGTCGCACCGTCGAGAGGGTATTGCGATCCCTTGAAGTCAAGCGTCGCACCTTCGCTCATGTGAAGCAGAGTTTCTAGGATTTGCGCATCAATGCTAGCCATTCTGACAAGTCCTGAATGAAGATTCTAGTGACCAAGGTCCAGGCTCTATGGCCCACGACACCGAGTTCTGGACGCTGCGACTGACGCTGAATGACCAGGCGGCCGAGGATTTAGTGCCCCTTCCCTCTCTTTGCCCTGCCCACGGAAGCGGCCTTCCGCTTGTGATCCTTTCGCTTTCTGGCCTTTCTTTCCTGTCGCTGGATCTCGGTCTCCTCGGTGGTCTTTCGCAACCGTCTTGCTTCCAGTTCAGCAGTCTCTCTGCGTATGCGCTCCCTGTCGAGTTCTCGTTGCAGTCGATCAATAATAGCGGCATCCACCTGCCCAGCCAGATCGGGTAAGTCTAGCGGATCGACATCTTGGAATGCGGTCTCAGGATCTTTCGCGAACTCACTACGAATCAGCTCCTTGTGCTCGGCCAACACCTCTGCAAGTCTCTCTCTAGCTGCCGAGATGGTATTCCCGAACAGGTGGAGCAGCTTCTTACGGGGAACAAAGGCAACCCCGTCGCGGCATAAGTCCCATAGAAGTTGATCGTAGACTGCGTCAGTAGCGTCGGCTGGAGCATCGGCAATAGAGAGCGTCCACTGGAAGACGGAATCTGGGGCGCAGCAAATTCGCTGTGCTTGACCTGGCAAATTATCTACAACACGAGAGTGGCTCAGGAAGAAGGCGTCCTGGGTCTTGTGTCCTGGTAGGCACCACTGATTGAGACGACACTTGGTCGCGATGAGGGCTATCTCAGCTTCCGCCCTCACCTGCCTTTCGTGCCTGTAGGTACTGTTGTCCACCCGGCGGCTCTGAATTTCCGCTTGCAGCGCGTCGCGCTCATTCCAAAACACTTCGTCAAAGCCCGTCCAATCTCGCAAGGCGGGGGTCTGCACCCCAATCTCAGAAAGGCGATGGGCCGCGGAATCTTGTGATGGTTGGCCGCCATTCGCAGCGAGAACATCATTGAAGTACTGCTGTACCGAGCGGGATGGCCCGAACTCCGGGCTGTTGAGGTAGCCCACGAGGAAGGCATTGGACCGATAGCCTCGGACTCCGCGAGCCGCGTCGAGGACCTCACGTGAAGCTGCACCATACTTCCTGATGTGGTTAAGCGCCCAATTGGCATGTTCGACAACTTCCTGTGCCAAGAGATCCGTGGTTGCTAGGGAAGCGCCCAGCATCTCTAGACGCTCCTTCAGAGCCATTGCAGAGCGGTGCCCCGCACAGCCTTTCGCAAGGAGGGTTATCAGGAAACTTGAATCGGCGACAAACACGGTGGTCGCAATGACTCCGTTCTCCAAGCGGATCGTATTGGGATCCATGCCCAACAAGTGGCGAGCGAAGTAGGCTTGGGTCAGGTGCCCGAGGAAGCGGCGTTCGCTCTCCTCCGGCTCACTAAGAATGTCCTGAGCTATCTTCACCAGGGTCTGGGCCTCTGGGGGTGATGCGCAATACTTGAAGAACCCCTGCAATCTTTGCAGCAAGCCGACTGTTCTTGCGCGGATGCTCACAGACTCGGTGCTAGCCAGGTTTTGCGCTACCCCAAGGCCTCGGGTTCTGCATGTTTCCTCCAAATAGCGGCACGCAACAGTAGCAATGCGCTCTACAGCATCGGACTGTGCCCTCGCAGACGACAGTCGGACGCGGGCACGAATTGAGTCGTAGAATTGGTCCCTTATCAGACTGCTCTTGGCTTCACCTTCTTCCGCGGTCGCCTTACCCGCGCTCGTTAGGGCATAGCGGGTTCCCAGATCTTGTAATAGTCCCGCTTGCAACATCTTCCCAATCTGATTCTCGACAATCGGTCTACTGTGAGGAGGAAGAGAGGCGGCGAGATCGCCAACACTCGCGGAAGGCTGACGCCGAAGGATCGAGACAATTAGACTTTGAACAAGGGGGCCTTTTGAATTGCCACTGTCGGACTTGAGTCGGTTGCTGACGATGAGCGAAGTAACCTCCTCGTCGTAGGATGGAGATCCTACTAGCGGTTGACCGTAGCCGACATCTCGCCCCACTACAAAGGCACCGTATGTGGCAAGCTGAGAATGCAGATCAGAATGGTCAGAACCGTTTCGAACGTAGGGGATTACCTCAAGGTTGAATTGCTTGCGAAGTCGCTCTCGGTCCTCTTGTGAGGTGTCAGAAAGAAATGCAAATGCTGGACGAGCGGGATCACCAAGACGAGCACAGCGCTGGAGTATCTGGATGAGGTCCGGATCACGAAAGCCGAAGCCAACAAATACAAGTCGCCGCATGCGAGCAACACCGGACAAAGCGTCCTGCGTTGGCGACCCCGCGGAGTAGATCTCGTCGTAGTCTGAGGATGCAAGAACTAGGCGGAGATTCTTCGCTGGAAGTTCCGACACTCCGTGTGGATGCCATACGACATTCCGAACGTCACTAGAGATCTTTTTGTTCTCGTTGCTTGTGTTGCCAACGCTCGTCCAGGCGCCGTGCGCCGCAAGCTCGTGTTCAAGGAGAGAATCGAAGTTGCTCGTGATGTACGAGCTGAACGGCCAACGCACTATTTCTTTGGTGACGCGGCCGGCGTGCTGCTTTCGTTGGCATATGTCAGCCACGGCTTTGTCCAACAGGCCACGGTCGCAATGCTTGTTGAGGACCTCGAAGGCCGCCGGAAGATCCCCCTTACTTTGAAGTCCCGTGAACTTGGCTTCAAGGGGTGGGGAAAGTGGCGTGGGTGACGCGCGGAGAGTTTCCAGACACTGGGTGGCGAGATCCTGCCAGGAAGGGAGTCCGGCATCGCTGGAACAACCTGAGCCTATGAATGCCCACGCCTGTCCGGAATTTACGACATCGACCAGCCCGAAATTCAGCATGCCACGAGGCTAGGTAGCCTACAGATTCGTGTCAACAAAAAACACAACATATTGTGCTTCGTAGCCATGCCGACCACTATATGTGGTGTTGGAACCATGCCGCAGGGAAGGTGCCAGAGGTTTCTGGGGAAGCACACTGGAAAGGTGCCAGAGGTTTCTGGGGAAGCGCGCACCTTGATGGGCCCAGCAACCTGCGGAGACTTCGGGCGCTCGGACGCCGTCGGGAGGGTTTTCGCCTTTGGGCCTTTCCGGGCTTTGCTCGCGCCCGCTACCTGCCTGCCGCCAGCAGTTGGGCACACTCCTCGGCGCCGTCGACGTTGCGGCCCGTAGCGTAGAGACAGCAGTGCTCGCCGTAGCTCGTGCTTTCCGTACCATAGATGAGGCAGCAGTCGCCGCCTGACACCTCGTTACACTTGATCGCGACGTCGCAGGTGTTGGCGCCACCCTGGCGGTAGCAGCAGTCGCTGGCGCCGTCAGCCACCAAAGCGGTGTTGTAGGACAGCAGGCAGGTGCCGTCTGCGGCCGGGCTAGCGTCGCTCGTGCCTTTGGGCACGACGTCCGATGGGAGCATCTCGACGTAGAAACGCATGGCAAAGCCCAAAGATGAGGCCTGCGTACACATCTCGGCATTCGGCAGGTCACAGGCGCCACCGCCAGGTGGAGAGATGCGACTCGCGTACAGTTTGCCGAAGTTTAGAGTGATCGCGATCTGGTAGCCCGTGGGCACCGCACTTGGGATCGAGATGGTCAGCACGCCACTTTCGTCGATGGTCGCCCGAGCCGAGATACGATTGCCCTCCGAGTCCTCGGCGCAACATTGCGTCCTGCCATTGACATCGTAGGGTGCAGCGAAGACGCCGATTGATGCGTTTGAGCCAGCGGTGGTCACGTCCACGGCTGCTGGAATGGCGTCCGCCGTGAAGACGAACATGGCACCGTAGGGAGGCGCCGCCGGAAAGGCGTAGAGGGTTCCGTCCTCGGCGTAGGTTTTGCCGTTGGAGTCGAACATGCAGGCGCGCGCTAGGCCCGGCACGCCACTGTAGGTGGGACAGATCGATCCGTTCGTGAAGAGAGGCGAGCTGGGGTCGTTTGGCGATCCGTTGTTGTCGGGTGCGGCAGCGTCCCGTCCACAACCCAACACAGCGAACAACGCTACCCAGGCAAATCGACGGTCGATCATGGTTCCCCCCCCCAATTCAAGTTGGCTTTGGCCAAAGCGTGCGGATGAACTATCGATCACTACGCCCGGGACCCGGGGATTTCAAGCGCCCACGAACCGTGTCAGCCCATGATGTGCTCAACCGCACTCTGCGAAGGAGTATCACCGCCCGGACCTTTCAGGGGAGGTTGCTGCTCAGACCGTCCCCCGAGCTCACCAACATCATCCTCGGCATCATCGGCAAGGCACAGGCCTTCTACAGCATGGCCATCCATGCCTTCGTGTTCTTGAGCACACGTCACCAGGTCACGCGACCGATGGCGCCGCTGCCAGGATCCGTGAACCACAGGTTGCCGTCCGGTCCGGTCACGATGTACGCGGGCCGGCTGAACTGGTACGGCACCTTGTATTCGGTGACCTGGCCCGATAGGGTGATGCGGCCGATCATGCCCAGGCCCGAGTCCGTAAACCACAGGTTGCCGTCCTTCCCGACCGTGATGCCGTTTGGGTAGTTCGCCGAACCCGGCACGCTGAATTCGGTGATGACTCCGGCGGGTGTGATGCGCCCGACCTTGGTGCCACCGCTGTCGTCGTAGTCCATGAACCAGACGTTGCCGTCGGGACCGGTGGTCATGCCCGAGGGATGGCTGGGCACCCCAGACAACGGGAACTCGGTGATGACCCCGGCGGGCGTGATGCGCCCGATCTTGCCCCCGACCGACTCGGTGAACCACAGGTTGCCGTCCCCGCCCAACGCGATCTGGTCGGGTCGGCTTCCAGCCGTGGGTACCACCCACTCGGTGAAGGCGCCCGCGGTGGTCACGCGGCCAATGCGATCGCCGTAAATCTCCGTGAACCACAGGGCGCCGTCCGGACCCGTGACGATGTCCCAGGGCGTGCTCTGGGTCTTGGGCAAAGAGTACTCGGTGATCGTCCCATTCGGGGTGATGCGCCCGATCTTGTCGGCATAGCCCTCGGCGAACCACAGGTTGCCGTCCGGCCCGCTCGCGATGGCCTGGGGCTCGACCACCGCGGTCGGAATGGGAAACTCGGTGATCGCCCCGGCGGGCGTGATGCGCCCGATGTTGTTGCCGAACATCTCGGTGAACCACAGGTTGCCGTCCGGCCCTGCCGCGATGCCTTGGGGCTCGCTCGAAACCACGGGGACCGGGAACTCGACGATGGAGACCGCGAGCGCGCCGCCGTCGAGGCCAGCATCGATGGCCGGCGCGCCACCGGTGCTACGCGCGCCGCCCGCGCCCACGGTGCCGCCGGTGACCAGCGCGCCGCCCATACCCGGCCGACCGCCCGTGGTCAGAAGGCCACCCGCACCGCCGGTACCGCCTCGGCCGCTGGTGCCCGCGCCGCCGCCCGTGCCGATGCTGCCACCCCTCGCCACGGTGCCACCGGCGCTCGTCGTGCCACCCGTGCGCAAGGTTCCGCCCGTGCCGATCATTCCCCCCGCGGCCGGAGATCCGCCCACGCCGGGGACGCCGCCGGTCGAGAAGCTCCCGCCCATCACGAACCCGCCGCCCGTGCCGAGCGTGCCGCCCATGCTCCCTATCCCGCCCTGGCCCGGCGCTCCGCCGACCGCGAGGCCACCGCCGGTGCCCGAGCGACCGGCAGAACCCACGACGCCAGCGAAGCCCGCACCGCCTGCAGCGGTAGTGTCTTCGAGCAGCGGCGTGCGCCCGCAAGCCACCAGCGAGACGATCATCAAGAGGCAGGCCCTGCATGGTTTCATCGAGTGCTCCTACTCTGGCGGCATGGTATTGCAGCCCCATACAGGAGTCGAGGGCTTCAACACCTCGCTACGCTCGGACGAAGTCGTCCATTCACCGACCGAGGCCTTGGGTGTGCGGCTCGCGGGTGATTGCGCTCAGCACTTCGATGAGCGAGTCGACGTCCGCGGGGAAGGTGCCAGAGGTTTCTGCGTCCTGCGCCGCCGCTACGGCGAGCCGCCCCACGGGACCAAGCGTAGGCGACGCCGAGACACCCGCGAGGCCACCCCGTCCGTTGCGCGTCGGCGGACAGGGCCACCTCTGCCTTGAGACGGGAAATCAACGCCGACGGGCCTTGGTTCTCGTCGGAATTTGGCCCTCCCCGACCCCTCGGGGACACCTCCGGTCTGTCCGATTCAAGAAGACCAGACTTGTTTTTCCCTGGGTATCGGGTTGAAGTCGACCGCATTTGGGATACTGGATATTTGCGCCGAGACGACACCTGGATACGAGAGGTCTTTTCTTGAACTACGTTCTAACCCGAATAGCCGCCAAGCGAGCCCTGATCGCCCTTGCCTTCCTCGGAATCCTCGTTCGACTTCTCCTTTGGCTGGTCTCGAAGGGGTCCAACGACGCAGGTATTTGGGAGTCTCATGCCCGTCGAATCCACGAGCACAGCCTGACCTGGATCTATGGACAGTTCCGGCCAGAGAACAACACGAACTTCAACCATCCGCCACTCATGGGGTATTGGTCCGAGTGTGCGCTGGCTGTCGCAAATGGTTTGGGCCTTCCTTTCGCAATCGTGATGAAGCTTCCCGGTCTTGCTGGTGAAGCCGGTTCACTGTACGTTTTGTGGAAGCTGTGGAAAGAGAGAGGCGGAGCAAACCAAGGCCTTTCGGCATTGGTGCTCTATTCATGGAGTCTCGTCTCCATCCTTGTGGGTTCGTATCACTGCAACACCGATTCTCTTTGTGCGTTCCTGTGCCTATTGTCCGCCTACCTAGCGGAGAGCAGGGGGAAGTATTTTTGGTCTGGCGTAGCGCTTGCAGCAGCACTGAACGTCAAGATTGTTCCTGTGTGTCTCGTGCCCGCGGCTCTCGTGCTCTGCCGACGCCTCCGTGTGCTCGCGCCATTTTGCCTCGGTCTTGTGCTGGCCATTGTTCCCTTCGTGCCCGCGCTATTGACATGCCCGGGAGATCTAATCCGCAGTGTCGTGCAGTACACCCCCCGTGTCGAGAATTGGGGGATTCCGTACCTTCTTGGGAAGAGTCTGGGCAATGCGATGCTGGGTTCGTCCCTGCGCAAACTCATGGCCTGGTACATGGGTGCGGCAAAATACCTTATTTTGGCACTACCGCTCGCAGCGGCCTTGTATACCCGCCTCTGGCGAGGCCTCGATCTCTACGAGGTCTACGCATTGTCATATGCTTGTTTCCTGATACTCGCCCCAGGGTTCAGCGTGCAATACACAGTCTTTCTTTGTCCGATCCTGTTCGCCGTCAATCTCCGGTGGGGCACGTACTATTCGGTGCTGGCGGGACTGTTCATAGGACTTGTCTATCTCTCCTGGTGGAATGGCAAGATACCCGCGGAGTCGATCTTTCGCGCTCAGTTCCCAATGCCGGCGCCGTTCTTCGGCGTAATCGCGTGGGCGTTCATCGTGGGGATCGTTTGGCGCATCCTCAGGGCAGGCTGGAAACGCCAACGTCCTCTGTGCCAACCTGAATGACGAATAGACCTCTGGCACCAAGCTCAGGCACCAAGCTCAGGCGGCACCGGGAATAGACCTCTGGCACCAAACTCAGGGCACCAAGCTCAGGCGCACCAAGCTCAGGGCACCAAGCTCGGGCTAACGTCAGATCCTGAAGGCGCGGCACGCTGCGGCGCGCCAACCTCGCGCGCACCCGGTGTGCTGCGAATACGCACCGAAACTGTGGCTTGAATGCTTCTTGCTCCACATGCTAGACGCAGTGTATGCGTGTTGGTTCTGCCTCGGATTCAGCAACAAGCGCCGGAAGATTTGCAGTATACCTCGGCGCAAGATACGCATTAGCCCAAACCAACCCATAGAGTGCAACCCATAGATTGAAAGAGGAAAGCAATGAAGGTATTGTCGTACGTGCTGAAATCGATCCTCCCGATCGCCGCGTTCGCGGCCTTTTCCCCTAGCGCAAAGGCGGACAGCATCTGCTACAAAGCTTGCGTTCAAGGTGCATGGGGCCCTGTTGTCTGTGATGGTAATCAGGCAGGAACGACAGGCCAGAGTCTACCAATCCAGGCGGTTTCCATGTGGTTGACATCCGGAAATCGCCTGTCCTACAGGGCTCACTTGTCAGGTTCCGGATGGCAGGCAGGCGAATCTTTGGGTAGCAACAAGAGCTCCACGCTTGGCACTTGCGGCTCAGGTCAAGTCGAAGCCATTGAGGCCACTGCGGTTCCTTTCGGTACCACGGAGCCTGAGGTCTATAACGGTCTCGATTTTCAGCACAGCGTTGAATATTGGGGCCATGTTCAGAATTTGGGGGATCGGGCATGGGTCGCCGACGGCGCCATGCAGGGGACCACTGGCCAATCCCTCCGACTGGAGGCGATCAAGATGCATCTCACCTCTCGCCGCTACTACACCAATACATCATGGGCTTGGCAGAAGTCTGGCGGTGCCCTCCCCGGTAGCCTCGATCTGCATCTCAACATAGATCCAGGCACCGGCCAGACCACAGGCGGAGGCTCCTACTTCATTGGTGACAATGTTGAGGGATACCGGGTTAACTTCACCGTAACGTCGGTTGTACAAAACTTCAATACAACAAATGAGATCCTGTGGCTGAAACTAAGTGACAACGGATATCTGTACTTGGTCCTCGACCAAGAGAACAATATCATCTCCGCAACGCAGGAACTGCCCGGCCATACCACCTATGATCAGAATTGGGGTTCTGCAACGGCAATTCGAGACTGGAAGGCCTATGCATACGCCATTCCAGGAAATCCCGTTTGCTATGAGCCTTGTCCCGCCATTTATGCTGATTGCGGCAGCTACTCTGCGCTCACGGGAGTAGTTCTAATGTCGCCCGCCGCGGTTAACGGCTGGGACCTCCCCGTTTGCGTGGACTATGCCTACGCCTTCTCTTCTTGGTCTCCCACTCCAACGACAGTGACGATGAACCGGACAGACCACCGTCTAGCCTCGCGCAAGGGAACATGGGCACCTAACGGCGATTGGGCATACGGAAACTACAAGTTGGAATGCGGAGTCGGGCAATATGTATTTCAGTTATATGAGAATGTTCCGAGCCACCCCTACTCAGGCAAGGATGTACAGGTCGATTCGATTACATGCGGAAACGCAGGTACACCCAACGGAGTAGCCAATACCACCCAAAGCAACTGCGAAATCATCCCCCTCAATGCCGGCAACTACAACGTCAACCCAGTTGACAATGTCTACTTTGGCGCGGACCCCTACGGCCGGAGCCACGCGGACTGCACGCCAGGAAAGGTCGTGGTCGGCATAGCTGCTGATACGACCACCCTTCGGGCAACGAAGATGCTTTGCTGCGATGCTATTGGAGGCGCTCTGACATCTTCGTGATCGGCGGAGCCAGTCGAGAATCGATCGAGCGAGCTGTCATTGAACAAGCCGACAGCTCGCCCGCTATCCCTCCCCAAGCCCCTTGCTGAATTGCAGGACTCACGAATACTTCGGCTGCCTGGACTCTGAGAGGGTGTCTGAAAAGTTGACGTCTGCCCTGGGTGGGCGATAGCAAAGGCATGAAACGACACGGCTATCCCAGCGACTTGAGCGAGCAGGAGAGCAGGACCCGCGCAGGAGCGGCGCGAGTGTCTTGCTGAAAGGCGGAGGAACGACGCCGGGATCTCCTTATGGTTACTTCCCGTACCCCGCGGCGACGATGTTCGCCTGGATGGCGTCGTCGACCGCTTTGTCGTCGGGACAACCGAAGGTGATGGCCCCCTGGCGCCCACACATGACGTCTGGGCGGATTCATAGATATCGCACGGTCCCCGGTGCCTGGCGTCGTGCTCCCACCCGTGCTGCCGCCCGAGGAGGTGTTTCCGCCTGCGCCGCCGCTACCCCCCGACGAGGTGGTGCCACCTGATGCGGTCGCTCCGCCGGTCACGCTCGCTCCGCCCTTGCCACCGCTGCCGCCCGACGAGGTGGTACCACCCGACGAGGTGCTGCCGCCTGACGAGGTGGTGCCACCCGATGAGGTTACACCACCGGCGCCGCCACTGCCGCCCGCGCCTCCGGCTCCGTTCTTCTGGAATGCGATTGAGCCGGTGAAGGTCGGACTCGCGACCTTCGGGGTCCAATTCATCTTGCCGCTCGAAACGCAATACGAAAACTGCAGAGCATCCTGGGTCAGATCATTCTGCCCGGTTGCGATTACATTGTCAGACGTCGTGTAGTTGCCGCTTGTCAACGGATCGCCTGACAGCAAAGCGATTCCGCCCTTCTGATTGACCGTGCCCAAACACGAGCACCCGCCCCCCGTGGCAGACACGCACGTGACCGTCTCGTAGCCCAACACCTGGATGGTCCCTGTAAGCGACTCGCAGGTGGTGGTGGTGCCCGACACTTCCAGGCACTTGGCAACCAAGGTGAGTGCCTCTTCGCCCGTCGTGGTCGCCGTGAGAGCGAAGGAAGAAACGACCAACCCTTCGCGAATTTCTGAGCCGAAAGCGACCAAGGCGAGGTCTATCAATCTGTGAGACACGCTCGCGCGAACAAAAGGGAGGTTCTTCATGAGATTCAGACCGATGGCAATCCTTGCTAATGGCCGTAGAGCTTTGAGCTCGCAGGCCGCCTTTCTGGCCGTCGGGCTGGTCTGCCTGGCCGCATGCTCACAACACAGCTCGTCACCGCCGAGCGGCTCTGACGGTGGCCCGGCGAGGGGCGGAGCTGGCGGAAACGGCGGAAACACGGGCGGGGCGACCTCGGCTGGAAACGGGGGCAAAGGCGGCGCTGCGAACGTCGGAGGGAGCGGACCGTCGAGCGGCGGGGGCGGTGGCTCGGGGAGCGGCGGGGCTGGCGGCAAGGGCGGAAACGCGGGCGGGGCTGCGAGCGTCGGAGGGAGCGGACCGTCGAGCGGCGGGGGCAGTCAGGGGCGCGGAGGTGACCAGGCAGCCGGTGGGGCGGATGCGAGTGGCGGCGGGGGGACTGGCAACCCGGGCGGCGGTAGCGGTTCGAGTGGCGGCCAGCAAGGAGGAACGAGCGGTGCTAACGCAAGCGGCGGCTCAGGAGGAGCCGGTAGCCCCGACGCGGGCGGATTTGCGACGCCGTTCACACCCGCACCGGTTGGCGGCGGTTCCAAGGTAACCGACCCCGCGGCCTCAGGAGGTTCCTCGGTCGGGCTCGCCGGCACCGGCCAGGGTGCCGAGGCCACGGGATTGCCTGCCGCCAGCCGACTAGCAATTCACTACGCGACCGTGTCAACGGGCACGATCAGCGTCTCGGTCAACGGCGGCACAGCCCGCAAGGTGAACGTTCACTCCACGGGTGCCCTCACCGGCTCGTTCCTTTACTCGATTATCGACATTGATATTCCCGCGAATGCGAAGGTAACCATCAGCAAGGCCAGCGATGACGTGGCGGTGAATATCGACAATCTCATCGTCGGCGTCGGCGACTTGGGCTTGCCGCCGGACATGTGGAACCTATCGCCTTTCAAGGCTGCCGACGGGCCCTACAAAGCAGATTGGACGGCCTTGGGCCTCGCCTATCAGACGCCCCAATGGTGGCGTGACGCAAAGCTGGGCGGATGGGCCCACTGGGATCCACAATCCATGCCCGAGCATGGCGACTGGTACGCCTACGATATGTATGTCCCGGGGAAAGATTCCTACAACTTCCAGCAAACCCACTTCGGTGATCCGTCCGTCTACGGTTACAAGGACATTTGTAAGAACTGGGTCATCGACCTATGGACTCCGGCGAGCTTGATGGACGTGTACGTTTCCATGGGCGTCAAGTTCTTCATGTCCATGGGCGCACACCACGACAATTTCGATAACTGGGACTCGACCTACCAACCCTGGAACGCTACGAAGATCGGAGTGAAGCAGGACATCGTCGGCGGCTGGGCGAAGGCTGCACGCGATAAAGGCCTGCGCTTCGGCATCGGACTACACAATTCGCCGTCGCGCACGTGGGGTCAGTGGGAGCCTGTCCGATACACCAGCGGCTCGAAAGGCCCCTACGATGCAATGCAAACAGTTCTGGATGGAAAAGGGAAATGGTGGGAGGGCCTGGATCCAGCAGCTCTCTATGGCTACCAGCACAAGGCCGACTGTTCGAACGACTCGTGCAACACGTCGCCCTATGGAACTCAATTCGAGTATCGGGTCAATGATGCTATCGAAAAGTACCACCCGGACCTCGTCTACTTCGACGAGCTCGCTGGCTCTGGCGTTATCGATCTGGGCGTCAATATGGGGCTCGGTTCCATCGCCACGACCATCCTCGCGAACTATTACAACAAGTCGCTGACCTGGAACCAGGGAAAGACGGCGGACGTCGTGATGAACATGAAGGGGGTAGGCGGCCAATACAACAGCTTCGCGAGCAGCGCCGCCCTGCAATCCTCCGCTGAGCGCGCTCTTGTCCGGAGCACCGAGGCGAATACGGAATCGACGATCGGCGCCTATCCCTTCCAGACCGAGTACAACATCCAGGGTGTCTACTGGCACATCATGGCGGGAGCGGCCTACACGGGCGCCGCGTCTCTGGTCACGACCTTGATGCAGAACGTATCCCGAAATGGAAGCTTGTTGCTCAACCTGACCCAACGTGGGCGGGGCAATTTCGACGATTCGTTGGTCCAAATCGCCAAGGACATCGGCACCTGGCTGAAGGCCAACGGCGAAGCCGTGTATGCCTCCCGTCCCTTTGAAACCTCGGGCGACAATTCCGTCGCTTATACCCGGAACAACGGCTATGTCTACGCAACACTCCTCACTTGGAATGGCGGCGCAATCACGCTCTCTGCGCTCAAGTCGGGCGGTGTAACACTGGGAACTGTGTCCAAAGTCGAGCTGCTCGGCTCGACAGTGGCGATGACGTTCTCTCAAAATGGCACAGGGCTCACGGTGACCCCGAGCGGCTCGGTACCGGCGTTGTCTGGAATCGCCGATTCGCAGCTGGCGTCGAAGATTCGCGTTCTGCGCATTACCCACGACAAGGGCTGGTTCAACGACGACGACTCGGGCGCGGTCTATACGGGATGGCTGCGCAAGGCGAATCTCGGAACCGGTGACTACAACAACGACCTCACCACCAGCACGAACACGGGCGACACGTGGACGGCCCCCTTCACCGGGACGAGCGTCTCCGTCTACGCGCCGAAAGAATCCGGAGACGGTAAGATCGAGATCCAGGTCGACGGGCAAGTGAAGGACACCGTGGATTTGTCTGCATCCGGTGCGCGCCAACCCCAGCAGCTGGTGTCCACAGTGACTGGCTTGACCGCCGGCCAGCACACCCTCAGCATCATCAATCGCGGTCCAGGCCTCGTCGCCGTGGACGCCATCGTCGTGAAATAGGCATGACCTGGAGCGCGCGTTCTCGATTGGCGCCTCTGGAGCTCGGATAGGTACTTTCGGCCCGCGAGCCGAACGAGCTCGGCGAGCGCGCTACGAAGTATGGGTATCGGCCGCCAGAAATCTCGCGACAAGCGCAGCGACGTCGCGGGGCGGTCGTGGATGTAGTCGTTCCCGCGGCCGACGAAAATCACTGACGGCCAAGGCCACGGCCACTCTCGACCGTCTCCGTCTGAATCGGGCGGGGACGGCGGAGGCTGGCTGAACTGACCGGACGTCGACCAGGCGGGATGGCGCAGACCGTCCTGCGTGTTCGAGACCACCTCGCCGGGTCCCTGCAACGGTGGCAAAAGCCAGCCCGGTGCGCTCCGCACACGCGATCGAGGTCGCGCTGATGCGCTCCGGCAATATTTCTGGTTCTCAAAACCCCTGTTCGAAATGCCGATGGGCTAAGAAGACCAAATTTTTGACCCCCCAAACGCCTCTTTCTCCGTCTTCACCGGGAAGGCTCAAAGAGACGGCCTTGCTGTGGCGAGCTATCCGACACCTGACTTCCCGGAGGAACAATGCGTAGAGCTCACGGTGGCGACTCAACAAATCCGCAAAGACTGGCCGTGCTTCTGACGGTCCCGCGATTGAACGAGCCCAGAATCGTCTCGAGCACAAAATGAGGAACATGAGCTTCACAACCCCTTCGATCAAGGTCTGCACCATGAGCACAACACGGAAGTTGATCAATTGCGTTGTTGTCGGACTTCTCTTCGCCGCCTGTGGGTCGGGAAACGGGACACGGACGCAGGCCACCGGCGGGCACGGCGCGGCCGGCAGTGGCGGTTCGGGGGGCGGCGGATTCGGTGGTGCAGGTGGCGGCACCGCTGGCCTGGGCGGGCACACGAACGGAGGCGTAGCTGGCAACTCCAGCGGGTCAGGCGGAAACGGCGCTGGCGGCGCGGGAGGGACCGCGGCCGGTGGTGGACCTGCCGCTGGTGGACGTGCGAATGGCGGGTCGGGCGGGAGCGGCAGCGGCGGGGCCGGCGGAAGTACCAGCGGCGGTTCCGGTGGAGGAGGGACCGGCGGCACTGGCACCAACCCGGGCGGCGGGTCGGGCGGAAGCTCGAATGGTGGGACTAGCGGCAACGGGACCGGAGGGGCGAATCCGACTGGCGGAGCGAGCGGAGGCGGGGGCGCAACCGACGTGTGCCCCAAACCGCAGGCCCAAGCCTGCTACTACGTGGCACCGTCAGGCAGCGACACCAACGACGGAACCGTGACTGCACCCTTCCAGACGATCACCAAAGCCCGCGACGCGGTTAGCACGGTCAATACCAACATGACCGGTGACATCTACGTCTATCTGCGAGGCGGCGACTACCGGATCACCAGCCCCATAGCCTTTGCCGTCAAGGATTCAGGCGCGGGCAACCACCGCATCTACTATCAGGCCTACCCTGGCGAAACGCCTGTTATCAATGGTGCGCAGAAAGTCACGGGATGGACTGCGAGCAGCGGCGGCGTCTACAAGGCTACGCTCGCCCGCACGACCAAGTTGCGCAACCTCTACGTAAACGACGCGCGCGCCACCATGACCAGCAAGGTCGTCTCGTCCAAGGGCGCAACCGGAACCTACCCTGTGACCGCCGGGCAAGCCGCCTGGGCATGGGCCGGTGGCAGCGGCGCCGACGGGGTCAAGTACAGCACCTCGGACGTGCCGGACATCACCAGCAACAGGGACGACCTGGAGATCGTCAACCAAACCACCTGGAACGAGAACATTGTCTGCGTCAGGGACGTGGTCGCCACTTCCGACGGCAACCGGGGGCTGATGTTGCAGCAGCCCTACGGCGCCATCGCCCAGTTGCCAGACTCGGGCGCCGCCTTCTCCACTTCTGGCTCTCATGAGATCTTCAACGTGTTCGCTTGGTTGACTTCTCCGGGGCACTTCTACTTCGACAAGACGACGGGGACGCTCTACTACTATCCCCGTACGGGTGAGGACATGAGCACGGCGGATGTGGAGGTGCCGGTTGCGGAGGGCCTGATCGACATCGCCGGAACCTCGAACACGAGCAGGGTCAAGAACCTCACTTTCCAAGGCATCACGTTCGCCAACACAGACTACAGCCTCTACAAGGTCGACAGCTCGTATGGCAAGTCGAGCGTCCAGGGCGCCACCATCTACATCGCCTATGGTGCCGGCAAGAGTATCCACGACTGGAAATACGAGATCCTCGATACGCTGCCCGCAGCCATCATGGTGAACAGCGCCGATTCGATCGACATCGTTGGTAACGTGGTCAAGCACAGTGGCAACGAAGGCATCTCGATGATCAACGATGTGACCAATTCCAACATCATCGGCAACTACGTCACCGACATCGCTGGAAGCGGCATGACGATCGGTCACCCGCAGCACGTCTATCTGGGAGACGGAGGCGCGCACGAGAAGTTCGCCAAAGGCGTGGAAGGGATTTGTACCAAAATCACCATCAACAACAATCTCGTGTACAACGTGGCTACGCTGCGCGGGTTCGGCTCGCACGCGGGAGTCACGGCGTTCTTTACCGATACGCTAACCTTCACTCACAATCACGTCCACACGGTCGCCTACAACGGCATCAACTTGGGATGGGGATGGCGGAATTTCCCGGACTCCACCACCTGCAAGAGCAACACCTGTAACAACAACCGGTTCACCAACATGATGACCCGATTGCATGACAGCGGCGCGGTCTACACCCTTGGTCAGATGCCGGGAACGGTCATCAATCAGAACTACGTCAAAGGGATCCCGAACAACTCGGCCGGGCCCACCTATGGTCTGCACAACGACGAGGGGAGCGCGTACATTACTGAAAACGACAGTGTTCTCGACATCGACAAGGGCGTCACGTACACCATCAATTGCGAAGACTATGGTGCAAAGCACGACCTGACGATTCTTAGGACGTACGCGACAGTCAACAAGATGGGAGCCACCCCTCCGAATAGCACGATTGACACGCCCATCGTGGTGGCCGATGCCGTGTGGCCGGTGACACAGTACGGGTTCGCCGTGAATTCGGGAGTCGAGGATCAATACCGGAGCGTCATACCGGGCAGTGTGCTGCCCATCCAGGACTACGTGTTCCCGGCGAGCTGTGCGGCTCCCAAGGGTACCGCCACGCTCACCATTAGGAGCAGCGGTGATGCCGGAAACACGGTGTGGTTCGCCCCAACGGGCACAACGACCTTTGCGGAGGGGGCCACCATGACGAAGGCGGCTGGAACTGCAACGTCGATTGCGGTTCCCACGACGGCGGGAACCTACAAGCTGTTCGTCGTCGACTCCCAGGGCAAAAAGCTGGGCGAATCCGTTGCGCTGTTGAGAGTCGGCGCGTAGGAGCGGCCGGCGGGAACCCTGCGTTCGCTGATCCCGTACCTTGCTTGCGGAGGTGGTTCGACGGCGGGTACGCCTACGCGGGTGCCTACGTCTACAGGCGTCGACCTACCCGGAAGGTTCTGGTTGCGGGCGAGATCCGCCGACGGTATAGGCGGGGCGCGATCCGAAACAGTGGGGTGTGTGCTTCAAGTTCGGCGCCGACCATGACGATATAATATGTGAGCCGTGCAAGCGACAACGATGGGCAATCTGAACCGAAGACGGTCTTATCGTATGGGAGCCCAAGGCTCCTGCCTCGTTGCCGTCCTAGCCTTCGCTGCATGCACCATCGATGTCAGCAAGCTGCGCGGTTTGCCCAAGCAAGACGCGGGAATCCCGATGGATGCACCTGTCGACCTGGCCGACGGAACGAGCGTTGGCTCCGAGATGCTGGACACTGCCGACCTGGCCGATGGAACGAGCGTTGGCCCCGAGGTGCTGGACACTGCCGACCTGGCCGACGACGTGATTGCAAGCGAGGACGTTGACACTGCTCCTGAATCCGATGCTCAAGCCGATTCATCTGACCTCCCGCCGTCCAAGGACGTAGTTGTCTCGCCGGGAGACACCATCGACACCGACGCGGAACCCGAGAGCGATGTGCCGCAAGCCGCGGATGTGGCTGCAGACTCGAACGGCGACGTCGGCGCGGAGGACTCCCTACCGGATGGTTCCGTGCCCGATGGCGGCACGGATGTGAAAGCTGATGCAGCGGGCGCAGATGCCGGTACCGATGCAATCTTGCCCCCTTCCTGCGGTGGGGCTGGCCAGGTTTGTTGCGCGGGCAACGCGTGCTCGAACAGCGGATGCTGCGCGGGCAGTGTCTGTGTCGCAAGTGGCACAGCCTGTCCCAGCACGGTCGGAAGCGGAACCTGTTCGAACGGGGCCTGCGGCAACTGCGGTGGCGCCAACGGATCGTGCTGCTCGAACAGCACCTGCACGGCCGCCAACACCTTCTGTCATGCGAGCTATTATACGAGCTCCTGCGTCGCCTGCGGTGGCAGCGGAGATCCGTGCTGCCCAGGCAATCTCTGTCTCGACGGCGGATGCTGCATCGCCGATCAATATGGAGTTAATGTTGCAACATGTCAGGCCGCGGGAGCAATGTGCGGCACCATCTCGTCCACCTGCACGGCTGGCGAATGTGGGACCTGCGGCGCCCTCGGGGATCCGTGCTGCGCGAACAGCCACTGCACGGCGCCGAACACCATTTGCCAGAGAGCCACCGGGGGACAAACGAGCTGCATAGCGTGCGGTGGAGCCGGCCAACCATGCTGTGCCAACCCAACCCCGGGAGAAACGGCCACCTGCTCTGCCGGCCTTACGTGCCAGACCACGACCACCGGGCGGACAGTCGAGTTGCGTGGTCTGTGGTGGCCTGAGACAGCCTTGCTGCGACTCCACGACGGGCTCCAATTCGGGAACCTGTCAGTCCGGCACCACCTGCCAGATGTCGATAGGAAGCGGCAACTATTCCTGCGTGGCCTGCGGCGGCAGTGGCCAGGCCTGCTGTGCCGGCCGCACATGCACGACCGGCACCTGTGGCCTCAGCGGCTACTGCTCTTAGGTGGCTGGTGTCGAACGCTACGTTCTGAAAAGTCGTCGTGTGGATAGTCCATTCAAGCTCCACTCCGCTTTCAATTCTACGTCGTCTGATGCGGCCACCGTCGGCAAGAATGAAGCACTCCGGCCCCTTCTCCTCGCATGCGAGGAGAAGGCTGGGATGAGGAGTCCAGGATCACGCGCTTGTGTTTCCCCTCCAACCCGCTACCGTGGAAGCCATGCGCCGCCTCTTTCTCGCTACCCTTGCCTCGACGACGATTGCCTGTCTTTCCGCTGGTTGCGCCACCAGCTTCAAGGCGTCGACCCCGGACGGCGCAGCGAATGCCAGCAACGCTTTCGGCTTCGACTTCTACCGTGAGGTCCGCCAGGGCCAGAACAACCTCGTTTGCTCGCCGGCCGGTGCCGCCATCGCGCTGACCATGGTCGCCGCGGGCGCGCGCGGCCAGACCCAGGCCGAGATGTTGCACGCCCTGCACATCGCGCCCGCGAACCTCGACCAGACCTACGCATCGTTTGCCGGCGTCCTGAGCGCATTGAAGGAACGCGACGGAAAGGATGGCCTGGTGCTGACCGTGGCCGATCGCGTGTGGATTCAGAAGGGGCGGTCACTGGTAACCCAATACGAGTCGTTGCTGCGCGACCCGTTTCGTGCGCCGATCGTGCAGCTGGACTTCGTGAAGGAAAACCAAGCCGCCCTGGATGCCATCAACCAATGGGCCTCCGATGAAACTCATGGACGCATTCCGAAGGTCCTGGAGAGTGTGGAAGGCCCCCTGGTCCTGGCCAACGCAATCTACATGCTGGGCGAATGGCAGCAGCCATTTGCGGAGAGCGCCACCGTCGACGATAAGTTCACCACCGCGGCCGGGAAAGCCTCGGTCAAGATGATGAAGCAGCTCTCGGGCTTCCGGTACGCGCAGGTGCGAGGCGCGAAGCTGGTCGAGCTGCCGTACAAGGGCGGGCTGTCGATGATTGTGGTTCTTCCCGACAGCGTCGATGGGTTGGAGACGATCGAAGATCGGATCGGCAGCTCCTATGCCGAGTGGATCCAGTCTCTCGAACACCATCAGGTCGATCTCAAGCTGCCTCACTTCACTACGAAGACCGACCTGAACATGATTGGTCCGCTGCAGAAACTGGGAATCCACGAGGCATTCCAGGAAGACGGTGCGGACTTTTCCGGCATGACTGGAGGAAAGGGCCTCCGCATCGGCAAGGCGCTCCAGAAGGCCTGGATCGAAACCAGCGAGAAGGGAACCGAAGCTGCCGCAGTGACGGTGATCGAGATGGTAAACGATTCCCTCACCCTTGGCCCCGAGCCGCCGCCGCCGGTCGTCTTCCATGCGGACCATCCCTTCATGTACCTGATCCGCGACTGGAAGAGCGGCGAGATCCTCTTCATCGGCCGCGTGGTAGAGCCGGCGGGTTGAAGCGCCTGAGCCATCATCGACCACCCTACGGTAGATTGATCCTCGTGTTCAACAACCTGCTCGGGAGCGCGGATCAGCGCGAGCTTGCCTAGGGTGTGGCCCTCGGTGCCCACCCGCCACGGCGACCTGAACTCGCGCCTGATCGAGGCCGAGCGCGCGAAGTTCGCCCCTGAAACCCTGACCGGCCCTGACTGCGCCTCGTTCGGGCTACTTGCCCCCCGCCGCATCGGCCTTGAGGCAGAAGTAGCGCTTGCTCTTGCGGTCGGTGTCGAAGAACTCGTCCACCACGGCGCCCTTCCACACCTTGCGCATGTCGGCGGTCAGGGTCAGTTGATGAAGCGCCCCCACCTCGAAGCGCTTGAGCGCGCCGCCCACGACCTTCTTCATGTTGTCGTCGATTTCGTTGCGCGCCCGTCGTGGCTTGTAGTGCGCGACCAGAATGGTCTGCTTGTCCATCGGCCCGCCCTCGACCTGGTACTGCATGACGTAGGCGTAGTCGTAGAGATCGTCGGCAGGGAATTTTCCGGGAATTTTCGCCAGGCGCGCGGTCACCTCGATGGTCGAGGTCGGCGCACCCGCCGGCTCGCCCGCCTGGGCGGCGCAGGCGCACAGGACTAGGACCACAAGCGACAGGGAATACTGGCTGGCAAGCTTAAACATCGGTGAGCTCCTTGAGCTGCAGTATAGCCGTTCCAGCCCGTTGGCTGTAGGCTGTAGGTCATCTTGCCAATGACCATTCTCATCACGGGCGCCGCGGGCGAGATTGGCTCGCGCATGGTCCGCTGGTTTCACGAGCAGGGCCACGCGGTGCGGGCCTTGGTCTTGCCGGGAGATCCGCTGGCCGCACGCCTCGGCGACGCGGCCCACATCCACTTCGGCGACGTCACCAAACCCGAGACCCTGGCCGCAGCCTTTGCGGGCGTCGAAGTCGTCTACCACCTGGCCGCGGTCCTCCTGTGCGAGAAGGCCGAGCTGTTCCAGGCGGTCAACGTCGGGGGCACGCGCAACGTGGCCGCCGCGGCCGAGGCGGCTGGGGTCCGCCACCTCATCCACATCTCTTCGGTGTCGGTGGTCTATCCCAACACCACCCACTACTCGCGCTCGAAGCGGCAGGCCGAGGACGTCGTGACCGCGTGCCAGAAGGTAGCCTGGACGTTGGTCCGGCCGACCCTGGTCTACGACCGCGACGGCGGCCTCGAATTCAAGCTCTACGCCGATTTCGTGAAACGCTACCCCGTGGTGCCCCTGGTCGCGGGTGGTCGCGCGCGCAAGCGCCCGGTGCACGTGGACGACCTCTTGTCTGGCCTGCTCGCCATGGCCGGCAACCCCGTCACCTTCGGCAAGACCTACCATCTCTCGGGCGGTGAAACGGTCACCCTGCGCGAGCTGGCCGAGCTCATGCTGGAGCGGCAAGGGCTGAAAAAGCCGATGCTGACCATCCCCGCCAGCCTGTGTGGAGTTGCGGCCCGCATCTGGGGCACCCTCAATCGTCGTCCCCTGCTCATGGAACACACCCTGGCTGGGCTGACCCAGGACGCGGATCTCGACCACTCGGCTGCGACCCAGGATCTCGGCTACCAGCCCATCGGGGTGCGCGCGGGCATCCTTCGCTAGCCCGCATTTCTCGGTAAGGTTCCCGTTTCTCACACAATTAACGACGTCGGGATCCGTCACATGAAACCGCGCTTGGCTATCGTATCCGGCACATCCGCGTCATCCGCACACGCGGCGGATTCCATCGATACGATGTACGGCCAACACCTGGCCAACGTGAAGCGCTGGGCGCGACGGCTGGCAGGGCCGTCCGCCGACCTCGAGGACTTGGTGCACGACATCTTCCTCATCGCGCTCCGCAAGCGGTTCCAATTTCGAGGTGAGGCCACCATGGATACCTGGCTTTTCGGCATCACCCAGCGCGTGGTATGGAGCAAACGGCGCAAGGCCCAGCTTCGCCAATGGTTGTTCGGACAGAACCAGACCGATCTCGTGCCCGCTGAGCCCCGGACTCCTCAGCACGAGTTCGAACGGCGCGAGGACAACACACGGCTGTACCGGGCCCTCGATCGGCTGCCCGACGTTTATCGGTCCACGCTGATTCTCTACGAGCTCGAAGAGCTGTCCGGTGAAGAGGTGGCTCGGTTGACTGGTGTAGCGATTGGCACCGTGTGGGTGCGACTCCATCGTGGCCGCGAGCGGCTGATGCAAATCCTTTCGCAGGGGGAACGGTCATGAGCAAGCCTGTTCCAAACCCCACGCGACTTTCCCGTCTGCCCGAGACCGAGGATACCCTCGGCGTCGGGCGCATGTTCCGCAATGCGCGCGAGCTTCCGGATGAGGAGCTTCCGACGCTGTGGTGGCAACTGCTCACGTCGCAACGACTGCGTGCCATACGGTCTCGCCTTTTCCTGCGAGTCGCGCTGGTGGTCGGTCTCGCGTTCTGCATGGGTGGCGTCGTGGGCGCAGGGGTCTGGCCGTTCTGGCCCAGGAAGAAACCGGTCGTCGTCAGCCCCGCCGCGGCACGGAGCGCGAGATCTTGGGAAAGCGCGGCCTGTGACCTCTGCGCCAGCCAGGCCTGCGCTCTCCGAGCCCGTCCCCGAAGAGACCAAGCCTGCCACCGAGCCCGTTGTCGACCAGCCCAAGCCTGTGCCCACATCGGCAAAACATCGGGCTTTTGTCCGCGTCGCCATCCTGAACGCGCCCACCCCGCCGCCCGCGCCCAGCGACGCACCCGAAGTGGCGCCTCCGCCCGCACCATCTCCCATCGCCGTCGAGCAGGCGCTGCTGGGCCAGGCACTGAGGACGTTGCGCGACGACCACGATGCCCGGACCGCGTTGGCCTTGCTTGCCCAGCATGCGGAACGATTCCCTGCTGGCGCGCTGACCTCAGAGGCAACCATGCTGCGCATCGAGGCTCTGCTCGCCCTCGGGCGCCGGGACGAGGCGCTATCGCTCTTGGACCGGGCTCCACTCGCGTCGCTGCCCAACCGGGACGAGCAACTCGTCGTGCGTGGGGAGCTGCGCGCTGCCAACGGACGCTGGCGAGAAGCGAAGCAGGACTTCGACCATACCTTGCGGGACTCTCAGCCTTCCCACTGTCACCGCCAAGGCCCGCGACATCCAGGAACGTGCGCTGTGGGGGCGCGCCGCCGCGAGCAGCCGACTCGGCAACCAGGATGGCGCCCGTGCCGACCTCGACCTGTACTTGCGACATTTCCCCAGCGGGCGATTTGCCGGCCCAGCCGCCTCGCTCTTGAAAGGCGTGCCATGAAGCGACGAGGTCTCTCATCCGCAGCGTTGTTCGCCGTGGCCTCGGCCTTGGCGACCTTTGCGTACGCGCAGCCGACGGTGGTGGTGCACGGCGACACCACCTGTCCGAGCGTGGACATGATCCTTGCCGCCTTGCCTGCGGCTCGGCCCGACGGTGCGTTGTCGGGGCAGAACGTCACCGTGGAGGTTGCGGACGACCGGCTCTCCTTGAGCTTGGGCAAGGCGCCTGCCGCGCGACGAGAAATCCCGGCGGACGCAGATTGCTCCGTGCGCGCCGAGAGCGTGGCCGTGGTCATCGCCGCGTGGGCCGGCGAGCTCGGAGCTCGTCCCACCGATTCACCCGTGATGACGGTGGCCAGCCCTGCGCCGGTGCTTACGCCAGCGAAGAAACCGAGCCAGGTCATCGAGGTGGAGGGAGCGGCCTTCTATTCGCCGCTGTGGGGCCACTCGCCCGGCGCCTCGCTGGGTGTCGGTCGTATGTTTCTCGGCAGCGGCATCGGAGTTCGCGTGCTCGGTGCCTACCAGTCCGCGCGCGACATCGCTCTCGAGGGAGGTACGAACCAGGTCCTGCGTTTCCTCGTCGGCGCCGCACTAACGTATCAGCTTCAGCGCAGGCATGTCTTTGCCTCGGGCGATGTTGGCCTTGCCGGTACCTTCACGCGCGCACAGGGCACTGGATATGATCCCAACCAAGCAAACTCGACGACGAATTTTGGTGGTCTCGTCGACCTTCGAGGCGGCCTTCGTCTTGGGCGGTTCAGTCTTTGGTTGAGCGCCCGAGGATTACGCTTGGTTCAGGCCGAGACTGTGAAGGTCCAGTCGACCAGTCCGGGCGTCGCCGACAGCGCTACGCTGAATGCGTGGGATCTACAGATCGGCGTGGGCCTTGGTGTTCGCTTTGAATAAAGGAGCTAGCATGAAAGCCCAGTGCTTTTTCACCACCGAGCTCTTGATTGGCCTAATGGTCTTGGGGCTTGGCTGTGGCGGAACCATCAACACCGGTACGGCCACGAAACCAGTCAACAACAAGCCGGCGGCCGACGGCAGCTGCCCGAGCGGGCAAACCCTGTGCGGCGTCGGCAGGTTCGCCATCTGCGTGGATCTGCAAAGCGACCCCAATCACTGTGGCACCTGCGATCGGGCGTGCTCAGCGGGCATTGCCTGCCAAACCGGGGTCTGCCAACAGACCGTGTGTACCGGCACGACGGTCCCGCTATCCGGCCAGCCGACGACGAGCACCTCCACCCCTGGCGGCACATCCACCACTGACGATGGAGGCATCACTGGCCCCGTGTCACCCTATTTCAACTCTAGCCAGATCCTTGCAGACGTCAACGGCGATGGTCGACTCGATCTGATAGACAGTCTCACTTTCTGGGGCAACTGCCCAAGCTGCGGCGTGGACTTCACCGAGTTTCGCGTCTCATTGGGCCTGCCAGGTGGGGGATTCGCGCCCCCCGACAGCTACCACGCGAGCGCGAACATCGTCCAAATCTTCGCCACCGACGTGAACAGCGATGGAATGGCGGACCTCTACGTGGTCTCGGCAGCCTACTCGAATTCGGCGGTTGCTCCCTACCACGTGGAGTTGTGGCTCGGGCAGAAGGACGGTCATCTCAGGCGGTCCGATGCCGCCGGCCTGAGTGTCGACGGAATGGGAGGCTTCGGAATCGCAATCGGCGACCTTTCGGGGGATGGTTGGCCCGACCTGATCATGGAGGCTCCCGACTCCGACCTCGAGGATCCCCCAAAGATGGGTGTGTATTTGTCCGATAGCACTGGCGCGCTCCACTTGTCACAGACCTTCGTCGCGTGGTCCGGTCAAACCTTCATCAGAGATTGGAACAGAGACGGAAGTCCCGATCTCGTGCTGGTGTGGAGCACCATGGAGATTCTCTACAATCGAGGCGACGGCACGTTCGAGCCGCCTCTAGACTGCGCGCTTTCGGTGGGAAACGGGGCGTGGGGAGAACAGGATGTTGTGGTCGAGGACCTCAACCGTGACGGCTGGATGGATCTAGCGGTAGGAGACCTGGGCAACCGCGTCGACGTCATGCTCGGCCTCGGCGGGTGCGGATTCACCCCCATCAGCTACTATGACGTTCCTGGAAATAGTGGTGGGACCTGGTTCCTTCGTGCCGCGGACATGAATGGCGATGGAATCCTCGACCTCGTCAGCGTCACTGCAGCCAGCGGTCCTGACCCGAATGATCCGAACGGCTTCGCAACCGTTCTTACGGACAACCTTCTCGCCGTGCTCCTCGGTAACGGCGACGGAACTTTCCGTTCACCGGACACGGCGATCTCCCTCGGTCCAAACCCGATCTCGGATGTGACCATCGGAGAGGTCAGCGGGGATCAGCGGCCCGACATCGTTGTCTCAAGCGTAGGCGGCCAGACCGGACAGACCAGCACATGGGAGAACACCTGCCAATGACAGCGAGCTATCTATATGCGACCGAATTGCTCGCCATCGGCCTCCTGGCGGCGGGCGGCGGCTGTGACTCACGGACCCTCGTGGTTTCCTCGCACTCCGACGCTGCCCCCAAGACAAAGGACGGCCCGCCGAACGTGGATGTGGCGCCTGTGTCCCAGCCAGCGATTGACGGCAGCGGCGGCCAGTGCCCGGACGGCTACGCCCCGTGTGGAAAGGGCGACGGGCTTCGCTGTTACGATCTCAGTCGGTCACAGGATCACTGCGGTGCCTGCGGGAATACGTGCGCGTCGGGAATCGGTTGCCAGGCCGGAACCTGCCAACAGAACGGCTGCAAGGGAGCCCTGAGCTTCAAGACCCTGGTATTCGGTTCGACCGGCGTCGTCAGTGCGCTGGGCGATTTCGACGGTGACGGCATCTTGGACCTGGTCGGTGCATCGGATAGCCCTGGTCCAATGAGTTTGCTATGGGGCACAGGCAACGGGACTTTCGTCACCGGTCCAGTCATCGAACAGTTGCCGGACTCACCAGACTCGAGCGTATACCCATTCCCAGTCCTTTATGGGTGGCAAGCGCTCGCAGCGGATCTGGACGGGGACGGCGTGCAGGACCTCGTTAGCATCATGGAAGGCGAATCCGTCGTTAAGGTACGCTTGGGATTGGGAAATCGCGAAAACCCCTTTGGCGAGGCCACGAGCCATCCGACGACCGGCGGTGCTCTGTCTGGCTTGTTGCTTGCCGATTTCGATGCCGACGGCATGCTCGATCTTGTGGTGAGCTCGATCAATGGTCTTGAATACTGGCGCGGTCAAGGCAGCGGGCGTTTCGGACAGCATGTAACCCTCGATTCATCGGGCATGGATCGAGCACAGCCGGGCATTGCACAGGTATTCGACTGGAATGGCGACGGTGCGCTCGATCTCGTGTACTCAAATTTCGGATACGGCGGGGACGGCTTTCTGGAGCTCGGCGCAGTCGGGAACCTGCTCTACCGCCTGGGTCGCGGTGATGGCACTTTCGACCCCGAGGTCGCGTGCCCACTTGCCTGGGGTATCGTCGGCGACCTGGACCATGACCATCGTCCGGATCTCATCAGCGCATCCAGCATCATGGGAGCAACTCTGTCGTTTGGAATTGTCGGCTGTGGTGCCAGCAAGACCGTCCCCATCACCGATTGGACCAAGCAGGGCGGCGTGGCCTTGGCCGACTTCAACGGCGACGGCAATCTGGACGTCGTCATCGACGACAGCCTGGCCATCATGGTCCACGTGGGGGACGGCAAAGGTGGCTTCCCCCACGCGTTGACGATCCCTGCTCCCACCCCCAATGGACAGTGGCCCCTCGGCAGTTTCTGGGTGGGAGATCTGAATCGGGACGGCAAGCTGGATATCGTCTTCAGCCGGGACGGTGGATGGGGAGTCCTCCTCAACACCTGCCAGTAGCCGCCAGTAGAGCAGGCTCAAGGAGAATAGATGCGAAAACCAAGTCTGATCGTTGGTCTGGTGTTGTTTGTACCAATCAGCACGGCCCGCGCCCAAGAGGAAGCACCGAAAACGCCAGCAAGCGAGCCCACTGCTGCTCCCGCCAAGGTGGTGCCCGCCCCGGCCGTTGCTAGCTCGCCCGCGAACAATTTCCAGGTCGGCGTCGCCTTCCTGCCCATGCTGCTTGGCAAAGTCTCGACCGGCCCAAGTGGCAACGCTACCTCCTCCAATTTAGATGCCGCCTATGGGGTTGACCTATCGTTTGGGTACAGAGTCCTGGCCGGACTCAGCGTGGGTGTTGCGCCGCAGGTTGTCTTCCACCTGAGCTCCAAGGACTCCGCCGGATACCCTGTCATTGAGTCCGAGAAGGAATATGACCTGATGGCAAGGATCGCGTACGCGTATACCGTAGTCCCCAAGCTCGATGTCTATGCCGAGGTCCTACCCGGATACTCCTTTGTTACCTACAACCAGATCATCCTGGGATCGCAAGCGCCCAAGGCCCACGGAGTCGTCTTTGGCGGCGGCGTGGGAGCGGCCTTCGCCATCACCGACCGGTTCTTCGCAAAAGCCGGCGTCGGCTACCAGGTGGGTTTCCAAGTGTCCCACGGCATCAGGGACAACGACGTCAAGACCAAGTTCCTCAGCATCGCCCTCGGTGGCGGCGTGAGATTCTAGGCCAACTGCATCGAATTCCAACGAGTGGAATGCAGCGCAAGCTGGGCTGCCCAGGCATTGCGGCATCCATATCAATATGGTAAATTCGTATGGATGAAGAAGACACTGAATATCGACGATCAACTCCTCGCTGAAGCGAAACTCGCATGTGGCGCAAGGACGGACACCGACACGATTCGCCTGGGGTTGGAGGCTGTGGTCCGGCACGCGGCGTATGAGCGTCTTCGGGCGCTGCGAGGCAGCGAAGCACGGGTAGTGGATGTCCCCCGGCGGCGGGAAGGGGCCCGGTGGAAGGCGACACCAAGGCGCAAGGTTGCATGATGGTCCTGGTCGACACCTCGGTTTGGATACGGTTTCTCGCCAATCGCCAGCCATACGCCAGCGAGCTCGATCGGCTTCTCGGTCTTGACGAAGTGGTTGGGCACGACCTGGTATTCGGCGAGCTCCTGATAGGCGACCGCGGCGGTCGCAACAGACTTCTCACCGCCTACAGGCAGATGCACCAAGCGGCCACAGTTGCCCACCCTGAAGTCATCGCCTTTGTGCGCTCGCGACGTCTATTGGGCCGGGGTCTCGGTTGGATCGATGTGCACCTTCTCGCCTCCGCGGTGCTGCAGCGTCACCAAATCTGGACCGCCGACGGTCGGTTCGCCTTCGTGGCAGTCGAGCTAGGTGTTGGAGCTTGAGTCCAGCACCGCGAAACTACGGCGACAGCCAGGTGCCTTTGTTTTGCGCGCAACTCGACATTTCTGTGTCGACTGTTTCGGCCACACCGGAGTAGTACCAAACCGTCGTGCTAACCGAGACGCCCGATGAGGTTGTGGTCGTCTTGCAGCCGCCGTCTGCGCCGTCATGCGAACAAGCGTTCGAAACGACGCCACCATTGTTCGTGCAGTCGTTTTCGGCCGCCGTGATGCTCTGAGAAGTGGACACGTTGGTCCAGACCTCAAGGCAGGTTTGGCTGGGTCCAGTGCCCAGTGTGCACGCGGTGGTCGTGCTGCCATGCAAGACATCACATCCAATGGCCAACAGGAAAACGAGAAAAATTCCCACAAGAGAAAGACGTTTCATGGTGCCTCCAAGGTTGGTCCTGTTTTCGCGCGCGCCCGCCGCACCTCCTGCGCTCTGGACGACGCTACGTTGGAGGCGCGGGTGCTGAGCATCCGTCAAGAATAGCACTTGCGCGACGAAAACAAGGTGCCTTGGTCCCGAACTCGAAATGCTCAAAGAGGCGAGCTTGAAGGCCCAAACATGGCAGTCAGCCTGCCCTTACTCCAGTTGCGCTCAAGCGCCACCCCTGCTCACTGCCCGTACTTCGCAGCGACGATGGCGGCCTGAAGGGCGTCAAGGGTATCCTTCGTCGCGACTGGGCCGGTCGCCACAATGCCTTCGTAGAAGCATCCTCCAGCGGCGTTGCTATTGTCCCCGCCGGTTCCGAGGATGAGGGAGCCCTGTTTCTGCATGGGGACGTAGCCCGGCTTGGCGGGGCGAATTCCGTCGTACATGGTCTGCAGGGCACCGGATCTCGCGTCGGCGCCGAAGACCGCGAAGCGGCCCTTCCCCGCGTTTTTGTCCTTCGTGTCGCCAAGAACGATGGCCGTGACGAAGTCGAATTTGAGGGGCTTGTTGGTCGAAATATTCTGGTCTTGGTTGTTTTCCCAGCCGGCATAGAGACCGTTTTCGAGGTCTGCCATGACCCACGGGCCCGGTTTTCCACCATAGCCGGTGCCCCAAACAACGCCCGCTCCAAAGTAGACCGTTTCCATGGTGCCATTGCCGTCGTCATTGGAGGACGTCTCGGCGTTGCCGTAGTCGAAGCAGCACCCGTCGACCAGATTGTTTTGGCTGGTTACCATGTACATGGTCTGAGGATCGTCGCCTTTGACCATCCCGTTCCCGGTCTTGATATTGCAGCCAGCACAGCCGGTGCGATAGCCGATACCGGATTTGATAAGGATGCCATAGGTGGAATGGCCATTGATCGTTACCGGAAGAGCGGTGGCGTTTGCCGGGTTGTCGGGAGTGCCTTTGGCACCGCCTCGGGGCGCGGGTTCAAGGTCATTCTTTTGTCCAGATTGGTCGTAGATCTTCGTTATTTTGCAGGTGCTCCCGGAGCAGAACGAGTCCTGCGAGGCGGCGTCGGCATAACCATCCTTGGCCCCGATGTCCTGGGGCATCCCAGTGCAAGAGCTCGGTCCGGGATTCGCAGTTCCTTTGCAGAGCTGGTAGAGGGGCCCCGTGTAACCGGAGACAATCACTCGCACCGTGCTGTGCGCCGAGGCAACCTTGTTGCCGGCGTTGTTCAAGATGTCGCCAGGCAAAAACCCTCCAACGACGGTGCTGCCGCCGCTTCCGGCGCTACTGCCACCACTTCCGGTGCTGCTGCCCGCGCTTCCTGCGCTGCTGCCTCCGCTTCCGGTGCTGCTGCCGCCGCTTCCGGCGCTGCCGCCACCGCCCGGCTGTGCGGTCCCACCCGCACCGCCCGCCAGGAAGCCGCCCGTTCCTTCGGGTTGGTTGCCGGGCAGACCGCCGTCTTGCCCGCCGTCGACTAGGATCGAGCCTCCTTCCAACGTCTGGCTACCACATGCACACATCATGCATGCCCAGAGCGATGTCCAAGGAAATCGTGCCACCATGCCGTCGAGTCTCGCCGTCGTCTTTGTTGTGTTCGTCATACCTCTATATCGCGAGAGCAGGTCGCTACCTTTCAACGTGACAGCATGACGCTCATGCCGGCGAACAAGCGCGCTTCCAAGCTTGGCAGTGATACCATCCAGTTGGGCTGCTGCTGTATTGTGATGGTGATCTCTTGGCTGGCCAGCCAGTACTGCCCACCGACTTCGATCCACGGCCGAATCCAGCCGGTCGATCTCCCCAGGCGCAGCGCAAGGGCCAAGCCGGGCGCCACGGCGCTGGATTGGCGATTGACATCGAAGCCGTGCCCGGCAACCGTGGTAAGACCCGCGAAGATCTCCGCACGAGCGTCCAGCCTCACCGGTTGCGCGACGAGCGCGAGCGCAGGTCCTAGCGACAGAGCATACCGACGCCAGGAAACGGTCCTCGTCTCGACGACGCTTTCGTCTCTTGCCGTTTCTGCTGCAAATCCGGCGCGCAGGCCAAAGCGCCGCCCGCGCATGCCGGCTTCCACGCGCGCAGCGCCGACAGCGCCGGCGCTGTTCAGCGAGCCGCCGAGCCCTGCAGACAGATCGAATTTTTGCGTTCTTTCCTGGTATGCGCGCTGCTGCACCTTGTCTTTGGGTTGTATGGCTGACGGGGGAGGGGGAGGCGGAGCAGGGGGCTTTGGAGGTGCGAGCACCCCCGGCTGCAGGAGCGAGATACTGGGATTCCGCTCGGCCGTCCAAGATGCGATGACCACAGCGACGATGGTGGCGAGATCCGCGCAGGTGCCGCTGCTGGTGAGTCGGCGGGAAAACAGCACTTCCCCGGTGGAGGAGCGCAGCTCGATCTGAAGGTCGAGCCCAAAGGCTTCAATCCAGGCAATGTCCGGAGAGTACGCGTCGGTAGGCGGCAGGATCTCGGGCAGGATGGCCGCAACTTCGGACGCGGTTGGGCAGCGGCTCGTCCCCTGGACCTGAATTGGAGTCGTGTTCGCGGCCGCGAGAGTGAGCGCAAGGACAGCCGTTACCATCATGGTGGCGACTTCAGCTGACTTGCGGCTGGCCCCTGCGGGAATTCTTTCAGGTAGCGCTGGCGGTCCGCTTCTGCACCGACCAAGTCCCCGGTCCGAGCACGACAAGATGCCCGTCCAAACAGCGCTCTGGCGACCTCCTTCGGGGCGTTGCCAGCGGTCACGCGCAAGACATCGTCGAAGTCGGACAAGGCCTCCGGGCAGCGCCCGGAGAGCGAGCGCAACTCGCCTCGAATCACCCGCAGCTCGCCGGTGTGTCTCTCCTGCCACAGCGGCAGCCGATCGAGGAGCTCCAGTGCGCGGGCGTTATCGCCGAGCTGAAGCAGTGCCTGCGCGCGAGCGGAAGTGGCTTCGAGGGCGAGCGCACCTTGCCCAAAGTGCCGATCGTAGTCGTCGAGCAGTGCCAGCGCGCGCTTGGCATCGCGGTCGCGGCGAAGAGCAGAAAGCACCTGCCGCAAAAGCCCTGCCTCTTGGGGCACGCCATCCATACGCACCTGCGACGTCGCATGGCCGCTCGGCCCGGGCGATGTCGCTGCGGTTGGCAAAGCTCCGGTGGGCAAAGGCGGCGACGGCATGGCTGCAGGTTCGAGGGGCTGTGCAGGCGCCTTGGGGGCCTCCTCGGGTGGCCGATACGGTTGCGTTGCCAGACTGTCCGAGCGCTCTGCGGCGACAGAGCGCGACCTACGCGGTGGCGGCAACACTGGATGTTCGGCGGAAGCTGTGGCGGTGCGGGAGATCGCGGCTGCGACGTCGACTTCCGGCTCCGGCAGGCTCCGCACGCGATCGAGATGGGAAGCCTCAGAGGGTTCCCAAATCCTCCCGCGATGCTTTGCTGCCGGCAAAGTTGGGAGGCTCTCGACTCGATCGACCGCAGCAGGGCCCGGCCAAACCCGACGAACGACGTACGCGGCCGTGGCGGTGGCAACTCCCGACACGGCCAGCACAATGGTCGCCACCGCGGCGACTCTAGCCGTTGTCAGGATGTATCGTCGTCGTCGCGGCAGGGCAGAATAGCGGCGGAGTTGCGGCGTCGGCATGTAGATCGAGAGAAGCCGCAACTGGCGGGCGAGTCTTCCCTCGATGGAGCTCGGCCTTTGAGGGCTCTCGCGCAACCTTCGCGGTTCAAACACATTTGGGCTCATCGCTCGCCTCGATTTTCCAGCAGCTCTTGGTAGTGCGCCTTGAGTTTCTGTCGCCCGCGGTGCAGCCGGACCCAGACCGTGGCCAAGCTGATGCCAACCAGAGACGCGATCTCTTCGCCCGACAGTCCTTCAATTTCGAACAGGATGACGACGCTCCGGTATTTCTCTGTCAACCTATCGAGTGCCGAATAGACCTCGGCCGCAGCCTCCCGCCGTTCCATCTCATCAAGCACCGATGGCCCCTGCGCCTGGAGCTCGGCTGCGTAGTCGAGCGGCATGCCACGCAGCCAGCGGCGGGTTCGCTCGCGACGCCGGTGCGTGGCTGCGATATTCCGCGTGGTCTTGAACAGCCACGTCGACACCTGCGCCTCGTGGCGGAATTCGGGTAGCCGCGCATGCGCGACCATCATCACTTCTTGCGCCACGTCCTCCGCGTCGACCAGAGGCCCGCCCAGGCGAGCTGCCCACCGCTCGATGTCGCCGCGATGGCGGCGAAGGGCAGCCTCGGTGTCGAGCAACGCCGTGCTCGACGCGTCATGGACCTGGCTTGCCCCTAGAGTCATGCAACTCTTCTATCGCGCCTTGTGGGAGAAACCTTTCACCTTGGCCGCTTTTTGGTTCAAAACGCTCTTATTCGTTCCGATATGAACCTGTTCCCTGGCACGCTCGCGCCCCTTGCAATCCGGCTGGGCTACCATGACGCCCGGCCGTGGCATATGCTGCCGAACGTGCAGAGCTTGTGAAGACCGCGAACAAAACCCGCATCCAGACCGTCGGCGTTGTCCCTGCCGCGCCGTCGTCAAAGATCTGGGCTGCGGCCGGTCTCCTGGTCGTGGCGGTAGGCGCGGCCTATGCAAACAGTTTTCACGGTCCGTTTGTCTTCGACGATACCCCCTCGATTGTTGAAAACCAGTCCATCCGCAACCTTGGATCTGCGCAGGTCCTGGCGGCTCCGCCGGATGCGATCACGACCGCTGGTCGGCCGGTCGTGAATCTCTCGCTAGCCATCAACTACGCCATCGGTGGATTGGCCGTCGAGGGCTACCATGTCTTCAACCTGGCTATCCATATTCTTGCAGCACTGGCGCTGTTTGGTCTAGTGCGACGGATTTTGCTTCTGCCGACCCTGTCGGCAAAGTTCGGGGCGGCTGCAACGGGACTGGCACTGGCTGTGGCTATGCCGTGGGCCGTTCACCCCCTGCAAACCGAGTCAGTCACCTACATCGTCCAACGGGCTGAAGCGATGGTCGGGCTATTCTACTTTCTGACCATTTACTGTCTCCTCCGTGGCGCCACCGCGGCGCGCGGCAGCGGATGGTACGCCGCTGCTTTGGGGACCTGTGCCCTGGGAATGGCCAGCAAGGAGGTCATGGTCTCAGCGCCGGTGGTGGCTCTGCTCTATGACCGGATCTTCATCTCTGGTTCCTTCGGGAAGAGCTTGCGCCAGCGGCTACGCTTGTGGCTGGCCCTCGCGTCCACTTGGGTGCTTCTGGCCCTGTTGGTCATTACGTCCCACAATCGCGCTGGATCGGCCGGATTCGGACTGGGTATCACGGTCTGGGAGTACGCCCGGACGCAGTTCGGCTGCATCATTCACTACCTGCGCCTGGCTTTTTGGCCGAGCCCACTCGTGCTGGACTACGGAGTCCCCGTGGCCCGCACTGCGGCCGAGGTTGTTCCCTACGCCATTGCTGTGCTCCTGCTTGTGGCGGCGATGGCGGCTGCGCTGGTTCTGCGGCCGAAGCTGGGGTTCCTAGGGGTGTGGTTCTTTGCGATCCTGGCGCCCACTTCGAGCATCGTGCCTCTACCGGGCCAGACGGAGGCTGAACACCGGATGTACCTGCCACTGGCGGCGGTGGCGGTTGTTGTTGTCCTGGCAGCCTACCGGGCGTCGGGTTGGCTGCGATCCAGACGGGCAGTGGTGGCACTCATTCCTGCTGTCGCCGCGGTATTGGGCTGGGGAACCTACCGGAGGAACCAGGTCTACCAGTCGGAGTTGGCCATTTGGGACAGCACCATCCAAGATTTCCCGCTGAACCAGCGCGCCTACCTGAGCCGTGGCAAAGTCCACGACGGCAAGGGCCAGTACGATGCGGCTATCAGGGACTATGACGATGCTATCCGCCTGCAACCCGATTACGCCGAGGCCTACAACAACCGCGGCGCTGCCTATGAGGCCAAGGGCCAGGTCGATGCGGCCATCAAGGACTACGACAGGACCATCGCTCTCCAACCCGGTGCCGCCGAAGCCTACTGCAACCGCGGCAATATTCACCAGAGCAGGGGCGAGTACGACACTGCCATCAAGGACTACGACAAGGCCATCGAACTGAAACCGAACCTCGCGGCAGCCTACCAGAATCGCGCTATCGCCTATTCCCAGATCCGGGCTTTTGACAAGGCCTGGGCCGATGTGAGGGCGCTGCGAAACCTGGGCGGAGCGCCCAATCCGCTCTTCGTCGAGGAACTGACGGGGAACTCAGGCCGGTCGGAATGAAGTGTGGCGGCCAACGTTCGACGTCTGCCGGGCGGTGTGAGCCACGGCACTGCGGGAAGGTCGCGAGGGCTGGCCAAAGTTGAGCGAAAGGCAGATCATGGTTGCGGATGGCCGCACTTTGGTCGCTGGAGGAAAGGCTTATGCGATGGCTTGGTTTCAAACTGGGTGCAGCAGCCTTGCTGTGCCTTTGGGTCGGCTGCTCCAACAACACGCCGATGCGGACACCGATGAGCTCGGACGGCGGGCCTTGCACTGCGGGCGGTGGATGTAATCCCGGGCTGATCTGTCTCTCGGGTCTGTGTGTACGCCCGTCCGACAGCGCCATTCCACCAAGCAGTGGCGGTGCCATATTTAGCGGCAGCGGCGGAAATGCCGGCAGCGGTGGAGATGCCGGCGGCGGTGGAAATACCAGCAGCGGCGGAAATACCAGCAGTGGCGGAAATGCCGGCAGTGGTGGAAATTCCGGCAGTGGCGGAAATGCCGGCGCAGGTGGATCTGGTGGCTTGGGCGGCAACGGTGGCGCGGCGAGCGGAGGGTCTGGCGGCAGCGGACCGGTCGATTTCTGCACCGGGATGCCCACGGGTTGTGAGAGCTACTGGACACAGTCCGCCTGCATAGCGGTTGGCTGCTATTGGGACAGTCTCTTGCCCGACATGCCCTGCGTAGGCTCGCCCTTCCCCTGTTCTTACTTCCAAGGTGCATCTTCGTGCGAGCCTGTCGGCTGTACCTGGCAGGCGGGAACGCCGCTTGACGCTGGCCATGGGGGAACCGCCGGCAAGGGAGGCACGGGAGGCATGGCGGGCGCGCCCGGCGCGGGTGGCAACGGTGGCTCAGGCGGCGCTCTCCCGACCGGCGGCACCAATGCGCGCGGCGGTTCGATCAGCACAGGCGGCAACTCGAGCGGCGGCGCTGGGGGAGCTTCCTGCGCCAACGTCGTGCCCTGCGGAGGCGACGTGGTCGGGACCTGGACTGTGACGTCGTCGTGTCTGACGGTGACCGGTGAGCTGGACATGTCGATGCTGGGATTGGGTTGCGCATCTGCGCCGGTCGCGGGCGCCCTCCAGGTGACTGGAACGTGGATCGCCAAGCCCGACGGCACGTACGCCGACAGCACGACGACCTCGGGCAACGAGCAGATCGCATTGCCGGCCTCGTGCCGGAATGTATCGGGAACCATCGTCACCTGCGACAGTCTGGCCGCCGTCTTCCCAGCCCTGGGCTACTGGGCGGCCAGTTGCACCGCCGCCGCGAGCGGCGGGTGCGCGTGCTCGGCCATCGTCAAACAGACCGGCTTGGTTGGCGTGGTATCCCCCTACGCGCAATCGAGCGGCACATACAGAACCTCAGGCTACATGCTCACGACCGACGATGTTGCGCAATATTCGTACTGCGTCTCGGGCAACACGATGACGTGGACCCCGCAGAGCCCGAGCCTGACCACGACGGGCATGGTCGTCTTCCAGCACAAAGGTTCCACCGGCTCGGGCGGTGCGATCGGCGGTGCCGCGGGCCCGGGTGGAAGCGCTGGCTCGGGCGGCGCCACGACTCTTGGCGGTTCATAGGCGCTAGGGGGCCTAGGCCGATACGAGCAACGGTGGCACGCGTTTACGTGCCCGGGCAGATGCTCGTTTGCGCGCCGGCGAACGGCTTCGCGACGTCGCTCACCTGCTTGCCGACAACCGTGATCTTCGACGTGTCTGTCGTGCCAAGGCCATCTGCTTCCAACTTGATGAGGTGCGGGACCTTCTTGGGGTCGCACTTCATGACCAAGGCCTCGATGGTGTCGACTGCGACGGCGTTCCTGCCCGCCAGAATCAAGCGCATGTTCTTCTTGGACGACCCGTAGTCATAGACACCGCTTTGGTCCCAGGCGGGCATCGGGCCGTGCTCGAGTCCCTGCAGGGCGTCCATGACAACGAAGTCCGCAGGGCGGATGCTGTAGTAGTCGCGGATGAACTGACCTAGCGTCTCTGGGGTGCTATGGTCGATGGCCGCCGAAGTCTGCCCGCGCGTGCAGTCGCTGGTGGTGTTGGTACCCGAGGGGAATTGCCCGACCGGCGTGGTGCCGATGCCGAGGTTCTTCACCCCGCCCGTGATGCCGGCCACGAGGTGTGTCTTCATCGTGGGCATGCTGATCACGACGTCGGCGTTCACGTAGCGACTGTTCACCCAGTATTTCGACCCGTTCAGCGACTTGCGCTGCTCGAGTGCACCGGTGGTGGTGTCGGTGCACGACGTGCCTTCGATGGCGATGAACTCATCTACCGAGGATCCGAAGTTTGCCGGGGTGTACCCCAGCAGCGAATAGGCCTGGGACGTGGAATTCGTCGACCCTTCCATCACCAGGATCTTTCCCTTCGGACTGGCGGCCCGCACGAAATCGGCGACCGCCTTCACCACGCGCCAGTCGGTTGAGATTCCGTTCACGGTCTGAGGGGCTGGGGTCGTTGCAAACATGTCCGTGTACGCGGTCACCAGGTTCGGCTTCAGAACGACGGTCTGCCCATCCCTGATGAAGCCGAGGCCACCCGCTTTGGAAATTGCGTCCGCAACGAGATCTGCCACGTCGGACGCGGTGAGGTCGCTTGCATTGTCCTTGCTCGATTGAACCATCGCCACGATCTGCTTGTCGCTCTGCGGTGCGTCGAAGGATGTCGTCGAGCCCGCTTGCCCGGACCCACCACCGCTGCCGCCCGAGCCAGTGGGAGCGCCACCGCCACCGCCGGAGCCGGAGCCGCCTGCCCGCGTTGAACCACCGTCCCCGCTTCTCCCGCCAGTGCCCGACTCGCCACCGCCACCGAATGCGCCACCTGAGCCGTTGTTCCCGCCCGAGGCGGCGAGCCCGCCGGCCCCTTTAGTTCCACCCGTTTCTGTCAGGCCTCCGGAATTCCCTCCAACCTGGCTGCTGCCTCCGCTGCCCCCCGCCGTCCCCGATGCGGTGCTCTTGCAAGCACCAGTAGGAGCCAGCGCGAGAACAGAAAGCGCGCCGCAAAGGAGAAACTGCCCGACACATGGAGAGGAAGTCTTCATGGGAGACAGTTTGGGACTGTTTCGACATCAATTTCAAGAAGGAAGCCAACATCTTTTGGCGACCGGTCTGTCTTGCTGCGCCAAGGTCGCAGGGTTCAGGCGAGGGTTCAGTGGTGCGGCGGTAGTGGCCCCCGGGCCTGGTTGCGAAGTCGCTGTACAGCTTGGACATGAACCTGCCTGGCTTGAGCGGAGAGGGTTCAGAATGTCGTAGCTCGTGGCCGAGGAAAGGTCCAGAATGAGGCGGTTCGTGGGTGCATCGATTCTGTCCTAGATGCCATTGTGATAGAGCCGTCATTGGTGCTATTGGGACTAGCAATGGGGGAACCTAATGATGCGGAACACATGCTTTGTGAGAGTAGACATTGCTGAGTTCGTGCGTGCGTGCCTGGTATTGTCGTCCTTTCTCGGTTGCGTCTCGCCAGCTCCGGTTGGGCCTCCCAGTGCAGGGGCCGCCGGCCAAAGTGGGACCGTTGGCAATGGCGGCGCAGGAGGATCGAACGGCCTGTCCGACGCTGCGCTATTCACGATAAACCTGGACGTGCCGTCAGGATGGTGGGGCACCGCCGATGCGAACCAGCCGGCGGACGCCGCGGTCACGCCCACGGTCGACTCCAACTGCGGAAACATCACCAGTCGGACCACGCGAAAGCCCGTCGACGTTCTGCTCGTGCTCGACCGGTCGGGCTCGATGGACTACAGCATTACCGAGGACTGCTACTGCTTGAGTGCCGATGTGAAGTACGGTTCCCTCTGCGCCGACACGACGAACTGCACGACCCGTTGGAACGCCGTGAAGCCTGCGGTGGGGACGACGCTGTCGAGCTCCAGCTACGTCAACTGGGGCCTCAAGTTCTTTCCCTCGGCCGGCGCCGGTCAGACCTGTACGCTGACCTCCACGATGGAGGTCCCCATCACCACGACCTCCGCGAGCGATGTCGAGTCCGCGGTCGATAGCGCCACGTTCGACTACAGCACGCCGACCGCAGCGGCAATCAGTGCCGCGGGTGCGTACCTGAAGACGCTCGACGATGGCAATCAGAAGATCGTTCTCCTGGCCACGGATGGCGAGCCCAATTGCGGCGGCACCCGACCGAACGTCGCGACCGACGACCTGACCGGCGCAACGAGCGCTGCGGCCGACGCGCTAACGGCTGGATTTCAGGTGTACGTGATCGGCATCGGTCCGAACCTGAGCAACCTGACCCAATTGGCCAAGGCGGGTGGCACGACGGACTTCTATCCCGTCGACTCGCCCCAGGGTCTGGTTGATGCGCTCTCGTCGATCAGCAAGCTAGTAGGATCGTGCAGCTTCAAGTCGGACCAGGCGCCGCCCGATCCCAACAAGATCGCTGTTTACGTGAACGGACAGATCGTCACACAGGACGCCACCAACGGTTGGACTTTCGGCGCGGATACGCAGGAAATCGTCCTGACCGGCGATGCCTGCTCGCAGATCAACAAGGGAAACCAGGTCGACGTCCAGATCTTGTTCGGTTGCGCGGACCAGCCGAGCTTTCCGCCGAGCATCTACTGAGATTCCCCTCCGGAATGTCAGACTAGAAATGAGGCGAATTGCAATAGTTCAAGCGCTACTGCGGGTTTAGAACCAGCATGACGACGCTCTTGGGCGGCAGGGTGACGTTAAGCGCTTTTTGGCAGACGCTGTAGTTCGCGGCTGGCAAGTCCTGGATACTGATCTGTTCGGGCTTGCCAAAGTCGTTGTAGGTGTCCTTGGCCGCACCCGTCACGAACTGCGCGCTCGCAACAGCGTACCCTGCTCGGCTGCTGTTCAGCGTAATCTGAATCGACCGAGTCTTCGTCAAGTCTACGTTGGCGAGACTGATGTTGACGTGCCCGGAGCTGTCGACGGTCGTGCCGGCTGAAAGGACGGGGAAGGTGGTGCTGTTTCCACTGATCTGCTCGCTGGTGAGCGTGCTCGGCGCCCACTTGGCGCCTGCGCTATGATGGGGGACGAACATCTTCCAGACGTAGAATGTCGGCGTCTTGACCAGTACTCCGTCGCTGGCCCTGGTCAGGAAGAGCGAATGGATGACATTGACAGCCTGAGCGAGGCCTGCCATCCCTATCCGATCTGCACGCTGCATAAAGAGGTGGAGCGTCTCTGCTGTGGCGAGTCCATGCATGAGCGTCCCCTGCTCCAGCCAGGAGTCCGAGCTGTCGAGAGGCTCCAACCAAACTCCCCACTCATCTTCAAACATCTTGATCCGCTTGTCGGGGTCGCGCTTGTCCAGAACAGCGATGATGTCGTCTAGATGCGGGCCCATCTGGCCTTGATTGGAGTCATTCATAACACCGTAATATTGGTCGTCGGTGAAGCCGAGGTTTGGCATGTCGAGGTGGTGATAGATGTACTCGTGTATCTCAACCCCGCCGATCTTGCTCCCGAGGTTCTTGAGTGCGGTATCCAGCCAGACGAGGTCTTCGATTGCTTGTCCGTTTGAGCTGACGACGGTGTCGCCGGTACTCGCAATGAGAGTCAATTGCTTGCCGTTGATGGGGGGCGACAGGGCATCGGAGTTCGGAAGGAACTTCGCCTCATAGGAAGCCTCGGTGTCACCCGCATACCAGGCTTCGTTGCCTACCTTGAAGAAAGGAACATACCAGTCCGGGTGACTAGGGTTGTTGTGGATATAGGTGAGCCACTTCAGGTTGCTGGTGGCGGACGAAGCATCATATTTCCCGACGAGAATTGGCGTCGCTCCAACCAGCGAGATGAACTGCATGAAGAGATCGGTGCCCATGTCGTTTGAGGGGTTGGTATTGGTCCAATCGTAAGTATTGGCCGCGCCCCCACCTGGCCATTCGATAGCGCCCACGCCGATGTCCTTGAATCCCTGGATGATGTCGTTGCGCAGTCCGTTGGTATTGGGGATGCTCGACTGGGTCCCGACGTAAAGGCCGCCCTGGATGCTTCTGGCAACCCTCTCCATCAAGACGCCGAAGATCTCCTTGCCGATGACCACTTGAGCCGAGTCGACACTGACCGTGAGCGTGTTCGCGGCAGTGCTGGTCGACGTGCTAGTGCAGGCTACGGAAGTACCACCGGTACCCGATCCGCTGCCCCCAGCGCCAGCTCCGCCACCCCCCGAACCGCCGCCGTTGCCACTTGACCCGCCCTTCGCGTTCGCACCGCCCGAACCACCACTGTTGCCGCCAGAGCCGGCAGTCGAACCGCCGCTTTGGTTGCCGCCTGAGCCCGCGGTCGAACCGCCGCTTTGGTTGCCGCCCGAGCCCGCGGTCGAGCCGCCGCTTTGATTGCCGCCCGAGCCCGCGGTCGAGCCGCCGCTTTGATTGCCGCCAAAGCCCGAGCCAGCGCTCTGGTCGCCACCCGAGCCACCTTTGCCAGTCGTCCCACCTGAACCGGTCGAGCCGCCGCTTTGGCTGACGCTCGCGCCGCCACTTGAGTTGCCGCCGGATCCGCTCGATCCGGCCTTTGCAGTTGATCCGCCCGAGCCGCCGCTCGTGCTTGAGGAACACGCAGTGCCCAAGATCCAAATTGCGGTAACCACGGTGCATAGCGAAGCTCGGTGCGACATCATTCTCCTTTGTGCGGGTCGGTGGGTGCGTACGCGGCTGCGCGTGGGCAGAGCATTGGTAGACCGCCCCCAGCGACGGCGGAAAATCGTAGCTCAGGTGGCAAGGTATTCCAAGCGGTTACTCTGCCTTCACGGAATTGCGAGCGCCGTCCCCGGTCCAGTGCGTGTCGGCGGCCAGACACAGTCGCGGCCGGTCGGGGTGCTCGCGCAGCTTTCTGGTAGCATCCTAGAAGATGTCGAAACCGATGCCCAAGGTTGCGGCCGTGTCCTCGGGACTGACGTGCACGGCTAGCTCAAGCGTGAATCCGCCGCGAAAGTCTGGGCGGTTGGCTCCGAAGGTACGGGCGAGGCGCGCATCGAAACCGAGGCCGAGGTAATCGTTGGAAGTTCGCGGCTGGGTGCAATCACTGGTCCACGCGCATGAGCGCTTTGTACCGCTCGCGATGGCGGGGCCACCACCAATGGAAAACATAGATCCCGGTGGCGTGAACTCAATGAGGAGGGCGTGGCTCGTCCAGAAGTCTTCGCCGCTGAGAAAGCCCCCGGTCACGGCTGACGTGATTTGGTAGCTCGTGGCCACGGACGGAGTGATCTGTATGCCAAGGCGTGCGCTTGCCGCAGCCCCTAGAGTCAGCGAGCCAAGTCCCACTCCTGCGGAGGCGCCAAACCTAAGCCTTGCGGGCGCAGATACCGGCGTGGGATTGGTGACGCTGTTTGCCTCCTGAGCCAGGGCGTGGGTGCTGGCAAACAGTAGAACCAGCGCCGTGAGAACGCCCGAGCACTGTGCGCGCGGGCGGCGGGTTGGTTTGGGTGCTTCGATCTTGGTTCGCATGCGCCTGGCCTTTGCAACCTGTGGGCCAGCGGAATTGTGCGCGGAAACAGGATGCTCCCACATCATGCGCGCGCCGAGGCATTCACGCATGACGAAAGTTCAACGCTTTCTGACCAATCCTTACCGTGGGGCTCGTCTACTACAAAGACGACGTTTCCTCCATCTCTTTCTCGAAGCTGCGCAGGTTGGCAATCAGCGGCGTGTCCGTCGCTGACGACGGAAACTGAGCCCGAGTGCGGCTAGTAGAACCATCGCCACCTGGGAAGCCGAGTGCGTAGCATGGCCACCGACGGCACAGCTGCAGCCAGTGGGTGACGTGCCAGCTACTGTTGACGAGCCGGAGCTCCCGCCGTGTGCGGTGGAAGCACCACTGCCCTGCGCGCCGCCCGAGCCATTGCCGCCGGTGCGGCCCATGGCTGAGCTTCCACCGCTTCCCGCACCACCACCGGTTCCAAGCGCACCACCAGTGCCGCTGGCTCCCCCGTTGCTGCTGGTGCCACCGCTGCCCGAGCTGCCGCCACTTGCCTGCGCACCACCACTGCCGGAGCCGCCTCCAGCCGTCTGCGCGCCGCCGCTCCCCGGAATCTCCAGGTCACTTGCACTGTCTCTTCGAACGTCGGACCCGCCGTCCCTGCCGATACCAGCGTCAGAGGAAGCAACGCCAGTGGAACCGCCGCTGCCGGTAGAACCGCCGGTGCCAGGGGAACCGTCAGCGCCGGTGATGGTGCCCGTACCGTGCAAGGTAGTAACACTCGATCCATCCAAGGACAGCGTAACTGAACCGTTCGAGGCGGTGACCTTGCCGTCGCCGGCTAGGCTCTTGCTGCTCGATGTGGTGTATTTATCGTACGAGGAGATGGTCGAGCCGTTGATCGAGACCGTGAGCGACTGTGTCGAGGAGCTCGTGTTGACGGCGACAAGGACGACATCCGTATCGCTCTTGTACGCGGAAAGAGACACGCCGGACATTGGAGTCGCCGTGGCATCCACTCGGTAGAATCCGGGGCGGACGAATCTGGACCAGTGTGCCATGCACCATCCGCGCTTGGTGACCGCACCATTGTTGATTGGGCCGTAACTCCGCTTGATGTACCACCACGTGTATGCATTGAACTGGCCTGTCACCATGGCGTTGTGTAGTTCCGTAGCGACACCCAAGGCGTTGGGCCAGGAATTTGCGTCTGAGGTGCTATCCGTGTAGTGCTCGGTCATCCAGCGCTCTTGCCCAGTCGCTTTTGAATCGAAGAGCGGGTAGGCGTAAGCGCTAACGGCAGTGCCGTAAAGGTGCGTGCCCAAAACGCCCATTTTCGCGAGTGCGGCGGAGTCGTTCAGGATTGGATCGTAGTAGCTCTTGTTATAGCTGAACGACTCGCAGGTGATGAGCTTTGTCCCGATCTGGTCGCCGTAGTTCAGCATGAAGTCATGGCATTGGGCTGCGGTCCATGTCCTCCAGCCACCCTGTGACCCATAATCGGGTTCGTTTTGGGTGCCGATGGCGAATAGTTCCACGCCTTGGCTCTTCATGGTGGAGGCGAAGGCGCTCAAATGACTCGCGTAGGTCGCGAAGTCGGAGGAGTTCATCGACCCGCTACCGTTCCAAGGCGTCGCGTAGACGATACCGCCATTTGCAATGACAACCTTGGCGGTAGCCACGTAGCTCGTGTCACTCGTGTTGCTGTCGGGCACCGCAATTCGCAGAACGGTGAGGCCGAGCTGGCCGTCAGCAGTGCCGAAGGCGAGGGTTCGCTCAGCGGCCGATAGGTCTCCGGCCCAAGGTATGTGGACCATGCCGCCGAAACCACGAATGTACTGCTTTTGGCTACTGAGCGTGACTGTCGCGGTCTGCGCCAGGGCTTCCCTGACTGGAGCGAGCAGGAGGGCAACGCTCAGCACCATTGCGATTTTTCGAGGAAGACCTTTCATGTGACGCCTTTCTGCGGAGTGTGGTCATGTGGCAGGATTGCGGCCACTCCATAGGTGTTCGCAAGCCTCCCAAAGCGGCTCACGCAAGGGGCCGCCAGACGTCCAGAACACTCGTGAACCAAGTCCGGTACATGGCGAGTAGCCGTCGCCGGGGTCAGCGCATGATACCCCGTATGATGATATCTTGTTGGCGCACGGAGACCATTGATGGGCGTTCCAGATGACAAGACCGTGAACGCGGACGAGCTTCGAGAAGAAGTCGAAGCCCTTCGGCTGAGGGTCGCGGAGCTTGAGGCAAGTTGCGAGGCGGCGCAGAGGGCGGATGGATTACGTCTGCGCCAGGCATCGGCGTTGGCTCGATTGGGGACTTGGGAGTGGGAGGCGAGCACCGACCGGGTGACTTGGTCCGGCGACATGTTCCGAATCTATGGAATTCGACCCGAGGAGTTCACCGGCAAGGGTTCCGACTATATACAGGCCACGCGGGCCGACTACCGCGCGATCCAACAGAGCAACCTGGAGGCTGCCTGGAAGAAGGGGGTGACCGAGGAAGCCTTTCGCGCGGGCGCTGGCCCCATCGGCGAACACCGGAGCTCATACTGAATTTCGTCAACCGAGCCTTCGCGGATGCATACGGCCGTCCGGTCGAGCATATCGTCGGCAAGAGGTTTGGCGAACTGCTACCGAGGGAGGAGGCTGAGCTGCGAGAAGCAGCCTTGCGCGAGGTTTTCTGTTCGGGAAAAAGGCGCGAAGCTGAGTTCCGACTCCCGCAATCTGACGGCTGTCACACGTATTTCCTTACGCTTGTTCCGATCAAGGACGGCGCGGGCACCGTTGTCTCCGCGATCGGCATATCCAAGGACATCACCGCACTGAAGCGTGCCGAGGAACAACTGTGCCGGTCCGAGGCCAAGTCGAGACGCGCTCAAGCCGCCGCGCATATGGGCAGCTGGACTTGGTACACCCAAAGCAACCGGTTGGAATGGTCCGACGAAATGTACCGGGTCTTTGGCGTCGATCCGACCAAGTTCACAGGGGATCTCGCGGATATTATCGCGCGGGCGATCCATCCTGATGACCGGGAGAAGGTCAACGAGAGCAACCTCGCGGTGGTGCGAGAGGGCAAGGCTGTCCCCCTCGAGTATCGGGTCGTCTGGCCTGATCAGTCGGTGCACTTCGTTTGGGCTGAAGCGGGTGACGCCACGAAAGACGACAGCGGGACCGTCGTCGCACTCTCCGGGTACGCCCAGGACATCACGGAGCGCAAGCTGAACGAGGTTGCGAAGGCCAAACTCGAAGCCGAGCTTCAGCAGGCGCAGAAGATGGAATCCGTGGGCCGTCTGGCAGGCGGCGTGGCTCACGACTTCAACAACATGTTGGGCGTGATTCTTGGGCACGCCGAAATGGCCATGGAAAGGGCGGACCCGGCCGAGGAGTCTCTCCACAGCAACTTGGAGGAAATCCGCAAGGCGGCCGAACGCTCAGCCAACCTAACGCGGCAACTGCTTGCCTTCGCCCGCAAGCAGACCGTCGCCCCCAAAGTGTTGGACTTGAACGAGACCGTGGCAAGCATGCTCAAGATGCTGCGGCGGCTTGTGGGTGAGGACGTCAATCTTGTGTGGCTGCCCGGCGCGGAATTGTGTCCGGTCAGGGTGGACCCGTCGCAGGTTGACCAGATCCTTGCCAACCTTTGTGTCAATGCCCGAGACGCCATCGGCGACGTTGGCAAGTTGACCATCGAGACGGCAAACAGCACACTTGACGACGACTACTGCGCCACGCACGCGGAGGAGAGGCTCTTCGAGCCGTTCTTCACCACCAAAGAGCTGGGAAAAGGGACCGGCCTGGGCTTGGCCACCGTCTACGGCATCGTCAAGCAGAACAACGGGTTCATCAACGTCACCAGCGAACCCGGCAAGGGAACGACGTTCGAGATCTGTTTACCCCGGCATGTGGCAGCCAACACGGGGCCAGCGCAAGCGGAGCTATTGACAGTGCCTGTCGCGCGAGGTCGCGAGACTATCCTCGTGGTGGAAGACGAGCCAGCCATTCTTGACATGACCAAGACGATGCTAGAACGGCTGGGCTACACCGTACTGACCGCGAGCACTCCGGGGGAGGCCATCCGACTGGCTGGTGCTTACACGGGCGTGATCCACTTGCTCATGACCGACGTTGTCATGCCCGAGATGAACGGGCACGACCTTGCCAAGAACTTGCTGACTTCCTTCCCAGCCCTCAAGCGTCTGTTCATGTCGGGCTACACGGCCGACGTCATCGCCCATCAAGGTGTACTTGGGTAGAGGGGCCCTTCGTCGCTATGATGCTCACCATGCCAGGCGCAACCAGGAAGACGCGACTCGCCAGCTCCCTGCTGCTTGCCGGGATGCTGGGGATCGCGCTTTGGGGATGTTCAGGATCCGGCTCAGGCGCGCCACGCGGCACTGGCGGCCAAACCACCCCAGCGGTTGCGACCGGCGGTACCAGTGGCGGCGGTAGTGCAACGGGTGGGAAGATCGGATCTGGCGGCACGGTTGCAAGTGGCGGCAGCCTGACAAGCGGTGGGGCCACGAGCGCCGGCGGCACGACGGGCACGGGCGGCGTTGCTGCAACCGGCGGGACGAAAGCCACCGGCGGAACTATGAGCACCGGTGGCGAGACGTCGATGGGCGGTGGCACCGGCAGCGGAGATGCGGCCACGTCAACCACAGATCGCTGCGATGTGGGCGTCTACGATGCCGCTAATCCACCCAAGGCGCTGACACTGACCGGAAACCTTGGTGCACATGATCCGAGCGCCATCGAAAGCAGCGGCACCTACTATGAATTCCAGACCGGCCTGGGCGCCAAGATATCCACCAATCTGACCAGTTGGAGTGTGGCATCGGCGCCCTTTACCGTGCCCGCGTGGATCAAGTCGGCGGTTTCAGGTGTGACTGACCTTTGGGCCCCGGACATCTCCTACTTTGGCGGCACCTACCACACCTACTATGCTGGCTCGACCTTTGGGGCCAACAAGTCCTGCATCGGGCACGCCACGCGCACGTCGCTGAGCTCGGGTTCATGGACAGACCAGGGCTCCGCCACCATCTGCTCGAACGTCACCACCACGGGCGACAACTGGAACGCCATCGATCCGAACGCTGTCGTGGATACGGATGGCACGCCTTGGCTGGTGTTCGGCAGCTTCTGGGGCGGCATCAAAATCATTCAACTCGATCAAACCGGTGTGCGCGTGGGCACCACCGTCGCTGGAATTGCCGCGCGTCCGAACAACGGGGGCGCGCTGGAAGGTCCGTTCATGGTCCGCCGCTGCGGGTACTACTACCTGTTCACGTCCTGGGACGCCTGCTGCAAGGGCGCGGCCAGCACCTACAACATGCGCGTGGTGCGCGGCACCAGCGTCACCGGCCCCTTCGCCGACAAAGCCGGCACCGCGGCCATGCAAGGTGGTGGAACGCTCATCGCCCAGGGCGATACCACCTGGGCCGGCCCGGGAGGTCAGTCCGTGATGTTCGTCAGCAGCAAGGCCTATCTCGTGTACCACGCCTATGCCATGAGCGACGGCACGGCCACCCTGCGCATCGCGGATCTGGTCTGGGATGCCAGCGGCTGGCCCGTGCCGGTGGGCCCCTAGACTCAGACGTTCCACCGTGAACACACCCTGATCGATGGCGGGGCTTGCAGCACTGATCCTTCTTCGCCGGAGCTGACTGTCGCAGTGCTTGCTACTGAGGGACTATCGCGTCCACGGCCACAGGTCCGGGGGGCGCACGTCAGGATTGTGAGGAGGCGGGTCGACTTGTGGCCGCTCCCGATAATCCTCGCGGTGCCAGGCTGATCGCTGGCGGCCACAAGTCGCCCCGTCCGTTTACGCAGCGCGAGCACTTGAACGCCGTTCCCAGAACTCCTCGAAGCGGCCAGAGAGCTTGCAGCAGCGTAGAGCAATGATGGCGTTTGCGCCTTTGAGCGTCCAGTGCATGCCGGCACGCTTGCAGCGGGTGCCAATCCCGGTCTTGCAGCCGGCCTCGACCACACCCGTGGACGTGCACAGTCCGGCCGCGTGGAACTCGGCGTAGCGCATGCGCTGGCGGTTGGTCCTGACGTAGTCGGCACACTCGCTGACCTCTTTGGCGGCATCGAGGTGCGGGGCAAGTGCCGCCAGCACGGCGTCGATGTTGCCGGCATCCAGCTCGTCGTGCCGGGCTTTGGCCCACGGTTTGTGTTGTGCGCTGGTTGCTCCCCAGATGGCCTTGGCCACATCTGACAGGTGCTGCTTGGCGTGGAAACGGTCGACGATCTGGATGGCCTCCGGGAAGTACTCTGTGGAGAGGTTCCAGATCCACTTGGCCCCGTCGCCGAGCACGGCCCGGCGTGCGACGCTCTCGAAGGCGCGGCGGGTAGCCTCGCGACAAACCCGCGCCGCAAACTCGCTGGGCGTCTGGTCGGTATCCCGCTGGGCTGCGCTCTCAATCGCCGCCGAATAGGTGACCGAGCCCCGATCGCGCACCGGCGTTCCCTCCTCATCGCGTCCCTCGGCACTCCAGACGGTGACCAGCTTGACCTCACGGGTCTTGGCCGTGCCGTCTTCCTGTTTGCCAGGGCGGCCCTCCAGCTCTTCCTTGCGCATCGGCACTCCAGTACCGTCCATGCCCAGGTAGAGGGTAGACGCCATTTGCGCGTCGGCGGATGGTGTCTCGACCACATGCCGCTCATCTTCGGCGATCTGGTGTCCGAGCGCCTCGGCCGCCCGCTCAACGGTCTTGCTGGAAACCTCGACCCCGGCCAGTTCCCGCAACAACTCATGGCTCTCCTCGAAGCTGACCATCGCTGCCGCCAGCCCGTTCATGCGGGTTACCGCTGGCGACAGCGACGTGCCCTCAAGTCCGAGAGCCTGGTCGCGTGGGCAGAAGCCGGCACCGCAGATCTTGCAGTGGTAATAGGCGCGTCCCAGGCTCATCTTGCCCAGGACGGTCGTGAAGGTCTTCTCGCGACGATCCACGTAACGAGCCTCGTGTCCCGCCGGACAGGGCAGGTAGGCACCCACGTGGTCCGAGTGGTCTGCGTTCAGGCGCTGCTCGATAGCCCGCGCTGCGACTGAGAGCGCCCGTCGCCGGACCGCGGTCTCGACCGCCTCGAAATCGAGCCGATCAGCGGCGCCCGGGGCGATCAACGCTTCGACTTCGCGGACGAGCTCGGCATCGAACGCGGTGGCGAGCGCCGTTTTTTTTCCATCGCTCCTGCCTCAACGGGGCGCGCATCACAAATAGCGTCGCTCACAGCTACCAGCTGGTCGCAGGTGGCCCGGAACATTTTGTAGGTTTGCACCTCGCGCTCAATCTTGGAGAGCACTGGTCCGGGTCGCAGCTGCAGTGTCTTGGTCTTGCCGTCCACCTTGGTGGTGAAGGCGTAGTACGGTCCGTGGCCCGGATGGTCCGCGTTGGCGCACGCACAGGTCGGCTTGCCGCATGAGCGGTAGACCTCCGTTATCGAACCGCGGCGCATATCGCCAGTGGTGGCCAGACGTTGGAGCAAGCCTTCGCGTTCGGCTTGCAGTTTGGTGAGCGATTCTGACATGGGCGCCTCCTCTGATAGTCTATATACTATCAGGAAAGGCTTCAAAACGAAACGATCATCCCTCCGCCCCACAATCGCGACGTGCGCCCAGGTCCGGGGCCGCGATTGACGATGCTAATGGTATGTTGGCCCGAGGTCAGGCCGGTCACCTGACCCACCAACTGCCGGGCTTTGCGGCCGCCCGAGCTGGACAGATCCGCCGTCGCCTGGGTTTGCCCGTCAACCTGGATATCGACCTTCCCATCTCCTGGTTCTTTCGGAGCGTAGACGGAGACACCGGTGCCGGTGAATGTGGAGGTCCACGTGTCCCCCACTGTGCTGCTGGTCGTGAGGTCGTCGTTGTAGTCGCCGGTGCCGAGGTTGGATTTGCGCAGCCATCCGGGGGACGCCGAGCCCGGATCGTCGTCGTTGATCCAACCCTTGTCGTGGGTAATGCGCAAAACGCGCATCTTCGATGCGAGTTGCTGATTGGAGATTCCCGACAGCGCCGGCACCGATCCACTGGGAGTCACCGTCAGCCCCTGACCGCTCTGCGCGAACGTCATCGCCACCGTGGAACCGAGCAACTCGACTTTGGATACGGTTCCCAAGGTTCCCCCGCCCGATTTTAGGGCCGAGAGAGTGACCGCACCACCGTTCCAGCCAAGGAGCGTCGCGTAGACGTTACCGTTATTGCGCGTATACAGGACCGTGGCGTCGCCGGAGACTTCAAAGGGGCGGGATGCGTAGACAGCCTCGCCATTGACTTTCAGCCAGGCACCAATGTCCTGGGCGATTTGAGTGCACTGGGGATCGAGGTTCCCCCGTCCGCGCTGCGTGAGGTTGAGGAGCAAGCTGCCGTTTCTGGACACGTTCTGCATAAGGGTCGTGACCAGGCTTAAAGCATCAATGTATCCCTGCCCAGTTCGGTAGTGCCAATCCTGGATAGTGACCTCGGTCTGGAAGGGATAGGCACTGATCTGCGCCTCGGTGTCTCCCTCGGTGCTTCTCACCAGGGCGCTCTCGACGAAGGCTAGTATGGCTTCGTTGTCTTGGAAGCTATCGTATTTCCCGTCCACACCCTTCATGTTCATGACGACATCCATCTTCCCCTGATTCCACAGTGCGATGGGGTCGTTACCGCCGTCGCATCCGCTGAGCTGCGCTCCTTCGCAGATGGCAGCGCCACGAAACACCTTCGCGCGGGTACATGCGATTTCGTAGCTCATGCCGCTGCCGTAGCTGAGGCCTTGGGTGAAGATGTGTGTCGTGTCGACACAGTAATTGTCTTCGATAAGCAATTGTCTTCGATAAGCTTGACCATGTCGTGGACGAGTTCCCCATCTTGACTGCCTGAGCTCGCCCAGCCGCTGCGCAGGCCAAGGGGAGCCACGAAGATAGCGTAGGTCACTGCGGTTTACGGCACACTCGGTTATCAGCGCTTTTCTTGGTGAAGGCACAAGGGGCTTTTTTCGCCTATGCTCCGTCGTGCCTCTGGCTAGTACACCCCGAATTCCGCAATAGCCGGAACGTCTGTTGCCGAATCGATGACCAGCGCAACGGCTTCGGCAGGCGTCCCGCCAAGCTGCCAAAGCTGGCGGTTGCCGATCACGGTTCCCTGAATCTTCGTGCCCGACTTGTCCGTCGGTGCTGTATTCCAGTTGCCGTTCTGCTTGATCTCCACATGATACTTTGTCACGCGCTCACCAAGCTCGATGGCCTCGCGGATACTGATCACATTGGCGGTGACGGATGACGCCGGGGTCACCTCAAGCCGCCCCGAGGTCTTGCCGCTTGCCGGCGCCCAATAGGTGCAGATGTCGTCGTCCACTGCCTTGGCTGCTTCAAACCCAGCAGTCGCCCACGTCGAGTCCGCCGTTGCCGGCTGGCCCTTTATCAGGTTTGTCTGCAAGAGTGCCGAGTACCAGGTGCCGAACTGCTGGAGCAGGGCGAGATCCTTCGGGTCGAACTCCCCAGTCTGTGATGGCGGAACGTTGAAATTGACGGTGCAGTTCATGCCAACTGTCTCCCAGTAGACCTTCTGCATGTCGGAAAGCGACATAGGAGAGCTGCCGGGATGCCAGAACCAGTTCGGCCTGTGACTCGAAACAGTGCACTCGTACGGGCAATACGTCTTTCCACCCCCGCAGTTCGTCGTGTCGAGGCTCGACGTCGTGCGGGACGCCTGCCCGTTCTCGTTGCCAATCCACTGCAGGTCCGGAATCGCCAGCCTGGCGATCTCCGGGCCCGCCCAGGTGAGGATGTTGGGCTGCGTCTGCTTGATGTACTGATAGACCGACTTCCAGTCAACGTTCCCGGAGGTCGGCGAATTGAACCCATCGAACTCGATCTCGTAGGCGGGACCATAGCTCAATATCTCGGTAAGCTGGTTTTTGTAGTACGTCTCGTAGTCGGACTTTGAGCTCGGGTATTTCTGGTCCCAGGGTGCCAAATAGAGCGCGACTCTCAGTCCATCCGCATGCATGGCGTCGGTGAAGAGTTGGACTATGTCTCCCTTGCCGCTCATCCAAGGCGAGTTCTTCACGGAGTAGTCCGTGTACTTCGACGGCCACAGGCAGAACCCCACGCTGTGCTTCGTGACAAACATCGCTTGACGGAAGCCTGCGGCCTTGAGCGCGCTCGTCCACTGGCGCACCGTGGTCGCGTTGAGATTTGTCGGATTGAACATGGAGGGCGGGTCGGACGGGTTTCCCTGCTCGCTGCCGTCGTAGGTAGCCATACTGAAGTGAATGTACGCCGTCATCTCGGTTCGCTGATAAGCGACCTGAGCCGGGCTGGGGAGCAGCCCGGTGCCGGGCGGAGGAGCGCCGGGCAAACTTGGGCAGGCTTGAATGCCAGTACTTGTCGTGCCGCCGGCGCCAGTCGTGCCACCACTGCCCGAGCCGCCGCTGCCCGAGCCACCGACTAAGCCGCCGCTGCCCGAGCCGCCGCTGCCCGAGCCACCGCTGCCCGAACCACCGCTCCCCGAACCACCGCTGCCCGAACCACCGCTGCCCGAACCACCGCTGCCCAATCTGCCACCGGCCATTCCGCCGTTGCCCGTCCCGGTGCTCGACCCGCCCGTCCCTACGGAGCCGGAGCTGCCAGCACTTGATGTCACGCCACCGCTGCCGCCGACGCCAGGAGCGGAGCCACCTGTGCCAATCTGCCCGCCGGTGCTCGCGGTGGTCGCTCCACCGGACGCGCCGCCCGCGCTGGGTCTGGAGCCGCCGCTACCACCATTCGGGGTATTGTTAGACGAGCAAGAGGTGGCGAGAATCGCCAACGCGGCAACTGTGAGCGTCTTGAAACAGGGGCTGCGTGTCATCAGGTTCTCCTTGGGTCCTTTGGTGGCAGTTCGGCCGAGCGATGTGAGCAGGAGCGTCGCCACCCACCCTAAGTGCACGATTTGCAAAAACTGGCTCAGCGATTTGGCGATGGAAATCTGTGCTCGGCCCTGAGCCGTTTTTGCCGGAACGTGCACTTAGGAACACATCCCCCACCACGCCATTGACGCAAACCCAGGTGACACATGAGATTCACGATCGGACGACTGACGCATTGCCCTCTCGCCTTGGCGATCGCAACCACTTTGGTGGCAAGCTGCAGCCAGTCCAACAAGGGGACGCCCCAAAGCGGCGGAACAACGGGAAGCGGCGGAACAACGGGCGGCGGCGGAACAACGGGCGGCGGCGGAACAACGGGCGGCGGCGGGACAACGGGCGGCGGTGGTGTCGGTGGGACTGCAGGTGCTGGTGGATCCGTCTCGACAGCGGGCGGATCCGGTGGCACGCAGGTCGCCCAGGGGGGCGGTGGGATTTCATCCTCGGGTGGGAATTCGAAGGGTGGCTCGGGCGGGAACGGGTCTGGCGGTATGGTTGCCTCGGGCGGACTCGCTGGAAGCGGAGGTTCCGCCGGCGGCGGCTCGGCTGGAGCTCCAGCCTCTGGCGGACAGACGGGTTCTGGAGGATCGACGGGCGCCGATGGCGGACAGCCTGACGCTCTCCGCCTGGTTCAAAACTTCAACCAGTCCTGGAAGTTCAAACGCGCCGACGTGACGGGCGCGGACGCGACCGCCTTCGACGACTCGTCATGGGACAACATCGGCCTGCCGCACTCGTTCGATTTGCCCTACTTCATGTCCTCGAAGTTCTACGTCGGCTACGGCTGGTACAGAAAGCACTTCACCGTTCCAGCGTCATGGTCTGGCAAGAGCGTCTTTCTCGAATTTCAGGCCGCGTTCGATCAAGCGCAGATCTACGTCAACGGCAAACAGGTCGGAGAGCACATCGGCGGCTACAACGGGTTTTCCATCGACATCACCTCCGCCATCAAGACTGGCGACAACGTCGTAGCCGTTCGCTTGAACAACAACTGGAATGCGCAGATACCTCCCATCACCGGCGACCACACCTTCCAGGGCGGCCTTTATCGAGACGTGAATGTCGTCGTCACCGATCCGCTGCACATCACCTGGTACGGCACGTGGGTCACAACCCCCACGCTTGCCGCGAGCTCGGGCGCGTCCAGCACCGTCGAGATCAAGACGGAGGTGCAAAACAGTCGCTCGGCCGCCGTCAATGCCACGCTGAAGACCGACATTGTGGACGAAGACGGCAAGGTCGTCGCTACCACTTCGTCTCAGCAGCAGATCGACGCCGGCAAGTCGGTCACCTTCGACCAGACGACGCCTGCGATCAGCAACCCGTCCCTGTGGCACCCCGACCATCCGACGATGTACAAGGCGATGTCCTATCTGTCCGACGGCACAGGGACCGTGGACACGTTCGACACGCCATTCGGGTTTCGCTGGTTCAGCTGGTCGGCAACGGAGGGATTCTCCCTGAACGGCTCGCACTATTGGATTCAAGGCGCCAACGTCCATCAAGATCACGCCGGCTGGGGCATCGGCGTCAGCGACTCCGCGCTCTATCGCGATGTGAAGATGGTCAAGGACGCCGGGCTGAACTTCATCCGCGGTTCGCACTATCCCAAGGCGCCGGCCTTTGCGGACGCGTGCGATCAGCTCGGCATCCTGTTCTGGTCGGAGAACTGCTTCTGGGGCGGCTTCGGCGGTGGTCCTGGGGGCTGGTCCTATAGCGGCGCCTACCCGAGCACGTCGGCTGACTTCGACAACTACGACGCCAACGTCCTGGCAAGCCTGACGGACATGATCCGCATCCATCGCAACCACCCGAGCATCATCGTGTGGAGCATGGGCAACGAGGACTTCTTCAACGGCGGTGGTCCTGCGGACAGGGTGATCGCGCTGCTCAAGAAAGAGGTCGCGCTGACCCACGAGCTAGATCCTGCGCCGACGGGACGGCCCGCGGCCATCGGCGGTGCGCAGTCGAAGATCGGCGGCACGGAGCCAGGCACACTCGGCGACGTGGCCGGCTACAACGGCGACGGGACGGGGTACGACAACCCCGGCGTACCCAACATGGTTTCCGAGTACGGCGCCGGGGTAAACGTGGCTCGGCCAGGGAACTATGATGCCTGCTGGGGGAACTTGTCGGTCACAAACGGCATGCCCGCCCAACCCGCGTGGCGCAGCGGAGCGTCCAAGTGGTGCATGTTCGACTACGGCAGCCAAATGAATGCGACCTATATCCACACGGGTCTCGTCGACTTCTTCCGCATCCCGAAACGATCGTACTACTGGTACCGAAACACCTACGCGAAAGTTGCGCCGCCAACCTGGCCGACCTCGGGCACACCAGGGGGGGTGAAGCTCACGTCGAGCACGACGACTCTCTCGGCGGTGGACGGCACGGATGACGCGTGGCTGCTGGTCACCGTCGTCGATGCCAGCGGCAAGCCGATCAGCAACAATGTTCCAGTGACCCTCACGGTCAAGTCGGGTCCGGGCGAGTTCCCGACCGGACCCAGCATCACCTTCACGCCGTCAGGTAGCGGTTCAGCCTCGGACATCTCGATCATCGACGGCCAGGCCGCCATCGAATTCCGTACCTACTACGCCGGCACCTCAGTCATCGAGGCCACCTCGTCGGGGCTCTCCAGCTCCAGCGTCACCATCACCTCGCAGGGAAGTCCCGCCTGGGTCGAGGGAACCACGCCCAAAGTAGCGCCGCGTCCCTACAGTCCGTAACCCATAGCGCGCGGGCTTCGCCGGCAACTCAAGGCTTCAGGCTTCAGGCTTCAGCTTGTTCCGTCGAGAGCAGCGATCAGTTTCCATGGCCTCGACGAATGAACCGACACTTCAGCCTGAAGCCTGAAGACTGGAGCCCCATGACGTGGATGCTGAAGGGATCTTTGCGTGTAGTGAAGAAATCGAACAGTAGTAGATCAATACGCCCCGAATTCAGCGATGGCGGGGACGCCCCTTGCGGAGTCAATGACGAGAGCAATAGCCTCCGCAGTAATCGAATTGAGCTGCCAGAGCTGGCGTTGACCGATCACGGTGCCCGCGATAATGACTCCCGACGCGTCCGTGGGGCTCCTGCTCCAGCTACCGTTCTGCTGGATCTCGACGTGGTACGCGGTTGAGCGCTCTCCCAATTCGATGGGCTCACGGATGCTGATCATGGTGAAGGTAATCGGAGCGGACGGGGTCACCTCGAGTCGGCCCGAGGTCTTGCCGCTGGCTGCCGCCCAATAAGTTCCGACATCATCGTCAACGGCCTTGGATGGGTCAAAGCCGGCGCTTGCCCAATCCGAGTCAGCCACTGCCGGACTTCCTCGAAGCAGATTTGTCCTGTAGAGAGCCGCGTACCATGCTCCAAACTGCTGGAGCAATGTGACATCGGGAGTGTCAAGCTGCCCTGTTTGGGCCGGTGGAACATTCAGCAGCAATGTGGTGTTCATTCCCACCGTATTGAAATAGATCGTCTTCAACGTCGTTGGCGACATGACTGAGTCGGTTGCCCGCCAAAACCAATCGGGGTTTCGATCCGAAACCGGCGCTTCGGATGGGTACCAGACGTTTGACGGTCCACCGTTTGGAACATTCCCGACGCTTGCGATCGAGCGATTGCCTTGACCGCTCTGATTGCCGACAAATTTGATATCCGCTCCCGTCGTGGCGATCTCCGTACCCTGCATCACGAGGACATTGGGCTGCAGCCTTTTTGGCCAACTGAGAAATCCCGGCCCAGTTGAGCGATGTTGGCGCAAGAACCCCCTCCATGTGAATCTCATCAATCGGTCCATAGTTGCTAAGGAGCTCAGTAAGCTGGTTCTGGAAATACGTTTCGTAGTCCGGCGCCGAGCTTGGATAATGCTGATCCCAGGGCAACAGGTACAATCCAATCCGCATGCCGGCAGCCCGCGCCGAGTCCGTGAAATCCTTGACGAGGTCCCCCTGACCGTTCTTCCACGGACTATTCTTGACGGAGTAGTCCGTATAGGCCGAGGGCCAAAGGCAGAACCCAGTGCTGTGCTTGGCAGTCAGCATCACTTGGCGGAAGCCGGCGCTCTTGAGAACGCTCATCCACTGGTCCACATCGAGGTTGGTCGGATTGAAGAGTGCGGGCGTGTCCTTCGACGAGTCTCCATTTTCGGTCCCGTCGAAGGTTTGCAGCCCAAAGTGTATGAATGCCGTGAGCTCCATCCGCTGGTAGGCAACTTGAAGGGACGTAGGCAGTGGCCCGATGCCCATCGGTCCGGTGTCGCTGGCATCCGCGCCGCCATCATGGTGGTGCTCGACAAGAAGAGCGTCACTCCACGTCTTGCATGCTGAAGCCACGAAGGCCACAAAGGCCATCAGGAATGCAAGGGACAGTGTTCGTTTCATGCTCACCGACGCGAACTTACTCCCAAGCAAAGGGCCGCCCACCAGCCGCCAATTGAGATTGCACTGGTCTCACCTGAGATTGCACTGATATCACCGACCCGTCCTTCAGATTCGAGCAACGAACGTCCAACCTCGGCACTCAAGCTTAGCGCAAACCAGCGGAAGCCTCTCGTGAGCGCTGCGGCCGCTATTGGCCCGCCCCAGGGGTGCCACACGGTTGCACTGGTTATGTTGGCCGAATCCGCACTTACTCCCGACATGCGTACGACACCGATGCGTCCTCCAAGGCCGATGCTGGCGCCAAGCCTGCCACTTCCGGCCCGGAGGCCGAAAGTCGATCCCACGGAGAGTAGGAGCGCATTCACTTGCCCCCAATTCCCCGCATCATTTCGTGCCCAGGCAGCCTCGGTATCCGCCGCGAAATGCCACCGTCCACCGACTGCCGAGCTGACATGCACCTGCCCGCCCCACGCGGACGGGCCGCGCGAAGCCAGAAAAGTCCGCCAAGTCGCCGACGATCCGATCGACACATCGCGGAGGAGTGGTGGGGTCGAGGAACTCGGCGCGGACGCTCTCGAAGTGAAGGTTGCCAAAGCCGGCATCGCATTCGGCTTGCCCGCCATGCGTTCGCGTACGGTCGAGTTGCGAGCCGCCAGTAACTCAAGGCCGGCGAGGGCTAGAACGCGCGGCACCGCATCGCTTGGAAAATCGTCGAGTCGGACGATTCGTTCACTCGGTGGCTCGGCGGTTGGCCCACTGGCCTCGACCAACGCGATATTTCCCGCGCACCGGATGGCCAGCCGATCGCCGCCAGCCGATGTGCCGTCGGCTTGCGAAATGAGCAGGTCACCGACTTCGATGTTCAGGATGCGGCGAACGCTTTCGATCGCCACCCGTGGACACTGTTCGATCTCGAGCGCGAAATGCCCGTCGTCAGCGGTAGGATCCTGCTCGGCTGCTTTGGGACCCGCCGTGGTTGCGATGCAGACCAAGGCCACAGCGAAGCCAGCGGCCAAGCGGTGATGAGAGGGCTGGCGTCTCACTCGCTTTCGCTCGTTGCCCGCACCGCGACTGCACGACGGCCGTTGGGATAGGTGTGCAAATACTCCCGTGCAAGGGCGCGAGCCTCGGCTGGCCGGCCGGCACTGCGCAAGGCCTCGATCTCACGAGCCAGCGCGTCCTCGGCGAAGGTTCCACGAGGAGACAACCGCCGGGACTCCGCGAACGCAGTGGCTGCCTCGTTTGGCTGGTGGAGCTGCATCAATAACATTCGACCTAGGGTGAACGCAGCCAAAGGCGCACGACGATCGTCCGCATGCTCGCGTAGGAGCTCGCGCAAGAACTCCGCCCCCTGTGCTGGATGTCCGGCCAGACGTGCATTATCCGCTGCAAGCAGCAACTCGCCGGCCCTTTCTGCCCTCGACATGGTTGGAGTAGCCGGTCGCTCGCGTGGAGATGCATTCTTGAGCACACGAACCGAATGCAAAGGGGGCGCCTCTTCGGCGGCGCCTGAGGGATCGCTCGGCGCGCTCATGACCAGCGGCGGATACCAACCACTTTCGCCCGCATGCACGAGTGCCGATGCTACACCCCATTCGACGCGGACGACACCACGCTCGACCGAAACGCCAACGCGGTCCGCGACGCGCTCGACGGTGAAGGCCGTGCCCAGAACCGTGATCGTGACGTCGCCAGCGCGCACAACGAGGGTCCGCGTCGGACGGCGGGTGACGTCGAAGTATCCCCGTCCACGGGAGAGCGAAAGCGCCACGCGATCGGAGTGTTCCTCGATGAGCGATATCTGGGTTGAGGAGTCGAGCGAGACGGCCCTCGAACCATCGGCCAGGAGCAGGACCCCACTTGCAGTAGGCAACGCTGGCCCCTGGTGCGTCGCCGCGGCCCCGGAATCTGAGCTGCGCATCCTAGAGACCGCCACCGCCAGGGTGGTGGTGATCAAGGCAACGGCCGCTCCAAACGCGAGCGCGTTCCTCCTTGCCTTTCGCCTCTGGCGACGGGCTGACGCCCTGGCTATCAGGCGTTCAACATCCCCATCGGACAACGTCGGCGCCATCCTTGCACCGGCATCGGCAATCTGACGCATGAGATCCTGACGGTCAACCATCGGACAACCTCTGCTCTATCATGCCTTGCGCCCGTGCCACGCGACGCTTGGCCGTGGCCAATGAGCAATCACAAAGCTTTGCGACCTCGTCCAAGGTCTCGCCTTCAATAGTGTGCAGGCTGAAGGCCAGCCGGTCTTCGACCGACATCCCATCGAGTACACGGTATACCGCGCGCAGCAGGAGCCGATCCATGGGCGAGACCACATGAGCCGCCAAGCCGATCTCGGCTATGTCGCGGTCGAGTCCGAAGAACTGCCGCACCCGCCGCAAGCGCAAACGTCGTCTCACCGTGCGCACCGCTATGGTCGCAAGCCAGCCTCGGATTGCCTCCGGTTCCCGCAGGCGCGTGATGCCTGCCGCCGCCTCGACAAAGACATCCTGCACGAGATCCTCCACCTCGGTCGCGCGGCCGTCGAGTCGCAAGATGATTGCGGCTACGTAGCGCCCATAGCGCCGGTAAATCTCATCGAGCGTCAGCCTCGGTTCGCTGCTGCTGATGAGCTGAAGAACGACTGCACTTGGTCGATCGGATTTGGCCACCTTGGATTCTTACCGCCTCCCGTCCTCTAAGTGTATCGCGGCAGAAATTAGGCTCACTCGATTTTGTTAGTCCGGCCGCGCTGTCCACCCGCGTTGTTTGCATTTCTTGGGGCTGATGGATCACGATCCCGCAAGACGAGCATCCGGGCGCAGGACAAGAAACGCTTGCCAGCGTGAGCCGATTTCGAAAACTTCGACACTAGGGTGAATGAAACGGAGATTCTCCGCGGAAGCCCTCGTTGTTCTCGCACTGGCCCTGGTTTGGGGGCTCTAGTGCCGGGAGTAGAGCGACCGCAGCATCCGCGAACCGATCGAAACCGGTGCGCGCACCACGAGGTACGACATGGAGATGAAACAGAACAGCGACTGGAATATGACACCGACGGACGCGTCGGAAACACAGATTCACGGCACCGTCATTGGCCAGCGACCCCAAAGACCTGGAGATGCTGCAATGAAGAGAAGTAGGCCTACTATTCTAACATCCATCGCCGCAGTATCGCTCGCCACTCTCCTCGTTGGCTGTGGGTCGCATTCATCAAACGGCGGCTCCGGTGGCGGCTCCGGAAGTGGTGGTAGTACCGGTAGTGGTGGTAGTACCGGTAGTGGTGGTAGTGCCAGAAGTGGTGGTAGCTCCGGAAGTGGTGGTAGCTCCGGAAGTAGTGGCAGTACCTGGAGTGGCGGCGCTTCTGGAAGCGGTGGCAGCAGCACCTCAGCCGGAGGGTCCAGTGCTGGGGGCAGTACCACGCCGACGGGAGGCACGAGCGCCGGGGGCGCCAGCGGCGGAGCCAGCGGGATCGGGACCGGAGGCGCCCGAAGCGGCGGCAGCACCGGCAGCGGAGGCAGCGCTGGGGGCGTCGGAGGCACCATCGCCGATGCCGGCGCGCCCGACGCAGGAACGGGTGACTCCTCGCACTTCGGCCCCGACGCTACGGACACCGCGCCCGATGCCGCTAGCGACGTGGCCTACGTGCCAGCGCCCAAGACGGGCTACGTGGAGATGAAGCTCTACGACGGTGATCCCCCCAATTTTCTCCCCAACGCTCCTGCCGAGAATGTCGCGAGCAATGGATACATCTACGACGTGAGCATCCCGACCATCCGCCGCTACCCGGTCGACGAGAGCAAGTCGACCGGAGTTGCATTCGTCGTCTTTCCGGGCGGCGGGTACCAGTTCCTCGATATGGAGACGCACGCCACGGCGCTCGCCAATCTACTGGGCGCCCAGGGGTTTGCGGTGTTCGGTCTCAAGTATCGGATCGACGGCGGGTCGAGCAATGTGGCGCGCGATTCGCTCCTCGACGCCAATCGGGCCATTCGGCTCGTGCGCAGCCATGCCGCCCAATGGGGCCTCGCCGAAAACCGCATCAGCGTGATCAGCTATTCGGCGGGATCGGATCTCGACATGAGGCTGGTGGCAGGCGGCTACGACCCGGGCAAACCGACGGCGACCGACCCGGTCGAGCGAAAGAGCAGCCGGCCCGACTTCGTCGCTTCCATGTGCACCTGGGCGAACGGAAACTCGACGGAATCGTACCCGTTCACGGCCGACACGCCGCCCGTTTACCTTTGCCACGCGCAGGACGACCCCTCCGCGCCGATCGCGGTCGCGCACCAGATCGACCAGGCGCTCCAGGCGCTGCACGTCCTCGATCACCTCGAGGTCTACCCGACGGGCGGCCACGACGGGTTCGACGTCGCCCTTCCGAACGCGGCGAACGCCAATTGGCCCGTAAAATACTTGCCGTGGCTGCGCACGAACAACCTCATCCCGTGAGCCAACGAATCCAACTGATTCCGTACGTGCCGAGCAAGTGAATCATGCGATCCCGACTATCGGCGACGGTCGTCCTGTGCTGTGCAGCGCTTTCGTGCAAGAACAACAATCAAGCGGTTCAAGGATCGGGCGGTCGAACAGGGCAAGGCGGAACCGTGACGGGTGGCGGGAGCAGCGCCGGCGGCGAATCCGGCAAAGGCGGCAGCAGCGCTGGCGGTGAATCGGGCAAAGGCGGCAGCGGCGCCGGCGGTGAATCGGGCAAAGGCGGCAGCGGCGCTGGCGGCGAATCGGGCAAAGGCGGCAGCGGCGCGACGAGCACGGGGGAAGCAGGCGGCGCATCTGCTACGGGAGGTGTTGTCGGTCGAGGTGGCGCAGGCATGGGTGGCAGTAACGCCGCCGGCGGAAGCGCGGGGAATGCCGGTACCGTTGGCCGTGGAGGCAGCGGAGGCCTCTCTAGCGGAACCAACGCTATCGATGGCGGCCCCGTCACGGACGGCGCGCTCTACGTATCGCCGGCGGGCGACGATTCCAACCCCGGCACCATCGACCAACCGGTGCGAACGCTGGCGAAAGCACGTGATCTCGTTCGTGGCCTGAACGGTTCCATGACGACGGATTTGGTCGTGTATTTGCGCGGAGGAACCTACCCGCTGACCGAGACGGTCACCTTCGCCAACGCCGACTCGGGCAAGAACGGCCACTACGTGAAGTATGCGGCCAATCCTGGCGAGCGACCGCTGCTTTCCGGAGGGGTACCCATCACGGGGTGGAAGGTGTTCGACGCCGCCAAGAACATTTACGCGGCGGATAGTGGAACGACGCCGTTCCGACAGCTTTACGTCAACGGAGTCAAGGCCATCCGCGCGCGTACTCCCAACCAGGGAGTCAATGGGGGAATCAACTTCGCTAGCACGAACGATGTGGACTCGAACGCGCACACGATTCAAGTGGACAGTTCTGCCGTCTCGAATTGGAAGAACTTCACCAAAGTCGAAATGCATATGATGGTAGGCTGGGCGGAGGCCATTCTGCGCCTTGCCTCGTTTACCACGTCGGGTTCCACTGCGAACCTGAAGTTCCAGCCGGACGAAGATGCGATCCTATTCATCAGGCCCAATCCCTCGGTAAACCGGGACACGAAGACCCGGAACTATTACTTCGAGAACGCTCTCGAATTCCTCGATTCGCCAGGAGAGTGGTATCTCGATGAATCCAGCAACACGCTCTACTACATGCCCAGGATGGGTGAGGACATGACCACCGCCGTTGTCGTGGCGCCCATGGTCGAGACCGTGGTGAGTGTCAAGGGCACGAGCAGCACTGATCAGGCGACGTACCTCTGGTTCCAAGGGCTAACCTTCGCCCACGCGACCTATATGCGCCCAAGCCAGCATGGCTACCTGGACGCTCAGGCCGGGCAATACAACATCACGGCAGACGCCGACAACAATCAAACCATCGGTCGGCCGGGCGCCGGCGTGACGGTGACGAACGCTAACCACATCCACTTCGAGCGCAATCTATTCACCCAGATGGCAGCGACTGGCCTCGATTTGATCTCAGGTACGCACGACAATGCGATCATCGGCAATGTCTTCACCGATATCGGCGGAAGCGGCATCTCGGTCGGCAAGTTCACGGCGAATGAGACGACGGAGTATCACATTCCGTATAACCCAACCGACACCAACGAGATCTGCACCAACGACACTGTGAAAGACAACTACATCCACGACGTCACGACGGAGATTCAAGGAGGCTGCGGCATTGTCGGTGGATACCCGCGCGGCATCCATATCGAGCACAATGAGGTCGCCTACGTCAACTACTCGGGAATCTCTGTCGGCTACGGCTGGACGGGTAACGCGAACGCCATGAGTAACAACGTGGTCCAGTACAACGATGTTCACCACGTCACCCAGATTCTGGCGGATGGCGCGGCAATCTATACGCTCTCTAACCAAGGGCCGGCTTCGCAAATCGAATACAACTACGTCCACGACTTTGGGCAGAGCAAGTGGGCAGACTTCTGCTGTGTCCATGGGCTCTATTTGGACGAAGGCTCAACCGGCTTCTCCGTAGAGCACAATCTCATGAGCAATAGCCCGACCGACGTATTTCAGAACCGCAACGGACCCACCACCGTCGACGACAACTCGGGCAATCCCAGCGGGGCCGCGAACACCAAGGCGACGGCTGGTATCGAGCCCGCGTACGCGGACATCAAGAAACTTGTCGCCCCGGTCCCAACGTTCTGATCCTCAGGCCGAGTCTCAATCAGAAGTGCGAGAGTGAGAAAGACCATGGTCTCGTGGGGCAGGCGCGGCACGCGAGCGCACAGGGCGCGCGGGCCCTTGCGACACGCCGTCTGCGTGAGAGCGACGCCGAGCAATGACTTGCCGACGCCGGTCTTGCCAACGACGATCACGTTGTGCTTGTTGCGGACTTTTCTACGAAAGGTCTGCGCACACAGCTGGGACAAAACTTTCGCCAGCGTGAGCCGATTTTGAAAACATCGACACCTAGAGTGAATGAAATCAACAAAACGGCGGCTCAGATGGCGTCTCCGGAAGTGGTGGTAAGTCCGGACGTGGTGGAAGTACCGGACGTAACGGTAGTACCGGGAGCTGCTCGTCAGGTGCCAGACACCTGACTGAGGTTTGAGTCAATCCGAGCCATCGCATCTGGCCATGGAAAAAGGCAGGCGCTCGTTACGATTGGTGAACCAGAGTGTTACGGGGCTTGGTCTATGAAGATGATGACGTATTCACAGAAGCTCACAGTTGCCGCACTGGCGATTCTGGCCGCCTCTTGCTCGTCCAACAACGCCCAGAACATCGGCAGCGGTGGATCCGGGTTAAGCGCGGGTGGCGCATCCGGCGGGGCAACTACCGTCAGCTCCGGCGGTCAAGTTGACACCGGCGGCTCCACTCCCGGCTTCGGCGGAAAAGGCTCGGGGGGCTCTGCGTCCGGAGGCGTGGCAGGCTCGGCGAGCCGCGGCGCTGGCAGCGGGGGCGCAACTTTGGGCGCTGGCGGTTCAAGCACAGCAGCCACAGGCGGTTCGAGCACAACGACGGGCACGGGAGGTATGGCCAGTGGCGGCTCGGGCAGCGGCGGCGCCGCAAGCGGAGGCTCTGGCGCCGGCGGCGCGGCAGGCAACAGCGGCTCGGGCAAGGGCGGTTCGGGCAGTGGCGGATCGGCAAACGGAGGGGCTGGAAGTGTTGGCACGTCGGGTACGGGCGGATCGGGCGGAACCACGTCTGGTGGCACCGCTGTGCCGAGTGTCGGGTGCGGCACAACCTCGACGCTGACGTTTGGGAAGGATCCGAACGAGACGGGTGCTCCCTGTACCACGGTGTTCCCGGTCGGGACGAAAGGAGGGGGAACTTGCAAGGGGGATCAGCCAGGTTTCGGTACCGGCGGCTGGCTTACGATCTCGGGTTCGGGGCAGATCGGCAGTGACTCCTTGGCGAATGGGGGCCGGGGCTTCGACGTGAGGCTTCCCGACAACTACGACAAGAATCACCCCTACTGGTTGATCTTCGTGTTTCACCCGCGTGGCGGTACGGCCGCCGGAATGGACAACGGCGGCAGCAGTGGATACGACTTTGCCTACAACGGACTCCAGCAACAATCGAAGAATGGCGCGATCTTCGTCGCGCCCAACGGGCTCGGCAACGGCTGGGGGAATTCCGGGGGAGAAGACCTAACCTTCACGGACGACATGGTCAGTCTCATCGAGCAGAATTTCTGTGTCGACACGACGCACATCATTGCCAGTGGTTTCAGTTGGGGCTCCGGCATGACCTACGAAATCGCGTGTGCCCGCGCGAAGGTCTTCCATGCGGCCGTGCTCTACGAAGGAGGCGTGCTCAGCGGCTGCGACCCGGACCCGCAAGGCAGCACCACCGACCCCATCGCATACATGCAGATCGAAGGCCTCAACGATACGACATTGTCTATCGGAGGCTCCTATTCGATGCGCGACAAGTTCGTCAAGAACAACAGCTTCACCCCCTTTTCCTCGTCAGACGACAAACCAGGGACCGAGCTCGAGCCTGCCGCGGGCGGGAGCGTTGGGCACATCTGTACTAACTACGCCGGATGTTCGGCCGGGCATCCCCTCCGTTGGTGCGTAACCACGTCGGTTCACACCCCCGCTCCCGTCGATGCGGATCCCGGGAACTGCTGCGACGGCATTAATACCTGGACTCCGAAAGACGTGTGGTCGTGGTTGACGTCGTTCTAGATTCTTCGCCGACGCCGAGAAGCTCGCCCAGTGAAGTGGTCCATCGACAATCGCCAATGAAAAACAGCGACGTTTGCGCACGCAGTACGAGAGCGAATCGACTTGCCAAGAACGCCTCTGGCCTTGGATTGGAGGTTTCGGCGATGCCTGAAGCGCGCCACTCGATGCTTCTTTCGGGCGCCAGGCAGACGTCGCCCTTGCGGGCGAATGCGCGGCTGCCACATCGGCTAGTTCGCCCACCGGATCTCGAACGAGACACAGACCCGGTCGATGGGTTTGCGTCCCCGTATAGAGAAACTGTGCCAACGGGCATCGGCTTCGCTGGCCTCTATGTCAACGAAACTCAGCCCGAGGAATCGACATGAGACACGTCCCGACCCTGGCATTCATCGCAAGCGTTCTTGTGGCATGTACCAACAGCGGTGGAGGTGGCTCCGCGGGCGGCAGCGGTGGCTCTGGCGCCAAGGGCGGTACCTCAGCCACCGGCGGCGGCTCGTCCGTGACCGGCGGTACGAGAAGCGGGGGTAGCAGCGCCACGGGGGGCGAGGCCGGTTCGGGGGGCAGCTCGGGCGGCACGACTGGCGCGGCCACCGGCGGCTCGTCCGTGACCGGCGGTACGGGAAGCGGGGGCAGCAGCGCCACGGGGGGAAAAAACGGCTCGGGGGGCAGCTCGGGCGGCACGACTGTCGCGGCCACTGGCGGAAACACGAGTTACGGTGGAATGACCGGCAACGGGGGTGGAATCGGAACCGGCGGCGTTGTGGGAACCGGCGGCAGCTCCGTGTCCGACGCCGGGAGCGCGGACGTTTCGGCCCCGGAAGTCGCCAACGATCTCAATCGACCAGCCGACGTTGCGTCCGAGACTGGCGGCGATACCACGCAAGTCTCGGACGCCAACGTCTACAAGCCGTGTCCGACCAACGGTGATCCGTGCAAGATTCTGCCCTTTGGCGATTCCATCACTTGGGGAGTAGACGATGAAGGTAATGCCGGCTATCGAGGACCGCTGTTCGCCCTTGCCGTAGCAGCTCATCAGAAGATCACGTTCACGGGGTCGCTGTCCAACGGTCCGACGACGGTCTCAGGCCAGCCTTTCCCCCAGCAGAACGAGGGGCACTCGGGCTGGACGATCGATCCTGGCTATGGCAGCTACGGGGCCGGCGGCATATCGAGCCTGGTGCCGACGCCAGCCTTCAACGCGCTGCCGAACACCGTGCTCCTCATGATTGGAACCAACGACGTCTACGCCTCGTCGGGGCAGTCGACCATGGCAAACCGGCTGGGCACTCTGCTCGACAAGATCATCTCCACCGCGCCCGACGCTCTGCTGGTCGTCGCCAAGATCACGCCGCTCACCACCGGGGGCGGCTATGTCGACATTATCAAGGCTTACAACGATGCGATTCCCGGCTTGGTACAGAAGCGGGCTGGCGACGGCAAGCACATCGTGATGGTCGACATGAACACGAATTTTACCGTATCGACAATGCTCAGTTCGGACGGAATCCACCCGAACACGGCAGGCTACAAATTCATGGCCGATCAGTGGTACGCTGCGATTGCAAGCCTGTTGCCGAAGTAGGCGGTGTAGTCCAACGAGCCGACGACTCCGCTGGTCTACGCATCAATGCGAAGCAACCCGAGGAGACGCGCCATGAAACGCATCCCAACCCTGGTGTTCATCGCAGGCATTCTTGTCGCCTGCACAGATGGCAGTGGCGGTAGTCCGTCGGGCGGTAATGGTGGCTCTAGTGCCAAGGGCGGCGCTCCGGCGTCGGGCGGGGCGTCGGGCGGCGCTACATCAGCCACTGGGGGGGCGTCGATGATGGGCGGTACGGGCAGCGGGGGCAGCAGTACCATCGGGGGGGCGTCGATGATGGGCGGTACGGGCAGCGGGGGCAGCAGTACCATCGGGGGGAAAACGGGCTCGGGCGGCACGCCAAGCGGAACCGGCGGCGTAACTTCCGGCGGTGCGGGCGGCGCGGCAGGTGAAGCAGGTGGTGCCGTTGGCGGTGTCGACGGATCCGGACGCGGCGGCACCGGGGGCGTCACTACGGGAAACGGTGGCACAGGCGTTGGCGGGGCCAGCCATACGAACAGCGACGCGGGCGTGGTCGACGCCGATGTCAGGGACGCGAACGACGCAGCGCCGCCGATCAACTCCGTGCATGGCATCGTCTTGGCAAACGACTCAACGATTTTCTACTCGCCAGGCAACTGGGCTCATCAAGGTGCGTCGAGCATGGAGTCGGTTAACGCCGGTGCCTATTTCCGTACGATCTTTAGCGGTACGGCCTGCACGCTGAACTTCGATGTGTCGGCCGACGGCGCGCCTCTTTCGGAGGTTTATGTGTCGGTCGATTCGGCGACGCCGGTGAAAAGCAACATCGCGTCGACGCTCGATTGCACGCCGACTTCGACAAACGCGGAGCATTCCATCGAGCTAACCGTGAAGTCGACGAGTCAGGCTCTCAACCGTTGGAATCCTCCACCAAAGACCGGCATTCTCTTTACGAGCATGACCTTGGGTATTGGCGCCTATACGCGAATGCCCAGCGTCTTGCCGTGCCAGGGGATCATCTTCGGGGACAGCATCACCGAAGGGATCAACACGACGCCAGGGAGCGGTGGCGAAAACGACCAGGCCGACGCGACATTAGGCTGGGCGTACCTGCAAAAAAGGCTGCTGAACTGCGAGATTGGCGTTGTCGGATTCGGATACCAGGGCTTCAGCCACGTCGGCAACGGCGATGTGCCGGTTTTTGGCGACGCGTGGCCCTACCTCTTCTCGACTCTTCCGCGCAACTTCAGCGACATTGGGTTCGTCATCGTCAATCAGGGGACGAACGACGGCACCAACGACGAAACTTCCCTCGAACAGACATTTCTGACCAACATTCTCAGTGTCACAGCGTCGACCGATCCCATCGTCATTCTGCGCCCATTCAACGGAGCTCAGAGCGCTAACTGGAAAAAGGCCATCGCCACCGTAGGCAGCCCGCGCGTACATTTCGTGGATACGACCGGATTTTTCGACACGTCCGAGAGCGTCGATGGACTTCACCCGAACGCGACCGCGGACGCGAAGATCGCGCCGCTCATATCGGCCCAGGTCTCGGCGATCTTGAAGTGAGCGGCACAGCCTGCTTGTCGACGAAGACGTGCTCTCCGTCGAGACGCCCGACCGCAAACCAAGGGGGCTCGGAACTGCGCTACCTCCACCCAGGAAGGCGACGAAGGCAAAGGCGAGCAATGAGGAATTGCTCGTCGGCCTGTTCCGTGCGGCACTACTTGCTGGCCGGCTCGGCGCTGGCGGGCTTGACCAGCTCTAGTCGCAGTGCAAGCTGGTACAACGCCTCGGGGCGAGGCGACTGGCGGCCAAGAAGTGCAAGCTCGAGGGATTCGGCTGGAAGCGGTGGAGTAGCGCCGTTGTGTACGGAACGTGGGGCCTCTTTCGAGACTACCGCGTGGTGTACTGGAGCGCGAAAGCATGCCCCCGCTGAACGGACCCATAACCCCGATGGAAGAAGCCTTCGCGGTGAGTCGTGATGCGTGAAATCCGCCTGTCCGGTTCGATGTGGCGGGGCCGGAGACGGAGTGATGGAACCCCTAAACGGGCACGAAGCCGGAAACGGGGGACACAGCCAAGGGGCGTCCTGCACACCACCGCGCCGGTTCCCGACCCGACTCCACCAACAGCCTGGAAATTGCTAGAGAGAGTCCGTGCGTCGACCCGCGGCAAGGGTGCAGCCAAGACAATCTCAACGCATGCCAACGTCATCTCGAAGCGACTCGTATGACATCCAGGATGTCCCGGCTCGTAGCCAGGACAATACTTTCGCCAGCGTGAGCCGATTTTGAAAACATCGACACCAAGAGTGAATGAAACGGAGATTCTCCGCGAGAGCCCTCGTTGCATCCATCGCCGCGGTAGTGGTCGCCACTCTCGTCGTTGGCTGCACGTCGCATTCAACAAACGGCGGCTCAGGTGGCGTCTTTGGAAGTGGTGGTAAGTCCGGAAGTGGCGGTAGTACCGGAAGTGGCGCTAGTACCGGGAGCGGCGGCACTTCGGGAAGCGGTGGCAGCAGCACCTCAGCCGGAGGGTCCAGTGCTGGGGGCAGTACCACGCCGACGGGAGGCACGAGCGCCGGGGGCGCCAGCGGCGGAGCCAGCGGGATCGGGACCGGAGGCGCCCGAAGCGGCGGCAGCACCGGCAGCGGAGGCAGCGCTGGGGGCGTCGGAGGCGTCGGAGGCACCATCGCCGATGCCGGCGCGCCCGACGCAGGAACGGGTGACTCCTCGCACTTCGGCCCCGACGCTACGGACACCGCGCCCGATGCCGCTAGCGACGTGGCCCACGTGCCAGCGCCCGCGACGGGCTACGCGGAGATGAAGCTCTACGACGGTGATCCCCCCAATCTTCTCCGCAACGCTCCGGCCGAGACCGTCGCCGCGGGCAGTGGATTCATCTACAACGTGAGCGTGCCGACCATCCGCCGCTACCCGGTCGACGAGAGCAAGTCGACGGGAGTCGTATTCGTCGTCTTTCCGGGCGGCGGGTACCAGTTCGTCGATATGGAGACGCACGCCACGGCGCTCGCCAAACTACTGGGCCCACTCGGGTTTGCGGTGTTCGGTCTCAAGTATCGGATCGACGGCGGGTCGAGCAATGTGCCGCGCGATTCGCTCCTCGACGCCAATCGGGCCATTCGGCTTGTGCGTAGCCATGCCGCCGAATGGGGACTCTCCGAAAACCACGTCAGCGTGATCAGCTATTCGGCGGGATCGGATCTCGACATGAGGCTGGTGGCAGGTGGCTACGACCTGGGCAACCCGACGGCGACCGACCCGGTCGAGCGAAAGAGCAGCCGGCCTGACTTCGTCGCCTCCATGTGCACCTGGGCGAACGGAAACTCGACGGAATCGTACCCGTTCACGGCCGACACGCCGCCCGTTTACCTTTGCCATGCGCAGGACGACGCCTCTGCGCCGATCGCTGTCGCGCACCAGATCGACCAGCAGCTCCAGGCGTTGCACGTTCTCGATCACCTAGAGGTCTACCCGACGGGCGGCCATAACGCGTTCCACGTCGCCGATCCGAGCGAGCCGGGCCACGGCTGGACCTACAAGTACTTGCCGTGGCTACGTGTGAACAACCTCATCCCAAGCACATCTGGGGATAGCAGCCTTTTGTGCGGAACCCTGACCTGCAATACCACCGATCCCACTCGGGCCGTTTGCTGCATCGACTATCCGGCTGGCGCGGGCCCCGGCCGAGGAGGGGCACCGACCTACGCCTGCGTCGGTACGGCTGCGGGCTGCCAAGATACTTCAGGAGGTATGGCGGTAGCCGCGACGTGTGCTGGCAGCGCCGACTGCACTGACCCGACGAAAGTCCTCTGTTGCCAGGTCACCGATTCGAACGGCAACAAGACCAACCAGTGCGAGAGCAATTGCGGAGGGGCATACCAGTTTTGTCAGACGAACTCCGAGTGCGCGGTCGGAACCAGCTGCACGCCACTCTCTGCCAGCGGCCCCACAACCTGTCACTAAAGGCGTTCAAGAAAGCACTTCATATTTATTGGCTTGCGGGAAGTTCCCCTCGTTGTGCCCGCAAAGCTGTCGCTGAAATTCTGCCCAGCTAGGCTTTGCCCGACAACTGGCGCCCACCCAACAATTCGGCGAAAATCCTGGCATAGTCCGCTCCAATCACTGGGGAAGAAAGCGTTCGCCAGAGTGAGCCTCTTTCGCAGAGATCGACACCTAGAGGGAATGAATCGGCGATTCTCCATGGAAGCCCTTGTTGTTTTCGCACTGGCCCTGGTTGGGGCGGGCTGCAGTGTCGGGAGCGGCGCGAACGGATCGACTGGCGGTAGCGGCGGTGTTGCCGGGCGCGTCGGCTCGGCGACGGGCGGTTCACCAACGACGGGCACCGTGGGCAGCGGCAATTCGCGCACCGGCGGGTCAGCAGCCGGTGGTTTGCCGGGCCAGGGTCAGGGCGGGTCGACGACCGGCGGCATCTCAGGCGGTGGCGGATCGACGACAGGCGGCATCTCGGGTGGCGGCGGATCGACGACCGGCGGCACCTCAGGCGGCGGCGGGTCGGTCGGCGGGAGTGGGCTAGGTGGCGGCACTGGAACCGCCGGCAACGCTGGCGCCGGCGGATCGAGTGGCGGCCAGGCAGGAACCAGGGATGCAGGCGCAGACGCCAGCGGCGGAGGGGGATCGACCAGTATCGACGCGGGAGGATTCGCGACGCCGTTCACACCGGTACCCGCTGGAGGCGCGTCCAAAGTCACCGATCCTGCGGCCTCAGGCGGTTCCTCGGTAGGGCTCGCCGGCACTGGCCAGGGTGCTGGGGCCACAGGATTGCCTGCCGCCAGCAAGCTGGCCATTCACTATGCATCGGTGTCGGTGGGCACCATCAGCGTTTCGGTCAACAACCAGACGGCGGTCAAGGTGAACGTTCACTCCTCGGGTGCCCTCACCGGCTCGTTCCTGTATGCCATCATCAGCATCGCCATCCCGGCCAACGCCAGCGTGACCGTCAGCCATGCCTCCGGCGACGTGGCGGTCAACATCGACAAGCTGATCGTGGGCGACGGCGATCTGGGGCTGCCACCGGACATCTGGAACCTGCCGACCTTCCAGCCGGCCACGGGTGCCTATGCCGCTGACTGGACGAAGTTGGGTCTGACATACTCGGCGCCCGAATGGTGGCGTGACGCCAAGTTTGGCGCCTGGGCCCACTGGGATCCGCAATCCATGCCCGAGCAGGGCGACTGGTACGCCCTTGAGATGTATAAACAAGGCTCGGCCGATTTTAACTATCAGGTCGCCCACTTTGGTGATCCGGGGGGAACCAATCCGTACGGCTATAAGGACATCTGCAAGAACTGGGTGATCGACCAATGGGATCCCAAGAGCTTGATGGACCTGTACGTGCAGATGGGGGCGAAGTACTTCATGGCGATGGGCACCCACCACGATAACTTCGCCTGCTATGACTCGATTTACCAGCAATGGAACGCGGCCAAGGTCGGGGTGAAGCAAGACATCGTCGCCACCTGGGAACCGCTCGCCCGCCAGGCGGGTTTGCGTTTCGGCATCGGTTTTCACAACACGCCGGCTCGCACCTGGGGCCAGTGGATGCCGGTGCGCTACACCAGCGACGCAAAAGGACCTTACGATGCGATGAACACGATCCTGGATGGCAAAGGGAAATGGTGGGAGGGAATGGATCCGGTGAATCTCTATGGCTACCAGCACACCACAGATTGTTCGAATGACTCGTGCAACAGCTCGCCCTATGGCACCCAGTTCATGTACCGGGTCGACGAAGCCATCGACAAGTATCATCCCGACTATATCTACTTCGACGACCAAGCCGGTCCTGCTCAAGTAGATCTGGGCGTGCACATGGGGTTGTTCACTATCGCTCCCACGATCTTGGCCAACTTCTACAACAAGTCGTTGACGTGGAACCAGGGGAAGGCGGCGGACGTGGTGATGAGCATGAAGGGGGTGTACGGCCCCGACCTCGCCAGCTTCCAGGCCAACGATCCCATCGTTCCCTATGTTCAGCGCGCCCTGGTCAGGTGTTCGGATCACACCGAGTCGGATATCAGTGCCTATCCTTTCCTCACCGACTGGGATATCCAGGACAACAACTGGCACTACATGGCCGGGGCGGGCTACAACGATGCGGTGACCTTGGTCACCCAGCTGATGCAGAATGTTGCTCGCAACGGCAGCTTTGTACTCAACCTGACCCAGCACGGCCGCGGCAACCTGGACCCGCAACCCATTCAGATAGCCAAGGACATTGGGGCCTGGCTGGCGGTGAACGGAGAAGCGGTCTACTCTTCTCGCCCCTTCGAAGTCTCCGGCGACAGTACCGTCCTGTATTCGCGCAACAACGGCAACGTCTACGCCACCTTGTTCGGCTGGAACGGCGGTGCGGTGACGCTCACTGCTCTCAAGTCGAACGGAGCGACTTTGGGCACGGTATCCAAAGTCGAGATGGTCGGCTCGACAGTGGCGATGACGTTCTCTCAAAGCGGGCAGGGGCTGACCGTGACCCCGAGTGGCTCGGTGCCGGCGCTGTCTGGAATCTCCGACTCGCAGCTTGCGTCGAAGATTCGCGTTCTGCGCATCACCCACGACAAAGGCTGGTTCAACGACGACGACCCGGGGGCGGTCTATCCCGGATGGCTTCGCAAGAGCAACCTGGGAACCGGTGACTACAACAACGACCTCACCACCAGCACCACGACGGGCGATACCTGGACTTCTACGTTCACCGGGACGAGCGTCTCGGTCTACGCGCCGAAAGAATCCGGAGATGGCAAGATCGAGATCCAGGTCGACGGGCAAGTGAAGGACACCGCCGATTTGTCTGCATCCGGTACGCGCCAAGCCCAGCAACTCGTGTCCGCAGTGACTGGCCTGAGCGCCGGCCAGCACACCCTCAGCATCATCAATCGTGGTCCGGGCCCCGTTGCCGTGGACGCCATCGTCGTCAAATAGGCACAATCTGAACCGGGTGGTACCTTGGTGCATGACTGGTTGGATCAGCTGAAAGACAATCGCGTCACGCGCGAAGAGTTTACATTTGATAGAGTGCCTTGACCTCCGCACTGCTGAGCGCGCGCCCGTAGATGCGGACGTCGTCGATCTGCCCAGACAGAAAGTCGTTGTTGTTTGTAGTCGGCGATTGTGCCACGCGTCCGCCAATGCCCCAGATTGCGCTGCTGCCCGCCACGGGCGCTGTCGCATCGCTGGTCGAACCCACAAGGGTGCCGTTGCGGTACAGGTAGTACGATGCCCCGTCGAAGACGCCGCAAAGGTGGACCCAGGATCCCACGTCCTCGGAAGGGGCTGGAGCGCTGGCCATGTGGTCCGCGCTGTCCCAATAGGTAAACTGGTACACGGCCGAAGAGATACGGAGGGCGATGCCGAAGTTTGGATTCCACATATAGCCATGAGTCACGACGTTGTAGAAGCCGTCGAGTGTGGTGGGGCGAATCCATGCCGCTATGCTGATGGGGCCACCCTGATTCAGGATCGCGGGGTTGCCGACATCGAGCAGTTGGTCTGTCCCGTTGAATGCCAGGCTGTCCGGATCGTAAAAATGGACGGGCGGCACGTCCGTGGTGGGGGTGGGCGGATTCGCGGATGGTGTCCCCGAGCTGCCGAACCCGGACGAATCGACGGCGGTGCTGCCAGGCTGGGCCTCGTCGAAAGCCCAATGCGCAATGAGATCCAGGTTGGGATCGAATCGAGGCGTGCTTGCTTCCGAGCCGTCAGCGCAATCGCCAGCGCAGCCGCCAGCATCCGCGCCGCCATCACGGTGGTGCGCGACAAGAAGAGGGTCACTCCACGTCTTGCATGCTGAAGCCACGAAGGTCGCAAAGGCTATGGAGGATGCCAGGGACGCCGTTCGTTTCATGGACATCGACCCAGAGTGTGGCAGAGCCCAGTGGCGAGGACAAGCTGTGGATAGTTGGTCCAGTGCGACCAGGTGGATAGTCCATTCAAACGCAAGGGCTCGAACACGTCGCCAACGGCGTGGCGACTGCGGCTTCCGAGGTGCTGTGCGTCTCTTGGCTTGCTGGCCGACAATCTTCAACGTCGGCCTGCTAGGGCAGACCGATTAGCTTTATCGCCGCGGTCAGAGCGGAGGTGGCCTTCTGGCTGCCTTGCTGGTTTGGGTGAGTACCGTCCGTGAAGTCGCCATTACCCAGCCAGCCGGTGGTGTCGACGTAGTACACGCGTTTGTCACCGGCGGTATTCCGCGCTTCCACTTCGGCTTGAATATCCCCAGCGTGCCCGCCGCCAAATGGCCGTAACGCTGTGATCTTCGCATTCGGGTACCCTGCGCGGATAGTAGCGAGAAACTTGGCGTAGGCGGGACGAAAGACATCAGACGAAGCCGCGGCCTGCCAGTCATTGGTCCCTTGGTTGACCACCACCATGTCGGGCTGCCAACTGTCGCGAGGAACACCCTCGTAGATCCAGTTGAAGGTATCGTTAGCAAACGGGACGCCGCCGTTGCCCTTGCTCGCCAAGCCTTGCGCTGCGAAGCCGACTTGGCGCCATTCCGCGCCCAACGACCACGCGGTATTCGCGACATACGAGTGAAGCGCATCAGCGCACCAGCATATCGAGTTGTGACCTTGGTAGCTGGTCCACACGGTGCACCCCTCGGTAATGCTGTCTCCGAGGAATTCAAGCTGGGGCACGTTCGGTTGGGGCGACGGCTGGATGGCGCCTCCGCTCGGTACGTCGAAGCCAAGGAAGGTGATGCTGGACACGAGCGGCGGGGTCCAGCGGCTTTGGCCTTGATCCAATCCACGCACAAGCAGCGTCACATCATGGGTGCCCGCAGAGAGGCCAGTCCCGAGTACTACCGTTGGTGCCAACTCGCCCTCTTGCCATGTACCCTGGTCAATGCGCCAAGCGAGTGTTGGGGGCGGCGATATATTGAGTGTCGTATCGAATTTCGCGCTTATGCCCGTGCCCGAGAATTGGGCCGTGACGTGACTGCCGCTGTTGACTGTAATCGCGCGATCGGCGAGGCGGTTCCAGCGTCCGTAGAAATGTATGGATTCAGTAGCGTCGCTACTGCCGCCAGCGCCACCGTTGGCAAGGGAGGAGCCACCGGCCCCGTTGCCCGAGAATCCACCGCCGCCGCCGCTGCCGCTGCCGCCACCGTTGCTCCCGCCGCTGGCCGTCGCGCCGCCCGCGACGGAGCCCCCGCTGCCGCCGCCGGCGCCACCGTTGCTCCCGCCGCTGGCCGTCGCGCCGCCCGCGACGGAGCCCCCGCTGTCCGCGGAACCGCCACGCCCACCGACGCCACCACTGTTCACGCCGCCGCTAGCGGCACCGTTGCCACCGCTCCCTCCACCAAGGCCTGTTCCGGCGCCGCCGCCAGCGGCGCTGCCACCCGAGGATGTGTTAACACTTGAACCGCCAGCGGCGATACCGCCGCTACTTGCCTTACCGCCGAACCCGTTCGATCCGCCCAACGAGGTTGATCCCCCCGAGCCGCCGGTCGTGTTTGACGAACATGCCGAACCCAAGATCCAAAGTGCTGTGCTTACGGTGAGTAACGATGTGTGGTTTATCATGGATGTCCTAGTTCGCGACCAGCGTCGCCGCGGACGCCGCGGACGCGGCGCCATTCGAGCTTGCAACGTAGAGTCGATAGCTCCCTTTCGTCGCCGGTACTTTGATCGTCGTGTCGGTCCCGCCCGCCTTTGTCATGGTCGGTCCCTCGGCAAAGGCAGTGGTCCCGCTGGGCGCAAACCATACCGACTTGGCCGAGTCTCCTGTTGATTTGATGGTGAGGGTAGTGCCAGCCGACGCGGTGACGCTGGCTGGGAAGACGATATCCTGCAGGGCAATAATGCTTGTGGGGATGATGTGTTGATACGCGGCCTCGAGGCCCGACTGGACACACGTACTGTAGGCATCGACCGGCCACACGGCGTTCGAGTACGTCTTTATGGGAGGGATCGAAATATTGGGCACCTGTGGGGCCGTTTTCTCATAAGTTCCCGTCGTTCCGTAGTTGTTGTTGTACGTGATATCGTGCTGACGCCCCCATGTGCCCACCTCGATGGTGTTCTCGGTGTTCGGAGCTATATCCATGACGTTATTCTCTAGCGTCATGTACGCCGAGCCCTCGTCCTGGTGCAGCCCGTACTTCCCCTGACCGCCAGGCACGCCCTTGATGTAGTTGTTGCTAATCGTCGTATCAGGCTGAGATCCTACCGTGTATATCGCGCCGCTGTCGGACAACACCTGAACAGTGTTAATGAACTCATTGTAGGTCACGGTATTGTTCTTCGCCGTGGTCGAGGGCTTGCCTGGGCATTCCGAATCGCTGTCGCCATTGAAATTCCACCAGCCCCAACCCATGCTGAGACCATTGTAGGACGTGTAGTCAATTACATTGTGGGTCACCGTCAATGTGTCGGGGAAGAACGCCGCGATCCCGCCGTGCCCTCCAAACACGCTGGTTGACTGATAGATGAAGTTGTCTTTGATGACATCATTGTAGCACTTTCCCGCGACGCCAACCGCATACTTCAAATGGGTTCCGCCGCCGGCGCATCCATTGGGCACTGCACCGATGTATACGTGCTGCGGATGGGAGATGACGATGGCGCTACCCGCAATGTCATACATAAGGTTGCCTACCAGTTGTGAATTGCTGACGTCATTGTTCATCGCAATGCCTTCGCTGCCACTGTGCTTGACCACGTTGCCAACGAAATTGATGAAGTTGGCGCCGTTTACATTGATCATGCCTGGCAGCGTGTCGGTGATTTCGTAGGCGCTATTGTGATAATTGCCATCCCCGTAGGCAATGTAGACGGTCGCGGCCTGGGCCGTCGCCTTGCCATACGAGCCGGCAACGTTGTAGAGGCTGTAGTCCGTATTGGCAAAGGTGAGGTCCTGGAACGTGATGTTCGTGACTTGGTTCGTGGTGGATGTACCCGCGACGGACACGAGCGTCGTGACGGAGGGAGCCTCGACGTCGTCGGCAGTCATGTCCTGGCCAGCGAGGGGATAGTAGTAGAGCGTGCCTGCGGTCTTGTCGAAGAAGAACTGCCCGGGAGACTTGAGAAACTCGAAGGCGTTGTAGATCTTATGCGTTCCGTTAACATTGAATCCAGCGCCCCAATTGGGCGTCTGCGCGATGGCGCCGTACGGTTGCTGCAGGAGTAGCACCGTATTGCCGTTCGAAGTCGTGACGCCTCGGGTGGTCACGATGTTCTGGTTCCACATAGTGGAGTTGACGATCTCGAGATCGGTCGTATTTGTGGCGATGACTGGCACATCGGTGGACTTATACATGATTCCGTCGCTGCCGCTGCCGCTCACCCACGCCCAGGCGGCCTGCCCTGCAGTCACGGAGTACGTGTTGTAGCCTCCGAGGGAGGTTACGGTCTTGCTCGCCATGTACGCCCTCACGTCGTCCACGTAGAGGTTTCTCAGCTTGGTCGAACGGTTCAATGGCGCCTGCCAGACACCGCCGGTCGATTGGGTCCAACCCGTAACCTTGGTCGCGCCGTTCAAGATGGGCGTTTCACCCGGATACGCCTGGTAGTAGATCGTGTGTCCGCCCGTGCCCGAGTCCTGCGGTCCAAGAGTAATAGTGTCGGTGACTCTGTAATCGCCTCCGCGTAGGTAGACGTGGATGTCATGGGCCATCGAGCTATTGACCGTTCGGACGACGTCGCGAGCCTTGGTGATTGTCTGAAAGGGCGCATCAATGGTCCCCGGATTGCTGTCGCTACCGGTGGGCGACACATAGTAGCTCCCCTCAGCGGGGCCGCCGACGTCGCCGCCTATGTCGGGCGCGCCAACATCGCCGGTCGAGGCGTCAGCCAACATGTTTCCCCCGGTACCAGCACCTCCGACACCCGACGATACTCCTCCGTTGGACGTGCTCCCACCTTTGCCACCTGGGGCGCCACCGGTGTTGGGGCCCGAGCTTCCACCGGAACTGCTGTGTCCGCCTGTAGACACGCTCCCACCATTGCCGCCCGCAGCGCCACCGGCGTTTCCACCCGTCCCCCCGCCTTTGCCGCCAACGCCACCGCTGCCCCGCGAGGGGCCTCCGCCGCTTTGATTCGAACATGCCAAGAAAAGGACGGCGAGGAGCGCTGGCAATAGAATGTCTTTCATACAGGTGCTCTCCCAGTTCTTCGTGAGAGTCGGGTTCAGTCGTCGGATCATTGACCTCATGTGGCACCTGGATTTTGCGTCAACGGGCATGACAAGAGATGTGTCCCTAAGTGCAGGTTCCGGCGAAAACGGCTCAGGGCTGACCCGAGATAGTCAAGGATTCACTATCGTCGGGTTTCAGAAACCATGCACTTCCCGGGGGAAGAAAGCGTTCGCCAGAGTGAGCCTCTTTCGGAGAGATCGACACCTAGAGGGAATGAAACAGCGATTCTCCATGGAAGCCCTTGTTGTTTTCGCACTGGCCCTGGTTGGGGCGGGCTGTAGTGCCGGGAGCGGCGCGAACGGCACGAACGGATCGACTGGCGGTAGCGGCGGTGTTGCTGGGCGCGTCGGCTCGGCGACGGGCGGTTCACCAACGACGGGCACCGGGGGAAGCGGCAATTCGAGCACCGGCGGGTCGGTAGCCGGTGGTTCGCCGGGCCAGGGTCAGGGCGGATCGACGACCGGCGGCCTCTCCAGCCGCGGTGGATCGACGACCGGCGGCATCTCCGGCGGTGGTGGATCGACGACCGGCGGCACCTCCGGCGGCGGCGGGTCGACGACCAGCGGCACCTCAGGGGTCGGCGGATCGGCAGCCGGTGGTTTGCCGGGTCAGGGACAGGGCGGGGTGGCGACAGGTGGCACCTCAGGCGGTGGTGGGTCAGCCGGTGGCGTTTCTGGAAACGGCGGAGTGACCGGCGGCGGCGGCTCGACTGTGGTGGGTTCAGGCGGGGCTAGCAGCACAGGCGGATCGAGTGGCGCTGTCGATTACACGGCCATTCCGATTTGTTCGCCGGGTGGCCAAACCGGTGGCCCGCCTCCTTCGACGCCGGCCCCGACGGCTGCCCAAGCCGCCTATCAGCACACGGAGATGACCGCATTCCTTCACTTCGGACTGGACACGTTCGACGGGACGGAGCAGGGCAGCTCCTCGGACACACCCGCGTTGTTCAATCCCAGCAATCTCGACGCATCGCAGTGGGTTCAGGCGCTCAAGAACGCTGGTTTCAAGCAAGCGATGCTGGTGGCCAAGCACAGTACTGGCTTTTGTCTTTGGCCGTCGAAATACACGGAGTACTCCGTCAAGAATAGTCCTTGGATGGGCGGAAAGGGCGATGTCGTCAAGTTGTTCACTGACGCCATGCACGCCGCCGGGATGCGCGTAGGGATTTACTACGGGCCCTGGGACCAGAACTACCCGAGCACGAAGGCAGACTACGGCACGTACTTCAAGAACCAGGTGACCGAATTGCTTAGCAACTACGGCCCCGTTTATGAACTGTGGCTGGACGGCCACTTTGCGCCGGGGTCGCCCGGCTATGCTGCGACGGTCGATTGGAAAGAGGTTTTTCAGCTTGCCCACCAGCTGCAGCCCAACATCGTTGTCGAGGCAGGCCCCGAGCTCGCCCGACAGTCCGCTGTAGAGAATCCGCCTGGCTATCCAGACGTGCAGTGGATCGGCAATGAGAGCGGGAATTCGTCGCGGACGGCGTCCAGTCTCGACGATTCAAACTGCGGTGGCCAAAACATATGGTGCCCGAACGAGGCGGACATGTCGGACCGCTCATCGGGCAATTGGTTCTGGCATCCGGGGGATTCGCCGGAGTCGGCCAGCGCGATGGAGTCGAGCTTCTTCAAAACCGTGGGCATGAACGCCACCCTCAACTACAACGTTCCTCCGGCGCAGACCGGCCAGCTCGATCCGGCGGACGTGACCCTGCTGCAACAGTTCGGGACGTGGTATTCGTCCACCTTCAAGACCAACCTCGCCAAGCAACAACCGGCGACGGCGGACTCCACCTGGGCAACCGCCGGCTTCGAGGCCGGCAAAGCGCTCGACGACGACATCTGCACCTATTGGGCAGCTGCCAGCGGCAAGACGTCCGGCCGTCTGGAGGTGACGCCGGCGTCGGCACTGACCATCAATGTAATCAGCATCCGCGAAGCGATCGAAATCGGCGAGCGCGTGACGAAATACCACGTCGAGCTGAAGCAGAACGGGACGTGGAACACGTCGCCGACGGACGCGTCGGGAACCCGGATTCAGGGCACCGTGGTCGGCCAGCGGCAGCTTTGGCAGCTCAAGTCTACGAAGGCCGATGCGGTAGCTTTGGTCATTGATTCCGCGAAAGACGTGCCGGCCATCGCCGAGTTCAGCGTCTATTGAAGGCACAATGAAAATGATGGCACAATGAAGACGCGTAAAGCATTTCCCTTCTACCTCGCGATCGTCTTTTTGTCCGTGGCCTGTGGGAACAGTAGCCCCTCCGGGGGATCAGGCGCGGGCGGTTCCGGTTCGGGAGGAGCCACGTCGTCAGGAGGTAGCAACGCAGGGGGGACCAATGCAGGCGGCGCGGCTACCGGCGGCGCGTCGGGGACAGGCGGCGCCACGGGATCCGGGGCTACGCCACTGAGCTGCCAATCGAGCGGCCCGGGCCTTTCCGACTGCGGTGCCAGCGGCGAGAGTTGCTGCACGAGCATGAAAGTGCCGGGTGCCACGTTCTATCGGACGTACACGAATGACGGCAGCGGTCCCAAGAACACGGCCGATCCAGCAACGATCAGCGACTTCCGCCTGGATAAGTACATGGTGACGGTCGGCCGGTTCCGCAAGTTCGTGACAGCCTGGGATCAGGGCTCGGGGTACATGCCAGACGTGGGATCCGGTAAGCACACGCACCTTAACAACGGCCAAGGCCTCGCGGACAGCGGCACACCAGGGGCCTACGAGGCTGGCTGGATCACGTCGTACAATAACAAGCTCGATCTGACGAACGACACTCTCCAATGCCAAATCGGTCTGAACACGTGGACGAACAGTCCGGGCGACAATGAAAAGCTCCCAATGAACTGCATAAACTGGTTTGAGGCCTACGCATTCTGCATCTGGGATGGAGGGTTCCTGGCCAGCGAGGCGGAGTACGAGTTCGCGGCGGCGGGGGGCAGCGAGCAGCGCCGATTCCCCTGGGGATCGACGGAGCCGGGAAAGGACAATCAGTATGCGATTTGGAACTGCGACTATCCGGATGGGTCGGGGACCTGCGACGGGACCATCCGCAACATCGCTCCCGTGGGCACGCCGCTGCTCGGGACAGGGAAGTGGGGGCAGCTCGATTTGGTGGGGAACCTGCAACAAGCGCTTTTCGACTATGTTGTGCAGTCATACTCATACGACAACCCCTGCGTTGATTGCGCGCATCTCACCTCTGGCTCCGCCCGGACGCCCCGGGACGGCTACTACGGCGATGACGACGAGGCGAAGTTGGAGTCGTCGTACGTCAACAAAGACGGCTCGCGCTTCGCCCCAGCCAACCGCTTTCCTTCCGACGGGTTCCGGTGTGCGAGGACACCCTAGCACTACTGTTTCCATTCTTCGATTCAGCGTCTACTAATATGAGCTCACAATGGCCAAACACTGCCCGCTCAGCGGCACTGGTCGGTACCCTTGCGGCCGTCGTCGGATCAGCTCAGGCTGCGACGCTCGTTCCAACCCATGTAGCTTGCGTCGGTGACAGTATCACACAGGGTGTTGGCGCGTCCTCGGGGAATACGAACTACCCGGCCGATCTGCAGGCGCTGTTCGGTTCAAGTGTTCAGGTGAAGAATTTCGGACATTCGGGCGCCACGATGCTCTCGGTCGGCGATCTGCCGTACCAACAACAATCCGAGTACGCGAGCGCGACTACGTTCGTATCGGGCGCTGGTTCGGGCGCCGTCGTGGACGTCATCATCATGCTCGGCACGAACGACTCGAAACCCTACAACTGGACGGTCGGCACCAGCACGCGCGCCGAGCAGTTCCGAACCGACTGTGCTGCCATGGTGGATCACTTCGCACAGCTCCCGACCCATCCATTGGTCTACTTGGCGCTCCCACCGCATGCCTATGCAAACAGCTACCAAATCAGCGGAACGGTTATCCACGATCAGATACTGCCGATCCTTCGAGCGGTGGCCGCCGCCAAAGGCATTCCCATCATTGATATCGACACGCCAACCACTGGACATCCGGAGCTCTTTCCCGACGGTGTTCATCCCAACGATGCCGGCTACAAGATCCTGGCGCAGACCATTCACGACGGATTGCTTGCCTCGGTGGATGGCACGGGCGGGTCAAGTGCGGGTGGTAGTGGCGGCGGCGGGGCGGGCAAGGCGGGTGGCGCGGATGGGGGAAGCGGAGGATCGGCCGGGCGCGGTTCCGGAGGCAGGCCCGCGGGCGGAGCGGCAGGCGCGGGCCAAGGCGGGACTGGCGGAGCGGGCGGATCCAGCTCGGGATCCGCAGACGCGGCCATCGTGCCAGTCGGGGGAGAAAGCGCGGCGGGAAGCACTGGATTCGGCGGGGTCGCCAGCGGAGGCTTCGCCGGATCGGTCGGAGGAGGAGGATCGGGAGGTGCGGCGAGCGCTGCGATGGGCGGTGTCGCAGCCGGCGGCTCGGACGGGAGCGGAGGGGCTTCGGGATCGACAGGCGGCGCCGCGGGCATCGGCGCGGGCGAAAGCGGAGGGGCCTCGGGATCGACAGGCGGTGCTGCGGGTATCGCGGCCGGTAGCACGGGAGGTAGCGGTTCGCATCCGACGGGTGGAGCGAGTCGAGGCACCGGTGGTAGCGCTACCGGTGGCGATAGGTCGAGCGGTTGCTCGTGCGCGGTCAGCTCACCCAACGAGGGACGCCGGTCCGGTTGGCCATTACTTCTGATGGTCGGCGGGGCGCTTGCGTTGGCTGGTCGAGGCCGACCGGCTGACCCTTCCGAATCCCGCGTCAGCAGAGTGTTTGCACGTTGCCGCAATTCGAACCGATCGAAGCGGAGGTAACCGATCATGAAGACGCAACTGCCAGTGATTTGCTTCACGGGCACACTGCTCGTTTCGCTCGGAATTGCCGGTTGCCAATCGGGCAGCAGTCCGGTTTCCACAGGTTCGGGAGGCTCAAGCGGGGGGGCGCGGCGGTTCCGGGGTTCGCTCTATCCCGACGGGTGGTTCTGTCGGCGGTGGCGGCGCAGCGATTTCGACCCATTGTGAGCAAACACATGTACTCCTTTGAGCAATTGGCGACCTTGTAGATCCGATTGGCTCACGGTCGCCCCCTTTCAACCTCAAACGCCACGAAAGCGACCCAAGCCCATGTTGTCTCCGAGGATCCCTTACACCGACCTTTAGACAGCGCCTTGAGGGCGCTCGGCAAGAAAACGAGTGAATCATGCGATCACGACTATCCGCAACGGTCGTCCTGTGCTGCGCAGCACTTTCGTGCAAGAACAACAATCAAGCGGTTCAAGGCTCAGGGGGTCAAACAGGACAAGGCGGAACCGTGACGGGGGGCGGGAGCGGCACCGCCGGTCAATCGGGCAAAGGTGGGAGCGGCACCGCCGGTCAACCGGGCAAAGGCGGCAGCGGCGCGACGAGCACGGGTGGAGCAGGTGACGCATCTGCTACGGGAGGCGTTGTCGGTCGGGGTGGCGCAGGCTTGGGTGGCAGCAACGCCGCAGGCGGAAGCGCGGGAAATGGCGGGGCGTCGTCGGGTACCGGAGGTGCTGGTACCGGGGGCAGCATGCTGCCTGACGCCTCGACCGGCGATGTTGGCGCGCCCGACGTAGGCAGCGACGTCGGCGGCCCCGCTGAGGGGAGCTACTATGTGTCGCCCACGGGTAGCGACAGCAATCCGGGGACCATCGATGCGCCCTTCCAGACAATCACCAAGGCTCGCGACGTCGTCCGAACAGTCAATAGTTCGATGGCCCATGACATCCACGTCTACTTACGCGGCGGCGATTACAGAGTCACCGACACTATTACTCTTGGACCGCAGGACTCGGGCACGGGCGGACACACGATCTACTACCAGGCTTATCCGGGTGAAACGCCCATCTTGAACGGCGCGACCAAGGTTACGGGTTGGACCCAATCGACCGGCGGTGTCTGGCAGGCGCCATTGAACCGTTCGACCAAACTGAGAAACCTCTACGTGAACGACGTGAGGTCGTACATGGCGAGCAAGACCGTAAACTCCCTCGGAGGCTACAACACGTACTCCGTGACTGCAGGGCAGGCCGCCTGGGCGTGGGCTAGCGGCAGCGGCAGCGACGGAATCATGTATAAGTCCACCGATGTGCCAGTCATCGCCACAAATACGACCGATCTCGAGATCGTCAACTCCACTATGTGGAACCAGAACATCGTGACCACCCGAGGCGTCACGACTTCGAACGGCAATACGGTGCTACTCCTGCAGCAACCGTACGGCGCCATCGCGCAGTTGCCCAATTCGGGCGCTGGATTCAGTGCTAGCGGAACGCATAAGGTGTACAACGCCTTCGAGTTTCTCAAGTCTCCCGGGCAGTTCTTCTTCGACAAGACCGCGGGCACGCTCTACTATTATCCTCTCGCTGGACAGGACATGGCCACCGCCGACGTCGAGGCTCCCTCCGTCACGACGCTCGTGTCCGTCGCGGGTACATCCACCACGAACCAAGTCACGAACATCACGTTCCAGGACCTCACCTTTGCCAATACTGACTACAGCCTCTGCAATGTTGCCGGCTCGTATGGCAAGGCGACGGCCCAGGCCGCGACCGTCTACATTGCCTACGGGGATGGCAATTATCACAATAGCGCCTACGAAATCGCCGACACGCTGCCAGGCATGATCAATGTAAACGGCGCCAACTTCATCAATTTCGTTGGCAACGTGGTCAAGCACAGTGGCAGCGAAGGCATTGCGATGAACAATGACGCCAGCAATTCACAACTGGTCGGCAACCTTATGTATGACATTGCGGGTAGCGCCATCGTCATCTCCCATCCGCAGCACGTATACATCGGTGCAGTGCCCAATGGATGCGCCGGCGGCGGAACCCATTTGAAGTATGCGGTTGGCGTCGCGGGAAAGTGCTACAATGATGTCATCAAAGACAACTTCATCTATCAGTCAACCAGCGTGTTTGGAGGGCACGGCGGGATCGCGGCGTTCTTTCCCGACACATTGACGGTGACCCACAATGTAATTGACTACACGTCCTACAATGGTCTCAGCATGGGTTGGGGCTGGTGGAATTTCAATGGCGACAGCGATTCGGAATGCCCAGGCAAGCCCTCGACCACGGCGAAGAACAATACCGTGACCTACAATGAGTTCATTAGCACCATGCAGGTGTTGTCCGACAGCGGCGCGATATACACGGTAGGATCTCAGCCTGATACGACGATTAGCAACAACTACATCAAGGGCGTGCCTGGCGGTCAGGGGAAGTACGGGCTGCACCAGGACGAGGGCTCGGCGTACATGACGCTGGAGAATAACGTCATGGATATAGCTCCGAACACCGAGAACACCATCGAGGTGGGCACCTGGGGGCGTCAGCACGATATCACGTACAACAACAACTACGGAACGACGGGAACTTATGAGAAGACGGCACCACAGGTGCCCAATATTTCGATCCCTCCCATAAAGACGTACTCGAACGCCGTGTGGCCGGTCGATGCCTACAGTACGTGTGTCCAGTCGGGCCTCGAGGCCGCGTATCAACATATCATCCCCACAAGCGTTATTGCGTTGCAGGATATCGTTTTCCCAGCCGGCGTCACCGCGTCGGCTGGCACTACCCTCACCACCAAATCAACAGGAGACTCGGCCAAGTCGGTATGGTTTGCGCCCAGCGGGACCACTGCCTTTGCCGAGGGGCCGACCATGACCAAGGCGGGCGGGACCGACACGACGATTAAAGCACCCGCAACAAATGGAAGTTATAGACTCTACGTGGCAGGCTCGGGTGGCTCCGCTTCGACAGCCTCCGTAGCGACGCTCGTTGTGGGAAGTTGAACTTGCGCGCACCGAGGAAGCTCCCTGAGTTGGGTCACAGATGTGTTTGTTGATAGGCATAGAAAGGTTCTGTCCATGAGCAACTTCATCCGTTTTACACTCTTTTCGATCTCGTTGGTGTGCTTGACGTCTTCCGCGACGGCCAAGACGATGATCGACTATTTCCAGCCGATTCCCATCGTAGGACAACTGTCAACAACCGGGTGGGGCGCATCGACCGTCGGGCCTCATGACTCGAGCAACGGCATGGAGAACTCGGCCAGCTACTTCTACTGGGACGGGAAGATCATCAAGGCAAGCGACGGCAAGTATCATCTGTTCTGCAGTCGCTGGCCGGCTAGCTACGGGATCGACGGGTGGATGTCGGTGTCGATTGCTGTTCACGCGGTCAGCGACAATGCCCTGGGGCCATACACGGACAAGGGCCAGCTCTACACCTACAACAATGGGAAAGGCCACAATACGACCGGACTTACGCTGGCCGACGGCACCTACGGAGTCGTCGAAAGCGCTATCGTGCCCGGCTGGCTCTTCACCTCCCCGTCTCTGGATGGGCCGTGGACCTATGGGAAGTCGATTAGCTGGGACAACAGTGGGCACAATCCAGATGCTGTGACATCCAATCTGCAGATCACGGTCGGACCAGACAGTCGATACTGGGCCATTTCGTCGCACGGGTTTGTCATGGACAGCGACCAGTTTCTGGGAACCTACAAGATAGAGACGGATAGAATCTATCCCATCATCAGCGGCACGAACGATGGCAACGCGGAAGACCCACTTATTTGGTACAGCGGGGGATTCTGGCACGTCGTGTACAACTACTGGGACGCGGGAAGAGGGTATCACCTCATGTCTGTCGACGGCATCCATAACTGGAAGAACATGGGCGTAGCCTTCGATCGATCGACGAGCTTCATTCGCTACACGGATGGCACGGTGAACCATTGGGGCAACGTGGAGCGCCCAAACGTAGTCATGGACAACGGGCACGTCGCTTACTTCACGTTCGCCGTCACCGACAAAAACAAGGATCAGGCGAATAACTGCTGCGCGACCGCTAGTAAAGTTCTCGTGGTTCCCTTCGACGGCATCAGCTTCGATGCCGACAACGGCGGGCAGGGAGGAAGCGGGGGCGCAGGCGGAAGCGGCGGCTACGGAGGAACGGGCGGAAGTGCTACGGGCGGGTCCGGCGGGAGCAGCGGCCACGGGGGCGCTGGTGGCAGTGCTGCGGGCGGGTCCGGAGGGAGCGGCGTGGATGCGGGTGCTGGGGGAGGTGGCGGTACGCCAGACTCTGGTAGCCAGGGGGGAGCGGGCGGTTCGATTGGAGGCACAACGGGCCCAGGTGTCACTGGCGGGTCGAGCGGGGGAGTAACCTCGGCTTCGGGCGGCGCCGGTGTGGCAGTGGGAACGGCCGGAAGCGGAGGCGTGACGTCGACTGGTGGATCAGCAGGCACGGCGGGGAGCGGTGGTGCAGGTGGGACGTCTGGTAGAGGAACTGCAGGATCCAGCGGGAGCGCCGGGGCCAGTGGCTTTGGAGGCGCTGGTCAGGGCGGGGCAAACTCGGGCGGAACCACGGGGAATTCGAACGCGGCAGGTAGCGCTTCGTCTGGCTGTTCGTGCGCGATACAGACGGACGGGCGCTCAAGCTCGGGTGGGCTACTGCTTCTCGTTGGACTCGTCGCTGGATCTCTCATTCTCCGTCGACGGGAGCGTTTCCGCGCAACGGGGCGCATGGGCGATCCCTTTCTCGGCCTTGGCGGCTCAGCCCAGCACACAGGCCGGCAATACGGCGACGGGCCACACGAACATCAGCAATAGCGACGTCAAAGACACTTGGAGGTTCTATGAACTGCTTTAACCGCGTCAGGATGCTCGGAGCGCTCTCTTTGGTATGCATCGCATCCCCGGCAACTGCAAAAACGATGATCGACTACTTCCAGCCGACACCCATCGTGGGTCAGCTGTCGACGACCGTGTGGGGTGCTGCGGCCGTTGGTCCTCGGGATCCCAGCAATGGCATCGAGGATCCGGACAACTTCTTCTACTGGGACGGGAAGATCATCAAAGCGAGCGACGGCAAGTATCACCTCTTTTGCAGCCGCTGGCCGAAGAGCGCCGGAGTTGCTGGGTGGATGGGCTGGTCGACTTCCGCCCACGCGACCAGCGACAACGTCCTTGGGCCATACAAGTACCAGGGGCCAACCTATAGTTACAGCAATGACTCAGGTCACAACACGACCGGGATAACTCTCGTCGACGGCACGTACGGGGTCATCGAGAGCGCAACTGTGCCCGGCTGGATTTTTACCTCTAGCTCTCTCGATGGGCCGTTCAACTATCAGGGGTCCATCAAGTGGAACAACAATGGATTCAACGCCGATGCCATTACATCCAATCTGCAAATCATGGTCGGTCCAGATAATCGATATTGGGCCATTTCGTCGCATGGCTACGTCATGGACAGCGACAACATTGTGGGAACCTACAAGGTGGAGGCACCGAGAATCTATCCCGTCATTTCAGGCATGGACGATGCCAACGCCGAGGATCCGGTCATCTGGTACAGCGGCGGGTACTACCACGTCGTGTACAACTATTGGTCGAATCGGAAGATGTATCACCTCATGTCCGTTGATGGAATCCACAACTGGAAGAACATGGGCATCGCCGTCGACCCGACGACGGACTTCATCCGCTACACCGACGGCACGGTAAATCATTGGTACAACCTTGAGCGCCCGGATGTGTACATGGAAAATGGGCACGTCGCCTACTTCACCTTTGCCACCTCGGACATAGACAAGAACGGGTCGACGCCACGGCCGACTTCCTCCAAGGTCATCGTGGTTCCCTTCGACGGTGTCAGCTTCGATGCTGATAATAGCGGGCAGACGGGGGGAAGTGGGGGCGCAGGCGGAAGCAGTGGCCACGGGGGAACGGGTGGAAGTGTTTCGGGAGGGTCCGGCGGGAGCAGCGGCCACGGGGGAGCAGGTGGAAGTGGTACGGGCGGAAGCGGCGGAAGCGGCGTGGATGCGGGTGCTGCGGGAGGTAGCGGTAGGCCAGACTCTGGTAGCCAGGGCGGAGCGGGCGGTTCGATTGGGGGCACAACGGGCACAGTTGGCACGGATGCGTCGAGCGGCGGCGTAACCTCTGTTGGGGGCGCCAATGGTGGGGCAGTGGGAACGGCGGGGAGCGGTGGTGCGACATCGGCCGGTGGAACAGCGGGCATGGCGGGGCGCGGTGGTGCGGGTGGGGCGTCTGGTGGCAACACAGCTGGCGGATCCGGCGGGAGCGCTGGGGCCGGTGGCTTTGCGGGGGCTGGTCATGGCGGAGCTATCTCGGGTGGAAACGCGGGGACGCCGAACGCGGCAGGCAACAGCTCGTCCGGCTGTTCGTGCGTGATACAGGCCAACGGACGCTCTAGCTCGGGTGGGTTGCTGCTTCTCGTGGGACTCGTCGTCGACTCCCTCATCCGCCGTCGAAGAGAGCGCTCTCGAACAACAGGTCGCCTGAGCGATCCCTCGTAGCTATTTCGCTTGTCTCTTGTAGTGGAGGTCATGTTGCCGCACCCAGGTGCCAAGCTGAATGCCATTCTCGACATTCAGGTCGGTATTTATAACGTCGTCTTCCATTGTCATATAAGTCGATTACTCTCTACTCAAATCTTCCAAGCATCACGTTTCGCCAGACCTGATTGGACGTTGCAGGCCCCCTTCTGTAGGAGGACCGCAGTATCCATGCGGGCCAAGACAGCTTCGTGAGGCGAGCCATTTCGTCCGGAAGATGGATCACTTGTGAAGACTCATCTGCGCCCCGTCGCCCATAGTCATTTCGAAGTACAGGAGTCGCAATCATGTCCATAGCGCGAAAAACCACGTCAATAGCGACCTTGGCGCTGACCGTCGCCGTCAGCTCACTGTTCTCTGCCTGTAGTGGAACATCTACGCCCGCGACCAGTGGGGGAGGCTCCGCGTCCTTGGGGGGCGCTCCAGCTACTGGCGGTGTGACCGGTACCGGCGGTACGAACAGCTCTGGCGGGGGGCCCGCCGCCGGAAGGACGGGGGCCGGGGGATTGACGACGGCTGGCGGTGCCACAGTGGGCGGAGGGGGCACCACGAGCGGTGGCAAGATCGGCACCGGCGGCGCGAACAGCGGTGGTAGCACCGGGACCGGTGGCGCGAACAGCGGTGGTAGCACCGGGACCGGTGGCGTCGCCCCCGGAGGCGGCACCGCGAGCGGTGGCCAGACCGGCGCCGGCGGCGTGGGGAACGGCGGCTCGACCGGCAGCTCCGGAGGGGTGATCGGCCCCCTCGGAGGACAGACTGGAGGCCCGCGCATCGTTCAGAACTTCAACCAGGCATGGAAGTTCTATCTCGGCGACCAGACCGGCGCCGAGGCGAACACCTACGACGACTCATCTTGGAGCAACGTCGGACTGCCGCATACATTCAGCATGCCGTATTTCTTGTGGAAGAACGTCTACTACGGCTACGGCTGGTACCGGAAGCACTTGAACGTTCCGGCGGAGTGGTCCGGCAAACGCGTGTTCATCGAGTTCCAGGCTTCGTTCCAGGACACGCAAGTCTACGTGAACGGCAAGCAGGTCGGGCGACATCTCGGCGGATACAACGGCTTCTCGTATGACATCACATCGAGCCTTCAGTCGGGCGACAATGTGATTGCGGTACGAATCAACAACAACTACAACGCCCAGGTCGCTCCCCGAAATGGTGATCACACCTTCGATGGCGGCATCTATCGCAATCTGTCCATCGTGGTCACTGATCCCCTGCATGTCACCTGGTACGGGACGTTCGTTACCACGCCGACTCTGGAGACGAATTCCGGCTCTGCCAGCACCGTGAACATCAAGACGGAAATCCGCAACGACCGTTCGGCGAGTGCCAATTGTACGTTGAAAACGGATATTGTGGATTCAAGTGGGACGGTGGTCGGCACCAAGTCGTCCTCGCAAGCCATCCCGGCAGGGACCACCGTGACGTTCGATCAAACCACGGACGCCATCAACAAGCCCTCGCTCTGGAGCCTGGACCACCCTACTCTCTATCAGGCGGTCAGCACGGTGTCCGACGATAGCGGCAAGGTGGATAACTTCTCGACGACCTTTGGTTTCCGTTGGATCAATTGGTCAGCCAGTAGCGGTTTCTCGCTGAATGGCACGCACGTGTATTTCCACGGCGCGAACGTGCATCAGGACCACGCGGGTTGGGGCAACGCCGTCACCGATACCGGATTCTACCGCGACGTGAAGATGGTCAAGGACGCCGGCCTCAACTTCATTCGCGGCTCGCACTATCCCAAGGCGCCTGCATTCGCGGATGCCTGCGATCAATTGGGCGTTCTGTTCTGGTCGGAGAACTGCTTCTGGGGTAGCGCCGCGTATGGCGAGGGTTCGTTTCAGAATGCGGGCGCCTATCCTGGCAACGCTGCGGATAAGGCGCCGTTCGATCAGAGCGTGCAAGACAGTCTTACGGACATGATCCGCATCCATCGCAATCACCCGAGCGTCGTGGCGTGGAGCATGGGCAACGAGGTGTACTTCACAGCCTCGGTAAGTGACGCGGCTGCTTTGCTTAAAAAGGTAGTCGCCCTGACCCACACCCTCGATCCGACGCGGCCCGCCGCGATCGGCGGCGTGCAGCGACCGAACGACAGCACACGCATCGACATGATCGGCGACGTGGCCGGGTACAACGGCGATGGCGCGACCATATCCATGTTCCAGAACCCCGGGATTCCCAGCGTGGTATCCGAACACGGCAGCGTCTCGGCGACCCGGCCGGGCAACTACGATCCGGGATGGGGTGATTTGAGCTCGCAGCTGTCAGGCGGCGTGCCGAATGAGTTCGCCTGGCGCAGCGGCCAGGCGGTCTGGTGCATGTTTGATCACGGCACGCAAAAGGACGCGTCGTACGGCACGATGGGCATCGTCGACTACTTCCGCATCCCGAAGCGGGCCTGGTACTGGTACCGAAACCAGTACGCCAAGGTCGCGCCACCAACTTGGCCGGCTGCGGGAACCGCAGCGGCCTTGAAGCTCTCCGCGAGCACCACGACCCTGAGTGCGGTGGATGGCACGCAGGACGCGCAGGTGCTGGTGTCGATTGTCGATGCCAGCGGCAAGCAACTTAGCAACACGGCGGCAGTGACACTGACGATCAAGTCGGGGCCAGGAGAATTCCCAACCGGGACGAAGATCACCTTCTCGCCACCCTCAACCGACCCACAATCCGACATCGTGATCCGAGACGGGCAGGCTGCGATCGAGTTCCGCAGCTACTACGCGGGTACCACCGTCATCGAGGCGACCTCGTCGGGGTTGACCAGTGACAGCATCACGATCACTTCTCAAGGTACCCCGGCGTATGTTGATGGCACGACTCCTCCCGTGGCAGACCGGCCCTACAAGCGCTACTGATTTGGCCGGAAAAGGGAACGTCACCGATGAACCTGGAGCATCATGAAAGGCAGAGCACTATTGATGAAGGCGACATCGTCCCGCTGTTTTCTTTGGGCAGGAGTCTTGACCATCGCAGTAGGAGGGTACAACTGCGGCGGCGGCTCAGGCAGCAGCGGCCAGGGTGGCTCTGCTCGCGGCGGTGCGGGCGGCAGTGGCGGCAGCAGCGAGCAGTCCGGCGGTGGTGGAGATCGCAGCTTAGGAGGATCGCAAAGCGTCGGAGGAGCTGGTGGCAGTGGTGGCGCGTCGGGCGGCGGTGGATTCTCGAACGGCGGTGGCGGAGATCGCAGCTTGGGAGGATCGCAAAGCGTCGGAGGAGCTGGCGCCAGTGGTGGCGTGTCAGGCAGTGGCGGAATCTCGAACGGCGGTGGTGGCGCCACTGCGAAGGGCGGCGGTTCGGGCGGCGGCGCGGTCGTCGGTGGGTCGGGAGCCGCCGGACAATCGGGCAGCGGGGGGACGGCTGGGGTAACCGGAGGCGCCGGCACGAGCGGGAGTAGCCCGCGGCAAGCCATCAACATCAACCAGTCCTGGAAGTTCTTGCTCGGCGACTACACTGGTGCCGAGAAGCCGTCGTACGACGACTCGGCCTGGAATGACGTCGGCGTGCCTCACTCGTTCAGCCTGCCCTATTTCCTGTGGACCGATTTCTACCAGGGCTACGGCTGGTACAGGCGGCACGTCACGGTGCCCGCATCGTGGGCGAACAATCGCGTGTTCATCGAGCTCCAGGGCGCGTTCCAGGACGCGCAGGTCTACGTCAACGGCACGCAGGTGGGCGAGCACCAGGGCGGGTACACCGGGTTCTCGTACGACATCACCAGCAAGTTGACGACCGGCGACAACGTGGTCGCTGTCCGCCTCAGCAACGCCTGGAACGCGCGAATGGCGCCGCGCGCTGGCGATCACGAGTTCACGGGCGGAATCTATCGGGACGTGTTCCTGGTCGTTACCGATCCCTTGCACGTGACCTGGTACGGAACGCTCGTGACCACGCCGACGCTGGCCACGAACGCAGGCGCGTCGAGCACGGTCAACGTCAAGACCGAGGTGCGCAACGACCGCGCCGCCAGCGTCAACTGCACGGTGCGAACCGATATCGTCAGCTCGACGGGCGCGCAGGTGGCGACCGTCTCGTCGATGCAAGCGATTCCGGCGGGGACGACGGTGACGTTCGATCAAACCACGCCGGCGATCACCAGCCCGTCGCTCTGGCATCCGGATCACCCGACGATGTACACGGCCATGACCAGCGTCTCGGACGGCAGCGCGGAGGTCGACACTTTCACCACGCCCTTCGGTTTTCGTTGGTTCACGTGGTCGGCGACCAACGGATTCTCCCTGAACGGATCGCACTATTACATTCACGGCGTCGACGCCCACCAGGACCACGCCGGCTGGGCCGACGCTGTGGCCGACTCCGCGCTCGCGCGCGATGTGAAAATGGTCAAAGACGCCGGCTTCAACTTCATCCGCGGGTCTCACTACCCGAAAGCGCCGTCGTTCGTCGAAGCCTGCGACCAGCTCGGCGTTCTGCTCTGGTCGGAGAATTGCTTTTGGGGCGCCGCCTCCACCGGCGAGGGCTCGTTCAGCGCGGCCGGTTCCTACCCGAGCAACGCGGCCGACCAGGCACCGTTCGAAACCAACGTGCTGGCCACGCTGACGGACATGATTCGGATTCACCGCAATCACCCCAGCATCGTCGTTTGGAGCATGTCGAACGAACCGTTCTTCACCGCTTCTGGGACCATCAGTGCGATGCGGGGACTTTTGACCAAGGAGGTGAATCTCACGCACCAGCTCGATCCGACGCGGCCGGCGGCGATTGGCGGCGCACAGCGGCCCACCGACAACACGCGGATTGATTTGCTCGGCGACGTCGCCGGCTATAACGGCGACGGCGCGACGCTCTCGACCTTCCAGAATCCGGGCGTCGCCAGCATGGTCGGCGAGTACGGCAGCGCGGTGACGACGCCTCGACCCGGCAGCTACGATCCCGGCTGGAGCGAGCTCTCCAGCCAGCTCACCAACGGGTTCCCGACGGAATTCGCATGGCGAAGCGGGCAGGCGCGTTGGTGCATGTTCGACTACGGCACGCACTTCGGGCCAAGCCTGGCGAACACCGGCATCGTCGACAATTTCCGGGTGCCGAAGCGCGCCTGGTACTGGTATCGGAACGCCTACGCGAAAATGCCGCCTCCGACCTGGCCGGCAGCGGGCACTCCGGCCGGCTTACAATTGACAGCCAGCACGACGACGCTCGGCGCGGTCGACGGGACGCAAGATGCGCTGCTGACCGTGGCCGTTCTGGACGCCAGTGGCAAGCCCATCAACAACAACGTGCCGGTCACGTTGACGGTCACGTCGGGACCCGGCGAGTTCCCCACCGGGCCCAGCATCACGTTCACTCCGCCGTCGACGAATGACCCGCAATCGGACATTGCGATTCAGGACGGCCAGGCGGCCATCGAATTCCGCACCTACTATTCGGGCACCAGCGTGATCACGGCAAGCTCGCCAGGATTGAAGAGCGCCACCGTGACCATCACGTCCCAGGGCAGCCCGGCGTTCGTCGCCGGCTCGACGCCGTCTACGCCGATTCGGCCGTACTCCAGGTACACCGGCGACAATTCGACGACCACGACCAGCCTGACCCTCGCGCTCAATCATCCCACCAGCGCGAGCAGCACCGGGGCGGGGACATCTGCGAACGCCAACGACGGCGATACGGGCACAGCGTGGCTGGCCGCCAGCAACGACACGAGCGCTTGGTGGCAGCTCTCGCTGGAAGTGGCGCGAACGATCAACACGCTAGAAGTGACGTTTCCGACAGCCGGCAACTACCGATACACGATTGCGATCTCGTCAGACGGAAAGACCTGGACAACGGCCGTCGATCAGTCGCAAACCACCAGCACGGCTCAGACACAACGGGCCACCGGAACCTTCGGCACGAACATCCAATACGTGCGGGTCAACTTCGTCGGGGTGCCACCAGGTCAGCCTGCGGGTCTGGCGGAGGTTGTCGCCGGCGGCACGTAAAAAGCTCCGAGTGTCTTCGTTCGCAGCAGCCCAGTGCCAGGTTGTAGTTGGGCGAAGCCCAGAAGCCTCGGCTCAAGGCCTCGAAACCCCGCAGAACGACGGCAGCGGAGCCTTCATCGTCTTGATATCCGCATAGGCCGCTTCAATCCCGGCGCTCGCCATCGTCTGGGACGCATTGGTAGTATTCGTACCATTGTCCGCGATCGTGTTGTGCGAACCGTTGGCATGTTGGTGCACATCGGTCGGGCAGTTGACCATAACGTTGTTACCAATCATCTGTGACTGGGGCATTTGATTCAACAGTGTGTAGATACCTCCACAGTCGCCGAGGATCTGAGCGATGTGATGGATGTTGTTATAGTTTATGTAGTTGTTGCGCATCGCCTTCGTTGCGCTCGTCCAGCCTTCGCTCAGCCCCGCCAGATCCAGCGATGATTGCAGACGGCATCTCCCTGCATGAGGGTTTTCGTGCGGACGAGTTCAAGATTCGACGAATAACCCGACGCAAAGGCAAAGTCGGGATAGCACAGCGTGGCATGGCCGATGTCTTCTCCCTTTGCGCCTTTGAAGGTCTCTGCCCACAAGCATTCCGTGACCTCTAGCTCAAGAGCTTTCGGGGAGTCTTCAACCACGGTGAAGGTCAAGGCATGCTGCCAGAACCTGTTCGGGTGACGTGCCCAATGTTGGTTTTGGGCATCGCCAAAACATCTTGATGACAACCCATGTCTCACCAGAACGCGAGGTGGAACGCTCGCGGAAAGTGATGTTGCGCACTCCATCTGGCCGATCGATCAATCCGCGTTTCCTGCAGTGGAGGAATGGTTGACATGGCTCTTGTCGGACCTTGAAAGCGAAGTGGTGCTTGTTCCGAGGATGCTCCATAATGGCGCTCGTTTGGGTTATGCTCCGGCACCGTATTCGAAGGGAGTCTCCTATGCATCGACTCATCGCTAGTAGCCTGATTCTCGTCGGTTGTGGTGGCGGAGGGACCGCAGCCCTGCAGGATTCGGGGGCGGTTACCCAAACTGACTCGGGGCCGGACACGGAAGTGGACTCGGCCGACGATTCAACCACGGATCAGGCAACGGTTTCGGCGGGGGATTTGGCGACGGGGTCAACGGCAGACTCGGCAACTGGGTCAGTGATAGACCTGGCGACTGGTTCGGCGACCGATATAGCGACTGGTTCGACGACCGATGTCGGCACGGCATGCACGGTCAGCCAACCCGTCGACTGGGCGAATTGGCCGGTCTCGGATTCACCCAACAAGTTCAAGGACAACGGCGACGGCACGACATACGACGCGAACACCGGGCTCACGTGGATGAAGGCACCTGTGAGCGGGGGATCACGCGGAGATGGCACGTTCACCTGGGCCGAGGCGCAAGACTTGTGCTCGTGCCCCTGGCGGTTGCCCCAGCGTATTGAGTTGCTGTCCATCGTGGATTACACCACGGCAAATCCAGCGATGAATACGGTTCTGTTCACGGCAACCAGCGAAACCTATTGGACTGCAACTCGCTATCAAACCTCCTCGGCACTGGTCGACGCCGTGGACTTCAGCAACGGCGATATGATCGTGGCCACCAAGCTCGATGTGCGGCGGGCACGCTGTGTTCAGGGCGGGGCGAGTGTGCCCGCGAGTCGCTACACGATTGCGACCAATCCGAGCACCGGGGTCGTCGAAGTCTACGACGCCCTGACCAAGCTCTATTGGAAGCAAGCGACGGAACCCGATACCTACACTTGGCCAGACGCGAAAACCCAGTGCGCGAGCCCGTACCGCTTGCCGAGCATCTCGGAGCTTCAAACGCTCGCGGACACAACCAACGGGGTCGGGACTGCTGATCCCATCGCCTTTCCGAGGTCGACCAAAGACGACGTTTGGTCATCCACTCCGTATCAGCCAACTCCCAGCTCCGGCTGGTTCGTTCACAACTACAGCGGTTTTCCCGGACACATCCTCCCGGGAAACGGTTACGCCGTCCGGTGCGTGCGCTGACCTGAAACTTGCCTCTTTTCGTCGACGCGCCAGCAAGACCTTTTCGCCCAGACCTGAGTGGGCCGCGGAACACCGCCGGCTCTCGAAGCGAGGGCAGACGGTGTGCGAGGAGCGGCTACCAGCAGATCGGGGTTCGCGCGGGGATTCTTCGCCAGTGGGCCTACTCATCGAGCGCGATCTTCTCCCAGCCCTTCATGCCGAAGCGCAGGTCGCGCTCGGCGAGGGCCCAGATGACGAGGCGCTTGCCCTTCAGGATCTCCAGATTGCGGGCCAGCTCCTGGCGCACGAGCGTCGATGCGCCGCCGTCGTTCACGATGGACGAAAGGGGAGTGTGCAGCTCGAAGGCGAGGTTGGCGATGAGGCCGGCCGCCTCGGGCTCGTCGGTCTGGTAGATGCGCGAGAAGCTGTCGCCCAGTAGTAGGATCTGGGCGTCGTCGCTGTCGGCGTAGGGTTCGCCTGCCTCGTCGAGGATGCGGTAGGCGGTGGTGTTCTCCGGTGGAAATGCGCTGGCCTCGCCTGGTAGGCGGCTCATGCGCGGGATATCGGGGCGCCGGGCCACGGTCACGGCCTGCCGGCGGTAGTTGCGCTTGGGTTCGAGACTGCCAGCGCCCAGCACTTCGCGCACGTGCGTCGCCAGCAGCTCGGCCGCCAAGCGCGCGCCGTCCCCGGTCCAGTGCGTGTCGGCGGCCAGATACAGGCGCGGCCGGTCGGGGCGCTCGCGTTGTTCGCGCACCAAGGGCGTGAATAGGTCAAAGACATCGACGCCGAGACCGCGCAGCTCGCTCATGAATCGGCGGGTGTGCACGGACAGGGCCAGGCTGGGCGCGAGCCCGCGCCGCAAGCGCTCGGGCGCGATGGCAGGCTTGGAAGGAACCGGCACCACCAAGAGCTGAATGCCACGACGGCGCAGCTGGTCGGCGAAATCGGCAATCGTGGCGGCCGGATCGTCGGCGGGATTTTCGGACTTCAGGTTGCGGAAGTAGCCCTCGCCGAGATAGCGGATGTTCGGGCCGTAGTAGGCCCACCCGTCTGCGGCGGACACGGCTTTGTCGCCGAGATCGCGCAGAAGCCACCAGCGCAACTGGCGGAAGATTGGCCGAAGCGCATCGGCCACCTTGGACGATTCCTCCATCTCTTTCTCGAAGCCGCGCAGGTTGGTTTCGCTCGGCACCTTTTTGAAGACGTCGAGCACGCGCAGGGATTCGCCCTCGACTGTCTTTTCCCAGATGCCTTGCAACAGCGGCACCACGAAGATGATGCCGAGGAAGGCGAACACGAGGGTCTTGTGGCAGGCGCGCGACATGATCAGAACTGGAAGTAGAGGAAGGGGTTGAAGCTTTGCGTGTACATGGCGGCCAGGCCGAGCGCGAAGAGCGGCACCAGATAGGCCAGCTTGGGCCAGCTCACGTCGCGGGCCAGATCCCACGCCTGGGTCTTGCGCGTGACCACGAAGATGCAGATGCCCATCATCATCACGTGGTTCAAGGAGAAGACCTCGCCGCGGACGAGCTGGCCCGAGGGCAGGGCCGCGCCGAAACCGAACAGGGTGCGCAGATAGGACATGGCGGCGGCCCAGTTGTCGGCACGGAAAGGCACCCAGGACAGCAGCACGATGGCGAAGGTCACCGCCATCTGCAAGGGCCGCGGTAGGAACGACCACAGCCCGTCGCGCTTGGCGAAGCCGCGCTCGAGGGCCAGCCACAGGCCGTGGTAGGCGCCCCACAACACGAACTTCCACGAGGCCCCGTGCCACAGGCCGCCGATGAGCATGACCAACCACAAATTCAGCATCGACCGGCGTGCGCCGTAGCGGTTGCCGCCGAGGGGAAAGTAGAGGTAGTCGCGCAGGAAGCTGGACAGCGACATGTGCCAGCGCTGCCAGAACTCGGTCAGACTGCGCGACCGGTAGGGCGAGTTGAAGTTGCGCGGGATCTCGAACCCGAACATGCGGCCGAGCCCCACCGCGATGTCGGAGTAGCCGGAAAAGTCGAAATAGATCTGGCCGGCGTAGGCCAGAAGGCCCCACCACGCGGTCAGGGCATCGGGCCCCTCCGCCGCGAACACGGCGTCCGCGATGCGCCCCATGGCGTTGGCCAGCAGGATCTTCTTGCCGAAACCGAGGATGAACATTGCGATGCCCGAGGCAAAGCGCTCGTACGTGTGCTGGCGATGGCCGAATTGATCGGCGATGGTGTTGTAGCGAACGATGGGACCGGCGATCAGGTGCGGGAACAAGGCCACGAAACAGGTGAAGTCGCTCAGCCTGTGCGCGGGCGGCGCGGTGCCGCGATAGACGTCGACGGTGTAGCTGATGGTCTGGAATGTGTAGAAGGAAATGCCGATGGGCAGCGTGATCTGCATGATGCGGAAGCCCTGCTGCCCGAGCAGATGCATGAGCGCGTTGGCGTTCTCCTGCGCGAAGACGCCGTACTTGAAATAGGCCAGCAAGAGCAGGTTGTTGGTGATGGCCACGGCCAGCGTGCCCTTGCGCAACCGAGGCGACGAGCCGGGCGCCGCGATGATGCGTGCGGCGTAGTAGTCGCACACCGTCGAGTACATCATGAGCAGCACGAACCACGGTTTGTGCCAGCCGTAGAAGACGTAGGCCGCCGTGGTTAGCATGCCGTTTCGATAACGAAACGGCAGCGCGTAGTACAGCAGCAGTACCAGCGGCAGGAAGTAGAAGATGAAGATGTTGGAGGTGAAGACCATCTGGCGCTAGTGGCGAACCTGCATGCGGGCAAGCCATCGCTCCGCCTCGGTCAAGAGCGGCTTGCTCTGGCCGGGCACGCGCAGGACTCGCTCGACCAGCGAGCTGGCCATGAGCACGCCATCGGAGGCGCGATGCACGTCGGTGCGAAAGAGGAAGCTTCCCAGGGTGCGCACGCGCGCTGGCGCGGCCGCGGCGGGGGGATGGAAACGCGCCTCGACCCGCAGGCGCAGGCACGTTTCTCGACTGGCGTTGGCGAAGTAGTAGACGCGGCGGTGTGCCGTGGCCAGGCACGCGACCAGTGGCTCGGACAGCGGCGTCTGCAGGCGTTCACGCAAGAGGCGCCGCTCGGCCCCCGCCATGATGGCAGGAAGGCGGGCGCAATACACGACGCCCACCGCATTGAAGTCGGTTTCGGGCGACACGTCGTAGTCGAAAGTGGCGGGCTGGGGATTTGCGGACAGCTCTGTGGCGACCGGCCAATCGGCGAAGCCTGCGATGACACCAGAGCGCTCGACGCCTTGGTGCTCGGCGATGCCAGCTGGCATGGTCGGCAACTCGGGCACCGGCCGATCCAGGAAGGCGCGCGGCGTTTCCAGCTTGGCCCACGTGCCCGAGGTGCGCGTGATGAACCCGTGCGTGACGTAGGCCCACGGCCTGCGGCCGGAGGCGAGGTCGTCGCGACCTTGGGCTGCCGCCAATTCTCCGTCGGGAATCGGCTCCTTGTCGAAGAGAAAGAGACCCTCCACCAGCTTGTGACCGTACACCCCGGTGCGTTGGCGGAAACACAGGTCGGCGCCCTCGTCGAATTCGTCCCAGCCCCGGCCGGCCGGCATTCCCAGCTCGACGCTGATCATCGAGAGGTGCAAACGCTCGCCGGCCTCGCTTGTGAGGGCATTCTCCGGCTGGCCAGCCAGGGCCGCCACGGCCTGCCACTGGAACGCACCCAGCTGCTTGAGGATGGGCTCCTCGGCCAGGCGCCCGGGCAGGAGGTGGGGCATGCCCACATGCAGCCGGAATTCGCGCCAGTCCGCTTCGGTCATTTCGCCGTGCCGTTCGTGCGGGCTTCGATCTCGCGCGCCAGCGCCTCGATGGAACACAGCCTTCCGACGATGTCCATCTCGTCGAGGCGCACCCCGTACCGGCGCTCGATCTCGGTCAAAAGCTCCGTGGCGCTGAGCGAGTCGACATAGCCGCTGTCGAGCAGGTGGGCGCGCAGCTCGAGGCTTTCGGGCGGGAGGTGGTCGCGCGAGAGGCGCGATACCGTCGCCCGCAGCATGTCGAGCACCGAGCCTGAGCCCGGTTCCGCAGCCTGGGTGGGTGACGCGGTTGCTAAATCGGACTTGGCAGGACTCTTTTTGCTGAAAAAACCCATATTGAACCCGCAAGTCGGGTGACCCGACCGGGCCGATGATGCTATGGTTGGTGTCCTTCCGTCAACCGTCGCCTGCAACGATGCGGGCGCCCTGGTGCGAGGCTTCCATGAACGACTCCAAAGTGGTCCCCGTGGCCGCGCCGGCGGCCGGCAGCAACCAGCCATCCTACGGGATCGGCGATCTGCGCGCCGCGCTCGGCCTCGTGCCGGGCCAGCCCTTCAACCTGGGCGCCCTGCTCTCCGACCGACTGTGCGAGCAGGGGCACGGCGGCCGACTGGCCTTGATTTGGGAGAATCACGCTGGGCTACGCAAGGATTTCACCTTCGATGATCTGCGGCGGTACAGTGACGTATGGGCGGCCAAGCTCGCCGAGCTGGGCATTGCCGCTGGCGACCGCGTCTGTCTGTTCCTGGATCGCGTGCCCGATCTCTACTTCGCTTTCCTGGGCATCCTCAAGCTGGGCGCCGTGGCGCAACCCCTGTTCTCGCAATTCATGGCCGATGCGCTCGAGCTTCGTCTGGCGGACGCGGACACCCGCGCGGTCATCACCACCGCACGCCATGTGGAAAAGGTGCGCTCGACTCGTCCCCGCCTCCCGGCTCTCGCCTGGGTCATTGTCACGGACGTCAAGCCCGGAGCCACGCCCACCCTCGCACCAGGCGAGACAGCGATGAACGCCGAAACTGCCCCCGCCCGCGCTTTTGAGCCCTTCGCCGCGAGCGAGGACACCCCTTCGCTCCTGCACTACACGTCGGGGACCACGGGCAAGCCCAAGGGCGCGCAGCACGTGCACGGCTCGGTCCTGTCGCAGTTCGCGACCACGCGCCACGTGCTCGATCTGCGTCCCGACGACATCTACTGGTGCACCGCCGATCCCGGCTGGGTCACGGGCACCTCCTACGGCATCATTGGTCCGTGGGCCGTGGGCGCGACCCAGGCCGTGTTCGAGGCCGGTTTCTCCGCCCAGCGCTGGTACGAATTCATCGCGCGCCACCGCGTGACGGTCTTCTACACGGCGCCCACCGCCATCCGCATGCTGATGAAGGCGCCTCCGCCCGCCGCGGAGCTTCTGGCCAGCCTCCGCCACATGTGCAGCGTAGGCGAGCCGCTCAACCCCGCCGCCGTGGTGTGGGCCGAACGGTCGATGGGGCGCCCCTTCCACGACACCTACTGGCAGACCGAGACCGGCGCCATCATGATCGCAAACGTGCCCGGGCTGCCCATCAAGCCCGGCTCCATGGGCAAGCCGGTCCCCGGCATCGCGGCGGCCATTGTCGATGCCCAGACCTTTCAGCCCGTCACCACGCCCGGCGCCGTCGGGCTCATCGCCTTCCGCCCGCCCTGGCCGTCCATGTTCCGCGGCTACTTCAAGGCCGAGAAGACCTATCAAAGCAAATTCGTGGGCGACTACTACTTGACCGGCGACCGCGGCAGCACGGACGGCGATGGCTACTACTGGTTCGTGGGCCGCGACGACGACGTGATCAACACCGCGGGCCACCTGGTCGGGCCGTTCGAGGTCGAGAGTGCCTTGCTCCGGCATCCGGCGGTGGCGGAATCGGCGGCGGTGAGCAAGCCCGATCCGACCTACGGCGAGGTCGTCAAGTCCTTCATCGTGTTGCGTCCCGGCCACGCTGGCAGCGACGAGCTCAAGCTCGACATTATGAATTTCGTGCGCAAGCATCTTTCGCCGGTGGCCATGCCGCACGCCATCGATTTCGTGGACAAGCTTCCCAAAACCCGCAGCGGCAAGATCCTGCGCCGCATGTTGCGTGCCCAGGAATGGGGCGAGCCGGTGGGCGATCTCTCGTCGCTCGATGACTAGAACAAGCTAGAAGGACCAAGACCATGGCGGATGATCAGCAACTCGCCCGGACGATTCTGGACTACATCGCACGCGAATACGCGGACGCCCTACAGGGCACGCCTCTCGACGCGGACACGCCACTGCTCTCGGCGGGGCTCATCGATTCGCTGTCGATGGTGTCGCTCAAGGTGTTCCTGGAGCAGACCTACCGTTTGCGCATCCCCGACGCCGAGGCCAGCGCCGAGGCCTTCGACAGCGTGACCGCCATCGTGCAGATGCTCCGTCGTCTCGGCGTGAAGTAGGATCTCAGTGACCAAGGCGCTCGGCAAGCGAGCGCGCTTCGGGATCGTAGGGATCGATGGTCAGCGCTTGTCGGAGCCGCTCCGCTGCCTTGACCGGCTGGCCCTGGCCGGCCGCGATTTCAGCCAGCAGAGCCAGGCTGCGCACGTCACCCGGGTCTTGCTCAAGCAGGATGCGCGCCAGGGTCTCGGCGGCCCGCAGCTCCCCGGCGGCGAAATGGGCGCGTGCGCGCAGCTCGGCCGCGGGCCGCGAATCGAGGCTGGCAAGCACGTACTGGGCTTGCTGGGACTGTCCCAGCACGACGAGCAAGCGCGCGAGGTGAAGTCGCGCGGCTTCGGCAAGCGGGGTGCCAGCGCCGAAACGCGCGGCGAGCTCGCCCAGGATGGAGTCGACGGTCGCGCGCTCGCCGAGAGCCAGGCTGGGTCCTTCCCGGAGAAAGAGAACCTCGTACCCGTCGGTGTACGTGAGGCGCCAGTCGGGCGAGCGGTAGAGGTGCCAGATGAGACCGAGGTAGCGATCCGGGTGGGTCGTGACCAGCACAACCGCGCCGAGCTTCGCGCTGGCGGCGAGGGCGTCGAAACGCTCTGGAGTGTCGAACAGGGCAAGGTAGTCGGCGTATTCCTCGCCGGTGTGGAGAACGAGGCGCGTGTCGATGTACGGGCGCAAGGCTGGCGCCGCGAAGGTGAGATAGCCACCATGCTGATCGGCGGCGAACACCGGCCCGGCCACGCGCAGCCTGGCTAACCGGCGCGCGGACTCGACCGGAAAATGGAATGGCGTCGGGCTACCCGGGGCCGGCTCGCGCGTCTGCAGAAGCACGGCCAGCGCCACTTCGCTCCCGAGCAGCGCGAAAAAAGCCGCGAGCGCGACGGTCTTGAGCGGTAGCCGTGGACGCGACAGCTCGGACAGCCGCCCTAGGCCGGGCGCCAGTGCGATGGCGACGAGCGGCGCGGCCATCCAGTAGAAGATGGGCAGGTTTCGATTGGCCATCAGCGCCAGGGCGAGAAAGGCGACGAACGCCAGCAGGTGGGCGAGGTGAAAGCGCGGGCGGAGCAGCGCGATGGATAGCGCCAGGGACAAGAGAACCCACTTGAGATGCCAAACCAATTCGGGCGCGGTTCGCGCCAGAACGAAGGGCGGAATGTTCTCCGCGACCGCGCTGCTGAAGATGTTGGCGTGCCCCGGAGTGATGCGGGCAAGCAGGCGCAGGGGCAATCGGGCCGCGGCGAACCCGTAGGGTGTCACGAACGAGGCCAGCACGCACATGGCGAGCAGGAGCGCGAGCGGACGAACCAAGGATGGCTCCTCGCGCGCGAAGGGCCAGCGGCGAAAGCCGCGCGACGAGAGCCAGGCGGACGCGAGGTACATGGCCACCAGCGCGGGGCCGAGCGGGGCCAGACCCTGGCAGTTGCACCACACGGCTTGCAGGAGCGGCAGCAAGACCCACGGCCACCGCGCTCGGACCGCACGCGTGCGGACCCGTTCCAGCACCAGGAGAAAGAGGGCGAGGAAGACCAACGTGAGGAGCACCGGGCGCAAGGGCACGAGGTGCCGGTCGGCAATCAGCCCACCCAGGCTGGCAAGCGCGGCCACGGCCCGGCCGCTGGCACCGCCCGAGCGCTCGGCCGCCCACGTGAGAATCGTGGCCCCGCCGGCAACGAGCAAAGCCTTCGCTACGGCCAGCCCGACGAAGCCGAAGGCCGAGTAGACGGCAAAGGCGCCAAGCTGGAAGAGCCAGTGCACGTCGATCCAGGGTCGGCCCTCTGCGCTCACCGTGAAAGGATCGGCATGCAGCAGTGCCCCCCGGTGCGCGATCTCGCGCCCGGCGGCCAGGTGCCAGTAGATGTCTCCGTCGGAAATCGGGCCGAGCGAGATGACGAAAGCGCCCACCGCCACCGCCGCGAAGACGAGCATCCTCGCCGCCGATGGCCATCCTCTCCCGGCCGCCCGCGCGGATTCGAGGGAGGGCAGGGGACCAGCGGACATGCGGGGAATCTACCAGACTAGGGGAGGGCCTACTTCCACGGGAACCAGTTGTTGCTTTGCATGAGCGAGATCACGCGCGCCGCCCAGTCCTTGTGCCCTTGCATGTCGAAATGGTGGTCGTCCTGCATTTCGAGACTGTCCGTGGGCACCAGCACGAGATTGCTAACCAGGCTCGGAAGCTGGTGGATGAGCGGGATCATGGCCTGGCCGATGGCCCCAGTCGGAAGGAAGGTGCCTGTCGCACCCATTTCATAGTCGCAGAAGAGGACCGGCAAGTTCGGCTCCCCCAGATCGGCACGTATGTCGGAAATGATCTGCGCCATGCGCGTGGGGAAGCCGGGAACCAGGTTGGCCGCCAGGTGCTCGGCGTCGGTGAGGCCGAGCATGATGACGATGGCGCCGAAGGTGACGTTGCCCTTGAGCTGCCCGGCCCAGCCCATGAAGATCGGATAGTAGATTCCCGACTTCTGGTAGTCCACGCTGGTCTTCGAGCCAATCCCGTAGCCAATCGAGATGAACTGCACGTCGCTGCCGGAGGCGAGCGCGCCTTGGGCCGAGTGGAGAATCGCCATGCCGGGCCCCGCGTATGTGTAGGTGCCCTCTGGCGCCGTCGGCTCCTTGGCGAGGGTGAAACTGCCCTTGTAGCTCCAGAGACCTGCCACGGTATTGTAGAAATAGGGCGTAAGGCTGGTGGGCACCGTGGCCTGGCCGCGCATGTTGGAATGCCCGAAGTGAATGAAGACGACGGCCTTCTCCTTGGGCACGAACTTCCCATTGATGGTGACACCCGCGCCCGTCGAGCCGCCACTGCCGCTGCTCCCACCGCTGCCCGAGCCGCCTGTACCTGCGCCGCCCACGCCCGACGTCTTGCCACCTGTCCCAATCACTCCGCCGCTGCTGCCCGTTGTTTGCCCACCGCTACCCGTGTTTTGTCCACCGCTGCCCGTGTTTTGTCCGCCGCCGCCCGTCGTTTCCCCACCGCTGCCCGTCGTTTGCCCGCCGCCGCCCGTCGTTTCCCCACCGCTGCCCGTCGTTTGCCCGCCGCTGCCGGTGTTTTGCCCGCCGCTGCCGGTGTTTTGCCCGCCACTGCCGGTCAGCCCACCGCTCCCCATTGTCTGGCCGCCGAGCCCCGACGGATGTCCGCCGCTCGCGAGGCTGCCTGGGTGCGCCTTCAACCCGCACGCGGCAACGAAAAGTAGAGCGAGCGCTACCACCCAGTCATGGGTCGAACGCCGGCCGGATCCCTGCCGCGAAACTGGTGAGTCCATCATCGCTTGCCTCATGTTTCGTGTTGCTGCACAAGAGTCCGCAACAGATTTGTGCCTTCGAAGCTCCCTATTTCGTCAATTCTAGGCCGAATAAGTAGCCATCCTCAAAACGGCGACGCGGCAATCCCAAAGGAAACCGTCCAGGGCAAGAATCCCCAGGGAGAACGCGGCAGTCCGCTATCGTCCGTCTTGATGCCATCGTAGCCGTACGGAATTGACGCGGCAACGATGAAGGCAATCCAGTCGGTCGACCACTCCAGGGAGAGATTAGCGGCGAGGCTGAAAAGCGGCGTGCGCATGGGGTCGTCTTGGTCCTTGTCGTGGCCGGTGTATCCGGTGGCGGAAAGGCCAATGGCTGGCACGAGTGGACCCAGGAAATAGCCGACATACCCATAGCCCGTGGCGCTGGGGGCGCGATAGTTGTGGATGTCGTTGGTTCCGCCGCGCCAAGAGGCGAGCCCTCCCAGGACAGCCAGGCCCCACACCTCGTCCAGGGTCTGGTCCAGGCTGAGCGTGGCGGTGGGCCGCCCGAAGCCGATCTGCTGGGTCTGATTGATGGGGGGCGTGCTGGGTTTGAATTTCGCGTCGTAGGCGCCAGTGGGGAGCCCAAGGATTCCCGTCAGCGCTAGGGCATTGATGCGCCCGAGCTTGCGCGTGCAGAGCAGGTTGATGTCGCCCAGCCCGGCATTGGAGTAGTCTACCGGTGCGACCCCGGGCCCGCCGATGTGGGTTGGATCGACGAGGTACTTGTAGACGAACGGTAGGTTGACCCCGACGTTCCATTTCTCGCCGATGTCCGTGGTAATGAGCGTGTTGGAGAAGAAGTTGTACTCGGGGTAACCGGGGTCTCCGATCTTTGTGTAGCTGATCTGTTCTTGCACGTTGAACAAGCCGCCGTGCACGTTGCGGCCGATCCACTTGAGACCGATACTCGACCCGCCGCCCGAACCCGCGCCGCATCCTCCCACAGTCTGCCAGCTCGCCACCAGGCTGTCTTGTTCCTCGACGCGCACGACGAGCGCCGGATCCGGAGTCGTCAACGCGCCCCAACTCCCACTCGCACGAACGTCCGGCGCCGTGATCATTTCCCCTCGCGCACCCAGCCCGGCCATCCGTCCCAAGATCCGCGACGCTTCCCATCGTCGCACGACGGCTGGGGCGATCACGATCCCCAACAACGCAAAAGCAACGAAGGTGGAAAATCGAGAGTGTCGCATGGAAAACCGCCGCGCAATCGCGTTCGCTTCGTGTCGGCAGACAGACTATCACGGGTATTGCAGAACTAGATAGGGGAATGGTTCGATGGACGAGCTACGACGGCCTGGCCGCCGGGGCAGATGGCGGTCTGTTTGCCCGCGAAGGGCTTCGCGACGTCGCTCACCTGTTTGCCCACGAGGGTGATTTTGCTGATGTCGGTGGTGCCGAAGCCGTCCGCTTCCAGCTTGGTCAGGCGCGGTACCTTGGTGGGATCGCACTTCCAATCAGGCAAGGTATCTTCGGAACATCGCGGCGAGTCGCGGTCGACTTCCGGTGACGCAACCTGAGGAAGAGAGGCGTGCGCTCCACCATGGAGGGCACTTGAATACCTACAATGCCGCTTCGAAGGGGTAATCAACAATGAAGCCTCGTTGCGTTGTCCTTGGCGTGGGCGAAAAGCCGCGATCGCGCTTCTGCAAGAAATACAGCGCTTCGCCGGTCTGCGGCCAAAGGGCACGTCCCACGGCAAATGTAGCTTCAAAATTTATGTAACGTCCAATGGCCTCGGTCTGCCAAACATTGGCAATGACCTGCCTCGCCGAAGAGAATGCCGGTTCCCGCCGGACAAGCGGCTGCATCACGTGGAAATATTCTGGCTGCAACTCTGGATAGCACGCAGCACATGTCCTGCCATAGAAGGGTTGAACGCCTTCGGTGTTTCCTCGGGTGGCGATCATGGCATTGGCCAATCCCCACATCTCGATGACTGCGCCATCGGTATAGTAGGCAAAGATTCCGCCATAGTCGGTTACCAAGCGACCACCCGGTGGCACCACCTCGCGCAGGAACTCCGATGCTCGTAAGTAGTTGTCGACGTTTGACGTCTGCTCGGCAACGCCGGCCAATTTGCTCTTTTCGAAATCGCTATTGAGGAAACGATGGTCCATTCGCACGGCCATCATCGCACCGAGCGCGAGGGGGGCAAACGGGACCAACCAGCGAATGCGACTCTTTGACCGAAACGAACCAAGAACTAGGTCAGATCCCGCCGCGCCCAAGAGAGCTATCAACAGGGGAATCGTTGGCAATATGAAGCGCCCGAAAGGCATCCAATCCCCACCCACCGTGATCACGTACATCCAATGAACGATGACATAGCAGCCAATAAGCGCCGCTCCAAGCTGCCTACGCCAAAGTAGCCATAGCCACCCCACTAAACCACCCCACAGCCACCCTTCCATAACTTCATCGATCAAGTAACCCTGGCCTCTTTGTGGCATCAGTTTGGGCAAGAGAGCTTTTGCATAGTAGGTGCTTGGCAAGAACAGACCATAGTAGTGCCAACGCCAAATGAACCAAATCGCATAGACGACGATTGGAGGCCCAAAAGTGCGAAGGAATCCCCGCAAAGCCTTGGAATCTCCCTTCACAAGCACGCGCAAAAACAGATAGCCCAGCATCGCGCCACAAGGAACGAAGCCGTCTATGCGCATAAGGGCTACACCCAGTCCCCCCCAGGCTGCCCATTTGGTCCAGCGTGGTTCAGAGAAGGATCGCACCGCCGCAGCGAATGCAAAGGTAACCAAAGCCACATAGGGCAGGGTCTCCATTCCAGTGAGATAGGCAACCGCAAGGTCGGTATTGAACGAGAGGAAGAGCACGCAAATTGCTGCGACCGTCCGCGAGGCGCCGCAGGAGCGAGCGAGCCGGTAGACAGACCATCCCAATAGCACGACAAAGGGCGCGGCCATGACCCTGGCCATTCCGAGCGGCGCTGCGCCCCGAGTAATGACCAGGGGCAACGCAACAAGCACCATCCATAGGAACGTGGAGTAGCCTTCCACGCGTACACCGTGGCTGTACATTGGACCATGGCCCAGCGCCAGGTTCTTCGAGAATGAGAAAGTGATGAAAGCGTCGTCGATCTTGGCGTCACCGGTAAAGGCGCACTGGGCCACAAACATCCCCGCCGCCGCCAACGCCAGCAGAACCAGATGCCAATGACGAACGGACGACCTAGTCCACTGGGTGAGGAGTCCTGTTATCCTCGACATATAGATTCTCCTGCGCCACGGTCTTCAATCATGCAAGCTGTACCACATGTGTGCTCGAAGCTGAACCACCTACATGCCAACTGGTTCCCAAATCTCATCTGGACGAATCGCGGCACCGGACTTCGGCCAAAAACGTCCCGTGTCGGGCGAAAAGATGTGCTCCTTCAGCCGGTAGCTTTTCCGAATCTCGTCGGCGATATCACTCGGGAGGAAACCCGCGGCACGATCTAGCACAATCGTGCCGAACCGCTTTGAGCGGATCCGTGTGACGAGCTCGTCATGTAAGGGCTGCTGTATTGCCGTTTGCTTCGACTTGAAGACATCGGTAAGTGCCATCGCATGGCTGACAACTGCATCGCCTCGCGCAAGATAGGGGTAGTAGCCGGACGAGATCATCCAGACAGGGCCTCGACTGGCCGCGATCGTCGCTAGCATGGCTTGCCCTGCCGCACGGTCGTCTGTGGAGGGCACCAGATCGCGACGATTGATCTTAGGTAGCAGGAAGAGCTGAATTGCGAGGACTGATGCGACAAACAAACGACGCCCAAGCAGGCGCATTGTCAACCGGGTGGCGACTCCGTCTGTCTGCCACGCACTGGCGAATACGAGCCCGGCACACATGGCCATTGCCGCATGCGCAGGCATGAGCACGTTCGGGTAGCCACCCGTGTGAAGAATCGATGAAAGACTCGTGCCGATTGCACACAGAACCCACGCTGCATGGAAGGCCCACACCAGCGGGCGTGCGCGCGCGGCCATTCCAAGCACGATGGCCATCGTGGACAGCATCATTGGCACGACGGGTGTCCAGAATTGCTCCAGCAGTACCGATGATGAACGTGGCCAATCTACAGCGTGCTCGGCAGGAATGCGGAAGGTGTAGAAACTGAACCACCCATGAGACGTCGCCTCAAGCAGACCGAATGTAGTCGCTAGAAGGACTGCGAAGGCGCCGAGCGCCCAAAGTCCTCGTTTCCACGCATGCAATGCGATGAATCCAAGCGCGGGTACCGCAAGCACGAGCCCCACCTGTTTGGTCAGCGCCGCGCAAGCAAGGAGTATTCCGCAATACACAGCGTGGCGATTGGACATTCCAAAGCGAGCTAGGCAATAGCCCGCTAGCAGGAAGAAGAGAAACAAAGAATCGACGCGGGCTAGATCGAACCAGAATTCGGATTGGCCGTACGTTGCGGCGAACAGGCCAACCGCAACCACCGCCGCGAGGAAGTTTTTCGATTCTTTGTACACCCACATGCCGAGCAACACGAAGCAGCCGAGGATGGAAACCAATGAAACCAAGCGTGGCGCAAACAGCCCGAGGCCCACGATCTTCGTAGCCACCGCTGACACATAGTAGTAACCCGGAACATAGATGAAGGGCGTGAAGTCGAAGGATGGCTCGCGGTACAGCGCTTGCCCTGACAGGAGGACTCGGATGTGATCGACGATACCGCCTTCCATCCATTCGAGCTCGAATGGATAGCGAATGCGTGCGGAAGCCACGTCAAGGAAGCGATAGACGGGCTGCAGTAAGGCGATGCCCACAACCAACGACATGAGCACTCGGATGGGCCGAAACATGAGCAAAGAAAAGCACCATGCGTGCAGATTGTCCATTCGACTGTCGCTGGCCGCACGATGGTCCACGAATTCGGGGCAAGGTCAGGCTACCCGCAAAATCGTTGAGAAATTCGCACGTCGTCGGCTCGAAATCTCCCCTTGCCTACATCCACCGTGTGGAAGTTTCTTGTGCGGAGCACGACCTTGAGCCTAACGTTGCAAGTACAACTCATGCGACCGTCAGGCAGCATCGACCGTCCGCAAGCTCACACTCGGGTTCGAAGCACCCAGGCGCCAATCGGCGGCTTCCCCTCCCTCGGTTGTCCACCCTTGGCGCTGGCTGTCTTGGTGGGGATGCTCGGTGCGGCCTGTTCGAGCCCCAGCAAAGGAGCGGGCTCGCCCAACACAGCGACTGGCGGCTCGTCGGGCGGATCTGGTGGTGCAGGCGGAAGCGGCGGTGATGTCGGAAGTGTCGGAACCGGCGGACCCGGCGACGGTGGCAGCGGTGGTGGAACCGGCGGTGGAGGCGATAGGAGTGGCGGCGCGGGCGGTGCAGCGGGCATAGCCGGCGCCGGTGGCACAGCCGGCGCGGGTGGATCCACGGACGTGGGCGATGCCGCTGCGGACAGCGTGGCCGTCCGCTCGGATTCAGGCGACGCGAAGATCCAGGACATCGCGGTGGCGGACGTTGCGGTCGACGGTCCAGCCCCGGCGGACGCAGTCACACCAGGTCCGGATGTCTCTGGTCTGACGGGGTTCCTGCACGTAGAAGGCAGCAAGCTCGTCGACAGTCTGGGCAGGTCCGTGCGCCTCACGGGCGTGAACTGGTTTGGCTTCGAAACCTCGAATGAATCCCCACACGGAACCTGGGCACGCGACTACCGCAGCATGCTCAAGCAAATCCACGACTTGGGATTCAATGCGGTTCGCCTGCCGTGGTCCAACGCGATCATGCGCGCGAATGCAGTCGCGCAATCGGTGAACACGTACGGAAAAGATCCCTACGACGGCACCGACCCCATGAACGCCGATCTCAAGGGCAAGACGCCGATGGAGATGCTCGACCTCGTGGTCGCGGCCGCAGGAGACGTCGGGCTCAAGCTGATCCTCGACAACCATTCGCGCGATCCAGACGGCTACGACAAGGAAGAAGTCTGGTACACGGCCTCGACCTCCGAGGCACAGTGGATCGCCGACTGGGTCAGCATGGCGAAGCGCTATGCCGGCAACCCCGCGGTGGTTGCCGTAGACCTCGACAACGAGCCGCACGGAAAGGCATCCTGGGGCACGGGCGATGCGACCACCGATTGGAACTCCGCCGCCGAAAGGTGCGGCAACGCCATTCTGGACGTCAATTCCGACTTGCTCATCGTCGTCGAGGGCGTCAGCATCGTCGGCACCGACACCTATTGGTGGGGCGGCAACCTCAGCGCGGCCAAGGCCACGCCCATCAAACTGTCGCACCCCGAGAAGCTGGTCTACTCAGCCCACGACTACGGTCCCCAGGTTCACGACCAGACCTGGTTCACCGACGCCACCTTCCCCGCCAACTTGGCGTCGGTGTGGGACAAGCACTTTGACTTTCTCATGAGCCAGGGACAAGGGCATGTCCTGCTAGGCGAATTCGGGATCGGCGATCGCACCTACGGAAATGGTGCCGAGGGCCAGTGGTTCGACACCCTGCTCGCCAAGCTTGGCGGGAGCTACTCGTGGACGTTCTGGTGCTGGAATCCCAATTCAGGCGACACTGGAGGCCTCCTGGACCCGAGCGACTGGGTAACTCCGGTTCAGTGGAAAATCGACGCGCTCAAGCCCTACCTGGCGCCCATGTTCGAGAAATAGCCGTGGTGTCGGCTACAGCATGAAGGATACGCCGATCGCCAGGGTCGGGTAACCGAGGCGTCCGGTCAGCGTGATGCGGTCGGAAAGCCGCACGCGCCCGCCGACGTAGAGGGCGGGTACGGCACTGAAGCCGTGGCTTGTGAGATAGTACAGATCCACACCTGGCTCGCCGAACGCGGAAAAACGGTTCGTGATCCAAAAGTTCCACTGCATGACGACCGGAATGTAGAGGTACGTGTACGTGCCGCCGTTCGACGTCACTTCGGTGCAGACTTGGGTGCCGTTGGGGCCGACCTCGTAGTGAAGGCATTGGTCGCGATATCCGCCCAATGCCAAGTCGCCGTAGTAGCGCCCGAAGTCGAGCCCAAAGCCGATGGCGACCGAATCGTTTACGTTGCGGATGAATCCCTCGGGAAGGATCACCAGGCTGCCGCGGACGCCGAAGCCCGCACCCGAACCTTCGCCAGCTCCGGGCGGCGTGGTTCCGAGCACGAGGTGCGGCTCGATCTCGATGTCGTAGGCCATGGGCGCGCGCGAGCTGCGGATGACGACATCTTCTCGCGCGTCCGCGGTCGAGATTGAACCAAGCAATGCCAGCGCGAGTGTGGCTACGAACGCGACGGCGGGTCGACCGATCAAGCGATACAGCTTCATGGGGATCCTTTGCTCCTTTGCCTAGCAGGGACCGCAGGCCCGCATGCCATTGGGGCAGGAGATGGGCGAGGCGCCATGCAGGCAGCTCACCTCGCAGCTGCCGACTTGATCCGCGCAGGAAACGTGGCAATTGCCTTGGCACTCGACCACGCAGCTCGTAACGTTGCTGCAGGTGACCACGCTGCCAGGGCCTACCACCACGCCACAACGTTGCATCTGATAGCAGGTGTAGTTACAGTTGGCCCCGCAAAACGCGCCACAGGAAACGCTGTTGTTGCAGGTGATGTTGCAGTTACCGCCACAGTCGGCCGAGCAGTCGTTCACGTCGTGGCAGTCAAGGGTGCAGTCGTTGCCGCACACGCCACCGCAGTGGACCATGTTGTGGCAGGAGAGCCCGCAACCGTCGCCGCTGGCGCAGCCTTGGTAGCAATCGGTTCCGCCGCTGCAATCACACGAGTCGCCGCGCTGACAGCTTCCTTGGCCCGACTGACATCCGGGAAGAACAGCGGTGACGAGAGCAAGACAAATGCTGAGGAAGAGCTTCATGGGCAAACCGAACAAGACCGACGCGCGGCGAAGCCGCGTGGGGCAGGGCGGGGAAAGGGAATTGGTCAGCGGGCGCCGAACTTGTAGATGATGGTGTTCTTGTAGGTCTCGCCAGGAGCGAGTGCGACGGACGGGAAGGTGGGCTGATTGGGCGTGTCGGGGTAGTGCTGGGGCTCGAAGCAGAAGGCGGCGCGCTTGGTGTAGCGCCAGCCGCGCTTGCCCGTGATGGTTCCGTCGAGGTAGTTGCCGGTGTAGAGCTGCGTGCCGGGCTCGGTCGACAGCACTTCCATGGTGCGCCCGCTGGTTGGTTCAAACACGCGCGCCAGCAGCCCCAATTCGCCGAGGGGTTTGTCGATGACCCAGTTGTGGTCGTAGCCGCCACCGAATCGAAGTTGCTCATCGTTGCCGTCGACGCGCGCGCCGATGGCGGTGGGCTTGGTGAAGTCGAACGGCGTGCCCGCGACGGAGCGTAGCTCTCCCGTCGCAATCAGGGTTGCGTCGACGGGCGTGAAGCGCTTGGCGTTGATGAACACCTCGTGGCCCAGGATGTCGCCCTTGCCGGCCAGGTTGAAGTACGAGTGGTGGGTCAGGTTGACGATGGTCTTCTTGTCGGTGGTGGCGGAAAAATCCAGGCGCAGGCCGCGATCCGCCGTGAGCGTGTAGCGCGCGGTCACGTCGAGGTTGCCGGGAAAGCCCTCTTCCCCATCCTTGCTGAGGTAGCGGAGCTCAAGCGCCGGTCCCAGATCGCTCTGCACGGGGCGGGCTGCCCACACCACCTTGTCGAAGCCCTTGATTCCGCCGTGCAGGGAATTTGGCCCGTCGTTGGCCGCCAGTTCGTACGTCCTGCCGTCGAGCGAGAACTTGGCCTTGGCGATGCGATTGCCGTAGCGGCCGACCAGACACCCGAAGTAAGGACTGACCTTGGCGTAGTCCTCCGGTCGATCGTAACCGAGCACAACGTCTTCCAAGGTGCCGCGCGCGTCGGGAGCTCGCAGCGACATGACGGTGCCGCCGTAGTTGGTGATCAGGGCTTCCATTCCGGCGGAAGCTCGCAGCAGATAGATGTCGGCGAAATCGCCGCGGTCGACGAGAGTTACCGAGTTTTCGTTGTTCGCATTGCTCATGGCGTTCTGGTCCTCGAAAAGTTGACGATCTTCTATCACGGCGTCTGGCGTACGGGGGGATCAGAGTGGAGCGTGCTTGGGAAGCGAGCCGCCGACTTTACACGCGAGGCGACGTTTGCGTTCCCGATCGAACGGCCTCGCCTTCATAGCTTGGGGATCCGCAAGGTCTTGCTGATCATCAGGCTGCCCGAGAACGCAAACATCAGGACCAGTGGGTGCAGGACCAGGCCCAAATCGACGGAGCCGAAGTGCAGTCCCGTTCCTAACCGATCCGTCCAGGCCGCTACGGCCAAAACCATGACCAGGACGATGCTCGACGGAATGGGTGTGCCCTCGAAGTACTTCACCTTGTCGCCCCCCGCGGACAGCGCCTCGGCGGTCACGTTGTATCGCGCCAGCCGGCTGACCCCGCAGGCGACGAAGTAGATCAGCACAACCCTGTCCCAGCCACCACGCATGCCAGCGGCAAAGGCCAGGGCCGCAGGGGCGACTCCAAACGAAATCACGTCTGCCAGCGAATCCAGCTCGCGTCCCAGGGTTGAGCGCGCGTGGCGCCAGCGCGCGATTCGCCCGTCCAGCGTATCGAAGACCAGCGCCAGCGGTACCAGCGCCACCGCCAAGGTGAAGAGGCCAATCGAGGGCGAGACCAGGTAGGTCATGGATGCGAACACGGACGCCATCCCACATGAGGCATTGGCCAGGGTAAAGAGGTCAGCCAGATGGAACCCGCGAATCATGGAGAAGTGCTGCGGCTTTGTCTGGGGATCGCTCATGGTTGCAGCCTAGCGCGATTGAGCCGTGGAAAGAACTTCATCCCGTGATGAACGAGACGGTCGGCCCGCACGTGATGACGTCGCAGGTCCTGGGTGGCTTCATGTCGCCGTCGACGGTGGCGATGGTGGGCTCTTGATAGTCGATGGTCAGATGGGACACGACCGCGTCGAACGTCGCTGGAAGCGGCAGTCCGACCCAAAGCGCGCCGACGCTCATGGCGAGCCCCCAGAACGAGAGGTGTGTCGAGCGGAGCATAAAGCATCCGAGCTTGCTTCTCGCCTCGGGCATCGCCCGGCAACCCAGGCCGACCTGGTCGATGGCGGCGCAAAGGATCCCAGTGTGGGTCATGAAGGCGCGACGGGCGGTTCATTGCCATCCGGCAATGTGATTTTCGCGTGCACCGGCCGAGTCAGGATCTGCTTCGATTTCCTGAACGTCACGAGCGAAGCAATTTCGTTGCCGAGCGTTGCCAGAATCACCTTGATGGCCCGTTTCGCCCCGCGCTTCTTGGGATCCTCGTAGTACTTCTGCAGGAAATTCACGGGAAGTCCCGTGCCGTAGAGAAACCCGTACTCGTCGTTGATATGTCTAACAATTCAAGAGGGCGCAAGCCTTCACGTCCAGCACCCGCGCTCGGCGACACATGCGCGCTGACAGATCCACTCCCACGGCGTCCATGCCGAGCACGTTGGCCACGGCCAGGACCGTGCCCCAGCCGCAGAATGGATCCACGATGGTGCGCGTGGGTGTTTCTTGAAGCACGAATCGGCACGCCTCGATGCACGCGTTTACCCCCATCGCCTTTTTGCCCGGCACGAAGCCGGCGTCGGGGATGACGTCGGCGCGCGGCCTTCCGCTTGGAGGTCGGGGCACGGGCGCGAATCCCAGCAAGTGAGAGTAGGTGGCGCGTCCCGCGCTGAGCGTGCCCGCGGGATGGCGGCAGACGATGCGGTGAAAGAGCAAGTGGCCGCCGGCTCGCTCGGCCCCGCGTGCTACCAGTGCGCCCTTGTCCACCCAAAGTCCCGCGTGTCGGATGTCGCTTTGGAAGAAGATGGCCACGCCCTCGGGCGGGACGCACGCCATGACCGCGGCCGTGGCGTCCTCGAACCAGCGGCACCAACCAGAAAAATCGAGCCGCGGTATCTCGGACACGTCGGGCAATGATGTCACCACGCTGGCCCCTGCCAGAGTTCCCAGATCCCTCAGCCATCCCACGGCCTCCGCTTGATGAACGACTCTCTTCGCTTCGGCCAGGTCGAGGGCTTTCGTTCTCATCGCCAGGTCAATCCGAGAAACACCGGCTCTGGCGTGAGTGAAATGCCGAACCGGTCGGAGACAACGCCGCGCACGTGTAGGGCGAGGCGAAGAAGGTCGGCGGTGGTGCCGCCACCGTGGTGGACGAGCGCGAGGGCATGTTGCGACGAGATCCCCACCGGCCCCATGCGGAAACCCTTGGCCAAACCCGCCCGCTCGATGAGCCAGCCGGCTGCCAATTTCACTCGGCCGTCGGCAAGCGGGTAGCGTGGCATATCTGCAGGCTGGCGTGCGAACCCAGCCGCGACCGCACGATGGGCGATCTCGGCAGCGAGCTCGGGCGTGACGACGGGGTTTGTGAAGAACGAACCCGCGCTACGATGGTTGGCATCCGCCTCGTCGAGAACCATGGATTTTCTCCGGCGCAGAGCCAGCACGGTTTCGCGGACCTCGGCAAGGCTGGGACGCGTGTTAGCGGAAAACGCGGAGACCAACTCAGAGTAGCGCAAGGCTGGCTGGCCGCCCGCAGCCAGGCCAAGAGTCAGGGAGAGAATCACGAATCGTTCCGGTTCGTGCTTGAACTGGCTTGTGCGATAGCCAAAGCCACAGTCTTCGGAAGGAAGATCCCGTACTGCGAAGGTTTGGCGATCGAGCACGCGGACGCCTCGGATGGTCTCGGCGACCTCTTCCCCGTAGGCGCCGATGTTCTGCACCGGTGCCGCCCCGACGGTACCGGGGATGCCGGACAGACACTCGATCCCGGCGGCGTTGCGATGCACGGCTTCGGCCACCACATCATCCCACGCCTCGCCGGACTGGATCTCGACGTGCCATTGGTCACCGGCTTGGGTCCAGCGCAGGCCACGCGTGCGCATGCGCAACACGAGCCCCGGAAAACCTTCGTCGGCGACCACCAGGTTCGAACCTCCACCCATGATGAAGACGGGCAAGTCCCGCTCTTTCGCCCAGCGCAAGGCGCCCGGCACATCAGACACACGGGTGATTTCGGTAAAAAAGCGCGCAGGTCCGCCCAATCCGAATGTGGTCAGGGGCGCGAGCGGTACGGATGGAACGATGGTGAACGACACGTCAGGCGCAGGTTACACCGCCAGGTTGTAGGTCAGTCGTTCGATTTGCTCAACCCTTGCTTTGCGCCAGCAGCCAGTGCAGGACTTCCATGTTCTGGTAGGCGATGTTCCACATGTTGTGGGCCCCGCCTTCGACCTCGGTGTAGCGAGGCGCGCCTCCCGCCGCACGCAGCGCCTGGACCATCTGGCGAGAGCCGCGCACGGGGACCGCCGGGTCGCTGTCGCCGTGAAAGAGCCAAAGCGGGATGTGGCGAATCGCCGGTGCCTGCGATGGATCGCCGCCACCGCACAGAGCGAGCGCGCCAGCGAACCTGTCTGGATTGCGCGCAAGGATGTCGAAGGTGCCGTAGCCGCCCATTGAAAGCCCGGTGACGAGGAGACGATTGGCGTCCACGGGCAACTCTTTCTGCAGCGCTGCGAGCAGCTCCATCACCGCCGTCATCGGCTTACTGGCGGCCGTCTTGGCCACGGAATAGGAGCCGTCGACCCAAGGTGCATCCACCCACTGCATCCCAGACGGGCACTGCGGGTAGACGACGATGGTCGGGTGTCCGGCCTGCGCCTCGGGCGCGATCCAGGCCAGCGCATCGTTCTTGAGCTGGACCTGGTTGTCGCTACCGCGCTCGCCGGCTCCGTGCAGAAAGAGCAGAAGTCCGCACGGATCTTGCGGACTGCAAGTCGTGGGCACGAAGAGCCGGTAGGGCAGGGCGAGCCCGGTCGCAGCGTCGGTGAAAATGCGGGATTGAAGTTCGGCCATGTTGTTTCTTTTCGCGGTGTTTGAAATCAGTGCCAGACACCCCGCCGTCCCCAGGATGGCGAGCAGCCATGCCGCGCCCATGACGTGGCAGCACGAAACAGGCTCGGAGCTTGGCGCGGAAGTTCCCATTTTCTGGCTCAGCGTCGCTTCCTTTTAGCGCAGCGTCGGGCGCGGAATGGCATTCTGATGCAATGGCGCGGTTTTCGTCACCTTCTGATTCTCGCTGCCACGGTGCAACGGAGCGGCAGGAACGTGCATCCTACCAGGCGTGGATCACTTGACGAATTCCCTGGCACGGGGCTCCATGGATTCCCGCGCCGATTCCGAGACTTCTTCCGATGCTTCCTGGAATACTTCGCAAGGCGCGGAGCAGAGCACATCCATGGCCACACCAACCGACCTACCAGACCACCATCCCCAAGACACCGATCCCGAGGAGACACGCGAGTGGATTGAATCCCTGTCCTCGACCCTGGAACGCGAAGGGGTCGAGCGCGCGCACTTTCTCCTGGAGCAGCTCGTGGATCACGCCCGGCGCTCGGGGGCGCACCTGCCCTTCGATGCGACCACGGCCTACGTCAACACCATTCCAGTGACGCAGCAGCCGCGGGTGCCGGGCGATCCGGGCCTCGAACGGCGCATCCGCTCGTTCATTCGCTGGAACGCGCTGGCCATGGTGGTGAACGCCAATCGAAGATCGTCGGAGCTGGGCGGACACATCGCCAGCTTCGCCTCGGCGGCCACCCTGTACGACGTCGGCTTTAACCATTTTTTTCGCGGCCCCGAGGCCGAAGGCGGCGGCGACCTGGTCTACTTTCAGGGCCACTCCGCGCCCGGCATCTACGCGCGCGCCTTCCTTGAAGGTCGCATCAGCGAGGAGCAACTGCGTGCCTTCCGCCAGGAAGTGGACGGTAACGGCCTGTCGTCCTACCCGCATCCCTACCTGATGCCCGACTTCTGGCAATTCTCGACGGTGTCCATGGGACTGACGTCGATGATGGCCATCTACCAGGCGCGCTTCATGCGCTACCTCGAACATCGGGGCATTCAGGACACCAGCGGGCGCAAGGTGTGGGCCTTTTTGGGCGACGGCGAAATGGACGAGCCCGAATCGCAGGGCGCGATTTCCCTGCCGGCGCGCGAGCACCTCGACAACCTGGTCTTCGTGGTCAACTGCAACCTGCAGCGACTCGACGGTCCGGTGCGCGGCGACGGAAAAATCGTGCAAGAACTGGAGGCATCGTTTCGCGGCGCGGGCTGGAATGTCATCAAGGTACTGTGGGGATCGTATTGGGATCCGCTGCTCCAGCGCGATACGAAAGGGATCCTGCGCAAGCGCATGATGGAATGCGTGGACGGCGAGTACCAAGCCTACAAGGCCAAGGGCGGCGCCTTCACGCGCGAGCATTTCTTCGGCAAGTACCCCGAGCTGGCCGAGATGGTCGCCAACATGAGCGACGAGGAGATTTGGTGGCTCAATCGCGGCGGCCACGACCCCAACAAGGTCTACGCCGCGTACAAGGCGGCCATGGAGCACAAGGGCCAGCCCACCATCATCCTGGCCAAGACCGTCAAAGGCTACGGCATGGGCGAGGCGGGCGAGGGGCTGAATCCAACCCACCAGCAAAAGAAGATGGGCGAGGAAGCGCTCAAGGCATTCCGCGATCGCTTCAACATTCCCATCGCCGACGACAAGATCGGCGAGGCGCCATTCTACCGGCCGGCCGAGGGCAGCAAGGAGATCCAGTACATGCTGGAGCGGCGCAAGCAGCTGGGCGGATTTCTGCCGGCGCGCAGGCGCACGGCCCCGCCCGTCGTCGCTCCCACGCTCGATGCCTTCGAGACCCAACTCAAAGGCAGCGGCGAGCACGAGATGTCGACGACGATGGCCTTCGTGCGCATCCTGACCCAGCTGGTGCGCGACCGGAACATCGGCAAGTTCATCGTTCCCATTGTCCCGGACGAGGCGCGCACCTTCGGCATGGAGGGCCTGTTCCGGCAGATCGGTATCTACTCGTCGGTGGGGCAGCTCTACGAGCCCGTCGATGCCGAGCAGCTCATGTCCTACAAGGAGATGAAGAACGGTCAGATCCTCGAAGAGGGCATCAACGAAGCGGGCTCGATGGCGTCGTTCCTGGCCGCGGGCATGGCCCACAGCAATCACGGGGTCAACATGATCCCCTTTTATGCCTTCTATTCCATGTTCGGGTTCCAGCGCATCGGCGACTTCGCCTGGGCCGCGGGCGACATGCGCTGCCGCGGATTCTTGATGGGCGGAACCGCTGGTCGCACCACCCTGTCGGGCGAGGGCCTGCAACACCAGGACGGTCACAACCTGATCACGGCGTCGACCATTCCCAATTGCGTCTCCTACGATCCGACCTTCGCCTACGAGATGGCGGTCATTATCCAGGACGGCATTCGCCGCATGTACCAGGATCAGGAAGACGTCTTCTACTACGTCACCATGATGAACGAGAACTGGCGCCACCCGGCCATGCCCGGATTGCGTGGGGAGGCCGCCGGCTCCGCCGGTGGCGCACCATCGCAGGAGGGCATGGGGACCCTCCCAGGGTCCCCATTTGAGAGCGCACGCGAGGGAATTCTCAAGGGGATGTATCTGTTCCGCGACGGCGGCCCCCAGGACAAGAAGAATCCGCGGATTCAGCTGCTCGGCTCGGGCGCGATCCTGCGCGAGGTGATGGCGGCAGCGGATATGCTGCGCGACGATTTCGGCGTCGACGCGGACATCTGGAGCGCCACCAGCTTCAATGAGTTGCGCCGCGACGGTATCGACGCCGAGCGCTGGTCCATGCTTCACCCGCAGGAGAAACGCCGGCAAAGCTACGTTGAAGCCTGCTTGGCCGGCCAGCCCGGGCCCATCGTGGCGGCGACGGACTACATGCGCCTGTACGCCGACCAGATCCGTCCCTACTTACCAGGGAAAAACTACGTGGTTCTGGGTACCGATGGATTCGGCCGCAGCGACACACGCAAGAAACTGCGCCATTTCTTCGAGGTCGATCACCGCTACGTGGTGGTCGCGGCGCTACGCGCGCTGGCCGACACGGGCGAATTGCCGGTGGGCAAAATTCGCGAGGCCATGGAAAAGTATGGGATAGATCCCGAGAAACCGAATCCGTCTACCGTGTAGAAAGAGCGAACGTGGCCAAGACACTCGAAGTAACCGTACCCGACCTGGGCGATTTTCACGACGTTGCGGTCATCGAGATGGCGGTGAAGCCGGGCGATTCCGTGCAGAAGGATCAGCCTCTGCTGACGCTGGAAACGGACAAGGCGACCATGGATTTGCCCTCTCCGGGCGCGGGCGTGCTCAAGGAATTCTTCGTCTCGATTGGCAGCAAGGTGTCGAAGGGATCGCGCATCGCCAGCCTTGAGGTACTGGAAGGTGGCGCCGCGCAGCCGTCAGCCAAGGCCGCTCCCAAGGCCGCTCCGGCCCCGCTGCCCGCACCGCCCAAGCCAGCGCCGGTGGCCGCGCGAGCGCCCATTTTGACGGCCGTTCCGGCGAGCGTCGAGCCCGCGTTGGTCGAGCTGGCCCCCGATGTGGTGCCGGATGTCCGCAAGCCTGCCTCGCACAAGACGCCCGCGCCCGAGGAATTGTCACCCGTCACGCCGCCGCCGCCGCTCGCGAGTGTGAAAGTGAAGTCGCACGCCAGCCCTACCATTCGCCGTCTCGGGCGCGAGCTGGGCGTGGATCTCTCGCTGGTCAAGGGGACCGGGCGCCACGGCCGCATTCTCGAACAAGACGTGAAGAGCTACGTTAAAGAGCACGTCGGCAAGGCCGTGGCCGCGGCGGGCGGTTTCGTGTTGCCCGAGGCGCCCTTCGTCGATTTCGCCCGTTTCGGCCTCATCGAGTCGCAGCCGCTTTCGCGCATCAAGCGCGTGACCGCGACGAACTTGCACCGCGCCTGGCTGCGCGTCGTGCACGTCACCCAGCACGACGAAGCGGACATCACCGATCTGGAGGCATTTCGCAAGTCCGAATCCAATCAGGCCAAGAAGCGCAACGTGCACCTGACCCTGCTTCCCTTCATCATGAAGGCGGTGGTCGCGACGCTGAGGGAGTTCCCGAGCTTCAACGCTTCGCTGGATCCGACGGGCGAGAACCTGATTCTCAAGCGCTACTTCCATCTGGGCGTCGCCGTCGACACTCCCGAGGGCCTGGTGGTGCCGGTGATTCGCGACGTGGATCGCAAGGGTGTCTACGACCTCGCGGCCGAGCTGGCCGTGGTCAGCGAGAAGGCGCGCGCCCACAAGCTTATGCCTGGCGACATGCAGGGCGGAAGTTTCACCATCTCCAGTCTGGGCGGCATCGGGGGCACCGCGTTTACGCCCATCGTGAACATTCCCGAGGTCGCCATCCTGGGCGTTTCCCGCGCGAGCATGAAGCCGGTCTTCGAGAACGGCACCTTCGTGCCGCGCCTGATGCTGCCCCTGTCGCTGTCGTACGACCACCGCGTGAACGACGGGGCAGACGCTGCGCGCTTCACCACGTACCTGCGCCAGTTGCTCTCGGATATCAAACGCTTGTTGCTGTAAACATAGGATTGCCCATGGCCAGCACGCCCTCCCGCATGGTTTCCCTCGGCACGGCGATGCCGACTTTTTCGCTGCCCGACACCATCAGCGGACGAACGCTCGATTCGTCGGCGCTCGCGCGCAAACCCAGCGTCGTCATCTTCATCTGCAACCACTGTCCCTACGTCAAGCACATCCGGGCCGGACTGGCCGACTTCGGCCGCTATTGCAGAAGCAAGGGCGTGCCCATGATCGCCATCAGCTCCAACGACATCGTCGGCCATCCCGACGACGCGCCCGAGGCCATGGCTCGCGAGGCCGCCAGCGCTGGCTACATCTTCCCGTACCTTTACGACGAGTCGCAAGCGGTGGCCAAGGCCTTCGATGCCCGCTGTACGCCCGATCTGTTCATCTTCGACCGCGACGGCAAGCTGGCCTACCGCGGGCAATTCGACGACGCCCGTCCGAGCAACGCCCTCCCCGTCACCGGCCGCGACGCGCGCGCCGCCATTGATGCCTTGCTGGCGGGCCAGCAGCCAGATTCCAATCAGAAAGCCAGCATCGGCTGCAACATCAAGTGGAAGCCCGGCAACGAGCCGGGGTTTGGCAGCCCGAACAACTAGGCCAGCTCAACCTTTCGACTTGCTCGTGGCCGATGCGTAGTTCACAGTTGGACACACAGTGATCGCGCAGAGGAACAAGGATTCGCTGCTCATGCCCGGCAAAGGGGCTGTGGAGGCTCGACTGTTTGCTGCAGCGCTGATTGCGGTTGTCGGATTCTCGCAGCTCTCGGCCTCATGGCACGAGGCCACCGTTCGGCACGTGCAATGTGCGGAGCACGGTGAGGCGATTGATGTTGGAATCGTCTCGGACTTGGGACCATCGCCTGCGCGGCATCGTGCGACCAGGACGGGGCTGGAGGGGGCCGACAGTACCGATACGACGTTGCACGAGCACTGCTCGATGGTGTCGGTCTTTCGAGGTAGCGCGCGGGCTCGGCTGGTAAGACAGGCCATCCGTTTTGCGCCGCCACCAATTGTGGTGCGGCGGACGGGTGAGCTCGCACGGCGGCCTGGACGTGCGTTCGTCCTGGCCAGCGCGCCCAAGACTTCCCCGCCAGCGGCCTAAGCTAGTCGCGTAGGGAGCTGGCCAGCTTTGCTGGCCGCATACCGATCGAACGATTCGATCGACAGGGTGAAGCGTAGCGCCGCCTTCGCGCGCTTGGCGGCCGTGTCGATATCCAGCACGCCCCGCTCGCGTTGAGCGCGGAGCGAACTTCAACGGCGCGTGTGTACCACGTCGGTGCCGTCGGTCGTCCACCTCCCGCCTTCGGGCCTATCCAGGAGATCTCGTGTCCCCATTCTGCGTCCATTTCCATCGCTATCTCTCACGGCGCTTCAGTCGCTGGTCGTGTCTTGTGTTGGGCCTCTGCTCCCTGGTTTCGGCCCTGCCCAGCGCGCACGCACAAAACACGGCTGCACCGGCGGTCGAGCCACCGCAGGTGCTGGAGCAGCAGCAGGCTCCCTACCCGCAAGAAGCCGCGGCCAGCGGCGCGCGCGGCGATGTCGCGGTAAAGGTCGATGTCGACGCGGAGGGAAACGTCACGGGGGTGGGGCTGGTGCGTGGTATTGCACCGCCCCTCGATCGCGCCGCTATCGAGGCAGCCAGCCACTGGCGCTTTCAGCCGGCGCTTCGTGATGGGGTTGCAGTGGCGAGTCGGGTACAGCTCCTCTTTCACTTCGAGCCACCGCCAGCGCCCGGTCCGGCCCTGGCGCCGGCGGTGAAGGCCCAAGAAGAACTGGCAAAGACACCGGCTGTCCCGCCTCCGCCCCCCACGACAACACCACCGCCATCGGCGCCAGCTGCCCTCGACGTCACCGTGCTTGGCCGCCGCCCGCCAGTCAGTCGGGGCGTTTCCGATTTCCAGGTGCGGGTCGACCAACTTGCCGAGGTGCCGCGCGCCAATGCCTCCGAGCTGCTCAAGCTCGCGCCCGGGATCTTGCTCACCAACGAAGGCGGCGAAGGCCACGCCGAGCAAGTCTTCATGCGCGGATTCGATGCGCGTGAGGGCCAGGACATCGAGTTCTCGGTTGGGGGCGTGCCCATCAACGAGAGCGGGAACCTGCACGGCAACGGCTACGCCGATACCCACTTCATCATTCCGGAATTGGTGGAGTCGCTGCGCGTGCTCGAAGGGCCGTTCGATCCGCGGCAAGGGAACTACGCGGTGGCGGGAAGCGCCGACTACCAGCTCGGGCTGTGGCAGCGGGGACTCACCGCCCGCTATACCAGCGGGAGCTTCGGCACCCAGCGCGTGCTGGGGCTGTGGGGACCGCCGGGCGAAAGCACGCACACCTTCGGCGCAGTCGAGATCTACAAGGCGAACGGCTTCGGCCAGAACCGCGATGCGCAGCGCGGTTCGGCCATGGGCCAGTACGAAGGACGCTTCGGGGACCGTGGCAGCTACCGAATCACGACCCAGGCCTATTCCACGCACTTCCATTCGGCCGGCGTCGTTCGCGAGGACGACTACGCGTCGGGAAAGATGGGCTTCTACGACAGCTACGACCTCAGCAGCTTTGCGCGCGAGCGCGTGCCCGAGGGCGGAGATGCCTCGCGCTACTCGCTGGCCGCCGATCTCGAAACCCGGGCGGGAGACACCACCTTTTCCCAGCAGATGTTCGTCATCAAGCGCGACATGCGCCTGCTCGAGAACTTCACCGGGTTCCTGCTCGACGTGCAGGAGCCGCTGCAGAGCGTGCACGACCAGCGCGGCGATATGATCGACCTCAACGTTCACGAGGTCACCATCGGCGCACGCGGCTCCGCGCGCGTGCACGGAACCTTCCTAGGCCAGCGCCAAGAGGTGGAACTGGGATACTTCGCGCGCGGCGACCAGGCCGCCGGCACGCAGCAGCGCCTTGAGGCCAGCACGGGCGTGCCCTATCTGACCGACACCGATCTGGTCTCCCAGATCGGAAATATCGGTCTTTACGGCGACGCGAACCTGCGTCCGCGCTGGTGGCTGAGCCTGCGCGGGGGCGCGCGCGCCGACCTTCTCACCTACAGCGTTCTCAACAACTGCGCCGCGCAGACCGTCGCCCATCCATCGACCACCAATCCGCCCATCGATCAGAGCTGCCTTGACCAGCAAGACTACGGGCGGCCGCGCGAGCCCAACCAGGAAACCTCCACGTCGAGCGTCGCGTTCCTGCCGCGCGCTTCGCTCATCGTCGGCCCCTTCCGCGACATCACCTTTTCGGCCAGCTACGGCCGGGGCATTCGCTCGATCGATCCATCCTATATTACCCAGGATGTCGCGACGCCGTTCGCGCACATCGTTGCCTACGAAGCGGGGGCTGGATACGCCGCGAATGTCAGAGATACCACCATCGTCGCGCGCTCGGTCTTCTTCCAGACCGTTGTCGACAAGGATCTCATCTTCGACGAAACCGCAGGACGCAACGTGCTCGGGGTCGGCACCACGCGCTCCGGCTGGGTAGGGGCGCTGCGCTTGACCGGCCGTTTTTTCGACGAGTCGGCGAACCTGACCCTGGTGCGCGCGACCTTCAACGACAACCACGAGGCGGTGGCCTACGTGCCGTCCACCGTGCTCCGCTCCGACACCGCGCTCTTCACCTTGCTGCCCTGGCGCCTCCGCGGGACGCCGGTGCGCGCCTCGCTTAGCGGGGGCGTGACCTTCGTCGGCCGACGCCCGCTGCCTTACGGGGAGGTCAGCGATCGCATCTTGACCGTCGACGCGTCGGCCGTCCTTTCTTGGTCGCACTACGAATTGCGGCTCAGCTCGACCAACCTTCTCAACACGCAATACCGCTTGGGCGAATACGACTACGCCTCGGACTTCCACAGCCAGCCGCAACCGACGTTGGTCCCCGAGCGCGAATTCGCGGCCGGCGCGCCGCGCGCGGTCTTTGTCAGCCTCGGCATCAACCTGGGAGGATCGTGATGCGGAAACGACATCTCTGGCTCTTTTCGTTCTTGCTCGTGCCAAGTGGCCTTTCGTGCGTGGGGCAAACCGGCGGCAACGCCATCGACTTCCCTGTGGCCGCTGCGGGACCGGCGAGCGCGGTCCTCGGGCAGCCGCTTTCCTGTACCAACGACGGCAACTGGGACATCACGCTGACCCAGGCGACGCTGCACATCGGGGCCATCTACCTCGATCAAAGCCAACCGATTTCGGGCGGACAAGCCACCGGCTGCTACCTTACCGGGACCTACGTCGCGCAAGAGACCTCGGCCGTCGATGTGGATCTCCTGTCGCCCGACCCGCAACTGTTCCCCGCCAATGCCCACGGCATTACCAATCCCCCGGCGCTGATCGGCCAGGTTTGGCTGACCCACGGGGATATCAACACCATTGCTGATCGGGTCCCCGTGCTCCAGGTGGCGGGCACGGCCACGCAAGCGGCCAGCGCCTATCCGTTCACCGCCGCGCTCACCATCGGGTCGAATCGGCAAGCCTCGGGTGGCGCGGTGGCGGGGGGCGATCCGATTTGCAAGGAACGCATCGTCTCACCGATTTCAGCCGCGGTGACCATCCAGCCAACCGGCGGACTGCTTCTGACCGTCGACCCGTGCCGCCTGTTCACCAACGTCGACTTCAGCCAGCTGGGGCCGGGCTCGACGCCCGGCACGTACGCCTTCAGCGACGACCCGACCTCGGCGGGCTACACGCAGCCGAGTCAGAACCTTTACGGAAATCTGCGCAACACGGGGCCGTACACGTTCTCGTGGACCCCGAATCCATAAACAGAAGGGAGACGAAAGAAATGAACACCAAGACCATCATTCACGGGGCACTGGCCATCGGGCTTGCCATCCTGGGAGGTTGCTCGAGTAACAGCAGCACCCCGACGCCCGACGCCGGCCCGTCGGGTTTCACGCCGCCGGCTGATCCGGGGCCGGGCGGAATCATCTTCGCGGCGTCAGGCGAGGTTCTCGCTCTCACGGGTTATGCCTTCCCGCCGGCGAACCCTGGCGATCCAGCTTTCGTGGACGGCTGGCAGGTGAGCTTCACGCGCCTTCTCGCCACCATCGACAAGATCACCCTATCGAGCAACCCGGACGTCAGTCCCGGCAACCAGGCGTTGACGGGACCGGCGCCTGGCGGCGTGGGCGGCGGGCTGGTAGCCGAGGCGGACGGGCCGTGGGCGGTCGACCTCGCGCACGGCGATCCCAGCTACCTTCCTGGCAAAGGTGGACCGGGCGAAGAGGCGGTGCCCATCGTGGCGCTCAAGACCCAGAACAAGAACGGCAACAAGGCCTTCGCCACCGACGGCACCCGCTACGCCTTCGGGTTCGATGTCGTGCCCGCAACAGCGAGCGCGCTCAACGTGAACCTGGACAGCGCGGCCATGTCCGACTACCAGCAAATGATCGCCGACGGCTGCGCCGTGCTCTACGTCGGAACCGCCACCTTCAAGGGCGGTACGGTTCCAGGACACACGGATTGCAATAGCGGCGCCTACGCCACCTGGCCGACCACGGTAAACTTCCACTTCTGCTTCAAATCGCCGACTACCTACGGCAACTGCCAGAACCCCGACAACGATCCGGCACAGGCTTTCCCTGGCGAAGAGCACGAGCGCGGCATCGCGTTCCTGGCCAACGAATCGGTGATCGGGCAAGTCACCATTCACACCGATCACCCGTTCTGGGACAGCGTGCTCCACGACTCGCCCGCGCACTTCGATCAGTTCGCCGCGCGCGTGGTCGGCCAACTGGACGCGGGTGTGCCCACGGTGACGCTGGAAATGACCCAGGGGGTGGACTACACCGCGTATACGGATGCGCTCGGCAATCGCCTCAGCTGGCGCTACTGCATGGATCCGCCGACCGACGTTCACCCGCAGTTCACCGGAGCCATGGCTTTCGACCCGCAAAGCGTACCCCACGCCACCGGGAACGATCCCTCCACCGGCCTGCGCGACTATTACGACTACACGACCTACGACCAGAGCACGCAAGGGCACCTGAACTCGGACGGTCTGTGCGCGGTCGAGCGGCACTATCCGTCGCCCCAATGAGGTAGGCCTTGAACACCATCGAAACGGTCAAGCGGATCTTGCTCGCCTCGGGTGCGGGCTGGGTTCTGTGGTTCCTTGGGGCGCTGTCGTTGGCCAGCCTCGCGCTGGCCGTCGAGCGCTGGCTCTATCTGCGCCGTCGCGGCGGACATCTCGAAGCGCTGGCGCGTGAATTGGACGAACACCTGTCGAGCGGCGACTTCGTGAGCGCACGGCGCGTGCTCGAAGGCAGTCCGGCGGTGGCGGCACGCGTGGCGGATGCGGGCTTGCGTCTCGCCGAGCGCGGGACCGAGGCTGCCGACAAGGCGATGCAAAGTGCGGCGGCTCTGGAACGCGGGCGGCTGGAACGCTGGCTCGCCTTTTTGGCCACCGTGGGCAACAACGCGCCCTTCGTCGGATTGTTTGGAACAGTGGTGGGTGTCATCCACGCCTTCGAAGAGCTCGGCCACTCCGCGCCTGGCCACGCGGCAGCCGCCGGTCAGGCGGCTTCGCAGGCGGTGATGTCCAGCATCGCCGAGGCGCTGGTGGCGACCGCGGTCGGCATTCTGGTCGCCTTGCCCGCGGTGGCGGCCTACAACTACTTGCAGCGCCGGGTGACTTCGTTGCTCTCCGGTGCCGAGGTGCTCACCAACCTGGTGCTTGCGTACATCGCTGACGATGCGCGAGGACCGCAAAAGCAGCCTCGTCTGCGCGAGGTGAAGGAGGTGATCGATGGCGGCTCCTAGCGGCCAGGCCGCGAACGGAATCATCTCCGGCATCAACGTCACCCCGCTCGTGGACGTGATGTTGGTGTTGCTGGTGATCTTCATCGTGACCGCGAAGATCATCGTGACCCCGGCGGTGCCGCTGGATCTTCCCCACGCGGCCCACGGCGAGGAGGTTCAGGTCATCCTATCGGTGATCGTGCCCGTACGCGGGCCGATGTTGGTCAACGGCGCTGCCCTATCGAGCGACGAGGCACTCGAGGACAAGGCTCGTGCGGCGTTGGCTGGCGATCGAGATCTGCGGGCCGTCATTCAAGCCGATGGCGAGGTCCCGCACCGGAGGGTGATTCACGTGCTCGACCTTCTCAAGGGCGCGGGTTTGACTCGGGTGGCGTTCGGCGCACTTCCGGACGAGCAGAAGAAGCAGTGAGGCCTCTTTCATGCGCTATCCTCTCATGACCAAACTCGTGACTCGTTCACCGCGCATCGTCGATCTCGTCTTTATCGCCGAGCCTGCCGGCCGGTGGCGGCGGCTGGCCTTGGGCGGAGTGGTAGTCCTGGTGCTCTACGGCGGCGTGTTCGCGCTGGTGGGTGGGCTGGGCAATTCCCTTGGCCCCTGGAGCGCCGAAATGGCCGCGCGCATTCACGAGGCGATTGCGATGGAGCGAGCAGTTGAGGTCACGGCGCCTCCGCCGCCACCTGCACCGCCGCCGCCTTCCGCCCCTGCACCCGAAGCACCGCATATCGCGGTTTCTCGCTCCGTGCGGGCACCTCATACACAAGAAGCGCGCGCGACTCCGCCCGCTCAGGCGGGGCAGCTCGTCGCTGTATCTCCGGAGCCGGCCGATTTCACCGGCGTTACATTCATCGTGGGCTCTGGCGCTTCCTACGCTGGTGGCGCGACGACCAGCAGCGGAACCAACAAGAAGGCAGCGCTCGGAAACATCGGTCCTGAGGCAACAAACACCAAGGCGCCCAGTGTCCGCAGTCGAGCCCGCCAGGTCACGCTCGACCAATCCGCTTGGAACTGCCCATGGCCAGCGGAAGCCGATGCCGAGCAGGTGAACGAGCAGACAGTCGTGTTGCAAGCGAGAGTAGAAGCCGATGGCCGGGCCGAGCATGTCGATGTCCTCAGCGATCCCGGATTTGGATTCGGCGCCGCTGCTCGCCTTTGCACGCTTCGGACTCGCTTCGAGCCCGCGCGCGATGCGGCCGGCCAGCCGATCGCCGCCCAGTCGCCCCCCATTCGCGTCCATTTTTATCGGTGAGGACTGTCATGCGCTCGCGCTTCTTGCTCTTGGTGGTCCTCGTCGTTGGCGAAATCTCGGGCTGCAACCGGCATCCCGCGAGCACGGACGAATGCGAAGCGATCCTTTACCGCCTCATCGATCTCGAGCTCAGCGAGTCTGGATACCGAGATCCCGTCCTGCGTATGCGCTGGCAACAGGATCTCGTTCGTCGCTTCGCACCGGACCTGGATCGTTGTCGCGGGCGTGAGCTACGCTCTTCCATCCGCGCTTGTATAGCCACGGCGCAGAGCTCGGAAGAGATCGTGCATCGATGCCTCGACTAGTCTGGTCTCATGCTCTACAACACCTGGTATTGTAAGCCCAGGGCGACGGACGGATGCACATCCTGCTCGCCGTCCAGGTTCTGGTAAAACGGGATTTGCGCGCGCGCGAACACCCAGAAGCCGCGCCCGGCATTGAAGTACACGCCGGGAGCTGCCGAGAGAAGCGTGCCTCCGGTGTTGCCCTGGGTGGTACTCGAGCTGGCGCCAGGATCCGTGGTCTGGTCGACGCGGGCGAAGCGGCCATCGATTCCCAGGTCCACGGCAAGGGTTGCGAGCGGCCAGTATTGCCCGTGAACGCTCCACAGGGCGGCATCGCCGAACTTGTACTTGCTGCCATCGAAATACGATCCGGTGGTTCGAACCCGGTAGGAGAAATCGGCGAAGCCCAGCCATTTGACCTGTTCGAATCGGTAGTGGATCCCCAGGAATGGTCCCCACGCGCCCGTACCAAGCTGGCCGTGTGGATCCACAGGAACGATGGTGACAGCATTTGTTGTTGGGTCCGTGGAGGTCGTCTTGGCATCGTGGGCCCCGGTGGGCATCATGACTCCGCCCGCGAGGGCGAATTCCTGCACGCGGCCCATGCCCATGTTGATGGAGCGCCAAAACGCATAGCGCGCACCCAGTTCGGCGTCGCCAACGCCAGTCAGGTGAGAGTCGGTGATATCCGTGCCGCCTCCCACTTGGTGGATGGTCTTGTCCAGCACCGGAAGCGTGGCGATGATCGAGAGTCGGCTGATGGGCCTGTAAACGGCATTGAGACGGTACGACCATTGCGTGAGCTGATCGGTGTAGCCGGGCATTCCGTCGGTGCCGGCATCGACTCGCAGATACTCGGTGTCGAGTTGCAGGCGCAAGAGCCCGGTGATGGCCGCCGGATCGTTGGCCGCAAGCAGCGGATCTCCACACCCACAGATGGAGCAAGCGTCGGCGGTCGGCGCGAAAACGAAGAACGCGCTCGCGATGAGAAGGGCAGAAGACAACCCACGCAATTTACTCGCTCCGGGAATCCTGTTTCGCATGGCTCTAGGATGTGGGATTTTTCCGAGAGTTTCGCCGAAATCTGAACAATATAGCTGCGACGAAAAGCCACGGTGACTTGGCTCGATTTCCGCGCTACGAAGAGCAGAATGAGTACAGCTGTGCACGTGAGCGGACTGGCTGCGAGCGCCTCCGCAGGCGTTCAAGAACCAACGTCTACGGATCACAGTCGGACCGAGGTGAGGAGCGAGTCGGACCAGCAGGTTGGGCTGGCGTGGCTGCTCAAGCTGCGCTGGGGTGCGGTCGGCGGTCAGTTGGCCGTCCTTGTCTTCGTGCGAGTCGTCTTGGAGCTGGACCTACCGTACTTGGCGCTGGTCGGGTTCACCGCCTTCACGGCGCTGACCAACGGAGCCCTGCTGACTTTTCCCAGTCGCCCAGCCAAGGACTGGCGGCTGCCAGCGGTGCTCGTGACGGACTCGGCCGTGCTCACCGTGATGCTGGCGTTGTCCGGCGGGGTCACCAACCCATTCACCGTCTTCTTCCTGGTCCACGTGGCCCTTGCTTCTCTGCTGCTTGAGCCGCGTCTTGCCTGGACCTTGGTCGTCCTGACCGTCGTCGCGTTTGCTTCGCTCTTCTTCTTGCCGGCGCAGCACATGCTTCTTGACCACCATGGCGGGGCATTCTCCGCGCATCTCGTGGGCATGTGGGTCGCCTATGCCCTCGCCGCCGCATTCGTCGCGCAGTTCGTGGGCAAGGTGTCGCGCGCCATCCGCGAACGGGATCTCAGGCTGTCGGCCATCGCCGGCTTGGCTTCGCAGAATGAACGGCTCGCCACGCTTTCCAGCTTTTCCGCGAACGCGGCCCACGAGCTTGGTTCGCCCCTGGCAACCATTGGCCTTGCGGCCAAGGAGCTGGCCATCGCCATTCGCCGAGGCGAATCGAAGCCATCCTTGGAGGCAGACGCGGATCTCGTATGCCGGGAGGTTGCCCGCTGTCGAGAGATTCTGGCCGACTTGTCGTCGCGAGCCGGCGAGTCGGTCGGCGAGATGCCGGTTCACACCACACCTTGCCGCGTGGTCGAGGAGCTTGCACGCCTGATGTCGCCAAAGCTCGCGCCGCACTTTCATGCAACCTTTGCCGACGAAGCTGCTTCCAGCTGCGACATCGTGGCCCCCGTGCGAACCTTGAGCCAGATGCTGCACAATTTGATCCGCAACGCTTTCGAAGCGCAAGAGGAGGCCGGTGTCGACAGTCCGGTCGAGCTTCGCGTCGTGGTGGGCGAGCGGCTGTGCTTTCACGTGCTCGACCGAGGCAAGGGGCTGCCGGACCACGTCCGGGCGCGGTTCGGTGAACCCTTCCTGACCACCAAGGGTGAGCGCGGCGGACTCGGCCTCGGCATCTACCTGGCCCGGGCGTACGCAGAGCGCACCGGCGGCTATATCTTGTTTCAAGACCGTGCCGACGGGGGCTCGGACGTCGAGCTCTGCCTTACCCGCAACGCTGTCCGGAGCGCTCGGCGATGATGGCGACGACCGCGGCGTCCGAGTCCGGGCAACCCACGATCGGGGCGGACAACCACGGCCGCTCGGTCCTTGTCGTGGATGACGAGGATACCTTCCGTGACCGGCTGGTGAAGGCGCTTTGCGCGCGCGGCTTCGAGGCGACCGGCGCTGCCTCCGCCGAGGACGCCCTTCGCGCCGCCCAGGCGGAGACGCCCGAATGCGCCATCGTGGATCTGCGCATGCCTCGGCTCTCCGGCCTGCACGTGGTGCGCGGGCTGCGCCAGCTCGACCCAACCACGCGTATCGTGGTGCTGACCGGCTATGGAAGCATCGCCACCGCGCTCGACGCGGTTCGATCGGGCGCGGTCCACTACCTGACCAAACCCGCCGACATCGACGAGATCGTCGCCGCCTTCGATCACGACGGCACGCCCGCGGACGAGCCGCCGCCAACCGCGGTCCCCAGTCTCGACCGCGTGGAATGGGAGCACATCGATCGCGTGTTGCTCGGCTGCGGTGGCAACATCACCCAAGCCGCAGCCCTGCTTGGACTGCACCGGCGCTCGCTGCAGCGGAAGCTCATGAAGCGACCAAGTCAGCGCTGAGAAGAATCACCTTGCCTTTGCCCATGTCGTTCCCACGGCCATCACCGTTGTGAAGATCCACCATCTCAGTCAGGGCGCATCTCCAGGGAAATGCGAACCTGAAGCCCAGCCCCGGTGTGCTCTGCGGCCAACTCAAGATGGAGGACATCGCCGGGAAGCTGACGGTGGCAAGTCGTCCGCGTCTCCGAACGGGTCTCACAGCGATAGGATGGTTCAAGGGAAGCGGTAAGCTGCTTGGCGTAGCTCATCCACGGAATTTCGGTGACGACTCGCCACTCTTGGCGAATGGCCACTGGGGTTTGCGCCATTGGATGCCGCTCCATTGCCTGGCCGCCTGCGGATATCGTCAACCGCTGCACGTTCGCAGCTTCGCCGTTGAAGTCAAAGCCCAACCCACTCGAATTCTGCGTGCATCCGAGCCCCGGAGAGAGAAGGGTGACCGCAAGAACGAGGTTGAGGGCTATTTCCATGCGACCCTAGCTACGCCGAGAGCGATTCTTCCTTCGCAAACAAGTCGAGCATCCCGCGGATGGCGTCGCGGGCCTTCCGGAAGCGTGCGAGCATCTGTTCCCGCGAGATCGATGGGTCGTCGCTCGCCGGATCGGGAATCGGCCAGTGGAGGCGTCGTGCTTTGCCGAGAAATACAGGACAGACCTGCTCGGCACACAGGGTGATGACCGTGCCGACCGTGCTGGGGTCGATTGTTGCTGCGGACTTCGAGCGGTGTGTCGCGAGGTCGACGCCGATTTCGCGCATCACTTCGATTGCGTACGGGTTCACGCGCGAGGGTTCGCTGCCTGCACTTTGTACCGGGATGCGGTCACCGAAGATCATGCGGCCCAGCCCTTCGGCCATTTGGCTGCGCGCAGAGTTTGCGACGCAGAGGAAGAGGATGCTTTTAGGACCGTCGGTCATGGATTCAGGCTTTCGATGGAGAGATTGAGGCGCCTTCGGTAGCGCACGCGGGTGGCGCGACCTCAAGCGGCGTGTTCGGGAAGTAGCGTTTCTGCGCCCAGAGGGCGACGTTCACGAGTCCGATGAGTGCGGGGACCTCGACGAGTGGGCCGATAACGGCGGCAAAGGCTGCCCCGCTGTGAATGCCAAAGCTTGCGATGGCAACGGCGATGGCCAGCTCGAAGTTGTTGGACGCCGCCGTGAAGGAGAGCGTGGCGGACTGTTTGTAGTTCGCGCCCACCCGCTTGCTCATGAAGAACGACACGGCAAACATGAGCACGAAGTAAACAAGGAGCGGAACTGCGATGCGGAGCACGTCGAACGGGAGCTGCACGATGGTCTCGCCCTTGAGGGAAAACATCACGACGATGGTGAAGAGCAGCGACACCAGCGTGATCGGCCCAATGCGCGGTACGAAGCTCTTCTCGTACCAGTCCAGCCCTTTCGCCCTCACAAGCACTCGACGTGTGAAGAAGCCGGCGGCAAACGGCACGCCCAGGTAGACAGCGACGCTCTTCGCGATCTCGCCGATGGTGATGTTGACCACGGCGCCCTGGATTCCAAGCCATCTCGGCAGGAGCGTGGCGAAAAAGTATGCGTAGAGCGAAAAGAAGAGAACCTGGAAGATCGAGTTGAGCGCGACCAAGCCTGCGCAGTATTCGGTATCCCCCTTCGCGAGGTCGTTCCACACGATCACCATGGCGATGCAACGTGCGAGGCCGATCAGGATGAGCCCGAGCATGTACTCGGGCTTGTCGTGCAGAAAGACGACCGCGAGCCCGAACATCAAGATCGGACCTATGATCCAGTTCTGAATCAAGGAGAGAAGAAGGACGCGCTTGTTGCGGAAGACCTTGCCGATCTCCTCGTAGCGCACCTTTGCGAGCGGCGGGAACATCATGAGGATAAGGCCGACGGCAATCGGGATCGATGTCGTGCCGACGCTCATGCGATTGAGTGCCGTCGTAAACTCTGGTGCCATGAACCCCAGTGAAATCCCGAGCCCCATGGCGAGGAAGATCCACAGCGTCAGGTATCGGTCGAGGAAGGAGAGCTTGCCGGCGACACTGGTCTTGGTGGTCTGCATGTCGGTCGATTTCTTGTGGGGGCCGCTCAGGCGGTCGGCGTCGGGGTGATGTCGAGAGTTCCTAGCCATGCCTCGATGCTCTTTCGAATGGCATCCCGAACTTCGACCACGCGCGCGAGTCGTTCGGGATGGCCGCCGGTGAACGTGCTGGGATCTGGAAAGCTCCACGAGAGCCGCTGCGTAACTCCCGCGAAGATCGGACACATTGTGTCGTGCTCTTCGTCGCAAACCGTGATGACGTAGTGGAAGATCTTGCCCGACTTAAACCAGTCGAAGACCGTAGGTTGTGGCCCAGGGTGAGCGATGGAAAGCCCAACGGCCTGCAGGGCCTCGACGACGATAGGGTTGACCTCGCGGGGCTCGTAGCCTGCGCTTGTGACCTCGAACCGAGGGCCTCCCAGGTTTCGAAGCAGCGCTTCCGCCATGCGGCTGCGCGCCGCATTGTGGACACAAATGAACAAGACCTTGATCGCGTCAGTCATAGCCATCTCCTATCGGTCAGAAACGATATGCATGGTGAGCGAAATGACATCAGAGCCCTCCCACGAGGGCCTTGAGGCGCCTCAGTGTCCGAGGATCAACGCAATAGTGCCCGCGCGGGCCCTCAACCTCGCCTCGAATGAGGCCAGCGTCCTTCAGCACCTTCAAATGCTGGGACACGGTGGATTGGGCCAGCGGCAGCTCGTCGACGATATCGCCACAGAATCGGTTGCTTTCCCGCACCAAGAGACGGAGAATCTTCACCCGCGCCGGGTGTCCGACGGCCTTCGCCAGAAGCGCCATCTCCTTATCCGCCTCGTCACCCTGGACGGGCCGCATGTCCGCTGCTTCGTTCGCTGGCGGGCAACATGCCTCGGACGTCTTCCTGGATGTCTTCATCGTAAGATAACGATAATCACCGAAGACACACCTGTCAATGTCGACCCGCGGCTGGGCACATCAAGTGCTCAAGAGACGAGGCCGGTGCGATGGCGAACATCCAGGCCCTTCACGAAGAAAAGCACGTCTTCCGCGATGTTGGTCGCGTGGTCGGCGATGCGTTCGAGGCTATGCGCAATGAAGATCAGATCCACGTTCATCGCAGCGGCCGTGGCGTCTTCCTCGATGCCGTGAACCATCTCGTCGAACATCCGGTTCTTGAGGGCGTCGACGCTATCGTCTGAGCGCAACACGGCTTTGGCGCGTTCATCATCACCTTGCGCAATTGCTTGCACGGCAGTCCGGACCATCTCTTGAACTTGTTTGGCCATCTCGGGGATCTCCGTCGTCCCCGGCGGCGTGGGATTCTTGAGCAGCCTCAGCGAGCTGCGCGCGATGTTGACCGCCAGGTCGCCCATGCGTTCGAGGTCGCTGTTGATCTTGATGGCCGCGGTGATGAATCGAAGATCCTTGGCAACCGGCTGGGTCAAGGCGAGCATCTGCGTCGCCAAGTGATCGATTTCCATTTCGAGCGCGTTGATCTCGGCCTCGTAGTCGAGTATGCGGCGCGCCTCCAGCTCGTCTCGATGTGCGAGGATCTTCACACTGCCGTCGAGCGCCTTCTCGACCAGATCGGCCATGGCCAACAGCCTCTCGCGCAGCACATCGAGCTGGTGGATCATTTGTATCGTCATATTTCCGTCTTCCTTCCCTCTGCTGCCAATCAGCCGAAGCGCCCCGTCACGTAATCCTCGGTTTCCTTCATACGTGGATTTTCGAACATCTCCGTCGTCGGACTGAATTCCACCAGGCGTCCCATCAGGAAGAACGCGGTGTGCTCGGAGACGCGCGCCGCCTGTTGAAGGTTATGTGTGACGATGATGATCGTGCACTCGCCACGCAAGGTGTAGAGAAGATCCTCGATCTTGGCGGTGGCGATTGGATCGAGGGCCGAACAGGGCTCGTCCATGAGCAAGACATCGGGCTTCACGGCAAGGGCGCGGGCGATACAGAGGCGCTGCTGCTGACCTCCGGACAGGCCATACGCGGAAGTGTGCAGCTTGTCCTTGACCTCGTCCCAAAGCGCGGCTTTGACCAGACTCTCTTCGACGACCTGTTTGATCTTGGCCCCTCTCCCGAGTCCGTTTACATCCAGGCCGTAGGCTACGTTCGCGAAGATCGACATCGGGAAAGGGTTCGAGCGCTGGAATACCATTCCGACCCGGCGACGGAGCTTGTTGACATCGCACTTGAAGATGTCCTGTCCGTCCAGCGTGACGCTACCTTGGCAACGCACGCCTTTCACCGTCTCGTTCATGCGATTCAGGGTACGAAGAAAGGTGGACTTGCCACATCCCGACGGCCCGATAAGCGCCGATACTTTCTTCGAAGGAAACGAGATATCGATGCCAAAGAGCGCCTGGGTCTGACCATAGTAGAAATTGAGCCGAGAAACCACGATACCGCGCACTGGATCGGAGTTTTTACGAGAAGGATCCTTGGCGGGTTCGAGGCCCGGTTCGATTTGCGGTGCGAGAGGATCGGTCATGGGGGCGGCATCTCCATCGGCGCGTGAGGGTGGCTCATCAAGGTTATCAGCCATGGTTAGCGTGCCCGCGAGCGAGGGTGAGGCGGGCCAGTATGTTGACCAGCAGAATCACCATCAGAAGGACGAAGCCCGCGGCCCAGGCTTGTTGGTGCCAATCCGGATAGGGCGATATCGCGTAGGTGAAAATCATGACTGGTAAGGTGGCCGTGGGTTGATTCCATCCCGGGCTCCAGAACTGGTTGTTGAGGGCGGTGAACAGAAGCGGCGCGGTTTCTCCAGCGACTCGCGCCAAATCGAGCATTACCCCCGAGAGGATGCCGCGGAATGCGGCGGGGATGACCACCGTGACGATGACTCTCCACTTCGGCCGTCCAAGCGCCAGCCCGCCCTCGCGAAGCATCTGCGGAACCGCGTGGAGGTATTCCTCGGCGCTCCTCACGGCGATAGGAATCATCATCACCCCAAGGGCGATGCCTCCGGCGAAGGTAGAGAAGTGACCCAGCCGCCTGACCACCAGTGCGTAGGCAACGATGCCAATCACGATGGAGGGGACGCCGTTGAGTAAGTCGGTCACGTAGCGCAGGACGAACGCCGATCCGGCGCTGGCGTATTCGGAAAGAAAGACACCGCCAAGGAACCCGACGGGAAGCCCCAAAAGCGTCGCGAGCGCCAGCACCTTGGCGCTGCCTACGATCGCGTTGGCCATGCCGCCACCGGCCTCCCCCACGGGGGCCGGAAGCTCGGTGAAGAAGGCCCAACTAAGGCTGTGCGCCCCGTGCCAGACCAGGTAGCCAAGGATCCCGAGCAGGGTGCCCGTTGTCACCAGGGCCGCAAGCCCGGTCACCACAACCATCGCGACGTTGGCCGCGGCTTTGCGGGTCTCGAAGGAAATCATGCCGCCACCCATTTGCGGGACGCCGCTAGGATCAGAATCCTGGCCAGGCCGTTGATGATGAAGGTCACCGCGAAGAGAACCAGTCCCAGCTCGATCAGCGCCGAGAGGTAGAGGTCGCCGGTCGCTTCCGTGAACTCGTTGGCGATGACCGCGGCGATGGAGTATCCGGGCGCCAGCAACGAGGCCGAGATACGTGGGGTGTTTCCGATGACCATGGTCACCGCCATTGTCTCCCCAAGGGCGCGCGCCATCGCCAGGAACACGGAGCCGAGTATTCCCCGCGCGGCGTTCGGCCAAACCACGCGCCAGGTGGTCTGCCAACGACTGGCTCCAAGCGCCAAAGACGCCTCCCTTTGCTCTTTCGGGACTGCCAAGAGCACTTCGCGCGAAACCGAGACGATGAAGGGCACGACCATCACCGAAAGCACGACGCCGGCGGAAAAGTAGCTGACGCCATAGAACGCGCCCGAGAAGATGGGCAGAAAACCAAGGGTCGATCTCAAGATTGGAACAACATGGTCTTGCAGGAAGGGCACGACGATGAAGATCCCAAGCAGCCCATAGAGGACGCTTGGAACAGCGGCGAGCAGCTCAATTAGGAAAGTCAGCGCATCCGAAAGCCGGCGCGGCGCCAGCTCGGCGAGGAAGACGGCCGATGCCACCCCCTGGGGAACCGCGATGAGGAGGGCCACCACAGATGTTACGATGGTGCCGTAGATGAAAGGCAGCGCGCCGAAGTTCCCCGCGACGGGATCCCAAGTGCTGGTGACGAGGAAGCGCCAGCCGAACTGATGCCTCGCTGGATTCGATTGCACGACCAGTTCGGCGAAGACGATGGCCGTAATCAGGAAGATGGTGGCTGCGGCCAGCGAAACCACGGCACGGGCAATCTGGTCCCCACTGCGGAGACGAGCGATGAAGCTCGTCCGCCCGTCCCCAGTCTCCGACGACGGGGAGCTTCCGAGTGGGATGGTCGTGTTGGTCACGGCGCAATGAGTCCGATGGCCTTCTCTTCTTTGGCAATGACCGACGCGGGAAGCTGCGCGTAGGAGAGCGCCTCGGTCAGCTTTTGTCCGTCGTGGAGCATCCATTTGAGGAAGCCCACCAAGATCTCGCGCTTCTTCGGATCGGAAATCTTGGAAGGGATGAGCAGCCAGGTGAAGCTGGAGACGGGATAGGCTTCGGCGCCCATGGCGTTGGTGATTGAAACCCGGAAATCTTCCGGCATGGCCTTTGCGGCGCCGGCCGCGGCCGCGGTAACCGATGCAAGATCGGCGCGCACGAACTTTCCGGCCTGATTCTGAACCTTCCCGTAGCTGAGCTTGTTCTGCACGGCATAGACCAACTCCACATATCCGATGGAATAGGCGGTTTGGCGGACCTGACCGGAGACACCTTCATTGCCCTTGCCGCCCAGCCCGACTGGCCAGTTTACCGAGGTGCCGACCCCGACCTTGCTCTTCCACTCGGCGCTGATTTTGGAAAGGTAGTCGACCCAGACATAGGTAGAGCTTGTCGGGAAATTCCGGGCCGCCCAAAGGGCCGGCCTGCGGCTGGCGGCTCGCACTGACCGTCCCCAGGAAAATCGTCGCACATCATGCGTTTTCTCGTCGTGGGGGATCGACAACGGCGACGAATTGTGGCTGATGGAAAGTGTGACCAAGGAGGTCCGCGATGTCTGCACGACGCCGAGGCGGCAACAGCCAGCCCGAACTATTTGCTCGATCGAAACGACCCGCGATTGCGTTGCCCGACAATCATCCGATGGTGGTCTTGACCGACACGGTGGATTGGACCGAGCTGGAACTACGGGCGGAAAAAGTCCGGGCCAAGAAGCTCAAGAACGCGGCGGGACGACCGCCGAACTTGCGCGCGACACTTGGGGCGCTGACGTTGATGGCGATTCGAAAGATGCCCTACCGCGAGGTGGAGGAGCAGATTCGGTACTACGCGCCAGCGCGATACCTGTGCGGTCTGACGGAGACGGACTGGACGCCGGATTTCACGACGATTCAGGATTTTGCACAGCTTCTGGGAGAAGACGGGTGCCGGCTTATCAACGAGGCGGTGGTGAAACAAGCCGTGGCCCTGGGGCTTGCCGATGCCAGGGTCGCAGTGGCCGACATGACGGCACAGGAAGCGGCGATTCCGCATCCCAACGAAATGGGATTGCTAGGCGGCTTCGTCAGGTCCATCGAAGCGGCGGCGAAGAGAGCGGGACGAGGCTTGCAGGATTTTGTGGGCAAGATGTACGGCAAGTTCCGGGCGGCCAAGGCGCACGTGCGCAAGTACCGGCTGTTCGCCAAGGGCAAAACCAAGGCGGCCAAGGACCGGATGGTTGCGCAGATGACCAGCATCATCGAAGGCATCAACCAGAACCTGGGCAAGGCGCTCGCGGTTGCGGCCGAGCAGGGACGCAGACTGCGCGGTCACGCCGTGGTCGCACAGCGCAAGCTCGTCGAATTGCACGAAACCATGCGCAAGTTGGTACCGCAGATTCGCCACTGGCTGCGCACGGGCTTCGTCGCATCCGGCAAGATCATCAACCTGCACATTCCCCAGCTCTACTCGATCGTGCGCGGCAAAGTGGGCAAGGCGGTGGAGTTCGGTCTGTCGTGGGGAATCACACGTCTGCGCGGCGGCTTCGTGCTTGCGACCATGGCCGGGATGAAGACCGACGTCACCGATGCAAGCTATGCCGTGCGTGCGGTCGAAGATCTCGCATCTCTGTTGGGGAAGGCACCGCGTGCCTACGCCTACGACCGGGGTGGGTACAGCACGGAGAACGTGAAACGACTTCGCAAGCTTGGCGTGCGCGATATTGGATTGGCACCCCGAGGACGCGCGCCGTGGGAAGTGGTAGGCAAAGTGAAGGACCGTCTCATCCGGGAGCGTGCGATGGTCGAAGGGTCGATTGGCACCATCAAGTGCCCCAAATACGGATTCAACCGCCCGGCGGCACGCTCAGCCGGGATGATGGGCGTATGCGGCCAACGTGCGGTGCTTGGGCTGAACCTAACCAAGCTGCTTCGGGGCGTTGCCGAAAAGAAGGGGATTGCCCTGGCGATATGAGCGAAACGCGGGGACAACGCTCACCCTGCTGGCGAAAATCAGAGATTGCCCGCGCCAGGCAGCGCGGGATGGACAGACATCGCGATCGGCACCCCGAATTTCCCGACAAGCTCTATCTAGGAAGTAGATGGCGGGCAACGCCATGATCGGCTTTTGGTTCCGGTAGGGCTCCACCTTGGGGCCTTGGGTGTCGACCAGAAGTCGTTCGGTCGGCAGCTTGGCGGGCGTGCCGAGCGCCTTCTGAAGGGCGGCCCAACCGGCATCGACGGTCTTGCGGGTGCAGTCGCAGGCGTGCTCTTTGCCGACGAACACGACTCGTGTCACCTTCGAACTGACCTGTTTGGTCGGACTTGGCTGAGCAGCATTCGCCGTGGCGGCCGTGCTCGCAGCGATCCGCGAACGTTGGCATCCGCCGCCGACGGTTGAAAAGCAAAACATGAAGCCGAGGATGAGAGCGGAAGAGATCTTGGTGGTCATTGTAAACTCCTGTATGCGAAGTACACGCCGACGAGCACAATCGCCGCGCCCGCGCCTTTGCGCAGAAGCTCCAACGCTCGTGTGGCCTTCTTGTTCTCGATGAGTTGCCTAGCCGCGCCCATCGATGTCCCGGCGACCAGGATGAGGATGCTGTGCCCGAGGGCGTAGACCAGGAGAAGGGTGCCGCCCCACGAAACCGACGATCCGGATCCAGCGAGGTAGGTTAGAAGCACAACCAGAATGGGTGCTGCGCACGGCGCCGACACGATCCCAAAGAGCAGTCCCAGCACGAGTGCACCGAGCACGCCTTGGACCTTGGGTTGTAGCTTGCCGCCCAGCGATGGAATGGGAATCGTAAGCAGACCCATGAGGTGCAGACCCATCGCGACGCAGACTGCGGCGACAATCCAGTTCCAAACGCCCGAGACGTCTCCGTACACCTGGCCAGCGAGCGCGGCGATCATCCCGAGCGCCGTGAACGTGACGGCGAGGCCGAAGATGAACACGAGGGAGAAGAGGAATGCTCGAAGCACTCCGTGTTTCTCCTCCCGGCGGCCCGCGACAAAGCTCATCATCAGCGGAATCATCGCGAGCACGCACGGGTTCGAGGCGGTAAGAATGCCGCCCACGAACACCGCGCCCAGGGCAAGCCACGGGTTGGTGTGAATGTGCTGGCCGACGCTGGCTACGAAGCTGTCGCGCATTCGGCGGCCTTCATCTTTGAAAGCACGAGAGTCAGGGCCCTCTCGACCTCCTCCGGCGACACAGGTGCACCCTGGCGTTTCTTGAAATCGTAATCGGAAAGCAACAGGTGAACGTGTGGCTTGATACCAACATGTTCGAACACCTTCGCGGCGCACCTCTGCGGGCAGCCATCGACAACCACCAACTGATCGCAGTCGCGAGCCGAAACGACAAACCCGCTGATATGGGCGCCCACGCCCGCGAGGCACGACATCGCCCCCGCCCCCTCCCGAGTCATGCGCAGGGCCAACTCGTTCGTGATCTGTCCGACGTTGGACGCCCCTGAGCAGGGGAAGACAAGCGTGACCTTCTTCTCGCTCCCGCAGCGACAGCCGCAGCCATCTTTGTTATCCGAGGTCATGATGCCTCCTTCGCGGCTGCCGTGCCGATCCAGGATGCGATCTCTGCAGCGGGAGGAATCCGTCCACTCGATTTGACTTCTTCGTCGATGACCAGCGCGGGCGTCATCATCACGCCGTACTTCATGATCTCGTCGATCTTCTCGACCTTCTCCACTTCAGCCGCAACGCCCGAGGCGACGACCGCCTTTTGCGCCTCGGCGTAGAGCAGCTTGCACTTGGCACATCCGGTACCCAGAACCTTGATCTTCATACCTTGTCTCCTTCTCGGGCAATTCACAGGACAATGTTGAACAGGTAGCCAACAACCAAGATCCCAAGCCCCACCACGCCCGCAAACGTCAAGATGAGCGGGATCTTCAGAACCTTGCGCAAAATGACCATCTCGGGCAGCGATAGCCCGATCACCGACATCATGAAGGCCAGCACCGTGCCCAGCGCCGCGCCCTTGCCGAGCAGGGCCTGGACGATGGGAATGATGCCAGCCGCGTTCGAGTACATCGGAATGCCGATCACGACGGCGAGAGGAACGGACCACCACGTTCCCTTGCCCATGATGGAGGCCATGAAGTCCTGCGGGACGTAGCCGTGAATGCCGGCGCCGACCGCTATGCCGGAGAGCACATAGGGCCAGACCTTGCCGACGATGTCTTTCACGGCATCCCGGCCGACACGCGCCCTATCCGCCCAGGTTAGCCTTGCCTCCTCCGCAGCGGCGCCGATCTTGGTCGCGTAGACCCACCCCTCGACCCAATGTTCGAGGCGTAGCCTTCCGATGATCCAACCGGCAACGATGGCGATGCCGAGGCCAGTACCCATATAGAGGGCGGCAACCTTCCAGCCAAACAGGCCCAAGAGCAGGACGAGCGCAACCTCGTTGACCATTGGCGCGGCGATAAGAAACGAAAAGGTCACGCCGAGCGGAACGCCAGTCGTGACGAAGCCGATGAACAGCGGCACGGCAGAGCAAGAGCAGAACGGCGTCACCACACCGAGCAGAGAGGCCAGTAGGTTGCCCACTGACTCGCGCTTGCCGGCGAGGATGCGACGGGTTCTCTCAGGCGTGAAGAACGAGCGAACGATCCCCACACCGAAGACAACCAAGATCAGGAGCATCAGGACCTTGGGCGCCTCGAAAACAAAAAACTCAATCGCCAAGGCAAGTTGGCTAACAGCGGACATCTTCAGTAGATCATGGGTGAACCATTGGGCAAGCGGACCGAGGCTGCGGTACACTAGCCACCACACGACAGCCCCGACTCCCAGGATGAGCGGCCGTGACACGAATCGCACGCGTTCGGACGCAGCGAAGCCCCCGGTTTTCGGCGAGGACGGACGTTCCGGCGACGCTAGGCCCTTGCTGTGTGGTGACTTGGCCATATTGGCAACATTCCTTCAAAAAAAGAGACGAGTCGCCTAGATGCGCTCCTTCAGAACCTGGGTGGCGCAGGAGAAGAAGTTCATCACGCACGGGATGAGCAGTTTGTAGTAGACGACGTTTCCCTCACGTCGGTCGAGCACGATGTCGTGCGCACGGAGCACAGCCAGGTGTTTCGAGACCGTGGAACGGTCCGAACCTATGAGGTCGGTGAGATCGCCCACCGAGCATTCGCCCTTCGATAAGCGGTCGACGATGATGAGACGTGACTCGTTCGCGAGGGCTTTGAGTACCCGCGCCTGCCGACGGAAAATGTGATCGGTCTTGTTTGCCATGAATGTAGAACTGAGTACCTAGTATGTGGCTACTTGGCCACGTAGGCAAATGGTTTTCTCGCACGCTCGTGAAGGCATGTGATGGAGAATCACCATCCCACCCGGAAGAGGTGGCCGGCCATGCTGCCCGGGGGTCGCAAGATTGCGCTAGCGATGGTAATCATAGCTCGTTCAAACGAAAGGAATCGCCATGAAACGGATTGTCCTTGGGATCGCTCTTTGCTCGTTCGCCGTGGCCGGGGCTGCCTACGGCAAGCCAGCCGAAAAGAAGGAGCCCGCGGCGGCGGCCGAGGCGCAGAAATCGGTGACGCTCACCGGCCAGATTGGCTGCGCGCACTGTGCCTTCAAGATCGGCAACGAGTGCGCGGATGCGATTCGCGTGAAAGAAGCGGGCAAGGACGTCGTCTATCTTTTCACCCCCGATCCATCGCGCAAGCACGACACGGCGATGTGCGAGAGCGTGCGCGACGGCAAGGTCACGGGCGTGATCAGCGACAAGGACGGAAAGAAGACTATCAAGGTCAGCAAGATCGAGTTCGGCAAGTAGTGCGGCTTGGCTGGCGGGCCAAATCAGTGGCTCCAACATGCCCGTTCCATCATCGAGAGGAGCGCGGTAGTCTAGCCGCGATGAAAGACGCTCTGGTTCGATTCGGTGTGGCCATTGATGGCTCTCTGCTGCGCGATCTCGATGCCGTGGTTCGCGAGCGCGGCGGCACGCGCTCGGAACTCTTTCGGGATCTGGCTCGCGCCGAGGTGGGGCGAGCCAAGGTGCCCAAGGCGGTGGACGCCATCGCAACGCTGACATTGGTCTACGACCACCATGTGCGCGATCTCAGCGAGAGGCTGACCGACCTTCAGCACGAGCTCGGCGAACAGGTGCGCGCGACGATGCACGTCCACATCAGCCACGATTTGTGCCTGGAGGTCATCGTGATCCGTGGCAGATCCGACCGTCTGAAGGCCATCGCCGACCGCCTGCTCGCCTTGCGAGGCGTGAAGCAGGGGGGAATCGAGATCGTCGCCGGCCTTGCGGACTTGGGTCACGATCACAGCCACCTCGGCGAAGTGGCAACTGCAGCGTCCCAGCCATCCACCCGAGGTCAGGGGACACGTCGGGCAGGGCCGGAGAAGGGAGGCAAGCGCTGATCGCGGCAGCCTATTCTTGGGACAGCGAAAATCTCACCGGCACGACCACTTCACTCGTCACCGCAATCTCTGAAGCTCGCGCCGGCTCGAAGGTCCAGCCGCGGACGGCCTCGATGGCGGCCTGGTCCAGGAGAGGGTGGCCGCTGCTCTTGGCCAGCGAGACGCGCAGTGGCCGGCCATCTGGGCTGACTACGACAGCGACTCGGACCTCACCCTCTTCATGCCTTCGCCTGCACGCTACGGGATAATCGGGACGGGGATTGCTTCGATAGCGGGGTGCCGCGAGAACGGTGATCGGCCCGTGGGTGTTCGAGACCGGCGCGGCGGGTGCACGCGGTACGCCGGAGCTTGGGACGACCTCGTCCTTGGGTGGCGGTGGTTCGGGGGCAGCGGGAAGCGCCACGTCGCCAGCCGTCGCCACTTCGGTGGAAGGGCTGACCGCAAGGTGGGGCGCTGTGTTTTGTGCTTGCGCCGGGGACTTGGGGCGCGGGCGCGCGATGGAGGTTCTGGGCGCGACAGGCGCGGTGGGCTCGGGCTGCCTTTCCGGAGGCGTGGGGGCGACATCGCGGATTGGGTCCGGCTTGGCTTCGACGAGGGCCACCTCGACATTTTCAGCGACGGCTGGTGTTCCCGTGCGAGTCAGTAGAAGCGCTCCGAGCCCGAACTATCAGGGCATGGCAAATTGCGGACACAGCGAGGCTGACGGCGTTTCGTCTACGTACGGCGGAGGCGGAGCTTGCGCTGGGCATCGGTCAGGGGTCAATAGTGGACCGTCAGGCCCGCCCGCACCTCGAAAGGTTCGACGGGATGGATATGCACGCCGTTCACGCCGGGCCTACCCGGCGTGCTGCCGGGCCCACCCGCCGTGCTGCCGGGCCCTCTCGGCGTGCTGCACGATGGGCTCGGGTTTGATCCGCCCGGCAATTCGCTCCCTAGGCACGATGGGTAGTAGTAGGCAATGTCATCCGACTTCGAATCTAGCAGGTTGAGCACATCGGCAGCGACTTCGTACCTGCCGTGGCGATAGCCTACTTTTGCATCAATGATCAGAGAATCAGGCTCGCGTACGCTGTTGTCCTCGATGAGGGGCTGCGAGCTGAAATAGCGCAAACGGGCGCTGGCGAAGATGCCAAACGGTGACTCCACGGTTGCCACGCCCGACACCACGATGGGGATGGAATTGGGTATGTATGGACCGACGTAATCGCCTTTGTGATCGTCGACATAGCGGGCATGGGTTAAAGAAACATCGGCCACCAGCGTGAGCCAGGAGGTCGGCTTGTAGAAGTTCGCCCACTCCACGCCGTACTTGTGGCTTTGTGAGGTCGCCTCGGTATCGCCGGCGTCGCCCGAGAAGGTCAGCTCGGAATCGGACTGCAGGTACCAGAACGAAAGCGTGCTAACCAGACCCGGCAAGATGGACGTGCGCGTTCCGACCTCGGCGCCCTTGGTGCGGACGAGCAGCGGCACTTTCGACTGCGGCGACAAATCCGTGGCAGCAACCGTGGCGGTCACGCCGCGCGCATCGTTGCTGTGAAATCCGGAGCCGAGGTTGAAATAGAGCTCGGTCTTCTTCCAGGGTCCAAAGATTAAGCTGGCCTTGGGACTGACGATGGCGTCGGTCTTGCTCCCGGAATTGGCGGCAATGTTGCTGGTTACGTCCACGGCAAAAACGTCCGCGCGAACGCCCACATTGGTTCTGAACCAATCGCTCCATTGAATTTGGTTGTTGCCATACGCGCCCGTGGTGAATTCCTCGACCCGGTCGTCAATGTAGACACCCACCACCTGGCGGTTGGCGGTGTGGTCAAGGCCGGAGAGCGGCAGGTAGTCGTTGCGAATCTGCACGCCGAGAACGTTCTCTACGTCCTTGCCGAGCCAAGTCTGGTTCCACGTCCGTCTCAAATTGGCGCCGCTGACATAGCGCCGATCGATTTGTTCGAATTGATCGCCGTTGACTGGGTCGTTCAAGAAATAGGTGAAATTGGACCACAGATTCAGTCGGTAATAGAATCCGTACATGGTCAGGGTGGTCTGGCCGTCGTCGTGCTTGCGCGTCCAATGGAAGGTCAGGGCGCCGCGGCCGGTGTTGCCACCGTCGGAAGGGTCGAGCGCGCCAAAACGGGTGATGAGCCCCTCTTCAATCGCCCGCTGTGCGACGTGATCCGTGGCATGCCAGTTCGGGGCGGCGTAGACGCTGGCGCTGAGAGTGTACTCGTCTTGGGAGTTGCTCCAGTGATAGCGCAGAAGTCCATTGTAGCGGTTGGAACCCTCGGGGACCACCCACGGTCCGTTGTAATGGTTGTATTCAAGGGCGAAAAGCAGGGTTCCTGGACCGACCGTCGGCGAGGCTGCCGCCAGGCCGCGCACGTAGCCATACATGCCGCCTTGCAGATTGAGGGTGCCTTGCGGGAGGCTATTGACGAGGTGAACATTGGCCGCGCCCGAGCCCGAGAAGTCCCCGACTTCCGAATAGAACGGACCCTTGCGGTATTCGATGAAGCTCACCAGTTCGGGGATCATGAAGTTGAGATCGGAGTATCCCTGCCCGTGCGCGTGGGACGGCAGGTTGACGGGAACATCGTCTATCGAAAAGGCGAAGTCGGTGCCGTGGTCCAGGTTGAATCCGCGCAGGAAGTATTGGTTAGCCTTGCCGTCGCCCGAGTGCTGCGTGACCACCATACCGGGTACGGTTTCCATGATCTCGCCGCGCCGGAGCAGCGGTAGGTCTCTGAGATCCGCCTCTCCGATTGCGCCTGCCGACGCGCCAACAGCGATGCCGAGGATGTCTTCGGCGCGTCCGCGCACCACGACCTCGGGCATCTCGGTGGGCTTGCTCTCGACGACGGGGAGGCTCGCTTCGGTTGGCGTGACCGGTGGCTGCGCGTTCACGATTCCAGCTTCGCTCGTAGCCGCCGATTCGGCGTCAATCTGACCGCCGTCCTGTGCCCACAGCCTGGAGGTGGTTGTCAGGGCGGTGATCGCGACTATGAGTCCCGCGCTTCTGGGGAGGATCCGGCTCTGGCAACGCTTCGGACTGATTCTCATGGCTGTTCTCCGAGGGTTGAAGATGGCGTCGCTGCGCTGTCCACGTTGATGGCGAACTTGCGCACGCCTGCGCGCTTCACGAAATCGATGATATGGACCACGCTGCCGTGGGGAACCACCTTGTCCGCAGCGATGATAGCCTGCAGGTCGGAATTCCTGGGCAGCTCGGTTGCGATTTTGCTGGCCACATGGGCTTCGTCGGAAAGATCGCCGTTGAGGTAGAGCTGGCCGTCATTGGTCAAGGTCAGGGCGAGTGTGCTTCGGGCCTGGTCGCTGCCGGAAGCGGCCTTGGGCAGGTCGACCTTGATCGATGGGTTCACGATGTAGGTCGTGGTCACCATGAAGATGATGAGCAGCACGAGCGTGATGTCGACGAGCGGGGTCACGTTGATCTCGGTGATCATGTGCCCGGAATGGTCGTCTTCGAATTGGCTAGCCGCGCCTGCCATGGGGTTACGCTTTGCCCGAGTCCTTGGAGTCCGCTCCGCGCGCGCTGGCGAGGATGAGATGTGCGACCACATCGACGCGACCCATGGTCCGCCTGATCCTGCCTTGGAAGATGTTGAACGCAATCACGGCGGGAAGCGCGACCATGAGGCCGACCGCGGTCGCCACAAGTGCCTCGGCGATTCCGGCCATGACCACGGTGGCACCACCGCTTTGGTTCCTGGCGAGGTCTGCGAACGCCTTGATGATGCCAAGGACCGTTCCGAAGAGCCCAATGAACGGGGCGTTGTTACCAAGCGTGCCCAGAATACCCAGGTGCTTTTCCAGGGTAAGGCGCTCGCGCGAACGAGAGCTGGCCATGGCCTCGACGGCGGCGTCCTTGCCGCGGGAGATTTCGTCAAGTCCGACCAAGGCCACGCGCACCTCGGGCGAGCGAGGCGGGCCGAGGATTTCACGGGCGGCCTTCTCGTTACCCGAGGCCAGCGCCTTGCCCAGCTTGTCTCCAAGCGTGTCGAAATTCGCCAGGCGGCCCGACATGGCAATCGCGCGCTCGACCATGACCGTGACTGACAAGATAGATAGCAAGACGAGCAGCCACAGGACCCATTCCGACCCAAACAGCGTAAACCCGAGAATGTGTTCGGTGATGCGCATGATGTTCGCGTCTAGTTGGTAGCACGATAGTAATGAATGGTGCTACTGATTTCCGTGCTCACCATGTTGATTTTTTACGCCCATTCGTTCTCCAGTGCGGATCCTGCCGACTGCTCTCACGCATGGAGGAATCCTGGGCGGTGGCACGGGTTGCCAAATACGTGCTATGGATTAGCGACGAACGCTCATGCACATTCCTGACGGATTCATCGATGGAAAGACCGCGCTGACAGCTGCGGCGATTCCTCGGCGGTCGGCGTCGGACTTGCCTTGCGCCAAGTGCGTCGCGAGCTACCGCCCCGTCGTGTTCCGCTACTTGGACTAGCGGCGGCGTTCCTGTTCGCTGCGCAGATGGTGAACTTTCCCGTGGCCGGCGGAACCTCGGGGCACATCGTGGGCGGGGTGCTGGTGGCGGCCCTTTTGGGCCCGAGCGCGGCCATCGTCGTTCTCACAGCTGTCCTTATCGTTCAGTGCTTCCTGTTCGCAGACGGCGGCGTTTCGGCGCTTGGGGCGAACCTTCTCAACATGGGAATTCTGGGCGCGGGCGGCGGCTATCTTGTCTATCGCTCGATTGCAGGCAGGGTGCACGGACTGCGCGGGCAAGTGACGGGCGTTGCCTTTGGCGGCTGGGTCTCCTCGGTCCTGGCGGCCATTGGGTGCGCTGGCGAGCTCGCCTGGTCGCACACCGTCGCGTGGTCGGCGGGCTTTCCCATGATGGCCGGCGTGCACATGGTGGTAGGCGTTGGCGAGGGACTGATCGGCGCCCTGGCGTTCGCGGCCATCGCGCGCACGCGTCCGGACATCGTGGCTGAACGCACGCTCGCCTCGGGAGGTGTCCTTCCCGGTGGAATCTTTCGCTACGGGCTGCTCGTGGCGCTCGGCTTGGCCGTTTTTGTGGCGCCTTTCGCCTGTCCCTGGCCCGACGGGTTTGAAGCCATCGCGGCGAAATTGGGATTCGACCGGCAAGGGATCCCGGCCATCGTCCATTCCCCTGCGCCGGACTATCGCTTGCCGGGCATTCACTCGGCCGCCAGGGCGACAGCCCTCGCTGGCGCAGTCGGCACGCTGGTGGTATTGGGGTTGGCGCTTGTGCTCGGGCGCGTGCTCGTACGCAAGCCGGAGACGAAGGAATCGAAGAAGGAACCGCCATGCTGAGAGACTGGCTCGGTCACCATCACGGCCATCACGACAGTCCCGTGCACCGGCTGTCCGCAGGGGCCAAGCTGGTGGCTGCTTTGACAATGATTGTGGGTACGGTTCTTGTGCCATGGGGCTACCACGCCTGGTTCGTCGCCGTGGTGGTGTTGCTGTTGCTGGCGGCGCTGTCGAGCCGGATCGCCATGGGGTTTCTCATCCGTCGACTGTTGTTGCTTTCGCCATTCGTCCTCGGTGTGGTGCTGGTGAATGCTTTGCAGGCCTCTGCTCACGGAAGCTGGCTCACGCTGGCTACCAGAAGCGGAATTTGCCTTTTTACCGTGGTGCTACTCGCGAACACCACGCCCTTCGGAAAGGTCCTGGGCGCGCTTCGAAGCGCCCGCGTTCCACCCTTGCTCGTGACGACGCTGGCGCTGATGCACCGATATCTCTTCGTGCTGCTCGACGAATCGGAACGCATGCGACGCGCACGCGCTAGCCGAACCTTCCGGCACCAGCGTCGCGTGCGCTGGCAACTGCTCGGCACCGTGGTCGGACAACTTTTCGTGCGTGCCTCCGAGCGCGCCGAGCGGATCTACGCCGCCATGTGCGCGCGGGGGTGGAAATGAGCGGATCCATTCAAGTCGAAGGCTTGCGCTACCGCTACCACGACGGGACCGAAGCCTTGCGCGGCGTGAGCTTCAGCATCGCGCCCGGCGAATGCGTGGGGCTGCTTGGCCCCAACGGTTCTGGCAAATCCACCCTGCTTTTGCACCTGAACGGAATCTTGCCGGAGAAGATCGCCGGCGCCGGCTCCATTCGCATCGCCGGCGAGCCCATCACATCGGCGAATCTCGAATCGGTGCGACGCCAGGTTGGACTTCTGTTTCAGGATCCCGACGACCAGCTTTTCTGTCCGACCGTCGAGGAAGACGTGGCCTTTGGTCCCGAGCAGCTTGGGCTGGCGGGCAAAGAGCTCGATGCGGTGGTCGAACGATCGCTCGCCATGGTGGGGCTTGTGGGATACGGCCATCGTGCCACGCACCACTTGAGCCACGGGGAAAAGCGGCGCGTATGCCTGGCCGGGGTGCTGGCCTGCGAGCCGACGATTCTAGTGCTCGACGAGCCTACCAGCGACCTCGATCCGCGCGGTCGGCGCGAGTTCAAGACGCTCTTGCAAGGGATCGCCGCCACCAAGCTGATTGCGACGCACGACCTCGAATGGGTGGTCGAGCTGTGCTCGCGGGTGATTGTCCTCGATGGCGGCATCGTGGTCGCCGATGGTCCAACGATGGAGATCCTGAACGACGAGCCCCTCATGCTGGCGCACGGCCTGGAGCGCCCGCACATCCTGCGCCACCATCATCCACATTGATCGAAAGGGAGGGTCTACCGTTCTTCGGCCGATGCGAATTGCAGGGGGACGCTGAAGCGCTGGCCGTCGCTTGCGCCCGTGATCGTCGCTTTCGCCACATTGGCGGACACGCAGCTCACCAGCGTGTCGTCGCCAAGCGAGCTCATCTCGACGCGTGCCGATTCGACCTGCCCGCCTGGACCGATGCGGATGCCAACGACCAGCGTGCCGCGCAGGGCAGGACGCGCGATGAGAACGCGCTCGTAGCAAGGGCGGGCCCGCTCGGCCAGGACGCCTAGGGCCAAGGTCACGCTGGCCGCGACGTCCTTGCCGTCGGCCCCGCGCGGTCTTCTCACGGTCACCTTGGGCGAACGAACCGGGAGCACTGAAGACGAATCCGCGTACTCGCCAGTATCGCCGCGGGAAAGCACGGTTCCGTCTGGTGCGACCAGCGCGGTGCCCAGGACTTCGATCTCCATCTTGACCACGCGGCCACCGCCCAGCCACATGCACGCATCCTTGCGCAGCTGCGAACCCAAGGGGCGAAAGAGCAGGCGTAAGGCGAGCTTGCCTTCGATTCGCTGGGTTGCCAGCCGATCCGCCAGATCGGGCGCCAGCACAAATCCAGGCGCCGGATCGGTGCTGGGAACGAACAGCTCGGCCCCATCGCCAAGCACCAGGCTGTATTGGGTATCGAGTATCAGTCTTCGCTCGCCGATCTCGTAGTTGCGAAAGCTAAACCCGGAAGAAGGAATGAGCACGACGTAGCGCCCAGCCAGAGCGGCCTGTCGTCTGTGTGCGTGCGCTTCGATGGCCTGCGCCTGCTCGACGGCATTGCCGGAAAAAGTCGTGCTGCTCTCGTCGCGCATGGACTCGCACAAAGCTACAAGCTCGTCCGGGCCGTTCACGCTCGATGCGTCTCCGCTGCCTGCACGCCCTACGCTGGGCGTGGGTGCGGGCGGGGCAGAGGGCTCTTCCGGCGGCAAGGGGAAAGTACTGGACGTGTCCCTCGGCGAAGCGGTTGCACAACCTGCAAGCAGGACAACAACCAGTGGCGAAAGCGCTCGTCGTGTCTCCATCGCGTTCAGATCATACCCCCACGCCCGTCTCGGCGGACATGTCGATTTTCTTGAATCGCGTGTTGCGAATCTTGCGCGCGGGCTCACATGGCGGCAATATGTGCGCCATGCCCAAAGCCAAGAAAGCAACCAAAGCCAAGAAATCCACCAAAGCCAAGAAGGCGCCCGCCAAGAAGAAGGTCGCCGCCAAGAAGCCCGCCAAGAAGGCAGGCGCGAAGAAGGCGAAGACCGCCGCAAAGTCGGCCATGCGAAGCGCTCGCGCGATGTCGATGCGCGGCTGCTGCTGCGGCGGCGGCGCCTGCTAGCTTCGTCACGCGGAACCAATCCGCACCCATCAAAAAGGGCGATCCCTCGCGGGACCGCCCTTTTGGTTTGTGGGGCATAGCGGCCCAAGACGCGATGCCAGCGCTGAAGCTCTGGGCGATTGGCGCCCGCTATCGTCCTTGACGTGCTCGGGACGATCCGCTCTATGGACGACCTGAGGGGGCAGTGCTAGCGTTTGTTCATGACGTTGAAGGCGAGGGTTCAGAAGGGTCGTCTGGTTCTGGATGAGCCGACCGACTTGCCCGAGGGGACCGAGGTTGACTTGCTGCCCCTGGACCCTGGCGACTGGCTCGATGAAGATGATCGTGAAGCTCTGCACCGTGCCCTCGACGCATCGGAAGCCGACGTTGCCGCTGGCAGGCTTGTAGATGCCGATGATGTTCTGAAGGAAATCCGCTCCGCGTGAACCTGCGCCGGGTTCGTTTCACCGAGGGTGCCCGCGCCCAGATCGCGGAGCAGAAACTTTGGTGGCTGCGAAACCGCGACCACATGGAAGTATTCGGGGACGAGCTGCAGGAAGCTGTCGCTCTCCTGAGGATCTCCCCCGCTGCGGGAACTGGCTATCCGCGGCCCGCGCTCCCAGGTCTGCGAAGGGTCTATCTGCGCCGGCTCTCATCGCATCTGTACTACACGTTCGACGATACCGAGGTCATCGTTCGAGCCTTCTGGCACGCGAAGCGAAAGAAGGGACCGATTCTCACCCCACGCTGAGGCCGTGCGTGTTCATCCTGTCGCCGCCTTCCAGCGCCGGGTGGAGTGGTGGGTGTAGCCGGTGAGCAAGCCCAGGGCTTCAAGGCTTTCGAGGACTTCTTCCACGTCGGTCTTCTTGGCGCCCTTGAAGGCGGCGCAGACCTTGTTGAGGGTCCAGGCCTCATGGGTGCGGGCGACCAGGTCGCGGATGGCGGCGATCTGCTCGGGGAGCTTCTTGGGCCAGGGCGTGGCGGAGGCGCAGCCGTGGGCGCGGACGTCTCGGCGGCGATATCGTCGCGCCAATCGTCGGGTGCTTCAAGCAAGGGCGTCATTTCCCACAACTTGGCTTTGGCAGCCAGCACACGTACCACGCCTGACCGCCTATCGAATCGATCTCGAAAAAGCTGGATCATTTCGATCAGTTACGAGATTGCCTGAAAAATAGGTGGAAAAGGGCTCACGAACCGCCTGAAGTTTGGTTTGCGAATCAAAACGAAGGAGGTTTCCCGTGAGCCCAGAGCGAACCTACCCGTTTCTAGCCAGCCTTCTCCAGCCCTTTCACAAGGCACGCCGCAAGACACTCGGATTGGTCATCGCGGCTATTGCCGCCACTGGCCAGGCGAGGTCTTTCGCCATCGCGACGACGCTGTCGACCTGGCTGCGCACCCGGCTCGACAGCGCCGTCAACCGGTTCTACCGACTGCTGCGCAATGGTCACGTCGACTACCTGGAATTCGCCACCCGGTGGCTCGACCTCTTGGCCCGCAGACCTGACCGCAAAGTGCTGCTCGCCGTCGACTGGACGGAATGGCATCACGACTTGCGCCTGCTCGTCGCTGCCATGGTCACCGGCAAGCGCGCAATTCCAGTCCTCACGCAGGGATGGCGCAAGATGGTCAACAGTCGCTCGCAGAACACCCGTGAGAACACGTTTCTGCGCCACTTGGCCGACATCATTCACCGCACTGGCGTCACCGCCACTATCCTTTGCGACCGAGGCTTTCGCCGCGTGAGCTGGTTGGAGCTGCTGCAGACACTGAAACTCGGCTTCGTCGTGCGGCTCATCGACGATGTCTTCGTCGAGCTGGAGCCCGGCGTGAAGCTGCCCCTGCACGACATTCTCATGCACCCGGGACAAGTGCTCGACCTCGGAGTCGTTGCTCTGCGCTCCGACGGCGCAGTTAGGGTACGCGTCGTCGGCTACTGGGCTCCCGACGCGCATGAGCCTTGGTGGGTAGCGACCAGCGAAACCGGCTCGGCGAAAGACGTCCTCGCCCTTTACGACCGGCGCATGACCGTGGAGGAGCAATTCCGCGACACCAAAGGCCGACGCTTCGGCGCCAAGCTATTCTGGACACAATTCCGGGACCCGGAGGCGCTCGCCCGTTTCGTGACTCTCCTGGCAGTCGCTCTGTTGATTTGGACCATGGCCGGCATCGTCTGCGCCGACATCAAGCCATCGCTCAGACTACGCTGCCGCAAGAAAGGCCCACGCCAGTCTTTCGTCACCATTGGCATAAGAGCTGTACTCGAACGCAGCTTCTCCGCCCGCTTCGACCGCGAGTCAGTGCCGCTCATTCTTGAGCGACCGACCATGCGTCCTCTCCGCGTTTTGGCTGCCTCAAAATGAACGTTATCCACAGAAAATTGCAGCCTTTTCTCGCTATTCCTGTGACCTTGACGCAATTGATCAGCGGTCAGGTACCACGCCCCTTGACGCGATTGGGTCCACGACTAGAGTATCCGCATAGCCATGGCGCTTCTGGGTCGTGATACTTCGGTGACGGGCCCTTTTCCGAAGGGCGTGTTGCTGCTTGAGACGCTCAAGGGGCAGGAAGAACTGGGGCGACCGTACAAGTTCGAGCTCGGTCTGCTTTCCAAAGAGCCGGACCTCGATCCCGCCGATGTGCTGGGCAAGCCGCTCGCCGTGTGCATCCAGCTCAACACCGGCAAAGAGCGCTTCTTTCACGGCATCGTGACCAGGTTCCACAAAGGTGGGGCCACGCAACTGCACACGCGCTACGCGGCCGAGATCAGGCCGATGCTGAGCCTGTTCGACTTCACGTCCGACTGCCGCATTTTCAACGATCCTGCGCAGGACGCGCTTTCCATCGTGAAAGCGGTGCTGGCCAAGCGCGGGCTGACCGATGTCGAATCGGGGGCGATTCAAGGACCACACCTATCGCACGCGAATACTGCGTCCAGTACCGCGAGAGCGATCTGAACTTCGTGCAGCGGCTGCTGGAAGAAGAAGGCATCTACTACTTCTTCAAGCACGAGGAAGCCAAGCACACCTTGGTGCTCGCCGATTCCATCACCGCGCACGAGACAGTCGACGGCTACGAATCGATCCTCTACACGCCCGAAAGAGCGACAGGTCGCCGGCTCGGAAGAGCACTTCTGGGACATGAAGGTGCGCCGGGCGCTCTATTCCGGCCGCCACACGGTGCTTGAGCGGCTACGACCCGACGGCAGATGCGGCCGAGACAGCCGCAGTTCGGTCGCAGGCGACGTCGGAAGATTTGGTGACGGGCTACCCGTTCGAGCACTACGACTATCCCGGCGGGCTGTCCAAGCCCGAAGAGGCGCAGCAGGAGGCGAACCGCGCGCACGCGGGTGGGCCGCGTGGATCACACCACCATCGAGGTGGAAGGCAACACCATGGGCCTGGGGCTCGGCAACCTGGTGTCGCTGCGGCCGGGACCGGAACGGTGCCGAGGCGATGCCGTTCTGGAGTGAAGAGGATTTTGGCAAGCAGTACCTGGTGGTCGGCGCGAGCTACAGCCTGAGCATCGATCAATTCGAAACCGGCGACGTGGCAGGCAGCGACGAGCCGTTCAAGGCGAAGTACCAGTTGCTCGACAGCCACACCCAGTTCCGCCCCGGCGCATGACGCGCAAGCCGCGCATGCCGGGCCCGCAGACCGCGCTGGTGGTGGGCCCCGCGGGCGAAGAGATTTGGACCGACAAATTCGGCCGCGTGATGGTGCAGTTCGATTGGGATCGCCTGGGCGGGCGCAACGAGAAGTCGTCGTGCTGGCTGCGCGTGGCGCAGATCATGGGCCGGGGCCAAGTGGGGCGCGCAGTACCTCCCGCGCATTGGCCAGGAAGTGATCGTCGCGTTCCTCGACGGCGATCCGGATCGGCCCATCATCACGGGCAGCCTGTACAACGCCGACACCATGCCGCCCTACGAGCTGCCGGCCAACCAAACCCAAAGCGGCATCAAGAGCCGCAGCAGCAAAGGCGGCACGGCCAGCAACTTCAACGAGCTCCGCTTCGAGGACAAGAAAGGGCCACGAAGAGCTGCACCTGCAGGCCGAGAAGGACATGTCCACGCTGGTGAAGAACAACCAGACGCTGCACGTGGGCGCGAACCGCAGCATCGTCGTGGGCAACGACGAAACCAACTTGGTGGAGAACGACCGCCAGCTCACCGTCGACGTGAACGACAGCGTGGTCATCGGCGGCACCCACGACAAGACCATCACGGGCGCGGTCACGCAGATCTACGGCGACACGCACGCGCGCAAGGTGGACGGCAATCAAATGCTGGTCGAGGAGAAGAACAAAGACGAGCACGTCAAGCTGGCCCACAAGCTGACCACCGACAAGAAGTTCCAGCTCAACCAAGCCGCCACCAGCATGACCTTCAAGGGCACCAATGTGACGGTCGACTCGGCTGGCACCATCACCATCTTGGCCGGAGGCGCGACCGTCTGTCTCGACAAGACCGGCAAGGCGACCTTCGACTCGCCGACCGGCATCAAGTTCGTGTGCGGCGGCAGCAGCCTGGCCATCCTGCCCGGCGGCGTCGCCATCGCCAGCCCCGCCGTGACCGCCGCCGCGGGCGGGGCGGCAGCGCCGTGGCGATGGGCGAAGACGCCGTCGGCCATGAAGAGCAAGACCGTCACCATCGAAGCCGACGGCGTGTGCAGCATCAAGGGCAAGAGCGCGCTGAAGTTGCAGGAGGCGGAGGGCCCAAGGGGAAGAAGGGTGGAGCGTCTTCCGGTGCGGGCAATGGGCAGGGTGCCTCGGGCGCAGGCGGAAAGGCGGGCAAGCCGGCTTCTGGGCGCCATATTAAGACCCTTCAGGAAGGTAGCGAATGGGTCGTCATCAAGGCCGTCGACGCCAACGGAAAACCCGTCGCATATCGAAATTTCCGGCTTACAACCCCAAACGGAACCGTCGTCGAGGGACACACCCTACTTGACGGCATCGTCACCGTGAGCGGGATCGCCAAGGGCGACTGCAAGGTCGAATGGATCGACGAGGATCCCAGCAGCGTGAAGAAGAAGTGAGGTGGCTGGAGCATGCGCGAGTACGAGGTCAGGAAGGGTGAATGCTTGGCGAAGATGCCAGCGATTTCGGCTTTGCCGACTTTCGCGAGATTTACAACCATCCCGCCAATGCCGACTTCAAGAAGAAGCGCCCCAATCCTTTCGTGATTAAGGCCGGCGACCGGATCTCCATTCCAGACAAGCCGGCGCCCAAGGTCTACGTGTGCGAGACAGGCAAGGAGCACACCTTCATCATGGAGCAACCCGGGACCTTTCTTTCCATCTATCTGCGCGACGGTCACAAGCCACTCGCGAATAAGGACTACATCCTCTCGGCCGGTGACTTCAGGGCCACGGGACGAACGGATGAAAACGGACTGGTGAACCAGCCGGTGCCAGCGAGGGCGACCTCGGCCGAGTTGTACTTCCCTGACGACGACATCTCCTTCGATTTGAGAATCGGCAATCTCAATCCTTTGACCGAGGTGTCCGGCTTGATGCAACGGCTTGAGAACCTCGGCTTCGCATCCGACGATGGCAGCGGATTCGTCTTGGACGATGGGGACGAGGAAATCGGCACCGCGACCACCGAGGCCTTGCGCAGATTCCAGGTGGAGAATGGGCTCGAACCTAGCGGCGAAAAGAACGACGAGACGATGGCGCGCCTGCGCGCCCTACACGACAAAGGGGTGCAGAGCTAGCCATGGACGCCGAGGAAGACGATCCCTTCGAGGGAACCAAGAAGAAGGCCGTCAGCGTGGCCAAGAACACCCCGGTGGTGGTCACCGTGCCGGGCACAGGGGGCGACCTTCACGACGAGGATCCACTGTCGGCTCTGCGTATCCGAACCGCCGCACAAGCCGGTCGCGATCTAGGCAGGGAGGGCCGCATCGCGCTGATGCAGACAATAGGCGCGCGCTTCGGCGTTCCCCCCGAAGGTTTTCCAACCGGCCAGTCCCGCATCTATGTCGACGGGGATATCCGCTTTGAGGGATTGCTGCGGCGTCTTTCCAGACCGGGGCCCAGCAGGGCTGCTTCAGCAAACTTGAGGCGAACGGCACAGCTTGTCGAGATCAACATCTTGCTCGTGCTCACCACGACCGCACGCGAATACGATCCCGCGGTGACCGCGCGAGGCTCCGACAAGAAAGATAGCTTCAGATGGGGCGGGCTCGATTTCCTGGACACAGTGAAGAATCACCTCGGGCTGCCCAAGAGCATTGTTGACAATTGGAAGACCGTTACTCCCTATGAGAGTGTGGAAACTCATAATCTCGTCTATCCATCGAAGATCCCCGTACGCGACCAGATCCTGGGCTACGCAGCTGTGACGCGTTTGAACTTCAACAAGTTCCAGACGCACGTGGAGAAAGAAATCGGCCAGGCCCAAGGCCAGTCCTTGTTCGCTGCCCTGGGCAAGGACGCAAAGACCGTCTGGCAGGCATACGCGTTTGTTGCTCCAGGCGGAACGCCATTCGATCCCAAGCAGGGGCCACATCACGGGCAGCACTTCGGCGTAAATTCGGCGTTTGGCTACTTGAGGCACTTGGCTTCCGAGGCTGGCGTCCCATTCGATCTGAACGCGATACTCACCACTCCGTCGCTGCACCACACCGACTACATAAAGATAGCCAAGGCTCGCGCCATGGAGGCGGCCTTCTTCGAGCAGCTATTGGAACAGGCCTCCGCCACGGTCAGTGGGACGGCACCGAAATGACGCCGATTGCTCCGATCATGGTGCGGAAGGTGGTAGTCACACTAGTCCTGCTTGCGGCCCTCTTGAACCCAGGGCCGACCCGGGGGCACGAAAGGGCTGGAACCTCGCCAATTCGCGCGATTAGTTGGATGGACCGCACATACGATTTTGGAGAAGGAACAACCTACAAATTCCTAAAGAGCTACTACTCGGATTTAGATGATGAAGGGCACTGCAACAACTGTATGCACATCCGGGGCGTAACCTTTGGCGATATTGACCGCGATGGGCAAGAGGAAGCACTAGCGGTAGTCGGTACGAACCTGGGAGGTGCCTCAACCATCTTGTCTGGATACATCTACGGTCTGGACAAAGGTTCCCCTGTATTGCGGGCGACCATTGAAGGTGGGGATCGCGGTGAGGGGGGAATTGACTCGATGACGGTGAAGGACGGCGACGTCATCGTGCGGCGGTTTGCCGTGTCCGTTTCAGAGTCCACTGGAGGAGCTTGCTGCCCAAATCGAATAGAGATTGAACGCTGGCACTGGGATGGCAGCAAACTGGTGAAGATCGGCGCTTCTCGCGTCGTACGCCGTCCACCCCGGCCGTGGCACTTGTCGCATTAGGGCTGCCCAGCGCCACGGGCACTACAGCGCGCGCACGCCGGTCAGGTGGCACCAGCGCGCGAAGTCGGCGACGTTGTCCGTGAGCAGGGTGCGGATACCGTGAGCCAACATGGTCGCCACGACGTTGGCGTCGTGATCTGCTTGCCGCGCGTGTCGCCCACGGCCACCAGGGCATGTAGTTGCTGGGCGACGTCGGGACCGTCCCCGGCCACCCGGCACTGCGACTCGATGGTGTGTGCGCGGTCGAGGATGTCGGCGAAGATGCCGTCAGCGGTCGGTGTCGGCATACAGAGCCTCGCGTCGCAGGCTTAGTCCGCCAGCCGGCCATTGTGCGCCGGGCAGGGCCAATGCGGCCCAAGACAAGGCCGACGCCCAGGGGTGACCGTTCATCTTCATCCAGGACCACGACGACGCGATGGGGACCGCTGGGAACGTCCGATGGGACATCCCCCACGAGTTGGTGGGCTGACGCCCACGATCCCTGTCGTTTGCAGTGCCTTCATGAGACTTCTCCTGTTCAGAAGTGTAACCCGAATGTCAGCCAAGGCGAATCGGGACCAGCTCAACCAGATTGCGGCCTTCCATCGGCAGGTGGCGTGGTGGGGGCAACCAGTGCCCAACCGAGCTGGGCGTTGGCGGTCGATGATGAGGGCGGGCTCAGGCATGCGAGCTCTTCTTCTGGGTCGCCGAGTTGCAACCATTCGGCAAGTGAGTATTGCGCAAGGGGACGCGAAGGGGCTTGAAGATGCTTGCCAAGACCCCGCCCGCGCCGCAGGATCGCGCCGCAGCGGGCCATTCCATGCAAACGACCTTCAGTGAGGAGCGGACCCATGCGTAGATTCAGTTGGCTCGTGCTGATAACGTTGCTTCTGGCGTCGCAGACAGCGCGAGCGGACAGTCGAGAAAGCAGGACGTGCGGCCAGGGTGGCCTGCCTTTCGGGCGACTACGCCAAGGGAGTGGCCATTCTGTCCGAGCTCTTTGTCGACTTCAAAATTCCAATACATCTATAATCAGGCGCGATGTCTCGAGCAGAACATCAGACACGCAGAGGCCATCGGTCGCTTCCAGGAGTACCTGCGCGTAGGTAAGAACCTGAGCAAGGCGGAGAAAGCTGACGCCCAAAAGCACATCGCCGACTGCAAGGATTTGCTCGCCAGCCAGCCGCAGCCAGCGGTTCTGGCGCCAGCGGCGGCGCCGGCCCCGGTGGTGGTGCCAGCGCCTGCCGTGGCGTCCACGCCGGCGGCGGCGGCCCCGCCCATCGTCCAGCAGGCGAATCCTCAGCCAGCCAGCGAATCCGGAGCGGGCTGCGAACCGCCGGCATCATCACCGCTGCCTTCGGCGGAGCGGCCGTCATCACCGGGGTCATCCTGAACCTCAAGGTCAACAGCATGGCCAGCGATTTGGAGAAGACCAACGGTTACGACCCCGGCAAGATCTCCGACCGCAAGACCTACGAAACCCTGGGCTGGGCCGGCTACGGCGTGGGGGCCGCGTGCGTCGTGACCGGCGCCGTTCTTTACTATCTCGGCCAGCAATCCGGCGCCGCTCATTCCGCCTCGGTGGCGCTCGTCCCCACCCTTGCCCCCGGCCAAGCCGGCGCGTTTCTGAAAGGAGCCTTCTGATGTTGTCCGCGTCGCTTCGCCTCCGCCATCGATTCCTGCCCGGCATACTCGCATTCGCGGGTCTGCTCCTCGCCGGATGCTTCAACGGCCCGGGCAAATTCAAATGCACCGATGGCACGCATTGCCCAACCGGGTACAGTTGCGTGGGCGCGACCGCGACCGCTCCTGGGGTTTGCCAGATGATTCCGGCCGGCGATGGCGGTGGCCCCGCGATTCTCGACGGAGCCCCTGGGATTGACGGGCTACGTGGCGTGGACGGCGCTCTTCGGGTGACGGCACCGCACCACCCATCGACGGTCTTGCCCAAGTCATCGATGCCCCCGCTGCCGTGGAACTTGGGTCGGTCGCGGACGCCAGTGCGTTGCCCGACGTAGTTTCAGACAATTCGGCCTCGCCGGACTCGGGTCCTGACCAAGTGTCAGACGTCGCTAACGATTTCCCAGTCGCCACGCCGGACGCGCCCCCAACGCGGCCCCAGGCCTGATTGGACCTCGTCGCCACCTCGCGCAGTTGAAAGGCCAAGGCGCCCCGTGCTTCTCGGCCAGCGACTGTCAAGGCACCTCGGTCCGCGCCACAACGTCGGTTGAACCAGGCCTGCACCGGTTGCAACGCATGTTCGGCGGCTCTGAACGGGAAAAGGACGGCACGTGGGTCCGCCGGTCCCGCGGCGGGCCAAAGTGCTCACAACGCTTGCACGGCATCGGGCACGCCCTGCGACTCGGCTGGAACCTGCGATGGAGCGGGTAGCTGTCGCTTTTCGGCCAGGGGCACAGCGGTGCGGAGTTCGACCTGTTCGTGTTCGACCCTCACCTCCAAGGCTTGCGACGGCGCCGGAACCTGCGCTGCCGGCACCCCGAAATCGTGTAGCGGTTCCCTGACCTGTGCCTATGGAACCCCACGCAAGAGCACGTGTGCCTCCAACATGGATTGCGCTCATCGGTAACTGCACCGCCAACGGCACCTG